>NZ_WPIK01000017.1 GCF_009754915.1 Mucilaginibacter arboris | reverse complement strand
GTTAAGCCGTTTTTGTAGCTGTTCTTCCACTCTTTGAAAAAGCTGGACAGGTTTTAAGGCGCGCCAGTTGATGTTTTCTAAACCGCCACCAAAGTTAATATAATAGTCGATATTGCTTTGTTTGAATTCGTCGAGCACATGTTCGCGGAAGTTGATGCCCGCAACCCAGCCGTCTTCCACTTCCTGGAACCATTCTTCATAATACGAATCATCCGAAGTATGAAAGTTAAGCACATTTTCGCCAATCAGGATAAAATGGTTGATGCCTTCGTCCATCATCAGTTCTAAAATTTCTCGTTTTAAAAGCATAATGTCGTTGTCAATGGCATCGTTCCATTCACCAATCAGTTCAATAATGGTAAAGCCTAGCTCATAATCAGCATAAAGCACTTTTAAGTAAAGAGTGTTTGATCCGAAAGAATCCCACTGCGGATGGATCAGGTAGTTGTAAACCTGTTTATCAAACTCAAATTCGTTGTATTCGGTTTCGTAGAAAGGCGAACGATCATCTTCTGAAGCGATATAATCGTCGCGCCATTTATAATAGGGCTCAATTTCGTGCATTGTTTATTTTCCCTTCAGCAGAATAAATTTATAACTAAAGTTTTTTGCCGGTAAAAGAAGCATGGGCAACTGCATTTCTAACGCTTCCGTATTGTTCTAATAATGCTGATGCTTTGGTTTCGTCGAGTCCGGTTTCTGCAACCACCATCCTGACTGCCCGGTCAACCAGTTTATGATTGGTTAACTGCATATCTACCATTTTATTACCTTTTACCCGGCCTAAACAAATCATCACAGAAGTAGTAAGCATGTTTAATGCCAGTTTTTGTGCCGTTCCGGCTTTCATGCGGGTTGATCCTGTTAAAAACTCTGGTCCGGTCACAATTTCTACCGGAAAGGCAGCTTCGGCCGCAACCTTACTGCCAGAATTGCAAACGATACAACCGGTTGTAATACCTGCCGCATTGGCTTTTTGCAACCCGCTGATAACGTAAGGCGTAGAACCGGATGCTGCAATGCCAACCAGTACATCTTTTGGGTTGATCTGGTATTGTTCGAGGTCTTTCCATGCCTGCTCTGTATCGTCCTCGGCAAACTCTACAGCTTTACGGATAGCACTATCGCCACCGGCAATAATACCAACAACCCAATCAAAGGGAACACCAAAAGTTGGCGGACATTCTGAAGCATCAACCACGCCCAGCCGACCGCTTGTTCCGGCACCAATGTAGAAAAGCCGGCCGCCGGCCTGCATTTTTTCTGCTGTTGCCGCTGCCAGTTTTTCTATTTGCGGAATGGCCTTTTCAACTGCATCAGGTACTGTTTTATCTTCTTTGTTGATGTTTTCCAGAATCTGGCGCAAAGGCATTTGTTCTAAATGATTATATGCCGAGTCTTTTTCGGTAGTTCTTTGTTCCATTCAAAATGCTTCTTTTATCATGCAAAAATCGGTAAAAATGCCTGAATATAAAGCTGCTTTTTGTGGATATAATAAACTGATCTTAATTTCAGCAAACAAATCAGAATTGAAAATAAGGCACATGCTTCTTTTACCAGTAAAAAATTGCTACTTTTTACGCTTATATTTTATGTTGATAAAAGAAGTACTTTGTAATTATTTCTGCCTGAAGAATATCTGAACGGGCACACCTTCAAAATCAAAGTTCTCGCGCAATTTGTTTTCTATAAAACGTTTATAAGGTTCCTTGATGTATTGAGGAAGGTTGCAGAAAAAAGCAAACATTGGCGCTGTTCCGGTAATTTGCGTAACGTATTTAATTTTTACAAATTTTCCTTTAAGTGAAGGCGGCGGGAAGCTTTCAATCAGCGGCAGCATCACATCATTCAGTTTGGAGGTCGGGATCTTTTTCTTCCGGTTTTCATAAACTTTTGTTGCTGCTTCTATCGCTTTAAAAATTCGCTGCTTCTCGGTAACGGATGTAAAAATGATCGGTAAATCGGTAAAAGGAGCGAGCTTTTGCTTGATCTGTTCTTCAAAAACCTTGGTTGTTTTATTGTTTTTTTCGATCAGGTCCCACTTGTTCACTAAAATAACAATGCCTTTTTTGTTCTTTTCCGCCAGGTGAAAAATGTTAACGTCCTGACTTTCCATGCCTTCAACCGCATCAATCATCAGCAAAACCACGTCAGCTTCTTCCAAAGCTTTAATGGTCCGCATCACCGAGTAAAACTCAATATTTTCGTGAACTTTAGTTTTTTTGCGGAGGCCTGCCGTATCGATCAGCATAAAATTATGGCCGAATTGATTGTAATGAATGTGGATGGAATCGCGCGTGGTACCTGCAATTGGCGTAACAATATTCCGGTCCTGGCCGATCAACGAATTGATTAAAGAAGATTTACCAACATTTGGCCGGCCAACAATAGCAAACTTTGGCAAACCGTTCTCTTCAACTTCCTCGTCATCAAATCCTTTGATCACTTCATCCAGTAATTCTCCTGTTCCGGAGCCAGTCATGGAAGAGATCGGGAAAATCTCACCTAAACCTAAGGCGTAAAAAATGCAGGTTTCATCATATCTGGCTGTGTTATCAACTTTGTTAACTACAACGTGCACGGGTTTTTTGCTCCGTCGCAATAGCGCTGCAATCTCGTCGTCAAGGTCTGTAATTCCTGTTGTTACATCCACCATAAATAAAATTACGGTTGCTTCTTCTATGGCAATAACAACCTGCTCACGGATGGCCGCTTCAAAAACATCTTCCGAATTGGCTACATAGCCGCCGGTATCAATCACGGTAAAGGTGCGGTTTACCCATTCAGCATGACCATAATGCCGGTCGCGTGTTACACCGCTAAAATCATCTACAATAGCTTTGCGACTTTCAGTTAAACGGTTATATAAAGTGGATTTGCCTACATTGGGGCGGCCAACTATGGCTACTATGTTACTCATGTTCTGTTGTGTGTTGTGGGTTGCCTGTTGCCTGTTTATACGAGCAGAACTGAGAACTCGCAACTGACAACCGGCAACCAATATTTAATCTTCGTACCCGAATTGTTTCAGGTAATTTTTTTTGCTGCGCCAGTCGGGAATTACTTTTACAAACATTTCCAGGAAAACTTTCCGCTGAAAAAATTCTTCCATGTCTTGCCGTGCATGCGTACCGATTTTTTTCAGCATAGCACCACCAGGCCCAATCAGAATGTTTTTTTGCGAATCGCGTTCTACAATAATTTCCGAGCTGATGCGGTATATTTTTTCATCTTCCTTAAACGCCGTAATAATTACTTCTGTGCTGTAAGGAATCTCTTTTTTATAGCTTTTAAATATTTTTTCGCGGATAATTTCCGAAGCAAAAAAACGGTCGTTGCGGTCTGTTAAAAAATCCTTTTCATAATACGGCGGATGCTCGGGCATGTACGCTAAAATTGTACCGATAAAAGAAGCAATGTCCTGCAGGTGCAAAGCAGAAATAGCATAAACCGCTTTTGGGTGCAGTTTTTCCTGCCAGTAAGCTATTTTTTGCATTACCGTTTCTTCGTCGCTTTTGTCGATTTTGTTGATGAGCACAATCAAGGGCGTTTGTGAGCCTTCCAGTTTTTCCAAAACGTCCTGTTCGTCGTGCTGTTCGTTAATGTCAGTCATCAGCAAAATCAGGTCGGCATCTACAATTGAACCTTCCACCTGGTGCATCATGCTTTCCTGCAAGGCATAATGCGGTTTAATGATGCCGGGCGTATCCGAAAAAACAATCTGATAATCCGGATCGTTTACGATACCCAAAATACGGTGGCGTGTAGTTTGCGCTTTGGAAGTGATGATGGACATTTTTTCGCCAACCAGCGCATTCATCAAGGTAGATTTCCCAGCGTTGGGTTTACCGATGATGCTTACAAAACCTGCCTGATGACCCATTGAAAAATAATTTAAAATAAAATTTGGACTGCAAAGAAACGAATTATATCTTTGCAGTCCAATTCAGGGGAACAATATTCGTTTTGAAACCCAAGAAAGGTTTCCGGAGTTTATGGCCGGGATAAAATTAAAAACAGTGCGGGATGGAGCAGTTGGTAGCTCGTCGGGCTCATAACCCGAAGGTCGTAGGTTCGAGTCCTGCTCCCGCTACCTCAGAATTAGGCAGTTACGAAAAACGTAGCTGCCTTTGTTTTTTCTGGTCATACAGTGTTTATACACGCCAACCATTGTAAGAAGTTAACTACCAAATCGTCGCTGGACTTGCAACAATAAACTGAACAAATTTTAACAGGCCCTTAGATAAAAGAAGAATTGAAAAAGTAGCTTGATCTTTAAGCATTACCACGTCAATTTATATTATTCATTCTTTTCATTGAATTCCAATACCTTTATAAAACCTTTTATAAGAAGTAAAGAATACCTATGAGAAGTAAGATGCTGGTAGCACTGCTCGCCTTTTTTGTTGTTTTAAAATCAGTGCAGGCCCAAAACACCCAATATCAGTTTTCGCAGCTGGATATCAATCAAGGTTTATCAAACAATCAGATTACCTGTATTTATAAAGATACCAAAGGCTTTATGTGGTTCGGAACGATGTCGGGCTTAAACCGGTACGACGGTTATAAATTCAAGGTTTTTAAACACGACAATAAATTAAATTCCTCTTTGGATGATGATTACATCAGCAACATTCAGGAAGGGCCAAATCAAAAACTATGGATTCAAACCCGCACTGGTTTTAATATTTATGATTTACAAACCGAGCGTTTTAGTCATGATACTAAAAAAGCGCTCGCCGCTTTTTCCATTCCTGATTCTTTAATTCTTAGCATAAAAAAAGACCACGCTGGCAACTTCTGGTTTGTTCATACCAGTTATGGCGTTTATCGTTATAATCCAAATACTCGCAACACCACTCATTATACACATCTTCCAAACGATAGCACTTCGCTTTATTCTAATGCTATCACAGATATAGCCGAAGATTCAGGAGGAAATTTTTGGATTGCCCATAATAACGGGATTTTAGAAAAGCTTGATGCTAAAACTAACAAAGTCACAAGCAGAATTTACACCTTAAATAAGCTTTATCCTCATGAACAGTTTACCACACTGATTTTTATTGATGCACAGAACGATATTTGGGTTTATATGAATGGCGGTACTTTAGGTGCATTTTACTTCAGTCCCAAAACCAAACAGTATAAACATATAGATAAAAACAGCATTGGCAGCAAGCTAAATTCAAACATTGTTTATAATATTATTCAAGACAATAAAGGCTTGATCTGGATTTCTACAGATCATGGCGGCATTAACCTGCTGGATAAAAAAACGTTTTCTACCAATTATATTACTAACCGGGCAGATAATCATAAAAGCATTGCCCAAAACAGCATTACAGCACTTTATAAAGATAATACCGGCATTATCTGGGCAGGGACTTATAAAAGAGGCATCAGTTATTACCACGAAAGTATCATCAAATTTCCGTTGTATCGGCATCTTTTGGCTGATCCTAATAGTTTTGGTTATGACGATGTAAATAAATTTGCTGAAGATGCTAAAGGAAATTTATGGATTGGTACCAATGGAGGCGGATTGATTTATTTCGACCGAAAGAAAAACACGTATCAGTTGTATAAGCATAATGCTGCCGATGCTAATAGTTTATGTAATGATGTAATTGTAAGTTTATGGATCGACCACGAACAAAAGTTATGGATAGGGACCTACTTTGGCGGACTGGATTGTTTTGATGGTAAAAAATTCAAACACTACAAACACAAAGATGCTGATCCAAACAGTATTTCCGACGATCGTGTATGGGAAATTATGGAAGATTCGCAAAACAGGCTATGGGTTGGAACATTGGCAGGAGGGTTAAACTTGTTCGACCGAAAAAAAAACGTTTTTTACCATTATAACCAAAATCAGCCTAATTCTATTCATTCTTCTTATATATCTGCATTGATAGAAGATCGCGAAGGAAATATATGGATCGGAACTTCTTATGGCATTGCT
This sequence comes from Mucilaginibacter arboris, assembly GCF_009754915.1. Lineage (GTDB taxonomy): Bacteria > Bacteroidota > Bacteroidia > Sphingobacteriales > Sphingobacteriaceae > Mucilaginibacter_A > Mucilaginibacter_A arboris. Next base: position 70,797 of record NZ_WPIK01000017.1, on the reverse strand, counting down.
GTACTTGAAAAAAAAACCAGCCGTTTTATGAGTTATCTGCATGATGAAAAAAATACTAATAGTTTGGTTAACAATAATATTATTGCTGTTTTTAATGACAGCCGTGACCTCATCTGGATTACTACACGTGAAGGTTTAAGCATTTTCGACCCTCAAACAAAAACTTTCCGAAATTTCTTCAAAGAAGATGGATTGCCTGATAATGCCACATTAGAAGTTAGGGAAGATAACAGAGATCATATTTGGTTAAGCACAAAGAACGGGCTTAGTGATATTACAGTTTCAGGCAACAATAACAATTACAAACTTGCTTTTAAAAACTACGATGAAAGTGATGGTTTACAAGGAAGAGAGTTTAATGAAAATGCGGCTTTAAAAACACGAAAAGGTGAAATGATTTTTGGCGGAGGCACTGGATTTAATCTGTTTACACCAGAACAAATTAAATCAAACACTAACAAACCAGTAGTATTATTAACTGATTTTCAAATATTTAACCGCAGTTTAAAAGTTGGAGAACAGATTGGTAATAATACTATCCTTTCGAAATCAATTACAGATACCAAAGCTGTTACGCTTAAATATTATGATAACGTTTTTTCTATAGAATTTGCAGCACTTAATTTTTTTGATCCTAATAAAGTTAAGTTAATATACAGGATGGAAGGCTTTGATAAAAGCTGGCTGACAGCAGATAATAACATTCGCAAGGCAACTTATACCAACTTAGATCCTGGCAATTATACTTTTAGGGTAAAAGCTGCCAATGCAGACGGCGTTTGGAGCGATAAAGAAGCGAAGCTTAACATCACCATACTTCCGCCTTTTTGGAGAACACCCTTTGCTTTTTTTACCTATGCTTTTTTGGTGCTTGGCGGACTTTATTTGATGAGGCGCCGTGGAATACAAAAAATTAAAACAGAGTTTGCACTGGAACAGGAACGAAAGGAAGCGCGAAACGCTTTAGAACACGAACGGCGGGAAGCCAAACGTATGCACGAACTTGATTTGATGAAGATTAAATTTTTTACCAATGTTAGCCACGAGTTCAGAACGCCTTTGTCATTAATTATGGCTCCGGTTGATAAAATTTTATCAACTACACAAAATGTTAGCCAAAGGCAACAGCTGCAAATGGTTAACCGTAATGCACGCCGCTTGCTTAATTTGGTAAACCAGTTGCTGGACTTTAGAAAAATGGAAGTTCAGGAGTTGAAAATCCAAAACAGAAGAGGAAATATTGTTCATTTTATTCAAGAAGTGTCTCACTCATTCACAGATATTGCCGATAAAAAAAGCATTGGTTTTATCTTCGATACGACTATAGATCATCTGGAAACCGATTTTGATCATGATAAAATAGAACGGATACTATTTAACCTGCTCTCTAATGCTTTTAAATTTACACCGGAACACGGACATGTTAGCGTACTGCTCGATTTAAAAACTTCAGGCAATACTAATTTATTAGAAATCAAAATTCAGGACACCGGCATTGGTATTCCTAAAGAAAAACAGGATAAAATTTTTGAACGCTTTTTTCAAAATGAAACTCCCGGTTCTATCGTAAATCAGGGAAGCGGCATTGGTTTGTCTATCGTTAAAGAGTTTGTAAAACTGCAAAGCGGAGAAATTACGGTTGAAAGCGAAGATGGCCAGGGAAGTTGTTTTACTATTTTATTGCCGGTAAAAACAGTACAAGAAGTTGCTGTTACCGAAACAGATGCTGAGCAGCAGGATTTTATTACAGAAATAAGTGTTAAAGCTTTAAATGGAAATAAAAACTTTAACAAAAAACAAATGGTATTACTGGTAGAAGATAATGATGATTTTCGTTTTTATCTGAAAGATAATTTAAAGGAATCTTACCATATTATTGAGGCTGCAAACGGAAAAGAAGGCTGGCAGAAAGCGCTGGCACTACATCCGAATTTAATTGTAAGCGATATTAGTATGCCCGAGATGAACGGCATAGATTTATGCCATAAAATTAAGCAGGACCCACGCACCACACATATTCCTATCGTTTTGCTTACTGCTTTAACTGGCGAGGAGCAGCAGTTAAAAGGGTTGGAAACCGGTGCCAGTGATTACCTCACCAAGCCGTTTAACTTTGAGATTTTACTGTCGAAAATTAAGAATTTGTTGGTTCAGCAGGAATCGATGCGTAAAACTTACCAAAAACAAGTTGAGGTAAAACCAGGAGAAGTTGCTGTTGAATCTCTGGATGAAAAACTAATGCAGCAGGTTTTAAAAGTGATTGAAAAAAATATGGGCAATCCTGATTTTTCTGTAGAAGAATTAAGTACCGAAGTTTACATGAGCCGAGTAACCTTGTACAAGAAATTACTTGCAATAACGGGTAAAACCCCGGTTGAATTTATCAGGACAATTCGTTTAAAAAGGGCAGCACAATTGCTGGAAACCGGACAACTTACTATTTCACAGGTTTCTTATAAAGTTGGTTTTAAAAGCCAGAAATACTTTACTAAATGTTTCAAAGCCGAATTTAACGTGTTGCCTTCTGAGTACAGCCAGGAAAAGCAAGTTCAAACCTGAAGTGTTTAATGTGTAATGTTCCTCTTGTTTACATAAGGTTCTGCTAATACTTATTGGATTAAACTTTCTGTAACACAGAAAAATAAACCTCTGTTAACATTTGTGCCCCTATTTGTAAACAATTACATTCGGTGCCTGCCTTACTTTTAAGGCCTAAACCAATTTAAACTTAAAAAGCAGCAGCAACTAATTCATGTTGTTGTTTAAAGCTCATTACAAACCAATTGTAGTAACAAATAAACTTGTTGCTAACATTTTAATTTTTATTTTTTATGAAGAAACCAATACATCGTATTGCGTGCCTGTTTACTGCCTTTTATTTGTTTGCTGCTGATGTAAATGCCCAAACAGGAAATTTAAAGAAACTGAGTGATGGCGTGCTTATTTCCTTGCCGGAAAACCAGCATACCAGATTATTGCAATTGCAGGTTGTGTCTGATAAGATTATCCATGTTACAGCTTCACCTGTTAATCAAATTTCTGCAGATAAAAGTCTGATGGCTATTCAGCAGAAAAAAGCAAAAGTTAAATGGACAGTAAGTGAGGCCGGAGATTTTATCCTGCTAAAAACAGCATCGGTACAAGTAAAAGCATCTTTAAAAACCGGAGTAGTATCTTTTATGGATGCAGCTGGAAAACCAGTTTTGCAGGAAGCTCTAACAGATTCCAAAAGTTTTGTTCCGGTTGCTAACGATGGCGAAGCTTCTTATCAGTTAAAACAAGTTTTTCAATCTCCTGCTGATGAAGGTTTTTACGGTTTAGGCCAGCACCAAAATGATGTGATGAACTACAAAGGACAGCAGGTTGAATTACTTCAGGCAAATACTGAGGTAGCCGTGCCTTTCCTGGTTTCCAGTAAAAATTATGGTATTTTATGGGATAACTATTCGATTACCAAAGTAGGCGATATACGTAATTATCAGCCTTTATCCGGTTTGAAATTGTTTTCTAAAGAAGGTGATCAAGGCTGGTTAACGGCAACTTATGCTGATAAAAATAATCCGAAAAATGTTTTTATTAGTCGGCCGGAATCTGATCTGGATTATTCTTTCCTGAAAGATATGAAAAACTTTCCGGCAGGTTATAAGTTGGAAAACGGTTTGGTTACTTATGAAGGTTCTATAGAATCTTCTTATTCTGGGTTGCATCACTTCCTCACTAAATATTCCGGTTATACAAAAATTTGGATTGATGGAAAATTGATTGCTGATAAATGGCGCCAGCCCTGGAATCCGGGAACAGAATTAACAGCAATCAACCTGGAAAAAGGGAAAAAATATGCTGTCAAAATAGAATGGATTCCTGATGGCGGAGAATCTTACCTGGCAATGCACTGGTTAAGTCCGATTCCGGAAAAAGATAAAAACACCTTTGCTTTTGCATCCGAAGCAGGAGATAATATCAATTACTACTTCGTTTATGGCAAAAATTCTGATGAAGTAATCAGTGGTTACCGCACCATCACCGGCAAAGCTACCATGATGCCAAAATGGGCAATGGGTTTCTGGCAAAGCCGCGAACGCTACAAAACGCAGGAGGAAATTTTATCAACCGCAAAAGAGTTTCGCGATCGTAAAATTCCGATAGATAATATTGTGGAAGACTGGTCGTATTGGAAACAGGACCAGTGGGGAAGCCAGGAATTTGATGAAACCCGTTTTCCTGATCCAAAAGGTATGATCAAGCAATTGCATGATGAACACATGCATATTATGCTTTCCGTTTGGGCAAAATTTTATGAAGGCATCAAAAATTATGATTACCTGAATAAAAACGGCTGGTTATATAAAAGAAATATAGCTAACCGCCAGCGCGATTGGATTGGAAAAGGTTATGTTTCTACTTTTTATGATGCTTTTAACCCGAAAGCGCGTCAGGCATTTTGGGATTTGATGAACAAGAATCTGTATTCAAAAGGTATCGATGCCTGGTGGATGGATGCTTCCGAGCCGGATATTTTATCCAACTCGGATATTACTTCCCGCAAGGAACAAAGCACGCCAACTTTTCTGGGTTCTTCTACCAAATATTTTAATGCTTTTCCGCTGGAAAATGCACAGGGGATTTATGAAGGACAACGCGGAACCAATCCAAATGACCGTGTATTTCTGTTAACCCGTTCTGCTTATGCTGGTTTGCAGCGTTATGCTACAGCAACCTGGAGCGGTGATATTGCTGCCCGTTGGGAAGATTTTAAAGCGCAAATTCCAGCTGGGATTAATTTCTCCATGTCAGGAATTCCTTACTGGACAATGGATGTTGGTGGTTTTGCAGTAGAGCGTCGTTATGAAAAACCAAATGAAAAAGACTTAGCGGAATGGCGTGAACAAATGACACGCTGGTACCAGTTTGGGTCTTTTGTACCACTTTTTCGTGTGCATGGCCAGTTCCCTTATCGCGAAATTTACAATGTAGCACCAGAAAATCACCCTGCTTATCAAAGTATGTTGTATTATGATAAACTGCGTTACCGTTTGATGCCTTACATCTATTCTTTAGTTGGTAAAACTTATCAGAAAGATTATACGCTGATGCGTGGTTTGGTAATGGATTTTGGTGCAGATCCTAAGGTGATGAATATAAACGATCAGTATATGTTCGGCCCTTCTTTGCTTATTAATCCGGTTTACCAATATCAGGCTAAAAGCAGAAAAGTTTATTTGCCGTCCGGAAATGGCTGGTATGATCTGTACAGCGGCAAATACCAAAACGGCGGACAGGAGATTACTGCCGATGCACCTTACGAACGCATTCCTGTTTTTGTAAAAGAAGGTTCTATTATTCCTGTTGGACCGGAAATTCAATATACAAGCGAAAAACCTGATGCACCTATTACTTTACATGTGTATGCTGGTAAAGATGCTTCATTTGATTTATATGAAGATGAAGGCACGAATTACAATTACGAAAAAGGCGCTTTCTCAACCATCAGCATTAATTATAGTGAAGGTAGCAAAACTTTAACTATTGGAGACAGAAAAGGCACTTTTTCTGGAATGGTAACTAACCGGACTTTTAACGTTGTGGTGATCAGCAAAAATCAACCTAAAGCTTTAAATTTTGAAGCAACAGCAAATCAAACTATTAAATATACCGGAAAAAACGTAAGCTTAAAAGTGCAATAGGGTTAATTATCTATAAATAGCAAAATTGCACTACTTCTTTTATGACTAAAAAATCTATACTAAGCTTATTAATAGTCGGGTTTTTGATTATTGCTGATCAAGGATTTTCACAAACACCGGCTTCATTATCAAGAGAACATTTGCTGATGGATTTTGGCTGGCGCTTTGCTTTTGGCCATCCGTTTGATCCGAGGAAGGATTTTGGTAATGGTACAGGTTATTTTTCTTACCTAAGTAAAACTGGTTACGGCGACGGTGCTGCTGCTCCAGGATTTGATGACCGTACCTGGCGAAAAGTTAACCTGCCGCATGATTGGGCGGTAGAACAGCCTGTTAATCAGAAAGCAAGTTACAGTCATGGTTTTAAAGCAATTGGCCGTAATTTCCCTGAAACAAGTGTCGGCTGGTACCGAAAAACTTTTCGTGTTCCGGCTGGAGATTTAGGCCGTAAAATCAGTATTGCTTTCGATGGTGTTTACCGGAATGCGATTGTTTGGGTAAACGGACATTATTTGGGCACAAACCCAAGCGGTTATTTAGGTTTTGAATACGACATCAGCAGTTACCTCAATTACGGAGGTGATAACATTATTGCCGTACGTGCAGACGCCACGATGGAAGAAGGCTGGTTTTATGAAGGCGCCGGAATATACCGGCATGTTTGGCTCAATAAAACCAGTCCTTTGCATGTGGCCAGCAATGGCACATTTATTACAACTGCTGTAAAAAGTAATTTGGCAGAAGTAACTGTTATGGCCACAGTTGTAAATGATGATGCTGTTGCAAAAACTTTCACCATAACACAAACTGTAATTGATGCCAATGGCAATCGTGTTGCAAGTTCATCTCCGAAGGAAATTGTTTTACAACCAATCAAAAGCAAAGAAATTTCGGATGTCATCGCCGTTCAGAACCCAAAACTTTGGTCGGTAGAAACACCTTATTTATATAAAGTTATCACCGAAATTAAGCAGGATAAAAACAGCATCGATACTTACACCACAACTTTCGGCATTCGTACCATCCGGTTTGATGCGAATGAAGGGTTTTTTCTGAACGGAAAACACGTTAAAATTAAAGGTACAAATAATCACCAGGACCATGCCGGTGTTGGTGTGGCCATGCCTGATGCTTTGCAGGATTTCCGGATAAAAACATTGAAAGCAATGGGCGCGAATGCTTATCGCTGCTCACATAATCCGCCAACACCAGAGTTGCTTGATGCCTGCGACCGTTTAGGAATGTTGGTGATCGATGAAAACCGTTTGATGGGAACGACGAGCACGCATTTGAATGATGTGCAGCGTTTGATTATGCGCGATCGGAATCATCCGAGCGTAATCAGCTGGTCTATTGGTAACGAAGAATGGAATGTAGAAGGCAGCATAACCGGCGCACGCATCGCCGAAACCATGCAGCGTGATGTAAAAAGTATGGATTCTACCCGTTTTGTTACCGCAGCCATAAGCGGTGGCTGGGGAAACGGAATTTCTACCGTGATTGATGTGATGGGCTACAATTACATTACGCATGGAAATACGGACGATCAGCATAAAAAATTTCCTGCTCAGCGTGGCTGGGGAACGGAAGAAGGTTCCACGCATGCTTCGCGAGGAGTATATTTTACGGATCGGGCCAAACAACAAATAGCCGCTTATGACAAAAGGCCGAACCAGGATTTTGTTAGTATTGAAGAAGGCTGGAAACATTATGCAGAACGCCCGTATTTAGCCGGCATGTTTATCTGGACTGGTTTTGATTATCGCGGAGAGCCAACACCTTTTCAATGGCCATCTACCGGATCTTATTTTGGGATGCTGGATCAATGCGGTTTTCCGAAAGACAACGTTTATTATTTGCGTTCATGGTGGACGAATCAGCCAACCTTACATATCCTGCCACACTGGAATTGGGAAGGTAAAAATGGCCAGGTCATAGCGGTTTGGGCTTACAGCAATTGTGATGAAGTGGAACTTTTCCTGAATAAAAAAAGTCTGGGCAAACAGCGTATGCCGTTAAACGGACATCTGGAATGGAGCGTAAATTATGCGCCCGGCGAACTGGAAGCAGTTGGATTTAAAGGTGGTAAAAAAAGCATCACCGATAAAGTAAAAACGACAGGCGAAGCGGTTGCGGTTGATCTTCGATCGAATCAGCAAAGTATCAATGCGGATCAGGAAGATATAGCGATGATTACGGTAGATGTAAAAGATAAAAACGGATTGCATGTTCCCACAGCCAATGATGAAATAGAGTTCAGCATAAAAGGCCCGGGAAAAATTATTGGTGTTGGTAATGGCGATCCGACCAGTCATGAAGCAGAACAGTTTCTGGAAACTATTCGTACGGTAAACGTTGATAATTTACGGGAAAAAAGTATTGCAGATATGAAAATCAATTCTGCAACAATCAATACTTATCCGGAAACAGATTTTGAGCCAGCTTTTCAAAAAGAAAGAGATAAAGCGTTTGGCACTGCTGTAAAAGCGTTGGTTTATCGCGGAAGTTTTGAATTGCCGGAAAATATCGATCAGGCTAAAATCACCTTCTTTTACCGCAGCATCGGCAAAGCGCAAACTTTGTATATTAATGGTAAGCAGATCGCTGAAAATATCCCCGAAAGCAAAAAAGGAAATACATTTACTTTAGATAAATCGCTTGTAAAACCTGGTAACAATACCCTAACCATCGTTGCTGCGCCTTTAATCAAGCAGCAAAGCTGGGATAATATCAACAGCAATCCCGGGTTGATACAGATTATTACACCCGCGCCTTCCTGGAAGCGAAAACTATTTAGCGGATTAGCACAAATTATCGTGCAATCAACCGGCGGAAGCGGAGATATTACGCTAACGGCAACCGCAAAAGGACTTAAACCAAAAGTATTAATTATTCATTCAACAACAACTAACCTTAGGCCACAAGTAGAAGAGGAGTAATATTCAAAGGTTACGAATGCGTTTATTATTGATGCTTCTTTTATCACCTAAAAAATTGGACATTCTATAATTTATCTTAAATAAAGTATAACCATGAATTATAGGGTTAAAAGAAGCATGATAGAATTTTAAACAGACTTAATAATAAATATTGATGAAGAAAAAATTTATCCTGTTTGCAGTAATTTTACCTGTTTTAACAACCCTAAAATCTTTTGCCCAGGACAACTATTTTCAAGTGCCCAAAAGAGGTGTTACCAGCTGGCAACCAGCAGCTAACTGGGAGCATTCCTTATTAACCGGAAACGGAACGATGGGTGCTTTGGTAATTGGTCAGCCGCATGATGAAACTATTATTTTGAGTCATGCGTTGCTGTATCTCCCGCAAAAACGTTCCGGGAAAGATTTTGAGCAAGCGGGCAAATTAACCGAAATCCGCCAGTTAATACAGGAAGGCAAGTTTACAGAAGCAAGCCAGGTTCCTGTAAAGCTGCGGGAAGAACAAGGTTATGCAGATCAGCGCGATCCGTTTATTCCGGCATTTCAGATAAAAGTGGAGCAGCAGCCGTCCAACATCAAACGTTATCAACGCTCAACCAATTTTGAAACCGGCGAAGCGATTGTAGATTGGCAGGACGAATTGGGAACTTTTGAACGCAAGGTTTTTGTTTCCCGCGCGGATAGTCTCGTGGTGCTTTCCATCAAAGGAACCGGGAAAATCAATTGTTCCATGAATTTTGAACATGTACCGATCGAATGGAACCAGTGGAAATTTGTAAATGAAAATGTAGGAGAGATGAAAGCCGGAGCCGAAGGGCAATGGCTGACTTACCAAAGCAGTTTTAAAAACCACAATCCGGGAGGTTTGCAGGGATATGAAGGCGCAGGAAGGTTGATTTTAAAAGGCGGAAGCAGCAAGGTGGAAAATGGAAAACTCATGATTACCAATGCTGATGAAGTTTTGCTGCTTACTAAAATTATGCCTTCTTATCATTATGAAAGCTCTAATCTGCCTTTGTTAAAGCAACAGCTCGAAGCAAAAAATACGGATTACCAGGCCATGCTTCTTTTACACACCAAAATTCATGGTGAGTTGTTTAACCGGATGAAACTGGATTTAAACGCAACCGCGCAGCAACGCGCTTTAAATAATGAAGAAATGCTGCTTCAGGTAAAAAAAGAACCTGCTGCGGCACAAATTGAACGCGCTTTTGATGCTGGCCGTTACAATATTATCAGTTCGATGGGCACGAATCCGCCAAACTTGCAAGGTTTATGGAGCGGAAACTGGTCTTCACCCTGGACCGGCGGTTTTACCACAGATGGCAATTTGCCTACAGCCGTTTCCATTGCTTTGCCCGGAAATATGCCTGAACTGATGAAAGCCTATTTCAGTTATCATGAAAAGCTGATGGATGATTTCCGCAAAGAAGCAAAGTTGTTATACAACTGCCGCGGCATTCACATTCCTGCTCAAATTACCACAACGGGAGTAGAAACAGATTTTGGCGGAACCTGGTGTTTAACTTTTTGGACTGGCGCCGCTGGCTGGACAGCCCATTATTTTTATGATTACTGGCTTTATACCGGCGATCAGGATTTTTTGAAAAACCATGCTTATCCTTTTATGAAGGAAGCAGCTTTGTTTTACGAGGATTTTTTAAAGACCGGAAAAGACGGAAAATATTTGTTTAATCCATCTTACTCGCCCGAAAATAATCCGGCAAACAGTCCTTCCCAGGCAACTTTAAATGCCACAATGGATGTGATGATTGCCAAACAGCTGTTAAGAAATTGCATTAACGCTGCCAAAGCTTTAAAAACAGATCAAGCCAAAATTGCACAATGGAAAAACATGCTGGCAAAAATGCCGGCATACGAAATCAATAAAGACGGCGCTTTGCAGGAATGGTGCACGCCTGATCTTCAAGATAATTATTCGCATCGCCATTCTTCGCATTTATATGCTTTGTATGATGAGGTTGATCCTGATTTCGCCAATAATCCCAAATTAACAGCAGCAGCAAATGTGGCCATAGAAAAGCGGATGAAATTCAGGATTGATGAAGGCGGCGGCGAAATGGCTTTTGGATTGGTGCAACTTGCTCTGGCTTCTGCACACATCGGTCAGGCAGAAAAAGCACAGCAAATTGTGGAATGGCTAAGCAGTAAATACTGGACTACGGGAATGGGTTCTTTCCATAATGTTGGCGGACTTTTTAATACGGATATCAGCGGCGGTTTGCCTTACGTCATCACCCAGATGCTTACTTATGCTGATCCGGGCAAAATTGCCTTGTTGCCAGCTCTGCCAAAAGAATGGACAAAAGGTAAAATAGAAGGTGTTTTGCTGCGCGGGCAAGTGGAAGTAAAAAGTTTAACTTGGGATGGTAAACATGTAGAAGCCGTTTTACAATCTCAGATGAATCAAAAAGTGGAATTACAACTTCCGGGCTTAATTGAAAAATTAGGCGGAGAAACCCAACTTCGCGCTTATCCGGCCCATCCCGGTTCGTATCAATTAACGCTTCCGGCCCTTCAAGAAGTACATTTAATTTTGGATTTGAAATAAATATGCAGATGGCAACGATCAAACATAGCTTTATTACGATTATTGTTTTTATATTTTGTGGGGCGGGGCGTTTACATGCGCAATATCAATACCCCTTTCAAAACCCTGATTTACCTGTCGAAAAGCGCATTGATAATATTATTTCTTTATTAACGCTGGATGAGAAGTTAGCTTGTTTAAGCACTGATCCTACCGTTAAAAGATTAGGCATAAAAGGGGCCGGACATGTAGAAGGTTTACACGGACTGGCCTTGGGTGTTATTGGCGGATGGGGTAAAAAAACGCCTGTTCCAACAACTATTTTCCCGCAGGCTATTGGCATGGCCGAAACCTGGGACCCGGAACTACTGCAACAAGCGGCTGATATTGAAGGCCACGAAACACGGTACATCTTTCAAAGTGAAAAATATAAAAAAGGAGGTTTAGTGGTAAGGGCGCCAAATGCTGATTTAGGCCGCGATCCACGCTGGGGCAGAACAGAAGAATGTTATGGAGAAGATGCCTTTTTTAACGGAACAATGGCCGTAGCTTATATTAAAGGTTTACAAGGGAACGATCCGAAATATTGGTTAACCTCCGCCTTGATGAAGCATTTTTTAGCCAATAGTAATGAACGTGGACGAGATAGTAGTTCTTCCAATTTTGATGAGCGTTTATGGCGCGAATATTATTCTGTTCCTTTTCGAATGGGCGTTGAGCAAGGTGGTTCTCGTGCTTTTATGGCATCTTATAATTCGGTAAATGGTATTCCTCAAGCTGTAAACCCAAGCCTTAAAAATATAACCGTAAAAGAATGGGGCCAAAACGGTATCATTTGTACCGATGGCGGCGCTTATAAAATGCTGGTTACCGCTCATCATTATTTCAAAACACCAGAAGAAGCGGCGGCAGCCTGTATTAAAGCCGGCATTAACCAATTTTTAGATAACTATTTAACAGGTGTAAAAACAGCATTGGAAAAAGGGTTGCTAAAAGAAGCAGATATAGACCAGGCACTTCGGGGCGTTTTCAGAGTAATGATCAAATTAGGCCAGCTTGACCCTCCCGAAAAGGTTGCTTATTCCAAAATAGGAGATGGCCCGGAACCCTGGCTATCAGAAAAAAACAAAGCATTTGCACGTTTAATTACCCAAAAATCGGTGGTTTTGTTAAAGAACAACCAGCAACTTTTGCCTTTAAATAAAAACACGGTTAAATCTATTGCTGTACTGGGCCCGCGTTCTGCAGAAGTTTTGCAGGATTGGTACAGCGGCTCTCCATCTTACAGTATTTCTCCTGCAGAGGGCATCAAAAATAAAGTCGGGGCGAATGTAAATGTAATGAATACCACAAATGATGATTTGGCGGTAAGCATGGCAAAATCAGCAGAAGTTGCTATCGTTTGTATCGGAAACCATCCAACAGGAAATGCAGGTTGGGCTAAAGTTTCTTCACAAAGTGAAGGTAAAGAAGCAGTTGACCGGCAGCAAATCACACTTGATTCTGCACAGGAAAAACTGATTCAAAGAGTTTATGCCGTTAATCCGAAAACCATTGTAGTATTAATAAGCAGTTTTCCATATGCCATTAATTGGGCCCAAGCAAATATTCCTGCGATTATACATGTAACCCATTGCAGCCAGGAGCTGGGAAACGCTTTAGCCGATGCTCTTTTTGGCGATATAAATCCTGCGGGAAGATTAGTACAAACCTGGCCAAAATCGCTCGAACAACTTCCGCCAATGATGGATTATAATATCAGAAACGGACGCACTTATCAGTATTTTACAGGCGAACCGCTTTATCCTTTTGGTTTTGGGTTGAGTTATACCAGTTTCAGCTACGCGAATTTTAAACTTAGTGCTGCTAAAATGAGTACGAAAGGACAGATTACGGTTAGCGTAGATGTTAAAAACACGGGGAGGAAAGCTGGAGATGAAGTTGTACAGTTGTATGTAAGTCATCAAAACTCAAAGGTTGCACGTCCGATTAAAGAACTTAAAGCGTTTAAACGGATCACCCTAAATCCAAATGAAACCCAAACAATGAAGTTGTTACTGAATGCAGAAGCACTACAATATTGGAATGTAAAGCAGAAACGATTTGTGGTTGAAAAAGATAAACTTAAAGTGATGGTTGGCGCATCTTCAGCAGATATTAGAGGCGAAGGATTTTTGGTAGTTAAATAAGATTGACCAGAAAATTTACTCGGAAACAAATTTTACCCTTATAAAAGAAGCATTCTGATTTCCATAAATATTGTTGGCTTCATGCACGTTTTTAAAAGGATACAACAGTTAATTAAAAAGTGCTTTTTATTATGTTAATTCATTTTAATCTACTCTAAATCAGATAATTAAACTGAATTAACATTTGTGCCCCTATTTCTTAACATTTACATTCATTACCTGTTCTATTTTTATCCTCATAAACCAAATAAACTAATGGGCAGCTCTATTTTGTTGTTGTTCCAAGTACTTTGCTAAATCAATTGTAGTAATAAATAAACCTGTTGCACTTATTTAATTTTTTATGAAGAAACGTGTACATCAGATTTTGTGCCTGTTTTTAGCTGTTTTTTTGTTTCCTGCTGATATGGATTATATGCAATCAGTCAACATTAAAAAATTGCAAACAGTTGTACTTATTTCCTTTTCAAACAACGGGTATGCCAGGCTGCGGTCGGAAGTCATATCAGATAAAATAATCTCTTTTACTAAAGCAAATCGACCGAAAAGTGATAAAAACTTAAGGTTGGATAATCTAAAAAGCTGTTCCTAAACTCTGTGCTAACCAAACTATAGCACAGTTTAAATTGAATAGGAACCTAGCTATCATACTATATCTAATTAAACAATAAACCAATTTATATGAACCAATTATTTACTAACCTAAATTCATTTGTAAAATGAAGAAAAAATTAAAAAGAATAGCCATAAGTAACAGTTTCTTACTTGTTGTTATTACCCTGTTTTTTTCCTTTACCGCTTATGCACAGATAGGGCAAATAGCGGGTAAAGTAACCGGTGCCGATGATAAACAAGCTTTACCAGGCGTAACGGTAAGGGTGAAAGGGGCCAATACGTTTGCACCCACAGATATTAATGGTAATTACCGTATTCAAGCAAAGGAAGGCGACGTCCTCGTTTTTTCATTCATTGGTTTTCAAACGAAAGAAGTTGCCGTTGGTAAAAATACTACGGTTAATGTTGTATTAAATAGTTCATCCAGTAATTTAAATGAAGTGGTTGTAATAGGTTATGGTACGGCCAAGAAATCTGACTTAACCGGCGCAGTATCATCTGTAACGTCAGCTGATATATTAAGAACGCAGCCCACTACAATAGACCAAGCGCTGCAGGGAAAAGTTGCCGGGGTTGTTGTTCAGCAGGTTTCGGGCCAGCCAGGCGGAGCTGTAAATATACAAATACGGGGGATAGGCGGTTTTTCTGGTACGCCGCCTTTATATGTAATTGATGGGATACAAATCCCGCCCAGCGCTCAGTCGCCTATTGGCGGCAACGGTACCAATCCTTTATCCAGCATCGATCCTTCCCAAATTGCTACAATAGATGTGTTAAAAGATGCCTCTGCTACTGCAATCTATGGTTCGCAGGCATCAAATGGCGTAATTATTATCACAACAAAAAAAGGAACAAGTGGCGCTCCGACGATCAGCTATGATGGATATTATGGCTGGCAAAAATTGCCTAAGTATTACGACGTAATGAACTTGCAGCAGTATGCTACTTTTATGAATGAAAAAGCAGCTATTATTGGTTATGATTTTCGGCCGCAGTTTGCAAACCCTAAATATTTGGGCCTGGGTACTAACTGGCAAAAAGCATTATACAGGACTGCTCCCATGCAAAACCACAATGTGGCCGTTAGTGGTGGCGATGCCAGGACAAAATATTATTTGTCGGGCACCTATTTTTCTCAGGAAGGTATTGCTTTAGGATCTGATTTTCAAAGAACTTCTATAAAAGCAAATATTGATAACAAAACAACCGATTGGTTAAGAATAGGTACAAACATACAGTTGGCCCATGTAACTGAAAATGTAGCTACAAGCAATACGGGAGTTATTTTACAAGCTTTAAATCAAACACCGGATGTAAACGTAGTAAACCCTGATGGTACCTGGGGCGGTAACGATCCAAATATTTATGGTGCAACAGGCACTAACCCATTTGCATTGGCTTCTATTGTAAAAGACCTAAGAAACAGGAACCAGGTGCTGGGAAATGCTTATGCTGAAATTCAATTTACAAAAGACCTTACCCTTCGTAATGAAGTATCCGGAAATTTCGATTTTGCTACAGAAGACTATTTTAACCCTACTTATACCATGGGGGCATATTCTCATAATACCAATTCGGGAACTGCTACAAGCGCACAGAATTTTTATTACTCGGTTACTAATTTTTTAAATTACTCGCACACTTTTCACAGCAAATATTACTTCAATATAACGGCTGGGCACGAAGCTCAATTACTTAATAGCAATAGTGTATCTGCTACCAGGACTAATTTTGCAAGCAATAATGTAACTTCCATAAGCACTGGCGATGCTACAACTGCAACTAATACCGGTACTAAAGGACAAGGGGCACTCGAAGCTTATTTTGGCCGTGCAAACTTTACGTACAATGACAAATATTTATTAACGGCCACGGTACGTCGTGATGGTTCTTCAAAATTTGCAGTAGCAAACAGGTGGAATACCACCTACTCAGGAGCTTTAGCATGGAAAATAAACCATGAAGATTTCCTGAAAGATATAAAAGCTATTAATGATCTGAAACTTAGGCTGGGTTATGGTTTGGTAAATAACCAAAACATTGCCGAGTATGCTTACGGTTCAACTTTAACAACTGTAGCAACAGGATTATCAGGAAATTCGCAGTTAACTTCTACTACCGGAAACCCTGATATAAAATGGGAAACAACCAGGTCCTATAACGTGGGATTGGATGCCAGTATTTTAAACAGCAGGATCCAGTTTTCTGCCGATGCTTATTATCGTAAAACCTCCAACTTATTATTAAGCCTTACAGAGCCTTTTTATTCAGGTACTTTTCCTTCAGGCGGATATTCGCCAGGTGCCGTTCGGGCTCCTTACGTTAACATTGGTTCTGTAAGCAATAAAGGTTTTGAATTTTCATTAACAACTGCCAATATCAGATCTAAAAGCTTTAACTGGAGAACAACTCTTACACTTTCCAGGAATAAGAACACTATTCTTGCTTTAGCTTCTGGTACGCCAGCTCTTTATGGCTCAGTTACTAAAACCATTGTAGGCCGTTCTATCGGTGAGTTTTACGGTTATCAGGCTATCGGGATTTATAAAAATGCGGCAGATTTTGCTAAATATCCTGCAAGGCCGCAAAATGGAAGCGGGCCAATACCAATTACAAATGGTTCCGGTGGTGTTTGGGTAGGTGATGTTATTTTTAAAGACCTTAATAATGATGGTAAAATTGATGCGAACGATCAAACGTTTTTAGGTTCGCCTATACCAAAGTTCCAATACGGCATTAATAATACTTTTAACTTTAAAAACCTTGACCTGACAGTATTTATGACAGGTGATTATGGCAATAAAATTTATAACCAGCTTAGTGTTAATGCAAATAATCCGAATCAGAATTTTGGTTATTTCCCAAGTGTTTTGAATTTTGCTAACATTGGGTTAATCAATGCTGCAGGTTCTACAACGGATATTAATAATGTATATATCACCAATCCCACTACCAATATTACCAGGATAAGCCAGAGCAGCGGCAATGGTAATCAGCGTTTTTCTGACAAGTATATTGAAAACGGATCTTTTTTAAAATGTAAGAGTATTGCTTTAGGCTATAGTTTCCCGCCTGCCCTGTTATCTAAAATACATTTAAGGTCGCTGCGCCTTTATGCTAATGTAACCAACGTGTTTACTATAACCAAATATACCGGGTATGATCCTGAAATTGGTTCATGGAACCCTTTAGAAGCAGGTATTGATAATGGATATTATGCACAGCCACGGGTTTATACAGTTGGCCTAAACGTCTCTCTAAACAAATAAAATTTACGATTATGAAACTGATTAAAATATATATTTTTTCTTTGCTTGTCATCATACTGATGTACAGTTGCAAAAAGGAATTTCTGAACCGGCCTCCTTTAACAGGATTAACTACTGATAACTTTTATAAAAGCAGCTCCGACCTTAGGCTTGCTACTGCTGCTGTTTATGCGCAGCCTTGGTGGGGTTGGAATGATTTCTGTCTTCTTGGTATCGGCGATATTATGAGCGGTAACATGTTGCAGCCTTACAATTCTGCTTTAGTGCAATTTACAACTTTTTCTATCACCAGCGACAATGCCTATATCGCTCAATCATGGAAATCCTTTTATGATGTGATAGCACATTGTAACATCAATATAAAAGCTATTAACACCAAATTGCCGGATAGTGTATCTACTGTAAGTAAAAATAGAGCTCTTAGCGAATTGAGGTTTTTGCGTGCAACGGCTTATTATCACGTGGCCATGTTATGGGGTGCGGTGCCTATTATTGAAGACAATGACAAGCTGATTGCTAATCCTTTAGTTCCGCGCCATAAGCTTACTGATGTTTATAAATTTATCATAAACGATTTAAGGTACGCGGCTACTAATCTGCCAAAAACAGATCAGGCGGGGCGTGTAACTACATGGTCTGCGCAGGGTATGCTGGCTAAAGTATATTTAACCAGGGCTGGTTTAGGCCAGAGTGGTGCCAGGAGTCAAACTGATTTGGATAGCGCAGCCTATTATGCAGGCAATGTTTGTAACACAAGCGGCTTAACGCTTTTATCAAGTTATTACAATCTTTTCAGAACACAGTATAACGATAATTCTGAGTCGCTGTTTGCATTTCAATGGGCACCAGGTGTAGGTTATGGTAATGGTAATAGTATAGAAGCACAGTTTGCACCCAGCGGAAGCCTTGTTACCGGTGGTGGTGGCTATGGAGGTGCTATTGGCCCAACACTTGATCTTGCCAATTTATATACTACACAAGATTCTATACGCCGTAAAGCTACTTTTATGCTTACCGGCGATCGTTACCCCGAATTAAATGCCGCAGGTGGTGGCTATACCGCAACTGGTGTAAACGTTAAAAAACATGTAGTAGGTACGGCTGCTGATAACAATTCGCCTACAATGGATCTTTGGTCGTCTATCGAACATAATACGGTATTACGGTTAGCCGATGTATATTTGATATATGCAGAAGCTTTGTTAGGTAATAATAGTTCAACTACAAATGCTACGGCCTTGCAGTATTTTAATGCGGTAAGAACAAGGGCCGGTGTTAGTACGGTAACAAGTATTACGCCAGCAATTTTGATGAAAGAAAGAAGGATTGAATTGGCATTTGAAGGCCAGTATTGGTTTGATCTGGTCCGTCTTTCTTACTATAATCCACAAGCTGCAAGCGCTGCACTTAACACTCAGGTACGGCAGCAATTTACTTACGCTCCTGCAACAGGTGTAAAAACGCCGGTAGTCAATGGCCTGATCATTACGCCAGCAACTGCTTCCACGTTTACCTTGCCCATACCAGCCAATGATCAAACTGCTGATCCAAAACTGTTAGAAGCACCAGTAGCATATTATTAATATACTTAGAATTCATTATTCAAAAAACATGAAAAAGCTACGCTATAATATTCATTTATTGCTTGTTTCGATTACAGCAATAATCCTTATACAAACGGGTTGTAAAAAAGAAACTTCGTATTCTACCGGAACACCTGTTATTACCCGTATCC
The DNA here is from genome assembly GCF_009754915.1 of Mucilaginibacter arboris. Lineage (GTDB taxonomy): Bacteria > Bacteroidota > Bacteroidia > Sphingobacteriales > Sphingobacteriaceae > Mucilaginibacter_A > Mucilaginibacter_A arboris. The sequence goes on along the minus strand of NZ_WPIK01000017.1, from coordinate 51,815 downwards.
GCAATTATGTTGCAAGCCCCGGCGATTCTGTTTTAAGCAAAGTCGGAACCGGGCAATGGGTTGTTATTTCGGGACGGAATTTAAAAGGCGCCCTTCAAATTTATTTTGATGGTACGGCAGCTTCTTTTAACGATGCCTGGTTTTCTGATACCAGCGCCATTGCATTAATTCCGGCTGTTATCGCTTTCCCATCGGTTCCAAGCAAGCAGCTTAATACCATCCGGTACGTAACTACACATGGCGAAACCACCTTTTCTTTCCCTATTGTTGCTCCTGCCCCTTCAATTACCAGTATCTCAAACGAAAGTGCAAATGCCGGCGATTCTGTTAAAATTAACGGGTTAAATTTTTTCTTTATCAAAAGCGTCGTTTATGCAGGTAAAACAATTACCAGCTATACCGCTTCAAATGATGGTACCACTATTAGTCTGGCCGTTCCTGCTGGCATAACAACTGGTGGACCGGTAAGCGTTACTACAAACTCCGGTTCCGCTACAACGACTTTCAATGTTGAAGATTTTGTAACCGGCGTATTTTGTAATTTCGATGCTATCAATACCTATCCTTGGGGTTCAAACACTTCAAATAGTTCTACAAATTATCCAGGCAATACTGGTTATTATGATGTCATTGGTGCAACTAATCTTCCTGCTGGTGGAACAGATTGGTATAATTCTCCGCACTCCATCAACCTTAATGCTGCACAATGGGTCCCAAAGGCAGATATAGCAAACAGTTTAGATAGTTATGCCGTAAAGTTTGAAATATCTGTTCCGGCTACTACACCCTGGATAAATGGTACGCTGTATATTTTAGTAAATTACAAATTTACTTATATGGCTGCGTACAGCCCATGGCAAAATGCAAATGGTACAACAACTCCGTTTACTACAAAAGGCTGGCAAACAGTAACGATCCCGCTATCAAGCTTTAATGTAAATAACGGTGCAGCAGGTGTGCCACCAGCATCAATAACAGCCTTAGTAGGTTCAAGTGGTAATAATGCAATGGAGTTTATGTTTATGAATTATGGCAAAACTCCGGTTGTTAAATTTGCAGCTGGTATTGATAACATTCGGGTTGTAAAAATTAAATAAAAAAAACTGTTAATTAAAGGCAGAGTGCTGTTAGGTATTCTGCCTTTAAACTAAATAAGAAAGCTGTAACAGGTATTTTAAATTGTCGGACACATTTTTAATGCTTCTTTTATCATCTAAAAAATGGAGCGTTCCATCCTTTATATATATAATTGATAAAAATATAAACATAAATTTGATAGGGCTAAAAGAAGCATGAGAAGGCAGTTTTTAGCTAAGGATTTAACTGCTTCATATACATCTACCCGTGAAAAAGAACCGTTTTAAATATATTTATTCTTGCTTATTTCTTCTTGCTTTAGTTAGTTGCAAAAAAGGCAGTAAAGATGATATTGCAAATAATAATACCACCACTACAACAACTACTACAGTTACACCGCAAGCCGATGCTCCTGTAGCTAAATCTATAGGGTTTTTTTTAGATGATTGGGCGCCAAAAAATTTTACTGCGCCCGCCTTTACAGATATTGCAAAACCCGACAATGCTACTGTTACAATAAATGTAGATTATAGTAAAGTAGTTACCAAAGTATCAAAGTATTTATTTGGTAATAACACTAATCCTTACATGAGCCAGATTGTAACGGAACCTGTTTTACTTAATAATATTAAAACGCTTTCTCCTAATATATTGCGTTTTCCGGGTGGAAATATATCGAGCGTTTACTTTTGGAATGCTTCTCCCGGAAATGAAAGGCCTTCAGATGCCCCTACAACTTTATATGACTCTGATGGAAATCCAACAGCAGCATCCTATTGGGGAGGTAAAAAAACAGATAGCTGGACGCTTTCATTAGATAATTACTACAATACTTTACAGCAAACCAACAGTACGGGAATTATTACGGTTAACTATAGCTATGCACGTTATGGTTTGAGTACGCATCCGGATCAAATGGCAGCACATTTAGCTGCCGATTGGGTACGATATGATAAAGGCCGAACAAAATATTGGGAAATTGGTAACGAAAGTGACGGGCCGTGGCAAGCGGGCTGGAAAATAGACATTTCTAAAAACAAGGATGGACAGCCGGAAATCATTAATGGTGGGTTGTATGGAAAGCATTTTAAAATATTTGCCGATTCGATGCGAAAGGCTGCAACTGAAATTGGTGTACAGATTAAAATTGGGGCACAGTTAGTACAAACTGATCCTGTAAACGCATGGAACGCAGTTGATAAGACATGGAATTCCGGTTTTTTTGCTTCAGCTGGTGATTATGCCGATTTCTATATTGTTCATGATTATTATACATCACAAAGCAATGAATCAGCAGCCACTATTCTTAATTCACCGGTAACAGAGTCAAAAGCAATGATGGATTGGATGAATACCACGACTACACAAGGTGGTGTTCCTTTAAAACCTGTTGCATTAACAGAGTGGAACCTTTTTGCTACTGGTTCCAAACAAATGGTCTCTAATGTTGCAGGAATACATGCTACAATGGTTTTAGGCGAACTGCTCAAAAATAACTTTGGTATGGCAAGCAGATGGGACCTGGCAAATGGATGGAGTAATGGCGATGATCAGGGAATGTTTAACCAGGGAGATGAACCTGATGGAATAAGTAAATGGGGCGCACGGCCGGCTTTTTATTACATGTACTACTTTCAAAAGTATTTTGGCGACCGGATGATTAGCTCAACCGTGCAAAATAATGCAGATGTTTTGAGTTATGCCTCGTCATTCAATTCAGGAGAAGCCGGAATAGTTATTGTCAATAAGGGAACTTCAACCCAAACGATAAATATCAGCTTACAAAATTTTGTTAGCGGCAGCCGCTATTACTATTACACGTTTGTAGGCGGGAATGATAACGGTGAATTTTCCCGTAAGGTTTATATTAATGGCAATGGACCAGATGGCGCTGCCGGCGGACCATCAAATTATTTAACATTAAAAGCTAATGCATCAACTATACAAGGAGGAATTAAAGTTTTGGCACCTCCAAGATCAGTTGTTTTTGTTGTAGCTGAGGGTAAAAAATAATATAAATGCAGTTTAGTTTGATTTTAAAAAATTGCAATGCTTCTTTTAGCACTATAAAATTTGTGTCTGCCTTTTGTACGAAAGTATAGAAACTTTCTATTTTTTGTGTGATAAAAGAAGCATGTAACAAACCAGCATGAAAAAGAATTGGTCGAAACTATTTTAACAATCACATCATATAGATTAAAACAAATTATTTAAAAATTACAAACAGAAAAAAGTATTGAACGTCAATCGGAACAGCCCAATAAACCTCTTAATGTTAAGGATACTTAATTTAATCTTTAAAAGAAGCACATCACTTTTAATAATCCTACTGTTAGGAGGTAAAATATTTGCGCAACAAACGATCATACAATATCTTTCTGGCACCGATAAAGACCATACTGTTACCTGGGATTTTTACATTAATACCGGGATGAAAAGTGGTTCGTGGAACAAAATCCAGGTTCCATCTAATTGGGAGCAGCAGGGTTTCGGCACGTATAATTATTATCGCGACACCGAAAACCCTAACGAACAGGGTAAGTATAAATACAACTTTAAAGTGCCTGCTTCAAATTCAAATAAAAATGTTTTTATCGTTTTTGAAGCATCGATGACGGAAACGGAAGTTAAAATCAACGGACAACTTGCTGGCCCGATTCACCAGGGCGGATTTTACCGTTTCAAATACAATATTACTAAACTGCTTAACTTTAAAGGAGATAACTTACTTGAAGTTACGGTAAGTAAAAAGTCAACAAATGAATCCGTTAACCAGGCCGAGCGAAAAGCTGATTTTTGGTTGTTCGGAGGTATTTTTCGTCCGGTCTATCTGGAAATCGTCCCTCAAACTTATATAGACAGAATAGCCATCAACGCTAAAGCAAACGGTACACTTTACCTCGATGCGTTTACGGAAAATTTAGGTGATAAAAACAGTATGAAGGCCCAGGTGCAAAAGCTTAATGGCGAGCCTGTCGGATTACCTTTCACTGTAAAAACAGCAGCAGGACAACAAAAAGTAAGTTTACAGCAGCAAGTAAAAGGCATTTTACCCTGGAACCCCGAATCGCCAAATCTATATAATTTATCAGTAACGTTAAACGGGCCGCAAGGTATTGTTCATCAGGTAAAGCAACGCTTCGGTTTTCGTACTACCGAAATGAGGTTACAGGATGGTTTTTATGTTAATGACAAAAAAGTAATTTTTAAAGGTGTTTGCAGGCATAGCGAATGGCCGGAATCGGGACGGACATTAAGCAAAGAAATCAGTTTAATGGATGTAAAACTGATGAAAGAAATGAACATGAATGCGGTTAGAATGTCGCATTATCCGCCCGACCAGCATTTTCTGGATGTTTGCGATTCTCTTGGCATGTTCGTACTGGATGAATTAACCGGCTGGCAGGCAAAATACGATACAGAAGTTGGCAAAAAGCTGGTAAAAGAATTGGTGGTGAGAGATGTAAACCATCCATCAATTGTACTTTGGGACAATGGTAACGAAGGCGGCTTTAATACAGATCTGGATGCCGAGTATCCAAAATACGATCCGCAGCAACGCTGGGTAATACATCCATGGGAAAAATTTAATGGTACAGATACCAAGCATTATCCAGATTATAATTATGTAGTTAACGCAGTGCTGTATGGAAAGGAAGTGTTTTTTCCAACTGAATTTATGCACGGCCTTTATGATGGCGGACAAGGAGCTGGTTTAGAAGATTTTTGGGATGAGATGAGTAAGCACCCGCATTTTGCAGGCGGTTTTTTATGGTCTTTTCATGATGAAGGCGTAGCGAGAACAGATCGGAACGGACAAATAGATGTACAAGGAAATTCGGCACCTGACGGTATTTTAGGCCCGCACCGGGAAAAAGAAGGAAGTTTTTATACGATAAAAGAAGTATGGTCGCCTGTTCAAATTGGAAATAAGTACATTCCTGAAGTGTTTGACGGAAGGTTGGAGATAGAAAACAAATACATTTATACAAACCTGAATAAATGCACTTTTAAATGGAAGCTGGTAACATTGGCTTCACCAAATGATGTTAATCTTCAATCTAAAATCAACGCATCAGGAAACGCAGTTCCGATAAACGTGGAACCGGGAGCAAAAGGTTTTTTACATCTCAACTTGCCTGCTGACAGAAAAAACAGCAATGCTCTTTATGTAACAGCTATCGATCAATATAATAAAGAGATTTTTACCTGGAGCTGGGCGTTAAAAGCTCCTGAAAGTGCAATCAAAAATTATGCTGATAAAAGAAGCATTAAGATAGATACGACATTGCAGGACGGAATTTTCATGGTGAAAGCAGATGTATTAAGCTATTATTTCGATACCAAAACCGGCTTTCTGCAAAAAGTAGTCACAGTAAAATCGACCATTAATTTATCTGAGGGCCCAGCATTGGCAGGCGTAAAAAACACGCTAAAAAAGTTTAACCATTATGCTTTGGGGAATGATTATTATATTGTAGAGGCCCAATACGAAGGCGACCTAAAGTTTACTGTGAAATGGACTTTCAGTTCAGGCAAGCCGGCAAAGCTCAATTATCAATATGGTCAAAAAGGCGAATTTGATTTTTCTGGGATCACTTTTAATTTTCCCGAAGAGCAGATCACCGGTATGAAATGGGAAGGCCGAGGCCCGTACCGGGTTTGGAAAAACAGATTGAAAGGGCAGCAATTTGGCGTTTGGCATAAGGATTACAACAATACAATAACCGGCGAGAGCTGGATTTATCCGGAATTTAAAGGTTATCATGCAGATGTATATTGGGTAACTGTTGAAAATAAACAAGCTCCTTTTACGGTTTACATGGATCAGAAAGACATGTTTTTCCAGATGCTAAAACCCGGTAAACCAGTGGGTGCAAATAATGATAATACAAACCCGCCCTTCCCCGAAGGGAACTTAGGGTTTTTGAATGCCATTAGCCCTATCGGTACAAAGTTTCAACCGGCAGATAAAATGGGACCACAAAGTCAGAAAAATATGCAGTTAAACTATTCACCTGTAAAAGGAACTCTCTGGTTTGATTTTAAATAAATAAGCCAGTTAAAAGATTGAAAATTACCCGATAAAAGAAGCATTACCAATGATAAAAACTACAACTAAAAAAATTATTTTTCTAAGCGCCATCTTATGGATGTTTGCAGCCACAAAAGTATCAGCGCAGTTACAAGACATGAAGCTCCTGAACGTGCCGATTGATATCAGTAACGATTTCAAAGATTTCACAAATACTTATTATCTGGCTGATAGTTTATCTTCTTTTGATCCGGTTACGGCAACCGGGAAAATCACTTACAAACGATATAATTACGCCACGAGGCAAGCCTTTAACAACATGCTCGGCGTATTGCGGCCTGTAGCTGCTAATGAATTTCCGACTACAGAGTACGAAGCATCGCCTAAACTCCCATTTTCCATACAATTTGTTTCTGCCCGCACGGTTCGTGTGCGTGCTACTTCCGGTTTCCAGGTAAAACCGGATCAGGAATCGTTAATGCTGGTGAACGGAAAAGCACCGGTTGATAAAAGTGACTGGAAATACAGTAAGATTTCGGGTGGCCACCGTTATACCAGCCAGTACGGTTCTGTCACTATTTTAGAACATCCCTGGCATGTAGAATTTCGGGATGCGACAGGAAAACTGCTGACTAAAACCGTTCATAACCAGGATAATATCGATTCTACTTATACACCTGTTTTGCCGTTTTCCTATGTGCGGCGCGCGGCAGATTATTCGCGCAGCATGTCGGCCGCGTTTTCGCTTTCTCCGGGAGAAAAAATATTTGGTTGCGGCGAATCGTTCGCGTCCTTCAATAAAAGAGGGCAAAAAGTGGTTTTGTGGGCCGATGATGCCAATGGCGTACAAAACGAAACGATGTACAAACCTATCCCGTTTTTTATGAGCAGCCGCGGTTATGGCATGTTTATGCATACTTCTACACCGATTACCTGCGATTTTGGTAAATATTTCAGCGGCGTAAATTCGCTAATGATAGGAGACGATGAGCTGGATCTGTTTGTGTTTTTAGGCGAACCGAAAGACATTCTGAACGAGTACACTAATTTAACCGGGAAAGCAACCATGCCGCCGCTTTGGTCTTTTGGTTTCTGGATGAGCCGGATTACGTATGTTTCTGAACAAGACGGACGCGATGTTGCCGCCAAACTGCGGGCAAATAAAATCCCGGCAGATGTGATCCATTATGATACCGGCTGGTTTACTACCGATTGGCGGACAGATTACAAATTTGCACCTGATCGTTTTAAAGATCCGGCAAAGTTAATGTCGGATTTAAAGAAAGACGGTTTTCATGTTTCACTTTGGCAGCTTCCTTATTTCACACCTAAAAACACCTTTTTTAACGAACTGGTTAAAAATAATTTAGTGGTAAAAGATGGCAAGGGAAATCTGCCTTATGAAGATGCAGTGCTTGATTTTTCCAATCCGGCTACCGTAAAATGGTATCAGGATAAAATTGCTGGCTTGCTAAAATTAGGCGTAGGTGTGATCAAAGTAGATTTTGGCGAAGCCGCACCAAATAACGGTTTGTACCATTCTGGCCGGACAGGTTTTTACGAGCATAACTTGTACCCATTACGCTACAACAAAGCAGTTGCCGATATTACCAGACAGGTTAATGGTGAAAATATCATTTGGGCGCGCAGTGCCTGGGCCGGTAGTCAGCGTTATCCGTTACATTGGGGCGGCGATGCGGCCAATACCAACACAGCAATGGCTGCTGAATTGCGCGGCGGATTATCTTTCGGCCTTTCCGGCTTTGCTTTCTGGAGCCATGATATGGGCGGATTTGTATTGAAATCACCAGAAAACCTGTATGCAAGATGGGCAGCATTTGGACTACTTTCCTCTCACAGTCGAAGTCATGGTGCGCCACCAAAAGAACCTTGGGAATACAGTCCGGAGTTTTTAAAAACCTTTAGGCTAACAGACGAAACACGCTATAAATTAATGCCTTACATCTACGCGCAGGCAAAAGATTGTACAGAGCGCGGTTTGCCAATGGTTCGTGCCTTATTTGTAGAATATCCGAACGATCCGGGTTCCTGGCTGGTTGATGACCAGTATTTGTTCGGTTCCGACATTTTAGTTGCTCCGCTTTTTGAAAATGTGGCAGAACGTGATGTGTATTTGCCGCCGGGACAATGGATCGATTATCAAACCGGACAAGTATATAACAACGGCTGGAATAAAATTAAAGCAGGGCCGATCCAGGCAATTATCCTGGTAAAAGAAGGTGCAGTTATACCTCATATCAAACTTGCCCAATCTACCATGCAAATGGATTGGTCTGCACTTGATCTTGTTTCCTATGCTATTAAAGGAGAGAAAGCTACTGCCCTGATTTGCCTTCCGTCTGATAATGTGCTGCGTAGAATAAATGTGTCAGGCACTTCGGTATCGAATGATGCTTTTTCTGGCAAAGTAAAATTGCAGGTAAAACCTTATACCGCTACCATCCCAAAATAAGGAGCAAGTTTGATAATCATGCTGCTCAAATTGAATATGAAAAGATTTTTTATTTGCCTTCTGTTAATTGCATCCCTGTTTCAGCATACCGTTAATGGCCAGCAATTGAACAAACCCTATAACTGGAAAAGTGTACAAATAGCAGGCGGCGGTTTTGTTGACGGTGTTATATTTCACCCTACAGCAAAAGGATTGTTGTATTGCCGCACAGATATGGGCGGCGCCTATCGCTGGAATGATGTTTTAAAAGCATGGGAAGCCCTGCTAGATTGGGTATCTTATAAAGATAATAACCTGATGGGTGTAGAAAGCATTGCGCTTGATGCAAATGATCCTAACCGGCTTTACATGGCTTGCGGTACTTATACCAGTTCTCCGGGCCCGAATGCTATTTTAAGTTCTGATGATAAGGGGAAAACTTTTAAACGCACAGACGTAAAATTCAGGATGGGAGGCAATGAAAATGGCAGGGGTAATGGAGAACGTATGGCCGTTGATCCTAACAACGGGAACCTAATTTATATGGGTACACGCCTCGATGGTTTGTGGTGCAGTAAAGACCGGGCTGTTACCTGGAACCGTGTAGCAGGTTTCCCGGAGATAACAGAACCTGTTGTAGCTGCAGGTCCAGAAACTCCCCGCCGTTACAGGCCACGTGCTAACGGAATTATCTTTGTAATATTTGACCCTAAAAGTGGCAGCTTAAATAAAGGCAGTAAAATTATATATGCAGGTATTTCTCAAAAAGGGAAAGACAATTTATACAAAAGCACAGATGCCGGAGCTACCTGGGCACCGGTAGCAGGACAGCCGACAGCTTTAATGCCTACACATGGCATTTTATCATCCGATGGTATGCTATATCTAACTTATGGAACCAATCCGGGACCGGATAGAATGACCGATGGAGCAGTTTATAAATTTAACACCGTAACAAATGAGTGGACAGACATAACACCTGTAAAACCGGAACCGGAAAATCAAAAAGGATTCGGTTATGCGGCTGTGGCTGTTGATCCGAATCATCAAAACACACTCATCGTCAGCAGTTTTAACCGTTATGGAAAAGCGGGCGGCGAGGATATATTTCGTAGTACAGACGGCGGTAAAACCTGGCGGCCAATTTTTACGGGCGGAGGCGGAGGAAAATTCGATTACACGTTGGCGCCATATATCAAACATACAGGTATCCACTGGTTATTTGACCTGGAAATTGATCCTTCAAATTCAAATCATGCGATATTTACTACCGGTTATGGATTGCATGAAACTTTCGATTTGACAGACGCAGATCAGGGTAAGCCAACTACCTGGAGTGTAATGAACAAAGGCATTGAAGAAACGGTAGCGCTCAGTTTGCTTAGTCCGGCTAAAGATGCAACGTTGGTATCAGGCATTGGAGATTATGGAGGCTTTGTACACTACAATTTAGATAAACCTGTACCGGAAGGTAATTTTGTAAACCCGCATTTTGCAAATACAGACGTGGTGACTGGCGCAGCACTTAACCCTGACCTTATGGTTAGGGTAGGCGAAGGTTCTACACAAGTAGGAGGTGGGAATATTGGGTACTCTTTGGATGGCGGAAAAACCTGGCAACTGCCTAAAAGCACACCACAACCTGATAGTAAACGAGGTACTGTTTGTGTTTCCGCATCGGGCAAAACCTGGATATGGATACCTGCACACAGCGCTGCCTTTATCACCAATAATAATGGTGAAACCTGGCAAAGGATAAGCGGATTGCCTGATAATACTCCGGTTATAGCCGATCCTGTAAACCCGACAAAATTTTACGCTTTGTCTTTGTTTGATGGAAAGCTTTTTGAAAGTAACGATAGCGGAAGTTCCTTTCAGGAGCATGAACTAAAGCTGTCAAACGGATTACCTCAACGGGGTAACCGGGGAGACAACCGTGGACAACAGGACCATTTATATACAACGCCTGGCAGAGAAGGCGATCTATGGATACCAGCTTATGATGGTTTGTATCATACTGATAATATAAATAAGGCTTTTGAAAAGATTAATAATGTAGAGGAAATTCATGCCTTTGGTTTTGGCAGGGCAGCCAAGGCTAATGGTTATCCTGCATTATACCTTGCCGGAACGATCAACGGAGTAGATGGTATATTCCGCTCTGATGATAAAGGGAAAAGCTGGCTGCGGATCAATGATGACAGCCGCCGGTGGGGATTAATACTTCAAATTACTGGAGATCCTAAAACTTACGGCCGCGTATATGTTGGTACACATGGCCGGGGTATTTTTTATGGTGATAAACATTAAATAGAGTAAGTACAAGCCAAAACAGAGAAACCCTTACTTAAAACTCAGAAAAATTTATAGTGCTTCTTTTAGGCATATAATTGTTTTTTGTATTTTTTATAGATACAAAAAGCATGAAAGTTTTATATTTTTCAGGTGATAAAAGAAGCATAAAAAATAATTTAAACAACCTCTTAATACCATTAAATATTTTTAAATGCAGGTAAGGTAATTGCAACAATTAGTTAAGACACAAAATATAAAAATTGCCATAACAGATTTTGGAACAGGCATACCGAAAGGTCCACCTCTTTTTGGTTTTAATTACCTGTAGTTTAATACTTCTATTGATAAAAAACGCTGTTATATTTGTCCATCTGCCATTTAATTATTTATTTGTTTTTGCAGCAAAAGAAATGCTACAATCATAATTTATAAAATTTTTGGCTGATGTTAAAGATATGAGAAGAATTGCTATGCTTCTTTTACCCTATAAAAATTAGTGTTGTAGTGCTTCCTCACCAATTGAAAAATCAGTTTTTATACGATAAAAGAAGCATGTTAATTTTTAACCAGCTAAATTCAGGAAGAAAATTCCGAACAACTTAAAAAAAGTGGGATTCCTCTTAATTTAAATTTAACTTAATTTTTAATACCAATAAGAAAGGAAAGGCAAAAAAACATATATTGCTTTGCTATTAAACCAGTTATTTTCAACCAATAATCTTCATGAAGTTAGAACAAGCAGAGGGTAACTTAAACATTTTAAGCAGAATGGTTGCAGATCATGTTCCTGCAATGCTGGCTTATTGGGACAAAAATCTTGTTTGTTTGTATGCAAATTCTGCTTATCAAGATTGGTTTGGAATGGGCCCTGATGAAATGATTAATAATAAGATGACGATCGATAAAATCCTGGGGCCTCTTTATCAACAAAATTTACCGCACATTTTAGGGGCATTAGCCGGAGAAAACCAAACCTTTGAACGCGAAATTGTAAACCCAAAAGGGGTTATGATGCACTCCATTGCAAATTATATTTCAGATATAGAAGATGGGGTAGTCAAAGGGTTTTTTGTGCATGTTGCTGATATTACTTCCTCAAAATTGTTAGAGAAAGAGGTAACCCTCAAAAATGAAATCATCAACGATCAGAATAAAAGGCTTCTAAATTTTGCAAATGTTGTGTCTCATAACCTGAATACCTATTCAAATAATTTAAAAGGGATTTTAGATTTATTTGAAAATGCAGAATCTGTGGCCGAAAAAGATGAAATGATCGCTTATCTAAAAGAAATTTCTAACCGGTTCAGTTCAACTGTTGTTAATCTAAATGAAATAGTTTATGCTCAAAATTTAACAGATTTTGCACACGAACCTGTTAATTTGTTTGAATACACTAATAATGTAATTAAAACGCTCCTTATTCAAATTAAAGCGTCTGAAGCTGTAGTTAAAAATGAGGTGGGGGACAACATTATTGTAAAAGCAAATGCGGCTTATGTAGAAAGTATTATTTTAAACTTGCTTACCAATGCCATTAAATACAGGCAACCTGGCCGGCAACCTGTCATTGCCATTTCAGCCCGTATCCAGGATAAAGAAGTAGTTTTAAGTATAAAGGATAACGGTTTAGGGATTAATTTAGCAAAGTGCAAAAAAGACCTTTTCGGAATGTACAAAACATTTCACGGAAACTCCGATGCTAACGGTATCGGTTTGTTTATTACCAAGTACCAGATAGAAGCAATGGGCGGACGTATTGAAGTTGAAAGTGAGGAAGGTGTAGGCACAACGTTCCATCTTTTTTTAAAATATAAATAATAAATTTAACCTTTTGTTAGTTCGGACCAGAAAAGTATAAGCTATGTCATTCTGGTACTTTCAGCAAACCTCTTTAAAATAGATAAGGCAGGATGCTGTTCTCCCTTTTGGGCAGGAAGAAAATTTGGGCTGGCTGGGTCGGCAAAACCTTTTATAGCTGTAAAATCTTCGGCCGATGCAACTTTAAAACCCATTGACCAATCCGGAAATATTCGCTCTTCTATAGTTTGGCAATCCAATTGTATTACACTATGGTGGCGGTTATCTTTTTTAATCTTCTTAATCAGCGTATCCACATCCCTGTCGTTTCCTTCCAGCACCTGTAAAAAAATCCCATCGCCAAACAGCATCATTCCCGTAATTTTGTTTGCTTCATTGTTTTTTCTAAAATGGATCAGCATCGTTTCCAGCATCCCTGTCTGAAAATACATAGATGCGGTGCTCATATAGATGATATATTTCACGGTGATAATAATTTTTATAATAAGGGAACAGGCAAAGATTTATAAACCAAATACAACATTTACGTAGTGATGAATGGGCTTCGAAGCAAAAATAATTAAAAACGATAAAGAAAAATCCAATAAAGTACATCTTATTTTCTGGCAATCCTGTATATTTCTTTATAAATTTAAGAATTAGTTTGATCTGGGAGAATGTGTTAGTTTTATTCTGTTTGAGTTGATGCTTCTTTTATCACCTAAAAGATGGCAAGCTTTGTTAAATTTACATACACAAATTTTTAGGTGATAAAAGAAGCATCAACATAAATTGAACTTAAATTATGTGGAGATGTGGTGCAAAAAAGCATAAAAAATGGGGCAGCTATGTACCCCGTTTTTTACATTAAATAATAATGATTGATTGTTGAAATGCTTTTAAAAACACAATAATTAAGGCTGGCCGCTTCCGCCTGCGGAGCCATAAACCTGCCCGTTTGCATAACTGGCATCACTTGCGGCAAGCTGCACATAAATAGATCCAAGTTCTGCCGGTTGCCCTGGCCTTCCAAGCGGTGTTTGTCCGCCAAACATTTCCAGTTTTTCCTGGGTTGCGCCTCCGCTAACTTGTAAGGGCGTCCAGATTGGTCCCGGCGCTACGCCGTTTACCCGAATGCCTTTTGGCCCAAGTTGTTTAGCAAGAGATTTAACATAATTCATGGTAGCGGCCTTGGTTTGTGCATAATCGTACAAGTCAGGCGATGGGTCATAAGCTTGTTCGGATGTCGTTCCAATGATAACCGAGCCTGGCTGCAAGTGTGGCAGGGCAGCTTTAATAATCCAAAATGGCGCATAAATATTAGTCTTCATCGTCCAGTCAAACTGCTCGGTAGATATATCCAAAATAGATTGATGTGCTTGTTGCCTTCCAGCATTGCTCACTAAAATATCCAGTCCGCCCAGTCCGCGTACAGCATCTGCTACCAGCTTTTGGCAAAAAGCTTCGTCCCGTAAATCTCCGGGAATAGCAATTGCCTTGCGGCCTTCAGCTTTTATCAGCGCAATAACTTCGCGTGCATCCGGTTCTTCAGTTGGAAAATAATTGATCGCTACATCTGCCCCTTCGCGTGCATAAGCAATTGCGGCAGCTCTTCCCATTCCAGAATCTCCTCCTGTAATCAGTGCTTTACGGCCTGCTAAACGGCCAGAACCTTTGTAACTGGTTTCGCCATGGTCCGGGCGCGGGTCCATTTGACTGGCTAAACCAGGCCATGGTTGTGATTGGCCTTTAAACGGAGGTTTTGGATATTTGGTAGTAGGGTCTTGCAGTTTTTGTGGCGCCACATGTTCTGGGTTTGAACTTCCTGGCCCGGCAAAAACCGGTGAAACGGCAGCAGCAGCCAAAGTAGCCCCTAAACCACCAATTACTTGGCGCCGGTTAATTTTATCTTTTTCATTCATGATATTAATGTTTTTGTTTTTTTAAATAACTTATCCTATCTCCATAAGTTTTAATTGCTTATTTAAAAAATGTTGTCCCCGGTTAAAAAATCAAAAACCCTTTAAGCTTCTTATTGTGCCTGTTTTTATATGTTTGCAAAGTGGAACATGTATTAGATAATCCAGCCTGGAACGCTTTAATTTCGGGTAACCGTAAGTTGGCATACGGAAATGATGCAATTAAATATTTTGCAAAGGATGTATCTCCATTTATCGGCTTTAAAGAAACTGCTTCTAATAACTTCCGGCTTCTTCATGATTTAATTCCGCACAATAACCCGGTTATATTAATCAGCCCTAAAGAAACCGAAGTGGCAGGAGAGTGGAAAGTATTGAACTGCATCGGTGGTTTTCAAATGGTTTACAATCAACCTGATGAGTTACCTGAAGAAGTAAATGTGGAAATAACACCTTTAAAAAAGGAACATGTACCACAAATGCTTGCCCTTACTAAATTAACCAACCCGGGGCCATTTGCCGAAAGGACCATTGACTTTGGGCATTATAACGGAATTTTTAAAGGAGAAGAATTGGTGGCAATGGCCGGGCAACGCCTGCATATATTTGAGTACGCAGAGATAAGTGCAGTATGTACGCATCCTGATTATTTGGGAAAAGGTTATGCCAAGCAACTGCTGAAACATCAGGTCAGGCGGATCAAGGCAGCTTCTGATATTCCGTTTTTGCATGTTCGTTTTGATAATATGCGGGCAATCCAAGTTTATGAAAGTTTGGGATTTGCTGTTAGGACGGAAATCTTCTTTTATGTCATACAAAAGCAAAGCTAAGTTGAAGATAACCTAAAACTAAGTTTAGAAAATGATGTTAGCGATATAAATAAAAACTATGAACAATTTTTTCAGGACTATAATTGCAGCATGGGGCGCTAAAAAATTAGGCGGAGGCTGTTTCTCTACCATTGTTATATTTATTATAATTTACACCATGTTAGGAAAATGTAACCAGCAGCCTGCGCATGCAAGTTCAATTCCGGCACACGTAAAAGTACAGGCAGCAAAAAGGTTTTAATTTCGATTAGTAAGTTCCTAAACTTGCAGTTTCTTTATTTTAGGATGCTTCTTTTATGCCTGTATTTTTTGTTTCTTCTATCCATAAAAAAAACTCAATTTTTAGGCGGTAAAAGAAGCATTGGTGATGGAAACAACAATTGCAATCTGCATTTTTAAAACAAGCCAAACAGCCATTGCGAAAGTTTGTAAATGAAAAACACAAACACGGCAAAAAAGATCAGCAGTACTAAAAATACAATAACCAAAACACCGGTGCCATTTCCCTGGTGCCTTCCTTCCTGGTAATGTTCTTTTAAAAGCTTAATGTTACGGGAGTTGGCCTTGTAGTAAAAATCGAACACTTGTCCTATCAGTGGTATTCCGCCAATTATAGCATCTATAAAAATATTTAAGACCATCAGGATCAATACTTTCCGGCTCACACCATGTCTGGCCATAATCCAAACCAGCGCTGCTGCAACGATAAAACCGGAAATATCTCCTGCAACAGGAATCAGGTTGATAACAGGATCAAGCCCAAACCTTAGTTTTGTCCCGGGAAACCTGAATTTTTCATCCAAAAGATAAGCAATACGCTCTACCCATTTTAGCCTTCCCGTTAAAGCTGCTTCTTTAATATCTTTCACTATTTAAGTTTAAACGCTTACCTGTAACCCAAAAACCTGTACCGATGTTTTTGTTCTGGTTAGCTACGCTGATAAAACCACAAACAAACATAGTTTTAATAGCGAAAATCTATTACTTTTAAAATGTCCTTTTAAATATTAATTTTAAGTTTAGAACAGTCCAAATATTAATTACAAATCCATAGTTCTATTAATCACTTGGGATTGTAAAGCATTTTAGAACAATACCGTGAAATTTACCTCATTCGAAATTTACAAATATTCTATTCCGATAGAACCTTTTACCATTGCTACAGGCACGATGGAGTTTGCCCAGAATATTTTTATCCGCGCAAATACAGATATTGGTTTAACCGGTGTTGGCGAATGTTCTGCTTTCCCGATGATTGTAGGCGAAAGTCAGGGAACTTGTTACGAACTGGCCAAAGATTTTGCAGCCATCTGGAAAAATAAAGATGCTGCCGAGATTGAAACAAGATTAGCAGAATTGGATTTATATATCGCTAAAAATTATACGATAAAAAGCGCATTCGACATGGTTTTGTACGATCTAGCCGCCAAACATGCAAACCAACCTTTATACAAGTTTTTAGGCGGAGAAAAAAGGAAAATTGAAACTGATATTACCATCGGGATTGCTGCCCCCGAAGCAATGGCAGGTTCTGCCCTAAAATTTAAAGCACAAGGTTTTGAAATCATCAAAGTAAAATTAGGCAAGCAGCCGGAAGAGGATATTGAACGGATCAAACAAATAAGAAATGCCATTGGGCCAGATATAAAGTTACGTTTGGATGCAAACCAGGGCTGGACTTTTGATGATGCTGTTTTTACCTTGCAAAACTTAGCACAATACAACATCCAATTTTGCGAACAACCCATGCGGACTTACAACGATAATTTGCTGCCCGAACTTTGCAAACTTTCGCCCATTCCAATTATGGCCGATGAAAGTGTTTACACACATTACGATGCAGAACGCATCATTCAAAATAAATCTGCAAAATACATCAATATTAAATTTGCCAAAAGTGGCGGCATAAACGAAGCCATTAAAATTAACCAGGTTGCAGAAAAAAATAACATAAATTGTATGCAAGGCGGAATGCTGGAAAGTCGATTGGCCTTAACTGCAAATGTTCATTTTGCAATGGCTTTTAAAAACATCAGCTTTTTTGACTTGGATACTTGTTTGTTAGGGCATTTGGTTGATCCGGTAATTGGAGGTTGCAAGTATAATGGAATGCAATTGGAATTGGATGATTCTCCTGGTATTGGTGCAGATGTGGATCAAGGATATTTGGATCGGTTGGAACAAGTAATTATTTAATTGGATAATGGTTTATCTAAAAAATGTGATGCTTTTCAAAAAAACGTTTTTAAACAAAAGTTTCAAAAGAATAAATTTATGCTTCTTTTATGCCCTAATTATTTGCATGCTTTCAAGCTGTTCTCATCAAATTACCAAACACAAAATCAGCAGGATATTCAAAAACTCAACCATCAACAAAGATCATTTTACAGGTTTTGCTTTGTACGATCAGGAAAAAAAGAAAATGATTTATGAGGAAAATGCGGATAAATACTTTACACCTGCATCCAATACCAAACTTTTTACTTTTTATACAGCTTTGCAAATGTTGGGCGATTCTGTTCCAGGTTTGCGTTATATAACAAAAGGCGATTCTTTGATTTTTTGGGGAACCGGCGATCCTTCTTTCCTGCATTCCAATTTAAAATTAACCAAAGTATTTGAATTGTTAAAAAATACTTCTAAACAATTGTTTTATTCGGCTTCCAATTTTACCGGAGATTTTTATGGTGAAGGTTGGCCTTACGGCGATTACAATGATTACTATCAGGCAGAAATAACAGCAATGCCGATAGAAGATAATGTTGCCATAATTAGTGCAGATGCACAAGGGAAATTGCAAGTTAAACCAAGTTATTTAAAAAAATATTTGCAACAGGATACTTCTTTTATACCACAAAAATTTATGGTTAAAAGAAGCATTTTTGAAAACAAGTTTGTGTATCCTGCCGGTCCGGTCCCTACAAACTTTAAACAGGAAATCCCATGGAAAACCAGTCCGGAATTAACACTTGCATTATTGCAGGATACTTTAAAAAAACCAATTGGATTAATTAAGATGGATATGCCAGGATCAGCAAAAATAATTTACAGTATTGCTGCCGATTCTGTTTACAAGCAAATGCTTTGGCCAAGCGATAATTTTATTGCCGAGCAACTGTTGCTGGTTTGTTCATC
This sequence comes from Mucilaginibacter arboris, assembly GCF_009754915.1. Lineage (GTDB taxonomy): Bacteria > Bacteroidota > Bacteroidia > Sphingobacteriales > Sphingobacteriaceae > Mucilaginibacter_A > Mucilaginibacter_A arboris. The sequence continues at coordinate 33,275 of NZ_WPIK01000017.1, read as the reverse complement.
TACTTTACCCGGAGGGGTTTTAAGTACGCAGGCTGTTATCGCTTACAGCAAGAAAAATTTTTTGAGCGATTTGCCGGACGGGCCGCAATGGGCAGACGGTTCCGGGCTTTCCCGCCAGAATCTTTTTACGCCCAGAACAATGATTGCTATCCTGCAAAAAATAGAAAACAAAGTAGGAAACGAACAAAAACTACATAGTTTATTGCCTGCCGGAGGTGTTTCCGGTACGCTTAAAAATGCTTACAAAACCGATAACGGTATTCCTTTTGTTTGGGGGAAAACAGGTTCTTTATCCAATAATCATAACCAGAGCGGTTATTTAATTACCAGAAAAGGCAAAAGACTGCTGTTTTCTTACATGAACAACAATTACACGCGCCCAACGGCAGAAATTCGCGGAGAAATGGTTCGGGTGATGACAGAAATTCATAACCGCTTTTAGTCTTCATCTAACATAACCTTATTTCCGGTGTTTCGATTGCCATTCCTGTTGTTCAGCCTGATCCAAAAATGTCCATGCTAAAATACGGCTGGTTTTTTGTCCCTGCGCCATGTTTATGGTCCTGACTTCTCCTGCTTTAAATTTTTCCAACGCACGGTAACATCCCGGCAGCGTTTCTTTTTTAGAGATGAGCGAAGTAAACCAAAAGCAGGATTTGGCAAAAGCTGCACTTTCTTCAATCATCTGACGCACAAAACGTTCCTCTCCGCCTTCGCACCAAAGTTCTGTGTTTCTGCCGCCAAAATTTAGCGTTACGATGCCTTGTTCGGCTTTGCCCAGATTTTTCCATTTCCGCACTGTCCCTGCAGTTGCTTCCGTTAAAGAAGCGTGAAAAGGCGGGTTGCACATAGTCAGATCGAAGGTTTCTTTGGGAAGGATTATACCTGTAAAAACATGCTTTGTCGAATTTTGCTTCCTGATGCTGATGGCTTTTGTTAAAGAATTAGCTTGTACCATGTTTTTTGCAGAACTGATGGCAACAGGATCAATATCAGATCCGGTAAAGTTCCAGCCGTATTCCTGGTGCCCGATCAAAGGATAAATACAATTTGCGCCTACACCAACATCCAGCACTTTTACAGATTTTCCGCGAGGAATAATTTCTTTGTTTGACGAAGCCAATAAATCGGCGAGGTAATGAATATAATCTGCACGCCCGGGAACAGGCGGGCATAAATAACCTTCTGGAATATCCCAAAATGCAATGTTGTAAAAATGCTTCAGCAAAGCTTTGTTTAACATTTTTACAGCTTGCGGATTTTTAAAATCGATGGACAAATCCTGAAACGGGTTAAGGGAAACAAACGCAGCTAAGTCTGGAAAGCTTGTTATCAGTTCCGGAAAATTGTAGCGGTATTTATGCCTGTTCCGCGGATGCAGCTTATCTTTTAGTTCTACAATTAGTTTTGGCTTCGCTGGCATTAAAAACAAATTTCACTGTAAAAGTAATCCAAATTTTTAAGGCCGGCCATCAAGCTAAAAACTTGTTCAGGTTTATTCAGCCTGCTTTTCATGCTTCTTTTATCACCTAAAAATTTTAATTGTATTGTTTGGATTTGATTGAACAGAGGCCGATGCAAATTTTTAGGTGATAAAAGAAGCATCAACAGTTTTTACAGTATCATCTCGCCAAGCACTCCATTTGTTGTTTTAAAGAAGCTGGTACGGGTTGTTAAAATGAAAATTTGACATTTCAAAACTGAAAAAATTTCATTCATACTGTCTGTTTTTCATCAGTTCTTATACCTGCTGCTGCTTTATCTGTTTTGGCATTCGGCTTGTTTAAGCTTATACGGATAGCAATCCAAAGTTTAATTAATTAATGTATCCATTTATTTTTTAAAACAATTAAAGGAGAATAAACCATGGCATTGGTTAAATTTAACAACGACAAAAGAAACAATTCATTATTGCCAGGCTTTAATGATGTTTTCGAATCTATTTTAAACGACACCTTTTTTTCTGACCGCATGGTAACCCGCGTACCTGCTGTTAACATCAGCGAATCTGCTGAAAATTATCATATCGAACTTGCTGCCCCTGGTTTAAAAAAACAGGATTTTAAGATTAATGTTGATGATAACGTGCTGAATATTTCTGTTGAGCAACAAAAAGAAAACACCGAAAATAACCGGAAATATAACAAACGCGAGTACAGTTACAGTTCATTTGTGCGTTCGTTCACTTTACCAGAACTGGCCGACCATAATCGTATTGAAGCTGCTTACGAAGATGGCGTGCTGAAAATTGATCTGGCTAAAAAGGAAGAAGCCAAAACCGTGAGCCGGCAAATCGATATAAAATAAGTGTTGGTAATAGCTTTAAAAAAGCTGCCATTTGGGCAGCTTTTTTGTTTTTAACGGATATCTAAAGGAAAACCTGTCTGTTATATGGATTGCGCTATTTTGTAAACCAGCTACTGTTTTTATGCCTGTAAAAATAGCAGGTACAAAAGCACTCAACTTTACTTTACAGCTTTTTTAACTTTAATGGCATTTGGGCCTTTTTGTCCCTGTTCGGTTTCAAAAGTTACTTTATCACCTTCTTTTACCGGGTCAACCAAACCATTGATGTGGACAAAAACACTGTCCTGCGTTTGCAAATCTTTAATAAACCCATATCCTTTTGATTCATTAAAAAACGTAATCGTTCCGTTCCTGATCAAATCTGCCGGCAATGCAGCTTCTTGTTTCGGCACACCAATTTGTATGTTTTCTACAAGGTTTTTCCTTTTTTTAGTTGGATCCGGAGGTGTGGAAGTAATATTTCCGTTTTCATCCACATAAGCCATCATTTCGTCCAGGCTTTTTCCTTTATCAGAATTAGCTTTACGATCTTCTGTCTTTTCTTTTTTATCCAGTTGTTTTTTTAATCTTTTCTTTTCTTTTTCTTTTTTACTGAAAGTTTCTGTTGATCTACCCATTGTTTTATTTTAATTATTGCGAAGGCTTCGCAATGTGCTGTTCGTTTGTTATAAAATTATAAAAAAAATCGGTTATAAAAAAAGCATCCTCCTAAAAAGGAGAATGCTTTATAAATGATGATTATAGTATAATATTAACCTACTTTTACATTTACCGCGTTAGGGCCTTTACGGCCTTGCTCAACGTCAAAATTTACAGAATCGCTTTCGCGGATATTGTCAATCAGACCTGAAGAATGAACAAAAATTTCGCTTCCACCATCATTAGGTGTAATAAATCCGAAACCTTTTGTTTCATTAAAAAATTTTACTGTTCCTTGTTGCATTATATATTTAATAAGTCTGCAAGGTACTGAATAATACTGATAGTTTTTCTTTTTATTAAAAGTTTTTAAACATAATTTAAAAACTAACTGTATTAGTCCGATTTTTTTAGTAAAATTAATCACCAAAAAAATCAGCCTGTTAATTTTTATGCCATAAAAACAGCATCGGCCAGTTTTCATTTCTTTAGGTTGATTCTGTTTAACCGATACATTTCTTTTATTTACCGATACATGTTTCGGCTATCAGGGAAAGTGTAAGAAGTTTGTAGGCATCATCAGCATTTTAGATTTTACTTATGGAATTATTGGCCTCACAAAAGCGGATATTGGTTTTGGACAAGGATAGCCGGATACAATCTGTAGTTGACGAAATAAGCTGTTATGGCGATTTTGATTTGCAAACCATTTATGATCCGAATGCGGTTTATGATAAAGCTAAAGTTTTCAGGCCAGACCTTATCATCCTGGATTATTTGCTGCTCGATGGCGATTGTGCCGTAATTTGCCAGGACCTGAAACAGGATGCCGAACTGCATACCGTTCCGATTATTATTGTTACGGCTTATAAAACCAAAAAAGCAAATGAAGATTTTTATAAATGCGATGCCCTTTTTATTAAACCGTTAGATATTCAGGTTTTAGCTTCAAAAATGGCTTATTTAATGGCTTCTTAATTTATCGATTTTAAAAAAAAGCTCTTCTACCAAAATTTAATTATACTGCCAATCGGTAGTAAAAAAGGGGCCTATGCAATTACTATACAAACAAAAAATTAAGTTAACAAGCCTCATCATTCATCTTGCAGGCTGGATGCTGTTCCTTTGCTTTCCGCTTGTTTTTTTTAATCGGGGAAGCAGTAACGGTAACATTTTTTCGCTTCTGTTAAACCACCATTACTGGGAATTCTGCATTTGCTATATCCTTATTTTTTACCTGAACAGCCTGTATTTAATACCGGCTTTCTTTCTCCGGAAAAAATACTTCCCCTACTTTACAATCATCCTTATTTTATTTGCTGCAATTTATTTGCTGCAGCCTTTCGACAGGCTTTTATCTAATATGCCTTTTCCTTCCGAAAGGAATACAGGGGATATGCGGCCTGGCGAAAACGGAAGCTATGGCAATGACAGAAGAATGGAAGGGCCGCCTCCCGGAAAAGGTTTTGATCATCCTATACCGCCCCCAGATAAACAATTTGGCGAACGGCCCGAACATCATGGCCCACCAGGAGGGCAGAAGCCTGGCAGGGAACACTTCCGTTATGTGGATACGACCAGTCTTTTTATCTTCGTAATGATCATTGCTTTAAGTACGGCCGTTGAAATTACGCAGCAATGGGGCTTAACAGAACAGCGGGCAACAATAGCCGAAGCCGGCAGGGCAAATGCAGAATTATCGTTTTTAAAAGCACAGATCAATCCGCATTTTTTGTTTAATACGCTTAATAATATTTACACGCTTGCTGTTACCGGAAACGAACATACTGCTGAAAGTATCATGAAACTATCCAACATTATGCGTTATGTAACAGATGAGGTGAGTGAAGATTTTGTACCGCTGCAAAATGAGCTGGAGTGTATTGAAGATTATATCGGGCTGCAACAGTTGCGTATTGGCAGCAAAACGCAGGTAGATTTTACGATCACCGGAAACCCGGTAAATAAAATTATCCCGCCACTTATATTTATGACTTTTATTGAAAATATTTTTAAATACGGCATCAGCAAACAGGAAAACAGTATCTTAAAAATCAGGATTGCGATTGAAGAAAAAACAATAGCCCTGTTTTGCCAGAACCCGGTATTTAATACCAAACTGGATGCAGGCCGGAAGGGAATAGGCATTACCAATACCAGGCAACGGCTTGAACATCTTTATCCGGGTAAATATTCCTTAAATATCAGCCATGAAAATGGACTTTATACAGTAAACCTGGCTTTGCATGCTTAGGTTTTATTGAAAATTATCCTGCCACATTACATGCTTCTTTTACCACCTAAAAATCATCAGATTTATATACTTTTGGTACCGGTATAATTCGGCACCTAAATTAGTGTGCTAAAAGAAGCATCAGTAACCTAAGTGGCTTTATCAATGATGATAAAATGTATTGCAATTGATGACGAGCCGCTGGCTTTGCAATTAATTAGTAGTTATATCGGCAAATTTCCGTTGTTGCAATTGGTGCAAACTTTTGAAGATGCCATAGCAGGGGCAGAGTTTTTAAGGAACCATACCATCGACCTCCTTTTTATTGATATCAATATGCCTGATATTACTGGTATCGAACTGGTTCGCTCACTGCAAAACAAACCGATGGTTATTTTTACCACTGCTTATAAAAATTTTGCTTTCGAAGGTTTTGAACTTGAAGCACTTGATTATTTGCTAAAACCGATTGATATGAAACGGTTTAGCAAAGCAATAGACAAGGCTTTGGATTATTACAGGTACAAGCACGGCATTCGCGACCAATCGCAGGCAGAAAGTTTGTACGTGTATTCGGAGTACCGGATGATTAAAATCAACCTGAATGATATTGAGTATATTGAAAGTATGGAAGATTATATCAAAATCCATACGAAGGCAGAAAAGCCTGTGCTAACATTAATGTCGTTAAAAAAAGTATTGGAAAAATTACCTGCGGAAGATTTTAAGCGTATCCACAGAAGTTTTATTGTAGCAGTAAACAAGATCAGGTCGATACAAAACCGGAAAGTGCAGCTTACTACTGCCGAGCTTCCTGTAAGTGATACTTATATTGATAGTATCCGTAACTTGATTAAAAAAAAGTAACTACATATTTTTCAAAATCAGGCAGCTATATTTTCGCCTGCCATTTCTATTATTAATATAATTGCCTGATTACTTAACGCTTCCAGGTCTGCTTCCTCCAGTTCCCAAAGAGCTAATCCGTCCCGCTCATGCATTAAACGTCCCTGTAATTCAAAAGCACCATGAATTACAAAAGCAAAAAGTTGAGAAGATTTATTTTTAAGCTTTAAAAGCGCATCTTTTCTGCCTTCAAAACGGCCGATATAAATAGAAAAAGGAGCGGCTGAACTAACTACATCTTCCTCAGTAACTACTTTAATAAGTTTGTTAGAGGTAGCATCGAGATCAAACCCGAACATTTTGCTAAAAAGAATATCAGTTTTTGTATCTGCCTTTAATTGCAAATGCAAAAAATTAATCCAGTCGCCTTCAAAAGGATTTATAAGCTCAGCAGCACTTCCTGTCGATTGGTACTTTATAAAAATTTGTCCGGCATCAACAGTTACAGCATTGCTGTTTTGACCTTTATAAATTACTTCTCCCGTTATCGGAATGATAATAATATATTCAGATTGTTTAAAGCTAATGTTTACTGAACGATTTGCAGCCAGTATCTGATCGTTTAAAACCTCTAATTTATCAAAAGCTTTGCGATGCTCTTCAAAGTAACCAGCATAATTAAAAGTGCTGTACCTTCTAAAAGCACTGGTTTCTAAAACGCCGCGCTGGTCTGCCAGGTAAATTTGGCCGTGAGAAATAGCATCCATTTCAAATACTGTTTTTAATGGCACAAATATTTAAATAAGGCTGTAGCTGGAAAAGGTGGGTTAGCAGTTCGTTATCCTGTGGCTTCAATTGTGCATCCGGCCCATGATGATAGTTGGATACCAGCAAATAATTTCCTACTGTTTCATGCCAGATAAGGTTAGAATAAAAATTAATGCCTACCTGGTGTTTGCTTTTATCATTCATATCAGAATTAATCAATTCAAACTTAAATTGATTAAACTTCAGAAACCTTCTTCCGATGTTGTTTAAAATATCAGGAACAATAGAATCCAATTGCTGCACGTAACCAGTAATAGATGGTGTAACTAAGCCTGTCAGCCGTTCTGCATGTGGAATATTTCTAATTAATTCTGCATAAGAACTGAATGGTGTTCCCCGATTAAAGTTTTGGGCCTGCATTTTAAATTCTACAAAAGAATCTTCAAATACCAGTTTGTCCCATTGTTTTATTGCGTTTACATCAATAATTTTTCTGTACTGAAGTGTTATGATACGTGCGGTCATTATTTAAAAAGATACCCCCTATAGGAGAGCCTTTAGCGTCTTTGGCAGAAGTAGGATTAACAAGGTAGAATTTAAGGTTTAAGCAGGTATGCTCATGGTAATGGATAATACAAATCCGTCAGTAGTATTTCCGGTAACGGTTGCCAGTTCCAAGCCTGCGCTGTCATCGCTAAATACACTGTCCTGCGCGTTATAAGTATAACCCGTCATGCCCTTTTTATAACCATTAACAGCTAATAAGGCGCTTCCTGTTCCTTCCGGAAAACAAACCTGTGTTACTTTTAACGAAGTGCCGGCAGCATTGTAAATATGGACATGGATATGCGTAGCACGACTTTGGTACCAACCGGGAAAGATAGAGGTAAACGTAACCAAACCATTAGCATCTGTGGTTTGCCTGCCCCGCAAAAAATGTACAGAAGTGTAATTGGTAGATTGCATACTGGTGCCGCCGTATTCAGAATAATTACCTTCTGCATCACAATGCCAAATATCTACCAAAGCACCTGAAAGTGGGTTACAACTGTTATTGCTGTTGTTGATTGTAAATTTAGCCGTTAATTTATAACCTGTTCTGCCATCCGTAATATCACTCCTAACATAAGAAGCAGGTGTTTTGGATGGAAAAGGGCCTTCGGTTTCTGTTTCAATTACACTGCAAGTGCTGCTACCCGATGAGCTGGAAGATGACGAGGCTGTTGTTGATGACGAAGTTGTTGTGCTGCTGCCGGTAGCTGTTATGGCATCAGTATCTTTCTTACAACTATCAACGAGAACAGAAGTAGATACAGTGCCAATAATCAGGCTTCTTAAAAAATTCTTTCTTTCCATTATTATATCTTCTTTGAGTTTATAAATTTGATATATGCTGGTTCAAAAATAATCCTAAAGAAATGTGCCTGATTAAATGTATCGGTAAAAGAAGTGTTTGTGCCGATGGATGAGTTTCCGGCAGGTTAAGCGACCCGTTTTTTAATTATTAAACTTTGCCCTATTCTTAGTGCTTTTTTTCCTGATGAGCCTACAACTATAAGGTGTAAAGGCTTTTTCTTTAAGCCTTTGTTTTGCTTTTTCTTTTTTTTGGGATACAGTAGAGCGGTTACTTTTATCGAAAGTAAGTTTTTAACCGGGAAAGTTGAAAGCTGCGGAAGGACAATAAAAGAACATTTGTTTTCTTTCGGGAAATAATTATTCTTTTTTACGATCCATTTGTTCAATCCCGGAAAACGGACAGAAGTAGCATTTCAATTCTATATCGCAAATGCTTTTTTTACTGGCATTTTTATTGGCTGATTGTTACCGGAACCAATAAAAGTCTAAGTTTTAATAATAGAAATCGCCCCTTGAAAAAACTATTACTATTTTGTTTATCGGCATTAGCATTGGTAAGTTGTAAAAAATCCGGGAACGAAGCCGGTCCAACTTCTCTTCCTGTTACCGGAAACTTTACTGCCCTGAATATCAAAACAAACCCTCAGCTTGTTAAGCTTACGGTTAGTTCTAACAAATTAAACATTGTTTATACGGAAGACTTAACGCTGGTGCTGGATTCTAATAGGTTAGCACAAAAGTGTGCAGTACATTTAAAAGAGGATTTTACCGGAACAACTTTAGCCAATTTTGATTACCAATCTCTAACTAAATACGGTGTTAACGCTACCAATTGGGTAGATGATAACTTGAATAATATGGTAGTAAACAGCAGCAAGGATACTTTAATTGCCGGCAAAATGTTTGTGAAGAAAAGGATCACGCGTTCTTTTATCTATCAAAAAATTTATAATTCTTCAGACGATGCAAGTATGGCGTTAAACCAGTTGCTTAAACAAAAGGATATTATCACTTTCTCTGCTTATTATGCACCAACCGATACAGAAACAGCAGCTACTTCTAATACAGCTATGCTCAATTATGTAAAAATGTAAGCTGGTTATTTTAATAAATTAGTTTCTACAACAGTGCTCTTTTTAAAACAAAAACCTGAAGTTTTTATCAAACTTCAGGTTTTTTAATACCCAAACTAAGCTTCTAATTTACCTTTCAGGTTCAGGGAAATCTGCACTAAGTGTAAGCTCTTTCCAGGCTTCAAAATTTTCTTTAAGCATCTCTGTTTTCTCCAATGCCATTTTAAAAGCAGGCTCGCCTAATAATAACCGAAGTTGGTGTTTATCAGATTCCACCGCTTTAATAATAGCCTCGCATCCTCTAACCGGGTCTCCCTGCTGCTTGCCGCTTCCTTTCTGGCTGGCTTGCATCCGTGCATCTACAGTGTCTTTGTAATCGGCTATTTTTACCGGGGTCCTGCTTGTTGACCGCCCTGCCCAGTCTGTACGGAAAGGCCCTGGTTCAACAATTAATATTTTTATTCCCAATGGCGCTACTTCCTGTGCCAAAGATTCTGATAAACCTTCTACAGCAAATTTAGTAGCGTGATAATAACCTGTTGCTGTAAAAGCCCTCAACCCACCGATAGAAGAGAAATTAACAATATGCCCGGACCGTTTTTCGCGCATGCCTGGCAATACAGCTTGCGTCATGTTTACCAGACCAAAAAAGTTGACTTCAAACTGGTTCCTGATCTTTTCTTCTTCGCCTTCTTCTACACTGCTGAAGTAACCGTAGCCTGCATTGTTTACCAGAACGTCAATCTTGCCAAAAACTTCTTCTGCTTTGGTTACCGCGGATGATACCTGGGTTTTATCGGTTACATCAAGCGGTAATACGAGTGATGTATTTTCATAACCTTCGGCGATGTCTTTAACCTGGTCAATATTTCTGGCGGTAATTACTGCATTCCAGCCTCTGCCTAATATTAATTTAGCCAGCTCTCGTCCAAAACCTGTAGAGCAGCCGGTGATAAACCAAACCGGTTTATTTGTTTTTTCCATGATGATATATTTACTATTAATCCTTTTTTAATTGCTAAATGGTTAGCAATAGTGTTACAACACTAATTAATCGTGGGTGTTTAGGATAATCGCTTTTTGCTAAACCTCCTTTTTAATCGTGGCGCTGTTAGTTTTTTAAATGCTTTTTTTATGGGGTAAAAATTGTTTTTGGCTGAGCATGAGCTATCATAAATTATAGGCATAAAAGAAGTATCAGCATTAGATGTTAAAAATGGCGATGCTGTTTTTATCAGATAAAAATCTGTGCTGTTAATTTTATGCCGGTAAAAGAAGCATGGAAATAAGCTGTAGCAATTAACAAATTTTATCGCTTTTTAATTAGGGGACAAGTAATCTTTGAAAGTCTTGGTCATCACCTTTAAAAGCATTAAAATCAACAACATGGTTAATGCCATTTACTTTGGCTTTGTCTGAATGCTGCCAAAACCACCAGTTAGTTGCAGGATTGATTTTTAAATGATCTTGGTAATAATGGGCAATCCAAAAAGGGTAGCTGTCAAAATAGCCCGATAAATAATCCTGATAAAAGCTCAATCCGGAATAAATAATGGGTTTTGCATGGGTTTTCTTTTCCAGGTAATCCAGAAATTTTTTTAATTCTTTCCGCATCTGGTCAGGAGGTACGCCATCCAATTCTTCAATATCAACAACCATTGGTAAATCGCCTTTTTCCAGATCAACATTCTGTAAAAAGAAACGCGCCTGCCAGGTACCATTTTTTTGCGGCCTGAAAAAATGGTAAGCGCCGCATACCAGTCCAACTTTTGGTGCTTCCCGCCAGTTGCGTTTAAAATAAGGGTCAACCGTTAGCAAACCTTCAGTGGCCTTAATAAATACGAAACTGATGTGTACGCTGTCTTCCTGCATAGCCTTTACCTGGTACCAGTCGATCTTGCCCTGGGCATAAGAAACATCAATGCCATGGATGCTGTATTTTTTGGGGATACGGATGTCAAAACTTCGGTAAGTACGGTAATTAGGGTTCTCTCCGATGTCCCTTATCCACCGCCAGGCAGCAGTAAAGGTTTTAACGATATAGCCGTAATAAAAAGGCGAAAGCAGTACAAGCAGTATTCCGGCAAGAACAATTTTCCATGGAAAAGCAGATACCTGTTTTTTGTTTCCTTTCTTTTTGACAGGTGCTTTTTTCTTTACAGCAGCTTTTCTTTTAATTGGCGTTTTCTGGCTTGCCTGAGGCCTTTTATTTGGAGGGGTCACCGGCTGCAAAAGTAAAAAAATAACTTATTAGAGATAATTAAAGCATGAACGCATGCCCGGTATTTAAATCTCCCCAACTCTTTTGTAATTTTTATTAAACGTTAGCCATTTTTATTAACAGGTGCAGCAAAAGGGCCATAACCTTAATTTTCAGGATAATGGCAGCGTAAACCAAAAGGTACTGCCTTTTCCCGGCTTGCTCTCCACACCAATTTCTGTACCATGTTTTTTGATGATCTCGGCGCATATATACAGCCCAAGTCCAAGGCCCGAAAACTGAATGCCGCTATAATCAGCACGATAGTAACGGTCGAATAAATGCGGTAACTTATCATTAGGTATGCCTGGCCCGCTATCCTTAACCGAAATTTTTGCAAATTTTTCTAACTTCTCAATATTGATACAAATCTCCTTAGAATCGGGTGCATATTTTACTGCATTGTTAACTATGTTTACTACTACCTGATCAATCTGATGTTCATCTGCACATATTTGCAGGGCAATATCTCCTTTCAAAGTAATTGCGTGTGTTCCTGTAGTACGAATGTGGTGGCAGCAATCATTAATCATATTTGCAATGGTAAAATTAGTCTTCCTAAGCTGTAACTGTCCCTGGGAAATGCGGTTAGTGTTTAGTAAATCATTAATCAGGCTGCTTAATTTATACAGGCTTCTGTTAGATTGGTCAATTAGTTTAGAAAGCATAACCGGCGAAGGGTTATTCTTCATCCGGTTTAAAATCTGCATAGAGGCTTTAAGGCTGGTAACCGGCGTTTTAAGCTCATGGCTGGCAATGCTGATAAATTCCTCTTTCTGCTGCAAAAGTTTTCTCCTGTTGGTTACGTCCATAAACGTGCCGATACCTCCTGTAATTTTACCATCAGAATCAATAATAGGGGCCGCATTAATGGAGATATAGAAACGTTCTTTATCAGGCGGCTGTACAGCAATTTCACAATCATACACAGCTAAACCAGTATTTAGCATTACAGCCATCGGATGATCGGCCTCCGGTAATGGCGAGCCATCTATCCTCAGGTTTTGCCATTTAGAATCGTCAAAAGTGCGTTCTTTAATCGCACTTTCTTTAAGCCCTAGAATTTTTTGCGCCATCGGATTGGCATAAGTTAGCTGGCCATCAGTATCAATAATACCTACCCCTTCTGCCATGGTATCGAGTATGCCTTGTAAACGTTGTTCGCTGGCAGCAAGTTTTTCGTTAATGGCTTTTTGCTTTTCTGTTTCGCGGATCGTAGCCAGGCGTAATTCGGTTTGTTCCATCGCTACTTTTGCCAGTCCTTGCAATACTTCCTTTTCGTATGCCGAAAAAGTACGCGGGGTGGTATCCACAATGCACATAGTCCCTATTATAAAACCATCAGGTGTTATCAAGGGCGATCCGGCATAAAAACGCATATTTTCCGGCCCATGTACAAAAGGGTTTGTAGCCAGTAAAGGTTCTTCCAGGGTATCTTCAAATACCGTTGTTCCGGAATCAAGAATGGCCAGTGCACAAATACTGTCTTTTCTGTCAACCAAAACCAGATTACTTAAACCTATGCTAGCTTTAATAAACTCTTGTTCTGCATTTAAAAAAGAAACATGGGCAATGGGAGATTTGAATATAGTTTTTGCAAGTTCTGCTATGTTGTTAAATGCCTGTTCAGACGAGGTGTTAAAAATACGGTACCGGTTTAGTGCCTCCACACGTTCAGCATCGTTACCTGGAATAAGATTGATGCCAGCGGTTTGTTCCATAAGTTTAAACACAGGTTAAGTAATGAAAATTATAATACGCTTTTTTACGGAAATATTGGCTTACAGTTTAACTTAAAAATTAAAAGAATGGAATGGATAAGGGGGATTTTAAATTTATACTAAAATTAATGCTTCTTTTATACCTGTTTTTTTAGGTTGTTTTCTAAAACTGATGCAAAACTACTGCTATTTACCACATTTATTGCAGTTACCTTCGTTGATAAAGCGCTATAAATATCGATCTTTAATTTTATGAAATTTAACTATCATACACCTTTAGATACCTTTTTAAATACGTTGTTTGATCGTTACCAGGCAAAAGTTCCTGCAGTAAAAAAGATCACAGATGCATTAATTGAACGGGGAGTAGTTGGCGCTCAGCAGGAAATTGTTAATGATCATATTGCTTTCCGTACGCTTGGTGCCCCTAATTTAGGCATCCAATCTTTTGAGAAGATTTTTTTGCATCACGGGTATCAAAAAAAAAGACTATTATTATTTTGAAGGGAAAAAGCTGAATGCTTATTGGTATGCGCCTCCGTCGGAAGAATATCCGCGGATATTTATGAGTGAGCTTGTGGTAGATAAACTTTCAGAAAAAGCCCAACAAATAATCCATCGTTATACAGAACTTATAAAATCTGATCCTGTTGCTCAGCTGGATTTAAATAACGGACAGCAGATTGGCGAATTTTTCCACCAATCACTCTGGCAACTGCCAACCAGGCAAGATTATTTAGCGCTTTTGGAAGAAAGTGAATATGCAGCATGGGTAATTTATAACCGCTATTACCTTAACCACTACACCATCAGTGTTCATGCTTTAAAAGAAGGCTATAACACTCTTGCTAAATTTGATGATTTTGTAGAAGGGTTAGGCATTCAATTAAACACATCCGGCGGAAAGATTAAGGTGAGCGAAGATGGCCTGCTACTGCAAAGCAGTACAATGGCCGAAATGCAGGAAGCATCTTTTGCGGGCAGTGAAACGCTGAGTATTGCAGGAAGTTATGTAGAATTTGCAGAAAGGCTGGTTTTGCCAGAGTTTAAACATTTGTTGCCTCATCAAATAACATCAAAACACAGGAGGGACGGCTTTGAAACAAACAATGCAGATAAGATTTTTGAGAGCACTTATATCAAAACAAACTGATTGTTGATTATGCTTCTTTTATGCACTGTTTTTTGCTTTCTGCTGATACAAAAAGCATGAAAACCTTGATGATTTTTGTGTGATAAAAGAAGCATGAAAAAGATTATCGAAATAAATTTAAACTTGCCTTTATTAAATTTCAATATTTGAAGCAGAATTGTATTACTTTATTAAATATTGAAAACAGATAAGAATTACCTAAAAATGAACAAATCAGCCTGTTTTACTTTGCTTGGCATTTTAGCCCTTTCGGGGATGGGAAATGGCGTTGCAGTTGCTCAGGGCACTGCTGGACTGCCGGCTTCCAATCCTTTTTTTGCAGCCAGTACGTTGGCTTTTCAAGCTCCTGCTTTTGATAAGATCAAAAACAGCGATTTTAAACCGGCCATGGAAGAAGGCATGAAACAACAACTGGCAGAAATACAAAAAATAGCCAATAACCCTGCTGCGCCTACTTTTGAAAACACATTTGTTTCGATGGAAAAAAGCGGCCGCTTATTAAAAAGGACAGATGCCGTATTTAGTGTGCTTACGGGGGCAAATACCAATCCCGAACTGCAAAAGGTTGAAGAGGAGGAAGCGCCAAAGCTTGCGGCCAATAACGATGCCATTTACCTCAACACAAAACTTTTTAAACGGGTAGAAAGTCTTTACCAGAAACGTAATCAGCTTAAACTGGATGCAGAGTCCTTGCGTTTGGTGGAATTTTACTACCAGAATTTTGTAATGGCCGGTGCGCAGTTGCCCGAAACAGATAAAGAAACACTAAAAAAACTAAACCAGGAAGAAGCTTCTTTAAGGGCTAAATTTGGTACACAGCTACTGGCGGGAACCAAAGCAGGCGCATTGGTTGTAAATGATAAAGCCGAACTGGCAGGCCTATCGGCAGGCGCGATAGAAGCGGCTGCCCAAAATGCTAAAGCTGCCGGTATGCCCGGTAAATGGCTTATTTCTTTGCAAAACACTACCCAGCAGCCCGAACTGCAATCTCTTTCAAACCGTGCAACCCGTCAGAAACTTTTTGAAGCTTCCTGGACACGGACCGAAAAAGGCGATGCTAATGATACACGCGCAACTATTGTACGCATTGCACAAATCCGGGCACAAAAAGCTAAACTATTAGGCTTCCCTAATTATGCTGCATGGAAACTGCAAAACCAGATGGCTAAAACACCACAAGCGGTAGAGCAATTTTTAAGTCAGGTTGCACCGCCAACTATAGTTGGCGCTAAAAAGGAAGCGGCAGATATTCAGGCGGTAATAGATCAGCAGCATGGTGGTTTCCAGTTGCAGCCTTGGGACTGGAACTATTACGCCGAGCAGGTACGAAAGGCAAAGTTCGACTTAGACCAGAACCAGGTGAAACCTTATCTCGAAATAGATCATGTGCTTCGCAATGGCGTTTTTTATGCAGCTAATCAGCTTTATGGTTTAACTTTTAAAGAACGAAAAGATTTGCCGGTTTGGCAGCCTGATGTTCGTGTTTTTGATGTTTTTGATAAAGATGGCAGCCAGATCGGTTTATTTTATTGTGATTACTTCAAAAGAGATAATAAACGTGGCGGCGCCTGGATGAGCAATATGGTAGGCCAGTCTAAATTACTGGGCACTAAACCTGTTATTTATAATGTTGCCAATTTAACCAAGCCTGCTCCCGGCCAGCCAGCCTTGCTTAATTTTGAAGAGGTAAGAACAATGTTCCACGAGTTTGGCCATGCGCTTCATGGCATGTTCGCCAGTCAGCAGTATCCAAGCCTTTCGGGTACCAGCACGGCACGTGATTTTGTAGAATTTCCTTCGCAATTTAACGAACATTGGGCATTAGACCCGAAAGTGTTAAAACATTATGCTGTCCATTACAAAACCGGAGAGCCTATGCCACAGGAACTGGTAGATAAAATAAAGAAAGCAGCTACTTTTAACCAGGGCTATGGTACAGCAGAATTATTAGCAGCCGATTATCTGGATTTAGCGTGGCATACCATTCCGGCAGGTACACAAATACCCGATGTAGATAAATTTGAAGCAGATGCCTTGCACAAAACCGGCGTAGATTTACCGCAAATACCGCCGCGCTACCGCTCTACTTACTATTCGCATATTTGGGGAAGCGGTTATGCAGCAGGTTATTATGCTTATATGTGGACTTCCATGTTAGATAATGATGCTTATTCCTGGTTTGAAGAACACGGTGGTTTAACGCGGGAGAACGGCCAGCGTTTTCGGGATATGATTTTATCGCGAGGGAATACAGAAGATTTGGGTAAGATGTTCCGGGATTTTCGAGGCCATGATCCAGATATCCGCCCAATGTTAATTAACCGTGGATTGATAACAAAATAAAGTTATCTATCCTGATTGAAATGCCTTTAAGCGAAATCTTAGAGGCATTTTTTATGAAGTGTAAAAAAAGAAAAAAGATGTCAATAAAAATATTCATGCTTCTTTTATCAACCTAAAATTGTTGCCATAACCAGAATTTTTGGGCGATAAAAGAAGCATCACCAAAATATCCTCACCCAAAACCTAAGCCCGTTTTTTACGTAAACAGCTAACCTTTAAACAGGTTAGAACAATGGAAATTCAAAAAAAAGGAGCAGTTTCTTATCAGGAGTTTATGGAAGAACATTATCTTCCGGGCATACCTTTGGTTTTTAAAAATGCTTCCAGTATCTGGAAAGCAAACGGATTATTTAATCCGGATTGGTTCCGAAAAAACTACGGCGACCGTAAAACGATTGTAAAAGGCAACGAGTATAATATGCAGGAAATTATGGATTTGGTAGAAAACAGCACCGCCGAAAACCCTGCGCCTTATCCTTGTAAATATGATATTGGTGAGCAATTGCCAGAGTTGCTACCGCTAATTAGTCCAATTGGAATGAACTATGCCAACCCAAACTGGTTCGATAATAAGTTATTTAAACTTGGCCATTGGGGAAATGCAATCGAGCTTTTTATTGGAGGCCCCGGAGGAAAATTTCCCTATTTGCATTTGGATTTCTATCATTTAAATGCCTGGATTACCCAATTATTTGGCGATAAACAATTTACCGTTTTTCCACGCGGACAGGATAAATACCTGTATCCGGATCCCGAAAACCCCTGGAAATCTAATCTCAATATTTTTGAGCCGGATTACGAGAAATTCCCGGAGTTTAAAAAAGCAACACCTATAACTTTTACCGTTCATGCCGGCGAAACTTTGTTTATTCCTTTCGGTTTGTGGCATACGGCGCATTCGTTAACGCCAACTATTTCTGTTGCTTTTGATCAGTTAAACAGTAAAAATTATCCTGAATTTTTAAAAGATGTATGGAATTTCAAAAAACAGGAAAGCACTATTAAGGCTGTAGCTATGTATAGTTATGCTTTTGTAGCGGGTTTAGGTTGTAAAATAAGCGATTCGATGGCAGCTAAAAAAGCAGTCCGCTGATTATTGTCAATACTGTTTTTATCATACTTTTTCTCTATTGCTAATACAAACAAATCAATAAAAAACATAGTTTAGCAGGTCATGAGTGAAAGTGACCGTAAACGAAGTATTTCCGTTTTGATGCCTGTGTATAATCAGGCGAGTTTTATAAACAGGGCGATAGAAAGTTTAATCTTACAAAGTCATACCCATTGGGAACTTATTATTATTAATGATGGTTCTACCGATGATCTTCAGAAAATAATTACGCCATATTTAAATCATCCACAAATCAGTTATTTCGAAAAAGAAGTAAATACAGGCTTGGGCGCAGCATTAAATTTAGCTTTAGAAAAAGCGCAACATCATTTAATTGCTTATTTGCCTGCGGATGACATTTATTACAAAAATCACCTGCAATCTTTGCTGGATAAATTGGAAGAAAAGGAGGAAAACGTTCTTGCTTTTTCCGGAATCCGCCATCATTACAACCGAACTTGTACCGGAAAATTAGAAGGTTTCTGGTTGCAATTAGTACAATGTCTCCACAAAAAAACAGAAGACCGTTGGATAGAACGAGATGAGTTAGTTACCGATGATTTAGGCCGGATGTTCTGGAATAAATTAGCGGTAAAAGGAGCATTTGCAGCAACCGAAAAAGTAAGTTGCGAGTGGGTCGATCATCCAAATCAACGCTATAAAATTATCCAGGAACCGGTTGGCGGTATCAATCCTTACAAATTATATTACCACGTAAAACAGCCTTTGCGCTACCATACCACAGTTGGAAATTATATTGATGAGATCAGTTATTATGAACCTTTCCGCCAGAAACGCGACGATGCTTCTTTTACCGGCCTAAAAATAGTATTGGTTGGCGAGCTGGCTTATAATGCCGAGCGCATTGTTGCTTTTGAAGAGCAAGGCCACAAATTATATGGTTTGTGGATGCGCGATCCGTATTGGTACAACAATGTTGGCCCGCTGCCTTTTGGTAATGTAACCGATATTCCTTACGAAAATTGGCAACAAACTTTAGCTGAACTCAAACCGGATATTATTTACGGACAATTAAACTGGCAAGCCGTTCCTTTTGCGCATGAAATTTTAATGGCTGATACGGGCATTCCGTTCGTCTGGAATTTTAAAGAAGGGCCTTTTATTTGCATGGAAAAAGGGACCTGGCCGCAAATGATGGATTTATACACCAAATCCGATGGACAAATTTACACTAGTCCCGAAATGCGTGATTGGTTTTTACAATTCCTACCAAAAGAATCCGCTGAAACTGCTTTGGTTTTAGATGGAGATCTCCCGAAAAAAGATTGGTTTAAAACTGAATTATCGCCGCTGCTTTCTGAAAAAGATGGTGAACTACATACGGTAGTTCCCGGTCGTCCAATTGGTTTGCATCCGCATACCGTTGTTGAACTGGCCAAACAAAAAATTCACGTTCACTTTTATGGCGATTTTACACACGGACAATGGAAAGAGTGGATCATCAAAACGCAAAAACTGGCGCCTGGTTATTTGCATATCCATCCCAACGTAACGCAGCATAACTGGGTGAAAGAGTTTTCGCAATACGATGCGGGCTGGCTGCATTTTTTCAAAAGCGATAACGAAGGCGAACTGATGAAGGCCAATTGGGACGATTTAAACTATCCGGCACGAATGGCAACTTTAGCTGCTGCCGGTTTGCCGATGTTACAGCGTGATAATAGCGGCCATACCGTTGCCACGCAATCCATCGTAAAAAACCTTGGTTTAGGCTTGTTTTTTAATGATGCTGCTGAGTTAGCCTTGCAATTGCGTGATCAAGAAAAAATGAAACAATTGCGCCAAACCGTTTGGGAAAAACGGATGCTTTTTTCGTTCGATTATCATGTAGAAGAACTGATTGCTTTCTTTAAAAAAGCAATCGAACGCAAAAAACTGCAAGTTATGGATGAAGCAGCGAGCACAATTTTTCATACCTAAAAACAGTATTCGGAGTTATATCTGCTCTAATTTATACCTTCGTCTCTCATAAATATTCAACATCAACCTAACATGAATTTAAAAAGCGTATTCGAATCAAACCAGGAATTTCCTGAACTATTTACCTGTTTAAGTGAAAACATCAACCCGCCATTATTTTTTGAAGATATCCCTGAAGGAACAAAAAGCCTGATTTTAAGCCTGGAAGATACTAATGCTACACCAACAGCATGGATTCACTGGTTGTTATTCAACATTCCGCCAACGATTACCTCAATCAAACAAAACGAAATCCCGGAAGGCGCAACCGAAGGTTTGGCAAACAATAAAAGCTTTGGTTATGAAGGCCCTTGTCCGAAATATTTTTCCGGAACGCATACTTATCTGTTTACTTTAACCGCTTTAGATACCGTTTTGGATATTCCGAAAGCATCAGACAAAACAGCCGTGGAACAAGCTGCGGAAGGACATATCCTGGCAAAAACTGAATTAATCGGTTTGTGTACATCCGACAAATAAATTACCGATAAAAGAAGCATTAACAAAATTGGAAACAGTTAAAAAGATAGCCGTTGTAAGGGCCAACGCGCTGGGCGATTTTATTTTTGTTTTACCTGCTTTACGTGCTTTAAAAGAAACTTTTCCGGGTGCCGAAATTGTTTATCTGGGTAAACCCTGGCACCAGGAGTTTTTAAAAGAGAGGCCGGTCCCGATTGATCGTGTGGTCGTTGTTCCGCCTTATCCCGGCGTTGGCGCCGCTTATGATTACCAGCGGGACGAGGCGCAATTGGATCAGTTTTTTGCAGAAATGCAGGCTGAAGCGTTTGATTTAGCTTTCCAGTTTCATGGCGGCGGCGGCAATTCCAATCCGTTTACCAAACGTTTAGGTGCTAAAAAAAGCATTGGTTTGCAAGCAGCCGGAGCGCCGCCTTTGGATATCAACGTGCCTTACATTATGTATTTTAGCGAACCGATGCGTTATCTGGAAGTAGTTTCAAAAGCAGGCGCACGAACAGCATTTGTAGAACCGGAATTTGAAACGATACCTTCTGATTTGGATGAATTGAAAACGATTATTCCTAATTATCAAAGTAAAAAATTCGTTGTTATCCATCCCGGCGCTACGGATTTACGCCGGCGCTGGTCGCCTGAAAACTTTGCTGCTGTTGCAGATTTTTTGATTGAAGCCGGTTTTACCGTTATCGTTACTGGAAGCGATTGGGAAAGGGAAGTAACAGATGCCGTGATCAAAAATATGGCACAAAAGAAGCATGTGCTTAATTTCTGCGGAAAAGTATCTTTGGCTGGCTTAACAGGACTGCTATCGGTTTCCAAACTATTGATCTCTAACGATACCGGCCCGTTACACCTGGCGCGCGCTTTAAAAACGCCAACGGTAGCAACTTACTGGTGCGGCAACATCATCACCAGTGCCCCTTTTACCATCACTTTAAACCGTACTTTGTTATCCTGGATGATTGTATGCCCGGTTTGCGATAAAACCATCACAGGCCCGGCTTCTGAGCAAAACGATAAAGATTGTAAGCATGAGATTTCTTTTGTGGATGGGATCAGCATAGAACAAGTGAAAATTGCTGCATTTGATCTGTTGCAACAAAGTGAAGAATGGCCGAAGGAAGCTGAACAATTACCGGTATCGCCAAGCAATTATATATAATGAAAGTATCTGTTTTAATACCAACTTATAACCGGCTAACGGCGCTTATAGCCACTTTAACCGCTTTAACGGCTCAGGATTTTAGCGGTTTTGAAGTGATTGTTGCTGATCAGAGCGATAATTTTACCGGAAACAATGGCGTGATCCAAACCTTGCAGCGGATTTTCGATCTTCACAAAACGCCTTTAAAACTCGTACAAAATCTTCCCAAAAAAGGTATTGCTCACCAAAGGCAGTTTTTGCTGGATCAAAGTACAGGCGAATATTCTTTGTATTTGGATGATGATATTATCCTGGAACCGGATGTAATTGGCCGAATGGTAAAAGCGCTGGATGAAGAAAATGCTGCTTTTGTGGGCATGATGCCTATCGGTTTGAGTTATAGTAAAGATATCCGTGCGCACCAGCAGCAAATTGAGTTTTGGGAAGATAAAGTTCAACCGGAAACCATTCAACCCAAAACAACCGAATGGCAAAGGCATGTGGTACATAATGCGGCTAATATTATGCATGTTGCCCAGCAATTAAATATCCAGCCGGAAAACCAAAAGAAATACAAAATTGCCTGGGTTGGCGGTTGTATTTTATATGATACAGAGAAGTTGCGTGAAAATGGCGGCTTTACTTTTTGGGAACAACTACCGGAAGAACATTGCGGCGAAGAAGTTTACATTCAGCAAAAACTGATGAAAAAATATGGCGGTTTTGGTTTGCTGCCTTCTGGCGGTTACCATTTAGAACTGCCTACAACTTTGGTAAACCGGGAAGTAAATGCACCGGAGTTTTTGAGGGATTAAAATACAAATGCTTCTTTTAGCACTATAATTTTTAGGTGATAAAAGAAGCATTTTGTCTGTTTACAATAAAGGTATTAAACCATAAAGGTAGCCGTCCAGGTGCGTAGGGTTGAATGCCGCCCGGAGGCGATCCGGCATTCTTGATTTTTGGTTCTTTTGATCAAGCAAAAGAACGCACAAAAGAAAATCGATTTGATGAAGATTCCTCTCTTCATTCGGAATGACAGAAAAAGTTTAATCAGATCGCTTTTAACATCTTTGCATCCGCATTAATCTTTTTGATCATGTTCGTAGTAGAATGATCTGGCACTAAAGGAATAAAAGCAACCTGTCCGCCAACTTCTTCCACAACTTTTGCTTCTGGCAGGTTTTGCATATTGTAATCGCCGCCTTTAATATAATATTGCGGTTTTGCTGCACGGATCAAGGCTGATGGCGTATCATCTTCCGCAGAACCAAAAGGCACGATATGATCAATAGAACTTAAGCCGGAAAGTACCATAATACGATCAGCAAGCTCATTAATTGGCCGGCTGGAACCTTTTAAACGTTTGATACTTTCATCATTATTTAAACCAACTATCAGCACATCTCCATAATTTTTAGACTGGTTTAAATAACTAACGTGGCCAGAATGCAGAATATCAAAACAACCATTTGTAAACACAATATTTTTGCCTTGCTGATGGTAAAACTGGGATAATTCTTCCAGTTCTTTAGCATCAGACACATACTTGTTCTGCGTAGAAAAGAATGCTTTTAATTCGGTTAGAAAACAAGGGGCTGTAGTCGTTTTACGGATAGCAACCGTAGCCGCTGCAGTAGCCAATTCGGCCGCTTCCACTGTATTTGCACCAGAGCACTGTGCCAAAGTAAACGTGCTGATAAAAGTATCGCCCGCGCCAACAACATGCGGTGCTTCTACCTGATATGCTGGCGTATGATGCACATATTCTCCTTTTTCAAATAGCATTGAACCTTCTTCATCCAAAGTAAGCGTAATGTGCTCTGCGCCTGTCAATCGATACAAAGTTGGTCCGTAATTTTTCAACTGCTCAATCCGGTTATTGCTTAACGATTGCAGGTTAAGTAAACTGATCGCTTCTACATAATTCGGTTTTACAACAGAAGGCTGCAACGGCGTAAACAAAGGCAAATTTTTAGAATCCAGTGCTAAATAAGCAGGAGATTGCTGCTGAATCTGCTGCAAAAACTCAATCAAAGCCGGCGTAAACAAACCGGCTTTGTAATCTCCTAAAACAACTGCATCGAAACGGCTGTAACGAGCTTTTAAAAACTGAAATATTTTCTGCTCAGAATCAGCAGAAGGCGGATTTTGAGATCCGCAATCAAAACGGCTTAACAACTGTCCGTTAGAAACTAACCTGGTTTTGGTAACCGTTGTTCGGAAAGGTTCCCGAACAATCGCATCACAATTAATTCCGGCTTTTTCCATGAACTTGCAAGCCTTATCGCCATCTTTATCATCACCGGCAATTGCCAAAAAACTTACTTGTGCGCCTAAAGCTTTTAAATTGATGGCTGCATTTGCTGCGCCACCTGGAATTTCTTCGCGACTGGAAATGGTAACAACAGGCACGGGCCCTTCTGGTGAAAGCCTAAAGCTATCACCTTTAAGGTAAATATCCATTACTAAATCACCAATCACCAATACTTTTAATTGGTTAAAGTGATCCATAATCTCTTCGTGCCTGTTCTTGCTCATCATACTGTTTTTATCAATAGTTTTTAATGCTGATGCTTCTTTTACCAGATAAAATTTAAGGCCAGCTGGTTTCCATTAACGGAAGGATCAGGATTTCCGGTACAACAGTATCGGTATCATCTTCAATAATATAACGGATTTTAGTCGCAACATTCTTTGGATCTTGTAAATTTTGAGGTGGAATATCCGGGAAACGGTCCAGCAAGAAAGGTGTGCTCATTCCGCCAGCAATAATGGCTGTAACTTTTACATTTACTTTGCGGGCTTCGGTAAACAACGCGTGACTAAATCCGCGTAAGCCCCATTTGGTAGCGTGGTAAACAGAAGCTTCCGTCCAGGCGCGTAAAGATGCTGTACTTACAATATTGATGATGTTTCCTGATTTTTGCGGAGACATCACTTCCAAAGCATATTTAGACATTAAAAATGGCCCGCGTAGATTAACGGCAAAAGCGGCATCCCACTCAGAAACTGATAATTCTAAAATTGGCTTGGTAAAATCGATACCAGCGTTATTTACCAGGATATCTAAACTGCCATATTCACTTTTAATTTTTGCAATTGTTTCTTTAACAGATTCTTCGCTGCTTACGTCCAAGCGCATCGCAATAGCTTTTCCGCCTTTTTCTGTAATCGTTTTAACGGTTCCGGCTGCTTTTTCTTCCTGAATATCGCCTGCAATAACCGTTGCACCTGCTTCGGCCAACTGGTAGCAAATCTGCTGCCCCAGTCCTTGCGCGCCGCCGCTTACCAATGCAACTTTACCTTGTAATTTTTCCATTTTTTGGGTTGATATTTATATTTATTTTAAAGATGTAAAAGTAACAAGCAATGCTTCTTTTACAATACTATTTTTGAGTGCTGGTGTTTGCTGATTGTTTCGTTAAAAACACGGAGCCAATCTGCATTGAAACGCTTGATGTCAAAACGTTTTTTGGCCATTTCCTGTCCGGCTGCACCAATTTGTTGTGCTTTTTCGCGATTGGATAATAAATCTTTCATCGCATTGATCAGGTAATTAATGTCGGTATGTACAATTCCTGTTTCGCCATTTTTAATGACCGAAGCCAGTTCTGTGGTTGCTAAACCCAAAACCGGAATGCCCATCACCATCGCTTCGCAAACGGCTAAACCTAAACTTGTAAAGCGTATCGGGTTAAAAAAGAAACGGTATCTGCTTAAAAATTCCGGCAGTTCCGGGTGTAAAACTTCGCCTAAACCCAATTTTTCTGCGCCCATTCCAACCAGATCGATCGGAACGTGTTTTTGCACTTCCAGAAAAACGTCTAATCCCAATCGGCGTCCTCTTCGTTCAATATTATTGATCACTACGATCCCTCTTTCCAGTTCTCCTGAATAAGGAACGGTCCGTACTTTCACACCATGTTCAATCACGGTAAAAGGAACATTGTTATTATCCCACATCAAACTGTTAAAATGCGTAACATGAACGAGTGAAATGCTGCTATCCGTAATGATATGTTTGGTATAAGGCGTTATTTCCTGCGGAGGATCATGCTCCAGATAAATTTTCGGCAGTTCGCGTTGTTCTGCAGAAAGCGTTTCGTACTGGTCATCTAAAAAGTTTTTTCTGGTTTGGAAGAGGATGCAATCCAGTTCCAGCTCTTTTACTTTTTCTTCATCAACTTCGTGTACATTTTCTCCGAAGGGAAAAGTAGGCCCGCGGCCAACATAACCCGGTTTTGGTTCTTTACTTACCGGAATGTAAATTTCGTAATCTCCTAAAGATAAGTAATATAGATAAGTGCCGTGGATATGCCAGGTGAAGATTTTAATACGTTTACCAGAATTTAGACTATTAACAGAAAGCGATTGCATAAAGCAGAACAAGGGTTTTTTTGATGCGTAACCAGAAATGAACAGTAAGTGTTTTACCGAAACCTGATTTTTAGTGCTGCAAGTTAGGGATTTTTAGGTTGATGGGATTCCTATGCTTCTTTTATCAACCTAAAATCTGTATAGTACAGGTTGCAAAGCAATAAAGGATTGCGTTTATTGCCGGACCAATTATTTCTGTAAAATTTATTATGAAGAAGCTTCTTTTACTGCTGATTTTTCTTGTTCCCATGCGAGGGTTCTCTCAAAACGATACCAAACTCTGGTACACTAAACCTGCAAAAGTGTGGACGGAAGCTTTGCCTTTAGGCAACGGACGTTTAGGCGCAATGGTTTTTGGACGAGTTGAAAACGAGCTGATCCAGTTAAACGAAAGTACTTTATGGTCAGGCGGACCGGTTAAAACAAACGTTAACCCAAATGCTTACGCTAATTTACTTTTGGCGAGAGAAGCGCTTTTTAAGGAAGAAAATTATACAAAAGCATCAGCTTTAACCCGAAAAATGCAAGGGGTTTATTCTGAATCTTTTGAGCCTTTAGGAGATTTGATGATCAACCAGGATTTGAAAGGCGCAACGCCAACTGATTATTATCGTGATTTAAATATCCGCGATGCGCTTGCAACAACGCGTTTCACGGTTAACGGTACTGTTTTTACCAGGCAAATTTTTGTTTCTGCGCCCGATCAGGTAATTGTAATTCATCTTACTACAAGTAAACCCGGCGAACTTAATTTTAAAGCGAGCACTAAAAGCGTGTTGAAGTTTGAAAATATAAGCATCAGCAATAACGAAATTGCGATGAAAGGCAGGGCGCCGGCGCATGTTGATCCAACAAATGTTAAATATAACAAAGAGCCGATTATTTATGCGGATTCTACCAGTTGCAGAGGAATGCGCTATAAATTGCTGGTAAAAGCAGCAGGCAATGGCACGATTGTTTCGGATACGAGCGGGATTTCTGTAAAAAATGCTTCTGATGTTACGTTGTATCTTTCGGCAGCAACCAGTTTTAATGGTTTCGATAAATGCCCGGATTCGGATGGAAAAGATGAAAATAAACTGGCGGAGCAATATTTAAATTCAGCTTTAAAAAAGAATCTTCAAACATTGCTGAACGATCATTTAAACGATTACCACAAATACTTTAACCGAGTTTCTTTTCATTTGGCTGCGCCTGAAAATAACAGTAATGCCACTTTGCCAACAGATGAACGTTTGATTGGTTATACCAACGGCGCAACAGATCCGGAACTGGAAAATCTATATTTTAATTTTGGCAGATATTTGCTCATTTCCTGTTCGCGCACCGGCGGAACGCCTGCAAATTTACAAGGCATCTGGAACAATAATATCCGGCCTTCCTGGAGTTCTAATTTCACTACTAATATCAATACCGAGATGAATTATTGGCCGGTAGAAATGACGAATCTTTCTGAAATGCATGAGCCGCTTTTTGATTTTATTAAGAATTTATCGGTAACCGGAGCAGTAACGGCAAAAGAATTTTACCATGCAAACGGCTGGGCGGTTCATCATAACAGCGATATTTGGGCGTTGTCTAATCCGGTTGGCGATATGCGCGGCGACCCAAAATGGGCGAACTGGGCAATGGGTTCGCCGTGGTTATGTCAGCACTTATGGCAGCATTACCAGTTTACTGGCGATAAACAATTTCTGAAAAATACGGCTTATCCATTAATGAAAGGCGCAGCAGAATTTTGTTTGAGCTGGCTGGTGGAAGACAAAAACGGTTATCTGGTTACCGCGCCTTCCCTTTCTCCTGAAAATGATTTTTTGGATGATAAAGGCCAGAAAGGCAATGTTTCTATCGCTACCACGATGGATATGTCGATCATTTGGGATTTGTTTACCAATTTAATTGCTGCTTCTAAAGAACTCAATAATGATTCTGTTTTTCGCCAATTAATTACCGATAAAAGAAGCAAACTGTTTCCATTGCACATCGGCAAAAAAGGAAACTTGCAGGAATGGTACAAGGATTGGGAAGATGTTGACCCGCATCACCGGCATGTTTCGCATTTGTTTGCTTTGCATCCCGGAACGGAAATTTCTCCTGTAACTACGCCTGATTTTGCTGCGGCAGCAAGAAAAACTTTAGAACTGCGAGGCGATGAAGGAACGGGCTGGAGTTTGGCCTGGAAAATTAATTTTTGGGCGCGATTGCTGGATGGAAACCATGCTTATAAATTAGTTCGTGATTTGCTTCGGGCAGCTGCAATTCCGCAAGCAAATCCGGACGGAACACTTGGGAAAGTTGGTTCCGGTTCAGGCACTTATCCGAATATGTTTGATGCGCACCCGCCTTTCCAAATTGATGGTAATTTTGGCGGAACGGCAGGAATGACGGAAATGCTGCTGCAAAGTCAGTTGAATGAAATTCATTTGTTACCGGCCTTGCCGGATGCCTGGCAAAGCGGCGAAATTAAAGGCTTAAAAGCGAGGGGAAATTTTGAAGTTGCTATTAAATGGATGAATAATAAATTGCTTTCGTCCAGTATCAAATCAAATATTGGGGGCTTATGTAAACTTCGTACCAAGGTTCCGGTTAAAGTTGCAGGTATCCAGGCTAAATCTGTTAAAAGCAATATTGGCTATGTAACCAGCTTTACCAGTGCAAAAGGCAAAACTTACACGGTAACGCCTATCTGAAAAATCAGGCATAAAAGAAGCATCGCTGAAAATAACGATGCTTCTTTTATCGGCTTAAAATCTGAATTAAGCGTATTGGATTAATAAAGCTTGGATCTGGTTCAAATCGTTTTGAATACCATCACGTTGTTTTTTTAACAAAGCCAAATGGTCTGCATGGTCAGTATAATCAGCAATATCAGCATCGTATTTTTCTAAAGCCGCTTTTTCTCCGGTAACGATAGAATCTAAAATGGCTTTGTTATCATTGCCGCTAACAGCTTGTTTAATATCGATCCAGGTACGGTGTACTGCACCTAAAAGGCCGCCGCTGTCGTTATCAGAATCACCTCCGTGAACTTTAATATGCGCTTTTAATTCGGTTGCATAAGCAGCCCGCTCTAAGGCGATTTTTTCAAAAACAGCTTTCAATTCTACAGAATCTGTAGCTTCTGCAGATGATTGGTAGCCTTCTTTACCATCATTTAAAATGTTTACCAGCCCTTTTAAATCGCTGATTATTTCATCATTAGTTTTCATTGAATGTATTATTTATGTTAGAAACATAGAAGGTTTATGACTAATAATTTGTTTTAAAAGTGTAAATAAAAATTAAACCAAGCCGGATAACTGGTAACAAAATTAATTTTATCAGGTAAAAGAAGCATCGCTGTTGGCAGCAGAAATGAAATATTTCTGCCAATCCGTTTTTTGTGTTTCATATTATTTCTACCTTTAAAACCATTTCAAAAAAAAATCTCCTTTCACATTTAATAATGTTAAATCAAACTTATGAAACAGGGCCTAAAAAACCAGGGGCTTTGCAAAAAACGCCAACAGGTATTGTTGGCCTCGATGATATTACCGGCGGCGGTTTACCAAAAGGAAGGCCAACGTTAATTTGTGGGGAAGCAGGGTCGGGCAAAACATTATTTTCGCTGGAATTTATTGTACGCGGCGCTACAGAATTTAACGAACCCGGCGTTTTTATGGCTTTTGAGGAAAAAGCAGAAGAACTGGCTACCAATGTAGCTTCTTTGGGGTTTGACCTGGAACAATTAAAGGCCGGGAAAAAGTTACGCGTAGATTATGTGCACATAGACCGCAGCGAGATTGAAGAAACCGGCGAATACGATCTGGACGGCTTGTTTATCCGTTTAGGTTATGCTATTGATAGCATTGGCGCTAAAAGAGTGGTTTTGGATACTATTGAAAATTTATTTTCGGGCTTATCCAACCAAAGCCTTCTGCGTACAGAACTGCGCCGTCTTTTCCATTGGTTAAAAGAAAAAGGCGTAACGGCCATTATTACCGGCGAAAAAGGAGAGGGTTCTTTAACCAGGCAAGGTTTAGAAGAGTACGTTTCAGATTGTGTTATTTTACTGGATCACCGCGTAATCAACCAGATTTCTACCCGCAGGTTAAGGATTATTAAATACAGGGGATCTGTGCATGGCACCAATGAATATCCTTTTTTAATTGATGAAGAAGGCATTTCTGTTTTACCGGTTACTTCCCTCAAACTGAATAATAATGTTTCCACAGAAAGAATTCCTTCGGGGATCGTTCAGTTAGATGATATGATGGGCGGAAAAGGATTTTTTCGCGGCAGCAGCATCCTGGTATCTGGCACTGCCGGTACCGGGAAAACCAGTATTGCGGCTACTTTTGCCAATGCAACCTGCCAATGCGGAGAAAAATGTATCTATTTTGCTTTTGAGGAATCTCCGAACCAGATTATGCGGAACATGCTTTCTATCGGAATGGATGTACAAAAGCATGTGGATGATGGTTTACTCACTTTTTATGCTTCCCGGCCTACCCTTAACGGCTTAGAAATGCACCTGGTTGCTATTCATAAACAGATTAAAAAGCATAAACCACAGGCGGTTATTCTTGATCCGATAACAAACCTGATTACGGTTGGCTCCGTAAGCGAAGTAAAATCAATGCTGATCCGACTGATCGATTTTCTGCAGGAAGAGCAAATTACTGTAATGTTTACTGCACTAACGCTAAATAACATTGTTAACGAGCAAACAGATGAAGGCGTTTCTTCGTTAGTTGATGCATGGCTTAAAGTAAGCGATATTGAGTTTAACGGCGAGCGTAACCGGGGCTTATACATCATGAAATCAAGGGGCATGAAACATTCTAACCAGGTAAGGGAGTTTGTAATTACGAATAACGGGTTAGAACTGATTGATGTTTATCTTGGCCCTGACGGCGTATTGACTGGTTCTGCAAGGGAAGCACAGCAAATGCATGAAGAAACCGGAAAAGTAATTTACAACCATGGATTAAGTCGTAAAGACAGGGAAATTGAAAGAAAGAGAAAAGCTTTAGAAGCCAAAATTGCAACTTTGCAAAGCGAATTTGAATCAGTTGAAGAAGAACTGAACAAGGTTTATGTTGAAGAAGAGCTGGTAAAGGAAGTAGCAGAAAAAACACGCCTGGAAATGACAAAATTACGCGGAGGTAATGATACCGATAATATGAATGATAAAAAGAGCTCCTGATCTAATGGAAGAAGTAAAAGAAGATACTTGGGAATTAAGGCTTTATGTAGCCGGAAAAACTGTTAAATCGGTTACTGCGTTAAAAAACCTCAGAAAGTATTGCGAAGAGCATTTGCAGGGAAAATACCAGATTGAAATAATTGATTTGTTAGAGCAGCCGCAACTGGCCGAAGGAGACCAGATTTTTGCTATCCCAACCCTGGTAAGAAAATTTCCGGAACCCATCCGTAAAATTATCGGAGACCTTTCTAATGAAGAAAAAGTGCTGGTTGGCCTGAATATCAGAGCTGTAAAATCAGCATTATGAGTTCTTGGGAGCAGGGATCTCCGGAGGATGGGCCACATAAAACAGAAAATATAATTTATAAACTGAGATTATTTGTAACCGGGGCATCGCCAAATTCGTTACGTGCTATTACAAACACAAAAGCTTTTTGCGAAACTTATTTAAAAAACAAATACGATCTGGAAATTATAGATGTTTATCAACAGCCTCTCATTGCACAGAACGAACAGCTGATTGCTTTGCCCATGCTGGTAAAAAAATTTCCGCTTCCGGAAAGAAGGTTAATTGGTGATATGTCTGACACGAACAAAGTATTTAAAGGTTTAGGTTTAGAAAACATAGGTTAAAAATGCCAGCAATTCCAACTTATGATGAATTATTAGGCCAAAACCAGGAACTGCAACGGCAATTAGAAGAAGCCAGTGATGCAATTGAAGCTATCAGGACCGGTCAGGTAGATGCGCTGATTGTTAAAGCCAATGGCGGCCATGAACTCTATACACTTAGAAGTGCAGACCAAACTTATCGGGTTTTTATAGAAAAAATGGCCGAAGGAGCGGTAACGCTTGATCATAAAGGCACTGTTTTATACAGTAATTCGAGGTTTGCATCCATGATTGGCCTGCCGCTTGAAAAAGTGATCGGCACTCCGTTCGAAACCTTTGTACCGGAAACATTTAAAGAAGTTTATAATGAATTAATCCGTGCCGGATGGGCAATAGAAACCAAAGGTGAAATTAACCTTGTCAATTTTTATAATCACCATATTCCTTTCCTGCTGTCTATCAACGCACTTCCGCTAAATGAAGAAGCCTCATTAAGTATTATCCTTACCGATCTTACTTCGCAAAAAAGAACAGAACAACAGTTAAAATTTAAGAACGAACAACTGGAAGAGGCAAGGCAAATTGCAGAAAGTGCCAATGACGAACTGGAAGATATTGTAAAAGAAAGGACCCGGGACCTGATGATAAGCCAGGAACATTTTAAGTTTTTGGCAGATAACATTCCGGTTATGGTTTGGACAGCCCGGCCGGATGGTTTAATAGATTACTATAACCAGCGCTGGTATGAATATACCGGTTTTAATTTTGAGCAAAGTAAAGATTGGGGCTGGAAATCTTCGATACATCCGGACGACCTGGAAAATTCAATCGATACCTGGAAAAAATCTTTTGAAAGCGGTGAGCTTTATGAAATGCAATTTCGGCTTAAATGTGCAGAAGATGGGCAGTACCGATGGCATTTAGGCCATGCAGTACCGTATAAAGATGAAAGTGGCAAGGTTATTAAATGGTTTGGCACCAATACCGATATTGAAGACCAGAAAAAGGAAATGGAAAAAAGGGACGAGTTTATAGGCATTGCCAGCCATGAACTAAAAACACCTTTAACCAGTGCCAAAGGGTACATTCAGTTAATTGATTCTTTTCAGAAAGAAGTTTTGCCCGTTACGGTAAAAACCTTTGTAAAAAAAGCAAACGAATCTTTAAACAAACTTCAGATTTTAGTAAACGACTTGCTTGATGTAAGTAAAATACAGGCTGGTAAATTAGAGTTTAGCGTAACCAGGATTAATTTAAGCCAACTGATTGTTACTTGTGTAGAAAACGTGGCCCATATTTATCCTTCTGCTGTAATTATAAATTGTTATACCGGCGATTTTATGTTAAACGGCAATTTTGAAAGGTTGGAGCAAGTGCTGATGAACTTAATTAGTAATGCTGTAAAATATTCTAACACCGATCATCCGATTGATATTAATGCTGTACAGGTTGATAACTATGTAAGGGTTTCTGTAACGGATGCCGGTATTGGTTTAAGCGAGACAGAAATGGAACGTATTTTTGAACGCTTCTATCGTGTAGAAGACAAAAAGTTTTTAACCAGCGGGCTCGGAATGGGTTTATACATTTCCTCCGAAATTGTTAAAGCCCATCATGGATTTATGACGGTAGAAAGCAAACTGAACGAAGGCTCAACTTTTTCTTTTAATCTCCCTCTTTAATT
>NZ_WPIK01000016.1 GCF_009754915.1 Mucilaginibacter arboris | reverse complement strand
AAGAACCAGGGTGAGCTAATGAAAATCGAAAACTTTGGCTACTTACAAAATGTTCCAAAATTATCACCAGAAGAATATAAGAATTACCTTTTAGCTTATTCTGCAGCCAACTTATCTGTAAAGGATAAACAGTTTCATGCAGCAATTTCCTGTAGTGGAAGAGAGTACGACAAGTATCAATTAACAAAAATAGCCGAAGCTTATTTAAAAGAAATGGGTTATAGCGATAACCCTTATCTTATTGTTTACCACAAGGACACTGTAAACAACCATGTTCACGTAGTCAGCAGCCGGATAAACTCAAAGGGCAAGAAAATTAATGATCGTTTTGAAAAGAAACGCTCGTTAGCGGCAATCCAAAAAATACTCCAGACCGACATTAAGCAAACAACTGAAAAGCTGATCGGGGAATATTTTAACTATAACATTTCGTCTATAGCACAACTAAAGCTATTGTTTGAACGGCAGGGTTACAGTGTTTCACAAAATGAAACCGGGATAACTCTCAGAAAAAATGATGATGTACAGGCCGTTATACCAATTGATAAAATAGATGCTTTACTTGGGAAGGGTAATAAGTATAACCCGCGTATTCCTCAATTAAAAGCGATCATAAATAAATATAAAGAAAGCTTTGATTCGGAAATTACAGATGTATTTGAGCCTTCAAAAAACAAAGATCTAAAGCAACAAATCGGATATACTTCGCCTTTGGCTCAGGAGCTTAAATATAGGCTTGGTTTAGATATCGTCTTCCACGGAAAGAAAAATCTTCCGCCATATGGTTATACCGTTATTGACCATGCGAGTAAATCTGTTTTTAAAGGTGGAGAGATCATGCCACTAAATGATTTCATATCAAGCAAAGCCAAAGAAAAACAACATCAGCAAAAGCCAGCAGCTCTAACCATAAAAGTCGATTCTATAAAAGACGAAATTGCAGCTAAAGAAATATTTGCTCCAACTCCGACTACCACTTCGCGCATCTCGATACCTCCGGATAAAGAAAAACTAATGCAGTCGCTTTTAAAGTCGGCAATTCATGAATATGGTTCTATACCGGAAGGTTTACGGGCACATAAGCTGGAAATAAAAGTTAACAGCGGTCGGCTTTATATTTTCGACAAGGCCTCTTTCATTTTGATTTCAGCAGACCGGATTACAAGCAGCGAGGATTTCAATCTAATTGCGAAACATAGCAGTTTAAACTCACAGCAAAAAGAAAAGATGATCTCACCAACTGGCAATAGTTTTCAACCAGCCCCAGACGCTTTTTCCAATCATGATTTTTCAAACAGGAACAATGAAGATCAATCCTGGCTTATCGATACCGTCGTGAACGCTGATTTAAGTATAGCAAGTGATGTTGACGATGAGAAAGCTAATCGAAAGAACAGGCGCCGGCTAGGTAAATCAAATCTTAAAAAACGATAAAACGAAACCTATGATTATACTATTTGGAAACCAGAAAGGCGGTGTGGGGAAATCTACCCTTGCTGTTCTATTCGCTAACTACCTGTCATTCGTTCATAACAAAGATGTTATTGTGTTTGATATGGATAACCAGCGGTCAATTTATAATAAAGTACAGGCCGCCAAAGTGCTCGAAAACGTTCAGTTATATGAAGTGGAAGCTGCCAACGTTGATCAATTCAACACAATACATGCAATAGTTAGCGACAAAGAAAATCTCATTACAATTTTAGACGTTGCCGGCAGTATTGAAAACGACAACTTAATACCGGTCTTTAAAGGTGTTGATTTAATTATTTGCCCATTTGCTTACGATGAATACTCCGTAGGATCTACTATAGATTTTTCAGAGGTTGTAAAAACTTTAAATAATAAAGTAAACATTGTTTTTATTCCAAACCGCATCAAGACAAACGTGAAATACGAAACACTTGAAAGCGTAAATAAGGTTCTGTCAAATTTTGGCGCTGTTACTAATCCTATTTCTGAAAGAATAGACTTTCAGCGCATCAACAGTTTTGAAACACCCCATACCATACGGCAGGTTGTAACCCCTGTTTTTGATTCAATATTTAACCAATTTATTTAAAACATATAACCGACGATGGAAGAAAGCATGAAAGATATTACTGCGAGAATTCGCCAGGACAGAGAAAAAGGAGGGATTAAAGACGAGAAAGAAAAAACACATGAAAAGAATGAAACCGAGCCGGTTCCGATTAACACACCTGCTTGCTTACCAGACCTGATAAAGCACATAACATCGGTCAAGGTAACGGGCCAAACGAAAATGTTAATTCGGATTGATGACGATTACATAAACCTCCTAAACAAGTTTGAAGCAACGCTTGGTTTCAATGTAACGCAATTCCTTAATTTTTTGAGCAGGGAATTTTTGGAACAAAATCCAGGCATTAAAGAATTAATTAAAAACTCTCTTAAAGAACTATAGCTATGAGCTGGACAAAATTCTTTTACATAATCATTGGCATTTATACATTCTACTATCTCATTATCATCGTAATTGATAGCCTAAAAAATAAAGACATAAACGATCCGTCGAGCCAAATGGACGAATTAACGTTTCAGGAAGATATTGAACCTGAAAACATAAAACCTGAAATCACAGCAGCACCGACTACCATAGAGAAACTTGCGGAGTTAGAAAACGTGGAGGAGATTGGACCCGCACCCGCTAAGGTGGTTTGGGAAAGACAAGACGAAGATACCGAAGAAATAACCCTTGTATCTCATAACACAAATACATCAACAGGCGGCACTACTCAAATGTCAGAGTTGATTAGGTTGGCACAGAATAACACGATTAACTATAAGAATTCTCTAGTCTTTTATTAATATGAAAAATCACAAAAAACGTTATTTCATAAGGGCTGCTTTGGTAGCCCTTTTTTATTTCCAAACAATACCAGCTTTCGTCTTTGGTCAGGTTCCGGGCATAGACGAAATGAACGCGGCCACCGGCATGGTAAAGGATGACTTTCACTCACTGGTGCCTCTGGTAATGACCATAGGAGCAATAGCTGGATTAGTAGGCGGGATAAGGGTTTATAGTAACTGGAATTCGGGCAAGCATCATATTACACCTGATGTAATAGGTTGGTTCGGAGCCTGTATTTTTATCCAGCTTGTTGCCGCCGTAATGTCCGGTCTTTTCGGAGTTTAAGTCCTCATACAAACAACCTTCTTTATATTTTTTAACCATTCAATTTTTTATTTTTTAAACTATTTTTTATGACAATGCACAACAGAATTAAAAAGCTTTTAGTAATAGCAGTTTTAGCAGCCTTTACAGTAAACGAATCAATGGCTCAAAGTGGTGTTACCGGAATCAATGCTGCCAATTCCACACTACGAACCTACATTGACCCTGTTTCGGACCTTACATTGGCAATTGGAGCGGTAGTAGGTATTATCGGAGGTATCATTGTCTTTATGAAGTGGAACAGCGGAGATAAAGAGATTAGCAAAGACGTAATGAGCTGGGGCGGATCATGTATCTTCCTGCTGCTTGTTAGTGTAATTATCAAATCTTTCTTCGGCGTTTAATGGCCAGGCAATTCAACATTTATAAGGGGCTTCAAAAGCCCCTTATTTATAAAGGTTTCCAGGGAAAGTTTATTGGATGGGGATTAGGTTCCCTTGTAATAAGCCTGGTAACCGGAGGAGTGGTAGGGAGCATGTCAAATATGGCACTTGGTGGATTTATTTGTGTTACCGGCTTTGTTGGCGGGTTAGTATTCACGGCTAATCAACAAAAGAAGGGCCTTCACTTTAAAACAAGGCATTTAGGCATATTCCAATTTGGTAACGATTTTAAAAACTTAACAAATGGCAGAAAAACGCAGAACGGAGTTTAGTTTACCTTATGTTGGAATAGATGATAAAAGCGGCAAATATCCTTTGCTATTAAATTTAAAAGGGGATTATGCTGTTATCATCAAACTAAATAATCCTGTTTTACAATATTCAGCAGATCCTGCTGCTTACGACAATTCCCATCAGTTGTATATCAACATGATTAAGATACTGGGAGAAGGATATGTTATACAGAAGCAGGATATTCTATGCAAAAGGAGTTATAACAAAAAGGACAGTACTGAATATTTACAGCAGAAATATGATGAACATTTTTCAGGCAGAGAATATACCGACCATAACACATACCTGGTTATAACGAGGAAAGCAAAGCGCAGTTCTTTTTTTACTTACAACAAAAAACAATACTTAGAATTTGAACGCAACATAGGAAAGCTGGAAGACCTTTTCAAACGGAATAACCTTTTCCCTTCGGTTTTGAATAAGAACGAAATTGATGTTTATGTTAAGAGGATACTAAACATGAATTTTTCAACTGAAAGCGTATGCCTCAATAACATGCTTTCTACAGATGAAGAAATTAAAATCGGAAGTAATTCGGTCCGCAACATTAGCCTGATTAATGTTGATGTTATTGATTTACCAGAAAAGGTTTCTACTCATCTCGAACGAAATGATAAACCAACATTAATCGGCTTCCCTGTTGATACAATGGGATTTCTTTACAATGTTCCTTCTTACAAAACAATCATCTATAATCAGATAATTGATATTCCCCCGCAAAACATTACACAACGTAAATTAGAACTTAAAAGAAAACGGCATTCCGGAATACCTGATCCGGCAAATTTAATGTGCGTGGAAGATATTGATTCTTTGTTGGTAGATGTAGCAAGGGAAAACCAAATGCTGGTCAATTCTCATTTCAATATTATTGTTTGTGCCACCGCCGAAAACATTCAGCAAACCTGCAATTATATTGAGACCTCACTTTCTCTG
The DNA here is from genome assembly GCF_009754915.1 of Mucilaginibacter arboris. Lineage (GTDB taxonomy): Bacteria > Bacteroidota > Bacteroidia > Sphingobacteriales > Sphingobacteriaceae > Mucilaginibacter_A > Mucilaginibacter_A arboris. The sequence goes on along the minus strand of NZ_WPIK01000016.1, from coordinate 73,657 downwards.
CAGGGAATTACGCCCAATAAAAACGCGTATAATCAAATGGAATTATTTCGCACAGCACTACCATGTAATACAGTTGAACTAAAAGATTACGATCTTTTTTTGACAACTTCCGATGCAGCCCTTTGTTTTTTTTTTAAAGAAGCCCTGAGTAAAGATGAAGAAAGTAGCTTTCAAATCCGCTTTACTGACAGACAGGGCATACCTGTAGCTATTGATCCGGCAGACCTACCCATGATTACAAACCGGATCAACAACCGAAACAAATTTGTGCTTGGCCCCAGCGGATCAGGAAAGTCTTTCTTTATGAACGTCCTGATAGAACAGTATTCGATGTATAATAAATCTGATGCTCCAAGGTGGCTAATGGATGTTGTTATTGTTGATACCGGCCACTCTTATTCAGGGTTATGCTCCTACTATGGAGGAAAATATATTACATACACCGATGAAAAGCCTATCACAATGAACCCCTTTGCTATAAAGGAGGAAGAATACAACATTGAAAAAAAGGATTTTCTAAAAACATTAATCAGCCTTCTTTGGAAAGGTGCAGATGGAACAATTAATCAGGTAGAAGGTGATGTGATTGCTCAGGTGATATCGTCTTTTTACAGTTGCTATTTTAGTAAGGATTCAACTAACGAGCTTTACCCGGAAATAACGGATAATGCAAAACCGGAAGACATTGTTCTAAGGGTACAAACCTATAATACTCTAGAACTTAATTTCAACTCTTTCTATGAATTTGCGCTTTCAAAAATTCCCGAAATAAAGGATCAGGAAAAAATACCCTTTGACATTGATGAATTCCGTTACGTATTGAAGAAATTCTATAAAGGAGGAGAGTTTGAGGCAATCCTAAATGAAAAGGTTGATACTTCTCTCTTTATAGAACCCTTTGTTGTTTTTGAAATAGATAGTATTAAGGAGCACAAGGTGCTTTTTCCAATAGTAACGCTTATCATCATGGATGTATTCATTCAAAAAATGAGATTTCGTACCACACAAAGGAAAGCTCTCATTATAGAAGAAGCCTGGAAAGCAATAGCATCACCATTAATGGCAAGTTATATCCTATACCTATATAAAACAGTTAGGAAGTTTTGGGGTGAAGCCATCGTTGTTACACAGGAGTTAGGCGATATCATAGGAAATGCAGTTGTGAAAGACAGTATTATCAATAATTCCGATACTGTGATTTTGCTTGATCAAACAAAGTTCAAAGACAACTTTAATGAAATAGCAAAGCTTCTTTCCATAACAGAGCATGAACGAAAGAAAATATTCACGATTAACCAGCTTGATAACACTGAAAATAGAGATCGTTTTAAAGAAGTTTACATCAGACGTGGAGCAATAGGGGAGGTTTACGGGGTAGAAGTTTCATTACACCAGTACCTTGCCTTTACAACTGAAAAACCAGAAAAAACGGCGGTTGATATTTATAGCAAATACTACGGCAGCTATCAAATAGGTTTAGAAAACTTCGTAAACGATCTAACATTATCAAAATTAAAGCTTGATAGATTTTTTAAACAGATCAATCAAAAAGGCACGCCATTCTTTGCAGAAGCAAAAAGCACACCCAAGCACCTTCAATTAGCAGGTTGACGAAATCACAATAAACGGCACCTGTGAATGAGAAATCTTTAATCATGAAAACAAAAAGCCTACTAACAGTAACCTTGGTACTTCTAGGATTGAACAAGTCCCAAGCACAATATTTCTACATTGATCCAGCGGTTTCCGCAGCCCAGGCCGCTCACGCCAGCATAATAAACAGCCAGCTTAATACCACAAAGGATAAATTAACCCTAATTCAGCAAGGGCAATTAGCGGTAACCGGCCAGTTGGGGATTGTAAATGACATGCAGGCTAAAATATATAAAGGGCTTTCTCAGGTTTCGTCTATACTCACAGCGCTTGCAGATGTTAAAGAAATTTCGAGGATTGCCATCGGCATGGCTGATGACATAGATAAAGGTCTTGAAATAGCGCGTAAAAATCCTGTTTATCTGGCTTTTGCGGAAGAACAGGCAAATGTCTTTTATGAAAGATCCACAAAGTTAGCAGTGGAGGTGAGCACATTCGCTTTAAAGGGAGGACAAGACAACCTGATGGATGCTGGCGAAAGAACTAAATTATTGGCTAATATTTTAAATCAAATGCTCATCCTCAGATCACTGACCTATGGTATCTACAGGGCCATGTATTACGCTCAAATGCGTGGCCTTTTACGTTCACTTAATCCATTTCAGGGATATGTAAACATGGATCAACAGATTATGGATGATATTCTCAGAAAACGACAATATATAAAGTAGCCACTCATGAAAAAATTAATCGCGGTCCTGTTTACGGGACTTTTTTTTTGTCATGCTAATGCACAAATAAATGTTCCCCTGCTCCATCAACTGGTGGACAATAGCACCACCGAACATACCAAGCAGGCCGACGCAAAGACTGGACAGGCAGCATCTTCGGCCATAGAACAGACTAACCGCGGCTTAATGAGCCAGCTAAAAGTTAAATACAGAACTCTACAAGAACGGTACGCAAAGATGTGTATCGTCTTTGATGCTGCTAACATTGGCATTACCGCAACCCCGTTGGTGAGAGAAATAATTAAAGAGCAACAGCAAATAGTAACCTACAGCGAAAGTGATCCCACTTTAATACCAATAGCGATGGACAGCGAAGTTCTTTTCGTTGAAAAGTCAAATTCCCTTCTGAATTATTTAATCGGCTTATGTGCTGTAATTGGAGACGTAAACCAAATGAAAATCAGTGATAGAAGGCTGTTGTTTCAACACATCATAAATGAATTAAAAGACATTTCCTATTTATCCGGAGGAGTTGCCAGATCATTACAGGCCGCAGTCATTAAAAGCAGAGGAACAGATCCTTTCTCTAACTATATCAACCAGGAAATGGGAACAGTTAACGAAATTATGAAAAACGCTAAAATCTTAAAGCTGTGAAAACTTACCTCTTGATTTCAAGCCTTATACTTATAACAAAGGCCGGATTTACACAAACTGTTATTTCAGACCCCGGACATCTGGCAATTGTTAACTCTAACGGTGCCACCCGTTTGGCTGCTGAAGCCACCTACCAAGCTTCCCTTGAACAAATAAAGAAGAATACTGATGACATAGGTGTAAATCTTACCAGCGTATCATTAGTTCAAACCATTATTCATAAATCACTAGCCGAAGTAAACCAGGCTTTAAAGGATGGAATTCAGGTAAAGCAAATGGGAACCCTTATAGACGATATTTACAAGTATAGCAGCCAGGCAATGGATCTGGCAAAAGACGATCCTGCTTTACTCCTTTTCGCGGAGGATGCAACCCGGCAAATGAAAGAAAGAGGGATAGCTCTGGTTGGCGATGTTTCTAATGTAGTCCTTTCCCAGAAAGGAAATGTATTGATGAATTATAACGTTCGGGATGAACTTATAGGAAAGGTTATCAGGGAGCTTGAAATAATGAACGCTCTTATTTACGGGATAAGACAAAACATGTACTGGGCAAAAATGAGGGGTATTATTAAATCTGTAAATCCCTACAGCCAATATGTTACCAAGGATTTTTCAATCATGGATGATATTCTTTTAAAACATAAAATGTTAAAACAATAGCCTATGAAACATAAAATTTTACTGGTGATCTTTTCGGGAATAAATCTTTGTGCTTATAGCCAAAAGGTCATAAAAGATCAGGCCATTATCTACCAGGAAGAAAGAATGGTTTATAAACAATGGGACAAGAATAAATTCACGCCTGTCTTCAAGTGGTATAATCCCGGCTCCTACGCAGCATATGCAGCGACTTGGCTGTTACACCCGGATTATAAAAACGGTGAAGATTTGCGGCCATTGCGCCCCGGGGGAGAACAGACACAAAGACTTGCTTTAGCCGCTGCAATGCAGGTAACTTCTGATTATTATAAAAAGGAGGCTGATACATTGCGAAACACCGCATTAACAGAATTCATGAACTACTCTGGTACTGTCTCCGCTCTAGACCCTCTTTATAACTTATACTACAAAAAAGAGCTTGCACCACTTGATAATATTGTTGCAAATGCCTTTTTAAACGTAACGCCTGATGTAGTGCTTTATATGGCCGACAGTGGAGCCTACAGCTGGTACTTAACCCAAATGAACTCTTTAAAGGAAAGGTACGACAATGCAAGGGTGGTAGATTTAGACCGGGGACAACGTATTTTATTGTATCACAGGATAATGCTTGAATACAGAAAATATGCTGCAAACTGGAAATACAAGCTATCAATGGCAAAGGTCATGCTTACCTACCAGCAGAAAATGAAAAATAAAATAGAAAATACCGCCGCTTATTTCAGCAACCCAACAAAGACGGATGATCAGATTATGAACGACATTTTAAAGAACAGAAAGAATTTTAACCCATGAAAAAAACTAAACTATTGATAATTTTCCTGATAGTCGGGATCTTTAACTCTACGGTAGTAAACGCACAAACCACAGTTCCAGCGGATCAATACAAAGATGCTGTGAGTTTCTTACAGGGAAACGGTGTATATGATAGCCCAGTAATGACTTTCTTCCAAGGAATGAGAGATTATGCCTTCGGAAACTTCGCCGCCTTTATCTACGATGCACAAGCCTTATCCTGCATATTCATGCTGATGTTCTTCGCAATAAAATCTTATGAAATGATGTCAGGAGACAAGCAGTTAGAAATTATGCCGCTTTTGCGCCCTTTCGGTTTAATGATGGTAATAATGTGGTGGGGTGTTTTTTGCAGAGTTGTAGCATATCCTACTGATTTGATCGCAGCTAAAACAGAAGCAATGTTTGGAGATCAGCAGGATGAAATAAACGCACTACGCTTTGAAAGGGCGGGTTTAATAATTCAGGTCAGCGACCAATTGTTAACGTTCCAGGCAACAACAGAAGTTGCCGCTGATGAAGCGAAAGACACCAATAAAGGGGTAGGAAGCCAGATAGTAGAAAGCGTTAAAGGTTTTTTTGCTGATAATATTTACAATCCGATAGTAGAAATGAAAATCCGGATGCAAACCAGCCTACAGCTTTTGATAACACAGGCCATTGAGTTAATGGCTATCTGGATATTAAGAATCTGTGTTTATATCATTTTTACCCTCCAAATTATTTACTCTACTGTACTCGTCATACTTGGCCCGTTCTCCGTCGCTGTGAGCATATTACCATCTTTCAGGGATGCTTTCTCTACATGGATCGCTCGTTTTGTTTCTGTAAACCTATACGTAGGTATAGCATATCTGATTCTTTATATTGTTGGTATGTTACAGAAGTATGCCATGACGGTAGAAATAGAAAAATATAAATCTTTAATCGGTGGCAGTGGCGATTCAATGGAAAAAATGGCATGGCTAGCGGGTAATGGTATTTTATCCTTCGGGCTGGTCATTATTACCTTTATTGTTGGCGCAATTGCCATTACAACCGTACCATCAATAAGCACCTGGATCATTTCAACTTCCGGTATTTCTTCGGCAGCTTCCACCGCAGCCAGAACTGGTTCACAAGTGGGCCGTATGGCAGGTAGTGCAGTATTCAAAAAATAACATCATATCACTTATAAAAAGGGCTTGACTATTCAGGCCCTTTTTGTTTAAACAACATTTCTTATGCTGATTAAAAACATAGAAAATAAAATAAAGCTGGCTCTTTATATCTCTTTAGGAAGCTTTGTTTCATCCATAATTATTGCCTCAGTAGCATCTTTCTTTGCTTATAAACAGGTCAGTAAAACGCGAGAAAACATATACATTTTGGATAATAACATTCCAATAATGGCAAAGCAAACCAACATAGAGCTTAACCGGCCGGCTGAGTATAAGGCACACGTTGATTTATTCCACTCTTTGTTTTTTTCCCTAACCCCCGATGATAAGTTCATCGAGTACCAGATGAAAAGGGCGATGTACCTAATAGATGAAAGCGGAGCACTTCAATACAATAACTTGAAGGAAAAAGGCTTTTTCAATTCAATTCTTTCGTCAAGCTCTGTCTTAACGCTGCAAACCGATAGTATTCATATCGATATGATTAATAAGCTTTTTATCTACTACGGAAAGCAGATCATCGAGAGGCGAAGCTCTACTGTTACCAGATCCTTAATTACCACTGGTTACCTGAAAGATATTCCCCGTAGTGATAATAATGCACATGGAGTTTTAATCACCAATTGGAAAACACTTGAAAACAAAGATTTAAGCAATGTTCAAAAAAATCAGTTCTAACATAGACCCAGAAGCAACGGTTTTAAAAGAATTCCGGAAAGAATTTGCAGTATATTTTGACAAAGCCGAGGAAGGAAGGAACAAGATGCTTCACAGCTACCCAAAGGAAATTTTTGCAGGAATGGTAATAGCGCTAATTATCTCCTGTATAGTCTGCTTTTTTATCTACACACCAAGTGAACGGCAAAAAGATAAAATGCCTGATATGTACAAAGGAACCGCAAATGTTACCGATAGGGTTACCGGAGGAATTGGCGAAATAGTAAATCTTAGCTCAAAGATTTCTGATTTAAACATACTAAAGAAAAAGGTCGAAGCTGTGCTGATGAAGCCATCATTAACTCATGCAGATACTATCTTTTTGGAAAGCGCCATCCACCGACTGGAAAAACGCAAAACTCAAACTAAAGAAACAGACCGATGAAAATTGACTTTAAAAAACCGAAATACATTTTACCTCTGATTATTTTCCCATTCCTTCCCGTGCTGTTTTATTGTTACAAGTCATTTAGCAAGGAAAAGCAAAAAACGGTAGAAGTTAAACCTGCTTTGAAAACCGACGTAGCAGATGTTTCCGACAAAATTAAAAAAACGGACATTGATAGTAAGCTTGATGCTTTCAAAAATCAATACAAGCACGGCGATGGATATACAGCTGTCAGCGATCTTGGAGAAGAGCAGGTTCAGGGACAACAGTTACAGGGCCAGTACAATGAAAAGGAAAAGCGATCCCTTGACAGTATTGATGCTTTATTTAAAGCTAAGTACGGAAACCCTGCTTCTGACAATAACATCAAAGGACACTATACTAGTAATGTTTCAAACCGAAACCCAATACCTGGAAGGTTATCTAGTTATCAGAACAGCGGTGCCAGAGGAATTAGTAAAGAAGATCGGGATTTGGCCGCAGCTCTTTCTAATCTTACAGACAAATCGGACCTAAACCCAAGACAGGAAAACCGGCCAGGCACAAAAGAAAAATACGAAGATCCAATGGCTCTGTTTCGAGAACAGATGAAGGTGATCGATAGTATAGGAAAAAATAACGATCCAAGTTATAAATCTCCAAAGCAGAAAGAAGATCTGCTGAATAAAGAAGATAACTTAGCTTCCAAGTTTCCTAAACTCGACGTAGTAAAAGCTTCGGACCTTAACGAGGATTTTAACACTGTTCAGGTCAGCAAACCCAATGACTTTATAAAGGCAATAATAGACCAAAATATAACAGGCTATTCCGGTTCTCGTGTGAGGATACGCTTACTCGAAGATATAAAAGCAGGCAAATATCTTATTAAAAAGGGAACCTATATCTATGCTCTTATTTCTGGTTTTAGCGAACAGCGGGTAAAACTTACAGTAATGTCGGTTATGACTGAGGATAAGATACTCCCGGTAAAACTGGAAATATTTGATCTTGACGGTATGCCTGGTCTTTATGTTCCCGCATCGGCGTTTAGGGCTTTTACGAAGGATGTAAGCAATATTGGTTCAAGTATTCAATTACAACAAGACCCATCTACGGCCAACCAGCTTTATATGAGCGCACTTTCAAAGCTTTTTACCTCTACGTCTTCTGCTGTTACAAAACTGATCCGCCAGAATAAAGCGAAGTTAAAATACAGCACCTACCTATACCTGATTGACCCGGACGAATTAAAACAAAAACAACAATCCTACTAATCTTAAATAAATGAAAAAGACACTAGTAATACTTGCAACCATTATCCTGTTTTCCATTAACGCATTTTCCCAGGCCAAGTTAAAAGATGGAATACTTCAAAAAGTCAACCTCGAAAAAATATACATAACGGATGATATTTCCCTGCACTTTGTTTCGCCAGAACCAATCCAGTATGTGGATCTTTCTTCTAAGAATATGTTAGGCGATATGCCGGTAAAGAATATTTTAAGAGTTAAGTATGTGCCCAATAAGGTGAAGGGATATGGCTTCGTTAATCACAGCCTTGGTATTGTTACCATTGTTGGAGAAAAGTTTATTGCTCAATATGATGTATGGTACACCGAGAACCAGGATGATGTACAAACGCAAATAGAAATCCTTCCTAAAAACACCAACCCGCTTGACGTTGGCGCTATTGAAATGTCGCAAAACGATCTTCACCTTTACGCCTTACAGGGTTTAAAAGGAAATACAAAATCTCATGTAGCAAAGTCATCTGCCTTTGGAATGGAAGCGCAGGTAAATAACATTTATACAGTTGATGATTACGTTTTTATAGATGTTACCTACACTAATAACACAAACTTAAAATACGATATCGACGAGTTTAATTTTAAAATTGATGATAAACGAATAACTAAAGCAACCAACGTACAATCCGTTGAAATTAAGCCAGTTTATCAACTATACGAGAAAGCCGACTTTAAAAAGAAATACCGCAATATCTTCGCTTTTAAAAAGTTCACTTTTCCAAATGATAAAGTGCTTTCTATTGAATTATCTGAAAAGCAGATATCAGGCAGGGTTTTAAATCTCAAAGTAAAATACTCTGATGTCTTAAACGCTGATACACTATAAATAAATTCTTGTGCGCAAAACATGGGGTGGCAACTTAGCCACCTTTTTTTTGCCTTATTTTTTGATTATGGAAGAAAAAAGAGAATTACAGCAGCTGCATTCCATGCTGCAGTTTATCGTTTACCTCATGGTATTATTAGAAATAATAATGTACGTGTATGTCGGGCCTGTTTTTCTTTCTGGAAAGCTTGGGGTGGGCTTTACGCATATTTTTGAAAAACTGTCTCTGTTTGGCATTTACAGAAACATTGTATTATGCAAGATTTCAATTTTAGGAACAATTTGCCTTGTCTCAATAGGCACTTTAAGTAAAAAACACTTAGATATTAATACCAAAAAGCAGATTATTTACCCGCTCACAATTGGTTTGACCCTCTTTTTCGGTGGTATATGGTTCCTTAACAAACAAGGTCATTTTATCTTCCCTTATACATCATGGTACGGTTTCGGATTCATTCTAAGCTCTTTAATCGGTGCTATCCTTATACAAACATCCTTAGACAATATTTCAAAGATTATCCGCAGCGGTTTTGGGAAGGATGAATGGAATATTGAAGGCGAAAGTTTCATCCAGCCATTAAAGGCGGATATAACCCCTTTTTCTGTCAATATACCCATGGAGTTTTACTTTAACAAAAGGGTAAATAACGGTTTCATAAATATAGTCAATCCGTTCAGGGGAACAATTGTAATCGGAACTCCCGGCTCTGGAAAGTCATTTTGTATCGTAAATCCTTTCATAAGGCAAATGATAGCCAAAGGTTACACAATTTGCTTATATGACTTCAAGTTTCCAGACTTAGGGCAGATTGCTTACTACCACTATCTTTTAGCTAAACAGAATGGCAAGTACAAGAATTATAAATTTAATGTGATCAACTTGGATAAAGTAGAGAAAAGCAGGAGGATAAACCCATTAAGGGCAGATTACATTGAAACATTGGCCGATGCATCCGAAACGGCTGAGGCTATTGTAGAAAGCCTTCAAAAAAGCGATAGTTCCGGTGGAAGTGATAAGTTCTTTACCCAATCAGCGGTCAACTTCTTATCATCATGTATTTTCTTTATTTCAAGGCATGAAAATGGAAAGTATTCAACATTTGCTCACTTACTGGCTTTTTTAAACCGGACTTATGAAGAAATCTTCACCTGTTTAAATAAGTTTCCACTGCTTGAAAGTTTACTTTCTCCGTTCGCATCCGCGCTACAGAAGAAGGCGTTTGACCAACTTGAAGGACAAATAGGAACATTGAAGATTTTTATATCCAGGCTGAATACAGAAGAAACTGCATGGGTATTCTCTGGTGATGACTTTAATCTTAAAATAAGCGATCCCAAAAATCCCTCAATTTTAATCCTTGCAAACAGCCCCGCCACGCAAAATATCAATTCTACCTGCTACTCTGTTGTGGTAAACCGTTTAACACGCCTAATCAATACAAAGGGCAATTTACCGACAGCTATAATTGCCGATGAAGCCCCTACCCTTTTCATTCATAAAATTGAAAATTTAATTTCCACGGCCCGTAGCAATAAGGTTGCGGTGTTACTTGGCTTGCAAGAGCTTCCTCAATTAAAACAATTACAGGGTAAAGATACCGCAGCAACTATCACGGCGGTTATCGGTAATGTTATTTCAGGATCTGCCAGAAATAAAGAAACGTTAGAATGGCTAGAAAGACTTTTCGGTAAGAAAAAGCAAATTGGCGAAGGATTAAGTATTGATAGAACCAAAACCTCTATCTCTCTAAACGAGAGATACGAACCACTTATACCATCTGGTAAAATAGCCTCTTTGGGTACGGGTGAGCTTGTCGGCTTACTTGCAACAGACGTTGGCGGTGATTATACCGGAAAATATACCAGCTCCAATATTCACTGCCGGGTTAAGTTAGATATGACTGAACTTAAAAAAGAGGAAGAGAACTATAGGGATCTGCCTACTTTTTACAATTTCAACGGCGAAAAAGCCAAAATCCTCAAAGATAATTTCATGAAAATCAGAAAAGATGTAGAAGAAATCATCCATCATTATTCCTAAAGCCAGATTCAAATGATGAAGTTATCATTATTCCCCTTTATTGTTTTTTATCTTTTTGCTGTATCTGGTTTTTCACAAGAGTTTAATTCTATAAAGCCATTCGAGGCAACCAACTCTGTCTCCCTTAAAAAAGATACCGCAGCAAGTCTGGTGTTCCACAAAGACACGATCTACGGATCAAACTATCTGCCGGGAAAAGAAATGCTGCGGCTTGCAAGTTTACCGCTTGATAATATTCGTCTCACATCAGGATATGGTTACCGTATTCACCCTATTGTTAAAAGCATAAAGTTTCATAACGGCATTGATCTTTCAGCGCGCCACGCCATGATTTATTCAGTCCTGCACGGAACAGTCATTGCCTCAAATTACGATCATGCGATAGGTAATTACGTAACTATAAACCACGGTTACTACGAAACTACTTATGGGCATCTGTCGGAACGGTTGGTAAATGTCGGTGAATTAGTGAAGGCTGGTTCTGTTATCGGAATTAGCGGCCAATCAGGCCTTGTAACCGGCGAGCACCTGCATTTTATTGTAAGATATAAAGGACAAACTATAAATCCCCTACCCTTTTTGTCAGAGATTTTGCTGATTAAAGAAAGAAACCAATTAATTGAATTATTAACCTTTAACAAATAGAAATGTCAACAGAACAAAAACCCGAAACATCTTTGCTCCTAAAGTTACAACGTGTTGCTGAGGGTGAAAAAGTAGAATTAACAAAAGAAGAGGCTATTATTTACGGTGTTGATGTAGCCGACCTACTTCCGGACGAGGATATCGAAGAAAGCGAGGTATAAATGGCAACAGAAACTAAAAAACTCCATGAGTTGGTTGCCGATAAAATAATCGAGCAATTAAAAGAAGGAATAGCGCCTTGGCAAAAGCCGTGGAATAGTACAGGAACTGATTACAAAGCTCCTTATAACGCTGTTACTAATAAGGCCTACCAAGGTTTGAATGCGCTATACTTAAACCTGTTTAGTCCCTTTGATGATCCGCGCTGGGCAACTTTCAAACAAGCAGAAGGCCAAGGTTGGCAAATCCAAAAAGGCGCAAAAGGCTTTATGATCAACTTTGTTAAAACTCATGTGCTAAAGCAGAAGTTAGACGAAAACAAAAAGCCGGTACTGGACACTTCAGGAAAGCCCGTTAAAATTCAAATAGAATTAAAGTTTCCTATTGTTCAAAAAGCCTGGGTTTTCAACGCAGAACAAATTAAGGGTATCGGGCCGCAGCCGATAGTTAATGAAGAAAAGAACAGTTTATGGGAAAAGCTTATCAGGGCAGAAAACATCTTCAAAGCATCCGGCGCTAAAATCGACCACGTTCCCGGTGATGCTGCATTTTATACGCCACTTCACGATAAAATTCAAATGCCCAAGCGAAATCAATTTGAAAGCTCTGATCGGTATTACTCCACACTGTTACATGAACTGGGGCACTGGACAGGCCATCCTTCGCGACTTGATAGAGAGTTAGTAAACAAGTTTGGCACGCCAGACTATGCAAGGGAAGAATTACGTGCAGAGATCGCTTCCATGATCTTGGGCAACGAACTTAAAATAGGCCATGATCCAAAACAGCATATTGCTTATGTAGATAGCTGGATCAAAGTCTTAACTGATACGCCTTATGAAATACATGCCGCCGCCTCCGATGCACAGAGGATATATGATTATGTAATAGGTTTAGAGCAAAAGCAGGAAATAAGCATTGAAAGGGCAGGTGATAAGACACTTGGTTCAAACAGTTTAATTGCTGGCCAAAAGATTAACTACGGTCCCGATACCTATGAAGTGCTGAAAGCTGATGAACAAAATTTTCTCGTTATCAATCTCCAAAATTTGCATAAAATCCAGCTAACCGACAAAGACGGCTTATTTAAATCTTTAATTAAAGCATCGTCGGAACAAGAATTGGTTGCAGAGCAAACCAGCACAAACCTTATATCAAGAAACCTTAATAGTATTTCGACCGAAAGCGAAATAACACCAGTAAAGAGTACCAATTTATACCGTAAACCTTAAAAACCAGCTTAATTTTATGAAACAGGATTTAAACAAACAGTTACCCTTAGAGGATCTTAAAAGAGTAGGATTAGTAACCGAAGGCACTTTAACTATGGAGTGGGAAAACGTAAATGCCCTGAAACGAGGCAATATGACCAACCTTGTAGAATTAAAGAACATCAAAGGGGATTACGGCTTTAATATTGATGCTATGAATGCCCGTCTTTCGGTTGTAGATGAAAACGGGACTAATAAACTTCGCATCGACCCCGTATATAAGGATGTGCAGCCGCATCCTCTTTTATCGCCTAAAGAGCACGATCAACTAACAAATGGCGAAGTACCAAACGTCAAGAAAGAAAAGCTTGACAAGGAAGGAAACTCTGTTACAGAGGTTATCGAGTTTGACGGGCTAACCAACCAGTTTATTAGTTACGACCCGCGAAAAATAAAACTTCCGGAAGCTATCAATAACGAAACTCTCTCTCCGGACAAAAAAAGGAAATTAAGAGAAGGTGAAGCTATTGTATTATCGGACGGCACCGAAGTTCAGTTTCGTTCCTCAGATCAAAACGGCTTCCGATCAAACCGCAACGCTATGGTTTTATCGCTTTTATTGGACAGTGGTTTAAGCTACCTTTTAATTACAGGAGTTGGCAGGCTTATAGGTAAAGAAACACCGGAAGAGAAGAATTATTCAAAAGGTTACCTAACAGCTCTAAACGAAGTGGAAAAACAGCTAGAAAGTAGAAAAAAGAGCTTTCCAAACGATCCTACAATTACAAAGGGGATCAACCAGGTAAAACATGAATTCAGTAAAGCTTCTCACTCGTCCCCTGTTGAGCTAGATCAATTAAGCGAAAACCATACAGAGGAAATAAAAAATGTGCTTTTTGAAACTGATAATGAACTTCACAAGAAAGACTTGTTAAAAGATGATAAGCAGCCTGCAGAAAAAACCGGAAGAACAAGATAATTTTTCATCTCCGTTTTTGAATAACATAGGCGTTGGATATAATATCCAGCGCTTTTTTGTTTCTTACATAAGTATTGACAATGCCAGCAGGCTTGTTTTTGATTATTCAGATCCTGACTGTCTAGTAGCTGATACTGAAAAAATAGGGTTTAGTACCTACAAATTAGCGTGCTCTGCAGGTATTTGGATTGCTGGTAACCCGATCATCCCAAAAGAAATATTCCTTTTCTTTTCTGGTATTGAAGCTATTGCTTTCACGGCCTTTTCTTATTCTAAGTACAATTTTACCGATCACTGTTTATTGGTTTCGTTGGGGGTTAAACCTTCAAAATCCCAGATCTTATTCCTTAAATCAACTTATAAGAATGCTAATTTCCACACCGTTTTCGGGAATGATATTATAGGCCGCTTATACGATTGCAAGGTTTCATTGTGGCTATCAAATAAGGATTGCGTGTTTTATCTTGAAAAGGGTTTTTTCAAATTTACTGCGCCTGATGATATAAAAAACCAAAAGGTTACAGTTATTGAACGGCGCGAGTTCTGCTATTCTTCTTTTTGTCGCGCTTTTGGAAAGAGGCATAACATAGGTGTTCACAAACCTAAAAATCCTTTAGACAACTCCTTTTTTGAATCCATAAAAAGAATCAACAATTATATATCTATATAATCATATAAATATATTTTCATATATAAAAGCATTTCTTTCCAAGCCGTTCTTTGGGCATCCCTATGCTCGTTGGCCTTTACGGGCTATCCGTTCATATCTTTTTCCCACAACATCACCACGTCGCAAAAAGGATAACCACTCCTATCCCTGATGCACATTTTAAAGGGTTCTCAAACATAAAACATTTAAAAAAATGGAAATAATTTCTAATCCGGTTCACGTTATTCAAGGGACTCCCGAACAAAAAGCGATGTTTAAAGCATCTTTAGAACAAAAGGGAAAACTGGCTTCAAATCACTTTCAATTAAGCGATTTACAAGAACAGTCAATACCCAGTGTGATTGATAATCTAAACCTAAATAAGCAGGATAAAGCGAATCTCCTGTTAAACTCTTTTACCCCTAATGCAGAAGTATCCTATTTTGTTGATGAAAATGGCTTTATTAACCGGCATTTTCTAAGCAAGGAAACAGATAAGGAAAAGAGATTTATTAAATTTGACGATGTTAAATTTGATATGAAGAAAACTATCCCAAACCAAGAAAATTTTGAATACCTTAAAAGAACGTTAAAATACCTTGGTTTTGGTGAAAATCTCAGTTCTGCCTTAGAGGCTAGACTAAAAGAAGGCAAAGACAAATTTACGCTTGGTGCCTCTGCTGTATTTGATACAGTCGCAACAAAGGATATTGTAAACTACGAATTACGTTTTAGCAAAAGCTCTACCACTGATAATTATTTTCTAAACAATTACCAGGCTGTACTTGAAAAAGGATCGACGACCGGCAAGGCCTACAAGCCGATCAGTCAGGTATTCGAGTTGAATAAAGGAAATGATATCACGGCTAAAGAAGCATACAATTTACTTTCAGGAAGGTCAATACAAAAGAAAGCAGACATTCCTAATAAGTTATCAGTCTTTTCCGGTACTAATGAAATAGCAAAAGTTTTCAAAATCTCAGAAGCTAAAGCTAAAATACAGGAACAGGTTAAGCTGGACAATCAAACGACTTACACAGTCAAGGCAAAAGACCATTCAGTTTCACGGAACTTTGATAAAACCGGCAACGAATTACCGATAACCACCACCGATAATAACCTACAAGCGATTCATTATTTATCCAGGAAAACAGAAGATGGAAGCCGTGTTCCTACGAACGGAGCTGCTTATGAAATTGATGATCTAAAAGCCGTTCCTGCAATCGTTAAAGATTTAATGAAAGATAAGAACACGCAAAACGTTACAATAGTAGATAATGGTGTTCCTGTTATGAAATTTGATGCAGCCGGTAAAGAGGTTGACTTAGAACCTACAACACGAAAAGAAGATGTTTGGGTTAAACTGGATTTTGAAAAGAGAAATGAACAAGGAAACTTCCCACTCAAGACTTATTTTCAAACCTACGGCTTTGACCTGGAAAAATCGTTAAGCCTCCAACCTATAAAGGAACTAACTGATCCGGAGAAAAAAGACAGGTTACTATCTTCTTTACGAAGAGGAAACCTTCAATCCGTAACGATTGAGAGGAACGGTGCCGAAGAAAAAGTATTTGTAGCTGCCAATCCCCAATACAAAAATTTAAGCCTTTTTGACAAGGATTTAAAACCCATAATTGAAAAGCCAGCAGAAAAAAAGGCAGGAGATCAAGCCAACGAAAACTTTCAAAAAAGCCGTTAATAAGGTTCACTCCTTTTTTCTTTTTGCTGTTTTAAAACCAGGACGAGACGTACACCATTCGCCCTCCTTTTAAGAAAATACACTTCCCGGTCGAAATACTATTAAGGTTTATTAGGCTTAATCTATAAGCGTTTGAACCCATTTTTATCATTCCAGATCAGCAAAAAGAAAAAACGTACATTTAATTTTTAGTTTTAGTTTTTAGATTTACTTTTCTTAACATATAATTATATCTTTATATAATTATATGTTTATATAAAACAAGTATATGAATAATACCACAGTTCATAAAGAAGACCTTAGTTACAATCTATCCAGAGTTGACAGAAGTATTGCTGATAACCTAATGGATATTGACAAAAGCTTTGGAGGTGATGCTCAAAACGTTTTAGATTTCATACTTTTCATTAGTAAAAAGCTTAATAGTAACCTGTTCGGATACACTAAATTCACGATTAAGGAGTATTGCGACTTCACAGGAATGAATCCGGCTAACCTTTGTTGTATGCATCCGGATATAGCAAATGGCTTAGCTAAAGCTCCAGTTTACGAAGGACATAAATTTGAAAGTGTTTTGGATTATACATTATTCAGGATGCTTAAAGAAAATATTATTTTTTCAAAGGTTATTAGTTACAGGGATGATGGTAATATTCTTAAACTCGAAAACTTTCCAATTTTAAAAGACATCTATCTGCAGAGTGGTAATATTCTTGGGACAAAAAAAGTATATGAAGTAAGGCTTTCAGATGTTATTATTGATGGCTTTGTGGGCCGATACTACAACCTTGACACCGCTAAACTACCGCAGATAGCTAAAGGGAAAGGTGGCCATAGCAGGAAGAAGGTTTATGTTTGGCTCAATAAAATTTTCCATGTGTTTTCTTCCCAGGGTGGCAAAGAAGAAATCCCATTGTATTCTGTAGATTTTTTAGCAGATCTAGCCGGCGTTAGGTTTATGAAAGAGCCTGATAAAAAGGGGATGCCTATTGAAAAAGAACCTAAACATAAAAAAGAGGCTGTAAGTAATATTCTTAAATCCATCCATAAAAACATTAATGCTGATAAAAGTAAAGTTCACTTCTCATTTGATTACAAATTTGTTAGCGGTCATTCTGACAATAAATATCTGGAAGATTACTTTGTTGAATTTGATTTTAAAACAAACCTGCATCCTTCAATTGTAAAGCAGCTGAAAACTAACCATAACTTAAAAATTCTTCTTTTAAGGGAGCTACGAAACTTCTTTGATTTCACCTATCCTATTGAACGGTTAAGTAAAATTACCGACTTGGAGAATGAGAAAGATAGCTTCCAAAGATGGCTTAACAACAGTAAGGCCGATGTAGAAAAGAAAGTAGAAATCATTAAAAATATCTATTTTAAAGCCAATGGATGGGACAAAAAAAACCAGTTAAAAGATAGTGAAGCATTGAGAATGATTCATGAGGGCTTTATTGGCATACACCCTAATAGTATTTCGACTGACGATAATAGTATTTCGACCCACCTTAATGGTATGCCGACCGCGAAGTAAAAAGCCTAATTTCTTTTCGACTTACCTTAATAATATTTCGACCGCAGCCCAAAAACCATTATAACTTTTCGACCTACCTTAATATTATTTCGACCGATCTTGCAACCTTAATAGTATTCCGACTGCAACTAATATGAAAGAGCCTTTTTTACAGCTAAAAAGGTTCTTTTTTTTGAGGACCCTAATAGTATTTCGACCATATTACTATATATTAATAACATAATCTATATATAGCAAGCTTCTATGAAAATTCAACAAACAGCAAAAAGAAAAAAATAACTAAAGTTTTAGTCTTATCTGATACATGGGTATTTATATACCGGTAGTTCCCTGGTTAAAATATTTTATTACACTCAGTTATTAAGGATTAAAACTGATGTTTTTACCGTTTCTTTTTTGAAAGCCCAGGAGAAATTATTGAAACAAACAAAATCCATATCCCAATTGCGAGAGCAATTAAAAACGTCGGATGTTTGGATCCTAATGCACCGATCATTAAGAAGAAACTTACCGTTACAGCTAATAAGAATTTTCCAAAGCCTGTCATATTTTACTTCTTTAGTAGTGATTATAAATTTAGTACTAAACGACACCTATTAATAATCTATTGCGTTATTTCAACTATTATACAATTATATGAAAATATAAATATATAATTATATAATTATATATATTGCTTATTATAGGTTTTTTATCAAACTAATCATTCCTCGTTATGAACAGGTATCCATTTAAACAATCAAAAATTTGCTACATGAAAGAATTTACAATTGGCGCTTTAATAGTGCTGTGTTTTTTGTGCTCCTGCAATGGTACATCCACAGGAATAATTAAAAAGCCAAATTCATTAACCATTGCTGATTCCATCAAGAAAACAGATACTCCGAAATTCCATAAAAAACCAATTCATAAAAATAAAAACGAAGATCAAACTGACATGGATATTATGAACAATATTTTGAAAAAGAAAAAATCAATAAAATAACTAAATTTATATGTTTATATAAACATATATTTATATATTTGTATAAATAAGAGTTGTTTAATATGTTTTTGAGCACGGTAGGTTTATAGTTATTACATTAATAAGCTCGTTAAAACCTGATGTCTGGAATTAGAGGTTTATTCTGGTTTATTTTCTTTTTGCCTTTATACAAAACACGTTACACTTTTTATTATCGATAGCATTTGAATGTACTCTTGACAATGGGAAACAACTATTCAAAACTGATAGCTGAGGCAAGCAGGATAAAAGAAGAAATTCCGATTTTGGATTATTTTTTTCAGCTTGAAAGTAAAGGGGCCTTGCGGTATGAAGGGAAGAAAGGTAAAGAACATTTCTTTGGTTTTGATAACCAAAAGACCGGCTCCATTAGCATAAGAGAGACAACAAATTTATGGTATGATCATGCCATAGGTGATGGAGGTGATATTATAAAAGCTGTTCAAAAATTCGAGAACAAATCTTTTGTTGAAGCAGTCCAAAGATTAAGTATTAACTCGGATATTGTAATTGATGCTTACAAATCTTTCCTAAAGAAGAACGGTGAAACAAATCTTGAAATCGAAATCATTGAGGTAAAAAATAAGGTTCAACATCCAGCACTTATTACTTATTTAAAAAGCCGAGGATTAGATATTGCTGATATAATAGACACCGCTAAAGAAGTACATTGGTCAAATGGCAAAGACGTTTTTTTTGCAATAGGCTTTAATAATCTAAACGGTGGTTATGCAGTAAGGTCAAAGGTGTATAAAGGTAATTTAAAGGCAGGAGGGATTTGCGCCTACACAATTGGAGGTAAGCCAGAAAGCATAAAGCTATTTGAGGGATCTATGGACTTTGCAAGCTATAGGCATATTAAACCAGAAGAAAGTTTTTACGTTGTAATTTTAAATGGTACTGGTAACCTAACAGAAAAACTTTGCAAAAAGATAGATGTAAAATCTATTTCTGAAAATCTTCCAGTTCATTTATATTTCGATTGTGGACGTGAAGGAGTAGGAGGGAAACATGCCACGAAAAGAGGCCTTCAACTAATAAAAGGAGCAGAAGATAAAAGTGCTTTCTACGCAGAAAAAGGGCTTAACGATGTGAACGACTTTTTACTTTTCCAGCAAGGCAGCGGCGATAAGAGAAAAATATGATCTTGATTTAAAATCCCTGTCAAAAAAGTACATTTTTTTTGACAGATTCCTACAACAATAAAGAGCAGTATAACTTAACCGACCCAGTTTAACATTGATTGTATTCGGCCGTAATTTATAGTAAGGTGTTTAGTCATCTTATTGAAATCAATACCGGCTTGAGTTTAATGTAAAGGTGGTTGCCGCAAAAGTATGTAAAAAGAAGTTGGAGGAAAAGCAAGTAAGCATCTCTTCTAACAGCCCATTACTCATCTTTTTCTCCTGCTCATACTGATCGTTTTACCCTCCCGTCGCTGAATTACGCTCCCTTACCCCAAATACTTTTTTTCCACATTTCAAACCTTTTGATAAAATAGTTAGTATAATTGCTAATATTATTAGTAATTATAAGGCTATGGAACAGGCAAAAAGGGATATTATTGCCCAACTCCGGAAGGACATTTTACTGATGGAAGGCTTTAAGCCAGCTACGGAAGGCGCTACAAGTGCCTTTGGCCTTGGCCCTATTGAAGCCGCTTTTCCAAACGGCGTTTTCCCTGCAGGTTCGGTCCACGAAGTATTAAACCTGGAAGCGGAACATACCGGGGCAACAGGTGGGTTTATTGCAGGGTTGCTAAGCGTCCTGATGCGTTCGGGCGGCCCCTGCCTGTGGATCAGTACCTGCCGGAAGCTTTTTCCTCCTGCATTAAAAGCTTTTGGCGTAGAACCGGAGCGCATTATTTTTATTGACATAGATAGGGAAAAAGATGTTTTGTGGGCGGTGGAAGAAGCTTTAAAGTACAAGGGACTTGCAGCCGTTGTAGCCGAACTCCGGGAACTCAGCTTTACCCAGTCCAGGCGTTTGCAGTTAGCAGTAGAAGAAAGCCGCGTAACAGGTTTTATTTTGCGCCATGACCCACTCAAAATTAGTCCGACCGCCTGCGTTGCCCGATGGCAGGTAAAGCCCCTGCCGAGCGAAACCGAGGACGATTTGCCAGGCGTGGGCTACCCGCGCTGGCAGGTAGAGCTGCTCAAAGTACGAAACGGAAACCCTGGCACCTGGACGGTGGAATGGTCGGAAGAAGGGTTTAACGTTTTGCCGGCAGCTGAAGCCATAACAGAGGAACAAATATTAAAGTTCGGATAAGATGGCCAGACGATTTGCTGCAATATGGTTTTCTCATTTAACCACTGACTGGATGGTGATCCGTAAACCTGAACTAAAGGCCGTGCCTTTTGTCTTTGCCTTGCCGGATCGCGGGCGGATGAGCGTAACAGCGGTAAGCAAAGTAGCAGCAGCAGAGGGGATAGCGTTAGGAATGGGTGCGGCAGATGCTAAAGCTATTTGTACCGGTCTACAGGTATTTGATGACAAACCGGAACGTGCGGCAAAATTATTAAAAGGACTTGGCGAGTGGTGCATCCGGTATTCACCCATCGTTGCAACCCACCTTCCGGATGGCCTTATTTTGGATATAACCGGGTGTACCCATTTGTGGGGCACAGAGCACGATTACCTGAAAGATTTGGTAAGCAGGCTAAAAGGTAAAGGTTATGAAACCCGCGCCGCCATAGCAGATACGATAGGTGCCGCCTGGGGCGTTTCGCATTTTGGACGGCAGCAAATAACAATCATTGATACCAGTGCCCATATTTCGGCCTTGCTCCCTTTGCCGCCTGCTGCCCTGCGTCTGGAAGAACCCGTTTTGCAGCGTCTTAAAAAGCTGGGGTTTTACCAGATTAAAGATTTTATAAAGATTTCCCGTTCAGCACTGCGCAGGCGTTTTGGAGAAGCCTTCCTGCTTCGCTTGAGCCAGGCCATGGGCCAGGAAGAGGAGGTCATCAAACCCTTGCAAATTGCCGTACCTTTTCAGGAACGCCTGCCCTGCCTGGAACCCATACGGACAAAGAAAGGGATCGAAATTGCGATTAGAAGGCTGCTGGAAGCACTCTGCCAGCGTCTATGCAAAGAAGGAAAAGGTCTGCGGACAGCAAAATTGACCGGTTATCGGATGGATGGCCATATAGAGCAGGTAGAGATCGGAACGAACAAGGCAGCAAATCAAATCGAACACCTTTTTAAACTGTTTGAACTGAAAATAGCTTCTATTACGCCTGCCCTGGGAATCGAACTGTTTGTCCTGGAAGCGCCGGAGGTAGAAGATTCGGAACCGGTACAGGAGGCCTTGTGGGCAGGAAGCCCTGGCCTCGACGATCAGGAACTGACCGAGCTACTCGACCGGTTAGCAGGTAAACTAGGAGCAAAAAGTATTCATCGGTATCTACCCGATAAGCACTTTTGGCCGGAACGAAGCGTTAAGCACGAAACATCCTTGCAAGCGAAAACAGCAATTAGCTGGCAAACGTCCAAGCCACGTCCTGTGCAGCTATTGCCCCGTCCGGAACCTGTTTTTGTAGCCGCGCCGATTCCCGATTACCCGCCTATCGTGTTCCGGTATAAAGATAAGGTTCACGCCATCAAAAAAACGGACGGCCCAGAGCGGATCGAACGGGAATGGTGGATGGACGAAGGCGAGCATCGGGACTATTACATCGTGGAGGACGAGGACGGGCAACGCTTCTGGCTTTTCCGCTTAGGACATTATTCAGGAGATAAAACGAATGACTGGTTTTTACATGGTTTTTTTGCTTAATAGGAGAGGGGGGTAAGCCATGGGTTATACAGAATTACAGGTAACATCCAACTTTAGCTTTCTCAGGGGCGCTTCACATCCGGAGGAACTGGTAGAACAGGCAGCAGCACTTGGATATCAGAAAATTGCCATAACAGACCGAAATACATTATCCGGAATTGTCCGGGCACATGTTGCAGCAAAAGCAAAAGGGATTACCCTTATCCCGGGTTGCAGGCTTGACCTCGTGGACGGGGTTAGCCTGCTTGCTTATCCAACAAATAAAGATGCTTACAGCAGGTTATCGGCCCTGCTGACCAAAGGAAACCTCCGGACAGAAAAAGGGAAATGTGAACTGTATAAAGCGGACGTTTACGAACATGCGGCAGGTATCAAATTTATTGTCCTGCCGCCCGATGAACTTGGTTCCCGGTTTGATTTTGACGATTCGTTCAAACTGGCCGTCAAAGAGTACCATGATCATTTAGGGACAGACCTATATTTGGGTACTACGCGCGGCTACCAGGGAAACGACCATAAAAAACTGCACCGTTCTGCGCAGTTGAGTAGGCGGTTTCATGTCCCCCTGGTTGCCTTGAACGATGTGCATTACCATCAGCATGACCGAAGGGAGTTGCAGGACGTACTGACCTGCGTAAGGGAAAAATGCACCATCTACGAAGCCGGCTTTCTGCTCCACCAAAACGCGGAGCGGCACCTGAAACCAATAGAGGAGATGCTCCGCTTGTTCCAGCAATACCCGGAAGCAACGGATAATACCCAGGAAATTGCTGATGCCTGTACATTTTCCCTGGATGAGCTGAAATACGTTTATCCTGAGGAAATATACGGTAATGGCCGAACTCCAATGGAAGAACTTATCCATCTTACCTGGGAAGGCGCAAAAACTGCTTTTGGCGGAAATACGCCCGAGAAAATAGTCGCGACCCTAAAGCATGAGCTAAAATTCATTGCAGAAATGGACTATGCCAATTACTTTTTGTTTGTGCATGATATTGTCAGGGAAGCAAGAATCAGGGGAATCCTTTGCCAGGGACGTGGATCAGCGGCGAATTCTGCCGTTTGTTATTGCCTGGGCATCACTTCGGTTGATCCTACCAAATTTGATTTGCTTTTTGAGCGTTTTATTTCCTCTGCCCGTAACGAACCGCCGGACATTGACATAGATTTCGAACATTCGCGCAGGGAAGAAATCATGCAATATGTTTACGAAAAATACGGCCGGGACCGCGCTGCCATCGTTGCGACCGTTACCACCCAGCACCAGAAAGGCGCAATCAGGGACGTGGGTAAAGTAATGGGGCTATCACTGGATACCATTAGCCGTCTTTCTGCTTCCCTGGGACATTTTACGGACGAGTGGTTTTCACCAGAGCGGCTTCTGGAGCAAGGGCTGAACCCGGACGATCCCTTGTTACGGAAAACGCTGGAACTAACAGCGCAAATGCTGGGTTTCCCAAGACAGTTAGGGCAACATACCGGAGGTTTTGTTGTCACGGAAGGTAAGCTCTCTGATTTATGCCCGGTCATGAATGCCAGGATGGAAAACCGGACGAATATCGAGTGGAACAAGGACGATATAGATGCACTTGGCTTTTTGAAAGTGGATGTGCTGGCGCTTGGAATGTTGACCTGTATCCGGAAAGCTTTTGATTTATGCAAACAGCATTACGGGCTTGACCTTACCCTTGCGAATATCCCGCAGGATGACCCAAAAGTTTACGTAATGGTCACTGCTGCTGATACCATCGGCGTTTTCCAAATCGAAAGCAGGGCGCAGCAGTCCATGCTGCCACGAATGAAACCCAAATGCTTTTATGACCTCACGATTGAAGTGGCGATTGTCCGACCGGGGCCGATTGTAGGAAACATGGTGCATCCTTATTTGCGCAGGCGTAATGGAGAAGAGCCAGTAGTGTATCCTTCTAAAGAGCTGGAAGAAATCCTGGGTAGAACATTAGGCATTCCTCTTTTTCAGGAGCAGGTGATGAAAATCGCCATTGTTGCCGCAGGGTTTACGCCCGCTGAAGCTGACGAACTGCGCAGGAGCATGGCCACCTTTAAGTTCAAGGGCATGGTCAACCGCTTTGAGCAAAAGTTAGTGGATGGCATGGTTGCAAAAGGCTACGAGGAGGACTTTGCAAGAAGGATATTCAAGCAGCTCGAAGGCTTCGGTAGTTATGGTTTTCCGGAATCTCATGCGGCCAGTTTCGCATTATTGGTTTACGTTTCGTGCTGGCTGAAATGCTATCACCCGGATGTTTTCACAACTGCCCTTTTAAACAGTATGCCCATGGGTTTTTATCAGCCTGCACAGCTCATTATTGATGCCCGGAATCACGAAGTTGAAGTCAGGGCCATAGACATCAACCATTCCCACTGGGACAACCTGCTGGAAGAGAAACCAGGAAAAACCAGGGCCATCCGCTTGGGCTTTCGCCAGATCTCGGGTATCAGGGAGGAAGACATGGAAACACTGGTTGCTGGCAGGTTAAAAGGTTACCCGAGTATTTCGGCACTTTGCGAGGCTGGTGTTTCGCTCGCGGCGCTGGAAAAATTAGCTGATGCAGATGCTTTCAGGTCCCTGGGCCTTGACCGCAGACAGGCTTTATGGGAAGTATCGGCATTGCAGGACAGGCCGACCGGGGCCTTTACCGGACAACCCTCAGAAAGTGTGCTGGAAACCCAGGTGTCCTTACCGCTGATGACTTTGGGCGAACATGTGGCGCAGGATTATGCCAGTACCGCGCTATCGCTCAAAGCCCATCCGCTCAGCTTTATGCGGGAAAAGTTAAGACTGCTTCATGCGCTGTCCAGCAAAGAGATCACCGAAATCAAAGAAGGCACGCTCATCAAAACGGCGGGGTTAGTAACCGTCCGGCAGCGTCCGGGGACAGCCAAGGGTGTGTGTTTTATTACTTTAGAGGACGAAACAGGGGTCTCGAACCTGGTTGTTTTTGCAAACCTGTTCGAGAAATACCGCAAAGAAATTAATGGTTCGCCTGTGCTTCTGGTAGAAGGCAAGCTGCAGCGCGAAAGCGGCGTTACCCATGTCATTGTTACCCGCTGTTTTAACCTGGCGAAGCTTTTCAAAGGAATTAAGCTTCCGCTGAAAGAGGAGCCATCACTATTTACAGCAGATATAGAGGTAAACAAGGAAAGCCTGCCCAAAGAGTTGAGCAAAGAAAGCTATCCTACCGCCCGGAACTTTAAGTAGCCCCTTACGACCAATTACAAACTTAGCTCGAAGGCGGGCAGGTCTTCATAGGCAAAAGGCGCGGTCGGATCAAGGGAGGCCCTGAATTCTTTAGAAATCGTACAGGCATCCATTTCCCGGTAATCGTACTGGTAAGACCCGATCTGCTGAATACGCTCTTCGCTTAGCTCGCCAAAAATCCACTCGTAGGCAAGCTCGTCCGGCAGGATGGTTGGCATCCGCTTTTTGCTATTGTGGATCTGTTCCATCAATGGGTTCGCCTTGGTTGTTACGATAGCGAAAGTATCTACTGTTTCCCCTGTTTGGGTATCTATGAAGGGTTGCCAGATGCCCGCCATGTAAAAGTATTCGTGTTCCTTAATCGTGATGTGGTAAGGGTAGTTAATGGTCGCTTTTAAAGGCAGGCCCGTTTTCTTGCTTAAAGGGTTCACATGGCGCCACTCAAAAAAGCCGGAAGAAAGCACCAGGCAACGCCTTTTCAAGGCTGCTTCCCGGTATATTTTACCTGGCTTGAGCATTTCTTCTGCTGTTGAGTTAAGCGTGGTGAGGGGCGGATGAAATTTCCCTGCGCTGTCTTTATAACCGAGCCGCATTTTACCAAGCTGCTCCCGGTTCCGGATATAAGCAGGAACAAAGCCCCATTCCATCTGCACAATATCGAAATCTATTTCGCCCTCTTTTGGTCTCACTACGGCATTCAGGCTGTAGTCAAATCCCGTACTTAGCTCCTTGTTTAAAAAGTCAAAATCCTTGAGCGCTTTTTCCAGTTGCAGCAGCTTTAAAAACTCTGTCTTCGATACCTTTTGTCCGTTGTAGTAGCACATAATTTACTTTTTTAATTTCTCCTCAATAAGCTTTCCAAAAAATTCGGCTTCTTTTTGTCTTCCTTGGGGAACAGAGGTCCAAAACGGGCGGCCGTTCGTTAATGATTCTATAACCACAAGAGGTGGCCGTGTATCGGAGAATACAATTCTAAAAATTTCACTCGAATTAACGATATGGCTGGTAACTTCCAGCGCAAGTTCATTAACCTCAATTTTAAAAGCTTCACCTTTTTGCATACAACCAAATTATCCTTGTGAAATTAGTTGTATTTTTTTTCAATATGAAACCCGATCTCCAAAATTATAGCTTCAGGAAGATGATTGCCGTCTGCCTGTATCCAAAAAGTGGATTCGTCCATTTCCACCTCGCATTCGTACTTACTATCAAACAGCACCATATAGTGCCCATCATCATCAAACACTTCGCAGTAAATGTTCCTGTCCTGGTATTCTAAAATAAAGCCTAAAGAATCAGTAGTCATCATTGAAGGATCATATTCTGCCGTTTATGATTAGTTGAATTTTTACCTTTATACAGCTCAATCAGCAAACAAGTTTTCTTGAACCGGTTTCCCTCACAAATCAAATTCAAAAACAACAGCTTTTACCTCTAAACACGGCTGCTTCTTAAATTTTTCCATAGCTAATTCTTTTAACCTTCCCCCGTTTTCTGTTCCATCTGGGAAATGATCTTACCCACCTCTGTTTCAGTGGCTTTCAGCTTTGACTGGCAGAAAGAAACCAGCTCTGCTGCTCGTTTTACTTTTTCCGCCAGCACATCTACGCTGACTGATTCCGTTTCTATTTCTTTTGCTATTTGCGAGAGTTCCTCGAAAGCTGCTTCATATGTTAAATTCAGTTCCGTCATGGTTTTCTTTTGAGGTTACTGTTGCAACCAGTTGCTGCTTTGCAAGGATAACAGTTATTTCTTCTCCTAAGTTAATCCCGTCCGCATTACCCCTGATTTTTCCTTTAGCCTTTACGATGGCAAAGCCTTTTGATAGGATGTTTTCAGGAGACATCAGTTTAATCAGTGAGGCGTAGTGCGAAAGCTTGTTCTCCTGGCTTTTTGAGTATAAATTGCTAAAAGTCTTTAAGTTCCGGCAAATTATGGATAGCTCTGCCTGATGCTTGTAAAGCATTCCTTTGGGCTGAATGGAAAGTTTGCTATATAGATTGTTCAATCCAGTCCTGTGCCTGTATAAAATGCTTTTCGTGGTATTGATCGTAATTTGGTTATTTCTGACCAGTGCATCCTTGTGGCCAGTGATCATGCTTCGCGTGTTATTTACCAGGCTTGTCCGGATCATGCTGAGCTTCCTGTTTTCGGCTGAAAGCAGCTGCTGGGATTTAATCACCATGTTTTTTTGCAGTTGCAGCAGCTCCTGTTCAAACCCCCGGTTATGGGCAATAATAAATTCAGCAGCTTTAGTCGGCGTTTTGGTAGCCGTGTGGGCCGCCAAATCTGTCAGAGTTTCGTTCTTTTGGTGGCCAATACCGGTAATCACCGGAATGGGGAAACGAGCAATAGCCCTTGCTATAGCATAATGGTCAAAAATCAGAAAGTCTGTTTGCGCACCTCCACCTCTGATAATAACCAAAGCATCATAAGCTACGCCTGACTGGTACACAGCAACAATTTTATCTACTAATTGCCCGGCATTATGATCTCCCTGGATGAGTGCAAAGTAAGGATCTACACTAAAGCGGTACCCCCACCCATTATTTTCCAGCGTATGCTGAAAGTCCTGAAAACCGGCAGAAGTGCTGGAAGATATAACTGCAATTCGCTGAATAACGCGGTTTAAAACAAGGCCCTGGTTGCTGGTTTTTAACCTGCCGTCCTCGATCCTGATGTGCTCCGGGTTGTCCCTGACCAGGCGAAGCAGGGTTGCCTGCCTTTGCTGTTCGAGCACACCGAGTGTAAAGTTAATATCAATATCCTGCAAAGTAAGCTGTAGGCCGTAAGCTGCCTGATATTTGACCGTTACTTTAACCAGCACGTTTAACCCGCCGGTAAACCGCTGCCCGGTTGCCTTTTCAAATTCGGCGATCTTTTGTGATCCGGTTCCCCAGGCGCTGCCCGAAAACTTGGCCAGGAGCACGCTTGTTCCTTCCGCTTTTTCAACCAGCTCAAAGTAGTGGTAGTCTTTCTGGGATTTATAAGTATGGTTAGTGACATCTGCAATCACCCAGAAGGAAGTATAGCTAAAAGCTTCTTCTATCGCACGGCTTACCCTTGCCGATAGTTCGGAAAGGCGGATGCTGCCAGGCGTGGCTACAGGGTAACGGTTGCTTGCTTCCAAATTAAGGACGACGTTGTTTATTTTTCTTTTTGCTGCTAACCAGCTGTATTAAGGCTCCGGTTATGATTTTCAAGAATGGCATCATGCAGGGCATTTTCCAAAGGAAGGCAGAATTCAGGACAGGCAGCTCTGTCCATGATTTTGAATCTGTTTTCCTCGTTTACCTGCATATGGAAACGCTTTTTAACCCCCTCATACATTACATATACCTGGTAAAGCTGAAGCCTTTCTGAGTTCATGGTATTAAAGGTAAACGTTACGCCGTTTATTTCCTTGACAAAGGTTGAAATCATACAACGAAGGTAGAAACGAAAAATTAATTGAGGACTAAAGCATGAATGCGAACCTTTATATTTTAGTTCTTAATTGAAGTAACCTGGTAAGTATAATGGATATTTAGAATAGTATCAAACAGCAAAACGACAAATAGACTTATAATTACCTTTATGTTAAGTAAGCTGATATTCTAGTTAAAGCTAAGATTACACCTTTTTACCACATAAAATTTAAGAAATAAAAAAGGGAAAGCATATTGCTTTCCCTTTTTACTGTTTCAGATTTCTCTTAAAATACTATTTAAAAAACCCTTTTTGTTCTTCTTGAAAAGCCGTCTTGTTATCTTCCAGCCAGTTATAAGCGTACGCGGCGACTTCCTCCCATCCAGGCTCTCCGCAGATATAGTGTCCTCGGTTTGGAAATTCTTTGAAGCTGGTTATGCTGCCCTCGTCCGTATAAGCCTTGGCATTTTTCTCTGTCAGTGAGGCCGGAATGATCTGGTCCTTTTCTCCGGCGATCAGAAGCAATGGAGCATGCGCCAGTTCTACATCAAGTTGTCCCGCTTCTCCCATGCAATCGCGCAATACATTCCTGCTGTCATGTGTAGCAAACTCCTGGTAAGCCAATTTGGTTTCTTCTGGGTCCATGGTATTGCAGAAGGTTTCCTGAAAGGTTTGCCCGTCCATTTCAAACGGCTCATTGCCTTTAAAAGGATTGGCAATAGCTGCACTATTTTTAAAAAAGCCCCAGTCAAAATCTAGCATCGCATTGGGTGCAACAGAATCGATCGCAACACCGGCTTTGACCATTTTCCGGTTCACCAGTAGTTGTACGATTAGTCCGCCAACGGAATGTCCTACCACGATTGGCTTGTCGTCCAGCTTCAAAATCATTTCTTCAATCTTTACGATAATGTCGTTCAGTTCCAGGTCCCCCAGTCCTGCCGGCGGGTTGGCGCGCAGGTCAGCTGGCTCTCCTTCGTGCAACGGCCAGGCCGGTGCCAGGCAGTTGTACTCCTTTGCTTCGAAATAAGTGATCCATTTTGCCCAGCTTTTTGGATTCTGAAACATACCGTGGATAAATACAATTGTGCTATTCATTGGTATCAGTTTTTGGAAAATTAAGAATATTGTATTTTAAGGCACATCATTTTTCAACTTGGCTTTTGTTAAGCTCCTAACTCATGAAGGATCCTCGTTGTTATAGCCACATGCTCTTTAAAAACAGCTAATGCAAGTGTTGCCAGGTGCCTTGTCTGAGCCTCTGCTGCGCCTGCCATTTTCCCTTTACCTAAGTAATCCTGGGCAAGGTCACGTAAAAATTCATGGTTTTCCAGCTGTGCGCCTATATAGGCTTTATCAAAAGCTGACCCTGCCGGAGCTGCTTTAATTTTAGCGAGTGTGGCTTTTGCTTTGGCGTCCATTGGTGGTACCGGCGTGCCCAAATCCTTTAAAACACCCGTTACAGCGATTGCTTCTGTCAGTTCAAATCCGGCAAATTCTTTGGCGTTTTTCTGGGCAGCTTTACTTACTGCAATCTGGCTGGTAGCGAGTGAAAGTTCAGCAGGGCCGAGCACCTTCATCCGAAATTCCTTTTCATTTGCTGCTGTAGGAACCTCAGTCAATAGCATTGGTCCGTTATCGTTATCTGTGCTAAAAGAAGATAACAAGCTGGTGACACCAGACAGGCCTGCTGTCAAGGCCAAGGTACCGGTTAGGGATTTTTTGACGAAATCACGTCTTTGAGACGAAGTTGAGTTTTTGTTCATTTTATCGGTTTAATAATTTGTATAGTTACAATAGGTTTCCCGGGAGAATGTTTGATAGAAGGAATATTAGTATCTTCTCTCTTGAAATTCATATTTATAGATTTGATGCAAATTTGCTCGACCTTTTATCAAAACCAGCAGTTAGCTAGCTACGCCCGCTGCATCTATGATTGCCGCAGTCTTTTCCAACCTAAAAAGGTTCGCCTGCTCTCGGGCAATAGCCATGACCCAGGGTAAAAGGTTTTCTTTTTGCTTTAAGTTCGTGCTATAGGTTTTACTGACAATGACGAGCGTTTTAACCAGTATTTCATCTGCCCGTTCCTTTTCCCGAACAATACGGAAAATGGCAAGTATCAGCGGGGCAACGTACCGGTCATAAAGCGCCATCGTTCCGGCGATAGAATCCGCTTCCAGCAGGCTTATTATTTCGGTGTCAGATAGGGAAATAGTTTCGGTACGCACTAATGGGACAGATAAATAGGCTATCAACTGGATACGGAAACAAAAACACCCGGTTACAAATATTAATTGAAAGTTTCTGGTTTTTTTAATCCCCGTGTCAGAACAGGGCCAACACAAATAACAGAAAACAATATTGCTAGTCATTCTAATCCGTTCTCCGGTATAAGTTCCAATGGCGTAGATTCAGCAAGCTGCTGTTTGGTAAAAAACCTTGAGTTGTACTTTTCGGCCAGGTTCCTCGCATCCGGTCCTGCAATAATGCCTGCGCCTTTTACGGTAGAACCAATCACGATCCCTGCGCTGATCAGCACCAGGTTTTTGATAATGTATTGTCCTTCCATCGTAGGTATAAAAACGGAATGCGCAAATATTTCATTAGGAAAGAACAGCATGGGTAAAAATGTGCCTGCCATTTGGAAGTAAAGCAGCAGCAGGGTGGTATCCAGCAGCCAGCCGGTAAGCAGGCCGATGCCGATCAGTGTTTCCCAAGTGGCCAGAACATAAACAGAAATACCGGGGGGAACAAGCCCGAAAGTAAGTTTATAAATCGTCCGCGACGCGAGTTCTTCTGCTGGGCTTAACCCGTGAAAAAATTTCAGGATACCGAACCAGAAGAAAATGATGCCAAGGGCAATGCGCAGAATGGTCAGCCCATTCCTGACTTTCCAGGAAACCATTCTCAGTTCGAGTAAACTTAACTTTTTTGCAATAGACACGTCAGTAGCGGTTTAAGTAATATGCCAAGGGGCATGTAAACAGATGCATGAGTTACGCGTATAACTTGTTCTCGGTTTTAAGTAGAGGTAAATTATTTACATCAGACGATAAGGATACTTGCTTATTTCCGGAAGGTACTATTTTCAAGTTCTGCTGTTCAAAGCTTTTCACTTTTCAACAGGAGCCTACATGAAAAAAGCTTAGCGTTGCAAATTTTAGAAATACAGCCTACAACAAAAGCATTGCTGCAAGTGGGCAGACAGCACGCAGCATCAGCAGTTGTAAATCTACTCAGCTTCAGTTCCAGCGTGATTGAACATTATCGGGCAGTAATATAATTATCAGCAATCCATCATTAACTTAGCTTTGGTATCGGTTGATAAGATAGTATTATCAGGCCGACTTCAATATCTGTTTGTTGGCGGTAAATTCAGGACGTTTAACAGTAAAAAAATGATGGCAAAGTTGAATTATCGAAATGCTACACAGGCTGAACTAATAAAGATTGTTGAGATTTATAATTCAACAATACCATCACGGATGGTGACGGCCGACACAGAACCTGTAACTGTTGGCAGCAGGCAAAAATGGTTTGACGAACATAGTTCCGAGAAAAGACCTCTTTGGGTTATGGAAAACACGTTTAATCAAATTATAGGTTGGGTAAGTTTTCAATCGTTTTACGGAAGACCTGCATATGATTCAACTGTTGAAATAAGCATTTATCTGGAAGCAACCGAGCGAGGCAGGGGCTTAGGTAAAGAAATCCTTCGATATTGTATTGAGAATTCAACCCTGCTTGGTATCAAAACATTGCTTGGATCTATTTTTTCACATAACGAACCAAGTTTAAAGCTGTTTAAACATTTTGGCTTTGAAGATTGGGCAACACTTCCTAACGTAGCTATTCTCGATGGACAAGAAAGAAGTCTAAAGATACTTGGAAAATGAATTGCTTAGAGGGCAACTGATGCCTTTTTCTACCTGCCTTATAATTTATCTTATGTTAAGTAGGAGAAATTTAGACGTCTTTTTTCAAAAGTGACAAATTGCATAATAATACCGTGTTCATAATCTCATCTCATTCCATTAATAAACTTTTCCACGAAACTTATGACCTTTCCTAAAATCCGGTCTCCGGTTTTTTTGCGCAGTAAAATTGAAGGTTTATCTCCTTTCAGCAGCTCCAGCACTTCATCACGCAAAGGTTCCCGTTCTGCATAAAGATAATCTTCAATTATTTTTTCGGTTCTATCTGCGGAAAGGTTTTCTTCTTCTACTAGTTGCTCAAAAGCTTTTTGTTGTTCCTTGTTCCAAAACTTTTCAAATGCTTCCGGTATATCGTCGGTGTTTTGCAAAACAGGTAAATTATCCTGAATAAACTTTTCGATCAGTTCTCGTTTGCTTCTTAAAGGTGCTTCTGTATTTAACAAGTTAAATATTTCCTTTTCAACCTGGGTTGTATCTTTTTTGGAGTTTGCTTTGAGCTTGATAAGCAGCTGGATAATGTAATTAACGTTAATTTCATCACGATGAATCAGCTCCAGTTCAAAGTCCACATCTTCTAAAATAGAAACCTTTTCTTTCTGGTCATTGCTTTTTGCCTTGTCGTATAAATCCAAATACTTGCTTTTGTAGTCCTCAAAAAGCTGTTCGGGCATTTCCACGCTATCCATGTCAAAATCGGCAAAAGCAGACAGAATATTTTTGATACGCATCAATTCGCGGAATGCTTTAACAAAGGCCAGTTCCTCATCTTCGCTTTGCAAATCATTAACACTGTTTACGGTAGGTGTTATTTTCAGCAGTTCATTATAAGCAGTATTGAATTTCTCTACGTAGTCTTCAAAAGGAGCCATGATGATTTCTTCAATCGCTTCTTTATTAGAAAATAAAGTGATCGCTTCATCCGTAGCATCTTTCAAGTTCCGAAAAACCACAATGTTGCCCTGAGATTTCTTTTCATCCAGAATACGATTGGTGCGCGAATAGGCCTGAATCAAACCATGGTACTGCAAGTTCTTATCTACATAAAGCGTATTTAAACCAGGGCTATCAAAGCCTGTTAAAAACATGTTGACCACAAACAGGATATCGATCTTCTTTTCCTTTACCTTCTTGGAAATATCGTTGTAATAGTTGTAGAAAGTTTCGCTATCTCTCGTCGAAAACTTGGTGTCAAACAACTGATTATAATGAGTAATAAACTCATCCAGCTTTTCGCGGGTGTGTACGTTCAGTCCGTATAAAACCTTTGGTTCTTCTGCAACCGAAAGTTCTTCGGGAATAAAGCCATTCGCATCGGCATCGTCTTCATTTGCTGCATAACTAAAAATGGTTGCAACTTTTAAACTGTGTTCGCCTGCTTCTTTTTTACGCTGGAAGATGTCGTAATATTTAATCAGCGTATCAACGCTGTTAATGCAGAACATGGCCGTAAATGCCTGACTATGCGTTTTACGGTGATGATTGGCAATAATATAATCTGCTATTTTTTCCAATCGCAATGGCGAATCCATTAACTCTTTGGTGTCAATGTCTTCTACTTCAATATCTACTTCGGTCGCAGTATCTTTCCGTTTGTACCTGCCTACATATTCAACCGCAAACTTCAATACGTTTTCGTCCCTGATGGCGTCCGTGATCACGTATTTGTGCAAGCATTCACCAAACAGTTCTTTAGTGGTTCTTTTGCCCAGTTCGTTTTTTACAGCATTATCAGCAAAAATGGGCGTACCGGTAAAACCGAACAGCTGAATATTGTTAAAAAAAGCTTTAATCCGGTTATGTGTTTCGCCGAACTGACTGCGGTGGCATTCGTCAAAAATAAAAACGATGCGTTCATCCTTTAGCTTTTCCATCTGATCCAGATACTGCTTTTTGCTGATAGCTGTATTTAGTTTTTGGATGGTCGTTACAATCAGTTTGGTATCGTCTGTAAACTGTTTAACCAATGCTTTTGTATTGTCTGTTCCGTCTATGCTGCCTTTGCTAAAGCTGTTAAACTCTTTAGTGGTTTGATAATCCAAATCTTTCCGGTCAACTACAAAAACTACCTTTTTAATCTGCGGCAAGCCAGTTAAAATCTGACTGGCTTTAAAAGCAGTCAAAGTTTTGCCCGAACCGGTAGTATGCCAGATGTAACCGTTTTTGTTGCTGTTTTTAACCCGGTCTATTAAAGCTTCTACCGCATAATACTGGTACGGGCGCAACACCATTAAGACCTTGTATGCTTCGTTTAGCACGATATATTTACATATCATTTTACTGATATGGCAAGGCTCTAAAAAATCTGTTGTAAAACCGTTGAGGATATTGGTTAAACGCTGGTTTTCCCGGTCAGTCCAGTAAAAGGTTTGCTTAAAGGTCTGCGTTTTGTTGTTGGCGTAATACTTGGTATTTACACCGTTGCTGATGACAAATACCTGCACATATTGAAACAGTGCCGCACCTGCACCAAACGAGTGGCGTTGGTAACGGTTAATCTGGTTAAAAGCTTCTTTCAGTTCCAGTCCGCGCCGTTTCAGTTCTATCTGTACCAAAGGCAAACCATTTATTAGCAGCGTAACATCGTATCGGTTTTTGTATTTGCCTTCCATGCTTACCTGCTGGGTTACCTGGAAACGGTTCTGGCACCAGTGCTCGGTTTGTAGAAACTCGAAATACAGGTTATCGCCATTATCTCTAACCAGATGCTGCATTTCGCGCA
The DNA here is from genome assembly GCF_009754915.1 of Mucilaginibacter arboris. Taxonomy (GTDB): domain Bacteria; phylum Bacteroidota; class Bacteroidia; order Sphingobacteriales; family Sphingobacteriaceae; genus Mucilaginibacter_A; species Mucilaginibacter_A arboris. Next base: position 37,862 of record NZ_WPIK01000016.1, on the reverse strand, counting down.
GCATTTTGGCCTTCTCAAATACAGAACCTTTGCTTAGCAGATTAAGAACCCGTTCAAATTCTTTTTCTGTAAAATGAATGTTGTTGTGCTGCTCTAACTGTGCTTTTAAGTTGGCTAACAAATCCTGTTCATCTTTCAGTTGAACAAAAGCGTAACCCAGCTTTTGCAATTGTGCTACCAGTTGTTCTTCCAGTATTTGTTCGGGCTGTTTACTCATTGGTTTGGTAGAAGCTTTGAATGATGAAGGCTTTAATTTGAATACTTCTTTTAGCAGAACATTTTTTGCATCAGCCCTTTTTTGTATTGTTCGGTTTTTTTTATCTGGATTTGCGTTTGATTTATTTTTTCATCAATTGCTGAAAGGAAGTTGGCGATTTTGGTTTGTTCTGCAATTACAGGAAGCATAACAATACAATTACCAATTTCACCTAAATTTATTTTCTTAGGAAATGCTACGTGAATGGTTCTCTGCCATAATTCATTTTGAAAATCTTTGGTAGAAATATAATGATTTAGGTAGGCTGAATAAAATTCTGATGATTGTTTGATTAAGGCTAAACTAACATAAAATGAAGCTTTAACATCCCAATCAATAAGTCTTGCTGTACCTATATCACCAATACGAGTCATTAAAATATCGCCCTTTTCTAATTTTACTCTTTTGTTTTCTTTTTCAAAAACATCAATAGATATGAATTTGGTATTTTCAAAATTATTTGCAGTAACGTGTTCAACACTATAAAAAGGAATACCAATTGGTAAATACGTCGGCGTTTGGTGTGTTCCGTCAAAAATTTCTGTAATTTGATTCAACTTTTTCTCCTCCCAATCCGGAAACTCATTTCCTTCATCGTCCTTAAACCGCAATTTCTGCGAAAAGAGCTGCTGCCTAACACCTTTTTTATATTGCGCCAACAGGTTTTTCTTTTGTTTGAGTTGGTTTAGCTTTTGATCTAAAACAGTGAAGAAAGATGCAATGCGTTTTTGTTCGGGAAGTGTGGGGAAAGAAATTGCCATTTTATGCAATTCACTTCCTTTTATACCTTTAGCTGTTGTTCCACTTGATTTATCATCTAAAGGTTTTTGAAATTGAGGACTAATAAGTCTAAATTTAAGGAAACCATTTTGTAAAATATTTTCTTTTCCTCTTAACTTAATAACTCGTTGAGCTAAAGCAATTCCTTCAATGTCAATAGATGCAACATTACCTAATGGTGCTTCTGTTGTAATAAGAACATCACCAATAAGAGGCTTACCTCTTCTCATGACATTTTCATAATCTTTCAAAAGAATAAATTCTCTTGAAACTTCATAATCAATGTATCCTTGCTTTATATTTTTTGCCGTAACCAAAAATACACCTTGTTCGCTTTTCTGAGGAGTTTTTCCTCTATAATCTACGTATTGTGTAATTTCTCCCAACTTCTTCTGCTCCCATTCTCCTTCAAATTCAGGAAACCGCAAAACCGGCTCAAGTGCTAAATCTGTATTTTCTGTAACCATCATATTAATGAAAAAGGTGTTTCAATACCTAATGCTGTACAAAAAGTAGCCAGTTCAGTATCCGTATTTTTCATATCCTTCTCCAAAGTTTGCAGTTCCAGCGCAATGGCGTTGATATCCAGTTGGTCGTCTGCTTCAAACGTATCTACATAGCGCGGAATATTCAGATTGTAATCGTTTTCCGCTACTTCTTTTAGCGTACTTCTTTTACTAAATTTCGGTATTTCCTGCCGGTTTCGGTAAGTATTTACAATCTTTTCTATATGTTCTGTTCGTAAAACATTCTGCGTTTTTACTTTTTCGTAACCTTTGCTGGCATCAATAAACAGAATATCGTCCGGCTGTTCCCGGCATTTTTTAAACACCATAATACAGGTAGGAATACTGGTACCATAAAAAATGTTAGCCGGTAAACCTATTACTGCATCCAGGTAATTCCGATTTTCGATGAGATACCGGCGGATATGCTGCTCTGCACCGCCACGAAACAGCGCGCCGTGCGGAAGTACAATAGCCATTGTTCCATTTTCTGCCAGATGATGAATCATGTGCTGTACAAAAGCAAAATCAGCTTTGCTGCTTGGTGCCAGTTTACCATATTGACTAAATCGGTCATCGCTCGTAAATAAAGGGTTTGCGCTCCACTGGGCAGAAAAGGGTGGATTGGCTACAATAGCTTCAAATTCCATTCCCAAATGCTGTGGATGCTCCAGCGTGTCTTCTTGCTTGATATTGAACCGACGATAATTGATACCATGTAAGATCATGTTCATCCGCGCCAAGTTATAAGTGGTACGATTTAACTCCTGTCCAAAAAACTGTGTTACCTCTACTTCTTTTGCCACGCGTAGTATTAGCGAACCAGAACCAAAGGTTGGGTCATAAGCATACTTTAGTTTTTTCTTGCCGGTAGTTACCAGTTTTGCCAAAATCGTACTTACTTGTTGTGGTGTGTAGAACTCACCTGCTTTTTTTCCTGCGCCACTGGCAAACTGACCGATCAGATATTCGTAAGCATCACCCAACACATCCAGTTCGCTTTGTTCTAGTTTAAAATCGATCTTATCCAGGTGGGCTAACACTTTCGCAATGATGCTATTCCTCGCTTCCGGCGTTTTGCCCAGCTTAGTGCTGTTTAAATCCATATCTTCAAACAAATGGTCAAAATCCTCTTCACTTTCCGTGCCCATTGTACTTTGCTGAATGTTGGTCAGGATCTTTTGCAGGTCTTCCAAAATGAAATTGCTTTCATCTTCGTCTTTATCACCATTACCACGTTTGGCCACCTCGCTAAACAGTTCGGAAGGCTTTAGAAAGTAACCCAATTTTTCTACAGATGCTTCTTTTATCGCCTCTAAATAAGCTTTGCCATCTTCGGCGTTTTCATTAATTTCTTTGTATTTGATTCCATCAGTTTCAAGAATTTCATTGGCGTAGATTTCCATCCGCTCAGAGAGGTATTTGTAAAAGATGAATCCTAATATATAATCTCGAAATTCATCTGCATTCATCTTGCCGCGCAATGTATTAGCTACATTCCAGAGTTGCTGCTCCAATTGTTTTTTCTGATCTTCAGACATTTAACAGTATAAGGGTAATTTTATAATTGACGGATAATGTAAGATTAAATAGTTCTTTCCTGAAATATTTTTAGTGACTAAAACCTCCGTTACCGGCATAGAATTACTTAATCAGCTAATAGATTAGTCCTACCGACATTTGTGGCCTACCGACCCGGTGTTTTAGAGTTGTTTATGGTGTACAGATTTATCTATACAAAATCTTATTATAAGACAAAATAACGTTCTAGGGAGCATGAATTCATAAAATTTACAAAGAATGTCAAGGCTTTATCATTCAATTTAACCGTGCACTTTCAGAAAATTTTAAAGTTGATAATATACTGTGATATAACGTAAATCTAGAATTAGAAAAATTTAATCTTGGGTCACGATTAAGTTGCATAGTTGTATATGCGACATAGCAAATATCTTCATCTTCAGTATTCTGCATAAATAGATCTATTGTTTCTTGACTAAGATTGCCTTTCGGTGTGTTAAAAATCATTAGATCGTGATCAGGAATATTGTCAACTGATTCTGCTCTCCTATATTTAACATTTTTGAAGTTAAGCTTTGTCATAAACTTTTTTAAACTTTCCTCTGACTCTTCATCACCACTAACTACCAATAAATGTTTAGTATTTCTCAATCTTGTGTCAAAAGCTTCAGTCTCAATCAATCGGATTATTTCATCCCGATTTCCCTCCACAACTGTTTCGATTTTATCAAGCACAAATTTTTTAGCTTTTTTAATAGCTGAAAAATATCCTACTGCTATTGAAATTAGTGTCACAGGTAAACCGAACCAAAGTATCCATGTGATCATAGTTTTAGCATCGTCGATCTTACCCATGCCCTTCTTTATTTCGTCATCGACATACTTTCTTAAATTCTCACTCTGAATTTTTGATAAGTTATCTATATTACCCTTATAATTTTCCAGTTGCTGAACTCGTTTTTCTAATGTTTCAATACGTGCATCAGATTTGGACTTTTGATTTTGAATTGGCTTACTGATTCCAATAATAGGAAAAAGCATAATTAAGACTACGGTAAATATTTTGTTAGTAGGTTTCATATTTATAAATTTTATTTTTAAAATAAACGTAAAATCCTAGCTCCATCTCGGTTGTGGTTAGACCAACTATCAAAAGTATTGGACTGGTAATATTGACATCCTTATGTTTTGCAATTTCTGTTATTCCTTCAACGTCGGTCCCGCTTGGCAAGGGTCGTGCATCTGGATGAATGTGCCATTCGCCAAGATAAATAAGAGGCTGCTCGGCATTAAAGAGTTCTATCAGTTGTTCTTTCAATCCTTCAGATCCTCTTTCAAAATGAATCTTGGAAGATTTATAAGAAACAGGCAATAGGGTATCAATTATGTTAACTGTTTTCTTGTCTATTGAATAATAACCTACGAGTACTCCCCCAAATTCTTTGGGGTAATGTTTTAATCCTAAATCTTTAATGATGTTAAGCAGGCCGTCCGTTATTTCCAGATACAGCCCTATTTCTTCATTTTTTAGTTTCAAAACTGGTTTAATTTAATTTCAAAGCCATCTTCTTCAGACGTAGAAAGGTAAAAATTCTTTAAAGGTCGTTCTTTGGTCAACGCTTGGTTTATTTGCTTAAGTGCAAACTGTATCAATACGGAAATATCGTTATAGCTAGCTTTAAAAGTCGGACTCCAGCAACCTGTAGGATTATATAAGTCCATAATATCGTTATTAAGACTTTTAAATATCTCCATTAACCAGTCATATTGATTTTGTTTAAATACACAAACCAATTCCTTTGCATGATTGGTAATTGAAATATTTATAACCTCCGGCTTGATAGTTAATTGACTAAATATATATGCCAGATCATTATCCGTGGTACAGTCAAAAATATAATCGAAATTATTAAGTGCTTCCTGCAAGGCTGCCTGCCAGTTGTCCTCTTTGCTGTACCTTTTGATAATATCAGTGAGTTCTTCGTTACCGTTGATTTCTGCAAATGGCGAAATGAGCAAAAGCTGATTTCGAAGTTCATATACCTTCGAAACCATACCGCTTGAAAACTGATATTCTGATCGGCAAACGTTGTCTGCTTCTTTAACGTCATGATCATTTAGAAATAAATTAAGACAACCACCGCGGATGAGCGTGGTACATAACATACTGCCAATTGCTCCTATACCAATTACTAAAATTCTGCTATCTGTAAGCTTTTTTGATAATGTTCCACGTCCAAAAAAATACTTAGGCGAACAGTTCTTGGTGTGCATCCAATCGATCAACTTGTCCTTAAAACGGCCTTGATAGGTTTTAGGGCCTGTTTTTTCGGCATAATTTGGAAAATTACCCACTGGGAGATTAATGCATTGCCAGTGGATTTCGTTTTTTTCGATGTGGTAACCTAGAATTAACTTTAGTTCAGAAGTTTTCGAAGAATTTTTCTTTAGGTTTACTTCAAAGTGATGTAGATATTTAAAGAAGTCTTGCCCTACAAACGGTTCAAGGTCTTGCCAGTTAGAAACAGCAAACCGACGGTTTGTAACCGGTGGATTTCCTATAAATAGAAATATTCCAGTGGACTGATTTAACTGTTTATAGTTTTTATTCCATAAAGATTTTACCTCTTGATTTTTAAACCTAAATTCCTGCAATATAAAAGTTTGAACTACTTCATTGTTGACATTTCCCGTACTCAACATTGAAAAATGAAACTGGCCAAATTCACCCTTACTAAACAGGTAGTTAACGTCGGTAAACCAAAGCGCCTGGCTCTTGCCTGTTCCAGAAGGAGAAACGACGATGTGTTCATAATGAACATCCTTCTGTCTATTGATGAAGTATTTATTGATCCAGTGTTTCAGCGAGTTTAAATCAAGAGCAATTTTAGTAGCAAGATCGGGGCTGTGTAATGTGTGAACACAGATAGAACCATCTCCATTGACATGATCATATTTGATCAAAGCTTTATTGACAAATCGTATAGTCTCAAGATCGTGATATTGAAAAGGGTACGGAGAATATACCTCAACCTCAAAATTCAGAGTTAACAAATTAACAGTTATCTCGATAGCACCTTTCACAATCAAATTATCCGGCACAAAAGGTTGAGTAATTTTTACGCACTCAACTTTCTCCATTGCATCGGTAATATAATCTGTTCTACTTTTCATTTAACCAAAGCGTGTTGGTGGTGGAATAGATGGTCCAGATTTACGCTCGTCGTACTTATTGCTACTCGTATCCTCAATCGGAAATTTTTCATTAAGAGGAAAATATACCTTAATATAATCGCTGTTTTCTTCTATCCGGTTTATCATGTTTTTCATATCATCGCTTAGTGCAGATTTTTCATAATCCGACATAGAATCTGCAACCTCGTTATTGCTATTACCCGGATCTGGTAATGATACAGTTTTTACATTATCACGTATATATTCCATAACAGATTTCAGCCTATCCCACATACCGCCTGTTATTTCTACTTTATCAAATGCTTTAATAGTTATTAGTTCCAAAAAAAAAGATTTCGGTGTTTTGCTATTATAAATCTTCCAAACTTTCAATAATCTTACATTCTGCCTTAAATTAACTTTATCTGCATTGTCTCTAATATTTTGCACCTGTGCCTTTATATTACTGCGGATATAGTCGCTACCACCTTGCAGTTTACCAAACTGCGAATACACATATAAATTCAGTTTATCATCTTCTTTATACTGATTTTGATTTAATTCCCTGCCGGGCACCACATCAATCTTCACCACATCCCCATTATCATCAGCAAAGAATTCAGTTCCTATTGACACTTTTTGTTTACGGACATGCGCAATGCTGCCGTATTTCTCTAATAAGTAATTATACAAATCTGTAAACATCTCTTCCAGTGTGCTAAAAGAATTTCTTTTAAATGGAATCATTAAATCGAAATCAAATTTTTTGTTAACGGCCGTATTTTTTGCAAATGAACCCGAGTTGAAAGGGGAGTAAATATCGCCACTATATTTTGCTACTAAAGCGTCAAATATCTCGTCTCGTTTACGTTTATGTTTATCTAGCAGGTCTTGTTCTTTGCTTACCTTGTGGGAAGTAAGCACATCATTAAGATGTTTATTTCTATCTGTTGCCATGATATGATTTTTGTTTAATATGAAAGCGAAATAATATATTTACACTGTTAGTGCTAACCCATATACTTCGAAGCGTGACATTATATTTTTAGAATATTTGTCACGCTTGATAGTAAGTAATATAGAGCTGTTGAACCTTAAACCTACACTGATTCACTTAACTGATGTGGCTCTGCTTGAGCAATTATGCTCAATTGAGGATGACAGCGAACTCTATAAGGAATTCGTTAATCGGTTTATCACTGAGCTTACAACACATTGTACTGATGTTTGCAAAAAAAGAAATCTCGACCCACATATTGGAAAGCAAATCGCCCACGAAACCTGTGCGAAGGTTCGCCAGTATAAATCATTTAAAACCGATGAAATTAAGATACCGGATCAGCACACAGCGGTCCTGGTTTACCTTAAACGCATTTCGTTTAGCTTATTTAACAATCATCATAACAATAATAAAAAGAAATCCGTTGCACATAAGACCTATTTTGATGAAATCCTTGAGTCAGCAGGGAAAAACACTAGCGTTATCAACCTTAAAGACAAGAAGGATTTTGCGATTTTTATATTTAACAAATTGAATAAAAAGGAACAGGCGGTGATCCTGATGGATATTGAACATAAAAGATTTCAAAAATACTTACCGGATGATATAACTGAACAACTATGCGAGCAATTGAATGTTAAGAAAGATACTATACGTAAGATTCGTGAACGCGCGATAGAGAAGGTAAAAAATGCTATCAATGAGTTCAATGCCAACTGAAATGAATAAAAATTTTTCCCTCGAAGATTTTGAAAAAGGCTTGATGCTAGCGGGTCTTGTTACGCCCTCGTCGCTACAAGAATATCAGGAACTTGCAAGCGTGCAGGCATATGAAAAATCATTAAAAGAAAAGGACCGCCAAACCTATTTTAAAAGGGTTGTTTTAGCTGCTGAAATCGTTGAACGTTTGCACAATGAGCCTTCATTAGGCAGGGTAAAATTTCAGAAACTGGTCTATATATGTGAACATATGGCAGAAATGCGAATTACCAACCGTTACGATAAACAGGCTGCTGGTCCCTTCGATAACAAATTTATGTATTCTATCGGTAAAGAATTCCGTAAACAAAAATGGTTTGCGATAGAACAATCAAAGGTGGATAATTATACTCGTTATAAATTTGTGCCTCTTGAAAAACATGAAAATTATAAAGGTTATTATAATAGTTATTTTGGAGACCTTAATGACAGAATACAGTTTATCATCGAGTTATTTAGAAAGCAAAAAACTGAATTTACTGAACTTGCGACTACTGTTTTCGCTTGTTTTCTCGAATTGAAGAATCAAAATAGGATCATAAATCAATCATCGATGATTGACTTGTTCTATAACTGGGCGGAAAGCAAACGGAAATTTTCTGAACAAGAAATTCTGAACTCCTTCGAATGGCTGCGTAAAAATGGATTGATAAAGCATACAAACTTGATTTAACTGTAATAGTCGGTATCAACTACCTCTTTCTTCCACTGATAACCCCTCGCGAAATTCGGCCCTGCTTAAAAAGCGAAAAGTCTTTAAATCCAACAGACCATATGAAACTTAAGATAGATTAAAAAAACAATTGTATTCTAACTTCCAAAAGCCAAATACCCATTTCCATTAAATAAAATATTCAAACTAAGGCAGGGTTACAATACAATGTCGTTTATTATTTCAATCAGCTTAAAAAAAGGCTGCTATTATTTATTTAAGACTCATTTTGAGAGATTTTTTCATCATTTACTCACCATCAAATAGCAATGCTACTGTTCGCTTCCAATAAAAAAGGGCTTCTCCTTTAGCTACAAACTTCAATTGTTTATTTAAAAAATTGTGGTCTGGATGGTTGATTATATATTCTTTTACTGGTATTTTACTATCAAATCTTTCTAAAACATCCGCGTTAGTTAATACAATTGCCGCCAGATATGCTGCTTTTGCAACGGCGACCTGGGCCTGTTCGATTCGAAAATTTGCTGCATAAACATAATGACCAAATTGCCCTATACCTTTTTGGAGATAACTATATATAACTCTATCATCAGCATTGATTTGTGTATTGTTCCTTGCTAACACTAAGGCCGTAGCAATTGTATCTTTAGCGACTTCATCGACCGAAATAATCCCGCGTTCGGACCGGTATTCGATTTCAGCCCTTGCAGTAGCTCTATAAGACTGTTTGAACGTGTCCAAGTCTTCGATAAGGTTGAACAAGCAACCCACGTCAAATGCCTGTTTCATTATTTCCATGAACATTTCTGACCTGATGGTCTCACCTTTGTTGTTGATACCTTCCCTATGATAAGGCACCCCTGTTGTATTTGGAGCAAACGCGGTTAATTTATCACCTGCAATAGAGCAAATGTCCGGCATTTTGACTGTAACAATTTCACCTTCTGTCGTTAACCACTCTGTTTCTACCGGTTTTTCTATAATGACTGCATAATGGCTATCTGCAAATAATATGTCAAGCAAAATTTCTTTTTGTGGCTTCGCTATTACTTCGCCCTTCTGATTTTTAGTTGAAACATTCGATTGAAACGAAAAGGCATAATGTGCTTTGGGTACTCCCTCCTTGTAGCTTCTACGCTCATCCAGCCGTATGCCGGTAAAATTGCTTGATTCTAAAATTTTTGATATGTGAGATTCTAACTTGCCCCTTGTCATATCGGGTCGAACAATAATATCGATATCTACGGAAAAACGTTGTGGTTCTTCCAACATTAATATTAGGCTCGTACCGCCTTTAAATATGAAATCTAAACCTGATAGTTTTAAGTGTTCCAGCAAATGCAAAGCATAGATCATGTTTTCTATTAGCCCAGGATCTTTATTGTATTTTTCCCTTTTCTCATCAATCCATTCTGGTGATAACGACTTCAGGTCAATCATATAAAATGGTTTGAGGTATATCAGTATAATGTGATAGGTATTCCATCAAATCACTTTCTTTTCTTCTCCTTTTTGCGTAACTAAATAGTTTGGTAAAATCAAGCTGATACCTGCTATAAACTGTATTTATAATTTGACCCAACTCACTTCCCTGATATGTATTAAATAATCTCTGATCTGTAAAAATGTCTACAATAATCTTTTCAATAGTAGGTACCGGTATGTTTCTAAATTTTTGGACAGGAGCTTTAGAAACAAGGGATTCGATAATAAGTGCTGAGCCACCTTCATATACGTACCATTCTAACTCCTTTTCTTCAGGTTGCAAATAAACATCCCTTACGTTGATGTCCTTTAGAAAATGAAATACTGGTACAAGAGCATCTTTTTCCACTTCTATAATGGTAATGAATTTTACCACCTGATGTAGCATGAATTCATTTAATATCCGCGTTGACCAGATACATAACTTCATTTCTGGAAATTGCTTAATTATTTTAGTAATTATCTTTTTTTCGGAATCGTTAAATTCTGGTTTGAAAGTGGGCTTGTAAGTAAATGAAAATAATTCTCTCGAGATCGGATTAATAATTTTTTTTTCACGAAGATCATATATCCGCCACCTGAAAGTCGTTTCCTTTAAATCAGGATCGAAGCGCAAATAAAAATCAAATAGTTCCTTTCTGGAAAAAGTTTCCTTTCCTTCAAATTTCCTCTTTAACTGTTCGACAATTAAATCCTTAGCCACTTTTTCTTGTTTTTTACAAAAGTACACTTTCCAACAAAAGACAGCAAACGCAAACTATTGGACTTTGTTTGTGATCCAACAAAAGACAGCAATGACAAATTAGTAGACTTTGTTTGAAAATCTAACTGGTTGCAAAATCATTAATATTTCTTTTAAATTTAGATGATTTCGAAGAAAAAACTATTAGAAATAAATTGACAGTTGATTGAAACTCCGGGACGTATGACTACATATACTTTGCACTAAAATATATATTTAATGTTAAAAATATTAAATGCGGGATAAGTTAAATTAAACAAAAAGAGCATAGGACAATATTGAAAATAATTAATAAATCAAAGGAAAGTAGTTATTTTTTCTATTAAGTTATTGCCAATTTTTGTCTATAGTGTTTTTATCAATATGTTTCCTTAAAAAGTGATTACATCAAACGGTTACATTATTGATTTTTGATTTTTTTTAGATGTCGAGACATTGCTGCATGAAATATACTACGATGTTTATTTAATTGATCTTTGACCTTAGGCTCGCTCATAATATCACCAGATCGCCTGGAGTAAGCAAAGTAATTACTTTTAGGCCTTGGTGTAGCCTTAACTTTTACAAAATGGAAATAACCTTTATCGTTTTTTATTAATACTTTTCGTTCTGGACGTTCTTTATCTCTACTTAGATCGATATCATTATAAAGCTTTCTTAACTGGCGTGGAAAAATCGCGGGTCTTGAACCTATAAGATGGTGATTGTTACCCGCCCGGTGAGCATGCCTCCTAACAGCACTTATCATCCTACGATAATATTTGGCAATATTCGCTGACTTAATTAGTGTTTTATAACCATAAAACTCAAAACCGAGATAAGTCAATGGTTTTCCTATAATTTTTTTCTCACCACTGATAAGTGTTGATGTTAGTCTGTTTATGCGCGAGCTAATTTGTTCATACTGAAATAGATACTTTTCAGTCTTATCAGGGCTAATTTTTACCTTGCTTTTCTGTATTTCAGCAAGCATGAACTTTTCTATTTCGTTTGTATGCTCCGGCTCGCAAATAATCATAATGTCATCCGAGTACCTTCGATAAAATCCTTTGTACCCATCTACCACCACTTCTAGTACCTTTTTATCAAAACTTAATAGATATAGGTTTGCAAGGACTGCGCTAACAGGAAGACCTTGTGGAATCCCAACAGCTTTTTTATCTTTTACAAATGGATGCTTGTACACCCTAATTCTTTTGTGTTTAATTGCCTCTTTAAATTCTTCAATAGATGAAAAGAAAGATTCAATCCCGTGATACTTACGAATAACCGAAAGTTTTCTCTCATCAAATCCGCTTCGTTTACCATGCTTTTTAGGGTTTAATCTTAAATCGTCCTTTAAAATATATCTGAATTCCGTTGCAGCTTTAAACACATTAAAATTTGCAGGATCTAGTCTTTCTACGTTTAGTAAGCTACACCATGCTTCTTTCAATTTTTGATGATTAAGCTCACTAAAAAAGCTTTTAATGTCAAACATTAAAACTGTACACCCTGCCTTCCCTCTTTCTTTAATTTCATTAAATGCTTCACGTGCAAAATGAATAGTGCTTTTGCCTATGACTTCTTTGTTATCGCCATCAGGGTCTTCAATAGGAATCTTCCGGTAAGCAATGACACAGTCGTTTAGTTCTTTATCAGCTTGTAAGTTTTCCTCATATAATTTGGATAATTTTGTAGCATAGCAACCAAAAATCAAAGCGTCTATATGCGTTGCATAGTGGAGTGGACGTTTTTTTTCAGTTCGGGTAAGCTTACCTTCTTTAATAAAAGAATGTGCCCTTCCGGTTCCATCAGGTTTCTTTTTGTATTTTCTTTCTTTAATTATAGAATGAATAAGTGGAAAGAAAGCGTGCTTAGCTACGAAATCAGGATTGTTAATTAAAGCGTAGAGTTCAATATACCTTTCTCGAATATCAATTTTAGGGGTGATATGTAGGTAGCCGCGGCCTTTAAACCATTCTGGACGTTTGTCAAATGGCGGAATCATAAAAAAGCCTTGCAACGGGTGTAACGGGTTGATTGATAAACATAACTTCTCTTGCGATATAAGGCCAGTACCCATCTAATGAGTCACACTATTAATTCAATGTTATACATAAACTGACATATAATTCAACAACAATGGAAATGCTATTGATAATTAATATCTTTATTCACATATTAGTGATATGCTGTATCAGCACCACAGAACACCTTATAGTAACCTCATTTATTCAATTGCTCGGACGAGCCGTTGAATCTGTGAAGGCTATAAATGCTCAAATAGCCGCTGTACATGGCAATCGCTTACCTGTTATCCTATAGATAATCAGTCAATCTTTCGAGAACACAGATAAAATAGTTATTCTTGAAAAACTTTACGGCCTAACTAAATGTCTTATCCCCCTCTCGCTGCAAGGCTCACAAATATAAAAAAGTTGTTGCAGTAATATGCTAAGTTTAGGCATGGAATCTAAATTTTTTAGTATTGGTGATATTGTTACATTAAAGTCTCATCCTTACGTTTCCGAAAACACTTCTATTATCGTTAGTGGGGATCATTTAACATTGCCTCCACTGATGGTCGTTACAGAAATATCTAAATCCACCTTTAAGGCAGATGAAAAAAAGGTTGATACTTTCAGATATGAGTGTATCTGGTTTTCTCCCAAAACTTTCAAGTTTGAGACAGCTGATGTTTATGAAGATCAGTTAAAATTAATTAAAAAATCCGCTTTAGCGATTGATCCAAAAAGTATAGAACGTGGTGCAAGGCTTAACTTTAAAACAGTTTCATTAGAACTTGGAAAAAAGAAATCCACACTTAGCTATGATGATAATTCAGTAAATGGTGGTGCGCCCAATACTACTATAAATACTTTGCTTGCCTTTTTGCCACCTGTTCTTCAATTTGTTGGAAATGTGCCATACAAATCAAAACATCCTTTAAATGATAAGGGTAAAGTGATTCGACTTATACCAGTAACTGCTGTAGTGGTCAATTATTTTGATACTATTAACAACTGCATCTCAGAATACCCTTTACCAGTAGAGGTACTTGAATTAATAGAAAAAATACCAGATAAGAGACTTGTTGAAATTCAAAAAATAATTCAGAAGTCAGGTTATTTAATGGTTGGAAATTCTCTTAAAAAGACCCTAATTCAGCCAAAAAATATTTCACACAAAGGTGGCTACTACTACTTGAGAGGCTTCAATTATCTTACAAATAGAATGGAAGAGTATAATTTGAAAGCATCAACCAGTGTCAGATCAGTAACTACGCCGTTTACTGAAGAGGCACCTAAATTCGACATATTAACGCAGCCAGAAGCTGCAACATCGAAGTTTATTACGAATGAAATTCAAGTTTTACTTAATAAAGCAATTACTCAAAAATCCTATATTAGGATCAAGTATCTAAACAAGAATAACCAGTTAACTCAAAGAACGATTAAAAACATGCAATTGGTAACGATAAAGGAAGATGCTAAAGATGTTGCTTATATGATTGGTTTCTGTTTATTGAGATCTGACAAAAGAAACTTTCGTGTTGATCGCATTCAAAACGCACAATGTTTGGCTCTTACTTATAGGTAATAACGGAATTCATAATAATTGGTGCCTCCTAATTAAAAACTAAAGCAAAGTCATTTAATTAGACTTGGCCATTTCTTTTAATACATATAATATCAAATTAAAATAATCTGGGTTGCCCCAAAGAGTGACAGGCATAGTCCATTAAGTCATAACTTTTTGAGCTTACCTGTTTTTCAACCTCACGATATCATACCTCTAAAAAACGTAGTCCAAAAATTAGGTTCAGAAAGGATTTTGTCTTTGTATTTGTGATACAAACTTATTAAACCACAATTAAAGTTTATGAGACTTACCCAATACCTACTTATCGCCTGAGAGGTCTATCTCAAACCAGTTAGGGATACGCCGGTATAGGCCATCAATGTTTAGGTGGATATAAACGTACACCAAGTGCCTATCATCTTATATAAATATATTAATATATAAATATATAGATGGTGTAAAATCATTCATGCAAATACATAAATAAAAATGCGAAACGATAGGCCAAAATACTTTAATCGTTTTCCCTGATCCATCTCCGCGTTTTGATCTTTTGTTTTCCATTTCGGGAAAACTGTTTGAAATAAAACCTGCAAAAAAAAGAAACAAAGCAGAGAGAGCAGGCCATGACAGATGGCAAGCAAAGGTCGCTATCCTCCGGCAAACGGTGGCCTTTACCCTCCTGTGGCGTTCGCCCTGCAAGGTAGTACCCGAAAAAAATGGGTATCCCTCCACTCTGGTTACGGGAGCCTCCGCATTTTTTCCGTGCCTCCACCTTGACCTTATTGCCCGAGGATAGCGTGATGAGTGCTTTCATCAATCATTTCCTCAAAAACAGCTTAAAAACATGAAAAGCACAATTCAAACAACACCCTTATTGCAGGTAGCAGAAATTAGCATCAGTTATTCCAGTATTGTAAAACCTTCACAAAGACCTAAAATTGCCAGCAGCCGGGATGCCTACGAAATCATGCGCGATAACTGGAACGAAGGCAGCATCGAACACCGCGAGGAAATGCGGATCATGCTCCTAAACAGGGGAAATAAAGTTATCGGGATTTTCTTAGTGTCTGTAGGCGGGTTTGCAGGCACCGTATGCGATCCGAAAGTGGTTTTTCAGGCAGCACTGAAAGCAAATGCCAGTTCCATTATCCTAGCCCACAACCATCCTTCCGGAAACTTAAAACCAAGTGATGCAGATTTAAAGCTGACCGAGAAATTAAAAAAAGGTGGGCTGCTACTCGATATTGCAATACTGGACCACCTAATCTTAACGGAAGAAGCATACCTGTCGTTTGCTGATGAAGGGCTTATTTAGCCCTTTAAAAACCCTTCGGGGTTTTTTATTTGCCTGCGGATTGGTACATAAGAACTGCAAAGAAACCAAATATCCGAATTAACAGAACCGGGAACAAGGCATTTCATTTTGGATAATGCCCCCAGTGGCGTGTCCCCACAATTCTCCTTCGGGAGCAGGAGTACCAGGGCATGAATGATTACCAGCCGCAAATTTTTTAACGAAACGGATAAAAAGGGCAGCGAAGGTGGCACCCTTAGTCCCTTTTTGAGGAAGGGACTAAACCGGCAGCAAAAAGACTACGGCATAATGATAAAAGCTGGTATCCTCCAAGCTTTTCCAGCCTGCGGCACTTATTCCGTTTCCTTTTGGCAACCGGTTACCGGGCGACCTTTTAAGGGCTTTCTTTTTTACCGTTTTTTCTTTTAAAAATTAGCTTTTCGGGGCAGACGGCTAAAAAAAGGGAAACAAACCAAAAAGTTCACCCCAAAAAAACAAAGCATCATGCAGACCATCACAGGAAGATTGACCGGAGAGGCCAAAACCAAAGAAACCAAATCAGGAAAAAAAGTAACCGAATTTACTGTAGTGCTTAATGACAGCTACCGCCCGAAAGGCCAGGACGAGCGCGTGCAGCTTTCCACCTTTTACCAGTGCAGTTACTGGGGAAGCCAGAAAGTAGCCCCATACCTGAAAAAAGGGACTGTTGTAACCTTAAACGGAAGGATAGGCGCAAGTGCTTGGACAAACAAAGAAGGAAAGGCCGTGGCCACACTTACTTGCACCGTTTTTAACCTGAAAATCCTTGCAAGTCCCATCAAAGAACATGTAGCAAGTCCTAAAGCCCTAAAGCAGACAGAAATCGAAGTTCAGCAGGGCAATGTAGATGACGACGACCTGCCGTTCTAAAGCCCGTTTAAACAAAGCCATCATCACCCGGAGAGCAACCGGGTGATGGTTTACAAACATCAATCACCTGCTTACAGAGCAAAATTATTCAAACATCAACCAACCCCAACTTATGACTAATGAAGAATTAAAAGTGCGTTTTAAAGAATTGATGGCTTACAACCAGCCGCTGAACGAAATAACTGTTTTGTTTGAGCAGGCCCTGGACTGCCCGGTACTTGATATTGCAGGGGACACGGAGGAAGGCTACCGCTTAGCCAAGATCATCTGGCACGCGATGCTGCTGGAAATGGCAGAACAATGTATGCTTTATACCCAGAGCAGCAGGGAGCAGGCGGGCATATTACAGGACTATTACCGCAAGAAAGCCGGGAGGGTAAAATAACGGGGACAGAATTAACACGCCGAAACAAAACACAAAAATTAGAAACAGCAGATAGAAATTACTGATTTAAATAAGGCGATAACCCAGGCGGATGACTTCCGCCAGTTAAGCCACCAAGACCCGGCGCATGAAAACCGGGACAAATACCTGCAGGCCTACTGGCAGGACATTTTTGAAAAGCTGCTGCTGCTGTAAAGCAGCGCAGGTGGGAGCGGTTAAATAGCGACTGCGGCAGGCCATAGCCTGCCGCAGTATGTCTTAATTTGAAAGGAAGATGTAAGACTAAACATCCTCACATTACTGATGATCAAACTTCAGCCTTTCTGATCAGGGATATTTTTCTCTTTTTGTTGTTCATTTTATACCCGGCAAGATGGTCTGCAGTTTTTCAGGCTGTTTTCTTTATAACATTCGCGTTAAGCTGCTCAAAAAGTGCAATCATTTTATTTTGCATTTCCGACACCTGTTGTTCTTTTTTAGCAAGCTGTTCCTGAAGAATTTTCAGCAGCAAGGCATCGTTTTTTTGGAGCGGGTCATACTCCGGGTCGAGTAACTGCACAGGCGTCAACTCGTACAAGGCTGCTAACTGCTCGATCCGTGAATAGTTCAGGTCGGTAATGCCGGTCTCTATTTTGGAATAAGCAGGGATGGAAATCCCTGTGAGCCTGGCTACATCCTCCTGGTTGTAGCCCCGGTCGTGCCTTAGCAGTTTAAGTTTGGCTTGAATTCGCATATCTCGCCAAAGATAATATTATTAATTATTAATTAAAATTAATAATAAAAGACAGATCAGCGAAGTAGGCAGCAATTTCGAAAACGAATGCTCATTCTTTACTTCAAGCTAATCCCGGCAGTATCCCTGACCTCAATTTCCGGACGTCCTTTATAGTCTATCACTTTTCCGGTCACGGTGACCATTTTTCCATCGATATTTTCGGCAAGCGTTTTGGCGGGGCCGCGAAGTACAAGCGTAAGCAGGGCATTGGGAAATTCCGCACCCAGGTTAACCAGGACAAAACTGCCTTTATCGCTATGGCTATAAGCTTTGCTCGTGAGTTTAACGAGTTTCCCGGTATAACCGGCAGCATCTTTCGCGTCGATTCCCACTGCCGGAACAGTTTCTTCTTTTGCAATAGTGCTCGCGGAAGCCGTTGAAGCAGCTGGGATAACCGCATTTTTAAATAAGGCATTCAATACAGCAGCAAGGCGCAGCCCTGCCAGTTCCAGCCGCTCGTTTACGATTTCGATATGCGCCTTATAATAATCTTCGCCCAGCTTATTGTTTTTCTCTATTTCAGGATATAGTTTGGAGCTGATCTGGTAACTTTCCCAAACCCAGGCCATGGGGTCTGTATTTTCAGCTTGCTTCACTATTTGAGGCGTCGCCTGATCTACCTTACCAGCAAGTTCACGATAACTCAAACCTTCCTGGTCTATGAGCCTTGAATCCCAAAGGGAATGCAGGTTTGTTCCCTTGTTATCGTATTGCAATTGTATAGTATTGCCGCCTTTGTCTTCCGCCCGCGAAATGTGCATGGGCTGATGGGCGTCCCCTATAAAATGGACCAGGAACTTTAAGGAGATTACTTTTTGTTCCCTGGTGCTGCTTTCGTTTTTCAGTACTTTTTCCTGCGCCAAAATTGCGCTATACACGTTTTCCTGTCTTTGTCCTTTGACCGCTTTTTCAAAGGCTGCATAATCCAGACCCAAAGGCAGGTTCAGAAAATGCCAGGGGGCCGTATTTTTATACGCCGGGTCGTTCCTGACTTCATCGGCCCAGGAGGCAACGTCCGTGATCGCTTCGCTGCCAAGTAAGCTTTTTACTGCTACCTTTGCCTGGGGCGACAAGTGGTTTTCAGCAATTCGCGCAACGGTCTGGTGCCCTACATAGCCCCAGGAAACAAGCGCAAGGGCAAATGCACCAATTAGAAAAACAAGGAAATTCTTTTTAATCATAGGAACAAAGATAAGCGGCCAAAATTAACAGGCTGTTAACCGGGATAAAATTAGACGTACGCATTGAAATATTTTTCGGGAAGTCTGTCCTATTTAAAAACTCCCCGAATCAATTTTAAGATTAGATCTCCTTAATCAGCTTATAACAGGAACAAATCAGTTCGTCCATTGCTGTAATTAGAGTTTTGCAGGTGATAATCACGATAAAACCGCACTATTTTAACTATAAGGCACTCAACAACTCTTTAAGTTGTAAAAGGGAAGAATCTTTTTCTAATGGATTGATTTTATTAAATGTGTTAGCAGACAGTGTTTCATTGAAGATTTGGATTTTCCTAAGCATAGGGATCACATATTTACTAAAGTGGTTAAAATACTCTTTAATGTCCTGGTAGTTCACTGCAAGCTTGTACCCGGTTTTTCCGGAATGACTAACGATAAACAGGCCTTCATAACGTAAATTTCTGACCAGTAACCTTACTTTTTCTTCCGTCATATCTGGTGAAAACTGTTGCAGGTAGTTCACAATTTCGTAGGTAGAAATCAGTTTAGTATTGTCGATCCGGTTATACAGCACCAGGTAATCAATCAGCCTTAAATATTCATTTTGATGCCTTAAATGATTATTCTGGTAAAAGTCTTGGATCAGGCTTAAATTAACTTCTGCAATCTCAGCATCGACTGTACTATCTTTTTCAGCAAGCAGGAACATTCCTTTGAGGTGGTTGGGAAAGTAACTTACGGACATCCGGCCATGTAATACGTTAAACAGCTCTTTTGCCCTGACATCTGCATGACTGGAACAAAAAATCTTACCGGCACAACCGCATACGAGATCAGCAAGTTGAATGAGCGGTTCTTCTTTGACATCCTCTTTCAAGTAAAAAGTCCGGTCGGGATTGAACAGATCGGCCTGGATACCGTTCGTACGAACGTACTGTTCTAATTCATTACGAAACTTTTCTCCTACCTCGTCGCAGGTAATTTCAAAAGATTGATAACGCTGATTATATTTACCTACAAACAGGCTCTGAAAATACTTATAGAAAACGCTTTTGTATTTCAGTCCTTCTGCATGTTCAATTTTTGATTTGTCAATAACCAGAAT
The DNA here is from genome assembly GCF_009754915.1 of Mucilaginibacter arboris. Lineage (GTDB taxonomy): Bacteria > Bacteroidota > Bacteroidia > Sphingobacteriales > Sphingobacteriaceae > Mucilaginibacter_A > Mucilaginibacter_A arboris. Next base: position 17,747 of record NZ_WPIK01000016.1, on the reverse strand, counting down.
GTCTATGGTAAAATCCAGGCCGGAGGTAAGTTCTTTGATAGCTGCAAGCCTTCTTTCAAAATATTTTGCCCCCAGGTTTCTCGATTTTAATGCCTGTCCGAAAAAGTAGTTCTTGCTTAGCTGTTCCCTCATGGCATAGGCCTCCTCTTTTTTTGATAAGGGGACAATGAGCGAGCAATAAATAAAATGAGAAAAAGTCCCTTCTTTAGAAAGATCTGTATGGGCATTACCAAATTCGTCTATCAGGATCAGTGCAGGTTCTTTAATCATTGGCTATTTTAAAAACCAATATAGGGTACTTTTTTAATTTAAGCTGAAATAATAGTATGTTTTTGCAGCTATAGTCCTTAGAACAAAACCGAACTAAGTAATTATAATCGGGCCGGTAGAACAATTATCGGACAAAGCGATAATCTTATTAGCTTGTAATTATAGGCCTGTTTAGCAGGTGAACCAATACTATCTTTATCCAGGGACACTGCCTCTTGCTATCTTGACCAATAATATACATATTTGTATATTAAATTTATTAAAGAAAATGGACGAGGATTTACCTAAAGTAAAAAGTGCCGGGGAAATAAAAGCAATTATTGAAAAAGGTGAAGTTCAGGACTTAACTGAATTGTTTTCCCGTGTATCAAAAAAAACCATTGCCGGTGGCTTAGGCCATAACATAACCCGGTTTAGCAACACCAAATCCAATCATCCCGAGACCTTTCAGTTAGATGAATTAATTAAACTGGCCGAATGGCTCGACATCGATGTAAAACTGATTATTGATATTTTCCTAAACTCAATCTATAAAAAGAGGAAAATATTACAAAGTTCCACAGAAAAACCTACTAATGGCCTGCCTGGCCACCTTTAAGATGTGATCATATCGCATTCTTTTTTAAAAGCAATGTTCCCCCGCTTTGTTACATCAGTAAAAAGCTTTCACAAAAAAATTCCCCATCGTTTCCCCCGTCCCTATTTATTTCATATTCCCTTGACGGCTCTGCTTGCTTAGGAGTTGCTTTGCTAAAAAAAGATTGTAGTTAAACTATAGTTACAGCAAAAAAAAAGATATAAATTACCGCTAAACCTGGCACGTTTGAACCCTTGCTTTTTCCTGGAAGTAACATTGTTTATCAAAGAATGCCTACAGGTAATATAGCCCGTTAACTGATCCATTATTTCATCCCTCCGCTCATTCGTTGCTTATCTGCTGCGCCCGATGAAGAAGTTGCTTAGGTGGGAATGCCCCTTTTCCGACAAATTTTTTTTAAAAAATAAAATGAAAAATATCAAAATAAATGATAATCATACTTGTATATTAATATACAAATTTGTATATTTACATAACGAAAGAAACAAGGAACATTTAATCTTTAAAACATGAAAAATCAAGCTAACAAAACCCGGTTGATGAAACTGAGCCATGAAATCCAAAAAGATAAACACATAACCAGGCGCAAAGCTTTAACGGCCGCATGGGCAATCGTGCAAAACTCAAATATTACTGTTTTTTATCTTGTAGAACGCTATTCAAACAAAAACAACACACACTTAAACAAGAAAAAGTCCGGTAATCTTACCCTGTCATTAGTCGCATAATCCACCAGTTTATTTATAGCTAAATTTTTAAAGAAATGAAATCTTACAACAAAGTTACCCTAATCGGCCGTGTAGGCCAGGATTTAGAAGTTAAAGCACTTGACAACGGTTCGGTAGTCAACTTCCCTATTGCAACCACTGAAAAAGTGGGCAAGGAAAAAGAAGTTACAGACTGGCACAACATTGTGGCCTGGAACGGCCTTGCCACAATTGCAGGCAACCTTATTAAAAAAGGCAGTTTGGTTTTAATCGAAGGCGGTTTAAGAAATGACAACTATGAAAAAGCCGAGACCAAAAGCTACAATTATAAGATTGTTGCCGACAAGCTTGTTGTTTTGGCTGATGGTAAAGAAAAGGCGGAAAACAGTTGACCAATTTAAACAGGGTTAGCCATTATGGCTAACCCTGTTTAAAATAAATTTTTAGCATATAACAAAAATTGTCGCCTTCGGCGGTTACCTATTTGATCTGTCCTGGCGGCCATTGTTTACTATTTTACTTTATTATAGCAGAATATTACATCATACGCCTACAGATCCTATTTTATTTGAAAAATGGCTCGATGATAATCAAATCGTGAATACCGGAAATTTGCAGGAAAACAAGTTGCCCATCAAGCATTTAAAAAAATAGACAGTAGCCTTCTTTTTCTAATGCCTCAGCTATTGCATACACTTTTTTCATGCCTAAATTCCTCCATTTAAGCATATCGCGAACTTTATATGTTTTTATATATTCTTCAATACTTATTTTGTGTGTTTCTGATTGTGCCCTAACACACATAATTGTTGTATAATTAACATCGTACTTTAAAAGTAGTTGTGTAACCGGCTCGTTTAAAAATCGCGAACTTGTAAATTCTCCAGGTTCTTTTTCCATTGGATAATTGTCATTAATTTACCTCATTAATTTGTCTGATAATTAGAGTTATGTTTAATTAAAGGTTTTCTACCCTTTCTCATAACCGGATAATGTTTTTATTGTAAAGCAACTTTGGCTATAGTTGCTTTTCCCACCGATAAAACCGGATCAGTTCGCGCTGTAAGGCCATGATTTCTTCGTCCCGCTGACGAAGCTGGTTTTTGAGTTTGACAACCTCTTTGAAGTCTTGCGGGTCTTCTTCAGTCAGTAACTGCACGACGTTCAGGTTGTAAAGCCCAGCGATCTGCTCTAATCGGGAAAGGTTAATATCGGTAATGCCTGTTTCTATTTTAGAGTACGCCGGTATTGAAATGTCGAGGGCAGTCGAGACCTGTTCCTGGCTCCAGCCATTGTTATAGCGAAGCATTTTAAGCTTTTTCTTTAACTTTACATTGCCCATATTATCTCGCTAACTTATTTTTGAGCAGTAAATATATTAACAATATTTAATTATTTAGAAATATTGTTAACTCATACGAAGTAATTTCACGAATCTGTGGTTAGATTTAATATCGCAGACAGGCCTATGTTTTGTATAGATTGCTTTTTGTATGAAAATTTTTCCGCTCCGGCTTTCTTTGTTAACCCTGGCTTAACCTATAATGCTTTTATTTGCAAAAACGTTCATTACCCCGGTTTTTTCTATGAAATCAAAACTTTTACTTTTTTACAGTGCAATTGTCCTGTCACTTGCCTCGTGTATCCAAAACGACATTCCCGATCCTACTCCCCCGCCGGTAGTAACGCCCCCAACGCCCTATTCTGTTGTTGAAGATTTTGAAAGCAGTTCAAAAACAGCTTATGCCCTTGACAGCATACAACTGACAACTGGTAAGTGGACGTTTAACGACGCGCTGATTGGTAACCTGGCAACAGATGCAAAAGACGGCGCAAAATCAGTACGCTTGCGTACCGGCTACCTGGCTATGGATTTCGATGTCATGAACCTCAATACACTTTATATCAAGCATGCCAAGTTTGGTAACGATGCGAATTCTACCTGGCAACTGCTTATGTCAACGGATGGCGGTAAAACCTATACGCAATTAGGTTCAACGATAAACGAAACAGGAACGGTACTGGTTACCGATTCCTTTAAGGTTACCACCACGGCTAAAGTCCGCTTCGAGATCAAAAAGACCGGAACTACCCGGATCAACCTGGACGATATTACGTTTAAAGGGACCGGGGATTCCGGCATCATTATCGGCGGGACGGATACCAACCCGGTAGATACGACCGGTACAGGCAGTGTAACGCCAGGCAGGGGAACACCTACTGCCGGTGCTGATGCGCCTCCAGTCAGCGGGGATAACAGTAACCTTTTGATGGGTAACCCATCAGGTGCACAAGCTACGGTCGTAACGCCGGAGAATTACCTCATCGACCAGCATTATTATATCGAAAGCTACAGTATGTCGAGGGCAGAACCAAACTGGGTGAGCTGGCACTTGGATGCAAGCAACTTTACGGGTGCTGTTACCCGCCAGGACAACTTTGCTGCCTTTAACGGCCTGCCTACGGGTTGGTATCAAGTGCAGAACAACAGTTATACTGGTTCGGGCTTTGACCGGGGCCATAATTGCCCTTCCGGCGACCGGACGAGTTCAACGGATGCCAATTCGGCAACTTTCCTGATGACCAATATGATCCCGCAGGCGCCTCAAAATAACCAGCAGACCTGGGAAAACCTGGAAAGCTATCTCAGGACACAGGTGCTGTCCGGTAACGAGGTCTATATCATTATGGGTTCTTATGGTTCTGGTGGTGTCGGTTCTGCAAGTAGCAATGTGGTTACAACCATCAATGGCGGAAAGGTAAACGTGCCGTCCAATGTTTGGAAAGTGGCGGTTATCTTGCCAACTGGAAACGGCGATTTATCAAGGGTAACATCTTCTACGCGTGTTATTGCAGTTAATACCCCTAATATAAATAGCATAAATTCAGATTGGAAGCAGTATATCGTAACTGTAAGGGACATCGAAACGGCAACAGGCTACAATCTACTCTCAGCACTGCCACAAGCGGTACAGGATGCGATTGAAACCAAAAAAGATTCGGGCAACTAAGAGCGTTCAGCTTTGGTTATCCGCGGACTCTTCCTGCACCTATTCAAACAAAAAATCCTCCTGGTTTAACAGGAGGATTTTTATTAGGTGTATGAGTTTTTATGTTTCAATCAGTTTAGTACGCATACCAGCCACTTTGCCTCCAGCAGTAAGTCCCAGGATCAGTACATCCACTTGTACATCGCCTACACGGTAAACGGTCAGCTCCTTTAAACTGTCTTTTAGCGCCGCTGCCATTTGCTGGTATTGTTCGGCTTCAGCGGATGATACCGAACCCGAGGAAGGATCAGTCAGGTTGCGCAGCAGGTAATCCAGGGTAGTCGTTGTAATGAGCGTCCCTTCGGGCTTACCTGTTAATTTTAAGGCCAAAGCAGGGCTGAGCGCCGTTTCCTCACTGCTAATGTAATCAAAGGGGTATTCCGACTCGCTCATCATGACAAGGCCGTTTGCTGCTCGTTCTAAATTACTTTGTAAGCTCATTTTTTATGGTTGATTTTTTATTAAACGTTTAAAGCAGGATTTGTTGGTTGCAAGAATTGATTAAAGCTTCCGTGCTTCCTAAAATCCGGGAATGCTGTTATTTTTTAAGATGGTTTTATTTAATGATATATGAGAAAACTTCTACTTTTTTTGATCCTGTTCCTCTTTGCTATACCTGGCTACAGTCAGTTGTTGGACTCACTACAATTTAACGCCGGTTCTATCGGCACAACTGCGAAGCAAGGATACCTACCGCTTTGGCTGGTATCAAACCGATGGGGTGCGGTTACTGACCAGCAGTATGATGCTTCTACCTATGCAGGGTTTACGAATATTCATTGGATTGGAAAAAGGCGCAGAACTTCTACGGATTCGGTGGCTTCGATGAAACCTGCCCCTTTTTACGTAAAATACGGGCTTAACCTGATTAACAACAACCATTTTCAGGATATCGTATTTCAGGAAGGGTATATTAAAGCGGGTTACAAAAACCTGGAGATCAGGTACGGGCGTTTCAAGGATATACCAGGAGAAGTTGATAAAGATTTATCTACCGGGTCAATGGGTGTAAGCGGTAATGCCCTGCCGATCCCACAAATCAGTATTGCGCTTACCGATTATGTTGATGTACCTTTTACGAACGGATGGTTACAGGTAAAAGGCGAATTGAGCCACGGTTGGTTAGGCCGGGACCGTTATTTGGATTCCTATTATCACGAGAAAAACCTTTACCTGCGTGCGGGAAAAAGGAAGTTCAAATTCTTTGTCGGGGCGCAACATTACGTCGAATGGGGTGGCAGACGGGACGGCATCCAGCTCGACCGCTCGTTTAAAGGGTTTACGAACGTATTATTCGCCACAAACAATGCTGATGATGGTTCTGGCATTGACCCAAATGCAAAAACCGCATCTTATCGTGCCGGGGACGAGCGCGGCCTGGTTGAACTGGGCTTTGACCTGGAAACAAAGAACTTGCTGCTGCATTTCTATCACCAAACCCCATTCGATGGAACCTGGGGCGTAAACATTAAAAACATCGATAACCTATCCGGTTTCAGCATTGCTACCAAAAATCCAAATGCTATTTTAAAGAAAGTATTGCTTGAATTTATTTATACCAAACAGGCGGAGAACTACACGCCTGCTTCAGCAAGGCAGGCTTATTATAACAATGGTTATTATAAAACTGGCTGGGAATATGATAACCGGATCATCGGTACGCCGCTATTTATCAACCGCTACCGTGCGCAGTTCTATCCGTATTTCCAGGCAAGAGGGATTAAACCCTTTAACTGGAACAGTCCGAACCTTCCCGGCAATTCCAATATCATTTATAATGAGATTGTTGGTGCAAACATTGGCATTCTGCTCAGGTTTGGAAACAGGCTGTCCGGCAAAACCATGCTCACTTACACAAACGGCCAGTTCCAAAACAGCGGACCGTCTCTTGGGCAATATTATACGTTACAAGAACTCTATTATAGCGTTTCTAAAAGTTTGAATGTTTCTGCCGGGTTTGCGCTCGATGCAGGTAATTTCACAAACAATGTTGGTGGGTTACTTAGCGTGCATTGGCAGTTCAACAGGTTTAAAAAGGACAAAAGATAAATTCAGGGCGCGTGCCTGAAAAACCGTTCTTTATCAGCTGTTATAAACGCCTAAACCTATTCAAACGGTTTAAATTCAAACCTTTTCGCCTTTTTACAATTGATTTTACAAGGTTACAATTTTCAAATAAAGCTTAGGTTTTAGCTACAGTATCTGTTTTTATTCTTTCACCTGTAGTATCTCTTTTCATTCTTTTACCTTTTTTAGTGGTGTCCGTTTTACCTTTTCTCAAGGTATCCCGGCTCTCCTGGAAAGGAAATGCTTTTACGGGAATGGCGTTTGCCGCGAAGCTGGTAGCAAGCGTCATTACCCCTGCTATCATCATTAACTTTAAAGCTGACATTTTCATACGTTTAGTTTTTACTTTAATTAACCCCTTTGTAATAGAATGTGCATTTAACGATAATGTTTCTTTAAGCAAGAATGTTTCTCAAAAGCAACATATATCCAGCAATATTGTTAAACAGGGAAACATTATAACTTAGGTTTGCTATTGATGTTACAGCAAAAAGAATAAATCATTAATATTATTAGTGCTTTTTTTCTCAAATTAGACAATATACAGCTACTCTGTTTTACATGACACCGTGCCTATTCGCGTAATTCGTTTTAAAAAATTATATAGTCGTGCATCAGAACGAAGGAATTCATGTAATTCAAAATGTGCTGTGATTTCTACCAGCCTTATAATTAGGGTTATGTTAAGTAGGAGATTTAGAGCATCTTTTCGCAATCTCATAAGAGGTAGCATGAGCAAAATGATACTGTACTTAATAATAGAGAGATCAGTCTTTATCGTAAAGGAAGGCTGAACCAAAACGTGCTACCTTTACCCAGTTCGCTTTCTACGCCAATTTGCCCTTTATGTCTTTTGATGATTTCTGAACAGATATAAAGGCCAAGGCCGAGGCCTTTGTACTTGCTTCCCGGCTGGTTGACGCGGTAATAACGGTCAAATAGCTGATCCAGTTTATCAGCCGGGATACCGGGTCCATGATCTGATACCGAAACTTTGACATCAGCTGAGCTGTACGTTATACTTATGATAATTGTTTTACTGCCGGAAGCATATTTGAGCGCATTATTGACAAAATTCACAAAGACCTGCTCGGTACGCCCCGGGTCGGCGAACACTTTTAACGCCCCCTGGGCACCCTGTACGATGAATTCGACTTTTTCATTGAGGCGAAACTGTTCCAGAGAATCCTCGATCAGTTTGCGAATATCAAACAAGCCTTTATGGAGTTCCAACTGCCCTTCACGTAACTGGCCAACATTAAGCAGATCACTCACTAAAACATTCAACCGTTTTACGTTTTTATCTACCTGGCCAATTAACCTGGGTAGCATGGGCGAGTGGGGATCACCTTTAAGCTTCTCCATTAACTGCATCGACGCAAGCAGACTTGTAATAGGAGTCTTTAACTCATGACTTGCAATATTGATAAATTCGTCTTTTTCTTTCAACGCCAATACATGAGAATCGGTGTTGGTGCATGTCCCAAACCAGCCCTGATCGTCGTTTTCCTCCTTTAAAAAAAGAGTTCCTTTCAACAGGTGCCACTCGTAGCTGCCAGAAGTATTCAGCAGTCGTAACGCTATCGATAGTTCTTTTCCCAAGCGGAAGCTTTTACTTACCTGTCTGAGCAGATTTCGTTTTTCTTCCGGGTGGACTTTGGAGACAAAGAAAGCAAAACTGGCCTGATTCTGCCCGCAGGCGAAGTAATGGCAAAACCGGGCATTAACATATTCCGGCTCGCCCCGGGTCGAGGCCCGCCAGATCATCTCCGGGACTTGGTCAGCCATGAACTGAAAATGCCTTTTTTCATTCTCAGCCCTTTTTTTCGATAGGAAGATTTCTCGCTCATAAACCTTTCTCTCGGTAATGTCCAGTAAAACAACGTTAATGAGAGTGATCTCGCCCTGTTGATTCCTAATGGCTATCGCACTTAGCAGAACAGGAAGAACCTGCCCGTTATGCTTCCGCAATTCGTAGCTCAGTTCCTTCACTTCGCTTTTTAACGAAAGGATAGGCCGGAAAAACATCTCGTAATGCATCTTACCGCCTTTCGTTAAAAGCGTTATGAAACTTTGCCCTATAAATCCGTCATTGCTGAATCCAAGCCAGCGCTGTAGCGTTTGGTTTACTTTTAAAATGATTCCATCCGCAGACAGGGACAGGTAGCCGCAGGGCGCCTGCTGATATAATGCCTCCAGGTCAATAAGCGGGTCGAGGCTTGCTTTATATGGGGGCTGAGGCAAAGGCTGATCTATTATAAATTAGTTAAGAAATGTTTTGATTGCCCTAATGGTTTCATCCGGGGCAGAGATATGCGGGCAGTGCCCTGTTGCCTTTAAGAACACAATCTCGTTTCCCGGCGTGTGGGCGTGAACGAATTTTCCAACCTCGAGCGGAGCAAGAATATCCTGGGCGCACTGCAGGGTCAAGCTTTTGATTGTCAAATTTTTCAAATCGGTACGGTTATCAGAAAAGAAGGTAACACGTGCAAAGTCCCGGGCTATTTGCGGATCAGTGGCACAGAAATTACTTGTTAACAACGTTCCCAGCTCGGGCCGGTCAGCATTACCCATAATGGCTGGTGCCATCGCGCTCGACCAGCCCAGGTAGTTGCTGTCCATGAATTCAAACAAACTATCCAGGTCTTCTTTCTCAAAACCGCCTTCATAATTTTCCGCGTTCAGGTAACGCGGTGAGGGTCCGATAAAAATTAGCTTTTCAAAATACTCGGGATTTTTGATTGCAGCAAGCAGGCCCACCATGCTACTTACCGAGTGCCCGATGAATATCGTCTCTTTTAATTCAAGTGCCTCGCAGATATCCAGTACGTCTTGTACGTAACCGTCAATCGAGGCGTATTTAGCTGAATCGTACCGGCTCTTCTCAGAATTTCCTGAACCGGTATAATCAAAAAGCACGATCCTATATTCGTCTGTAAATGCGCCAAGTACGAACTGCCATACGTTCTGGTCACAGCCGAAACCATGCGCAAAAAGGAGTGTTTTGGAACCCTTGCCAATAGTTTTTACATTATTTCTTTTTAATACAGCAAGCGGGTCCATAAAACGATCGTGAGCGATAAAAACGGATTAAATATACACTATTTGTGTTGAACAGTCTAAAAAACTTTATCTCTTACTCGCTCATTGCTGCTAGGAGTAGGTATCGGATCAATCAGACTATAGGTAGTACAAAGTGACCCTTTCACTTTTCCAACGCTGCCTCCACTATTCGAAGCAGTTCATCCGGATCAAAGGGCTTGCTGATAAAGTAGTCGGCACCGGCCCGAATAGCTTGATCCCGTACATTCACCGCCGCAGAAAAGATTATAATAAGCAGATGAGCAAGCTCCGGTGTGGCACAGATGGCAATGGCCAACTCGTCTCCCGGCAGGACCGGCATCCACAAGTCTAACAACAAAACGTCCGGCATTTCGTGAAGTGCCTTTAATTTCAATTGTACTGTCTGATCCGATTGATACAGGCTGTCAATGGTCTTTTTCAGCGAGGAATTACTTTCCGCTTTTCCGTTAAGGGCAACAATCAGCAGTAAACTCGCCAGTAGTATTATTTTAATTTCACGCCCGGCTGTTTATTTTATTTGTAAAAGTTCAATTAGCCCAACCCCAGTAAATATACCTGGCGTCTGTCTTCCAAAATTGTATAAATGTAACCTAAACGTGCAGCCACGGGTTTGGCTGACTGGCATCCGCTTCTTCCCCCCTGGCTTCAGTGCCGTAAGTCCTTGAAACTTCTTATAAAGTGGGACTTATCTTAGAACAGGTTATAACTTATCCGCTTTATCCTTTTCCAAGGCATCATTATAAACCTTAATGACAAGTGAGGGATCTTCCTTAACTTCAATCACCAACCTTTCACCTTCCTTTCCGATTTTCCGGGATAGCAGAACCTCTTGCTTTTTAAGCCACTATAGGTCTTGCAACACAGTTTAAGCTTTGTTGCTAAAAGTAGCGTTTAGCATCGTCGTTTAATTTTTAACAGGAATGGTAAACCAAAATGTAGAACCTTGCCCAAGTTTGCTTTCTACGCCTATTTCCCCGCCGTGCCTTCTTATAATTTCTGAGGAGATATAAAGGCCTAACCCCAACCCCGAATTCAGGTTTCCATCATTGTTTACGCGATAATAACGGTCAAAAAGATGGGATTTATTTTCAGCCGAAATGCCATTTCCCCGGTCTGTTACAGATACTTTAACCCGGTCTTCCAACCCTTCTACCTGGATTACTATTTCTTCAGAATCTGGTGCATATTTAGCTGCGTTGTTAACCAAATTCACCAGTACCTGCTCTATTTTCTGCTGATCGGCAATTACTTCAAGAGAAAGGTCCCCCTTAGTTGTTAAATAATACTTTCTATCCAATAGAATATGGTTACAACATTCATTTAATATATCTGAAAGCTTAAACCTGCTTTTATTTAAAGTTAATTGGCCTTGTTCAATTTTGGTCGAATTCAAAAGATCAACTACTAAGTTGCTTAACCTTGTGGTATTATTTTCTGCACTTTGGGCTAATTGGATATGTGAAGCTGTTATTACAGCTTCGGATTTAATCTTCCTGTTTAGTAATTGTAAGCCTGCTTTTAAGCTGGTTAGAGGGGTTTTAAGCTCATGGCTTGCCACATTAATAAATTCCTCCTTCTGCACCCGCAGTTCACGCTGTTCTGTAATATCTTCTATAATTGTATAGCCAAAAGTTTCTCCCTTATCCTGAAACAAAATTGAAGTAACATGGCACCAAACCAGTGAACCGTCTTTTTTTAATAAAGCGGTTTCTAAATTAAAAGAAGGACTATCCTTTTTCCACAACTTTTCCTGAAGTGTTTGCCAGTGTTTCTTTTGATCAACGGGTGAATAATCTAATATCCTGGTCCCGATGATATCTTCTTTATTACTGTAACCTAAAAGCGCGACTAAAGCCGGGTTGACTTGTATAATTTTAAGGTCAGCCGTTATGATTTTATTGCCAAACCTGGAAGACTCAAATATAGTTTGAAAACGGTTTTCACTTTCCTTGCAATCGGGTTCTTCTGTCGGGTTAAAACGTGCTGAATTTGCAGACGAAACAAGGTTGCGTATTTCCTCTTTTAATGCGGCATTTTCTCCTGTAAGACAATTAATAGTTTCAATAGGATTGCTTAAACGTCGTTTTTTCTTTTCCATTAATTTGGGGGCTATATCAGGCAAAATAACGAAATTCAATCTTTAAAGTTACCTTCTTTTAACACCCTGTTTAACTTATATTTAGAAAACGATCGTGCTTTCTATGTACGGTTTACCAATGTATAGTGACTATAAAAGCTATCTACTAATGCAGTATTCATTTTTGAGAATCTGCTTAATCATTTCGGCTAATTATTAGTATCTGCTAAATTAGCTATTACATTTAAACGAACGTATTTCTGTAATCAGGGTTCATCCATTAAAAAGTCTTTCTTAACTTCCTAAACCGTTACATTAAACTATTACACCTATCTTATTACACCTAATCAAATTTCTTGGAGGTTTAAATGTAACGGTTGGCTATATTTGGAAAGCAAAACTGCAAAAGGAAATAATACAGGAAATTTAGATAGGATGACTTTCGGTTATATACGGGTATCAAAAACAATTCAGAATTACGACCTGCAGGAAGATGCGATGAAAAAGCAGCATTGTGATAAACTGTTTTTTGAAAAAGAAAGCGGGGTAAAATACCGTGAAGAATGGAATGCGCTTTATGAGCAGCTCCGGGACGGGGACACCGTTATTGTCTGGCGGATCGACCGTTTGGGGAGGACTGCCTGGGAATTGATCAAACTCATGGCAGAACTGAGCGAACGAAAAATACGCTTTGTATCGGTTACGGAAGGAATTGATACTTCGACAGCAATGGGAAAGCTTTGGTTTAGCATGAATGCAATCATGGCGGAGAACGAAAGGACAGTTCAGATGGAAAGATCCGGAGCAGGACTTGTGGCAGCCAGGGCACGGGGCCGGGTTGGCGGAAGGCCAAAGGGATTAACGGAGGAAAGCGAGCGAAAGATGAAAGCCGTTAAAAAGCTTTATGGTTCCGGAATAAGTATTTCGGAGATCAGAAAGACTTTGGATATTGCCAGCAGTGCAACAGTTTACAAATACATCAATTATAAACCTGGTGCTGCTAACAACAAGGGAACTGACAAAAGCAAATAGGCAAAATAGATTAAACAAAAGCATTATAGTATTTCGACCGTGGTTGTAGAGAGTGTATATACGCCAGATCTACCTATAGATCACTACCACGATCACAGTGAATTTAAGCTAAAGGACTATTCAATTTTATAATGACTTTTTATAGCAATTAGAATAATTTCTTTAATTGATTTCCTAGAATTAGTACTCATATTTTTAAGTTTTTTTTGTAATCCCCTCTCCATTGAAAACAAATAATTTACTAATTCCTTATCGTCATCCAGATCCGCCAAAGCTTCCTCTTTCTTTTCTTTTTGCTGTTCATCTTTCTTAACGGAACCTTTAAATAACGCCCCAACTCCTTCAAGATGACTACTATTGTCTTCCATTTCAAACCTCTTTGCCATAACCTTATATTTTAATTAAAATTTCATCTACTAAATTCCCATAATCAATAGCACCATTTGAAGTAGGTGCATATTCAAAAATGTCTTTTCCTTTTGCCGGGGCTTCTGCCAATGACACATTTACCCTGATCTTTGTGTCAAATAATTTCGCATTAAAGTGCTTTTTAACATTGCCAGTTATCTGGTCAGTTAAAAGTCGTCTAGAATTATATCTTGTAATAAATACGCCACCAATTGTAAGGTGTTCATTGAAGTGCGTTCTTACTTCTGTAATAAAGAATACCATACGATCAATACCTCGATATGAGTAAAACTCTGCTTCTAAAGGTATCAGTAGTGTATCAGTGCAAACGAGGGCATTCATTGTCAGCATACCTAAAGCTGGTGGACAATCAATAATAATATATTCATATTGATCTTTGACTTTATCCAGTATGTCTTTTAAAACAGTTTCCCGGTTTGATCTAGATACTAATTCTAACTCAGCACCTAATAAATCGATTGAAGAAGGAACAAGGTCTAAATATTCAGATATATGCTGTATGGGCAAATCGCTCCCATTCATTATACTGTTATAAATCGATACTTTAGTTTTATGTATGCCTAAACCTTCTGTTAAATTTGTTTGTGGGTCAAGGTCAACAAGTAGGGTTTTTTTTTGAAGTCGTGCAAGTCCTGCACCTATATTCAGAGCCGAAGTCGTTTTTCCTGTACCGCCTTTGTGGTTTAAAATAGAAATAATCTTCATGCCCCTATATATTTATACAATTATACAAAAATATTTTTATATAAATATATAAACATATAAACTAAGGAATCTACTTCTTTAAGCTCCGTTCAAGTGCAGCAATAGCTTTATCCTTTGTTGCTAGTAGATCTAAATAAAGTTGACGTTCGGCGTTTAACCGTTTTATGTCTGCTTTTAATAGCTCAATTGTCCGGTCTTTTTTGTCTAGTGTAGCACCCAGGTCAAGGTTTAATGTTTCCACTTCCGGTTCATCCGGAGGTGTATCTATGTAAAACATTCCACCTTGATTTTTTTCCAAATAGCTCAGGTTCACTTTATGAACATTAACAAGCAATAGTTTTACTTTGCCTGACAAACCGTTTTTACCCCGCTCTATATCAGAGTACCCGCCTTGGGTTAAACCTATCGTTGGTGCGAAATCCTCCTGATTATAACCTAATGTTTTTCTAATAAGCTTTAAGCGCTCATTTTCACTTTGATCCATGAATATATTAAATCAGTTTCTAATTTTTTTAGGTTATTAATATAGCAAAACTATAATTTTTACGCAGTTTTTTTGTTATTATCTTAATAGAATGTTCTAACAGGCATCTACTACTTTAAGAATAACAACGCTGCTAAATCCTTAGAAGGCAATAGGATTTTAAAAAGCATCTCTAAGTACATCCCATATGTGCTGCCAAGTAATTGCCTAGTACTAAAAAATAAAAATTTTACGATGTTAAAAGCTACAAAAGAAGACAAAGCTCTTGTGATCAAAATCCTTACAGATTCTTTTAATGAGAATCAAAGTGTTAATTATATAGTAAAGCAGGACAAAAAAAGAAAAGATAGAATTACGTTTTTAATGGATTATTCATTCGACATCTGCTTAACGTTCGGTGAAGTTTTCCTTTCGAATGACAAAAAAGGATGTGCGCTGGTCCTTTATCCGGATCTAAAGAAATTTACATTACAATCAGCCATTCTTGATATAAAGCTGCTGCTAAAATCAATTGGCCTAAGTAACGCCAGCAAAGCAATGAGCAGAGAAAAGGCCATTAAGAGTAACTACCCGCAAAAGCCGTTTTACTACCTATGGTTCCTTGGCGTTTCACCAGACGAACAAAATAAAGGGATTGGCACTAAACTACTAACAGAAATTATTCAGGAAAGCATTGCTAAAAACCGTGCGATCTACTTAGAAACATCCACCTTAAAAAACCTACCCTGGTATAAAAAGTTCGGCTTTTACACCTATAAGGAACTATCCTTTGGCTATAAGCTGTATATGTTAAAACGAGGTTAATTCTCCTAATTTATGAAAGTCTTTAATACAGACATGGACATAGAGACATTTGTCTTTATCATCCTGGAAATAGTAATGCTCTTATACCAAATCCTTTTTTACTTACAAAAACCATACGACAAAAAGAGATACTATTATGTGATCCTACTAACGCTCTACATCGTTTATAATATCTGCGGAGGTTTGTTTCCAGACCCAAGTTTAAAAGTCCCCATCGTTACACAGAATATTCTTGCTTACGGCAGTGGCTTTGTCCTGGCTTGTTACTTCCCATATTATTTTTACAAAGCATTCGATTTAACAAAGCTTAGGTTCCACGCGACATACGGCGTTTTATTATTTTTATTTACCCCGTTTCTACTCTTCATTGTTGCAGAATATCTAATTGAAGGAAACATTCACTTGGCCGTCGAGCATGGAGTAATTATACCGTTCTTTTATGCCATCATTGCTCTTACAGCCATACTAAATTCAATAAGGATTAAGTACAAGGAAGATATCACTCAGGGTACGGAAATGTATTTAACTTATTTCGCTGTAGTACCCTGGGTAAGTATGCCAATAATTTCATTTTTCAACTTAAGCCAGCTAATAGAGGTTCTGGTCATGAACGGCGGCTTCTTAATTATATCCGGCTTATTCATCTGGACAATGATCAAAGAATCTATAAAAGATAACGTGAGGCTGGAATCATTAATTAAGCAATCCGAACAGCAGCTTCCGAAAATGGAAGCCCTATTCCCAAACCGATTTGACTACAACGTTGAGCGCCTTAAATTAAGCCCACGAGAAATAGAAGTTGCTTTGCTTATCATCGAAGGATTAAGATATGAAGACATTGCCCAAAAATTATTTATCGCAAAAAGTACAGTTACAAAACATGTGCAAAATATCTTTCTTAAAACAGGAGTACAAAATAAAGCGGAGCTGATAAAAGAACTTAATAAAGAACCAGACAAAGTTTTACTCAGGCGATATACGTCTATGTAAATATACACCTATACTTCTATACGCTTATACAGATATACGTATATATAACTATATGAATATCTGTATATATGCCAAAATCAAAGCCACTACTCCTTTATACGTACTACCCAAAATACTCTTTAGGCCGCAACCATAATACTACTTATTAAGTATTTCAGCGGATTTTCTTAAACCACATCTTTGGACAGGTTAATAAAACGAATCTTTTTAGAAACTTTTTTAACCTCCTTTTTAAGGAAGAAAATCCGTTCTATAAAAGCAAATCCATAACGGCAAACACTCCTAAAAGGCCTTTAAATCATAAACACAAGCATTAATTGATAATTTTATTAGTTTAAATATCAGGTGCTTATCTATAAATTATAGCAAAATATTAAAAAACGACTATTTTTTATAGCGTAACTGTATATTTGTATATCTGTATATATACATATATCACTATTGACAATACAGGTTACGATCTTTGACATCTGGGGAAGAAGCATTTTCAATTAACGGTTGAAAATTAAAGAGCAGTTAAGATAACCATTGAACCATACGCGTATGGAAGATTGTTTATCCTTAATGAACCATAGGCAGCCAGTTTTGGCAGGTATGTAATTACCGACGTGAGTATTCCCGAACCACATACAGGCAGAGTTAATGAGTTAACTTTTTGGTGTCAAATCCACTGCCTGTACCACTAGTAATATTCTTTTCTTTTGCTGTTTAATTAACAAACCAAGAAGAAACCAAACCCTCAATTCAGTCAATTCTAGCATTAAAACAAGCCCAGAACCTATACCTGTTTTTTAACTACAACCAGCATTCTTAATGAGTACAAATTCAAATGTCGTTTAGGGTACTGCAAGATGTGTTTTTGTGTGCCACAAAACCTCTTAAAAAACCTATTTCCAAATTTCATCGCTACTCTCAAACTTGGTAAATAGGAGCTAAAATGACTTGCAACTCGCCATTTAAAAACCAACATAAGACCAGTTTAATATGAGTAGAAACAAAGGAGGAGCGCCGAAAAAAGAAACAAAGAAATCCGAAAGGGTAGTGGTTCGATTAACCGAGAAAGAGAAAGAAAAACTTATTCTCCTGGAAAAAGAAACAGGGATTAAACGATCAAATCTTTTCGTTTTGCGTGTGATAGAAAATAGAGAATTTCTGATTACCAAAGACGTGATCCAAGAGCTTTCAAATGCCGGTGCAGAAATGGGCAGGGTAGGCAACAATATTAATCAGTTGGCCAGGCACGCCAATACAGTTTTCAAAGCTGGTCCGGTACCGCAGCAAGTTATACAGGATTTCGAGCAACTTTTAGAAAAGCACCTTCAAATTGAATCAAATATATACGCAATATTCAAAAGCATGTACAGGGTCATGAAAAAATAACATGATAGTGAAAATTCTAAACAGTTCAAGTTCATTTAACGGCGTAAGCTACAATACCAACAAAACAGAG
>NZ_WPIK01000015.1 GCF_009754915.1 Mucilaginibacter arboris | reverse complement strand
TTAATACAAAAGAACTTTTTTTTCGATTAGCAATACTTATTTTAGCAGAAACTAAATACTTTTTGCAATTAACCTGCTTCTATGAAAAAAAGATTACCTTTTATTCTGCTTTTCTACTTTATCCTGCTTTGCAAACCGATTTTTGCACAGATAACTTTAGGAACATCACCTTACATTCAAGATTTTAATAGTATCGATAAAGGGTTACCTGCTGGTTTTACTGTTAGGACCGGTGCTACGGGTACTGCTTTAGGTACAACAGCAACTTTCGATCCGATAGCTAGTGTTGGCGCTACTTATTGGAATTACACTACCGGTGGTTTTAGAAATTATGCTTCAGCAAATGGGCTTCCTACCGGAACCACAGCGGCAATTCAAGCAGTGGCGCCAGACCGTTCACTTGGTGTAAGGCAAACCGGAAGTCTTGGTGACCCAGGTGCAGCATTTGTTGTACAACTTACCAATACCAGCAACCGTACTGGTTTTAGCCTAAGTTTTAAATTACAATCATTAGATGCTACATCACCACGCACAACAACATGGTCTGTTGATTATGGTTTCGGCGCTGCGCCAACTTCTTTTACAACAGTAGCAGCTACCGGAACTTTAACTACCGGGGGAAGCACTTTTACCAACAATACCGTTACCGTAAATTTTAACAGTGCGCTGGATAATCAAAAACAAAACGTCTGGATCAGGATTGTTACCTTAAATGCAACTACAGGAAGTCTCAATCGCCCAACTTCTGCTATCGATGATTTTACTTTAGCCTGGACGGATACACCAATTGGCACACCAACTTTAGATATTACGCCAACGGCCATCAGTTTTGCTGCACAAAACATCAATACTTCTTCTGCTGCACAAACTTATACTTTAACTGGAAGTAATCTTACCGGAAACAGTACGGTTGCAACAACTGCTCCTTTTACACTATCAAAAGATAACGTTGCTTTTTCAACTTCTGCAACCTATACAGCAGCAGAATTAGCTGCATCTAAAACAGTTTATGTAAAGTTTAACCCCACAACGCCTGGAGCTTACAATGGAAGTATCATCAATTCTACCGTGGGTAGTTCGTCGAACAAAGTTTTAACATTAACAGGCTTGGCTGTCGATCCCAACAACCTCGTCTATAATTTTAATACCTGTGTGGTCGGCTCTTCTACTTTATCTGACGGATGGACGCAGTATAGCGTAGCAGGCGATTTACAGACCTGGGCCTGTAACCCCTACGGCCGTGACCCGAATGCACCAACCGGGGCAGCTGTTTATCCAAATGCTGTGCAAATTAACGGATATGCCAACGGTACAAACGTAACTAATGAGGATTGGCTGATCTCTCCGGCCCTAAACATGACCGGCTTTAATTATCCATTGTTTTCGTTCTGGAGCCGTACTGCCTTTAACGGTTCATCGCTAAAATTAAAAATCAGCACCAATTATAGCGGTTCTGGTAATCCCACTTTGGCCACATGGACAGATATTGACGCCCCTTTTCCAAACCAGGCATCAGATACATGGACACAAACCAAGAACGTGGATCTTTCTGCATATAAAAAAGCAGGCGTTTACTTAGCCTTTGTTTACAATTCTACTACTGAAGATGGCGCGAGATGGACGTTGGATGATATTAACCTGCTTAACTCTCCCACAGCGCCGCCGCCTGCAATTTTTACCAATCCAACAAGTATTTCCTTTGCTTATCAGGCGCAAAATACTTCTTCAACCCAAAGCTTTAATACCTCTTTTAGTAACCTGACGGGGGGCGCAACATTAACTTCTGATAATCCTGCTTATACTTTATCTAAAGACGGAACCACTTTTGCAAGCTCCATAAATTATGCGGTAAACGAAGCATCAGGCCTTACAAAGCCGGTTACCATTCGCTTTAACCCGACTCAAGCCCTGGCTAATTATACCGGAAATATTACGGTTGCCTCGCAAAATGTTGCTAATATTACTATTCCCGTTACCGGAAATACTTATAATCCGGATAACACTTTAGAAGTGGTAAATTATAATATTGAGTGGTTTGGAAGTACGCAAGCCGGACTTGGGCCAACGGATAAAGATTTGCAGGAAGCCAATATCAAAACCATTTTGAGCAACATTAAGGCTGATATTTTTGGCTTGCTGGAAGTAGTGGATATTGCGCGTTTACAAAGAATCGTTAATTCGATGCCTGGCTACAGCATGTATGTTTCTGATTTTGGTTCTTATGCTGATAATGCAGCTGATCCAGATTATCCAGGTACACAAAAACTGGCTTTCGTTTACAAAACAGCCATGTTCGCAAACGTTAAAATTTCAGATTTTCTCCGTTGTACCCAAGCACAAAATTGTAACGATTTTAATTACTGGTCTAGCGGCAGGTTCCCTTACGTAATGGATGCTGACGTTACCTTAAATGGCGTAACCAAGCATGTTACTTTCGTTCTAATTCATGCTAAAGCAAATACAAGCCCAACAGATATTGCTTATGCCAGAAGAAAGGTAGGTGCAGACGATCTTAAAGCGCTGTTAGATGCAAACTACCCGGGCAAAAACTTCGTGATTTTAGGCGATTTTAATGACGATCTGAACCAAACGGTTACCGCCGGAATTATACCTCCAACAACTTCTTACAGCTCTTTTATCAGTGATCCTTCAAACTATTTTCCATTAACGCTTCCGCTTAGTATTGCAGGCAAGAAATCGACAGTTAGTTACAGTAGCGTAATCGATAACGTAATTGTTTCTAAAAGCATGAACACTTATTATGTTAACGGTACTGCCGAAGTTTTAAACAGTGTGGCAGGTTTGGTAACCAATTACGGTAATACTACAACTGATCATTATCCGGTTTTAACGCGTTATGCTTTTGGTAATGTTCCGCCAACATTAAATCCGGTTGCTAACCAAACTGTTTGTTATACCAATACACCGCAAACTATCCCACTGAGCGGTATTACTGCCGGGCCGGAAAGCGGACAAACCACTACCCTTTCAGTTTCTTCATCCAATACTGCTTTGATCGATCAGCTTTCCATTGTACAAGGCAGTAACGGAACAGGCACCATCAATTACCACATCAGCAACAATACATCTACCGCAGCAACCATAACGGTAACGGTTAAAGATAACGGCGGCACGGCAAACGGTGGCAATGATACTTTTACCCAAACTTTTAATATCAATGTAAACCCGCTTCCTGATGTTTTTATCAGCAGTAACCAAAGTCAGGAAGTTTCTAAAGGAACGGTTGTCAATTTAACAGCAACCGGCGGACAAACTTATACCTGGGCAAATGCTGCCGATATTATCAGCGGACAAAATACAGCTACATTGGCCGTTCGCCCTAAAGCAACAACTACTTATACGGTTACCGCAACCAATGCTTCCGGCTGTACCTCAACCAGGTCTGTTACTGTAAATGTTAGGGACGATTACCAGTTGGTTGCCAACAATATCATCACCCCAAATGGTGATGGCAAGAATGATTACTGGGTGATCAAAAACATTGATTACTATCCCAATAACACGGTTAAAGTTTTTGACAAAGCAGGCCGCCTTGTTTACAGCAAACAAGGTTATGCCAACGATTGGAACGGAACCTATAACAACAGTCCGCTTTCTCAGGGAACTTATTATTACGTGATTGATTTTGGCGCCGGTTTAGGTGTTTTTAAAGGTTACATTACCATCATCAGAGATTAATTTATCAATCCAAGACAAAATAAAGAGTGCGTTTAACAAAATTTTTGTGCGATAAAAGAAGCATCGCTGCTACAACTTTTATGGCTGCCATCCTAACTTTTTTCATTAGTAACCCTGCTTATGCTCAAACAGCACCGGCAGCAGCCCTTAATTTTGCTGCACAAAAAGTACGTACCAGTTCGGCTGCCCAAACCTTTACCATTAGGGGAAGTAACTTGACCGGAAATGTTACTGTAAGCACAGATCCTCCTTTTGCCTTATCAAAAGATAGTGTTATTTACCAACAAGCGCTTACTTATGATACAACAGAACTGATTTCGAACCAAATTGTGTATGTGAAATTCAGGCCAATAGCTACAGGAAATTATGCTGACAGCATTACCAATGTAAGCGCAGGGGCAGACAGCAAAATTATTGCTTTAAGCGGTACAGCGGTGTTTGGGAATAGAACCCAATCCGGAGACCGGCTGGATGCAAATAACATCATCACGCCAAATGGTGATGGCCGGAATGATACCTGGTTTATCAAAAACATCGATCAATATCCAAACAACTCTGTTAAAGTTATGGATAAGTCTGGAAACGTTGTTTACAGCAAACAAGGTTACACGAATGATTGGGGCGGAACTTATAATAACGGCCCGCTTGCACAAGGAACATATTATTATATTGTTGATTTCGGCGATAATTTGGGCTTAATATACAGAGGCTTCATTACCATCGTCAGAGATTAATCTTCACTTAAAAAGAAAAAACAAAAAATGTATTCAACTAAATTTTTATGCCATAAAAGAAGTATTGCTGCCGCAATTTTTCTATCATTTGTAATCATCCAGACATCGGTAAAAGCGCAGCTTAACCCGCTGGCTTCCCAGTATTTTCAAAACCAGTATTTGTTTAATCCGGCAATGGCTGGTATCAATAATGGCTTAAACCTCAATTTGAGTGTTCGTAAGCAATGGAGCTCTATTCCCGGATCTCCTTTTACGCAAGCCATTTCTGCTGATTATTTGTTAAGCCGTGCTGCTTTCGGAGTGAATGTTTACAATGAGCAGTCGGGTTTGTTAAAATCTACACGCGCTGTTGCTACTTATGCTTATCATATTCCGTTAGGCCAAAATAACCAGAAACTTAATTTCGGCCTTTCTGCCGGCGTTTTAAGTCAGCGTGTTCCGTATAATGAAGTTATTGGCGATCCAAATGATCTTTCAGTTGCCAGATACAACGAACGCAAAAGTTATTTGGACGGCGATTTTGGTGTTGCTTATACCAGCAATAACCTGAGCGTTCAGGCAGCTTTACCAAACCTGAGAAGCATTTTTAACCAGGATAATAATAACTATACGATAGACCGTTCCTTGTATTTTACGTCTGTGGGTTATCGTTTTAATTTTGGTGAAACCATTAATGCAATCGGATTGGAGCCAAAAGTTAGCTTTCGGGGTGTAAAAGGTTATACTAATATTCTGGACGCTGGCGCCAACTTAACGTTTGCAAATAACCTGTTATCTTTTCAGGGAATGTATCATTCTACCAAAAGCACTACAGTTGGTTTTGGTTTGAATAAGAACAATTATTCTATACTTGCTTTTTACACTACAGAAACTTCTGCCATCAGCAATTATACCAATGGCGATTTTGAAATTAGTTTACAGCTTCATCTGTTTGATAAATAAGAAAAAATAGAATTGCTAACAGAAGCCGTTAAGCCTTTTGGTTTAGCGGCTTTTACTTTCAACAAACCCTGTACTGTTTTTACCGGTAATTTTCTTTAACTGCCATTAACCGGTTTTCTGTTTGCACTATAGCTTTGTACATTGCGTTCACACTGTTTTCCCAGGTATGGTTAAAAGCAAAGCTCATCCGCTGGTGCTGCTTTTGTAAGGTATTTTCTGCCAAAGCCAAATGTATCTGTTGCACAAATTCTTCTTTGTTTTGGGCTAAATAAGTATGTTCTTTAAACATCAGCATCGCTTCGGTTGCTATAGCTACAACAGGTTTCCCAAGTGCCAGATATTCATCTATTTTTCTGGGATAATTGCCAATTGTTATTTCGTTAACCAGTTGCGGGTTGATGCAAACATCCAAAGCATCAATATAATTAGGTAAAACAGATGCTTCTTTTAATCCCATAAAATGAATGTTTTTGATAAGATGAAGTTCGCTAATTTGGAAACCTGCATCTTCCGGCCCAATTAAAACAATACTCCAATCAGGGTTAGCTTTTGCAACAAAAGCAATCAAATCAATATCCAAGCGTGGAGACGAAAGAGCACCAACATAACCAATTAAAGGCTGCTGTAAATGTTGCAAATCTGGCAGCTTTTGCTGTTTTAAAGAAGTAAAAAGGCTGAGATCGCAACCCTGGCCAATAAAAAAAGAGTTAATATTATACTTTTTGCAGTAGTTGGTTAAATATTGTGAGTTGGCTAAGCAGAGATCGTTTTTTTTGATCAGTTCCGGTTCCAGCATTTCGCCATGATACTTCCAATATTGGGTGCCCAGCATGTAGTCCCTCGAATAATAAATACTTGTTTTAGGGTGCAAAAACTCTTTCAGATAAAAACTTTTGAAAATATCATTATCATTGAAGAGGATAAAATCTTTAAAACCTAAAAAATCTGTAGCTTTTGTAATAGACCTGGCATAACGCGCATTGTTCCATTTATTGACCAGATCAAACAAAAAATGGCTTTTGATCCAATTGATGGATTCCAGCATACAATCCGGATATAAATTCCACAAGTTTTCCTGAATTTTTATGAGGCTGTTTTCTTCGCCCCGCATCATCCGTTTTCTTTTGATGATCTTTTCATCGCACTTGTTTCTAAAAACCGTAATCCTGTCGAGCGGCGGATTTATGTATAAGACACGGTTATTCGTACTCAATTCCAAGGCGATATTTTTACAGTTACTGCCAATTTCTGTATCCCACGCCTGTTGGCCTACAATAATAAAATCTCTGTTGGTGATTAAAGTTGGTTCCATCGTTATTATTTAATCGGTGACTGATCTAATTTAAGGCTGACAGGGATCAAAGCCGCTGCAAGAAAAAATAAAATATTAGTCGGAAACTGAACAATAGCTTCCTGTGGGAAATTGCCAATATTGAGTGCAAAAACAATGGTTGTAGCAGCGAGGCAATAAGCTTTAAGTTCGGGATTACGGATTAAAAAATAATTTTTAATGCCTGTTTTTAAAATCACAAACATGAGCATACAAATCAACAAAAGTCCGATTGGGCCAAGTTCTACTGCAACCCGCACATAACCACTATCCGGCGGAAAATGGGCTAAAAAAGAATAAGGCGCAAAACGCATTCCCCATACGCCTGTTGCACCCAACCCGCCACCGATAGGATGCGTAAGTATAAAAGGCTGGATCAGTTTCTGATTGTTTTTACGAACCATATAAGAAGCATCTTCAGATGGTTTAAAAGCACTTTGAAAACGGTAAATAGTTGGGTTTGAAGTTGGTATTACAATCAGGATACCTATCAGGATGCCTGCTATAATACTCATTGCCAAAACTTTTTTGCTGTAATTAAGAACGGCAATTAAAACCAGTGCAGCCGGGACCAGCACATAAGCGCCGCGTGTTCCAGAGTATAGCATATTGAGTAAAAAAAACAGTGCTAAAAGAAGCATTACTGCTTTTTTCCAGGTTTTAAGTGTTCCGGTAAGCAGGCACATACATAATAAACTGCCAATAACCATATTGTAAGCAAAAGTTACCGGATCAGAAAAAATGGAAAACTTACGCCAGATCCCTCCTATAAATAAAAGCGAGACCATCAGCGGGTCTGCTAATTGCGCCTGCTCAAAGGCAAAAAAACCAAAATACTCTTGTTTAAAAGCGTAAGCAGCAGCAAAAAAAGTTAATGCGATCCAAACTTTTAATATCGTCCGGATAAACTTTACCGACTTAATTTGATACACAAATACAAAATACAGCAACGTTATAACCGCAACAGTTCGGATGGTATATAACCAGCAAAAGAAGTTTGAATTAACTACCTCAAACAAATTATACACAATCCAGGTCAGGACCATTTTACTGATAGGTGTTTTAATAAAACTCCAGTCGGGATTGGTTTTCTGTTTGATAAAAAAGCCTAATAAAAGAAGCATCTGCAAGGCATCCATTAAAGTGCCCAACGGAAAATTTACCCCCATCCGGATTATCCACATCACGAGATAAGCCGCTATCAGCAATACAAGGATACCAGTTTCCGGATAAACCACAACGGCATAAACAAGGGGTAGGCCAATAATCACAATCAGTGCCATCAAACCTGCAATTAAGCCGAAACAAGCTACCAATAAAGGAAAAACAAAGGCCGCCAGCAATAAGGCGATGGGGATAAAATGATTTAAGCGAAGTAACGGGCTGCCAGAATAACTTCGGGAAGCGGGTAATATTTTTTTACCAACAGAAAAATAAGATGCTGGCAATACTTTCATTTAAAAGAACAATATTTTAAAAAAAAATATAAATACGCTTACAAAGGCCAGTACAGTGGCTAATAATCCGGCAATGTTTTTTTGCCGTTTTCCCGGAATTGCTATTCGATTTGCAGTTGAAACTTCCGGCCTGATCATATTTTTTCCTGCATTACTTTTTTAATATCTGCCTGATAATAATGCTCCGTTGCAACAGAACCTCCCTCTGTTTTGCTTATTCTCAGCAGGGACAAAACCTGGTAAAACATAAACTTTGGTATGCCATATAAGGCTTTGTAAATTCGATGGTCCGCTTTCGACTGGTACAAGGCAATAAAAAAACTAACGATAAAAGAAGCATACCCTGCCAGCCAAAACCAGGTATAAGCCGGATGGACCCATAAATTGGCAATTGTACAAATGCCGGACAAGATCAGGAAAATAAATAAAGGTGGCCGTAAAAGTACCAGTCCAAATAAAACCTGGTTTTTGCTTAAATTACCTAATCCTCTAAATATCAGCTTAAACCCAAACCCTGCATACCGAAACCAAGCCCTGATCCACCGGGTTCGCTGGTTAACCAATTGCTGCGGGTGCATGGTTTTTTCATCATATACAATTGCTTTGTGGGCAAAGGAAATTTGTAAGCGATAGTTAACAATTTCCGCTTGCAGCACTTTATCAAAACCAGCGCCGCTTATATCTAAGTTTTCAAGGCAAAATCTATAAAGTTCTGTCGTAAATGCCATTCCGGAGCCGGCTAAGGTAGCAGAAGAACCAGCTTTAAAGAGCAGTTCGCCATCATAAAAATGATAGTAGATATCTCTTGCTGCGTCCAGGCAGGCGTATGTTGTGTTTAAGTTTTTTGCTGCCCTAAGCCCTTGTACCGCCTGGTAACCATTGGTAAAACATACATTCATCTCGCTCAAATATTTGGGATGGGCAAGGTTGTCACTATCAATTATGGTTAACCTTGGATGAGGCCTTACAAAACGTTTTATGGCATAAAAATGCGAGCGTATATTACTTTTTAATGGTTTCTCCGGCCTTAAAACAATTACCTGCGGATGATCAAAGTTAAGCTGCGAAATGTCGCATTGATCCGCCACAATATAAATCATAAAATTAGTGTACTCCTGTTTTAACAGCGATTCAATAACATTTGGCAGTGCATCTGTTTGCTGATAAGCAGTAACGATAATACCATAATCGGCCTCGGTTACCCTGTTCCATACTTTGTTTAACCTGAATTTATTTCTGGCTGCCGGATAAAGAAAGTATAATAATAATGGAAAAACCAGGTTATACCCGATAGCCAACTGAACTGCTTGCCAAATAAATATCAATATACGGATATACATCAGAAAAAATATAACGGTTAAACCTCTTGTACTTCTAATCCTTTACTTATTACCACTTTATTCATTACCATTCCAATAAACTTTGAACTTAAGGTATGTAAGTAGTTTAGATATAATTGTTTGTTGGGTGTTATAGATTGGTTCGCTTCAAAAACAGCAATTACTTTATCAGCAAATTGTATCCATTCTTTTGCTTTGTTCATCAGGCTTAAAGCCTGCGTTTCAATGATGATGACATCGAAGTTTTTTTTCAACTGATTAAATCTATCTTGAATAATCTTTTCGCTGCTTTTTTCAAGTAACGACTGCTCGCCGCCCCGGTTGCCCATTACACAGATCAGGCTGCTATTCTGAAGTTGAATCACCGCTTCTTCATCCCTTAAAAAATCCTCTAAATAAGCATTGTCAATCGCGGCTTTGGTTATAGATGGATTATCGAAATTTCCGTCAACTACTAAAACTTTTTTATTGGCCATTGCATACGCAGATGCCAGGCTCATACAAACCAGTGATTTCCCTTCTGCTTCGTTCATGCTGGTAATAGCCAGTATCCGGCCTTCTGCTTCCCCATTAAATGGTTTGTCTGCCTGTAGTTCGCTGTCAATTTCGTACCGGATAGAACGCAACAGGTTTTTAAACTGCTGCAACTCGTTGGTACTTTGCTTACTATTGCCAATACGTTTAAAATCTATACCCGATTTAACGATCAGGTTCAGTTGCCCTAAAACCGGAAGCTGGGCAGCATTGGCCAACTCTAAAGGCATACGGATGGTGCTATCCAAATAATATAGTATAAAAAGTACCATCAGACAAAATACCGCACTCAGTACGCCGCTCAATAAAGTTAGCAGCAGCTTTTTAGAAGGTTGTTTTGTGCCAGGCATAGCAACTTCAATTTGCTTTAAAGTTGATTTTACATCAGATTCTATGGAAGACTGGTTGTACTTGTTTTGAACATCTATATACTCTTTGGAAGCCACTTCGATATCGCGCTCGTAAGATTGGATAGCTGCATCAAAAGGAACGATCCGGTCAAGCTGATGATTTAGCTGATTGACATGATTATCCAGATTTTTTAACCCGGAACGTGCCATATCGCGCGTAATTTCCATTTTAACTTTTTCCTGTACTAAACTTTCTTTTCCGGCCAAAGGATTAGCAACATACTGATCGGACATCTGGCTGATTTGTGTATCGAGTACATTTTGCAGGGAATCACTGCTTTTTTTGTACCGTGCATCAAAATTATTCTGAATGTATTTGCTGTTTATTGCAGCCAGGCGGTCTTTTGTTTGTGCAATCAGGCCATTAATTCTAACTGTACTTGCTTCCAGGTACCTTCTGTCGTTCGGGTTAAACCGGCTGTTAATATTTGCAATGGCACTGTTGTAGGATAAAATGTCTTTTTCTGCCTGTGCTTTACGGTCCTGGTATTCTATAAGCTGAGCATAAATGGAAGTTGACTGGCCTTTAAGGTCAAGGATATGGTTTTGTATCTTGTAATTTTTTAATGCCGCTACTTTTTCGTTCATGGCATCCAGTTTTTGTTTTACTAATTTTTCTAAAAACTGGTTAGCATGGCCCTTGTTCTTTTGCTGCTCTGTAATGGTATAAGCTATAAATTCTTTACAAAGCGTATTTAATACAAATGCAGATAACTGCGGTTGTTCTGATGTAAAGTCCAGATGTACAAAATCACTGTTGTCCGTACGATAAACAGTTAATTCTTTTTTAATGCTTTCTGCATCGTACTTCTGGGCTTCCAATACACTTTGTAACCCTGCTTCGTCCTGGTTGGTTAAATCCAGAGGTTCATGATGCTGATATTTATAAGTAAATACTTTAATTGCATGCGCAAGCGCATTGGCATTAAGTTGTTGCAGTAATGTACTTTTAGCACGAAAAGGTTTTTTTGAGGTAAGATCGTGCAAAATAAGACTGTAAGAAACCTGGTCTGTTACTTTTCCTAAACGAATGGTTTGTAAAAGATTAGAAAATTGCTGGCTTACTTTTGATTCCTGAATAACAGCATCCGTATTTCCTAAAACTTGTTGGGAAGGATCAATAATCCCGGTTGATAAATCTGTTTGTGCTAAATAAAGGTCTGGCAGTTTCCGGGTTAAAAAAAAAGTGAGCAGCACAGCGATTACCGGTACGGCCATCAGTATAAACCGGTACCTGTAAAGCAGTTTTAAAAACCTGGCCAATTGCATTATTTAATATTTTCTAATTTATCGCCCACTATAGCCTCCAGATCGCTTTTAGCTATAAAAAAATTGGTTTCTGCCTGTAACTTTTGCTCTGTACGGGTAGCAGCGCTTAATAAGGTGGCGTTATAAGTTTCAAAAGAGGCCTCTCCTTTCTGAAATTTATATTTTGCCTGCTTTAATGCGCTTTGCATATCCTGGTAAGATTGTGTTTGTATTCTTACCAGGTTTTGTTGTAGCAGATAGGTAAAATATTTACGTTTTACATCCATCGTCAGGGTAATCAAATATTCGCTTTGTTCTTCGCCAATTATTTTTAGCTCTGTTTTGGCAACTTTAACGTTTGCCGGTTTTAATAAAAGCGACCCTAAGTTTAACGATAAGCCTAACTGGATGCCATTGAAAAGAAAGCGGTTAGTAGTGGTTGCGTAATTTGTAGCGGGGATGGTATAATTTAAAGTATTATCGGGCTGATAGATGTAAGAAAAAGTAAGCAGGTCAAACCAGGAAAGGCCGGCTTTGCTTACTGCGGTTTTTGCCAGGTCAATCCTGTTTTTATAAGCAGCAACACGCGGATAATTGGTTTTGGCTGAGGCAATTAGTTTATCCAGATAGGAATAAGAAATATCCGGGATAACAGAATCCTGTGCTTTGGCAAAAGCAGTTATCAAAATTAACAGGATAAAAAGAGTATAGCGTTTATACATGTTTGCTGTTAAACTTTTTCTTTTTGTAATAAAGCAGGGAAAGTTCCAAAAATGATTTTCAGGTCGAACCAGAAGGAATAATGACGGGAGTAAAAATTGTCTAATTTTTTCCTTTCCCGTTCAGACATGTCCTTGTGCCCTCTTCTACTAATTTGCCACAGTCCGGTTAAACCAGCAGGACCTAAAAATCGTGTAGCCCACTCATTAGAAGTAAGCTGTTCTGCCTCGTAAAGTGGTAAAGGCCGGTTGCCGACTACAGACATATCCCCTTTCAGGATATTAAAAAGCTGTGGCAACTCATCAATACTTGTTTTTCGTAAAAAAGCCCCGATCCTTGTTACCCGCGGGTCGTTCTTTAATTTTACAAAGGTTGATTTGCCTGCACCATAACCATCTGTGTATTGGTTCAGGTTGTTAAAGTTGGTTAACTGTTTGTCGGCATCGCTGCGCATAGACCGAAACTTATAGAAATTAAAAACCTGGTAACCGGTCCCTACACGTTTACTTCTGTAAATAATTCTCCCGTCAGATTCTATTGCAATTAACCCGGCCACTATGATAAATAAGGGCAGTAAAAACAGTATGCAGCTTACAGAAAAAACAAGATCAAAGGCGCGCTTGTTAAGCGGCATTTTATAAGTAGTTGTTACCTTTTCTGACAGGTTTGTCAGGTTTGGCTTAATCAGCTTAAAACGTACCAGGAAATCTAAACGTTCGGCCAGTTCCTCGTACGAAAATGGCTGTACATAAAAGTCATGTATTTTTAATGCACGCGCTTTCTGTTTTAAGCTGTTGGTAGCTTTAGAGGCCAGTAAAACAATAATCAATCCTTTTAACAGCGGATTTTTACGGATGCTGGCAATCACTTCAAAACAATGCCCCTGCTCATCTGCCTCAATCAAAATAATTTCGGGTAAAGTGCTTAAAGACTGCTCGGTTAGGTATTCGTTAAACTGGCTGTCGTTTTCACTCGAAAATATCTGGAACTTATGGTTCAGGTTTTCATAAATACCGTCCATTAAATCAGTACCGCAATAAGCAATACGAAGTTTATTGGTACTGTACGAATTCCGGTTAGTATAAGTCATCTGTTTCTATTGTCTGAAAAACACTGTTAATAATGGTTTTTAAACCGGCAGGGTTAAAAGGTTTGTTAATAAACCCTTCCACTGCAAAAGGCATTTTTTCTACCTGTTCTTTAATATCATCTGCCCCCGATAATACAATTACAGGTGTATCGCGGTAAAAACCACTGATTTTTAAATTGCGGATAAAAGAAGTTCCATCAAAATAAGGCATCTGCAAATCCGAAATAATCAATTGCGGATAATTGCCTTCTTCCAGCCAGCTAAAGGCATCTATCCCGCTCGTTTTCATTACTACTGTGTATTCTTTTGATAAGATAAAATTCAGCAGTTTAAGAATGCTTACGTCATCATCAACAACCAGAATTTGTTTTTTCATGCTTCACATTAGTTAACTGTAATACTTTTAATTCAAACTTACCTGCTACTACCTACTGTAAATCAAGGTTTTAATGTTTCTTTTTTTAATAACATTAAACTGATGTTACCGTATAGGTTGAAAACAGGTGCATAAATACTTTTTTTGCTACACGATAATTTCTTGTGCTTTTAAGCCAAAAATTTATTTCCTGCATGCTTGTACGAATGTTATTATAGAGGGTTATCAAAAAAATTAGATATTAATTAACACATACTATGGGCTTGAAAGATGCCGTAAAAAATAATCCTTCCTTAAAAAAGCTAGTGCACTGGACACTCATCCCGACCGGGCAAGCCAAACCGCGTACCTGGGTTAAATGGTTTGTCAATCCGTTTTTTCACAAGAAAAAGCAGGGCAGTATGATCCGCCGCCGTACACGTATGGATGTTTTTCCTTTTAACCGTTTTGAGTTAGGCCAAAATGCTGTTATTGAAGATTTTTGCACCATTAACAATGGTGTTGGCAACGTTTTAATTGGTGATAAAACGACCATCGGGATGAGCAACGTGCTGATCGGCCCGGTTATCATTGGCAAAAATGTTATTATCGCCCAAAATGTGGTTATAAGCGGTTTGAACCACAATTATGAAGATGTAAACCTACCGATACAAGCACAAGGTGTAAAAACAGCTCTGGTTGTTATTGAGGATGATTGCTGGATTGGTGCCAATGCCGTTGTTACAGCAGGTACTACTATCGGCAAACATTGTGTAATTGCTGCCGGTGCAGTAGTAACCAAAAACGTTCCTTCTTTTAGTGTTGCTGCAGGAAACCCCGCAGGGATAATTAAAAAGTACGATCAGGGGCAAAAAGCCTGGATCAAAGTAAACTGATGCTTCTTTTATCGGGTAAAAATCTGTGCCGGCATTTTAAACAGAATGTTAGATTTGCTGTTAATGATTTTTACCCGATAAAAGAAGCATATAAACAATGGAAGTTTTTGAAACAGTTTTAGCCGGAAGTGACGGTTTAATTGACGGACTGGTAAGTACAAACACACAATTTGAGGTTGAAAAGCAATATACTTTTTCCTCAATTGATGGTTCTTTGACACTGATAATTGCCAGGGACGAAACAACAGGTAACTGGAAAAGGATCAGCAGTACAGAGCCTTATTTGTCTGGCTGGGTAGATGAATTAGGCGAACAGATAGACCAGCGTATCACTCCTGGCCCTGATCTTTAGTAAAACTATTTTAAAGGCGTGAGCAAATACTCCAAACCATTCATCCTGATTTCGAGCATGGTTTCCAGTAAAATACCAAGGTTTCCTTTTGGGAAACCTTGCTGCTTAAACCATAATAAATAATATTCGGGCAGATTACAGATTTTGGTGCCTTTGTATTTGCCAAAAGGCATATCCATAGTTACCAGTTGGATCAGAATTTTAGGGTTCATCTAAAGAAAAGACCTTAAAAGCTGTGTTTTATATTGTTGGATAATGTATGTGCCGACCAGTAGCCGCTTGCCAATAATCTGCGGATGGTAAACAATGGCTCTATGCTGTCCCTTTTTTCTGAAAGTTGAAAAGCAGCAATAAAACCACGCTTTTTCAGTTCCGGGATCCCTTGTTCATTCCATAAACCAAAAGGATAAGCAAAATATTTAATGGATTTGCCTGTAATTGTTTCCAAAGTTTTTGTCGGCTTTTCAATCTGTGTTACCCAATCTTGTCCCTGGTATTTTTTAAAATTGTGATGGTCCCAGGTATGGCTTCCAATTACATGTCCGGCATCTGATAATTCTTTTACCTGTGCTTTACTCATGTAATGCGGCCTTCCTAAAGAAACCGTCATGATAAAAAATACACCTTTAAAACCATATTTTTTC
The DNA here is from genome assembly GCF_009754915.1 of Mucilaginibacter arboris. Lineage (GTDB taxonomy): Bacteria > Bacteroidota > Bacteroidia > Sphingobacteriales > Sphingobacteriaceae > Mucilaginibacter_A > Mucilaginibacter_A arboris. Next base: position 77,744 of record NZ_WPIK01000015.1, on the reverse strand, counting down.
ATTTCAGGGGCAGCAAGTGTATATTGCGGCAAATTGGTATCATCAAAAGTAAGCATAATGGGTTTTGTTGGAAGTGCTGCGCCTGTGTTCAAATACTGGTATAACTGATCGGGCAAAATGGTATGGTAGCCGCTGTCGGCCAGCATCTTCATCTGCTCGCGGAAATCGCTTTCCTGTACAATATAATCTTTCGAGGTTTTAGAATCTGTTGGTTTCCAGTTACGGATCTGATGGTAACAAAGTATCGGGATTTGCTTTCTGCCTAAAACTACCGTTGCCGGTGCTGGTTTGCTTAATTTCATATCACCTGTTGCAGTTTCTGCAGGCTGTGCTTTTTCGGGTTGGTTTACTGTTGTTGCAAGCTGCTTATCCTGTTGTTTCGACTGGCAATTGCCCAGCATCAATATTAAAAAAGTTCCGGGCAGGGCAAGTAATACTGTTTTTTTAAATTGAGAGATCGTGTTCGGAAAGTTCATGGGTAGTTTTACGCTGATTGGTTAAAAAAGGATCAGCAGAAATGGGTTAATTAAATACGTTAAAAATAGTAATGCTTCTTTTACGAGGTTAAATGTTGAACATAGGAGATTTTGCCGGAGTCATCAAAATCGTAAACCCTTGGCACGCCGGTTAATAAATCAATATGAGAAATTGCATCCGGTGTCAGGTTTTCCAAATGCATCATCAGCGCACGCAAACTATTGCCATGTGCAACAATCAGTACATTTTTGCCTTGTTGTAGCAAAGGTTCAATGTTGGCATAATAATACGGCAGAACGCGTTCCTGCGTTTGTTTTAAACTTTCGCCTCCCGGCGGCGATACGTCAAAGCTCCTTCGCCATAAAGCAACCTGTTCGGCGCCATATTTTTCGGCAGTTTCTGCTTTGTTTAAGCCTTGCAGGTCGCCGTAATCCCTTTCGTTCAAAGCAGCATCTTTATAAACGGGAAGTTGTTTCTGGCCAATGGTATCTAAAATTATATCCAGCGTTTCGATGGCGCGTTTTAAAACAGACGTAAAACAAGCTTCAAACTGCATTCCTTGCAGCTTTCGCCCGCACATTGCTGCTTCTTCCCTACCCTGCGTGGTTAAATCTACATCTGCAAAACCTGTAAAACGGTTTTCCAGGTTGTATTCTGATTGCCCGTGGCGGACTATTGCTAATTGACTTTTCATTATAAAAATTACTTTACTAAAGTTGCTGCAAGTTTAAGGGATATAAATGTTGTAAAATGACTTTTTATAATAATTTTATTAAAAGAAATAAACATTAGTGGATTAGATATTTCAAATAAATCTTAAATAACTGTGCAACGTCATTACTTATTATTACAGTAAAATGGAAATTTTAACAGAATTATGCTAAGTTTGTGAGCAAAGAAATAAAGTGATTTTTAATTCAATAGAAATATGTGCAGGAGCAGGTGGACAAGCCATTGGGCTTGAACAGGCAGGTTTTGAACATTTGGCATTAGTAGAAATCGAACCTATTGCTTGTGAAACATTACGTCTAAATCGCCCTAATTGGAATGTGATTAATAAAGACGTTAAAGAGTTTTCTGCAAATCAATATAAAAATGTAGACCTTTTAGCCGGTGGTGTGCCATGTCCGCCTTTCTCGATTGCAGGAAAACAACTTGGACACCTAGATGAAAGAGATTTATTTCCTGAAGCAATCCGACTTGTAAAAGAATGTAATCCAAAAGCCGTAATGCTTGAAAATGTTCGCGGAATTCTGGGTATAAAATTCAAAGAATATCGTTGCTATATTCTCGACGAATTTTACAAAATGGGTTATCAATGCGAATGGCGGCTTTTCAATGCTTCTGATTATGGAGTTTCTCAATTAAGACCCAGAGCCATTCTTATTGCACTCAAAAAAGAATACTTTGACTTTTTTGAATGGCCGACAAAAAACGAAAAACCACCATTAACAGTCGGTGAACTGTTGTACGAAGAAATGGCATCGTTAGGCTGGGAAAATGTTGACGATTGGAAATTAATAGCCAATAAGATTGCACCAACACTTGTAGGAGGTTCAAAAAAACATGGTGGAGCAGACCTTGGTCCAACAAGAGCTAAACAATCTTGGGCTTTACTTGGTGTTGATGGAAAAGGACTTGCTGATGCCCCACCACTTAATGGTTCTATGGCAATGCCCAGACTGACACTTAAAATGGCAGCATTAATTCAAGGTTTTCCAAAAGATTGGAATTTTGCTGGTAAAAAAACTTCTGCATACAGGCAAGTTGGAAATGCATTTCCCGCTCCTATTGCAAAAGCAATCGGATTATCAATAAAAAAAGCACTTAAAAGTTATGAGCAAAAAAGCTCCAAAAAGGATAGGTTCACGAGCCAAATTGCGTGAATACTTTATTGAAAATGTTGGTGTAATTTTAAATTCAGACATTTTGCGAGAAGTTGCTGGAACAAGTGAATGGGGACGTCGGGTTAGAGAGTTGAGAAATGAAGAAGGAATGAATATTGTTACACATAATGACCGAAGCGAGTTAAAACCCGGACAATATCTTTTAATTAATTTGAAACCCTTACCTGCTTTTGAAAGAGGTATTTCAAAAGAAGTTCGTGCTTTCGTTCTCGATAGAAATGGTTTTACTTGTCAAATGTGTGGTATAGCGGCAGGTGAACCACATCCAGATGATGGAGGAAGAAAAGCAAGGCTTCATATTGGTCATGTGATTGATAAATCAATGGGAGGAACAGACGACGCTACAAATTTGAAGGCTATTTGTTCTGTTTGTAATGAAGGAGCATCTAATCTAACAAGCAATAGACCTGATACAAATAAACTACTTGTGCAAGTTAGGAGAGCACCTGCATCAGTTGAGTTAGATGTCTTAAAATGGCTAATTCAAAAATTTCCTAAGCAATGCGAAGCGTTTTTAAAAGAATTAAAAAAATAGTGAATCCATTGATTGAGAAATGTAATTCCATCTCTTGAGCTTAGGATGTCTAATACATTATTTTTACTAATTGTGCAGAAAAAAGGTTGATAAAAGAAGCATCTTCCTAACAAACTGACTTTAGATTGCCTTCCGACATTGAACTTACAGCATTAAAAGAAGCTCAAGAATAGTAAGTACAAAAAAGAGTTGATAAAAGAAACATCCTCCTCTAACCCATACTTCTTTTATCAACCTAAATTCTATCGGTAATACCAATAAACAGTTTTATAATTAAACTGTTAACCCTCCAAAAACCAACAAGATGAAAAAAAACACTTTAGGATCATCGGGCATTGAAGTTCCTCCTTTTGCTTTTGGCGGAAATGTTTTTGGATGGACGATTGATGAAAATACTTCTTTCCAGATATTGGATGCGCTTACTGGCGCTGGTTTAAATTTTATAGATACAGCTGATGTTTATTCCAGATGGGTTCCGGGAAACCAGGGCGGCGAATCTGAAACGATCATTGGCAACTGGTTGAAAAAAACCGGCGGACGTGATAAAGTGGTCATCGCTACCAAAGTAGGGTCTGAAATGGGTCACGATAAAAAAGGCTTATCGAAAACCTGGATCAAGCAGGCAGTTGAGGGTTCTTTACAGCGTTTGCAAACGGATTATATCGATCTGTATCAAACACATTATGACGATCCGGATACACCCATGGAAGAAACGCTTGCTACTTACCAGGAATTGGTAAACGAAGGTAAAGTACGTGCAATAGGTACTTCTAACATGACTGCTCAACGTATTCTGGTTGCTTTAAAAACAAGCAAAGAACATGGTTTTCCGGCTTACCAAACGGTGCAGCCTTTGTATAATTTATACGACCGCGAAAGTTATGAAAAGGAACTGGAGCCGCTTTGTCAGGAAAATAATTTAGGCGTTATCAGTTATTTTTCTCTTGCAAGCGGATTTTTAACCGGGAAATATCGTTCGGAAGCAGATTTTTCAAAAAGCCAACGCGGAAAAGGGATCAGCAAATATTTAAACGACCGTGGTTTTAAAATTTTAAAAGCTTTGGATGAAGTTTCGCAGGAACTAAACACTACGCCTGCTGCTGTTTCGTTAGCCTGGCTAATTAACCGTCCTGGAATTTCAGCGCCAATTGCAAGTGCAACAAGCATAGAACAACTGAACGAAATTATCAAAGCAACAGAATTGGATTTAAATGCTGATGCTATCCATACTTTAAATGAAGCAAGTGCCTGGGAATAAAACTTTATTCCCATAAAAAAAGCTGCCGGAACGTTCCGGCAGCTTTTTTTATGCTATAAATTTTGCTTTTCTTTTAATATCTGTTCCAGCCATTATGGTTACCGTTGTCATGGCGGCCATCTCTATGATTATCATTATGGTATAGGTTGCCTTGTGTACGATAATTACCCCCGTTGTTATAAGAACGGCCATAGCTTTGATTATTGTAACCGTAATTATTACGTGCGGCAAACTGCGGACTGCTGTATCTTGCACGATAATATTCGTTCCGCAAATATGGCCTTGGTTCATTTACAGCATAGTGGCGCATCCGGCTGTAATCGTAATCGTGGTATCTTCCTACCAAACGCGGACTTGAAACCCAGCGGCCTTCATTCTGATAATAATAAACATGTTCGGGTACAGAATAATAAGCTTCGGCATCTGGTAAGTAATAATAATCATTAACAACTGGTGCCGGTTCAACATAAACTGGCCTTGGGCCTAAGTTTACATTTAAGTGGACTCCAATTTGAGCTTTAGCGGCATTAAAACTTAAACTTCCGGCTATCAGGGCAGATAAAAAAAGTAATTTTTTCATTTTTTAGTTTTTTAAATTGTAAAGAAACGATCAGTGTTTTTATTAAAATTTGAACTTCTGATTTTTTCTTTTCTGGTTAGTTATACATCTCAGACTATAACAATCCCGGTAGGTTTAATTGCTTTTAAATTGTTGTTACAATACTTCTTTTACCAACTAAAAATCATTGCTTTGCTGATAAACTTTTGAAATAATGAAACCTCGATAAAATGTTTTTTCTTCCAGTAAAATGTAATCTTTATCTTTAAAATAACTGTTCATTTTAATTAACTGGTTTGTTTCTACCTCGCAAAGCCAGCCAAAAAACCAATACATGGTTTGTAATACAATTTTCTGCCAGATACTTTTATAATTATCTTCAACTTGGAAATCGCAAATTAGCCACAAACCTCCAATTTTTAAACTTGGATGCAATTGATCAAAAACATTTTGAATACGTTTTTCAGAAAAATTATCAAATAAAAAAGGCGTTAAAATTACATCGAACTTTTGTGTGATCTTGTAATCCTCAATTCCCTGGTTTACAAAATTAACTTCGTTTAGCCCACAATTTCTCTTTTTAGACAAGGCAAGCATCTTGACAGAAATCTCAACATAAGTAATTTTTAAAGTTGAGGGTTGCAAGTTTGCAATTTCTTCTAAAATCCAACCTGTCCCTCCGCCAACAATTAAAATATTTGTTTTGGGCTTGATGTGTTTTACCAGAAAACGCTGTGCATTTACCAAAGCTTTTCCAAAAACCAATTCTGCCAGCGAATCATAAAACCAGGCAGCAGCATCGTAATTATTTGGCATATTTGCAGGCCGACAGGCGTTTTAATTTATGCTGATAACAATAGTAAAACAAGAGATACTGTTTTTATCACCTAAAAATTACTAATACAAAAGCTTGTTTAGCTGTTATGTCCATCAATTTAAAAAAAGATTTTCCGTTCCTACTTGTATTGCTGCTTGCTGTTGCCGTTAATTTTTCGGGCATACAAGTTCCGTTTTTTACAGATGACCCGGGTTTATATGCTGCGCTTGCGAAAAACATGGTATTGCGCGGCAGTTACTGGGAGTTGTTTTCTTACGGAAAAGACTGGCTGGACAAACCGCATTTTCCGTTCTGGATGGCTGCTTTAAGTTTTAAACTATTTGGTATTGCTACCTGGACTTATAAATTGCCGGCCTTGCTTTTTTTTGTGTTGTCCGGAGTTTATACTTATCTGTTCGCCAAAAAAAATTACGGCCAGAAAACGGCTTTGATGGCTGTTCTGGTCCTGTTTTCTGCGCAGCACATCCTCATGTCAAACACTGATGTGCGTGCCGAACCTTATTTAATGGCTTTGATTATTGGAAGTGTTTATCATTTTTATCAACTTGAAAAAAGGTTTAGCTGGACAGATTTATTTATAGGAAGTTTATTTGCAGGTTGTGCCGTAATGACGAAAGGGATTTTTGCCCTGATCCCGATTGGTGCAAGCGTAATTGGAGAACTGGTTTTTAAAAAGCGTTATGCAGAAATGCTTCGCTTAAAATGGCTGCTGGCCGTTGTGCTGACGGCTGTTTTTATCCTGCCAGAAATTTACAGTTTGTACCTGCAGTTTGATAGCCAGCCCGGAAAAGCCACTTTTCAGGACACACCTATTTCCGGTATCCGCTGGTTCTTATGGGACAGCCAGTTTGGCAGGTTCATCAACTCCGGTCCTATTACCCGAAAGTCCGGAAGTATATTTTTTTATGTCCATACTTTAATCTGGGCTTTTGCGCCCTGGTTTTTTATGCTTGCTTATGCTGTTTTTATCAACCTAAAAAAGATGTTTCAAAAACAGCAGCTACCCGAATATTATACATTTTGCGGCGCGTTAAGCATGTGGCTCATCTTTTCGCTTTCCGGCTTTCAGCTGCCGTTTTACACCAATATTATTTTTCCTTTTTTTGCAATTATCACTGCTTCGGTTTTTAGTAAAATGCTTTCGCTTAAAACAGCAAAAGTTTTCAAAGTTTTACAAATTGTGCAGGTTTGCGTTCTGTTTTTAGCAGTTTTGGTATTTCAATATTTCCTGCATCCCGGAAAAATAATTTTATTTTCTGCGGAGGTAATTGGCTTTGTGCTGATCAGTTTTTACTGCTATAAAAGAAGCATTGGTTTCGGGCGGGTTTTGTTGCTTTCCTGTTGTGCAACGCTGTTTGTAAACTTTTACCTGAACACTATTTTTTATCCTTTACTTGCAACTTACAAAGCTGATACGCAGGCACCGGTTTATATCAATCAGCATTTTCCCAATCAGCCCGTTTACGTTATCCGAAGCCTTTCCAACCCTTTTCAGTTTTACTGCAAAGTACCGGTCCAGCTTTTAGCAGAAAATGATTTGGCGAAAGATGAATCCACAAAAAAGATTATTTATACAGATGAAGCAACCGTAAAAAAACTTCAGCAAAAACACCCGGTAGAAATTTTGAAAGTGATCGACAATTATCCCAACGAAAATATATTGAAAGATTTTATCTGGTATAAAAAGCGCCGGGAAACGCTGGACCGTTATTACATCATCCGCTATTAAAGTTTTTAATAGCAAATGCTTCTTTTTTCGGCATAAAAAAAGCATTGGCTATTTTAGTAATAATATTACACTTCATACAAGTTTATTTAAAAGAAACAGACTTTCGCTGGTAGAAAAAAGGGTAATTTTGTGCCACTAAAAATTGCGGTGATGTTCTAAATATGTCTTATATTATTCAGCCTGATTTTGATTGTAGAAATTGTGTGAAGTGCGGACGGCGGCCAGTTATCGATCAGGTTAAAAAAGTTTTTAAAATTAAATGTCCGAACAAAAGTTGCAATAACGTGGTAAGCGGCAGTATGTTAAATTTTGAAAAATGGAACATAAAGAACAGTCCGGCGGCCAGCAACAGAAAAGAAGGCAACGGTCCTTTTAAAAGGATTGCATAAAATTTCCTCCTCTTTTAAAAACAAAGCAGATGAATTTTCACCTGCTTTGTTTTTTAATTCCTCCATTTCAGCCGCAAGCTATTGGTTACTACTGATACGGAACTTAAAGCCATCGCTGCCCCGGCAAACATCGGATTGAGTTGAATGCACCAGATTGGATATAAAATGCCGGCAGCAACCGGAATAGCAATAATGTTATAAATAAATGCCCAAAATAAATTCTGGCGGATGGTTTGTATGGTTTGTGCCGATAATTTTAGCACTTCGGGCAGCAGCGTTATGTTGGATGATAACAAGGTGATTCGGGCAACATCCATAGCAATATCAGAACCTAAACCCATCGCAATTGATACGTCCGCGGTTGCTAAAGCTTCTGCATCGTTAATGCCATCGCCAGCCATGGCTACAACTTTTCCTTCCTGCTGCAATTTTTTAACCAGCTCCGCCTTTCCGGACGGTGAAATTCCGGAAACTACATTTTCAATACCTGTTTTTGCTGCAATAGAATTAGCTGTAGCGGCAGCATCTCCGGTAAGCATCCAAACCGTTATTCCTGCTTGTTTTAGCCGGGCAACCGTTGCCGCAGCTTCTTTACGAATTTCATCAGCAACAGTTAAAACAGCTAATAAACTACCGGTTTTAGCAAAATAAATGATAGTGTTTGAAGCATCAGTTTGCGGGATATGATTTGTTTCGTTTGGAGATAAAGCACAAATTTCTTTCACCCAATCTGGTTTGCCAACATAATATTTTTGGTTTTGATAAACGATAGAAACTCCGGAACCGGTAACACTTTTAAAATCAGTAACGGTTTGTGCCGATGCTTCTTTTATCCTTAAAAAATCAACAATGGCATCTGCTAAAGGATGTTCTGATTGCAGTTCGGCAGCAAGTAATATTCCTGATAAAATTTTTTGTTCGTTTTCTGTTAAACTTACGTTCCAGTTTAAAGCCGTTAGTTTTGGTTTTCCTTCGGTGATGGTCCCGGTTTTATCCAGTAACACCGCATTTACTTTGTAAGCTCTTTCCAGGGTTTCTGCATCACGGATCAGGATGCCTTTTTCGGCGCCTTTTCCTACGCCAACCATTATTGCCGTTGGCGTTGCCAATCCTAATGCGCACGGACAAGCCACAATCAGCACGGTTACAAAACTGAGCAAACCCTGACTAAAAGCTTGTTCTCCGCCAAAAACCCACCAGGCAACTGCACTAATTAACGCAATTGCCATTACTGCCGGAACAAAAACGGAAGCAATTTTATCGGCCAGTTTTTGCACTTTCGCTTTAGAACCTTGTGCATTTTGTACGGCTTTAATCATTCTGGAAAGCAAGGTATTGTTTCCAACTTTTGTGGCTTTTAGCACAAAACTCCCTTTTTGGTTTACGGTTCCTGCAAAAACGGTATCGCCTGTTTTTCTGGCTACGGCCATTGGTTCGCCCGTCATCATAGCTTCGTTGATAAAAGTATTGCCTTCTGCAATTTCCCCATCTACCGGAACCCGTTCGCCTGGTTTAATTCGGATCATCTCTCCTTCCCTAACTTCAGCAATATCTGTTTCTGTTTCGATGCCATTTCTAATTACACGAACTGTGCGTACCTGCAAACCCATCAGTTTTTTCACGGAAGCTGAAGTGCCCGATTTAGCACGTTCTTCCAGCAGTTTTCCAACTAAAATAAAACTAATCACAACAGCAGCAGCTTCAAAATAAACATGAGGAACAATACCGCGAGACAGCCAGAAAGCCGGATAAACAGTATTAAATAAACTGAATAAATAAGCAACGCCCGTACTAATGGCAACCAGCGTATCCATATTGGCATTTAAGTGTTGCGCCTGTTTCCAGGCATTCACAAAAAAACGTTTGCCAAAAACAAACAATACAACCGAAGTAAGCACCAGCATAAGCAGGTTTGCCGGTTTCCAATGCATAAAAACCATATCGAGCAATACAACCGGAACGGTTAACAAAACGGCGCCTAAAGTTTGCTTTTTTAGCTTTGCGAGTTCTTTTTCCTGTTGTTCTTCCTGCTGGCCGAAAGCGTTGTCTTCATCCAAAATCAAATCGTAGCCCACATTTTGTATGGCTTTTCGAATTTGCTCCTGATCTGTTTTTTGCTGATTGAAATAAATATCCAGCGCGTGTGTAGCATAATTAACGTTAGCTTGTTGCACGCCCGGAACTGAAGCTGCCATACTTTGTACACTCATTGCACAGGAAGCACAGCTCATGCCCGTTACCGGATAAATTTTATGAACGATGTTTTTTTCCATGATGCTTCTTTTACCATACAAAAATACGGATAAGCTTAGGCGGAAATTTTACAGGATTTTAGGTTCTTTTTATAAGATTTAAGGTTTTAGGAAGATAAGTTCCTGCCTCAAATACTTTTATGCGGTAAAAGAAGCATAAAAAAAGCAGCAGGGTTTTATCCTGCTGCTCTCATTCTCACAACTGAAAAGAATTATTTCTTAACAGAAAACTTGTAGGAAGTAACCGAACTAAACGTTTCGCCCGGTTTTAAAGTTGTGGTAGGAAATTGTGGCTGGTTTGGAGAATCCGGAAAATGCTGGGTTTCCAAACATAAAGCAGTACGTTTTTCGTACGGATGTCCGGTTTTACCTTTATCGCCACCTTCCAGAAAATTGCCACCGTAAAACTGAATGCCGGGCTGGTCTGTATAAACCTGCATTTCTATTCCGCTTTTATCGCCAACAACTGTTGCTGCCAAATGCTGCCCTTTATCTTTTGCATCCAACACAAAATTATGGTCATAGCCTTTTCCGTAAAGCATCTGCTGGTTTTTATCATCAATACGGGCACCAATTTTTTCTGGCTTGGTAAAATCCAAAGGAGTTCCGGCAACAGGCTCTAATTTTCCTGTCGGGATTAAAGTAGAATCAACCGGCGTAAACTTACTTGCATTAATTTGAAGGGAATGATTATTAATTGTGCCACTGCCTTCACCATTTAAATTGAAGTAAGAATGATTGGTGAGGTTTAAAACCGTTGCTTTATCGGTAGTAGCTTTGTAAGCAATATCTAAAGCGTTATCATTAGTTAACGTGTAAGTTACCGTAACATTCAGGTTTCCCGGATAACCTTCTTCCATATCTTTAGCCAGATAATGCAACTCCAAGCTATTTGGTGTAACTTTTACCACATCCCAAACTACGGTAAAAAAACCTTTCGGACCGCCGTGCAAAGCGTTTGGTGCATTGTTGATAGCTAACTGATAGTTTTTTCCGTCTAAAGTAAATTTTCCTTTTGCTATGCGGTTACCATAACGACCAATCAGGGAACCAAAATACATTCCGTTTTTGGTATATTGCTGATAATCTTTTAAACTGTTGTAGCCTAAAACTACATCTGTCATTTTTCCGCTGCTGTCGGGCACTAACAAACTCACCAGCTTTCCGCCAAAATTTGTAATTGCTGCTTTTAGCCCGTTTTTATTGGTAAGCGTGTACAAATGCACCGGTTTGCCATCAATAGTTTGTTTAAAATTGTTTGAGTCTGGAATTGTTGCCTGGTCCATAGTTTTATTATTGCCGTTTTTAGTAGATGATTGCTGACAACTGGCTAAACAAAACAGCACAATTGCCGGCAGGATACAATTTTTTAAGGTCTTCATTGGGTTTAAATTTCGGTTAAGATAGGCATATATTTTACTCTTGAAAAAAGAAATTATCTGCCCTAAATTAACAATAAACAAAGTGAAGGTTTACAATGATAGCAGTAAAAAATCTGATACTTCTTTTATGCCTATATTTTTTGCTGATATAATTATTGCAGAAGCCATTAAGTTTTTATGTCGATAAAAGAAGCATCAAAAAGCAGCAAACAATATTTTTTGAGGGATATAATAATGATGTTTTGCAACTTGCATCAATAAAAATAAAACTACGAAGCAAAACGGTAGTTGTTATCTTTTATCAAAGGTTAAACCAAAAGGCATTCGATTAAAAAAGTCGTTTTTTTTTATTTAAAGCTATAATCAATATATATTTTTCAAAATTTATAAAGCAAATAACCAAATAGATAAAAATAATCATTACTTTTTCAAATTATTACATAAATAATTTAAGTAATTGGCTGTTAATTTTAAAAATATTATGGATTCATCCTCTCTTTTAAACCAATATCCAATAACTTCAGAAGTTTGGGATGAAATGTGTGCTGCAGGACAAGTTAGGGCACCTTATAACAATGTTTATGAATTTTTAAAAGAAATAAGCCCGGAAGATTTAACCAGAAAGGAAGAAATGGCCAGGCGATTATTTATGAACCAGGGCATTACTTTTACGGTTTACTCCAGCGGCGAAGGCATTGAAAAAATTTTTCCGTTCGATGTGATCCCACGTATCATTACTGCTATAGAATGGGATTTTATTGAAAAAGGCATTAAACAACGGCTCAAGGCACTAAACCTTTTTTTAAAAGATGTTTACCACCAGCAATTCATTTTAAAAGACGGGATTATACCAATTGAAATGATTTACTCCTGCCCCCATTATTTAAGGGAAATGCACGAGTTAAATGTTCCGCATGATGTTTATGTACATATTGCCGGAATTGATATTATCCGTGATGCCGACGGACAATTTTACGTGCTGGAAGATAACCTCCGCACGCCTTCCGGTGTATCTTATATGCTTGAAAACAGGGAAATTACCAAACGAATTTTCCCCGACTTGCTTCCGCAGAATTATGTCCGCACGGTAATGCAATATCCGCAGTTGCTTTATAAAAACCTGGCTTCTTTATCTCCGCGGCATATTGCCAATCCTAATATTGTGCTCCTTACGCCAGGTATTTACAATTCCGCTTATTTTGAACATACCACTTTGGCGCGGTTAATGGGCATAGAACTGGTTGAAGGCCGAGATTTGGTAGTGCACAATCATCGTGTTTATACCAAAACTACTGGCGGCTTGCAGCAAGTCGATGTAATTTACCGCCGGGTTGATGATGAATTTTTAGACCCTTTGGTTTTTAATCCGAATGGTTTATTAGGCGTTGCCGGTTTAATGTCGGCCTATCGGAAAGGAAATGTAGCCATTGTAAACGCGCCTGGAAATGGTGTTGCTGATGATAAAGCAATTTATACTTTCGTGCCTGCCATGATCCGGTATTATTTAAATGAAGAACCAATCCTGAAAAATGTACCGACTTACCAGTTAAACAACCCGGAAGAAAGGCAGCACGTATTTGATAATATGGCCAATATGGTCATCAAAAAAACCAATGAATCCGGCGGTTACGGAATGCTGATTGGCAGCGCAGCAACAGAAAAAGAAATGGAGGACTTTAAAGCAGCTATCCTGAATAATCCGCGTGAATTTATTGCCCAGCCTATTATCAGCCTTTCCTCCGCCCCTTGTTATTTAAACGGCCGTTTGCAGCCGCGGCGGATAGATTTAAGGCCTTTTGCACTTTGCGGGCCAAACGGTATCGAGATTGTACCCGGAGGTTTAACCAGGGTTGCCCTGCGGGAAGGTTCGTTAGTTGTCAATTCATCCCAAGGCGGTGGTAGTAAAGATACCTGGATATTAAGTAAATAAACATCTAACCAAATATATATGTTAAGCAGAGTTGCAGATTCTCTTTATTGGATGTCAAGGTATATGGAGCGTTCTGATAGTATTTTACGAATGTTACGCATTAATTATGCTTATTCTCAGGATGATATTCCTGAGTTTACCTGGCAGGCGGCATTAAAAATATTTTCATTTCAAAAAGATGAAGAAATCAGCAAAATAGAAAGAAACGGCCGTGAAGTTTTGCATTACATGGTGCTCGAAAAAGAGAATCCTAACGCTGTTTTTAACCTGATTACGCAGAGCAGGGAAAATGCACGTTCTGTTCAGGACCATATTACCAAAGAACTTTGGCAATGTTTAAATGAGTTTTACCATTTGATGCGCGAACAGCGTTTAGCTGCTTCATTAAAAACGGAAGACCCAATGTCTGTTTTAGACGGCCTGATCAAGCAAGGAATGTTGTATTATGGCACGGTAGAAATTACAATGGCGCGAAGTGAAGGTTTTTATTACATGAATGTAGGAAAATACCTGGAACGCGCTATGCAGGCAGTCAATATTTTGGATGTGAAATTTAGTGAGCAGGATTATAATTTAGACGGCACGCATGATCCGATTTACTGGCGTTACCTGCTCCTTTCTATATCAGGATATGAACTTTTTTTACGAAGCTATCGTTCCACTTTAGAACCCAGGAATATTATCGATCAGATTATTTGGAATGAAAATTTTCCTCGTTCTATCCTTTATGCTGTCATACGTTTGCAGCGTGCCTTTGAAAAGCTGGACATGGACCCACAGTTGGAAAGTTTCCAGAAGTTAACTTTTTTGATCGGGAAGTTAAAAAGCCACGTACAGTTCTCGGATATGCAAACCCTGGAAACAGAAGGTTTGCACAATTATCTCCAGAACCTTAAAAATGAGTTGTTTCACATTGGTACTGCTTTTAACCACTATTATTTTGCTTACGATTAATTTTTATCTTACAAAAAACATTAACCAATCAAAATTTTGATCCAGCTTTAATCTAACTATTTCATGCCAGAATTTCACATCACCCATATTACAAGTTACTTGTATGAAGAGCCTATTAATGATAGCGCAAACCAGATTATGCTTTATCCGATAGACGATGAAAACCAGCAGGTAATTAACCACCGTTTAAAAATTACGGATAACCCACTGGTAGAAACATATAAAGATTATTATGATAATACCGTTGGCTCCTTTACAAACCCCGGCATACACGCTGCCCTGGTTATTGATTCTGAACTTACCGTTGTTACCCATAGCCGAAAAATGCCGGAAGATTTTACCCAGCAAAAAGAGCAGTGGGATTTATTGCAGCAGATACGCTATCAGTTGCCATACATTAATTTTTTAATACCACAGCAATTTAAATTTTTGCCAGAAGTTTTGCAGGTTGCCCAATCAGAACTAAACCGGGAACAAACGCCATTACAGGTAGCAAAAGCTTTAAGCAATTATATTTATCAGAACTTTGAGTACAAAGCTGGCGTAACCACGGTAGAAACAACCCTTGATGAAGTTTGGGAACTAAAATCAGGCGTTTGCCAGGACTTTGCACATTTACTGTTGGTTATGGTTCGAATGGCCAATATCCCGGCGCGTTATGTTAGTGGCTATATTTGCCCCAATAAAAACGGTATGCGCGGCGAGGGCGCTACACATGCCTGGGTAGAAGCTTACATTCCGTTTTACGGCTGGCTCGGTTTAGACCCGACTAATAATATTTCGGTAAATGACAAACATGTACGATTAGCTGTTGGCCGTAATTTTTCGGATTGTAGTCCGGTTAAAGGCACATATAAAGGCAATGCCAGGCATAAGCTGGATGTTAGCGTTACCGTAGGTTATGAAGGGCAAAACCCGCAGGAAGAAACGCAAATGCCACCAACACCTGTTTTTACACCTTTTAATACCGAGCCAACCAATTCTTACCGCTTATACATGGAACAGCAGCAGCAACAACAGCAATAATATTTAGATGAAATATCTACAAAAAACATCAGTAGCAAAACTCATTACTGATGCTTTTTTTATGCCGTAAAAGAAGCATTTAATTTTAAGTTGATATGACATAGTCAATATCAAAAACTTAGCTTTACTTTATCAATAAGTGCAAGCAAAGATTGTGGCTTTATTTCACTGATTTTATCTAATATAATTTTGTCCCAAATCCTTACTGTTGCAATTTTATTGCATCGTACTTCACATAGTTCAGGCATAGCAACAGTTAAAATATCAGCAGTAAGTAGATAAGAAAAGCGGTTTTTTCTTAGTCTTGTAGTAATCTGACAGACTAAAATATCTTTATCTTGACTGTTGGAATATTAATTTGATACGATAATGACAGGACGGATAATACTCTTTTCCGGATTATCAGATAAGGGATAACGAACGATTATAATATCGCCCTGGTTATACAACATCTTTAGATTGATTATAAAAATTTTCCCATAGCTCACTTTCTTCTAAAGCTTCATTTTCTAAATCCCATGATTGTAAAGAAAGTGTGGTAAACATTAAAGCTTCTGCTTCATTAGTTTCATCAACAATCATTGCCTTCACTTCTTCTTTTATTTCTGGGGACATTGCTTTATATAGAGTTATAAAAGCCAATGCTTCATTTGTATGTTTAAAACCAGGTGCTTTCATCATGCTATTTTATTATCATGTTAACTTGTAACTACTAATTTACAGTAAGTTTTTTATCGATAAAAGAAGTATTGTTCTACCGTTCAAAGCTTAAACGTTTCCCGGTTTGATTGCTTTGGATCTTTCCATCTGCCCAAATCAAATTGCCGGAAACTATGGTGTGGGTAATTTTAGCTTGAAAGGTTTCTCCTTCAAATGGGCTCCAGCCGCATTTATATAAAATATTTTCTTTCGATACTTTCCAAGGCGAATCCAAATCTACCAAAACCAGGTCTGCCCAAAAACCTTCACGTATAAAACCTCTTTTTTCAACCTGAAAACATATTGCCGGATTGTGCGCCATTTTTTCTGCAACCTGTTCTATAGTTAGTTTTTTTTGATGCACTAATTCCAGCATCGCTGGTAAAGCATGCTGAACTAATGGCCCGCCGGAAGGTGCTTCCAAATAAGGTTTTGCTTTTTCTTCGGATGTATGCGGCGCGTGGTCGGTCGCAATTACATCAATCGTTCCATCTAAAACTGCTTGTAAAATGGCATCCCGGTCTTCTGCTTTTTTTATGGCCGGGTTCCATTTAATCAGGTTCCCTTTAGTTTGATAATCTTCCTCCAAAAACCACAAATGATGTACACAGGCTTCGGCAGTAATTTTTTTATCTGCTAAAAGAAGCTCCGACTTAAACAGCGATACTTCTTTTGCGGTAGAAATGTGCAGCACATGTAAACGTGTTCCGTTCTTTTTGGCCAGTTCAACAGCCATTGATGATGATAAATAGCAAGCTTCCGTACTCCTGATTCTTGGGTGCAGCCTTAACGGAATATTGTTGCCTAACAACTGTTTGTAATGATTGAGGTTGCTTTTGATGGTTGCTTCGTCTTCGCAATGAGCGGCAATCAGCATCGGCGATTCGTTGAATAAACGTTCCAGTGTTTTTGGGTCATCAACGAGCATGTTCCCGGTTGATGATCCCATAAAAACTTTTACGCCACATACATTTTTCTGATCAGTTTGCAACACTTCGTCCAGATTATCATTAGAAACACCCATGTAAAAAGAGTAGTTGGCCAAAGATTTTTGAGACGCAAGCTGATATTTATTCTCCAGCAATTCCTGTGTTAGCGTATTGGGGACCGTGTTTGGCATCTCCATAAAAGAAGTGATACCGCCAGCAACAGCCGCACGAGATTCGGAAGCAATATCACCTTTATAAGTCAAGCCTGGTTCCCGGAAATGCACTTGGTCATCAATACAACCCGGAAGCAAATGCAAGCCCTCAGCATTAATTTCCCGATCAGCAGCAACATTGAGCGAAGGCGCAATTTGCACAATAAGCCCGTTTTGAATAAAAAGATCAGCAATATATTGTTTTCCTTCATTTACAATCGTTGCTGATTTGATGAGAATAGTGCCCATGCTTCAAAGATAGAAGCTGGAATCAAAAAAGAAGATAGTAACTTCATAATTAAAGTTATTCGGGCTGATTAATGTAACGATCTGCAAATAATACAGTTACTTTAGAATAGCTATTCTAAGTTGATATAAAATAAAAACAGTTCCCTGCTAAACCATCTCTGCACCTGCCAACTCAAACAAAACATCACCTAAACATTGTTACTCATTTTTACCTCATAAAAGAAGCATGAAAAATTACAAGCTGTTACTCCTTTTACCCTTAACATTTCTATTAAGCCGATGCGGCGTTAACAAACAAATTGAGCAAGCCAAAGCTTTAGGCAAATGCCGTTTCGAGTTGGTTTCTGCGGATAGCGTTTATCTTTCCGGCATCAACATGAACCAGTTTAAAGATATGGACAACGTTAATATCGGCAGTTTACCGCGTTTGGCCATGGGGCTTTTAAGCCATAATGTTCCTTTAGATGCCCGTTTGGTTTTAAAAATCACCAATCCAACTGCCGAAACAGCGGCTATTAACCAGTTTGAATACAAAGTTTTGTTAAGGAACAGCGAGGTATTTACCGGTTACGTGAACCAGCGGGTTGAAGTTGCACCGGTTGGCGGACAAACGCGCGTTCCTATCAACATCACAACCAACGCTTATCATTTAATTACGGATGATCAAACCCGCGAAGCTTTTGCAAATTTAGTCCAAAACCTTTCCGGCGCAAAAAATGCACACAGGTCTGTCATCACAATAAAAATAAAACCAACTTTAGATTTAGGAAATAAAGCCATTAGTTATCCGGGTTATATTACGTTTGATAAAGAGATTGGCAGGTAAATTTTTAACAACTGGTTTTATGTTAGCTTAGAACCAGTTGCTACAAATGCTTCTTTTATCGGCATAAAATTTAGTTGAAGTTGGTTTCTGCCTTTCTCCCTGGCACTTTCGCTCCTCGATCCTAATAAAACCTTATCTTTGCGGCATGCCTGTAACTTTTGAGGACTTTAATTTTAACCGGCAAATTCTGGATGCCGTTGCCGCTGCAGGTTATACCGAACCTACTCCTATTCAGCAAAAAGCTATTCCACCAATTTCAAATGGACAAGATGTGATGGGCATTGCACAAACCGGAACCGGTAAAACTGCTGCTTACGTTTTGCCTTTACTGATGAAGTTAAAATATGCGCAAGGCGAAGCACCTCGTGCTTTGATTATTTCGCCTACACGCGAATTAGCGATGCAAATTGAAGAAAACATTAAAGCTTATGCCATTAATACAGATTTACGGACAGTAGTTTTATACGGAGGATTAGGCCCGAAAACGCAGATTGAACAGTTACAAAAAGGAGTCGATATTATTGTTGCTTCGCCTGGAAGGTTTCTGGATTTATATATTGCCGGCCACATTGTTACTAAAGCTTTACAGGTTTTGGTTTTGGATGAAGCTGACAAAATGATGGATATGGGCTTCATGCCACAAATTAACCGAATATTGGAAGTTGTACCGAGAAAACGTCAAAACCTGCTTTTTTCGGCTACCATGAGCGATAAGATACATCTTTTAGCAGGTAATTTTTTAGAGTTTCCAACGGTAATTGAAGTTACGCCACAAGCAACTCCGGCACAAACAGTTGTACAAAAACTTTATTTTGTACCAAACATGAAAACCAAGATCAACCTGCTAAAAAAACTACTGGAAGACCCGGAAAGCATTACCAAGCTGATTGTTTTTTGTAAAACGCGGCAATCCGCAGAAGATGTTTTTAAGTTTCTGGAACGAAAATTCGGACACGAACAGGTGAAAGTTTTACACGCGAACAAAGGCCAAAATACACGCATCAATTCCATCAATTCATTTAAAAATGATGAAGTAAAAATACTGGTTGCTACGGATGTTGCTTCCCGCGGAATTGATGTTAGTGCTGTTAGCCACGTGATTAACTTTGATGTTCCGGTTGTGATTGAAGATTATGTTCATCGGATCGGAAGGACCGGCCGTGCTTTACAATCCGGAGAAGCCATTACTTTTTGCGCGCCTTCTGAAGAGTATTATTTGAAAAAAATTGAGAAACTAATCCGTCAAAAAATAGAAATCTTGCCTATTCCTGAAGGTGTTTTTGTGGAAGAAACCGGTTACGACGAGCGGCAGGAACAAAACAAGGAAATTGATTTGCAGATCCGGAAAGAAAACCCGGATTTTAAGGGTGCTTTTCACGAAAAGAAAATTTCCAACCAGAAAAGCAATGTTCCGAAGAAAAAAGATGAACGCAAGTTTAAATCGCCAAAAGCAGCAAGAGGCAAAAAATTGCGGAATAAATAGTTCATTTGCACAATGAAATTCAGGATTACCCCGCTTAATATGGCAACAGCTGCTTTTATCGTGCTTGCTGTTGATATCTGGATAAATGGCGCAAAACTTTCGGGGGGCAAGTACGAACATTTTGGCAGTGCCATCAGCTGGATGTTTTTGTTGTTTGCTGTGGCTGTTTCGTTCCTCGATATTACCTTTCGTAATTTTTTCCCCGAAACTAAAAAGTTGTGGATCATAGAACTGAGCTTTATAACTTTGGCAACTGTAATGTATTTACTGGTTAGCTAATACTACTTTCTAATACTATTTTTGATGAATGAAAAAAGCAGAGATTAAACTGACAATTGAACTGGACGACCAGAATGTGCCTGAAAAAATTACCTGGGAGTCTACCGATGCCGCAACCAAAGAAGCACTTCCGGTAACTGCATTTACTTTAGCTTTATGGGACCATCATTATAAAAATACTTTGAAAATTGATTTGTGGACGAAGGAAATGCCGGTAGATGAAATGAAACGTTTTTTCTATGAAACGCTGCAAACCATGGGCGACAGCTTTTTAAGGGCAACCGGCGAGAAAAATATTGTAGAAGATTTGCGCGATTACTGCGCACATTTTGCAGATAAAATGGAAATTAAACAAGGATAAAAACAGTATGAAACCACGCGCTTTTGTAACATTTGCTGGCTTTATTTTACTCATTGCCGGAATTTTTAGTCCGCTGATTAGTCCGTTAGGCTTGATAAAATGGAGCTTGTTTGATCTTAACCGGGTTTTTGCAATTGTAGTTTTGGTAATTGCAATAATTGGCCTGGCAGGAACTCTGATAAAAAACAATCAGCTGGCCAAAATTACCGCCTGGATTTCTCTTGCCCTGGTAGTATTAGTATATATTGCGGCAGTAATGAAAGTAAAAACCACTTTTAGTTTTATTCCGTTTCCTAAGCTTTCACAAACTTTGTCTGGTTTCATCCATTATCGCTGGGGTTGGTATTTATTATTTTTTGGCCCGATCCTGGCTTTGCTTGGCTCGGTAAACAGAAAAAGCATTCATCCTTCCAACAAGTAATTGCTGCAAGTACGAATGCTTCTTTTATCACCTAAAATTCTGCAACTTTAAAAGGTTTGATCTCGATCTGGTCCCAAACTTCACCTTTAATGTAGGGATCGTTATTTAACCATTCCTGCAAAGTTTCTGGTGTTTCAAACTGAACGATCATTGCCGAACCGATCATTTTTCCATGATCATTTAACAATGCGCCACCAATTAAATAATGGCCTTTATTTTTGGCTTCTTTTACATTTTCCAAATGTGCCTGACGGACAGCCATTCGTCTTTCTAATGCTTTTTCATCTGTAAAATCCAGTGCATTAATTATGTATTGTTTCATATATTAGGCTTAAAATAATTCTGTTTGCGCTTTGCCTGCAACAATTGCTTCATGTTGCAAAAGCCACTTTTTTCGCCATAAACCACCTGCATAACCTGTTAATTCTCCATTTTTTCCGATGATGCGATGGCAGGGAACAACAATCCACAATTTGTTTTTGCCGTTGGCAGATGCAATAGCGCGGATAGCAAGCGGATTGCCAAACTGTTCAGCTAACTGCAGATAGCTTTTTGTTTTGCCAAACTCAACCTTGCACAGTTCCTGCCAAACCTGTTGTTGAAAAGGCGTTCCGGGTTGCTGATAAGGAAAATCGAACATGCTTCTTTTACCGGCAAAATATTCGTGCAGTTGTTGCCCAGCCAGTTTGGTTACTTCGGTTTGTGGCCCTACAAGTTCTGTTTCTTCGTCTAAAACAGAAATTGCGCTGATGATTCCTTCGGTTTCTTCAATCCTGACAACTCCAATCGGCGAACGGTAATGGGCAATAGGCATCATCAAAGATAAAATAAATTTAAACTGGTTTTCCCTTGTTATATTTGCGGTTGATGAATTTATTTAACCAGGTAAAATTTTTATTAAAAAAGGAAATATTACTGGAGTGGCGCTCTAAATATGCTTTTAACGGCGTACTGCTTTACGTGGTTTCTACCGTTTTTGTGTGTTATATTTCTTTTAATCTAACACCTGGGTTTAGCAATAATGCCGGTTATCCGATAGTTTGGAATGTGCTGTTTTGGATTATTTTGCTTTTTGCATCAGTAAATGCTATTGCAAAAAGTTTTATGCAGGAAAGCAGCAACCGCTTGCTATATTACTATACGATAGCAAGTGCAAGGGCAATTATCCTGGCAAAAATTATTTACAATTGTTTGTTAATGATCCTTTTAAGTACACTTGCCCTTTTAATTTACCTTTTGTTTTTTAAGAATAATTTAGGCGATCCGCTTTATTACTTTCTGGCAGTTTTAAGCGGAAGCATTAGTTTTTCGATGGTTTTTACGATGCTTTCGGCAATTGCTGCAAAAGCTGGAAATAACGGAACGCTGATGGCGATTTTGTGTTTTCCCATTATTATTCCGGTTATTTTGTTGCTGATCCGGTTTTCAAAAAATGCAATGGACGGTATCGAGCGCAATGCAAGCCAGCACGATATCATTGTGCTGGCCGCCATTAATGCTATTGTGGTAGCAACTTCTTTAATTTTGTTTCCTTATTTGTGGCGGGATTAATGCTGAAAAAATGCCTGGTAAAAGAAGCATGCAATTTTCAACATAAGATCAATATTTACCGACTATAACTTTTACAAATCCGTCAAAATCAAAGTATTGGTTAGCTAATGCTTTTAATTCTTCGGAAGTGATATTTTTAACTGTTTCGGCATAACGGTCGTAATAAGAATAATCTACGTTGGAGAAATAAAGGTTTTTAAATTTATCAGCATGAGAAAAAACATTTTCCAGGCTGCCCAATAAAGAGCCCAACATATAATTCCGGACCAAAGAAAGTTCTTCTTCCGGTATCAATACTGTTTTTAACAAGTTAATTTCTTTCTCAATTTCCTGTATCGCTTCGCGGCAAACTTCTGCACCAACTTCGGTAGCAATAAAAAATGTCCCGGTTTTTTTCATCGAAACAATTGCCGAACCAATGCCATAAGTATAACCTTTATCTTCGCGGATATTGGCCATTAAACGAGAACCGAAATAGCCGCCAAGAACGGTATTTAACACTTGCAGACCGGGAAAATCAGGATGTTTGCTATTAATGGTGGAAGTGCCCAAGCGTACGGCCGATTGCAGCGCGTTTGGTTTTTCGATGTAAATAAGTTTTCCTGCTATTTTATTAACATCCGGACGGGTAAAATCAGCCGTAATCCGGTTTTGCCAGTCGGAAAAAAAATCTGAAATGGTTTCCATTACATTTTCGTCTACCTTTCCGGCAATTACCAGCGTACAGTTAGCAGGCTGGTATTGCTGCTCATAATGCAGCAATAAATCGTCTTGCTTTAATTGCGCATAATCTTCGGCTTCGGGTGCAAAACCGTAAATAGTGCCTTCATACAATGCTTTGTTAAAAGTACGCCGGCCAACTACATCGTTTTTTTGCAAGCTAACTTGTAACTTTTGCTGCTGGTTTCTGATATAGGTTTGCAATTCTTTTTCGGGAAAAGTTGCGTTGATCAGAATATCTTTTATAACAGCCAGCGTGGCTTTAAGGTGTTTGTTTAAAGTATAAAGTGTAACCTGAGAATGGTCGGCACCATATTCCACCTGTAAAAAAGCACCGTAAAAATCAATCTCGGAAGCAATTTGTGCAGCCGTGCGCGAAGTAGTCCCTTCTGCCAATAAAGTGTTTACTGCAATGTTGGATAATGGCCTGGAAGTAATAAAATTTAAGTTATTAAAAATCCATTCCAGCCGTACCAGTTCCTGCTCACCGGAGTTGAAGTAAAATATTTTACAGCCGTTATCTAATTGTATTTCCTGTGGCCTGATTAACGTAAATTCTTCAATTGCATGAAATTTGGGCGCCAAAGTTCTGTTCAACATACTTCTTTTATCTATCTAAAATTATGCAACTAAAGTTTCTGCAACTTCTTCTGCCAGGTAAACCAGTGTGGACAGGTTTTCCCTGCGGAAGATTTTTCGGGATTGTTCCCGTATTTCTTCTGCGGTTACAGCAAGGTATTTTTCGGTTTCGTGGTTTAAATTATCTGCATCGCCCATGAGTTCAAAATAAGCAAGGTTCATCCCTTTTTCCAATAAAGACATTTCTGTAAAAATCAGTGTCGATTCTGTTTTGTTCTTTACCTTCATCAGCTCATTTTCTTGCACCAGCTCGGTTTTCAGTTTTTCCAATTCTTCCCAAACCGCCGCTTCTGCCTGTTCTATGCTCACTGTTTCCAGTGGTTTTCCTTCAATTACCAACATGCCTTCATCCAGGCTGCCGCTTAAATAAGCATGTATTTCGCTAAACAACTGCTTTTCTTTCAACAACGTTTGGTACAAGCGGGAAGAGTTTCCGCGAGAAAGAATATCTGCCAGTAACTCTACCGGGTAACTTGCTTTTTCCATACGGCCGGGTGCATGAAAAGCCATGTACAAGCTGTTTAAAGGTACTTTTCCAACAACAACTTCCCGGCGTTCTTCTACTTGTTCCGGTTCTTTGGGCAGGTTTCGATGGTATTTTTCTCCGGACGGAACCGGTTCAAACCATTTTTCGGCCAAAACTTTTACCTGTGCAGTATCTACATCGCCGCCAACCACTAAAATAGCGTTTTGCGGGTTATAATGTTTTTTAAAGAAGGCTTTTACATCTTCAATTTTTGCGTTTTCAATGTGCGAAAGTTCTTTGCCAATTGTTGCCCATTGGTATGGATGTTTTTTATAAACCAAAGGCCGCAGTTTTAACCACACATCGCCGTAAGGCTGGTTTAAATAGCGCTGTTTAAATTCTTCGGAAACAACCTGCCTTTGTACATCGAGGCTTTTTTCGCTAAAAGCCAGGTTAAGCATCCGGTCGCTTTCCAGCCAAAAAGCAGTTTCTATGTTTACAGCAGGCAGGGTAATGTAATAATTGGTAATATCGTTGCTGGTGAAAGCATTGTTTTCGCCACCAACCCTTTGCAATGGTTCATCATAAGCAGGAATGTTTTCAGATCCACCGAACATTAAATGCTCAAACAAATGTGCAAACCCGGTTTGGTTAGGGTTTTCATCCCTCGCGCCAACATCATATAAAACATTAACCACGGCCATTGGTGTAGTTTTATCTTCATGTACTAAAACTTTTAAGCCGTTAGCAAGTGTAAATCTGTTAAATCTGACCATAGTTATCTAAAACCTACATTATAAGTAGCTGGCAAAGTTAAAGCTTTTCAGGTCAAAAGAAATTGGTTTTCCGCTTAATAAATCCTGGCCATACTGTTTTTATGGCATAAAAAAAGCAAGCTTATTTAAACTTGCCCGAAAAGGTTGTACAAAATATAAAATACTTGTATTTATTAAGATGGCGACGGAATGACTGGCATACCGGTCATGTTATCATCTACCAACCCCTCATCTTCCTGATCGCCGTGACGGATGCCTTCGTAAGGTTCGTCATCATCTTCATCTTCTGTATAACTGTCTTCTCCCGGAAATAAACGCTTTACTTCGTCATCATCCAGGTCTTCGTCTTCATCCTCAATAGGTTCATCATCAAAATCAGAACTGTTCGCAGCCAGTTCATCATCTAAGGGTGCATCATCATCATCTTCAAAGTCCTGATTATCTTTAGCATCGCCTTCCGGTGCTAACTGGTCTGTAGGTCCTCCTGTTGTAGTTAACGGCTGTTCTTCCGCTGTGTCATTTAAATTATTTGTAGTTGCCATATTGTGGTTGATTGATTAACGTAAAAAGAAACTGCTGCCTTTATTGTTTGCTTGTAGTGAACGAAAAATAATTTTTAGTAACCAGCTAAGCAAATAAATGGTTAGGTTCAATAAAAAGCTTCGATAAAAAGAGCATTTGAATTTGAGGAAGGATTATTCCCATTAAAAAATGTAACAAAATAGTTGCAAATAATAGTATTTATCAAAACCTTTATTTACTTTCACGACATAAAGTTTCTTAGTTAAAAAATACCATTTTTTATAGTTTTGGTTGCTAATCGTTTATAATCCAAACTAATATGGTCACAACCGCACTTTACCACCAGCAGTTGGAGAACAATTGCAAAGCCCAGTTTTTTAGTATTGGGAACCAGTTTAAAAAAGGTTTATTTACCATTCAGGATGTGGGTGATTATGTTCCCGGAAACCTGATGGTACATGATTTAGCTACCAATACCAATATCTACATGAACAAAAGCGGCTGTAATATTTTAAAACACAGCCGGGAAGAATTACAAGCTTTAGGGCCGGAATACTTTAATAAGTTTTTCCCGAAAGAAGAAATACAGTTTTTAAACATAGGTTTGCAAAAGTTTATAGCACAAAACGACCATAATGCGGTCCATTCTTTTTTGCAACGTGTACGGCCGAATGACCGCAGCGAGTACAAATGGTATTTTACAAGTTCAAGGCTTTGCTGCGCCGATGAGCCTGGCGAAACAAATATGATTATGCACCTGGCTATCGAGGCCAATACTTTAAACAACCTGGGCAACAAGTTAAACCGGGTTTTTGAAGAAAACATGTTTATCAGCCAGAACTACCGCAAGTTTAATTTACTTACCAAACGAGAAAAAGAGTTGGTCCGGCTGATTGCACTGGGAAGCAACAGCCAGGAAATTTCTGATTCACTTTTTATCAGCAAGCACACAGTCAACAACCACCGGAAAAGTATTTTAAGAAAGTTAGAAATTAACTGTTTATCAAAACTTATCCGTTTTGCTATTTCTTTTGATCTGATTTAAAACTTAAAACGGAAGTATGAAATGTTAATTCCATAAAAGCATTGATAAAAGAAGTATAACATTGAGGTTGTTTAAACTTTTTGGCACCCATTTAAATTTGGTCCTTCGGCAGGCCCAGGTTTGGTGCCCATGCTTCTTTTACCGGGTAAAATTGGTGTTTACATTTAATCCACTAAAGACCTATAAGGTTTTGAAAACCTTATAGGTCTTTAGTGAAGGTCAACATTTTTTAGGTGATAAAAGAAGCATCAACCCCTAAAAACAAAACCTAACGACCAACATTTTTAGGTGATAAAAGAAGCATCGGCTCCCAAAAAAGAAGGCCAGAAAAAAAGTTTAAACAACTTCATTGTTTTTGCTGCAGGTTGTTTCTTTAGAAAAACCATTATTAAAATTAGAAGGTAAATTGGTTAAAGTAAACCTGCCGAAACTGCTACCGTTGTTATCTTCACAAGCGCTGCAATAATATCCGAAACTTTTTTAACTACAACATTTAATTTTGCAATCTGATTGCTGGAAGCAGACATCTTATCAATTAGCAACTGCAACTTGTTGTTCCCTTCATTTAATTGCTGAACAATATTTTGGATCGTGTTATTGATAATTAAATCTTCCTGATCATATAGGTTATTCAGCATCGATTCTAAAAGTATCCGGTCGTCGGTATGATTTTGATAATACGGATCGTCTAATTCCTCTTGCAATTGGTTTGTAGTTTCCCTGATTTGCTTTAATACGTTCATTGCTTCTGTATTCATGGCCGTTTATATTAGAGGTTCAATTTTTATTTTAATCCGCAAAGGTTTGATATGCATCTTTAAGCTTTCTGATATCAGCAATCAAATCGCTACTTTCAGTAAAAATTGTTTTTAGTTTCTTTTTATTTTGAATATCCTGAGTTAATTTTTCGTGACAGCTTTTAACCTTATTTGCCGACAATACGCATTGTGCCCGTAAAACTTCTAAAGAATCATAGCGATTTAAGGTTTCGTAATAAACTTTTAAATTGGGATAGTTAATACCGTTTTTTTCTGATAGAACAATTATTTCATATTTATCTTTAAAATCACTTCTGCTTAAACTAATTAAATCTTTAAAAGAACCCGCGTCTTTACCTTCCAATCCGGCAACCAGGTTATCTACCATTGTAGCTACCAGCACGTTTCCTGCCGGAATAAATTCTTTTAAAGCTTTTGCCTGCCTGTTTTTAACCCACCTTTTTCCAACAATAAAAACAGCAGAAGAAAGCTTCTCTCCTATTTCATCCGGCAACTTTTTGGAGGCTTTAGCATTATACTGTTTTACCAGATCGGTACTGCTTTCGCCCAATGCTTTGCTACTGCTGGTTAAATCATTTACATAATCTTCTGCACTTAATGTGGCCATCAAACTCACATATTGCTGAAACAATTTTAATGACAGGTCGAACTGATCTGCTTGGTTTATTCTGAATTGATAATTTTCAGTAGCACTATTTAAAGCTGAAAGTACAAGGGGCAGATCTTTTAGACTGCTTGCTTTTAAAATCCGGTTATCCTGGTTTAACAAAGCATAATGCCTTATCACTTCGCCCGGATAATCGGAATAAGCTTTAGCCGCAGTTGCATAAACGTTGATGTTTTTAAGCTGACTATCAGACAGAACGCTGCAACTGCTTAAAAAAATAAAAAGTAAAAAATAAATGAGGTATTGATTTTTCATGTAAAATTAGATTTTGTTTCTATAAAATACCTTAACAGCAAAAACTCAGTTTATATTAAAAGACTTGTAACTGCAAAATAAGAAGAAGATTTTACAACATAGACTGCTTTCTTTTATAAATATAAGATGCATTCAAAAAAGAATGTTTAAATAATCTTTTCCGCTTTTACTGTTATAGGTTAGTTGTGCCATAATAAAGTTTGCTTTTTAGGTTAAATGGTATCCTAATCTCCATTTCCTTATTGCTATCATCAATAGCTATTAATAGTCATTTTTTATCAACAAGTAATTGTGTTCAAACTGACTTTCGTAATTAAACCCGTTAAAGCTTTATCTTTGTAAGTAATGTCGTCTCTGCAAAAACCAGTTTACAGCCAATTGATTAAAGCCGAAGCAGAAAAGCTCGGATTTTTATTCTGCGGCATTGCCAAAGCCGGTTTTTTAGAAGAAGAAGCGCCGCGGTTAGAAAGCTGGCTTCAAAAAGGTTTTCATGGAGAACTGACTTATATGGAAAACCATTTTGATAAACGGCTCGACCCGCGTTTATTGGTTGATGGCGCCAAATCTGTTATTTCTTTAGGGCTGAATTATTATTCTGAGCAGCAGCAGCTCGATCCCGAAGCGCCAAAAATTTCACGTTATGCTTTTGGTGCCGATTATCATGACGTGATCAAGCAAAAGCTTTTTTTACTGTTAAATTTTATACGGGAACAAACCGGTGAAGTGAACGGACGCGCTTTTGTAGATTCTGCCCCGGTTTTAGATCGTGCCTGGGCAAAAAAAGCAGGCTTAGGCTGGATTGGCAAAAACGGAAATTTGATAAGCAAGCAAAAAGGTTCTTTCTTTTTTTTGGCTGAATTGATTATTGACTTAGAATTAGAATATGATGTTGAACCAACTCAGGACCATTGCGGAACCTGTACCCGTTGCATGGATGCCTGCCCTACCGAAGCTATTGTTGCGCCCGCTGTTGTAGATGGCAGCCGCTGCATTTCGTATTTAACTATTGAGCTGAAAAACGAAATCCCACAAGAGTTTAAAGGAAAAACCGACAATTGGATGTTTGGCTGTGATATTTGTCAGGAAGTTTGTCCCTGGAACCGTTTTTCTGTGCTGCATAACGAACCTGCTTTTCAACCGCCGCCAGAATTAATGGCGATGACCAAAGCTGACTGGGAAGAAATTACAGAAGATACCTTTAAAAAGGTTTTTAAAAACTCCGCAGTAAAAAGAACGAAATTTTCGGGTTTGACGAGGAATATTTCATTTTTAAAGAATAGTTAAAAGTTCAAAATGCTTCTTTTATCATATAAAAATGTACAAATAGAATTTTTACCTGTTCAAAACTATATTTCGTTTTTTAAAGCTTTTTAAGTGCTGTAAACTTCGTCGAACTTTTTGCTTCGATTTTTTCTTCTTCCCTAACCAAATAATAAAACCGGTAACCGGTAAACTGGCACAAATTAAACTGGCTAAAAAAGCCAATATTTTTCCTGGCAAACCCAGAATAGCGCCAACATGAATGTCATAGTTCATGCCGATAATTTTCTCACCACTGTTTTTGTCTCGAAAATTCTGCCGGTTCAGCAGCTTTCCGGTGTACTGGTCAAACTGCAATTGGTCGTAATCGTAATAAATTTCTTTACCACGATAACCTAAAATATAAATTGCACCTTTTGTACCTGTTGCCGGGCTCAATCCAATTCGCTGTGCTTCGGGCATGCTTCTTTTAGCAGTAAAAAAAGCAATATCCAGGGGATTGTTTAAAGCTTTTTGCGTTGTATCAGAATTGATACTTTTAAATACAGGTGGTTTTAAAGATTGATTTGTAAGTATATAAACCGAAGTTTCAAACCATTTCATCGCGAAAACCATCCCGGTAAGACCTAAAATTATACCGATAAACAAAGCATAAAAACCTGGAACATTATGCAGATCGTAATTCAATCTTTTAAATCCGGCTTTCCATTTTATTTTAAAGCTTTTATCAAAGTTTGCTTTTTTCAGGTTTTTTGGCCACCATAAAATCAAGCCGGAAATGAGCAGGATTACAAATATCAAGGTAGAATATCCAACAATTGGCTGTCCGTATTTATCGTTCAGTAATAAGCTCCAATGGATGGATTTTACAATCACAAAAAAATTGTTCTTATAATCCATAACGCCTGTTATTTTGCCGGAATAAGGATTAATAAAAACTGATTTATAACTATCAATCGTTCCAAACCAGAAAAACGATTTTTGATCGCCCGGTTTATAACACATAAATTCCCAGGTGTGCGTTTTATCTTTTTGGTAAGTAGTAATAAAATTAGACGGAATACCTAAGGAATGGTCAGCAATTTGTTTAAGCCTTGTAATTGGCAAAGTTTTGCCTGATGCCTGTGGCGTTATAAAAAATTCTTTTCGATAAACTACATCGCTAATTTCCTTTTGAAAAGAGAACAAGCAACCCGTTATAGAAACAATAAACACCACCAGCCCGGAAATTAATCCGAGCCAGAGGTGTAAAAAGGCATTTACTTTTTTAAATAAGGATGTATTGTTTTTCTTTTTCAAGCTTTCATCCGATTAAAATCTATTGAAAATTAGAATTTATACGCTATGCTTCCAACAACGCTTATTAATTGTTGCGGGTTCATGGTAGTGTATCCGATCCAGTATTTTTTGTTGGTGAAATTGTCACACTTCAACCCAAACCTGTATTTTTTGAGGTCATAAAAAGTAGAAGCATTCAAAACGGTATAAGACGGCAAGCTGAAAACACCAAGGCTTGCACTGTTGACAATGTGATTTTCGCTAGCATAATTTCCGCCTACGCCAAAACCCAAACCTTTTACATAACCATGCATGATACGATAGCTTAACCACAAATTAGTATTATAAGGCGAAGAAGCTGTTGAAGGGCGGCGGCCATCCACATCTGCATTGGCGTTGATATATCTTGAATCATTGTAACCAAAGCCTGCAACAACATTAAAACCTTCAAACGGATTGGCAATTACTTCGGCTTCCAAACCTTTGCTCAACTGTGTTCCGTTTTGGATGGAAAAATTTGCATGTGCCGGATCAGCTCTCAAAATATCTTTTACTTCGATATAATAATAACTCAAAGTGCTGCTCAATTTGCCGCCAAATGCATCCAATTTTACGCCGCCTTCGGTTTGATTGGCTTGTTCTGGTTTGAAGGATTTGCCGTTAAAATCTGTGCCGTTTTGATTAACAAAACCATTTTGATAATTGGCAAACAAAGAAACTACATCTTTTATTGGCTGATAAACCAAGCCAAATTTTGGCGAATAAGCAGTTTGTTTGTAAGCACTGGTTTGGTTATCAAAACGATCGATGCGTACACCTGCCGAAGCTAATAAATTATCAGTAATGTTCAATACATCAGATACATAAGCACTATAAGTATTATTTCTGAAGCCGTAAGGATAAGTGTTATAACCGTATGGATTTGCTTTAGCATATTCAGCATCTAAATTTGCCCTGTTAAAATCATAATAGTTGGAAGGCTGGCCAATGGTTGAAATATTTTTAGGAAGTGTTGCGCCGTAAAAAAACTGTTGCGAATTGATGCGCGTAAAGTCTAAACCACCAACAAAACGATTGCGCAGGCCACCGATTTTAAAATCTCCATTAAAATTTTGCTGGGCTTCTATATAAGCTGCTTTACTATTTCTGGTAGCCTGATCATTTCTGGATAGCGAATCTTTTGGCACCAAATAAAAATAAGGCCCGTGTCCGTTAGAGTAACTGTTAGAGGCAGAAAAGTTGGTTTGTGATATCCATTGATCAGAAATCTTATAAACAGCTTGCCCGTAAAAGTTATTGCTTTGCGAATTTTGGATCAGATCATTGGAGAAATAAGCTTTTTTATAATCGATGTTTACTTTTTCTGCACTGTTCACACCTAAAGCCGCTACAGATTGATCAAAGAAAATAAATTGATCGCCGGTACCCTTACCATAAGAAAGTTCTGCATCAAACGAAAACGATAAACGTTTTGTAGCCTGATAAGATAAGCTTGGTGCAATAAAAATGCTTTGTTTAAAGCCCGCATCCTGAAAACTGCCTTTGTAATTTCCGGCAGCATTTAAACGGAATAATACTTTTTTTGCCGGATCAAGCGGTGTATTTATATCAACACTTAAACGGTTAAAACCATAACTTCCTGCAGAATAAGCTACTTCGCCACCAAAAGTATCAAAAGGCTTTTTGGTTGTACGATTGATTAAACCGCCGTATGATGTAAAAGCGCTGCCAAACAGTGTGGCAGATGGGCCTTTAACCACTTCTACTTTATCAATATTAGCCGCATCGTTGGTGGAAGTTATAATACCTGCCAAACCATTTCTAAACTGACTTTGAACAATGAAACCGCGTGAATTATAATAGCTGCCGCCATCGCCGCTGCGGCTTGTTGCCTGCCACATCATTTGGATACCAGGCGCATTACGAATGGCATCATCAACCGAAAAAACCAATTGCTCAGTCATTAAATCTTTACTGATGGAAGTATAAACCTGTGGGTTTTCCAACTGCGTTAACGGAATTTTTCCTACTGTTTCGCTTTGTTTAACAATAAACTTATTGTTTTTACTGGCGTTGATATTTACTTCTTTTAGCTGCCTGGCGTTTTCATTAAGCATAAAATCTGCTGTTCTGGCCTCGCCGTTTTTCAAATCGATTGTTTTGCTTTGTGAAGATAAACCAACTGCAGAAACCCTGATTAAATAATTTCCTGCCCTTAATTTATGAAATACATAATCGCCATTAGCATTGGTTAATGTTCCAGCACCTTTATCATTTAAAATAACAGAAACATATTCTGCCGGTTTATTATCAGAAGTTGTAATGTGCCCTTTGATGCTTGCATTCTGTTGCTGTGCAAAGCTTTGTTTGTAAAAAAGCAGGGAGATAAGTAAGGTAATAAAGTTAAGGCTACTTTTATTCATTTTTATTTGGATTAAGTCTAAATAAGTTTTGCAAAGAAAACTTTTTTTTCCATAACCTCAAACTTTTATATTTTTTCTTTTTTGGTGAAAAAAATAAGAAAGCAATGCTTCTTTTAAGGCATAAAAAAAGGTGTTACAGGTTTAGTAACACCAATTATTAATCGGTAAAAGAAGTATTATTTTATTTGCCAAACTTCATTTTCAACTGGTTCAGCATGTCATCATTAATTGGTTCTGCTGGTTTTTGTTCCTTTCGCGGCTGTTGCTGATAATTTGGTTTATGCTGAGGCCTTTGCTGTTGCTGCGGCCTTTGACTTTGATTACCAGGCTGTGCCGGTTTTACATAAGGCTTCGGCTGATTTTGATTCTGATTTTCGGGTACAGCCTGATCTTGCTTTGGCTGCGGCGGCCTGTTTTGCGTTTCCGGTTTTGGCTGCTGCGGTTTTGACTGGTTCTTTTTGGCAGTCCAGCGTTTGTAAATTGCTTCCAAACGGCGTTTGGTATATAACGGAAAATCGCCCTGCATCATCCAGGCGTAATAGCTCGGCTCCAACTGGAACACATCTTCTACCCTTTTGCCTTTGTGTTTTCCAAAGTTAAACAGCTCTTCGCCGCTTTCGTTAAAAACCATTCTCCCGGCAAAATCAACCGGCTTAGAAAGATTGGTAAATTGATGTAAAGCTTCTACATCATTTACCACCGGTACTGTTTTTACACCCTTTTTATTTTCCCATTCCACGCCTTCGTATTTCATAATTTGCGCTAACAAAACTTCCATCGTTGCGCGGGTATCAGCTTCTGCAGAATGCGCGTTGATAATGTCTTTTCCGCAGTAAAACTGGTAAGCCGCACGTAAAGTACGCTGCTCCATCTGGTGGAAAATATTTTGCACATCTACAAAATGACGGTTTTCCAGGTCGAAGTCAACTTCAGCCCTTAAAAATTCTTCCATCAGCATTGGGATATCAAACTTGTTAGAATTGTATCCTGCAAGGTCGCTGTTTGTTAAAAATGCTGCTATCTCTGCCCCAACTTCTTTAAAAGCTGGTTCATCTTTAACATGTTCATCATAAATGCCATGAACTAAGGATGATTCGAGCGGAATTGGCATGCCGGGATTAAAACGCCAGGTCTTTACTTCTTCACTTCCATCTTCGTTCATTTTAATGATGGACATCTCTACAATCCGGTCGTTGCCAATATGTACGCCTGTTGTTTCCAGGTCAAAAAATGCAAGCGGACGTTTTAAATTTAATTTCATGGTGTAAATAAAGCGCTAAGGTCGTAAAAACCATCAGAACCCAAAAAATTACTTGTATTAGCATGCTTCTTTTATGCCTGTTTTTTTATTAACAAGGCATTTGAATTGTCGTAAAAGTATTTTAATATTGACTACCAAAACCTTCATCACTTGAAAAAACATTTACTTATTTATTTACTGCTGTTAGCAGGAATAAAAGCTTATGCCCAGGACTTTGATTATGGAAAATATGCTGCGGATGAGCTTAATATGAAAACTTACAGCAAAGATTCGGCTGCAAATGCAGTAGTTTTAAGAGAGTTTGGCACAGCACAGATAAGCAATCGCGAAGGTTCGCCACTTGTATTTGAATATCATGTCAGAATTAAAATTTTCAATAGTAAAGGTTTTAAACACGGCGATGTAATTATACGCTTGCACAAGCAGGAAGAACGGGAAGAAACGGTTGAAGGCGTTGAAGGCATTACTTTTTATAATGATGAAAACGGTATTGCCCAGTCGTATGCGCTTGATAAATCGAAGATTTACAAGGAAAATAAATCGAAATACCTCAACCAGGTAAGGTTTGCCATGCCCAATTTAAAAGACGGCTGTATTATCGAATATAAATATACGCTGGTTTCCCCTTTTGTTTTTAACTTTAAAAGCTGGGATTTTCAAACCGATATTCCTAAAGTTTACAGCGAATACATTGCACATATTCCAGCCGTTTATAATTACAATGTTTCGCTTCGCGGAGGCAGGAAACTGACCAAAAATGCAGCAGTTTTAGAACGCGAGTGTTTTACGCCAGGCGGCGGCTTTAAAGCAGATTGTTCTGTAATTACTTATGCAATGACAGATATTCCGGCTTTTGTAGAAGAAAAATACATGACTGCACCTTCCAACTTTATTTCGGCCATATATTTTGAATTGTCGGAATTTACAGATTATCACGGCATCAAACATAAAATTACCAAACAATGGACAGATGTTGACGATGAATTGAAGCGGGACGAAATGTTTGGCAAACAGATGAAACGGAAGGATTTGTTTAAAGATAAAATTCCAGCAATTACAGCCGGTGCCACTGATGACCTCGCCAAAGCAAAAGCAGTTTACAGTTACCTGCAAAAATGGTTTAAATGGGATAACGATGTTGAAAAATACAGTGTTGATGGCATAAAAAAAGCATTAGACAAGCGTTCAGGTAGTTCGGCCGATATTAACCTGGCTTTGGTTTCTGCTTTATCTGCGGCTGGTTTACAATCCGAAGCGGTCATACTTTCTACCAGAAATAATGGTTTGATCAACAAACTTTTTCCGGTAGTAAGCGAGTTTAATTATGTAATTGCACAAGTAGATATTGGCGATCAGAAGTATTTACTGGATGCAACCGACCCGCTGCTGCCTTTTGGTTTGCTGCCGATCCGTTGCATTAACGACCAGGGAAGAGTGATCAGCCTGGATAAACCCTCTTACTGGACCGATTTAAAAGCATCGCAAAAAGAAAGCTCTGTTTACAATTTAAATTTGGCTTTGGATGAAAACGGAAAGTTGAAAGGCACCATGAGCCATTACTCATTTGGTTATGAAGCTTATAACAAACGTAACAAGATAAAAAAATTTAACAGCGTTGATGAATATGTAGAAAACCTGGATGAAAGTATGCCAAAAATTAAAATACTTAAATCAGAAATCCAGAATTTAGATGATAACGAAAAACCATTAAGCGAAGTTTACGAAATAGAAATTAATGCTTATGAAAAATTAGGCAAAGAACAGTTTTCTTTCAATCCGTTTTTTATGGACAGAACTACCGAAAACCCGTTTAAACTTCAGGAAAGGACTTATCCGGTTAACTGGGGGGCGCCTTCTGAAACAAAAACCATGATCCGTGTAATTTTTCCGGAACAGTATGAAATTGTAAGTAAACCAGCAGATATTGGCATTGCGCTTCCTGCACATGGCGGCCAGTATCAAACCCAAATTGATGTTGATGGCAGCGCGTTTAGTTTTTCTGAAGTGAAACAGCTTAATAAATCAGTTTATGAACCGGAAGAATATCCTTATTTAAAAGAGCTGTTTAACAAAATTGTGCAATCAGAACGAGCAGAAATCATCTTTAAAAAGAAAAAATGAAAGCAACTTTAGCTATCCTTCTGCTGCTCTGCATATCGTTTTTTGGCTTTGCACAAAATCCTTATGATGTAGCTGCTATTCCTCAAAACCTGAAACCTTATGCCACTGCGGTGGTAAGGAACCTGGAAGAGACAATAGAAATTAAAGAACCCGACAACGTAATTTACCACCTAAAAGAAGCAATTACTATTTTAAATAAAAACGGTGATGATTATGCCAGGATTGCAATTGGCTACGATAAAAGCCGTCAAATTAAATCGGTAAAAGGAGTAGTTTATAACGAATTCGGATTGCCAACAGGAAAATTTTCTGAACGTGATTTTAATGATGTAAGTGTAATCAGCAATTTTTCTTTGTATGAAGATGACCGCGTGAAGCATTTTAAGCCGTCGGTTAACAGTTATCCTTACACGGTAGAATTTGAGTACGAAATTAAGCAGCACCAAAGTTTGGCATTACCTCAATGGCAACCAGAATCAGCACCGGAAATTGCTGTAGAAAAAAGTTCTTTTAAAGTGATTTGCAAACCAGATCTTAACCTTCGTATCAAGGAAAACAACTTTCAGGGCAAAATGCAAACGGAGACAATTAAAGATCAGAAAATTTATAGCTGGCAGATCAGTAATATTAAAGCGCTTCGAAATGAACCTTACCTGCCAGATCCGCATACTTTTTTAACTTCTGTAGAAGTAGTTCCGGAAAAATTTTCTTTCGGTGGCAAGCCTGGTTCTTTTACCAATTGGGACGAGTTTAGCAAATGGATGGCCAGCACTTTATTAAAAGGACGCGATGAAATTCCGGCTCAAACGGCTGTTTACATCCGTGATCTGGTAAAAGATATTCCTGACCCGAAGCAAAAAGCAAAAAAGATTTACGAATACATGCAGCAGAAAACACGCTACATCAGCGTGCAAATAGGTGTTGGTGGTTATCAGCCTACATTAGCAAGTGAAGTAGATCAGTTAAGTTACGGTGATTGCAAAGGTTTGGTAAACTATACAAGAGGCTTGCTGAAAGTTGCAGGAATAGATTCTTATTATTGTATTGTTTACGGAGACCATTACCGTAAAAGAAGCATCGATCCAACATTTGCAAGCTTACAAGGCAATCATATCATTTTGTGTGTGCCTTTTAAAAATGATACAACGTGGCTTGAATGTACCAGTAAAGAAATTCCATTCGGTTTTTTGGGAGATTTTACAGACGGAAGAAATGTAGTTGCCTGCAACGAGCAAGGCGGAAAACTGATGCGTACGACAGAATATAAAACTTCATCAAACCTGCAAATTAGAAAATGTACTTTTTCTATCGATAAAGATGGTATGCTGAACGGTAAAATGGAAACCCGTTTTGAAGGCGAACAATACGATAACCGCGACGAATTAGCCGGCGAGCCTTACCAGGAACAGATCAAAAATTTGCAGCAGGTTTACCTGATCGAAAATTTGAATATTAAATCATTCAACCTGAAACAGGAAAAAACACAACAACCTGTTGCTTATGAAACGATTGACCTCGATGCACCAAACTATTGCACGCTTAACGACGGTAGGTTTGTAGTGCCGGTTAACCGCGTTAATTTTATAAAACATCCTTTAAAAGAAGTACGCAACCGGGTTTTACCAGTTTGCATTAACCATGGTTATGTAGATAAAGATGAAATTGTTTATCAATTGCCGGACGATTATAAAATAGAGCAACGTCCGCGAAATGTAGAATCTTCTACTCCTTTTGGAAGCTTTAATGTTAAAATTGAAGTTAAGGAGGGAAAGCTTTTTTACAACAGAAAAATACAGATAAACGCCGGGACTTATCCACCCGAAACTTATCAAGAGTTAACCGATTTTTATGAAACTATTTACGAATCGGATAATGCCCATTTTACACTAATTAAAAAGTAGCATCATCCAAAAACCAGTAAACCAACAATAATCCCGATTACCATAATTACATAAAGCAGTATTTCTGTACTGGCAAAACGTTTGTATTTGGTCCAGAAAGAGTAATCTTCTTTTGGTTTTTGCATAAAAAATCCCGGTTTAGCACCTGTTTAAATTTTGTTCAGCTTATTTTCTATGCTTCTTTTACCACATAAAATCCTTTGGCTTATTGTGCTTTTTGTATCAGTATAACACCTAAGAACAGAATTTACAGGCATAAAAGAAGCACTATAAATTTTTATGATCGAAATTTAAACTGACCCTTACTTTTCATAAACCGGGACCAAAATTAACAGGAATATTTTAATCAGATAGCTTTTAATTTAATAGAACAACCAATAGCTTTAGTGCTGGTTATAGTCGGGTTTTTACCCGAAAGCAAAGCATTTACTGCATTTTCTACATATTTATTTTTGATGTTTGTACCTTCTGTATCATCATCAATGGCGCCAATATATTGTACAACGTTTCCCTTTGCTGTTTTCTTTAATACATACACATGCGGCGTTGCTTTAGCGCCATAAGTTCTGGTAGTTAAGCCGGTATCATCAAATAAATAAGGAAAAGAATATTTTTTTTCGGTTGCCCGCTTCTTCATATTTTCAGGAGAATCCTCCGGAATGGC
This sequence comes from Mucilaginibacter arboris, assembly GCF_009754915.1. GTDB lineage: Bacteria > Bacteroidota > Bacteroidia > Sphingobacteriales > Sphingobacteriaceae > Mucilaginibacter_A > Mucilaginibacter_A arboris. Next base: position 38,721 of record NZ_WPIK01000015.1, on the reverse strand, counting down.
AGCCGGATCATTCGGACTGATAGCAATTACGGGATAACCTTTAGAAGCATACATTTTATCTAAAGCCATAATCCGGGATTCGTAAGCTCTGGCATACGGACAATGGTTACAAGTGAAAATAACAATATAGCCTTTTGCAGCAGGATAATCAGTTAAGGAAACTGTTTTTCCATCTACATTTTTTAGTTTAAAATCGGTTGCAATGTCTCCTACTTTGTAACCCGGACCTGCTACTTTTGCTGCAATACTGGAAGCAGCAATCAGTAATAAAACAAACAATCTTTTCATAGTTATTTTGAGTTTTGATATAATTTATTCAATTCCGGATAAGTAAATTCCTGCTCATAAAATTTATGTAAGTTCTTTTTTGTGTTGATAACCAATGTTCCGGGTAAAGCGCCGCTCCAGTTCTTATCAATCCGGTCAATAAATTCCTGTTCGCTGCTTTTATCTGCTAAAAAAACTTCGGATGTGAAATGATGGTTTTGTACGAAAGGAACAACAGCAGTATTCAATTTCGATTTAAAATCCATGCTAATCAACAACACTTTTAAAGGCTGGTTTTTGTACGTCTTTTGCAACTGATCAAAAACCGGCAGTTCTTTAACGCAAGGGCCGCACCATGTTGCCCAAAAATTAACGATAAAAACAGTATCTTGATGGCTAACCCTTTTTTCAAGTTGATCGATTGTAAGTAATCTGACTGCTTTTTGCTGTGCTTTTGCCTGAAAAACAAATACAACCATCAATAGCAGCAGAAATAAACGGATTTGTGTCATAGTTCAATTAACGGAACAATTGGATGCTTCTTTTACCACCTAAAAATATCATTCTGTAATAACAGATCCGCAGCGCGAAAAGTATTTATACATGGCCGGATCGTGCAATTTAACCAGTATAATCCCTTTTTTGGTGCTGGCATGAACAACATAATCGTTTTGCAGATAAACGCCAACATGGCTGAATTTCTTTCCGTCGAAATCAAAGAAAACAAGATCGCCCTCCTGCAACTGTTCCTCATATTTCCGTTTGATCACCGTTACCTGCTGGCCCGTCATTCTTGGTAAATTGATACCATAAACCTGCTGTTCCAGCAAAAAAGTAAAACCAGAACAATCAATACCATCTTTATCCAAACCGCCAAAACGATAAGGCGTACCCATCCAATTATCAATAAAAGTATATAAACGGCCGTTAGTGATGTTGCTTTCCTCAACACCCATCAACTCCGAGTACTTATTGCTGATAGATGCAGCTGGTTGTACGATTTGGCCTGGATGACCTTTTAAAGCATACTTGCGGGATTTGCACGATGAGAAAAGGATGGGTAAAAGAAGCATTGCAACAGCAATCCGGTTCAGTTTTTTCAATCTCATTAAGCAATAATTCGGGTTCAATTTATAAATAATAAAAAAATATGGGTAAAAACAGCAGCTAACAAAAAAGCCGTCCCTTTTTACAGGAACGGCTTGCATTAAGTTTTATGTTTTTTGTTTGTTAGAAAGAGTAACGTGCACTGATCTGTCCTCTCCAGCGGGAAGAAAAATCGTTAATAGTATATGGCCTTAAAGTTCCGTCAACGTTAGTTAGTTTTGTGGCATCAAAAGTAAAGGTTGGGGTTCTGGTTTGGCTGATAGGTGTAAAAAGGTTATAGCTTTGGTTGCCTAAGTAATAACCTCTGCCCCATTTGCTATTCAATAAATTTCCTATGTTTTGAATGTCAACAGATATTTCCAGTTTATGTTGTTTTACAAAATAAAAATCCTGTGAAAGTTTTAAATCTATGTGATTTTCCCATGGCATTCTGTCTCCGTTACGGGTAGTGTTCTGACCCTGGTGATCTCTTAAATAACTATTGTCCTTAATGAAATTTTGAAAATCTGTCCATTGTTGTGCAGCAGTAACGGTAGTTTTAGAATTATCAGCATTTGTACGTACAAAATCTACAAATTGGGCCTGTTGAATGTTAGCCGGAATGTAAGCTAAATCCTGAGATTGAGTTTTGCTGGTTATATCATCACCATTGATATTGCCGCTGCCATAAAGATAAGAGAATGTTTGGCCAGACTGCCCGATATATACTACTCCAACATTGGTAGCCAACTTGTTGCTGGCATATTTGAAGGATTTGGAAATATAACCAACTATACGGGAACCTGGTGAAAAGTTAGCACGGGACAGATCAGGACTGTTTAATCCGTTTACATTATAAACAAATCTCCAGTTAGAAAGCGCTGTTGAGCTGGTTCCGTCTGATACAGAAAAAGCATCCCCATAAGTATAAGCAATACTGCCTGTCCAACCTCTGGTTAATGGTTTTTGTATTTGGGCAGTAACGTTATATGTATAACCTTGGTTTGTGTTAGTTAAATAAATAACATCTGTATAGTTAGCATCTGCACGGGTAAAATTATAATAAGGGCGTGTTGTATTTCCAATGGTAGTAACACCACTTTGAGGGCCAACATTTAAGTTTTGGTAAAGGATGTTATTAAAGGTTTTAGAATATAACCCCTCAACGGTACCGATTAATCCCCAGAAAGGTAATTTTTGGTCTAAAGCTAAATTAGTCCTGAAAATGGTCGGAAATTTAAAGTTATGATCGGTTACATCAATTTCTGTTGCTGTTGTTGCAACGGTGGTTGTTGGTAAAGGTGCACCCAAGTGTGTATCATTCGGGTTATAATTAAAACGTATTGCATTTAGCGCTGTTCCGGTTGGACTATATCTGATAGAGTTGACCCCTGTACCGCCATACTGGTTAGACAACCAAACGAAAGGTGCAGGCCCTGTAAATACGCCGCCCCCTCCACGTAACTGAGAAGTACCATCACCATTAATATCCCAGTTAAAGGCCATTCTTGGAGTAACATAAACAGCTGGGGTAACAGTTCTATCAGTAGCTACATTATATCTTTGGGCTAATGCAGAGTTGTTAAATGCAGTGTTGGCAAGTGGCTTGTTAAAAAACACTGGCAATTCTAAACCAATGCCATAAGTAAATTTAAACTTTTCGTTTACTTGCATGGCATCTTGTGCATACACCCTGAATTGTGCTGCATGAATAATTGATGCCGCATTATCTGCACCGCCGGCAGTTGAATAACCTACCTGGTAACTTATTGGGGCAACAGTAGCATTGTTTTTAAAAGCATCGATACTGGCATAAGTATAATACCCGTAATAGTATTGCAGAAACACGTTATTAGTGTTATAAAAATCATTATTAGTACCTAAGGTGATGGTATGAATACCTTTATACAAATTAAAATTATCTGTAACGCTAAAGTTATCCTGATTAAGGCTATTTCTTGGGGAAGAGTAATCTGAACCTATATTATAGTTAAGCGAGTTTGTTTTATCTTGAATAAATATAGAAGGAAAATCTGCTGTAACCCGGGCGTCACGAACACGGTTATAAGTTAAGCGGAATACATTGGAAGCATTATTAGAAAAAGAACTGTTTAACTCTAACACGGATGAATTTGTTTTGCTGGCAAAAGTATAAGCACTGTTTGCAAAAGTTATTGTTCCTACAGATCTGCTGATTACTAAATCACTTGCATCTACATAACTGTGCCGAATAGTTAACTTATTTTTTTCGTTGATATTCCAGTCTAAACGACCAAAAACAGTAGTAGATGGCGTAACTTTATTAATTGCAGAATAACTTCCAGGATCAAAACTATATGTTTTGATAACGTAATTTCTTAAATCCTCTAATACAGAGGGGTTAAATTTTGATCCGGATCCAGATTGTGTTGGATCATAAGCAAGAGGCGTTGAATTTTTTGAACGCTCAAAATCAGCAAAGAAAAATAATTTATCCTTTACAATCGGCCCACCTAAGCTTGCTCCATAAATTGTTTTAGTAAAATCAGCATATTTCAAATCAGTAGTTACACTTTTACCAATTCCATTTTGGTTTTGTAAATAAGTATAAGCCGAACCGTGGAAAGAGTTAGTTCCGCTTTTAGTTACCGCATTAATTCCGCCACCGGCAAAACCTACATAAGTAACATCATATGGTGCTACTACAATTTGCATCTCTTGAATAGCATCTAAAGGAATTGGGTTTGCACTTGCTTGTCCGCCATTTGTTCCGGTGCTGGATAATCCGAAAACATCACTTGCTGTTGCACCATCAATTGTAAACCTATTGTATTTACTATTCATTCCACCAAAGCTAATTCCCAATGGCGCTCCGTTTGTATTACTGCTGGTAACGGTTGCCTGTGGTGTTAAACGGGCAAAATCCTGAATGTTACGGGTTATAGTTGGCAATTGCTGTAATTCTGTAATGCCAACCCGGGTCGATGTTCCGTTTCTTTCGGAACTGATTACCGTATTTTTTGTAGCGGTAACCGACACTTCAGCCAATGTTCCTGTTTGGCTTTGTAATGCAACATCCAATTTTAAAGGGTTACCCAAGCTTATAACTATATCATTAAATGTGCGTGAATTATAACCTATGTAAGATACTACAATAGTGTATGGACTGCCTACACGCATGTTTGGAATAGTAAACTGGCCATTTGCATTAGTTGAGGCCCCGTAAACAGAACCTGATGGTACATGTGTTGCCCTAACACTTGCCCCTATTAAAGATTCTCCTTTAGAATCCCTAATAGTTCCGGTTACACTACCCGTGGTAAGCTGCGCATTTGCGAATTTCAGGATAAATAAAAAACTAATTAATAGTAAATACTTCTTCATAGATGTTTTTTTAATGTTTGCTGCCGAAATTAAGTGTAGAGACTTTAAATTATTATTTTTCAGCAAAGATAGGCGTTCAAAAAATTTTTATATTAAATTAATGTTAACAATTTTATATTAATTTCCACATTTGGTTAAAACCGGTTTAAATTTTTATACAATTTATTTTCTATACTTCTTTTATCACCTAAAAAACAGAAATTTTCTATGCTTTTTTTATCAGCATGTATTACGAAAACAACATTTACAAGCATAAAAGAAGTATGAGCATCGATCCTGAGAATATCTAAGCATCTGGTATATAAATTTCAATAGGGCTCTCAACTATTATCCTACTTTTAGATAGAAAAGGTATAGTAATCCATCAAAATAATCGTTGTTAAAGATGTTTTTTTATCAACCAAAATCCAACTTGCCCCTTTAAACATTTTTTCCTTACAAACACACCTCATTTTTTTTTAGCTTTGGCATCAGCATAAAATTTTAAAAAGGATATATATGAATTACGATGTCATTGTTATTGGCACTGGTCCCGGTGGTTATGTAGCTGCTATCCGTGCGGCGCAGTTGGGTTTAAAAACCGCGGTCATCGAAAAAGAATCTTTAGGCGGCATTTGCCTTAACTGGGGTTGTATCCCAACCAAAGCATTATTAAAAAGTGCCCAGGTTTTTGAATATATTAATCATGCAGAAGAATATGGCTTAAAGGTTAATGGCAGCGAAGTTGACTTCGGAAGCATTATCAAAAGAAGCCGTGGCGTTGCCGATGGCATGAGCAAAGGCATCCAGTTCCTGATGAAAAAGAACAAGATCGATGTAATTATGGGGACCGGCAAATTAAAAGGCAAAGGGACCGTTGAAGTTAAAGGTGCAGATGGCGCAGCAAAAGAATATACAGCTAAAAATATCATCCTGGCAACAGGAAGCCGTTCGCGCGAGTTACCCAACCTGAAACAGGATGGTGTAAAAGTAATTGGCTACCGCCAGGCCATGAACCTGCCCAAACAACCTGAAAGCATGGTAGTTGTTGGTTCTGGTGCTATCGGTGTGGAGTTTGCTTACTTTTATAATTCTATCGGCACAAAAGTTACCGTGGTTGAATATTTGGACAATATTGTTCCTGTTGAGGACGAAGAGGTTTCCAAACAATTGGCACGTTCTTTCAAAAAGATCGGTATCAATATCATGACTGGTTCTACAGTAGAATCGGTAGATACTTCAGGCCAAAAATGTAAAGTAAATATCAAAACAGCAAAAGGCAACGAAGTGATAGAAGCTGATGTGGTGCTTTCTGCCGTAGGCGTTACTACCAATCTTGAAAACTTAGGTTTGGAAGAATTAGGTATTAAAACGGATAAAGGCAAAGTTCTGGTAGATAATTTCTATAAAACCAATGTAGATGGCGTTTTTGCAATTGGCGATATTGTAAAAGGCCAGGCTTTAGCGCATGTTGCTTCTGCTGAAGGTATAATTTGTGTTGAAAAAATTGCTGGTCAAAACCCGGAGCCTTTAAACTATAATAATATTCCCGGCTGTACATACTGCTCTCCGGAAATTGCTTCTGTAGGTTATACCGAAAAAGCTGCCCGCGAAGCTGGTTATGATATTAAGGTTGGTAAATTTCCATTCTCTGCTTCAGGAAAAGCAAGCGCTGCCGGAGCGAAAGACGGTTTTGTAAAAGTAATCTTTGACGCCAAGTATGGCGAATTCCTGGGCGCGCACATGATTGGTTTTAACGTAACTGAAATGATTGCGGAAGTTGTTGTTGCACGAAAACTGGAAGCAACAGGGCACGAAATTATTAAAACCGTACATCCCCACCCAACCATGAGCGAAGCGGTAATGGAAGCTGCGGCCGATGCTTACGGAGAAGTGATCCACTTGTAGATGAGTTGTCGGTTTGGAGTTGCCTGTTGCCAGTTCTTTTCAGACGTAAGTATATACGATGCTTCTTTTATCACCATAAAATTGGCTTAAGTGCTTACTGCAAAGTTCTGTTTTAAAAACTGGCAACCCACAACTCAAAACTGGCAACTGATCTCCATGCTTCTTTTATCACCATAAAACTGGCAACTCACAACTGGTAACTTCAACTGATCTCCGGCAACTGATCTCCATGCTTCTTTTATCACCATAAAACCGGCAACTCACAACTCGCAACTGGCAACTGATGTCCGGCAACTGATCTCATGCTTCTTTTATCACCTAAAAACCTGTGGTAACACAGGTTTTTATTTTTTAATCAGCTTGAAAGTTGAAATACAATCCTGCAACTTATACAGCAGCAAGACATCAAAACCCAAAACTGGCAACTTACAACCGATAACTGAAAAAACTATGGCTTGGTTCTACCTAATTCTTGGCGGTTTATTTGAGGTTGGATTTACCACCTGCCTTAAATTTTCCAACAACTTCAGCAATTTAAAATGGAGCATTGGCTTTTTTATCTGCATCACTTTAAGTTTTTTGCTGATGAATAAAGCCATTCAAACACTTCCTATCGGCACCGCTTATGCTGTTTGGACTGGAATTGGCGCAGCCGGCTCTGTTTTAATAGGTATTTTTATTTTTAAAGAACCAGCTGATTTTTGGCGTTTATTTTTTATTTTTCTATTGATTGCATCGATATTGGGTTTGAAACTGGTCTCTAAGGAATCCTGAGTATTGATATAATATTATTTAATTATATTTGTTTAGATGCCAAAAGTTTTAGAAATAAATGGTTATAAATTCAGTTTTTATAGCAATGAAAATGATGAACCAGCACACATACATATTACTAAAAACACTTCAAATGCAAAATATTGGTTAGAACCAGAATTACTCGAAGAATACTCTTATGGCTTTAAACTTATTGAAAGGCGAAAAATTAAGAATATTCTTCGAGAGCATTATAATACACTAATTAAAAAATGGCATGAGCACTTCGAAAATTAATCACCCTGATAAAATCATAAATAAAAAAGCTAAAGATCCCTTTGATCGTCTAATTTTCGAACAAGGTTTACGTGCAAAACAAGTGCTTTTAGCCGACAAAAAGTTGGATAGGCTAGTTGTGCAACTAAACAATAATATGGAAGTGAAAATTGCTTTAAGCAACTATCCAAAATTGAAAAAAGCAAGCCAGGCAGAGTTAGATCAATGGGAACTAATTGCTGATGGTATTGGCCTTAGATGGGATATTTTGGATGAAGACCTATCTATAAAAGGAATAATTAAGGAATCAGCATTGAACGAAGTATTGCATCAATTACAGAATAGTTTAATTACAGAATAGTTTTAAGTCTAAATCTTCAATTATTTAGACTATTTTTAGTTTCGATCCTTCCACCCTCTCATGAAACTCCATACCATCAATACCGGATTATTTAAACTGGATGGCGGCGCCATGTTTGGCGTTGTACCCAAAACCGTCTGGAATAAAACCAATCCTGCGGATGAAAATAACTTGTGTACGTTTGCCATGCGTTGCCTGTTGGTTGAAGATGAAGAAAAGCTAATATTGATTGATACGGGTATTGGCAAAAAACAGAGTGAAAAATTTTTCAGTCATTATTATTTACATGGAGATGCTTCGCTCGATCAGTCTTTAAATGATTTAGGCTTTCATCGGGATGATATAACTGATGTTTTCCTCACGCATCTTCACCTCGATCATGTTGGCGGGGCCGTGAACCTGGAAAACGAAAAACCTGTTATGGCTTTTAAAAACGCCAATTATTGGAGTAACAAAAAACACTGGAACTGGGCAATCTATCCAAACGAACGCGAAAAAGCTTCTTTCCTGAAAGAAAATATTTTACCGATACAGGAAAGCGGAAAACTTCAGTTTATCAATCCGGCCAATGCTTCTTTTACCGATAAAATTTCTGTGCGTTTTGCTTCCGGGCATACCGAAGCCATGATGTTGCCGCAAATCAGCTACAAAAATAAAACATTGGTTTATGTAGCCGATTTGCTGCCCACTGCCGGCCATATTCCTTTAGCTTATATTCCTGCTTATGATATGTTCCCGTTGCAAACGCTAACCGAAAAGAAAGTGTTTTTGGAAGAAGCTGCCGATCAAAACTATGTTTTGTTTTTAGAACACGACCCGGAAAACGAATGCTGTACTGTAAAAAGAACAGAAAAAGGTATCCGGCTAAATGAAACTTTTAACCTAAGTGATATTTAAACCGTGAAAAACATTTCCAATTTCTGACACTGTTGCCCTCAAAATAAAGTTTTGGAAACCAATAAATACGAATAGTGTTTTAAGCGATGGTAATTTTTGCAGATATTTTTTATTTTTGAACGTTTTTAGGTCAGACACAAGAAACAAGGTATAAAATATAAATGAGACAACTCAAAATAACGCAATCTATTACTAACCGTGAGTCGCAATCATTAGATAAATATCTTCATGAAATTGGCAAGGTTGATTTAATTACAGCAGAAGAAGAGGTTATTTTAGCACAAAAAATCAGGGAAGGCGACCAGGCAGCGTTAGAACGCCTGACCAAAACCAACCTGCGCTTTGTTGTTTCTGTGGCAAAACAATATCAAAACCAAGGGCTTACGTTAGGCGATTTAATTAATGAAGGAAACCTGGGTTTAATAAAAGCTGCCAAACGTTTTGATGAAACCAAAGGCTTTAAATTTATTTCTTACGCTGTTTGGTGGATCCGGCAATCCATTTTACAAGCTATTGCAGAACAGTCCCGTATTGTACGTTTACCGCTAAACCAAGTTGGTTCTTTAAGCAAAATCAGCAAAGCTTTTTCTAAGCTGGAGCAGGAATACGAACGCGAGCCATCTCCAGAAGAACTTGCCGATACATTGGAAACCACTGTTGATAAAATTTCTGATACGCTGAGCAATTCCGGCCGCCATGTTTCTATGGATGCGCCATTTGTTACCGGAGAAGAAAATACACTGCTGGATGTATTAGGAAACAAAGAACCAAACACAGATTCTATGTTGATTGATGAATCGCTGGCAGAAGAAATCAGGCGTTCTTTATCTTCGTTAACAGAACGCGAGCGTGAGATCATCATGTTGTTTTTTGGTTTAGGGGGCAGCAGCCCTTTTTCTCTGGAAGAAATCGGAGAAAAATTCAGCCTGACACGCGAGCGTGTCCGCCAGATAAAAGATAAAGCTTTACAAAGATTGCGGCATACTTCACGCAGTAAAATTTTAAAATCCTATTTAGGATAATCACAAAAAAGCTTTCAGAAATGAAAGCTTTTTTGTTTTACAGCCTTTGCGAAAACGCTTTCTGCTAATATTGGTTAAAGTTAAAATGCTTCTTTTATGCCACTAATTTCTCCGGAGGAATACGAAAACCTCACCCCTGTCCAGGCAATCGAACTGCAACAGCAGCTTCGTAAAGAAATTAGGATTGAACCACTTTTAAAACCCATCCAAACCATTGCCGGAGCTGATATTTCTTTTAATAAATACGAAGAAACGGTTTATGCCGGAATCATCGTTTTAAGTTTTCCGCCTTTACAGGAAGTTGCAAAAGCAACGGTTATCAGCAAAACCTCCTTTCCATATATTCCAGGTTTGCTCTCTTTCCGCGAAATCCCTTCTCTGTTAAAAGCATGGGGCCAATTAGAAGTAAAACCCGATTTAATGGTTTTAGACGGGCAAGGAATTGCACATCCGCGCCGAATGGGCATTGCAACACACTTTGGTTTAGTTACCGATACGCCTGCAATGGGTTGTGCCAAAAGTTTATTAACCGGGAAGTTTGAAGCTTTGCCGGAAACTGCCGGATCAGCAAGTTTAATTTACGATCAGGAAGAAGTAATTGGCGCAGCGCTTCGTACTAAAAATAAAGTTAACCCGGTTTTTATTTCTCCCGGCCACCGCATTACTTTAGAACAAAGTCTGGCTATTATTAAACAATGTATTTCCGGTTATCGTATTCCCGATCCAACCCGTAAAGCTCATTTATTAGTTAACCTGGTACGAACACAAAATATGGGTGATAAAAGAAGCACGCAGTTGGATTTGTTTTAATCAATCATTCTTTCTAAAAACTTCCAAATACGTTTTATTTAAAATGGCCTTAGCTGTGTAACTTTATTTACCTACCCGGCGTCTTATTCCTACACCTTGGCCACATGTTCAAACGGATTTTGCTTATCGTACTTTTGCTATCGGCCTTAAGTGGCGTAAAAGCTATGGGCAAACCGGATATTATTATTGGCGGTATTAATTTTAAATCATTAATTGAAAGCGATTCTGACCCTTACGGCGATTTTAAAGTTTTAGCAATCCCTATTAAACGAGCTGGAAACCTGATTATTGTAGAAGCACAGTTGGATTCTGTAGGGGGCAACTTTGTATTGGATACGGGTGCTCCTTATCTCATTTTAAATTCTACTTATTTTCGGGGCCTTCCTAAGATCAAGGAACAGGAATCGGGCGGAATCAATGGCCGTTCCTCAAACACTTTTACAGCCATTGTTCATAATTTATCTTTAGGATTTGACTTACATTACGACCGCCTTGTAGCCGATGTGACCGATTTGTCGGGCATTGAAAACAGCAAACAGATTAAAATTCTGGGCCTGTTAGGTACCCGCCTGTTTGCCAAGCTTGCCATAACGGTAGATATTTCTAAAAACCTGCTTTATATTCATAAGCTTGATAAAAATGGAGATATACTGCCGGGAGAAAAAGTATTTGACAAGCCTGACGTTAAAACCACTTTTAAATGTATGAACGATGTAATGTTTATTAAAGGCAACGTTAATGATAAAAGTATTTGGTTTGCGTTTGATACCGGCGCCGAAACCAACATGCTCGATCTTCATGTTTCTAAAAAAATCATCAAATCATTACAGGTTATTAATCGTAATAATGTATTGGGTGTTGGAGGAAAATCTTACGAAATCATTTATGCTTCTTTTAACAAGCTAAATATTGACGGTTATACCTTTCCAAATAACCGTGTTTTAGTTTCTAACCTTGAAAACATAGGCAAATTTTATGGTTACACGTTTGATGGTATATTAGGTTACGACTTTTTTGCAAGGGGCATCTTCACCATAAACTTCGCTAAAAAAGAATTTGAAATGTACATTTATACTCATCATTAACCAAAATGAGAACGCTTAAACATTTATTTACAATGTTACTGATGCTCTGCAGCTTAATGGAAGCACGGGCACAGAAGCGTAATCGTATTGTTATGTCTCGTGATCATTTAATATTAATAGTAGATGTTCATACAAGTAAAACAGAGATAGATAGCTTGCTACGGGTTGGTGGTATAGTTGGACAAACTGCAGAAATGCTGCTGCAGGGAAATTACCTGCCTGCTATTAAAAATGGTTGGGATGTTAAAGCAAAAAAGAATATTATTGAATTGAACCGCTCGTTATCAGACGGAAAGGAAAACATACAAATAACCCCGTATTTCCTTAGCAGTAATGTGTATAAAAGTAGTTCGAGGCCGGGCTATCCGTCAGAAGTGGCTTATGGTGTTAATAATTTTTCGAGGGTTACCGTACACGAACTTTCATCTGGTTTAACCAGGTTTTTTGTACCAGGCAATATACAGGCAAGACGTGTGTTTGTATCAGGAAGTTTTAATAACTGGAGCACCATTAAAGGCAATATGAACAAAACCGACAGTGGCTGGGTGTTTGATGTAAGGCTGGAACCCGGTAAATATGCATACAAATTTATTATTAACAGCAACTGGACAACTGATGTAAATAACAAACTAAGTGAAGATGATGGTGTAGGCAACAACAATTCTATTTACTTCCGCTATAATTATACATTCAGGCTTGCTGGTTATCCATCAGCCCGTAAAATTACTGTTGCAGGCAGTTTTAATAAATGGAACGAAATACCGATGCGTTTAAAAAATGGCAGATGGGAATGTCCTTTATACCTGCACGACGGTAATTATTTATACCGTTTTATAGTTGATGGTTATTCGATAACCGATCCGGCAAATAAGCTTACTCAGGTACAGAATAGTGTTCTCAGCTCGGTGCTTCTGCTCGGCGAAGCTGTTACCTTTAAGCTAAACGGCTATACTAATGCCCATAAAGTTTTTGTGGCAGGCACCTTTAACAATTGGGATACTAATATGCTTCCACTAACAAAAACTACTACTGGCTGGATACTTCATTATACTATCTCTGCCGGCAATTATCAATATAAATTTATTGCAGACGGCCAGTGGATAGTTGATCCGCTTAATCCAAATCAAATAACAATAGATGGTAATACCAACTCATTTTTGGCAGTAAAACCAAATCATACATTTACTTTAAAAGGTTATAGTTCGGCACATACTGTACGGCTTGCAGGTAATTTTAACAATTGGAATGAACAAGGCTATACGCTTGAGCACAAAGGCGATGTATGGATAATCAATATACGCCTAAAACCAGGCAAGTATCTCTATAAGTTTTTGGTAGATGGAAACTGGATTTTAGATCCCGGAAACAAACTATGGGAGCAAAATCAGTATGGCACGGGCAATTCTGTTATATGGATAGAGTAAGGTTCGTTGTAAAATTTTATCTTAGCCTATAACTCATATCATAATCATGACTATCCCTATTTATCAGGCTGATGCTTTTACCAATCGGCTTTTTGGTGGAAACCCTGCTGCTGTTTGTCCATTAAAAGAATGGCTTCCGGATGAAACGATGCAACAAATTGCTTTAGAAAACAATCTTGCCGAAACTGCTTTTTTTGTTCCTGACGGAGATGGTTTTATGCTTCGCTGGTTTACACCGGAACTGGAAATTGATCTGTGCGGACATGCTACTTTAGCTTCCGCTCATATTCTTTGTACAGAGTTAAATTATACCAAAGAGCACATCAATTTTAAAACAAAAGTTGCCGGAACATTGGTCGTTTCCAAAAAAGATGAGCTTTATTCTTTAGATTTTCCTTCACGTCCGCCTCAAACTTGTAAAACACCAAATATTTTGCTTGAGGCTTTGGGCGGTGGCAGTACTCCTTTTAGCATACAAAAATCGAGAGACTATTTTATGGTTTACGAAAAGGAAGAAGACATTATCAACCTAAACCCGGATTTTAATTTGCTAAGCAAGATTGATACAATCGGCGTTATTGTTACTGCTCCTGGTAAAGAGGTTGATTTTGTTTCCCGCTTTTTCGCTCCCGGCAGCGGTATTCCCGAAGATCCGGTAACCGGTTCTGCACATTGTACTTTAATTCCATACTGGGCAAAAAGGTTAGGTAAAAACAGTATGCACGCTTTCCAGTTATCCGCTCGAAAAGGAGAACTTTGGTGTGAAAATAACGGCGGCCGGGTACTGATTTCAGGTAAAGCGATAACTTATCTGCGGGGTGAAATTGTAGTGCCATAAATAGCACAAACCTGAAAGGGATAAAATATTTTAAAAGAAACAAATATTTTACTTCACAAAAAAAGCTTTTTCCTGTTAACAATGTCTTTTACGATATTAAATAAATAATATAAAATGAACAAAAATCCTTTCCAGTCTTTTTGGATGGCAGGTTACGAATGCACAGACCAGCTGAATTATTATGGAAACCGGGTTGACTTACTGAAGGAAACCGCACATCTGGAACTGATAGATCAGGATTACAAGGACCTGGAACAGTTTAATATTAAAACTGTGCGCGAAGGTATCCAATGGAGCCACGTCGAAAAAAAACCATACGAATACGATTGGACTACAGTTGCCCACATGATTGAAAGAGGCAAAGCCAACGGCATACAACAAGTGTGGGATATTTGCCATTTTGGTTTTGCAACAGATTTAACGCCAACCCATCCCCATTTTACACCGCGTTTTTCTGCTTTATGCCGTGCTTTTGTACGTTTTTATCGTTCGGTTAGTCCAGACGATGTGCTGATTGTTACACCTATAAACGAAGTAAGCTTCATTTCCTGGCTGGGCGGTGAAGTGCGTGGTACTACGCCTTACAGCATCAACCAGGGTTGGGATTTAAAATATGCGCTGATGCGTGCTTATATCGATGCTATTGTAGCGATGCGCGAAATAGATCCTTCTATCCGGATCATGACAACAGAGCCATTGATACAGGTTGTACCGCCGCTAAATGCCACAGAAGAAGAACTTTTAGCTGCAAAGAACCTGCACGAAAACCAGTATCAGGTGCTCGATATTCTTTCGGGCCGTATTTGTCCGGAACTTGGCGGTTCTACCAATTACCTTGATATACTCGGTTTCAACTATTATTATAATAATCAATGGGTTAGCACAACACATCAATTCTTGAAGTGGATCGATGAGCCTCGCGACCCCCGCTTCAGGCCGTTCAACAGTTTACTGGCAGAAGCTTACCAACGCTATCAGCGACCTGTAGTTTTATCAGAAACCAGTCACCCGAAAGAAGACCGGCCGAAATGGATGAAGTATATTGCAGATGAAATAGAAATTTTACTGCAAAAGAAAATCCCTTTGTGGGGAGTTTGCATTTACCCTATTATTGACCGGCCAGACTGGGACCATTTAACCGTTTGGCACCAGGCAGGATTGTGGGACCTTGAATTTTTTCCGAATGAGTTGCCCCGACGTATACTTCACCAGGAATATGCCGAAGCATTACTGGCCGGCCAGGCACAAATTGTTGCTGCGGTTACAGATCCTGCTTATAATTTATCCTGATTTATAATCACTTGCAATGCTTCTTTTATGGCACAAATTTATTAGCGGTAAAAGAAGCATTTTTTATTTTTAGATCATTTATGATCTTGTTTTTAAATTAAATGTTCAAACATATTTCTTGATCTGCCTCAACTAAACATAGTTTTAACAATGCTACTTTTGTTGGAAATAATAATTAATAAAAATTACTTAAATCTATCCGACAAAATGAAAAAACTGATAATTGCCGCTGCACTTGTTTTAAGCCAGTCTGTTTTATTTGCCCAAACTAAATGGAATGTTGACCCTGCGCATTCTTCTGCAAAATTTACCGTTACCCATTTGGTAATTTCTGAAGTAGAAGGAAATTTTAAAACTTTTAACGGTACTTTAACCAATACCAAACCTGATTTTACTGATGCTAAAGTCGATTTTAACATTGATGTAAACAGCATCAATACCGATAACGATATGCGCGACAAGCATTTGAAAAGCGATGACTTTTTTAATGCAGGGAAATACCCGAACATGACGTTTAAAAGCACTTCTATGCAAAAGTTAGCTGGCAATAAATATGCATTATTAGGCAACCTGACTATCCGCAGCGTAACTAAACCTGTAAAATTTGATGTTACTTACGGTGGAAGCGCTAAAGATGCTTATGGAAACACTAAAGTTGGTTTTAAAGCTTCTACCGTAGTTAACCGTTTTGATTATGGTTTAATATGGAATACAGCAACTGAAGCTGGCGGCGCAACTGTTGGCAAAGATGTTACTATTGATCTGAGATTAGAATTTGCCCAGGCAAAGTAAGTTTACCATTACCTAAACTTTTTGAATTAAAACGACGGCTGACTGGTCGTCGTTTTATGTTAAGGAATAATTTTAAAAGTAGGCGGATACTTCTTTTATCAGCGGAAATAATTAAATTATTATTGCTTTTTGTGTCTTAAAAAAAGCATCAGCCTTAAATCCTACTCATACCGCAGCGCTTCGATCGGGTCTAATCTCGAAGATTTTTGTGCCGGATAATATCCAAAGAAAATACCTGTTAAAGCACAAACCGAAAAGGAAACAATGATGGAACTCACTGAAATTACAGTTGGCCAATGAAATACCTTGGAGATGGGCAGCGCAAAACTCACCCAGAAAATATCCCGATTAAACCACCGGTAGAAAATAAAATTGTTAAAAAACGTTAATCAATCGATTAAGATACTTTAAAATAGAAACAGGACGATAAATTTGAGCGATTTCGATCCTGCTTTCAGATTGCAATAAATGCTTTTAAGAAATACAGATACTTCTTTTATCAACATAAATTATGCAGAGAATTTTACGCTTAAACCAAGCACAATGGAAAACAAAAACAGCAAAACTTTTTCTGCCGATAAGTTTACTGCAAAAGCAGCTCATGTAATTTCTTTAGATGATTATGTTGATATCGACAACTTAATCAATCTGCAGCAGAAGTATGATGCCAACTATCAACTTTTAAAAAAGCAGGAAGAGCTGTTGAGTATAACCAGTCATGAGCTTAAAACGCCCATTACTACCATTATGCTGTTTTTAAGCCTGCTTGAAAAACTTACCGAAAAAGAAGAAAACCCGCGCGTGCTGGAATTGGTGCAGAAAACAGAAACACAAGTGAACCGACTTGTAAAACTGGTAAATAATTTGCAGGATATGACTGCACTACAAAATGGCAAAATAGAACTCAGAAAAGAAATATTTAATTTTTCTGCTTTGGTAAAAAGTTGTGCAGATACTTTTAGATTACAAAACCCGGAATTTGAACTGATAATTGAAGAAAATACGATTATCGATATTTATGCGGATTCTTTGCGGATAGAACAAGTGCTGATCAATTTTATTTCCAACGCTATTAAATATTCCCCGCATGCCGGCCGGATCCTAATTTATGTTGAAAGCACTTTAGATTTGCTAAAAGTTTCGGTAACAGATTCTGGAATTGGAATGCCGGAAGCAGCTTTACCGCATGTGTTCGACTGTTACTTTCGGGCATATCCTGATGATAACAGGTTTAAAGGCAACGGTTTAGGTTTATATATCAGCAAAGAAATTATTGTGCAGCACGAAGGGGAAATTGGTGTCATCAGCCAGGAAAATAAAGGTTCTACTTTCTGGTTTACACTCCCGTTTCAAAAAATGGATTGAACAATTAACCCACCAGCAATTGTAAAAAAATGTTAAACTTAGCCCGCTTATTACTTGCCAAAACGGAAAGAATTATATTAGCCCTGTTTAGCTACAAAATTATTTTATGCAACTTAAAAAACTGATACTTCTTTTATCGATACTAATTTCTGCTGCCTGTTCTTCGGCTTTTGCTCAGGATACAGTCGGCTTAAACACTATTCTTAACAAAACGGCTAAAATTTCAGAAAGCCATCCGGTAGAAAAAATTTATCTCCATTTTGATAAACCTTATTATGCCGTTGGCGATACCATCTGGTTTAAAGCTTATGTAACTGCCGGGTTGCATGAACCTTCTGTTTTAAGCAAGATTGTTTATGTAGATATTTATACCAACAGCGATTCGCTGGTACAAACCCTGAAACTCCCGGTAGTTAACAGTGTGGCTTCCGGTGATGTTACACTTGCGCCTTTAACTTACAAACAAGGCAATTATCACCTTCGCGCTTATACCAATTACATGCGCAATGATAGTCCAGACTATTTTTTCAATAAGGCGCTTACCATTGGAGATTTAGTGGAGAACAACGTGTTAACTAAGGTTTCTTTTTCGGGTGCAACTAAAGATAATGCTGCCAAAGCCAATGCAGGCATCTATTATAAGGATGCAAATGGAACACCGTACGCTAATAAAAAAGTAAGCTGGCGCGTGGAAGTAGATTATGATGTAGTTGCAAAAGGCAAAGGCACAACAGATCAAAATGGCTTCCTGCCAATAAATATTGCCAGTAAACAAGGCACGGCTTTAAATACCGGAACTTTATTTACCGTAATTGCCATTGGTGATAAAAAAGCTGTAACCAATACTTTTCCGTTAAGAACGGCAACAGCAACGCCCGATTTACAGTTTTTTCCGGAAGGCGGCGAACTGATAACCGGAGTCCGTACAAAAGTAGCTGTAAAAGCATTAGGGCCAAACGGATTAGGCATCAATGTAAAAGGTACAATTACCGATAATGATGGCAAAACTGTTGCTGATTTTGCTTCAACCCACTTAGGAATGGGCGCTTTTGCTTTAATGCCCGAAACTGGTAAAACTTACCGTGCCAATGTGGTTTTTGCCGATGGTTCTAAAAGTACCGTAAACTTGCCGCGCGTTTCTGCAGAAGGTATCAGCATGTCTGTTAACAATACAGACGCAAATAACCTGTTCATCCGGATTGCTTCAAATGATGCTTTCCTTCAAAAAAACCAGAACAAAAGCCTTTACATCATTGGCCGCAGTGGCGGCATCATCTGTTACGCCGCACAAACTACTTTACAAGCGTTAATTTACAGTGCTTCCATTCCTAAAACTAAATTTCCAAGCGGTTTGGTACAGCTTACTTTATTTTCTTCGGATGGCCATCCGATCAATGAACGGGTTACTTTTATCCAGCACAACGATCAGTTAGGCATAACGCTAAGCTCTGCAAAAACAGCTTATGTTACCCGCGAAAAAGTAAAGATCAACGTAACTGCAAAAAATAAAACACAGCCATCCGAAGCTAATTTATCGGTAGCAGTAATTGATGAAAGCAAGGTTCCGTTTGATGAAAATGCAGAAACTACTATTTTAACCTATCTGCTGCTTACTTCTGATCTAAAAGGCTACATCGAAAAGCCGAATTATTACTTCAAAAATCCAAACGAGCAAACTGCTGCTGACCTGGACATATTAATGCTGACCCAGGGTTACCGCCGTTTCTCTTACGAAGCAATTTTAGCCGGAAAATATCCCGAAATTACTTTCTATCCTGAAGGCGGCATTGATATTACCGGTACGTTAAGGGACCTTTCGGGCATGCCAATTGCACGCGGCGTAGTTAAACTTCAGGTTCCAGATCATAGTTTTACTACACAAACCGTCACCAATGCTTCCGGCGTTTTTATTTTTCCAAAGATATTGGTGCGCGATTCGTCTAAAGTTGTTTTAAGCGCCAAAGGAAACTCCGGCAGCAATAATATGATGATCATGCTCAGCGGAACGGCCAATCAGCCTGTAAATAAAAACCCGCAATTACCGGATGAAATAATGAATATTGACAGTAGCCTGAACACGTACCTGCAAAATAGCAAAAGGCAATATTTTAATACCCGCACTTTAAAAGAAGTAACCATTAGGGGTGTTGCAGCTACCAAAAAGCCAAGCCATGCAGATTATCCTGCGTTAACAGGTTTAGCCTTGTGGCCCGATCAGTTAATTACCGGCGACAAGCTATCGCCCTGCAATATGTTTACCATGTGCCTGCAAGGCTCGTTGTTAGGTTTGATGTATCAGGACAATAACTTTTATGTGCGCCGGGATTACCAGGCCGGAAATAAAACACCCGTTCAGGTTTTTGTTGATGGGATGCCGGTTGATGTAAGCTATTTAAACAGTTTAAATGCAACGGAAGTAGAATCTGTTGAAGTGTTTTTGAAAGATGAACTGAGCGGGATTAACCGTACTTATGGCACCAACGGGGTTTTGGAAGTGAACATGAAGAAAGTAGAAAAGAAAAAATATTCGATAAAAGATATTCAGGACTTGCTTCCGCAGCCAAGCGTTGTAACTTTTGTGCCAAAAGGATACACCAGCAGCCGCGTTTTTTATTCGCCTAAATACGAAGTAACCAAAAGCACAATGCAGGGATTTGATTACCGAAGTACCATTTACTGGAACCCACGCATTGTAACCGATAAAGATGGCAATGCTTCTTTTGAATACTATAATTCTGATGGCACAGGCACCTATCGCGTTATTGCCGAAGGGATTGATAAAGACGGAAACATCGGCAGGTTTAATTACCGTTACAAGGTGCAGTAAACAACCGCTTGTTATTTTGTTCTGACTATAATTTTATCCCTGTAAAAAGAGCATCGGCTGCAACTGCCGATGCTCTTTTTAGCATTACCTATCCCCGACCTCATAAATATTTACATGCCTTTATAAGTAATAATTACATTTGCATTCGGTTCTGCAAACATTTTTGCACATGCTTTTCAAATACCTCTGGAACCACTGTTAATCAAAAATTTTTTATTGGTAAAATCAATATTTATCTGCCTTTTTGTTTAAATCTAATACTTTTTTTAACTAAACGGGTTTTAATAATTCAACCCTACAAAAAATTTACGATCTAAAAATAGCTGTTTTTACCAGCCTTTTATCTACATCAAATCATTTATTAACAAAAATTGAATATTTATCCACATTTCCTTAAACTACAAATTACTTTACTTATTTTTATATAAGTTAATTGAAAGACGATGAAAACGATACTGACCAAACGTTTACTTGGGTTTTTGATTAAGAAAGGATACAAATATTGCTTATCTAAAACTTCCTTTATTGATCAGCAGGATGCTCCTCATATTGGCATTATGCTAAAACCTGTCAAAAAACATCCGCTGCTGCAAAAACTGCCAAAACCTTACGAAAATTATTTTACCATAACACGGGAACCTTTGGAAATGGCTTCCGGTACTTCCGATGCACAAGTTATAGTTGAGTTGAGTGAAAAAGATTATCAAAAATTTGCTTTAGCTTAGGCTGATTATCAGTCTATATAAGTTCCGATTTTATACTGATAAAAACAGTATTCTTTTTTTGAATTTGCCTGCACAGACCTTTCTATAAATCTATTGTTTTAGTATCAGCACTAATTTTTATGCAGTAAAAGAAGCATAATGCTTTTTAACAATCAATTTAACTTCCTTTAATTTTACTGAAACCTATTGCAGATGCGTATGTTTTTGAAATAAAAAACGTAAATGGATAATGCAAGGTTTGGTAATACCGGGATGATGGTTTCTAAATTGTGTTTTGATGCAGTTGCTGTCTTAGCGATAAAACTTTCTGCTTTAATTTAATAAACACCAATTTTTAGGCGATAAAAGAAGCATCAAACAAAAACCAGTTATAACAAAACCGGGTTTGCTGATTTTAATACTTCTGCAAAAAGCTGGTAAGAATGCAATCTTGCCTGATGATCAAAGATATGTGAAGTTGCCATCACTTCGTCAATTTGTGTTTTTGCTATAAAATCTTCCATTTTAGTCCTGATCTTTTCCGGCCCGCCAATAAAAGCATAACCCAGCATTTGGTTTACAGCTTCTTTTTCATAAATCGTCCAGTGTTCGTCCATATTTTCTACTGGTGGCTGTAGCAGTTTTCTTCTTCCGGAAATCACGCCAATAAAAAACTGATACAAAGAAGTAGCCAAACGTGCTGCTTCCTGGTCAGTATCCGCAGCAACCACATTGACACAAGCCATTACATAAGGCTCTTTTACATGCCCGGAAGGACGGAAATTCTGCCGGTATAAATTAATGGCTTTTAAAAACATGGCCGGGGCAAAATGACTGGCAAAAGCATAAGGCAAACCCATTTTTGCAGCCAGCATAGCGCTGTCTGTACTTGAACCTAAAATCCAAACTGGAATATCCAAACCTTCTCCCGGATTAGCACGAACTTGTCCGTTTACATTTTCATCCGAAAAAAATGTCAATAAACTTTCTACATCCTGCGGGAAATGATAAGAAGCATTCATGTTTTCTCCGCGGATAGCATAAGCAGTAATTTGATCGGAACCTGGCGCTCTGCCTAAACCCAGATCAATACGCCCGGGATATAAAGAAGCCAGCGTACCAAATTGCTCGGCCACAATTAAAGGTGCGTGGTTGGGCAGCATTACACCGCCGGAACCAACACGGATAGAAGTTGTGTTTCCGGCAATATAACCAATCAGGATAGCAGGTGCAGAACTGGCAACACTAACCATGTTATGATGTTCGGCAAACCAATAACGCGTGTAACCGGCCTTTTCTACATTTTTCGCCAAGTCTAAACTGTTACGGAAAGTATCTGCCGGTGTACGGCCTTCTGCTACGGCTGCCAGATCGAGAACAGAAAAAGAAATATCTGATAATTTTTTAGAATTCATATTGAATGTGATTTTACACGAAAAAACACCGATAAAAAGAGTATTCCGTGTTAATCTGATCAAAGTTAGCGTTTCTAAAGCTCACGTTTAGGAAGAGAAACGATAAATGACCTCACATTCACACACCTGACAATTTGAAGACGAAAATTAGTTGTTAATCGCTGTAACGGTCATTTCTCCAGGGATAAGCGGTATTAGAATAACCCCGGTCTTCCCAAAAACCTAATTTATCTGCTGTTAAAAATTCTATTCTTTTTATCCATTTTGAACCTTTCCAAGCATATAATTGCGGCGTAATCATTCGTACCGGTCCACCATGTTCTTTTGGTAAAGGTTGTCCTTCAAAAGTATGAACCAGTAAAACATCAGGTTTTAATGCTTCTTCTAAAGATAAATTTGTAGAATACGTATCATAACCGTAGCACATGACGTGCGTTGCTGTTTCTTTAGGCTGAACCAGTGCTGCCAGGTCTATCAGGCTTACACCTATCCAGTGCATATTTAATTTAGACCAGGTAGTAACACAATGAAAATCGGAAACATCTTTTGTTTGAGGCAAATCCATAAACTGTTTCCAGGTTAAACGGACGGGGTTTTCAACTGCGCCATCAATAGTTAAACGCCAGCGGTCCAACGGAATTGTAGGTTGATAACCCAGATCAAGAACCGGCCATTTTACAGTTGCCGTTTGCCCTATCGGGATGGTTGGCATGCCATGCCGGTTTGGTTTTCCGCTGCCTTTGGGAACATCATCTGCAACAGAAGGTGTTTGCTTCATTTTTTCTTCAAAACGCGCTTTCAGTTTCATCCGCGCTTCAATAATCCGGTTAAGTTTTTCTTCTGGATCTTCCATCGTATCAATTCAATTTATGATGCTTCTTTTGCCAGCTTAATAATGTCTTTTCCTGAAATTACTTTTTTTGGATAACCTTTGCTTACACTTTCAATCATGGCCAATCCAAGTTCCTTTAATGTACAAAAGCCATCGGGGTACAAAGCCCGGCCCAGCGGGAACAGCCAGGAAATATATTTATAAAACTTGTGGGTTTTGGTTAATCCTTTGGTGGGTTTGATAAAGCCCGGCCGGAAAGCATAGGCCTGGCGGAAAGGCAGCTTCATCAAATCGTTTTCGGTTTTACCTTTTACCCTTGCCCAGTTGCTCCGCCCTTTTTCGCTGCTGTCTGTCCCCGCTCCGGAAATATAACAAAAATCCATTTCTGTATTTAACCTGCTTAGCGTTTCTGCAAAATTCATGGTCAGCGTATAAGTAAAGCGGTAATAATCCTGCTTTTTCATGCCTACGGAAGAAACGCCGAGACAGAAAAAACAAGCATTATAACCTTTAAGCCGACTTTCGATGGCAGACAGATCAAAGAAATCTGTATGAATAATTTCCGTTAATTTAGGATGGGACAAGCCTAATGGTTTCCGGTTAATTATCAAAACGGCTCCTACATGCGGGTGTTGTAAACATTCGTGCAGTACGCCTTCGCCTACCATTCCTGTAGTTCCCGTAATAATTGCCCTTATTGCTGTTGTATTCATCATATTTCAGATTGTTTATCATTTAACTTTCGATTCAACGGCTTCATGAATAATTATCGGTTAAACGAAGCATAACATATAATCGATATTCACTTTGAAAATAGCGTATTAATTATAAAAAGCTTGTATTTTTTATTCAAATTAAAAACCCATCAGTTTCTGGTAAAGAATAACCCTAAACAGAATAAAATGGCGCCTGCTTCTAAAACGGGCAAAAATCTCCACTAACTAAAATTAAAACGGGCAAATATTACCTTGTTTATCTGCTTGCTTTAGCATTAAAAGCAGCATTTGCGCGTATTTGCTGATTGGAACATGGTTTGTAAAAGTCTGCTTGTTACACTTTAACTTTTAAGGTCATGAAAAAAATTATCCTTCTTGCTGCATTGGGCCTAAATTTAATTTGCTCACTTTCTTCCTGCTCAAGCAACTTACATTACGCCCGGACTTCTAACATGCGTTTCAAATAAAAAAATATAAAAATGTTTTTCTGTTTATATTAAAACCCTTAAATTTAGATGGATACATTTGAAAAAAATGTCAGAAGTTTTTTGGCAGAGTTGGATAATATAGATTTTCAAAACATTGAATATTTTATTTTCCGAAAACCTATTGTAAGGGAGGATATAAGGGACCGGCTAAAAAATCACATTTGTTTTGAAGTTGAATGCGGCAAAGCGTATTTTGGTTTTACAAAAGGGTCAGATTTAGCTCTTGCAATCCGCAAAAGCTGCATTCTTAAATTTATATATTTTTTTGAAGATGGCGTAATTTTGAACGGAGTAAGTTAAACAAAAACGCAAATTGCAGCAAAATGCTATATACTGAAATAACTACTAAAAAAATTAACAAGTTAATAAACCTGATACTTGCAATTACAACTATCTTTTTATTAATACGTTGCAACAAATCAAGTCCTAACGATAATCCTTCTCCGGCCCCTTCACCTCAAACAGGCGCTAAAACACCGGTAGTTGCAGCAGCCGCTATTATACAAAATTTCGCTTTCGTGCCTACAATTGTTTATCTAAAAGCCGGCGGAAGTGTTACCTGGACTAATCTGGATTCCGCTCCACATTCTGTTACTGACTCCGCAGGAGGTTTCGACAGTAAAATTTTAGCTGTCAACCAAACCTACTTGCACCGGTTTTCTAACCCAGGCACTTACACCTATCATTGTGCAGTACATCCTTCTACTGAAATTGCTAAAATTATTGTTACAAATTAAGCCGTAAATACCAGGGTTTTTATTTGTTTTAACTTAAAAAAAGCAAAAATCAAAAGAAAATAAAAAACGCACTTCAATTTATCCAATAAAATGCGTTTAATATTTGCGGAGAAGGTGGGATTCGAACCCACGATACCCTTGCGGGTATACAAACTTTCCAGGCTTGCTCTTTCGACCACTCAGACACCTCTCCTTTTTTGCGATTGCAAAGTTAGCATTTTCCTGTTGCTACCCTAATAAAATCAGAAATTGGTTTTCAAGGATTTTCAGGTGATAAAAACAGCATCAGCAAGCATTTTTGATTTTCTTAATAATTCTCTCCTACTCCAAACAAATCATTGCTTATTTTCGGCATTAAATAATTTATACTGATAAAAGAAGCATGAAGCTCTACGTAATTAAAATTGGCGGTAACGTAATTGATAATTCTGCCAGGCTGCACCAGTTTTTAAAAGACTTTGCTGAGCTGGAAGGCTTGAAAATATTAGTTCACGGAGGCGGAAAAGTGGCCACGCAAATTTCTTCTTCGCTGGGTATCGAAGCTAAATTAGTGGATGGCCGCCGCATTACCGATATCGAAACGCTGCGCGTAGTTACCATGGTTTATGCCGGGTTGATCAACAAAAACATGGTGGCGCAATTGCAGCGTTACGGCAATAACGCCATTGGTTTAACCGGCGCCGATGGCAATTTTATCCGGGCAAAAAAACGTCCTGTAAAAACCATTGATTATGGTTTTGTGGGAGATCTGGATGAAAACTCCATTCAGGCAGAAAGCATCGGCAAATTGCTGGATGCTTCTTTTACGCCTGTTTTTTGCGCGTTAACACACGATGGCGACGGTCAGTTGCTCAATACAAACGCTGATACCATTGCTTCTGCCCTTGCGGTTGCTTTAGCTGAAATTTACGAAACTACTTTGATTTACTGCTTCGAGAAAAAAGGCGTTTTGCAGGATATTGATGATGAAGGTTCACTGATCCGGGAGATCGGCCCGCAGCGCTATGAAACCTTAAAACTGGAAAAAATAGTTTCAGAAGGAATGCTCCCCAAATTAGATAACGCTTTTGCTGCCATAAAAAGTGGTGTAAAAGAAGTGATCATCGGCCAGGCCGATGAACTGCATTATTTAAATACAAACGCAACTTTCGGCACAATGCTGAGGAGTTGACAGTTTCGAGTTGCCTGTTTCCAGTTCTTCATGTACAACCGTCAACCAAAAACATACAACTCACAACTTACAACTTACAACTTACAAAAAATGATCAACAAAAAAATAGCCATACTTGGCAGCGGCAATATTGGATTATCTTTGGCAAAAGGTTTGGTAAAAGCACAAATTTCCGAACCGGCAAACATCACTTTAACACGTCGCAATTTGGCTGCCTTGCAGCCGCAAGCTGAACTTGGTTTCCAAACTTCCAATAACAATTTTAATGCGGTAAAAGAAGCATCTATTATTATCATTGCCGTATTGCCGCAACAATTAAACAAGTTGTTGGATGAAATCAAAGCAAGTATTCAGGTAGAAAAACAACTTTTCATTTCGGTTATTTCCGGTGTAAGTTGTGCCGATATCCGCAAACAATTGGAAGCTGAGGTACAGGTTGTGCGCGCCATGCCAAATACTGCAATTGCCATCGGACAATCCATGACTTGTTTGGCTACGGATAATGCTTCCGCAGAAAACCTTAATCTTGTTCAATCTATGTTTGATACCGTTGGCACAAGTATCGAAATTAACGAAGAACTGATGACTTCGGCCACCGCTTTATGCGCTTGCGGAATCGCTTTCTTTTTACGTTCAATCCGTGCAGCATCACAAGGCGGAACGGAAATTGGTTTCCATGCGCATGATGCGTTAAAAATGGCAGCACAAACGGCAAAAGGCGCGGCGGACTTATTGTTGCAACTAAGTTCTCATCCTGAACAGGAAATTGATAAAGTAACTTCGCCAAAAGGCTGTACCATTGCCGGTTTGAACGAAATGGAACATAACGGTTTTAGTTCGGCCATGATCAAAGGCATTAAAACTTCTGCAATTAAAGCCGGTGAATTGTACAAGGAAGACTGATGCTTCTTTTATCTGCCTAAAATTGCGATATTCGGTTTCCACCTCAACCTGATAATTACTATGGCTTCTTCGCGCAAAGCGGCACTTGGTTTTATTTTTGTAACCCTGTTGATTGATGTAACCGGTTTTGGCATTATTATCCCGGTGCTGCCCAAACTCATTTCCGAACTGATCCACGGAAATTTAAGTCAGGCTTCGGTTATTGGCGGCTGGCTTACTTTCGCTTACGCCATTATGCAGTTCCTGTTTGCGCCGGTTTTAGGCAATTTGAGCGACCGTTTTGGCCGAAGGCCGGTACTGCTGTTTTCGCTTTTAGGTTTCGGATTGGATTACCTCTTCCTCGCTTTCGCTCCAAGCGTTGGCTGGCTGTTTGTGGGCCGTACCATTGCCGGCATTACCGGCGCCAGTTTTACAACCGCTTCGGCTTACATTGCCGATATCAGTACGTCGGAAAACCGCGCACAAAACTTTGGGATGATCGGCGCTGCCTTTGGGCTCGGTTTTATTATCGGTCCCGTTTTGGGCGGTTTATTAGGGCAATATGGTTCGCGAGTTCCGTTTATGGCTGCTGCCGGTTTAAGTTTGCTCAATGCCTTATATGGGTTTTTTGTTTTGCCCGAATCGCTTTCCCCCGATCACAGGCGGCCGTTCCAAATCAAGCGCGCTAATCCGATCGGTGCTTTATTGCAGCTTAGAAAATATCCTGCCATCAGCGGATTGGTCATTTCCCTGATCCTGCTTTATACCGCCAACAACGGCATGCAAAGCACCTGGAGTTATTACGGCATGGAAAAATTTAAGTGGAACGAAGCAATAGTTGGCTATTCGCTGGGTTTTGTTGGGTTGATGACGGCATTGGTACAAACAGTTGTGATCCGCTGGACAATCCCCAAACTGGGAACCGAAAAAAGCTTGTATGTAGGTTTTATCCTGTACAGTTTAGGCTTGTTCCTGTTTGCGTTTGCTTTAAGCGGATGGCAGATGTTCGTCTTTATCATTCCTTATTCGCTGGGCGGAATTGCCGGCCCGGCTTTACAAAGTATCATGTCGGGCTTTATACCGCCAAACGAACAAGGCGCATTGCAAGGCGCCTTAACCAGTTTAATGAGCGCCACCACCATTTTTGCACCGGTGATGATGACCAGTTTGTTTGCTTATTTTACCAGTACCAAAACACCATTCCTGTTTCCCGGTGCCCCGTTTTTTGTGGGTGCTATTTTGATTTTGGTGAGTACGGGCTTGGCTTATCGGAGTATGAAGAGGGTTTTGGTGAAGGGGAAGGTCGAGGAAATATAGATAGGTAAAAAACTCATATTGAATTAAGCTAAAATTTATAAATTACAAGTTGGATGGGCCGACGCACAAAGAAGTCATCAGCAAATTAAACAGGAAGTGCAGGACATCATTTCTATTCATCAGATTTATATTGGTAGATAACACGCTTTCGTTGGAGGGTTCTCAAT
Source organism: Mucilaginibacter arboris (assembly GCF_009754915.1). Lineage (GTDB taxonomy): Bacteria > Bacteroidota > Bacteroidia > Sphingobacteriales > Sphingobacteriaceae > Mucilaginibacter_A > Mucilaginibacter_A arboris. Next base: position 9,949 of record NZ_WPIK01000015.1, on the reverse strand, counting down.
TAACTTTTAGAAAATATCACGGGCAAACAATCATTCAGAGGTACAGCCTACAACCGGCAAACGAACTTCGGCATTTTGACTAAACTAAAAGGCGTTTTGACTAAATCTATTTATGAACTGTTGCTGAACTTTGTATCATTAAAAGAAATATGATGAAAGCAATCAGAATTAATGAATTTGGCGGACCGGAAGTATTGAAATTAGAACAGGTAGAACGCCCTGTTCCCGCACCTGATGAGATTTTGGTGAAGGTGTATGCCAGTGGCGTGAACCCTGTAGATTGGGTAATTCGTAATGGCGGCAATGACTTTCTGCGCCCCTTGTTAACACTGCCTATGACGTTAGGCTGGGATGCAGCGGGCATCGTAGAAAAAGTTGGCAGCGATGTAAAAGACTTCAAAAAAGGCGATGAAGTATACGGCGTTCCTAACTTTCCAGGCAGCAATGGAAGCTATGCCGAATATCTTGCTGCTAAAGCAAGCCAATTCGCACTCAAACCTAAAAGCATTGGTTTCAATCAAGCAGCCGGTGTGCCTTTGGCAGCACTTGTAGCGTGGACAGGTGCTGTTGAACTCGGAAAGTTACAATCCGGTCAGCGCATTCTCATTCATGGTGCGGCAGGCGGTGTTGGAAGTTTCGCTTTGCAATTTGCAAAAAGCAAAGGTGCGTATGCAATCGGAACGGCTTCCGCACAAAATCATGAACACCTAAAAGACCTTGGAGCAGATGAAGTGATTGACTATAAAAATAAGCAGTTTGAAGAAGTGTTGCACGACATAGACGTCGTATTTGATGCCTCACCCCTACGCGACGACAATGAGCGGCTAAAGTCTTTGAAGGTTTTGAAGGAAGGTGGTATCTTGGTAAGCACGAACATTGATTTTCCGTTTAGCGATGTCGTTACAAAAGCACTTGCAAAAAAGGGCGCCAAAGGTGAATTGGTTGCACCGCAAATGAAGCAGAAATGGCTGGAACAAATTGCGCAATTAATTGATGTAGGCAAGGTACAGGTTACTATCAGCAGGGTTTATCCATTGGAAGAAGTTGCTGAAGCGCATCGGGAAAGTGAAACGTGGCACGTTCGTGGTAAGCTGATATTGGAAATAAGAAAAGAAGATAAGCAAGCATGAAGCGTTTTAAAACAATAAGTGAGTTTCACCAGTTCAGGCAACTTCCTAGACCGGAGCATCCGTTAATTAGCGTAATTGACGTTGAGACTGTAAATCATTTACACATTGATGAGCCGGAAAGTCTGATGCTGGATTTTTATTGTATTGCTATAAAAAGAATGTCCAATGCCAAAGTAAAATACGGGCAACAGCCCTTTGATTTTGATGACGGCATCATGTCTTTTATGTCTCCGAACCAGGTTTTTAGCATTGCTCTTGACAATAAAGAGGTAGAATTGAAACAATCAGGATGGGTGCTTTTTATTCATCCTGATTTTATATGGAATACATCGTTAGCTAAAACCATAAAGGGTTATGATTTTTGGGATTATTCTGCAAACGAAGCCCTGTTCCTTTCTGCAAAGGAAGAAGCGATTATTAATAACATCATCCTGAATATTCAGCAGGAATATAATTCCAACATTGACAAGTTCAGCAAGCAAATTATCATTTCGCAAGTTGAGAGTTTGCTTAATTATGCTGAACGTTTTTACAATCGTCAATTCATCACACGGGAAAAGGGCAATCACCAAATACTTGCCCTTTTAGAAAGCTTACTCACTGACTATTTCAACAGCGATAATTTAATTAACAGAGGTTTACCGACTGTTCAAAACATTGCCGCACAGCTACATCTTTCGCCTAAGTATTTAAGCAATTTATTGCGGATGTTGACAGGACAAAACACACAGCAACACATTCATGATAAGCTGATAGAAAAAGCTAAAGAGAAATTATCAACCACTAACCTGACAGTTAGTGAAATTGCCTATGAGTTAGGCTTTGAACACTTGCAGTCCTTCAGCAAGTTGTTCAAGACAAAAACGGCTCTTTCGCCGTTGGGGTTTAGGCAGTCCTTTAACTGATTAACTGAGAAGGGGTGTTTAAAAACTATTAATGGAAAAAGATACTGCACGCATTGAGACTTTTAGCGATGGCATCTTTGCCGTAGTCATTACGCTTTTGTCTATTGAATTAGGAATTGATGTTTCAGCCATTGAAACACATCATCCATTACTAACAACGTCTAATTCGGAGCTTCTGGTTTATTTGTTGGGTTCGTGGACAAAGGTATTTGCATACGTTAACTCGTTTGCTGTTGTACTGCTTATGTGGATGGCTCATCATCAAATATTTAAACTGCTTCGCACTACAAACAACAAATTAATTATCATAAATGGCTTATTGTTGCTAATTATAGCCTTTGTTCCATTCCCCACAAGAACGGTAGGCGAATTCTTACTTACAAACGCACAAAAAGTAGCCATTCTATTTTACACAGGATATTGTTTATTGGTAACGCTAACCTCTATTTTGTTCATGCATGCTGTAAAAAGTAGCAACGGAATTCTGCTTTTAAAAAATATATCCGAGGAAACAGTTAAGAGCATAAGTCAAGGGCTATATGTAGGAACTTTGTTAAACGCTATTGTATTTATGATTTCATTTTTTGCGCCAATAGCTGCCCTTATTTTAAATTTTTGCATGTGGATTTTTTGGGCATTAACATCAAGTGTATCAAAAATAAAAAACACGGTTGCTGACAAATAGTGTATGTCATTCACATTGATTGTCAATCACTAACCTGACAGTTAAGGAATTGGGTGCAGATTAGATTTCGAACATTTGCAGTCATTTAATTTGTAAAATTGATACCTATAGACAAATCTTTTAACTTGACCACCCTAACAAGCAAGGCTGCAAGGCAGGCACATGGGCAGGCACACAAACCCACCGCACAAATGCTAACCTGTCCAAGAGCCTGCCTTGCCCTACACACGGGTAGCGTTTTTTAATCCTGGTGCGCCGTTTTTTGTTGGTGCTATTTTGATTTTGGTTAGTACTGAGTTGGCTTATCGGAGTATGAAAAGGGTTTTGGTGAAGAAGGAGGTTTGAGAAACGCTGCGAAATTTTAAATTGATAATTTTTAAATATCAAATATTTATCGATAAATATTTTGACCAAAAAAGACATATTTTACATTACCAATTTACCCTACAAAAAATGAAGTACGCCTTTTGTATTGTTGTTAGCTTCAAAACGATATTATTGTTTTTTCATTAATTGATTAATAGTAAATTATGCTATCTTCAACTATTAAGATTTTGTTTACTAGAATTTATTAATCTTTTAAGACATGTGCTAAACGGTGCATGTATTTGTGAGTTGGGAGCAATTAAACGACCATAATCCCAATTAATTTATAGTAACTACAAATTAGATTAAATTATAAATGAAAATACTAGCTCTTGACGCTGGTGGAATAAAAGGTATTTATCAAATCGCTATTATTTCAGAACTAGAAAAGGAAAAAAGTTACAGCTTTCGGGATACCTTTGGTGTTTACACGGGAACATCTATTGGTGGAGTAATCGCAATATTCCTTGCCTTAGGAATAGAAATTTCTGATGTAGTCTCCGAGTTTATCAAACCAATATTGACAAGTAACAATATTGGGCGAATATTTGATGAATTTTTTAATTGGATAACAATAAAATTAGAAAATAAATATTTCGGCGATATTTCTTCAAAAGTTTCTTTGCCAGTATACGATTTAACTGAAAGAGAATTATCTCATTTCGGTATTAATTCACCATTTAATTGTGATAATATTCTTATCTCTGATATAATTAAAGCTATATGCTCTGACTATAGAATAATGAAAGCTTATAAAATACATAAATTATCCGATCAATTTATTGATGCCGGTTTTTTTGCTTACGACCCAACTATGTACTTTATAAGAAGCTTAAAAAAATTAGATTTAAAGTTTCATATATTATCAATAGGCTCTGGATATATAAGAAACATGAATAATCAATTAAATAGAGATAATTATTTTGACTTAATGTACGATGCGATAATATATGATCAGTTCTTGAATAATTATTTTATACTTAATTTTTTAGAAAAGGAAAATTTTTTTTATTATAGAATTTCAGAAGAACCAAATTTTAAAGATTTATTTACTGTTGACAATATATATAATAAAGCATTAGACCGAATTAATAAAATAGATTATAAAAAGTTAAATACCTTTTTTAATTCTTAAACATGAAACTTCCAAAACCTGATATACCTGATATAATAAAAAAAGTTTGGAGATATGGTGAAATAACATTGATTATCATTTCAGCACTTGTTTTAGTTGGCTGGACTATTAGCCCTGTAAAAAATTGGCTTGTACGTAATGGAATTTTTGATCAAAGTACGATTTATGATATTGTTGCACTTACTACAGTATTGTTAATATCAATTATAAGTGAATTAAAAAATGCCATTAAGGAATTATCGAAGAAATTAGATAAGTTCAATAGAGAAAGTAATTCACAAATCATTGAAAACGGCATTCTTCAAGTTTATCCTAATTTGAACAGCATACTTGCCTCAATAGACAATAAAAGAGAAAAAACATTAGATGTTATTGGTTTAACGCTCTATTCTGCATGGCCTCAAATACAAGCATGGCTTTTTTCTGTACATCCTCATGACTGGAAAATTAGACTATATATTCTTGATTCTGATTATATAAAAGAAAATAGCATGACAATACCTTCAAAGTGGATTAAAGAGGCCGAATCAGCTAAAGATCAAATTGAATATTTTATTGAAGAAAAAAAAGATTTGCTTGCAAATATTGCTACTGAATTAACATTAAAACCGTATTCCAATTTGCCTGCCATTCACGGGTTTAAAATTGGAGATGGAAGCCTGTATATTTCATTTTCCCATTGGTCTGAAAAAAATTTAGTTGATGATCCTCATTATTTTTATGAATACTTTCATTGTGAGGATAAAACTACTAGAGCAAAAGCGTATCGAAACTTATTTGATAATTGGACAACTTATTATACAAACTGACTTCGTTCGATAGAAATATTGCTGCAGTCTTGGCTATATGTTTAAATTCTACTAGTCCCGATTTGTAATCTGTCTCTTAAACTTTGGATTTTCAATCCTTTTAAAAAAAACCATGACAACTCAATTTACAGATTTAATCAAAAAAGCTTATACTGCTTTTAAAGAAAGAAACATTGACAAAGCACTTTCAACCATGCAACCAAACGTACAATGGTCAAAGCTTGGAAGGTGGTTTTCCACTAGTCCGGATTTGCAATCCGGTCTTTTGAACTTGGGATTTTTAATTCTACTAGTCCGGATTTGTAATTCGGACTTTTGAGCTTTAGATTTTTAATCTAATCATAAATTTACTTGATAAAAGAAGCATTCGTATATTATTTATAAATCTGTATAAGCCAATCAGCTTCAATTAAAAACTAATATTTTTTCAAAATTAAGTTTCACTTTAGAGCCACTTTTCATATCTTTACATGTGGACAAAAAACAGAAAGAACGAACCATAATTTTCTATAAAAATTATTTCGAGCAGTTTTTTGTGCAGCAACGCGAAAAAGTAAAGGCGAAAATTATCTGGACTTTTGAGCTGATAGAGGAAGTTTCAAGAGTTCCTGAAACTTATTTAAAGCATATAGAAAATACCGAAGGACTTTTTGAAATACGTATTCAACAAGGAAACGACATATTTCGCATCTTTTGCTTTTTCGATCATGGACAATTAGTGGTTTTAGCAAACGGGTTTCAAAAGAAAACACAAAAAACACCAAAACAAGAAATTGAAAAAGCCTTAAAAATAAAGGAAGAATATGAAAACGAAAAAAGATAACCTGACAACGCTTGAGGAGTTTAAAGATAAACACTATGGTAAATCAGGAACTCCAAAACGTGATGAACTGGATTCAGGATATGAAAATTTTAAAATTGGTGTTTTACTGCTTGAAGCCAGACTTGAAAAGGGTTTAACGCAGGAAGAACTTGCAGCAAAAGTTGGTACAACAAAATCTTACATCTCCAAAATTGAAAACAATGTGAAAGAAGTACGCATTTCAACACTTCAAAAGATAGTTGAAATTGGTTTAGGCGGACAAGTGCAACTTTCTATTAAACTTTGATTTTAAAAAGTAAAGTTTTACCTGATAAAAGAAGCATACTATCTAAATTTATCTGCTAGTTCGGATTTGTAACTCTGATAGTCCGGATTTGCAATCCGGTCTTTTGAACTTGGGATTTTTAATCCCATTATAAAATTTCCTTGATAAAAGAAGCATTCATAATTTTTTAGTCATGCAATTTTATATGAGTAAGCGCTTCTTTGAGTTATTCAATATAAAAACGGTCTTCACAAACAAGGGTCTTCCATAATTCCACCAAAAATAAAACAAATAATTGTTCTATTTTAAAACAATCGTTATTTTTGTTTAAAGAAATTCTACTTCAAAACAGTAATGAGCACAAAATTATCACAAAAGCAAATTGGACAACGGATAACAGCAATCCGTAAAACAAAAGGTTTGTCGCAGGAAGATTTAGCTAAAAGTGTTAAAATATCGCGGCCGTCTTTGGCGCAGATAGAATTAGGAAACAGAAGTGTTGATGTGTTGGAATTGCAGCAGTTAGCCATGATTTTAAATTTTTCTTTGGATGATTTTATGTCTGAAGATTTTACGGTTAACCAGGATATTGCAGGCCACATAGAAACAAAGTCAAAAAAAGCTTCGGAACGTGTTTCTGTTCCTACCTTACAAATTAATAAGTTCAAAAATGTGATCTTATATATTTTGGAACGTTGTGCCGGAAAACCAAACGTTGGCGAAACTGTGCTTTATAAGTTGCTTTACTTTTCAGATTTTAATTATTACGAGTTGTATGAGGAACATTTAACAGGTGCCAGTTATCGCAAATTACCTTACGGGCCTGTTCCTCAAAAGTTTGATTGGATCATCAACCAGATGATCGATCAGCGGAAGTTGCAAAGGGTTAAAACCGATTATCACGGCTATCCGCAAACGCGTTATTTACCACTTGAAAAAGCGGATTTAACAGAACTGAAAGCAAGTGAAAAGGAAGTTATCGACCGTGTAATTGAGCAAATGAGCGATTGGTCGGCGGCAGCTATTAGTGCTTATTCGCATCAGGATTTGCCCTGGCTGGCTTCCAAAGAAGGAGAAGAGATTAATTACGAACTGGCTTTTTACAGAGAAACTCCTTATACAGTAAGAAATTACGGAGAGGACTTTGAACAACAATGACCTTTAATGAACTCGACGAGTTTCAAAAGGACATGAAAACTCTTTTAAAAAAATACAGAACGCTGCACGATGATTTAGCCATAGTAAAAACAGTATTGGAACTCAAGCCGGATGAAAGGTCGCCTTTCAGTTTCCGTATTGATAATTTAGGTTTGGAAACTTGTATCATTAAAGTAAAAAAGATAGCTTGTAAAGCTTTGAAAGGCCGAGGTGTAAACTCTGGTCTACGATTGGTTTACGCGTACTTTTAAACAGAAGAAAAAATTACTTTTATTGAAATTTATCCCAAGAACGACAAGGAAAATGAAGATCGGGAAAGGATTTTGGGGAATTTTAGGTAGATACTGCTTGACTTTTTTTGTTTCCCGGCGCCCCGTTTTTTGTGGGTGCTATTTTGATTTTGGTGAGTACGGCTTTGGCTTATCGAAGTATGAAGAGGGTTTTAGTGAAAAAGTAAGGGAAAAATTATCAAAATGAAAACATCTAAATCAACAAGACGAATTACGCAAAAGATATTAGAATTACCAGACGTTTCTTTAAACTCGCCAACTACTTTAGAGAACTTACCCTATTCCAAAGTTCATTATCCAAATCATTATGGAGTATTTATTACATTTTCTAACATAAAGGACAAAGAGCATTTCTTTTGTAGTTGTTGCAAAATAAGTATTGATAATTTCTTAATTATAAATAAGACTATAGATGATGGCTTTATTAAATCAAATTGGAATTTCGAACAATCCTTTTCGAATTATATTACCAAGCTAACTAAAATAGAATTTCTTACGATTCAGTGTTCAAGTATAAACCTAATTTGTGTCATAAATGTAACTTATCAACACCAAGTCTAAGATGGTGTCATGACATGTATGGGGGTAACTTTAAACAATACTTTGGTTGGTATATACAACAAACAAAATCTAAATTAGGTATTCAAGGTGTTGAAATTTTAGAAGATAAATGCCCACAAGACTTGATTGAATTGATAAAAAGCCTAACAGGTTCAGGCACAATCCAAGTAAAAAATAACGAAGATGATGATCTTTATGACAGCTTTGAATACGGAATGGTAAATAAAGCAATTAATAAATATGTGGAAAATATTACAAGGGAGGAATTTGGATTTAAAAAAATAGGTGAAAGTTGGATAAGTGAAAGCATGTTATACAACATTATAAAGAAATTATTTCCTAACAATGACATAATTAGGCACTACAGACCTTCGTGGCTAGAAAGATTAGAATTAGATATTTTTATTCCAAAACTTTCCATTGGATTTGAATACCAGGGACAACAACATTTTCATCCTGTAGATACTTGGGGTGGAAAACAAGCATTAGAAAATTTACAAGAAAGAGATAAACTAAAGAGAGAATTATGTTTAGCGATTAATATAAGATTAATAAAAATAGATTATACTGAACCTTTAACAGAAGCACGTGTTTTATCAAAAATCTTCGAACTATAAATTAATTGTGATAATACTTCTATTATATTGTGTTAACAAAATATTTAAAAATGATTGAAACTTCACTAACAATAATTTTAAACAGAATAGAGGATATTGAAAATATAGAAAATATATTAAAAGATTTAGATATTCTTTCGCCTATATACATTATTCAGATAGATGATACCTTTCAAATAACTTTCACCACTGAATATGAGTATTATGAGTTAGAGTCAAAAATATTAATTAATTATTGCGATTATGAGTTTACCAAAGATTTAGGGAATGGTAGAAAAGAAATAAGAATACAAATATCAAGAGTTCAGTTTCCTTATTCTAGAGATAGTTGGGGTAGGCCAATTGAAGACCCAATCAATGAAACGTATTATTTAATAAAAAAAGTAACTAAAAAAATAGATGCCGCAAAAGTTAATCCTCGAATTAAAGTGCTTTTCGAAAAAGAAGAAAGAAGCTATTACATTAACATTGTATGTGGTGTTATCGCAACTACCGATGAAAAAGGATTTTTAGTTTTGAATGACTTTAATGAAAAAATAAAAGCAGATAATAAAAACAACTTTTTAATAAATGAATTATTTGAAACTCGAACAGACGCATTTTGGCAGGGATATAATAAATTGAATAATTATGTCCAAAATGAATTTGAAGAATATGTAAAGAATAAAAGGAAAATAAATAAAAGAAGTAAAAAATAGCATAACTACTAGTCCTAACTCTCTACCAGTCCGGATTTGCAATCCGGTCTTTTGAACTTTAGATTTTCAATCCAGCATCTAAAAAATAAATTATGACAATTCAATTCCAAGATTTAATTAAAAAAGCTTATGCTGCTTTCAACAAAAGAGATATTGATGAAGCACTTTCAACCATGCAACCAGATGTGCAATGGTCAAAAGCTTGGGAAGGTGGCTACATAAGTGGACACGATGAAATAAAAGAATATTGGACAAGACAATGGAAGGAGATAAATCCAAATGTTGAACCAGTTGGATTTAATGAAAGACAGAACGGAAGTTTAGAAGTTGAAGTTCATCAAAAAGTAAAAGACTTACAAGGAAAATCCATATTTGATGGTACGGTGAAGCATGTTTACACTTTTAAAAATGGCTTAATAAATACAATGGACATCGAACTTGTATAGACATTAGTTCTTCCCAGAATCTAATAGTAATGATTTGTAATCCAATCTTTTAAACTTTATA
>NZ_WPIK01000014.1 GCF_009754915.1 Mucilaginibacter arboris | reverse complement strand
TCTTTCGGATTATTTTCCAGTCTTTAACTTCCGCATCCTCGGCAATAAAATCATCATTTATGTAATTTGTTACTCCTTGTTTAAGCTGCTTACTAAATGATTTAACCCATATTGGTTTTCTTAACAATCAACGACTACTGAATTAAAAGAATTGGAGTCTGTAATGACGATATTTGTATTTAAAGGTATCGAAATGGGAAGGTTTATGGGTCAAAAGAATACCATGAACAAAGAACCCCCTCGTTAATTTCCGATGCTCTTCCTGTTTTTGAATTCCATTGGCAAGGAATCCACTGCCTTTTAATAGATACCTCCCGGTGGTCACCGCCTACTGCAATATGCAGGTACACATACCATCTTTGTTCTTTTTGATTTTTTGCCTGCTTTAAATAAAACAAACCGAAGCTTTTTTCTAACATAACAATTTTTTAAATGTCGCTAAATCTCAAAAGCAGCGATTTAAAATCAAAATAGTGCATGGTAAAAAAGGAGATAATGAAGTTGTTTAAACTTTTTTTCTCCCCCCCTTTTTTTTTGGGTTGATACTTCTTTTATCGCTTAAAAATATTAACCGCTGGTTTTTAATTTCTGTAGTTGATGTTTCTTTTATCACCTCAAAAATGTTAGGGCCTGTTTAAATTTTCTCCTTTTGTTTGATGCCCCTTTTATGCCATGATTTTTTTAAATATTTGGTGGTTTTGGTTTTTTGGCTAAAGCCCGTTGCCGGTTATCCTTTGTCCACGGCCTGAAGGCCGTGGAAACGGCCAATTAAAACATGGCCCGGACGTCCTGTCTGCACAAGGCAATCCAGCATTGGTAAACAAAGGTTGTCGTAAAAACTACGCTTTAAAATTGCCACGGCCTTTAGGCCGTGGGTGGTAGAAACACAGGCAGCGGCTTTAGCCAAAAAAAGAAGCATACAAAAAATTGTGGAATAAATTTTAAACAGGCCTTAATGCTCAGGTTTTGATTTTTGGGTCGATGCTTCTTTTATCGCCTAAAAATGCTGGCCCTTGGATTTTTGATTTTTAGGCTGATGCTTCTTTTATCACCTAAAAATGTTGACCATTGTTTTTTTGATTATTTAAATGCAGGCAAACACCAATTTTTATCCGGTAAAAGAAGCATGGGTACCATCCTGAACCTATCGAAGGGCCTTGTAACTATTTAAACGAAGCCTAAAAGTTTAAACAACTTCAATATCTGAATAAGCTATATTGTAAATGAATGATTATAAGCGATAAAATGGATTTATTTATAAAAGAATAGCAATTCCCAATAAGTAACTCATGTTCAATTGATTGCAAAGTAAAAAGCGTCTTTTTTTCAGAAAAAAAGACGATACAAAAGACGCAATGAGATTTGGCATATTTTGAATGATTTCTATTGAACCGAAATTCAAAAACCGCTTCATTTTGCTAATTAGGGGTTCTTGAATTTTCAAAAGGCAAGGTTCGTGTCTTTTAGAGATTATAAAGAAGCCCGGTAAATCAAGTATTTACCAGGCTTTAACTTTTTTGGTAGAATGGGCACATCTGAAACGTTGTATTGCAATTGCATAAAATCTTTGGTATGCATTAACGCTGTTTCATAACGCTGCAATGTACTCTTTTTAAATTCCTGGCCTACCAAGCTCCGCATCTTTTGGTTATGGTCTTTAAAAACGGTAACCAAGGTGCCAACCTTTTCTGTTTTACCAATAAAGCGATTCTTCAGGCTTTCAGCGGTGACCATTTCGTCATTAGCTGTCATCCAGCGATGAAATTCCTGGGCCTTGGCCTGCAAGGTGTCGAGATAAGCGTTGAGGGTACGAACGTCTTCTTTGGTGCCGATGGCACGGCCTGTTTGTGTATTCCAGCGGGAAGGGTCGCAAGTTTTACCGGTTGAGCCTTCAGCTCTTTGGCCGTCAACGGTAAACCGCAGATAAATGGCTACTGGACCATTTCTGTAGGTAGAGCGCTTCTTTAAATAAAAAAGCAAATTGATGTTAGTTCTCATTACAAATGAATTAAATAGTGAAACAAAATTGATTATTCCATCACTTGCAATCAAGATGTTCACTCGGTTAACATCTTCTAAATCACTTACTTATGGTGTTTCTGGTGAGCATCTTTTTAGCTCTAATATGCTCACCGAATTGCTCACCTTTTTTATGCTAAAACATGCATATTTTGGTGTTTTCGGCTAAACAAAAAAGCCTGTAAATCAATTATTTACAGGCTTTTAGGCAATTTTGACATTGTTTTCAGCGGAATGGACGGGACTCGAACCCGCGACCTCCTGCGTGACAGGCAGGCATTCTAACCAGCTGAACTACCACTCCGTTTGAGGATGCAAATATAGCTTTGATTTTGATTTATACAATGCTTTCTAAAAAAAATTATGCAATAGAGCCTTCTTTTAATTTTTCTGCGTTTTCTGCAAACTGCAAAGCTTCTATAATCTCCTGAATATCACCATCCATAATGGCTGGAAGGTTGTATAAAGTTAATCCAACACGGTGTTCCGTTACCCGGCCCTGCGGATAATTATAAGTCCGGATTTTAGCTGAACGATCTCCGGTAGAAACCATTGTTTTCCGTTTGGCTGCAATATCACCGTTATGTTTCTGCAATTCGATGTCGTATAATTTGCTTCGCAGCATCTCCATAGCGCGTAAACGGTTGCCTAACTGCGACCGCTCAATCTGGCATACTACTACCATTCCGGTTGGTTTATGCGTTAACTGTACTTTGGTTTCTACCTTGTTTACGTTTTGTCCGCCAGCACCGCCAGAACGGGACGTTTGCAGTTCCACATCTGCCGGATTCAGGTAAAAATCTACTTCTTCTACTTCAGGTAAAACTGCAATGGATGCCGCCGAAGTATGCACACGCCCTTGCGTTTCGGTATCCGGTACACGCTGCACGCGGTGTACGCCCGATTCGTATTTCAGCAAACCATAAGCATCTTCGCCGTTTACTTCTATAATTACTTCTTTATAACCGCCTGCCGTACCTTCGGTAACATCAGCAATATTGTACTGCCAGCCTTTTTTCTCGAAAAAGCGGGTGTACATCCTGAATAAATCTCCGGCAAAAAGGGCAGCTTCATCGCCACCTGTTCCGCCACGAATTTCCAGGATTGCATTTTTAGAATCTTCCGGGTCTTTCGGTATCAGCATTAACCTGATTTTTGATTCCAATGCTTCCTGTTGCAGTAAAAGTTCTTCCAGCTCGGCTTTGGCCATCTCCTTAAAATCTTCGTCCTTCTCATTGGCCAAAATCTCCTTGTTAGTTTCAATATTGCTCATTACGTTGTAGTAAATATGATATTCATCTACCACTTTGCCCAGTTCTTTATATTCGCGGTTGAGCTGTGCATAACGCTTCATATCTTTCGTTACTTCCGGGTTGCTCAACTCCGATTCTACATTTTGCCAGCGTTGTTTAATCGCCTCTAATTTATCTAACATATTATTTTTTGAAGTGGAAGCAACGATCCCTAATTTCTTTTACAGGTTTAGCCTGATTTTACGATGCTTCTTTTATCGTGCAAAAATACAGGTTTTTAACAAGATTTTTTCTGCTGATACAGATATACAAAAAGAAAGCTTTTAAGCTTCCTCCTGCCGCTCAAAATACTTCAACTCCAATTTTTCCCCGGTAAAAACAGCATAGGTTTTATGATAAACCCATTCGCCAAGATTGATATATCGGCTGCCTTGATTTAGTTTAATATCCAATGGTAAATGCCGGTGGCCAAAAACCATGTAATCGTAAAACTTTGTTTTTAATACTTCTTTACAAAAAGTAACCAGCCATTCCTGTTGTCCGATTTTCGATTCTTCTTCTTTTTCGTTGATGATCCGGCTTTTCCGGCTCCATTTGGATGCAATTGTTACGCCAAGATTTGGATGCAAACGTGCAAATAACCACTGACAAACTTCACTCCGGAAAAACCATTTCAGCAATTTATAAAACTGATCTCCAGGACCTAAGCCATCGCCATGATGCAGGAAAAACTTTTTACCGTTGCGTTCAATTTCCAGTTCATTGCTGATGATGGTTGCGCCCAGTTCCTTTTTTAAATAATCAAACATCCACATATCGTGGTTGCCTTTAAAAAAATAAAGTTTTACGCCTGCATCAGATAGTTCTGCCAGTTTCCCCAGAAACCTGACATAACCTTTTGGCACCACGGTTTTATATTCAAACCAGAAATCGAACACATCGCCCATTAAAAAAATTTCAGCAGCATCTGTACCAATTGTTTCCAGCCAGCACACAATCGTAGCTTCCCGCTCACGGGAAGAAGCATAATCGGGCACACCGAGATGAAAATCGGAAGCAAAATAAATTTTATTGCGAAGGGCCATATCGGCAAAAGTACAGTAAAGTGCAGGCTTCTAAAAATTGTGCCGATGCTTCTTTTACCGGTAAAAAGTTTTTATCTTGTAAAAACAGTATTCTGCTAATGCAACCAAAAATACTTTATTTCGCCGCAGCCGTTTTACTATCCGGCCCGGTTTACGCACAAAAAATGAACATCAAAACTTTGCCTTACCCGCTAACTGCAAAAGGAACGGTTACGGATACTTACTTCGGAACCGCAGTGCCCGATCCTTACCGATGGCTGGAAGATGATCAATCCGCCGAAACCAAAGCCTGGGTGCAGCAAGAAAACAAGGTAACGCAAAATTACCTGTTGCAAATTCCTTTTCGCGAAGCCATCCGCCAAAAATTAGAAAAGCTGTGGAATTACGAAAAATATAGCGCTCCTTTTAAGGAGGGAAAATACATGTACTTCTACAAAAACAATGGTTTGCAAAGCCAGTCGGTTTTGTACCGGCAACTGGATCAAAACGAGCCGGAAGTTTTTCTCGACCCCAACACTTTTTCTGCGGATGGGACCACTTCTTTAGGCGGAATTAATTTTAGTAAAGATGGTAGTCTGGCGGCTTACCAGATTTCGGAAGGCGGTTCTGATTGGCGCAAAGTGATCGTGATCAAAACGGCTGATAAAAGTATTATTGGCGATACCCTGACCGATGTAAAATTCTCGGGATTGGCCTGGAAAGGCAATGAAGGTTTTTATTACAGCAGTTACGATAAGCCGAAACAAGGCAGCCAGTTAGCCGGATTAACGCAATACCACAAACTTTTTTATCATAAACTCAATTCTCCTCAAAACACAGATCAGTTGGTTTTTGGCGGAGAAAAAACACCGCGCAGATATATTGGTGCTTATTTAACGGAAGATGAACATTTTTTGGTGGTTACCGCAGCCAACAGCACTACCGGAAATGAATTGTACTTTCAGGATTTAACGAAACCCGGTTCAGGCATCGTTAACATTGTTAATAATTTTGATAGCCAGCAGCAGGTTATTGATAATGCAGGCAGTAAATTTTACATCTTCACCAACTTAAAAGCGCCCAACTTTAAATTAGTTACGGTTGATGCCGCTAATCCTGATTCAAAGAACTGGAAAGACCTAATCCCTGAAACACAAAACGTATTAGACGTTTCTACCGGAGGCGGAAAGATTTTTGCAAAGTATTTAAAAGATGCAACTTCTTTTATCCAGCAATACAATTATGAGGGTAAAATGGAACACAACATCCAATTGCCTTCAGTTGGGAGCGCCGATGGTTTTAGCGCTAAAAAAGAAGAAAAAGAAACATATTATACGTTTACTTCCTACGTTTATCCGCCAACTATTTTTAAGTATGACCTCACTACCGGGAAGTCTGAGGTTTATAAGAAATCAGGCGTTAGTTTTGATCCGGAGAAATATGAATCGAAACAGGTTTTTTATCCTTCTAAAGATGGAACCAAGATCCCGATGATTATCACTTATAAAAAAGGTACTGTTTTTAATGGCAAAAATCCGGCGTTGCTTTATGCGTACGGCGGTTTTGGGGTGAGTTTAACGCCTGCGTTTAGCACTTCTAACCTGATTTTATTGGAACAAGGCGGCATTTATGCGGTGCCAAATTTACGCGGCGGAGGCGAGTACGGAGAAAACTGGCATTTAGCCGGAACAAAACTAAAAAAGCAGAACGTTTTTGATGACTTTATTGCTGCTGCAGAATATCTCATTCAACATAAATATACTTCAAAGGATTTTCTTGCTATTTCCGGAGGTTCAAACGGTGGTTTATTAGTTGGTGCAACGATGACCCAGCGGCCGGATCTATGCAAAGTAGCATTTCCGGCCGTTGGCGTGATGGATATGTTGCGTTACATCAAATTTACCGCCGGTGCTGGCTGGGCTTATGATTATGGCACAGCGGAAGATTCTAAAGAAATGTTTGATTATTTGTACAAATATTCGCCTTACCATGCTTTAAAACCTGCTGATTACCCGGCAACAATGGTTACCACGGCAGATCATGATGACCGTGTTGTTCCTGCACATTCTTTTAAATTTGCTGCCCGTTTGCAGGAAGTTCAGCAAGGAAAAGCGCCGGTTTTAATACGGATTGAAACTAAAGCCGGGCATGGTGCAGGCCGGTCTACCGCCCAGGTAATTAATCAGGAAGCGGATAAATGGGCATTTATGTTTCAGAATATGAATTGGATATGGAAACCTTAACCCAACAAAAAATAGCCGGTAAAAGAAACATTGCAAAATTACTCCTGCTTTTTTCATGCTTCTTTTACCACCCTTTTTTATATGCCCAGCAGCAGGATAAAATTAATTTAAACCTGGTTTTTATTGGCAACAGCATTACGCATGGCGCCGGACTAAAAGATTTTAAAACGATGGCGCCGCCTGTTTTTGCCACTAAGTTTTTGCAGGAACAGCAGCCAATTGGCGAGGTAAATTTCTCTAATCAAGGTGTTAGTGGTTTTACTACAGTAGATTTTTTGCCTGAAACCCATAGCGTTTTCAGCAAAGTTGAAGATGCTGCCCGAAGTTTTAATAATCCGAATGCTTTGCTTGTTTTTTCAATTATTCTCGGAACAAATGATAGCGCAATACATGGGCCGCATGGCGCACCCGTTTCTCCGGAAAACTATTACAAAAACTTAAAAACCATTGCCGATCAGCTTTTAAAAGATTTCCCGAAGTGCCGTATTATTTTTCACCATCCGCTTTGGTACAGCGAGAACACTTATAACCACTCAGAATACCTGGCAGAAGGTTTAAAACGCTTACAAAGCTATTTTCCGGAAATCAATAAGCTGGTTAAAAGCTATGCAAAAACTTACCCCAGGCAAGTATTTTTAGGCGATAAAAAAGGCTTTAAGTATTTTAAAAAGCACCACGAAGAATTGATGCAGCATGAAAAAGGGCAGCAAGGTATTTTTTATCTTCACCCAAATGCCGCAGGCGCAGAAGCATTAGGTAAATTATGGGGAAAAGCTATTCTTAAAGTGGTTAAATAAATCTATCAGTTATCATTATCTGCTTTTTTTGCAGCGAGGGCAGCAATGGGTTTTCCAATCACTTTGTAGTTGCCTTCGCCTTTTAAAATAGATGCTAATTCCGGTTTGTTCTGGATAACTTGTGTTGCAGCAGCCAATTCCTTATCGTACTTAAAGCTGTCTTCTATCCGGCCTTTTTCGTAATAAAATCGCGTTACCAATTCGCTTTCCAGAATTTGTTTGATCTCTGCCTGATGCTGGCTCAAATCATTTTTTTTGCTTATTGCAAGTTTGTTTTTTAATGCGTCGTATTCAGGTTTTATTTCTGTCAGCTGCTTTTCATGCTCGGCAACCGTTTTTAAATCTGCAAGCAACCGTTCTGTTTGCGTGCTGTAGCTGTAATCCTTGCCCGAAAGGTATTTAACAAATTCACTGTAATCTGTATCGCTTATATTAAAATTATCAGGGGTTGGCAACTGGTTATGCGTATTGCGATAAGTATTGGCATAATTGAAAACCAGCATTTTGGTAATGAGTGATTTGGTAATATTGGCGATGGGTTCTTGCTTTACTACCACATCAGGGTAAATACCGCTGCCATCAAAAACTGACCGTCCGTTTTTCGTTTTAAATTCGTGAATGAGGGAATCTGCAACTTTTACAACTGTTCCGTCTTCTTTACGGTGCGTATAATCTAAGGCCTGGATACATCTCCCTGAAGGAACATAATATTTAGAAATGGTAATTTTAACCAGACTGTTGTAAGGCATACTAAAAGTTTGCTGCACCAAACCTTTGCCGTAGCTACGCTGTCCAACAATTACAGCCCGGTCAAGGTCCTGTAAAGCACCGGCAACAATTTCTGAGGCAGAAGCAGAACGGCTGTTTACCAATACCACCAGCGGTAACTCTGTTTCGATAGGTGCATTTTGCGTATGGTAAACATTGTTCTTTTCTTTTACTTTACCTTTTTGCGAAACAACCTCTACTCC
Source organism: Mucilaginibacter arboris (assembly GCF_009754915.1). Lineage (GTDB taxonomy): Bacteria > Bacteroidota > Bacteroidia > Sphingobacteriales > Sphingobacteriaceae > Mucilaginibacter_A > Mucilaginibacter_A arboris. Next base: position 119,814 of record NZ_WPIK01000014.1, on the reverse strand, counting down.
TTTTGGCACAAAAAAGTTGACAATTTTAACAGCTTCCTGTAAAATACCGCCACCATTATAACGCAAATCCAATACAATGCCTTTCGGGTTGTTCTTTTTAATATCAAGTAAAGCATCCTGCACTTCCTGGCCAGAATTTTCCAGGAACTTGTCTAATTTAATATAACCGATCCCGCCTTTCAGCATCCCATGATAAGAAACATTAGGTTGTTTAATCTCTTCGCGCAACAGGTTTTTAACGATAGGCTGTGCTACGTCCTCCCGTTTAAGCAGTAGTTTTACTACGCCGCCTTTCGCACCTTTTAGTAAAGCACTTACTTCATCGCCGGATTTTCCGGCAAGGTCAACATCATTAATTTTTAAAACCTGGTCGCCTACCCGCACATCTGCTTTCTGTGCCGGATAACCTTCAAATAATTGCGAAATAATTACTTTTTTATCGCGGTTGTAAACGCCTGCACCAATACCGCCATATTGTGTGCTAATGTAATGCAATTTGTAATCTTCAATCTCAGATTCGGGAACAAATTCGGTATAGGGATCGAGGCTTTCCATCATCGCATCCAAACCTCTTTTAATTAGTTTGGTGGAGTTGATGTCGTCCACATAATTGATGTTTACTTCTTTGTAAACGGTAGCAAAAATATCCAGGTTTTTGGCCACCTGAAAAAGATCGTCCTGAAAACCCCATCCTGTTACAGCCAATAAAAATAACCCGGTCCCTAAAACCAGTTTTTTATGCTTGCTAAACAGCGCACTGCCCTTTCTCATAAAATTAAAAATCTAAACTATAAAGTTAAAAAGAAATGATTTATAACTTTACAAAAAAACTGCGTTACAACCGATTATTATCAATATTAACCAGTGCTTTTTTTAAAGTAAAAACTACGTATTCCCGGTCGCGGTTAACCAGTTCCATAATCCGGCTGATCAAGTCCTCTTCGTTCCCTTCAGTATATTGCAGTTGTTCGTCTGTTAACCGGTTATATTTTCGCTGAACTTTAATTTTAACACGTTCCCAATCTTTATTGCTGATGGTAATTTCTGCCATTTGTTTTTTTATTCAAACCTAATACAAATTTTAGGCGTTTAAAAACAGTATGGGCAATTTTCGAATGTTCTATCCATAATTACTAAACCTTATAAACCGATTTTAATCAAATCTAAAAAAATGAACATGAAAAAGTATTTTTTTACCGTCCTTGTTGCGGCATTAAGTTTTAGTGCAAAAGCACAGTTTAGCCTTGGTGTAAAAGGCGGTGTTAATTTTTCGCATTTAAGCGTAAATAATGGGCAGATTAATGCTTCTGAACTTCCCGGTTATCAGATCGGTTTGTGGACGCGTATTGGAAAAGGTTTTTATGTACAGCCAGAAGTGTATTTAGGCAGTTCGGGCAGTAATTTTAATTTTCAGTACAACCATTCAAATCAAACTGTTACCGAAAGTGGAAAAGTTCGTTTTACGACTTTAAACGTTCCTCTTTTATTAGGGCAATCTTTTGGTTTGAGTAAGCTTAATTTTAGGTTGATGGCCGGCCCGATGTATTCTTATGTTTTGAATAACGATCAGAACCTTTCTCAAAATATTAAAAATGCTTACCAGGATTTCGGCAATTATCGAAACAGTACATTAGGTTATCAAGCCGGTGCAGGTATTGATATTTTAAATTTTTCAGTTGATTTACGGTATGAAGGTGGCCTAACAGAAATTAACCCTGCCTACGGCCAAAGGCAAAACGTTTGGCACTTAAGTTTGGGTTACAAGTTTTTATAGGATAAAAGAAGCATCCTGGAAATTCAGGATGCTTCTTTTATAAGTGAAAATTCTATTTGTTAGTATAATAAACAATACCTGCGGGATTAAAATAAATTTCCGGATATAATCGTGTTGCATCTGTTACTGCTGTAGGCCTGGTAGAAGCTTTAAGTGTAATGCTTGTATTTGGCACTTTATAATCTACAGCAAGTCCGCGGCCAACGATAGTATAGTAACGGCCAGGTGCTAAGGAAGCTGTTCCTGATACGGAACCTACTTTTGTAGTAGTACCTGTTAAATACATCTGGAAAGTATAACTTGCCAAACCTGAAGAATTAACCGGCACCGCAACAAAATCACTGGCATTACTGTAAGCCAGGTTTGTAACTAATGTAGTTGTAGTTGCAGAAGTTGCGCCAGACAAGGTTACTGTTGATGCTAAATCAATTCCGGATGTTGCATTCGGTATCATATTTGCAAAACGTACATACGCTTTTGTTGCGTCTGTTTGTGTAAACTTATCTTCAATTAACTTAATACCTGTTGGTGTTGTTGCTGAACCCGGCAAACCGATGGTAAACACAGAATAATAGGAACCATCTACAGTACTTTGTGTGGCACTGCCTATTACAGTGCCAGGGGCTGTTGTTTGTGTACTTGTAAGTACTGGTGTATTTGTAGAACTAACAACCTTAATAGCTGTGCTACCCGATGGAACGGCAGAGTAATTACTGCCGGGAAAAAGCCCCAGATAAGCCGTAGTAGAACCCAGATAATTATATATTATGCCAGTTGTTATTGAAGTGGCCAATGAGTTGTCTGTAACAGATACAGACTGCGACGCAGTTATTTTTGTGCCATTGATATAACCATCAACTGCTGGCGTACCGGGCGCAGTATGTAAAAATTTGATACTTGTACCTGTAGCAACATCACCATATTGGGTAATTACACTCTTTTTACAGCCGGCCACTACTGCCATAAGTAATCCGAGAAATATGTATGTTATTTTTTTCATTATAATTTCAGTTAAAAGTTATGGTAAAATAAACCATGGCTTAGTTGTATGATAATCTGGCGCTGTAGCCCCAAATGATTGTAATGCCGGTACATTCCAGATATATTCTGAGTTATAGCGAGGCCTTACAACATAAACTTGTTTCCCGGCATTATCCGGATACAAAGTTCCCGGTTTGGTAAAGCCCTGAAAAACAGTTGCACTGTATTGATAGCGGCGTTCATCAGCCCAGGCTTCCAACGGATTCCATAAAAAACATGCAATAAACTTTTGCTGTAATATATCGCTTAATTGTAATGTAGCCGTTGAGTGTTTTACACTTGGCCCGTTTAAATAATTAGTTATAGCAGTCGGAGAAATATAATTTGTTACACCCGTAAGAGCAGTACCTATCGGAGGATTGCTTACGAAATCTAAAGCAGCGGTAACACCTTTTATATAAGCCAATAAAGCCCCGCTTATGTCTCCTTTTTTATAAAGTGCTTCAGATTTCATAAATTGTAATACTGGATAAGTCATTAACACTCCTCTTGAAGCATCATTAAATAAGTACTTTGGTTTTACTCCATTCGTTGCCGACATACCTACAAATTGAGGGATCAGTGTATTGGCATCGGCTGAGTTAGGGTCGCCAAGTGGTGGTATAACACCGCGATATGCTTTGTCTTTACTTTGCATCAGCAATAGAGGTAGTCGCGGATCTGCTAAAGTATCCTGATTAGCCGTACCTGCTAATATACGTCCATCTAACAATCTTACGATATTATCAGATTGGCGGAATGATGCAAGGTTGCCACGCGTTGGCCCCCAGAAGTTGGCATCTGTTGATCCGGAAGCCGTGTTTTGAACACTGGCATTATCTGCATTGCTTGCAAAAGAGAGATCAACATATTTAACTACAGAATCTGCGCTGAATGTTGCTTTGTTACTTAAGTGCAAAGCATTTGTGGCCATAATGGAATAAATAAATTTTATCCATTTTGAACGGTCGCCGTAATACATGTAATCGCCTTTTGCAAGTGTTGCCGACTGCCCCGTTATCCCATCTGTTTTTGTAGCCTGATTAAAATATTGCAGTGCTAAACGACAATCTTTTATTACTTCAGCATAAACTACCTCCGGTGCATCATAATCAAAAGTAAGACGGCTTGGGTCAAATGCTTCTTTTACGATCATATGATCATATAAGTCGCCTCCGGTTTGCCAGCCCCAAGCGCGCAAAGCATAAGCAACACCAAGATATTCATATTTATTATTGGCTGTCGCATCCTGGATCATCAGTGTAACGTTCTGACCAAGGCTGAAATAAACGGTACGCCACATTTCGCCGCCAGAATCGCTTCCGGGAATATAACCCTCCTGGTCCCAAACGTTATTAGCAGTAGATGCGCCCCACATCTGCGCATACTGGCTAATATAGCGGCTATCGTACCAAACTCCGCGTTCCATACCAGCCTCAATAGGAGGCAACAGCGAGGCTGCATCAACACTTGTCGGGGCATTAGGGTTGGTATTAATATCAACATATTTCTTACAACTGCTTACCATACTCATTGAAAGCGTTGCAATTATTATATATAATAGTTTTTTCATATTCTTTTCTCTTTATAATTTCACACTTACTCCAAAAGAAATGACACGCGGTGTCGCCACTGCCCCGTAATCAAATCCTTGTGCACCAGAACCTCTTGTTGCAGAGTTAGTACCATTAACTTCCGGATCTGCGCCTGTATAATTTGTAATCATGAAAAGGTCTGTAGCTGTTACATATACACCTAATGATTTAAACACTTTTTGACGGGCCAATATTGATTGCGGTAAGGTATAACTTAGTGTAATATCTCTTAAACGTACGGTGTAAATGTTGTGTTCAATAAAATCAGACTCTATAGCATTGCTGTAATAGGTACTTTGATAATATGGTGTAATTTTTATAGTGTTAACTGTTGGGTTTGCAGAGTTTTCATTTCCGTCTTTCAACACACCGGGCACAACTATCGGCGTTAACCTGTCAACCGTACGTGCACTTAAGCCGTAACGGGTAAGAAATAATTCGTTACCATTAAATACATCCCCGCCGTAACGGTAGTCCACCAGGAAGGTTAACGCAAATGCTTTATAAGTGAAGGTATTGCCCATACTTACGTTAAATTTGGGTTGGCGATCTCCTGTTGTAACAAAAGTACCATTTGAAATAGGCAAGCCACTGGTTGGATCAACCAAAATTTGACCCTTATTATTACGCAAATAGGTATATGAAGCAATGTTTGATAAACTGCTGCCTGGGAAAATACTGGCACGGGCATTTGCATATAACCAAGTATCAGAGTTATAGTATTCAGGCAAATTACCAAGGTTAATTACTTTACCCCTGTTCATAAAGAAGTTTACAAAAGGCTTCCAGCTAAAATTTTTGTTTGAATAAACAGTTCCGTTTAACGATACTTCAATACCTTTATTTTGTATTTCACCTCCGTTAACTAACTCCAATATATAACCTGATCCGTAGCTGATACGAGGATCAAAAATCTGGTTGGTTGCGCGGTATTTATAAAGGTTAATTTCTGCCCCTAAACGGCCTTTAAAGAATTGAAGCTCTGTACCCAGTTCCATCTGGTAATCTTTTTCAGGTTTTAGCAAAGGGTTATTTCCGGTAACGTCATAAGCATAGCCTCCGCCTGTAGTGGATTGCTGTATCACACTCGATTTAATCCTGTAGGGTTGATAAGGATCTTTACCAACTCCTGCATAGGAAAACCTAAGCTTACCAAATGATAATACGTCGCTACCTTTTAGCCCTGGCAGTTCACTAAAGTTAAAGCCAACGCCACCTGAAGGATAAAAGTAGGAGTCTTTAGTTGTACCTGCTAAACGGGAAGAATAATCATTACGGCCGGTAGCATTTAAAGTAAGCAATTCTTTCCAAACAATACTTAAACGGGCAATTTCACCAATACGGCGTGTTTCAAAATAATTAACTGTAGCACGCTGTGTGGTTGGGGTAGTGTTGTTAATGGTATTAAAATCAGGCTGTAAAAATCTTTCGCCGTATTGTCCGTTAATGATATCCTTACTGTCATAAACTTCTGCACCTAAGGCAAGTGTAGTTCTGAAATCGCCAAAATTATGTTTTAAAGTAGCGAAAAAAGAGCCGTTTAACAGCAGGTTGTTATCATCATAGTTATCGATAATACCACCAGACGAAATACCATTTGTTGACGCAAGCGTGTTTGATATAGCATTTTGATAGGATGAACTGTACTGGCTTAACAAGTTATTGCCTTGTGTAGTATAATAATCTATTCCTATCAGGCCTCTTAAATTTAACCATTTTAAAGGATCGTAAGATAGATCCACATTTCCTACTACACGGTTTGTTTGATCACGGCTGATATTATGATGGGCATCCCAAAAAGGGTTGTCAAAGTCGATAGCTGCATCTGTAACAATGTTTTTTAAACTTGCGGGCAACAAAGTTCTGCGGCTGCCATCAGGATTTTCATAAACCCTTACGTCATCATTTGTTGGCCAGGATAAGGCATCAATATAAGTACCTGAGTTACCTTTATTTAATTTGCGGTTATCAATATTAAAATAATTAAAGCTTGCACTGCTGGTTAATTTTGGCGTAAGCTTAGCTTGTCCTGCAAACCTTAAAGAAAATTTATCATTGTAAGCAACAGGTAAAACACCGCCAGTATGACGATATTCCGTAGATACACGATAACTGGCGTCTTCATTTCCTCCTGCTAATGAAAAATCATGCAATTGTGTATAACCTGTTTGAAAAGTATTTTTAAGATTATTATAGGTTGGGGTTCCAGGAGCATAAGCAGGACCGAAAGCATTTCTTACGGTTGGATCCAGGTAACCATTAGTGCCGGGGCCAAACGTTGTTTGAATTTTTGGAAAACGATATTCGTTAGCAAAACTAAAGTTGTTATTGTAAGTTATGGCAGCATTTCCACTCTTGCCTTTTTTAGTGGTAATTACGATAGCACCGCCTGCGGCATCAGAACCGTAAACGGCAGAAGCATCTGCACCTTTCAATACGGTAACGCTTTCTATATCGTCAGGATTGATATCTGCAATACGGTTCGTAAAGTCTTCGCGCCGGTTATCTCCGTTTGATGCCAATGCACTCTGACTGGTTGCATCATTATTTACCCTGATACCATCAACTACATAAAGCGGCGAATTGTTACCGCCTATAGAAGTAATTCCTCTTAACACAACGGTAGCGGATGCTCCTGGCAAACCGCTGGTGCTGGTAACTGTAGCGCCGGCAATACGGCCTTGCAATGCGTTTACGAAATTTTCGCGCTGGGTTTGTTCAATTTCTCCACCAGATATGGTTTGTGTAGAAGAGGTTAAATCCCGCTTTTCCTGTCTAACGCCGAAACCAGTAACTACCACTTCATTTAGTGTTTTGGTATCCTGGCTCAATTGCACATTAATTGAAGGGGCAGCGCCTACTACCCTTTCCTGCGTGGTAGTACCTATAAAAGAAAATACGAGCGTTTGCCCGGTATTAGCTCTTATCGAGTATGTACCTTGTTGATCTGTTTGTGTGCCGGTTGAAGTCCCCTTGATTTTTACAGAAACTCCCGGTAGCGACAACCCATCTTCTGCAGCTACAACTTTTCCTGTAATGGTCCTTAATTGCGCCATAGCTTGCCAGGAGCAACAAAAAAACACCAGAAAAATAAATAGTAATTTTCTTTTCATATATGATTAATTAATTGTTGTGCAACATGCAATAAGGGTCAATATGGCTATCAAACCTGCTTAAACAGGCATCATAATAATACATACAGAAAGATCTTAAACCCTTGAGCTAAAGGTATTGAAAAAATATTTTAATATATGCAAAAATTTGTAGGTTTAATTTTTATTTCGTGCATAAAAACGCATTTCTGATACTTTAACCCTTAATATGCAACCGGATACGCAGCAGCTCTTAAAAAAAGAACGGCATAAAATGATCTTGAAACAGATCAACCTGCACAATAAAGTGCTTTCTTCGGATTTAGCAACGTTGCTTACTGTTTCTGAAGATACCATCCGCCGCGATTTGAACGAACTTGCCAAATCCGGCATAATTTTAAAAGTGCATGGCGGCGCTTTGTCCAAATCTTTTCATTCGCCTTTTCAGCAAAATGAGGTTTATGCAATCGATGCCAAAAAAGAGGTGGCAAAAAAAGCATTAAAGCTGTTAAAAAATGATATGGTTATTTTAACCGGCGGCGGCACAACCATGCTCGAACTTGCCCGAATGGTCCCTGAAAAACTTCAGGCAACCGTTTTTACAGTAAGCCCGCTGGTTGCTTTACAATTGGCAGACCATCCGTTTATCGATGTTTTTTTAATAGGCGGCCAGCTTTCCAAAGGTTCGCAAATCAGCATTGGCGCAACGGTTATCAGCTATCTTTCCGAGATTAAGTTTGATCTGTGTTTATTAGGAACAAACGGAATTGCGCCGCAGGAAGGCATTACAGATTCTGACTGGGAAATTGTGCAGGTAAAAAAAGCAATGGTCCGTTCCTCAAAAAGCCTGGCTGTTTTGTGTATTGCCGAAAAACTAAACTCTGTTCAGCGAATGAAAATTTGCGAACTGAACCAGATCACTCATTTAATTACCGAGCTTGATCCGGCAGATGAAAAACTAAAACCATATCAACAGCAAAACTTATTGTTGTATTGATTTAACGCGGAAAAGAAAACTTTCCCATTAAAACAGCCGGATTTTGATTAATTACGATAGGTTCTCCGGCAACCGCTTCATTGGCCAGCAAAGCAAAAAGTACCGCTTCTTTGGCATCGGCAGATAAACCAAGCGCAGCAGAATTTTGAATGCTGCTTTTAGGCAGTAATTTTTGAAGCAGTTGTATTAACAATGGGTTTCGGGCGCCGCCGCCGCTTACAAATACTTTTAAGTTATTTACAGGAAAGTTTTGAAGGATACCATCTGCAATAATTTGTGCGGTAAAAACAGTAAGCGTAGCAACTAAATCAGCCGGATTAATTTGATTTGTGCTTGTTTTTTGCAGAGCCTTTTCCACAAATTCCAGATTAAATAATTCCGGTCCGGTTGATTTTGGCAAAGCTGCCCCAAAAAACGGATGTGCTTTTAAAGCTGATAATAATTCTTCATTCACTTCCCCTGAAAGCGCAATTTTTGCATCTTCATCAAAAGGCAAATCAAAATATTGGCGGCAAGCAGCATCAATTAAGGTATTTCCGGGGCCAACATCTGTAGAAATTATCCTGCTAAAAGAAGCATCGGCAGGCAAAAAAGTAAAGTTGGCAATGCCGCCCAAATTTAACAAAAGCCGGTTCTCGCCTTTTTTACTTCCTAAAATCACATCGCCATACAAAGCTAAGGGCGCGCCTTCCCCTCCGGCTGCTATATGTTTTTGCCGAAAATCACTCAACGTAATTATTCCGGTTTTTACAGCGACATGATCGCCGTCGCCAATTTGCAAAGTTGCATTCGAATATTCGTTTTGCTGATGCTGATGTTTGGGCGCGTGATAAATGGTTTGCCCGTGGCTGGCAACCAGATCAACCGATGCTGTTTTTACCTGCCATTTTTTTAGGCATTGCAAAACCAGTTCGCCATGAAGGTTGCCGATGTAAGCATTAAGCAAAATTAGTTTTTCCAGGTCAACTGTTTTTTTTGAAAAAACCTGCCGGATCTCTTCCTTAAAAAAATCATTGTACGCAATCGTTTCAAATTGCAACAGCTTAAACCGGGTTTGCATTCCGCTTCCAAAAAATCGGCACAAAGCCACATCCAGCCCGTCCAGCGAAGTGCCCGACATCAAACCCAAAATCATTTTCTCTTTCTTTTGGGCAATTGCAAAAAGTTGCTGTAAATTGCTGTTCAATTTTAGCTGATTTAAGTTTAGGGAACAGGTGATTTGCTGATTGCTAAAGTAATTTATCCGGCTGTAAATTTATTCTCCATTCCAATTTTTTATCGATAAAAGAAGCATTATGCAAAATCCTGCAATAAAAACACCCAAACCCCGATTGCTTTCGCTCGATGTTTTCCGTGGAATAACCGTTGCCGCCATGACTTTGGTAAACAATCCGGGAAGTTGGGCGCACATTTATCCGCCGTTAGAACATGCTGACTGGAACGGCTGCACGCCAACCGATCTGGTTTTTCCGTTCTTTTTATTTATTGTTGGCGTTTCTATTGTTTACTCGATGGAAAGCCGGAAGCAAGATCAGGCGCAGCATAAAAAATTGCTGATAAATGTTATCCGGCGCGGCGTAATTTTATTTGTGCTGGGCTTGATCCTCAATCTTTTTCCAACATTCCAATTTCAAACTGTTCGTGTTCCGGGCGTACTGCAACGCATCGCAATTGTTTATTTAATTACCGGATTGCTTTATCTCCATCAAAATAAAAAAAGGTTGTTGATTATTTTCTGGCTGATTTTGATCGTTTATTTTCTGGTCATGACTTTTGTTCCCGTTCCCGGCGTGGGTTATGCAAACCTCAATCCCGAAACCAATCTCGGTGCCTGGATTGACCGCAGCATTTTAACAGAAGCACATTTATGGAAATCATCCAAAACATGGGACCCGGAAGGAATTTTAACCGATATTCCTGCTGTGGCAACCTGTATTTTTGGTGTTTTGATCGGCACATTTTTAAGGCGAAAAGATCAAAACAACGCACAAAAAGTTTCCTGGCTTTTTTCGGTTGGCGTTCTGGCAACCATCGCCGGTTTAATTGTTGATCTTTTTTTCCCGATAAACAAAGCATTGTGGACCAGCTCTTACGTTTTATATTGCGGCGGACTGGCAACAATTGGTTTAACGTTATTGTACTGGCTAACTGATGTGCAAGGCTACCGTCGTTTTACCAAGTTTTTTGTTGTTTTTGGTGTGAACCCAATCACCGTTTTTTTCCTGTCGGGAATTATACCGCGGATCATGAGCCGCATAATAGTAATGCTGCACGGAAAACCAGTAGATTCTAAAACTTATTTAATGGAAACTTTTTATACACCTTACTTTACACCTATCAATGCTTCTCTTGCCGGAGCTTTAACTTATGTATTAATTTGGTTTGTGGTTTTGTGGCTGATGTACCGGAAAAACATTATTATTAAGGTTTAATTTAAAGCATTCAATATGAACCACTTTTACTCCAAATTTTGTTTTTCTTTAACTGCTTTTTGTTTTCTGATCAGCTTCAATTTAAAAGCACAAGATACTACTTATACGCCTGCACGGCTGAAAGCAGCACAGGAAATGCTAAATGCAACAGACCAAAAATCAAGGTTCCAAACCTCAATGAACACTTCAATTAAATTGCAAGAGTTAAAACTTCCGGAAGATAAAAGAGCTGGTTTTGAAGAAGTGATGCACCAGTTTTTAAATAAGTATTTAACATGGGATATAATTAGTGAGAAAATGTGTAAATTATATGCAGCAGAATTTACAACAGAAGAATTACAGCAATTAGCCGCTTTTTATAAAACACCGGTTGGTAAAAAGTTTGGTTCAAAACAGACCGAAATATTTTTTAAAGCCGAGCAAATTGGGCAACAAATAGCTTTGGCACATAAAGACGAATTAAAAACAATGTTCGAGGCTGCTTATAGTAAAAAATAATTTCAGAAAAACTGTAATAAAACAACAGTTTTTGGCTGGGGCAGATTTCCAAAAGTTATCAATACCGGCAAGATCCGGAAGATGTGTTAAATCACGTTAAAAACCTCAATCAAATTAATGTTCAAAGCATAAAAACAACAGCTAACCCATATTTAAGCGGTAATAATTTGATCCGGTTTATTTTGCTGCCGGAGAAGAAATAAGATTTTATAGCAAATGGTTGATGGTTTATTGCCCATAGTTTATCCATCAAAAAGAATGAGTATGTGTAATGCTTCTTTTATCACCTAAAAAAAACAGTGATAAAAGAAGCATTTTATTTTAAGTCAGTGTTTACCGCAAAATTCCGACAGGAAAAGCAGGTTAATCATTAGATGCTAAACACTTCATATTTTTCTTGCTTTGCTGTATTTTAATGATCGCAAAAGTTTCAACAGCTAAACCTAAACCATTTAGAAATCCTTTTAAAAAATCCGGCAGCAGGAAGTAACGGCCGATTAATGGCGTAAGGGCAGTCATTAACAAACCGATAATTAAGCATACAAGAGCCGATTTTGGAATAGTGTTACGTTTCATATTATTTAAGTTGATTGGAAATTTTTTCTAACCGCTGCCGGGTGGCATTTAATTTTTCTGTGCCTTTTTTAAAAGAGCGCGGACGGACAATAAACCACATAATAAGCAGATAAACCAGGATTGCGGCATAAGTGCTAATGAACCAAAAGAGATGCTGATAGGTAAGCTCATAAAGGTACAATAGCAAGCCAACCGAACAAAGCAACATGATGATAACCATTGTTTTTTTATAATAAAAAATCTGGTTCTGGCGGGTCTGCTCTATAAAAGCCAGGAAGTCCAGGTTACTGTAGTCATCAAGCTGATAAAAGCGTTTAAGAGATTTGATATTGGTAGCGGCCAGTAAAACACTGGAGGTAGCTATTAATCCTCCGCCAAGATAGGTAACAAGCAATTTGAATGGAACAATAAACAATACCACAATCATCAGTACGGAAATAAGACAGGATACCACAATAGTTAGCCATTTATTTCGCAGCTTTTGGTTGCGAAATTTTTTGATTATCTGTTCCATCTCCACAGAAGTTGGCAAACTATCCGTTTTCGCACTATGCCAAATGGCTTTCAAATCATTTAAATTGTCCATTTGCTTTAAATTTTTGAGCCAGTTTTTCCTTTATCCTGTAAATCTTCACCCGTACATTTCCATTGCTCAATCCTACAACTTCGGCAATTTCAGCTTGTGGCAAACCTTCCAGTTCCAATGAAATAATAACGCGCTCCGTTTCCTCCAGTTCGGCAATACACTTATATAAAAAGCTTAGCTTTTCTTCCGGCGATTCATCAAATGTATCAGCCAAATTAGATGGCAGCTCGGCAGCAGGCATACGTTTGGCAACCTTTACTGCACGCAAACAATTATTTGTTGCTATCCTGAAAATCCATGTGCTGATATGCGATTGGTTGCGAAAGCCGGACAAGTTTTTCCAAACCGATACAAAAGTATCCTGCACCAGATCCTTGGCTTGATCAGCATCATTTGTATAGCCTAAACACACACGAAAAATTTGCGGCGCATAACGGTTATAGATATCCTCAAAATCTGTCATATTGACAAGGCTGGTTCAAGCTGTTATTTTATTTGTACCGGGTTAGATACAGCACTTCATTAAATGTTACATTGATTGAATTAGTTCAACCCAGTTCTTGATAAAATTCTTAAACAACATCTCCTTGTTTTTGCTTCTAACTAAAGTACATCAGTAATAATATGAAACACAAAGTTTATTTACTTAGCCATAAAAATTCTTCTGAAAAAGTTTGTTTAACATCAACCCAAAATAACTTTTTCAGGATTGGAAAACAGAAAGCCACTTTAAACTACCTTACCATTTTTCTTTTGCTGCTGATCATTCTGTGCAGCAGTTGCAGCAAAGCACATCGGGATAAAGAAATTAAAGCAGATTTAACTACAAAAGCTAAAAACGAATTGAATTTTGCAGGTGTAAATTATATGGTTGAGGACGGCGTTGTAACGTTAACCGGAAAGTGTAGTTCCGAAAAATCAAAAAATGAAGTAGAACAAGACGTAAAAGGAATTAATATTGTAAAAGGGATCATCAATAAAATTGTGGTTGCACCTGTTACGCTTACTTCAGATTTTCCACTTAAACAAGCTGCAGACAGTGTATTAAAAAACTATCCGGGCGCAGAAGCAGATGTAAGCGGAAACACAATTGTACTGGAAGGCAAAGCAGCACAAAAGGATGTGGATAAAATCCTTCCGGCGCTAAACAAATTACATCCAAATAAAATTGATAACCGGCTGAAGTTAGAATAAACTTGTAATTATCCTTAAAACATTATTGCTAAATTAGAATATTTTAGGCAAAAGCTTCATCATGAATACAGAACTCTTACCTGTTTACCAGCGAAATCTATACAGGTTTTTTTCTTTAATGCTTTTATCTTCAAAGCTTAGAAAAGCAAATCCAATGCTAAAAGAAGCAAATAAAAATATGGATATTTCGGGTGATGACGTTCAAAATTTATTAAAAAGCTTCGCAAATTATAATCTTAAATATCTGTTAATTGGCGGAATGGCAGGTGCTTTTTATGGCCATACCAGAACTACCGTGGATATGGATATCTGGATTAAAAATACGCCAGAAAACAGAGAAGCCTTAATCCAATCGCTTAAAGAAAACTTAGTTGAAGGTGCACAATATTTACTAAATACACAATTTGTTTTTGGTTATACCAGCGTTCCTTTTGGCAATAATGGTTTTTTGTTGGATTTAGGCGAGCAGACAAAAGCCTTTTCTCAACATGATTTTGATACTTGCTATACAAATGCAATTACTGGCAACCTGGATGGTATTCCTGTTAAAGTGCTTTTTTTAGCAGATTTAATCCGGGAGAAAAAAGCAACTGCAAGGCCAAAAGATTTAGGAGATTTAGTTGAACTGGAAAAAATTCAGCAGGAATTATTTCCAAATCAATAAGCATGCTTCTTTTAACACACATTTTTTCAGCCTCAATCTTTAATAAAGCTGCTTTTTGCATTCCAACCAAAGCCTTTTAACTTTGTTAACTATTTAGATGTTAACAAAAGGGCAGCAGGTAATCCGCGCATGGTACAAAACAAAAAAATGGAAGCAGTTTCAATTTCAGCAGGAAATGGAAGCGGCTTATCTGGCTGGCCATTCCGGTTTGCTAAACGCACCAACAGGCAGCGGTAAAACTTTTGCTTTATTTCTTCCTTTTTTGGCTGATTACATCAACGCCAATGCAAAAGATTATCAAACCCAAAAAAACAACGGACTTTTATTGTTGTGGATTACACCGCTTAGAGCATTAACTAATGACATTCGAAAAGCGATGCAAGCGGTTTGTGATGATTTAGGTTTGCCCTGGACAATTGGCACACGGACTGGAGATACATCAACAGCAGAACGAAATGCATTGCGTAAAAAACTGCCTGAAGTTTTACTAACCACGCCAGAAAGTTTGCATTTAATGCTGGCGCAAAAAGAATATCCCAAAACACTGCAACATTTACAAGTAGTTGTGGTGGATGAATGGCACGAATTGTTAGGCACTAAAAGAGGCGTTCAGGTAGAATTGGGATTATCAAGATTAAAAGGTTTGAAACAGTTGCCAGTTTTGGAAACCGAAAATAATCGACTTAAAATCTGGGGAATCTCTGCAACTATCGGTAACTTGGAACAAGCAGCAGAAGTTTTGCTTGGAGTAGATTTCCCGAAGGAAAACGTTCGTCTTATTCGTTCTGATATTGAGAAAAAGATTTCAATTGAATCTGTCATTCCGCCTCAAATAGAAAAATATTCCTGGAGCGGACATCTTGGCGTAAAACTGCTGCCTCAGGTAATTGAAATTGTTGAAAAAAGCAATACGACTTTGCTGTTTTGCAACACCCGCGCACATGCAGAAATCTGGTATCATGCTATTTTAGATAAGTATCCGGAATACGCAGGAATTATGGCAATGCATCATGGTTCACTTGATAACGATCTGCGGAAATGGGTAGAACAGGCCTTGCACGATGAAATGCTGAAGCTGGTTGTTTGTACTTCGAGTTTGGATTTAGGTGTTGATTTTCGTCCCGTTGATACCGTTATTCAAATTGGCAGCCCAAAAGGTGTAGCCCGTTTTATGCAACGCGCCGGACGAAGCGGCCATCATCCCGGCGCTGTTTCTAAAGCTTATTTCGTTCCAACGCATTCACTTGAGTTGATGGAAAGTGCGGCTTTAAAAGAAGCCATGCTGGCGGGAATTTACGAGAGCCGTGACCCGGTTTTATTGGCTTTCGATGTGCTGATGCAATATTTAGTTACGCTTGCTGTTTCTGATGGTTTCCATGCCGATGAAGTTTTTAGGCAGGTAAAAACAGCATACGCTTATGCAGATTTAAGCAGGGAAGAATTTGGAAGTTTGTTAGATTTTATTGTTTACGGAGGAAAAACGCTTTCGCAGTACGATGAATTTTTAAAAGTCGAACTGGAAAACGGCTTGTACAAAGTAAACAACCGGCGCGTGGCCATGCGTCATCGGATGAGCATGGGAACGATCACGAGCGAAGTGAGTTTACGTGTAAAATGGTTAAGCGGAGGAAGTTTAGGTACGATTGAAGAAAACTTTATCTCCAAAATAAAGCCCGGCGATAACTTCTGGTTTGCAGGCAGAAGCCTGGAGCTGATTAAGGTGAAAGACATGACGGCTTTCGTTAAAAAATCTGCTGTACAAAAAGGAATTATCCCAAGCTGGATGGGTGCGCGGATGCAGCTTTCGACCCAATATTCGATGATGATCCGCAAAAAGCTGGATGAAGTAGCGCACGGCGTAGAAAAAGATGTAGAAATTAAAGCCCTAAAACCTTTATTTGATCTGCAAGCCAAAGATTCACTTTTGCCGCAAAGCCACCAGTTTTTGATTGAAGAACTGGAATCCAGAGAAGGCCACCATTTGTTTTTTTATCCTTTTGAAGGCCGGCAGGTGCATGAAGGGATGGCTTCGCTTCTCGCCTATCGGCTGGCTTTAATTAAAAGTGCAACCTTTTCCATCGCCATGAATGATTATGGTTTTGAATTGCTGACCGATGATTTTATACCGATAAAAGAAGCATTGGATGCCGATCTGTTTTCTCAAAAAAACTTATTGGATGACATTCAAAAAAGTTTAAATGCTACCGAAATGGCCAAACGCCGTTTCCGTGATATTGCGCATATTGGTGGTTTGGTTTTTACCGGTTATCCTGGCCAGCCGATTAAAAATAAACATTTGCAGGCTTCCACTTCGCTTTTGTTTGATGTTTTTAGCGAGTATGAACCCGATAATTTACTGTTGCAGCAAGCTTATAATGAAGCTTTGGCTTATCAGTTAGAAGAATTTAGGTTGAGGGCAGCACTGCAAAGAATCTCTACACAGGAAATCATCATCAAAAAAATCAAACGGCCAACGCCTTTTGCTTTCCCGATTTTGGTTGACCGTTTACGCGAGAAAATGACAATGGAATCTTTGGAAGAACGCGTGGCGAAGATGACGGTTATGTATGAAAAAGGGTAGGTAAAAGAAGCATCGTGCTTTTGTACCGCAACTATTAATTTTCTCGTTTTTCAGGTAATAATTGCTGATATTAGTTCAAAAATCTTAGCATGAACAAAACCGGAATTCTCTGCATTGCAGTCCTTGCTTTCTTCGCTTCCTGCAAACAAAAAGAACAAGATCAGCAATCTTTTCTCGATCCAAGTGCACGTGACACCAGCGTGCGGCCGCAGGACAATTTTTTTATGTATGCAAACGGAACTTGGTTTAAAAAAACGGTTATTCCGGCATCAGAATCTGGCTGGGGTTCTTTTTATACTTTGGGCGATGAAAATCAACAGAAATTAAAAAAACTATTGGAAAATGTATCTTCTAAAGAACATGAAAAAGGTTCGCTCGAACAAAAAGTAGGCGATTTATATGCCTCGGGAATGGACACCGTTGCAATAGAAAAAGCCGGTGCTGCACCAATACAGCCGATGCTGGCAAAGCTAAATGCTGTAAAAGATTATAAACAATTAATTGATTTTGTTACCACAGATTACCGAAACGGCGCAGGTTATTTATTTGATATGGGCGTTTACCCCGATGATAAAAACAGTAGTAAAAACATGCCTAATTTTTACCAGAGCGGAACCGGCTTGCCCGAAAAAGATTATTACTTCCGTACGGATTCGGCTTCCAAAAAAATCCGTGAAGCTTATGTAAGCTACATTCAAAAGATGCTGCAGCTCACCGGTTCCGATCCGGCTTCAGCACAGAAACAAGCTGGCCAGATTTTGGAACTGGAAACAACGATTGCAAAAGCACACCGCTCTCCTGTTGAACTTCGCGATCCTAACAAAAATTACAACAAGTACACGGTTAAGCAATTGCAAATGATGATGCCTGATTTGGGCTGGCCGACTATTTTGAACAATATGGAGCTTAAAACAGATACTGTTTTAATGAGCCAGCCCGGATATTATCAGGCTTTGGATAAACTGATTAAATCGCAACCGTTGGATGTTTGGAAAGAGAAAATCCGGTTTGCTATTGCAGATCATTATGGCCGTTATTTAAGCTCTCCTTTTCGCGATGCACGTTTTGATTTTTATGGAAAAGTATTAAGCGGAAGCAAAAAGCAGCAGCCTCGCTGGAAAATTGTTTCCCGACAAGTGGACAACGGTTTAGGAGAGTTATTAGGGCAACTTTTCGTGAAAGATTATTTTAAACCGAAAGACAAGGAACGGATGCAGGAACTGGTGAATAACTTGCAAACGGTATATCGCTCTCGGATTGAAAAATTAGATTGGATGAGCCCGGCAACTAAAGAAAAGGCTTTGGCTAAACTTACTGCTTTCACCAAAAAAATCGGTTATCCAGACCACTGGAAAAAGTATGATGATGTAACCATCGACCGTAATAATTTTTTTGCCAGTGCAGTTAGTACCGAAAAACATGCGTACAAGGAAGCAATTGATAAATTAGGCAAACCCGTCGACCGTACAATCTGGGGAATGACGCCGCCAACAGTAAATGCTTATTATAATCCTGGTTTTAACGAAATTGTGTTTCCGGCAGGAATTTTACAACCTCCTTTTTTCTTTCCTGATGCTGATGATGCCGTAAATTATGGTTCAATTGGTGCCGTCATTGGGCACGAAATGACACACGGTTTCGACGATCAGGGAAGGCAATACGATAATGTTGGCAACCTAAAGGACTGGTGGACGAAAGAAGATGCTGCGAAATTTAGCAAAAAAGTACAGGTGATGATCAACGAATACAATGGTTACACTGTACTGAATAACTTGCATGTAAACGGACAATTAACACAAGGAGAAAATTTGGCTGATATTGGCGGTTTAGCCATTGCTTATCAGGCATTTAAAAGAACGAAACAAGGACAAGACACGGTTAAAATTGATGGTTTAACACCAGATCAACGTTTCTTTTTAGCTTTTGCACAAGTTTGGAGACTTAAAGACCGGGATGAAATGATGCGTACCAGAATAACGACAGATCCACACTCGCCGGAAATGTATCGAACCAACGGCCCGCTTTCTAACATGCCTGCTTTTTATAAAGCTTTTAATGTGAAGCCAGGAGACAAAATGTACCGACCGGATAGTTTACGGGTTAAGGTTTGGTAAGATTTTTAGGTGATAAAAGAAGCATGGCTGCCGAAAATTCGGCAGCCATTTTTTATGTATTTGATTTTGTTCTACTGCAAATCTATATTTCACTTAAAACATCCGATAAAAGAAGCATCATGCTTTCTTCTGCTCCACATTTAACAAATTCATACTCATAAGTTCCCGCATCGTACATTTTTTGCCATCGGTAGAACATCTAAGAAAGTCATGCTGCTTTTAAGTTTGCGAGGGAGTGTTTGATGGATTCCCTTCAGATTATCATAAATATTGATTTTTGACAAATCACAATGCATAATGAAAAAGTATATGTAAAAGAAGCATCCTGCTTTTAAAATTTGATTCAGCAAAGGAATGAATCCCGCCAAAGTAAGTACCTTGCATACGTTTCGATCCAACGTATGAGTACAAGCAGTATATTAAGTATCACCATCATCCTGACAGCAATTTTTGCTTACATCAACCATCGTATAATTAAATGGCCGCCAACTATTGGAATTATGATCCTATCGCTGATCAGTTCTATCGTGCTGGTCGCACTTGGAAATTTGGGCTTTGTTTTTCATCAAAAAGCTGTAGAATTAGTTTCTGCCATCGATTTTCAGGATGTGCTGATGAACTTTATGCTCAGCTTCCTGCTTTTTGCAGGTGCCGTACATATAAATGCGCGGAAATTAAAAAAGGAACGTTTGCACGTTTTGGTACTTTCCACATTAGGTATCCTGATTTCTACTTCGCTGGTGGGCGGCTTGGTCTGGCTTCTGTTTGGTTTGTTTCATCTGGTTGTTCCTTTTATCTACTGTTTGATTTTTGGCGCATTAATTTCGCCAACAGATCCGATTGCGGTTTTAGCAATTTTAAAGGAAGCCAAAATTCCTTCTACACTGGAACTGAAAATCTCCGGCGAATCTTTATTTAATGACGGTGTAGCGGTGGTAATTTTTATGACGCTGGTTGATGTAGCACATTCCGGCACGGCTGATATATCCGTTATTTCTGTCGGAAAATTGTTTTTACAGGAAGCTGCCGGCGGAATGCTTTTTGGAGCGATATTGGGCTATTTGGGTTATTACGCGCTGCGCTCTATTAATGATTATAAGGTAGAAGTGCTGATTACACTCGCTATTTGTATGGGTGGTTATTTTGTAGCTGGCCATCTACATGTTTCTGGTCCGCTGGCGATGGTTGTAGCCGGGATAATTACCGGGAACAAAGTAAAAGATGAGGTTTTGTCGGATACAAGCCGTGATTATTTAGGAAAATTTTGGGAACTAATTGATGAAATCCTTAACGCTGTACTGTTTTTACTGATTGGTTTGGAAATGCTGGTGATCAAAATTAATCTTACACTCTGCATCATCGGTTTAATCTGTATTTTAATTGTGTTACTGGCCCGGTTGATTTCTGTTTATATTCCGGTAAGGCTACTTCGGCGTAAAATCATTTTTGAAAAACACACAGTGCTGATGTTGACCTGGGGAGGTTTACGCGGTGGATTATCGGTAGCCTTAGCCTTATCTTTAGGTACAAAGATGTATCGTGACGGTTTTGTGCTGATTACTTATATCATTGTATTGTTTTCTATTTTGGTACAAGGGTTAACCATTGGCCCGCTCGCAAAAAAGCTTCAAACTACTAATTTACCAGCCGATGAATAAAGTGTTACAATCCATAAAAGAATTTTTAGCCGATCATTTTAACCTCAAAGATGATCAAGCTGATGAATCTGTAATTATTGATTCCATCCGTAAAAATATCGAATTTAAAGGTGTTAATCTTTGGACTTTAATTTTTGCGATTTTTATTGCTTCCATCGGCTTAAATGTAAACTCCACTGCCGTTATTATCGGTGCAATGCTTATTTCGCCTATTATGGGGCCAATTATGGGTGTTGGTTTGGGCATCGGCATAAATGATTTGGAACTGGTAAAAAAAGGGGCCAGAAGCCTCCTGTTAGCTACTTTAATAGGCATTATTACTTCTGCTATTTATTTCAGCATTACGCCGCTACATGAAGCACAATCTGAATTGCTTGCCAGGACATCGCCTTCCGTATGGGATGTTTTTATCGCCTTGTTTGGCGGTTTGGCTGGCATGGTTGCTGCTTCCCGCAAAGAAAAAACAAACGTAATCCCTGGCGTAGCTATTGCAACTGCTTTGATTCCGCCTTTGTGTACCGCTGGTTATGGCCTGGCTATTGGTAACTGGTATTATGTTTTGGGCGCTTTGTATCTTTATTTTATTAACAGTGTATTTATTGCAATTGCAACTTACCTAATATCGAGGTATTTAAAGATTACCAAAAAGCAGTTTGAAGATATAAAAGTTGAAAAACGCGTAACTTATTACATGATTATTATTGTAATAATCACTTTTTTACCGAGTATTTTTTTGGCCTACAAAATTGTCAACAAAAACATTTTTGAAAGCAATGCGCAAAAATTTATTGAAGAACAATTTGTGTTTCCAAATACGCAAGTGGTAACCAAATCTTTTGTATATAATAATCCTGATAAATCAATTAATGTTTTATTATTTGGGGAACAACTTTCAAAAAATAAAATAGCTTCCTTAAACAAGGATCTAACAAAATACAATTTAAAAGATACAAAGCTAAGCATCGTCCAAGGATTAAATGCCAGAAAACAGATAGACCTGAACCAGATTAAAACCAGCATTTTGCAGGAAGTTTATGCTAAAGAAGCCAATGGAGATACAACGCACCAAATAAATAAAAAAGTGGCTGTTCCGCCTGCGTCCGAAAAAATCCTTTCGCCCGATTCTGCTGTTTTAAAAGAATTGAAAGTGCTTTATCCTAACATACAAAACTTCGGTGTAGGCAAAATGATTATTCATCATATAAACAAATCTGCTACCGATACGGTAGAAATGGCAATAGCCGGTTTCAAACCGAAGTTTAGCCCGAAAAAAACGCACAAATTACAATCGTTGCTAAGGGCTCGGTATCAATCTGATAACCTAAAATTGGTAGTGCAATAATTGAAAAGCTTTTCTGTATTTATTCCGGATGAAAATGTAGATGCTTCTTTTATCAGCCTAAATTACTTGCCATTAATGTTAATTTAAACTGAAGTTTTATAGCGATAAAAGAAGCATTGCGTTTTTTGAAAACAAGCGTTTTCCTTATCCAAAAACAAATTGTTTTTTGTGTGGTATTATAAATGATAAATTGTTAACTACAAATCATACTATTTAGCCGTTAACTTTAATTTTTTAAGAAATGAATTTCCTTTCCAACCGCGTAACCCGCTTATCGTTTACTATTTTAGCTGTTTTATTTTTATTTTCGGCCAGTTCTTGCTCTACCAAACTAAAATTTGCAACATCCAACGTAGTCCCGGCAGCACAAGGCTCTGTAAAAATTGGCAGGGATGACAATGGCAATTACGAGCTTGACCTTAATATATTGCACCTTACAGAACCTTCCCGGCTTTCTCCATCAAAAGAACTTTATGTAGTATGGATGGAAACTAAAAATAACGGAACCAAAAATATCGGCCAGTTAAAAAGCGCAAGTGGCTTCTTTTCAAGCACTTTAAAAGCTTCTTTTCATACGGTAACATCTTTTGAACCAAAAGGGTTTTTCTTACCGCAGAAAACAATGCCAACATCCAAAGTCCCGGATCTCAAGTGGTTTTGACTACCAATTCAAGATGATAGTGCAGATATATTTTTCGGAAAAAATTTTGCATTTATGGATTTAGATAAAGCCTATCAGCTCATATCGCACAAAATCATTACCTGGATTAACAATTTTGTGCGCTTGTTGCCAAACATCCTCGTATCAGCATTATTAATGGTTGTTGGTATTTACGCTGCTAAATTGATCAAAAAAATAGCATCGAGCCTGATCCAAAAAGTTTCTGATAACAGTGCGCTAAATAACCTTTTTACTGCTGTTATTTACATTTTTGTTATTGCCGTTACCATTTTTACGGTTCTTAGCATTTTAAAGCTTGATACTGCTGTTACTTCTATTTTAGCCGGTGCCGGAATTATTGGCCTGGCTTTGGCTTTTGCTTTTCAGGACATTGCCTCTAATTTTATTTCCGGGATATTTATTTCGTTTCGGCGGCCATTACGTGTTGGGCACATCGTGAAAGTGAAAGATTACATGGGAAAAGTTGAAGAAATTAATCTTCGTGATACCATTCTGCGTACTTTCCAGGGCCAACTGGTTATCATTCCGAATAAAGATGTGTTTCAAAATCCGATAGAAAATTTCTCCTTATTAGGAAAAAGAAGGCTTGATTTAATTATTGGTGTTTCTTACGGAGAAAACCTGGAGCAAGTAAAACAGGTAACATTAGAAACATTAAAAGGAATGGAACATTTATCTGCGGAAGACGAAATTACAATGTTTTATCAGGAATTTGGAGGAAGTACCATTAATTTTATGCTGAGGCTTTGGATAAATTCTCCCGAGCAAGCTACTTATCTAAATGTAGGAAGCGAAGCCATTATTAGGCTCAAAAAAGCATATGATAAAAACAGCATCATGCTGCCTTTCCCAACAACAACATTAGATTTTGGGGTGAAAGGTGGTGTACCGCTAACAGATATTCCCATTCATATAGCAGGTCAAGAATCAAAAATATAAAACGCTTTTGTAGTTATAACCGAACCTAAATTAAGAAAAACGATTATTAAAAATAGTTGCTAAAAGAAGCATCAAGCCTTCTTCTGATCCATATTCAGCAAATTCATACTCATCAGTTCTTGCATAGTCCGTTTCATGGAATCGGTAGAACCATCCAAAAAGATAACGTTTCCTTTGGAATATTCCGCGAAATTTTTGATAGCTTCCGTCCACATGGTAAACAAAATTACGGAAGTATCCATGTTTGCATCATTCATTTCCTTTGCAGCTACAGACATTCCTTTGGCTACTTCTTCCCGGAATAAAGCAATTCCCTGCCCGCGCAATTGTGCTGCCTGGCGTTCTGCTTCCGCAGCAATTTTTATGGCATTGCCTTCGGCTTCTGCGCCTTTTGTTTTTGTGATTAATAAAGCCTGGCCTTCGTTTTCGGCAGCGGCTTTCAGGTTGTTAGAAGCAACAACCTGGCTCATGGATTTCATAATTACATCATCAAAAGTAATATCATTTAACTGCAAATCTTGCAAATGATAACCCCAGCCTTCCAGGATCTGGTCCAACTGTTCTTTTACATGTTCTACAATATCACGTCTTAAAATTAGTACATCTGCCTGACGCTTGGTGGCTACAAAAGCACGGATAGAGCCTTCAACCGTACGGATTAAAGCTTGCATCAGGTTACGTTCGTCCACAAATTTAAAAGCTACGTTTTTGATGGTTTCTTCGCTCTGATCAAATACGGAATACAAAATCATGGCTTTAAAATAAACATTTGCCTGATCTACCGTTACTGCCTGAAATTCCAGTTCGACAGAGCGGTTTTGGATAGAAATGCGGGAATATATTTGCTCAACCAGCGGAAGTTTGAAATTTAAACCGGGAAATAAAATGCGCCGGTATTTGCCAAAAACAGTAACTACTGCAATAGTGCCCTGTTTAACAGTTACAAATGAACTGAAAACCACAATCAGAACGATAAATAAGAAAATCAGAGAGAAAATATTGGCCATTTTTGAGATTGTTTTAAACCGGAATAAATGTATAAAAACAGTAACAATAAATTTGGTTTATTTTTTGCTGATACAGAAACACTTAAACCTTTAAACAATAAAATATGAAAAGAACTTTTGGCGGACTTTTAACCGTGCTTGGCATTATCGGAATTATTTATGGCGCTTATGCCTTTATTCAGCATACTGGTGATACGCGGTCTGTATGGGTAGCCGTTATCGTTGGTATAATCTTCTTCTCGAGCGGCATCAGCTTAGTAAGAACAACAAAAGATGTGTAAAAATAAAAGCCCTGTACTTCTTTTACAGGGCTTTTATTTAATTACTTGCCGTAAGGTCCGAGAGCAAGCGGCCACCGTTAAAATAATACCTTGTCCAATACGGATCAGCCAAATTACTAATCATAACGCCTTTACTTGAAGATGCATGTGCAAACCGGCCATCGCCAATATAAACACCAACATGAGTGATCGAACGGCTGTGTATTTTAAAGAAAACTAAATCGCCTTCTTTTAATTCTTCTTTTCCAACCGGGTTTACCATACTGAAAATATTCCGGCTGTTGTTGCCAATAACGGTATTGAATACTTTATTGTACAGCTCGAAAGCAAATTTAGAACAATCAATCCCTTTTTTATTGTCGCCGCCCAAATGATAAGGCGTTCCGATCCAATCATATACAAATTGGAACAGTTTAACATTAGAAGTTGCAGATAAAGCAACGCCCATAATCTGAGAAAAGTACCCTTTACTCAAATTATCTTCGTTATCATCATCATTGTTTTTTTCGGTGGGTTGGTTTGGAACGACTTTTGCTACTTGAGCATTAACAGTTGCAGTTGTTACTATAAACAAAATAACGATTGCTAATTTCTTCATCAAATATTAATTAGTTAACTATTTATCCAGTTAATTTAATTTACCTGAAAGCATTCTTTTATCAGGATTTCAAAGCTATTGCCTTTTTTTCAATAAAAAAAACGAAATTAATAATTTTCGTCAATCTTTATTTCCTGTTTATAACGTAAACAAACTGTTTAGAGTTTCGCTTTTTTATCAGGATATAATTAGATTTGCTGTTCTTAAACAAAGAATATAGTTCATGAGCTCAGTTGCTATTACCAAAGACACGTATTTAATGTGGTACGAATCCATGTTATTGATGCGTAAGTTTGAAGAGAAGACAGGACAGTTGTACGGACAACAAAAAATCCGCGGGTTTTGTCATTTATATATCGGACAAGAAGCTGTTTTAGCTGGTGCCATGTCTGTTATTAAAAAAGGCGATAGTATGATTACTACCTATCGGGACCATGCACATGCTTTAGCTTTAGGCACTTCCCCAAATGCAATCATGGCCGAAATGTATGGTAAGGCAACTGGCTGTTCTAAAGGAAAAGGTGGTTCAATGCACCTTTTTGATAAAGAAAACTATTTTTATGGCGGACATGCTATTGTAGGCGGACAAATTCCGTTAGGCGCAGGTATTGCTTTTGCAAGTAAATATAAAGGAGAAGATTTTGTAAACCTTTGTTATATGGGCGATGGCGCTGTCCGCCAGGGGGCTTTAAACGAAACTTTCAACATGGCCATGCTTTGGAAACTCCCTGTTGTTTTTATCTGCGAAAATAATGGTTATGCCATGGGAACTTCTGTGGCCCGTACAACCAACATGACTGATATTTACAAAATGGGCCTGGCTTATGATATGCCTTCTGCACCGGTTGATGGTATGGACCCTGTTGCTGTACATAATGCCATGGACGAAGCGATAGAACGTGCACGCAAAGGCGAAGGGCCAACTTTCCTGGAAATGCGCACTTATCGTTATAAAGGGCACTCCATGTCTGATCCGCAAAAATACCGTACAAAAGACGAGGTAGAAAGTTATAAAGCGAAAGACCCGATCGAAGTAGTAAAACAGGCTATTTTAAAAGAAAAATATGCTGATGAAGCGTGGATAGAAAGTATTGATGCCAAAGTAAAAGGTATTGTAGATGAGGCTGTAAAATTTGCAGAAGAATCTCCGTACCCGGAAGCATCAGAGCTTTACACTGATGTTTATGTACAGAAGGATTATCCTTACATCATGGACTAATTTTAATACGATAAAAGAAGCATCACTCCTATCAATATAAAAAACTTCAAATCTAATATATGGCCGAAGTAGTAAAAATGCCAAAAATGAGCGATACCATGACTGAAGGGGTATTGGCTAAATGGCATAAAAAAGTTGGTGATAAAATAAAATCCGGTGACTTGTTAGCTGAAGTAGAAACTGACAAAGCTACAATGGACCTTGAATCTTACCAGGATGGTACGATTCTTTATATCGGTGCTGAAGAAGGTAAAGCAGTGGCAATTGATGCTGT
Organism: Mucilaginibacter arboris; assembly: GCF_009754915.1. Taxonomy (GTDB): domain Bacteria; phylum Bacteroidota; class Bacteroidia; order Sphingobacteriales; family Sphingobacteriaceae; genus Mucilaginibacter_A; species Mucilaginibacter_A arboris. Next base: position 92,691 of record NZ_WPIK01000014.1, on the reverse strand, counting down.
AATTGCCGTAATTGGTAAAGAAGGCGAAGATTATAAAACAGCCTTGGGCGCAGGTGGTTCTGCCCCTCAGACCGAAACAAAAACAGAACAGCCAAAAGCAGAAGAAAAACCTGCTGCAACTCCTGCTCCTGCTGCCAAAGTTGATCTGTCCAGCATTCCGGCTACTGTAATCAGGATGCCGCTGTTAAGTGATACAATGACCGAAGGGACTATTGAAAAATGGAACTTTAAAGTTGGCGACAAAGTTAAAGCAGACGATTCCATTGCTGATGTAGCAACCGATAAAGCAACCATGGAAGTGGTTGGTTACGAAGAAGGAACCTTGCTTTATATTGGTGTAAAAGAAGGAGAAGCCGCACCTATTAATGGCATTATTGCCATTGTAGGTAAAGAAGGGACTGATATTACACCTTTATTGCAAGATACTGGCGCAGCACCAGAAGCAAAAACAGAAACAACTGAAGCTGCTGAACCAGCAAAAGCAGAAACACCAGCTGCAGCAACAACTGCTGATGACAGTCGCGTAAAAGCTTCTCCGTTAGCACGTAAAATTGCTAAAGATAAAGGCATCAACCTGACAGAAGTTAAAGGAAGTGCCGAAGGCGGACGCATTGTTAAAAAAGATGTAGAAGCCTTTACACCTGCTGCCAAAGCTGAAACTTCCGCCGAAAAACCATCCTTAAAAGAAGCACAGGAAGCTATTGCTACCAGCGCAACAGCTAAAGAAGGAATGGCCAAAGCACAAGGCACTATTGTTCTTCCGCAATATATTGGTGAAGAGAAATACTCAGAAAAACCGGTTACGCAAATGCGTAAAGTGATTGCGAAACGTTTAGCCGAAAGCCTGTTTACTGCACCACATTTCTTTGTTACCGTTTCTATTGATATGGATGCTGCTATGGTAGCCCGTACTAAGATGAACGAGGTATCACCTGTTAAAATATCATTTAACGATTTAGTAGTTAAAGCTTGTGCATCTGCTTTAAAACAGCATCCGGCTATTAATTCTTCCTGGTTAGGCGATAAGATCCGTACAAACGAACATGTAAATATTGGTATCGCGGTAGCAGTTGACGAAGGTTTATTGGTTCCGGTTGTACGTTTTGCAGATGGTAAATCATTGAGCCGTATCTCTGCAGAAGTAAAAGATTTTGCTAAAAAAGCAAAAGATAAAAAACTACAGCCGTCAGACTGGGAAGGTTCAACTTTTACCATCTCTAACTTAGGCATGTTTGGTGTAGATGATTTTACTGCAATTATCAATCCGCCGGATTCATGTATCCTCGCGGTAGCTGGTATCCAATCTGTGCCGGTGGTTAAAAACGGTGCTGTAGTTCCTGGAAACGTAATGAAAGTAACGTTAAGTGCCGATCATCGTGTGGTTGATGGTGCTACGGCGGCGGCTTTCCTAAATACCGTTAAATCATTCTTAGAAGAACCTGTACGGTTGTTAATCTAACAGATACTTCTTTTATCGATAAAAAATCCGGTATAGTTATTACACATGCCGGATTTTTTATTTTGAATTTTTCGCGCCAACCCAAAAATAACAGGCATAAAAGAAGCATCGGTTTTAAAACCGATGCTTCTTTTATCGGTTAAAAATTTAGTGCTTACTTTTTGGCCTGATCAGCGTAGCTAAAAACCTTTTGTAATAACGCAGTAGAACGTGAGGAAGGCAAATTCTGCCTGATCTGTAATTCCTGCTGCGCAATCTCTACAAACAGACCGCTGATAGCTTTTTGCGTTACATAATTTTCAATATCCGGATCAACCTTATTTCTATTGAAAGGAACTTTATTGTAAGAAGTTGCAGCCTGATTATAATATTGCGTTGCGCCAACTTTATTTAAACTATTATGAACTACCGGACGAAATTTTGCCGCAAGAGAATCTGTAGTTGTCCGCTTAAAGTATTGTGTTGCAGCATCGCTTGGGCCTAATAAAATATTGGCGGCATCTTTAACGCTCATTTGTTTTAATGCCGAAATAAAAATCGGTTTGGCTTCCTTCGCCGCATCTTCTGCTGCACGGTTTAAGGAGAGGATTACGTTATCGCAAAGTTTGTTTAAACCCAACTTCCGCAACGTGTTTTCTGCTTTTTGTGCTTCCGGAGGAAATAAAATCTTAACCGCTGCATTCCCAAAAAATCCGTTTACCGCCGATAACTGATCGCTGCTTTTAACAATTCCCTGCTGCAATGCTTCTTTTATGCCGGTAGAAATTTCCTGATCAGAAGGTGTTGCTGCAGTATTTGTTTTTGTTGCTTTTGATAAAAGCTTATTCAAAACCTGACTGTGTGCCTGATTTAAGTTGATGGTAAAAAAAAGGATGGTAAAAAGAGTAGCGGGTAAAATAGGGTTCTGCTTTTTCATTAAATTTTAATTTGGATGAAGCATTTATGTTAAATACAAGTTGTAGTTGCTTAACGCAAAAACAGCTTATAAAAGTTTCATCGTTATCAAATTTATGCTTCAATTGATACTGAAGCAGTTATTAATAAGACCAATGCTTGCTAAAAAAGTTTAATAATGGCAAAAACGCCGGCGGCAACCAATGCAGAAACCGGAATGGTAATAACCCAGGCCCAAATGAGGTTAATGGTTACGCCCCAGCGAACGGCAGATACACGTTTGGTTAAGCCAACACCAATAATAGACCCGGTGATGGTATGGGTGGTAGATACAGGGATACCAAAATGTTCGGTTACAAACAGGGTGATTGCACCTGCAGTTTCGGCACTTACACCTTCTAACGGCGTTACTTTAGTAATTTTGGTGCCCATTGTTTTTACAATTTTCCATCCGCCAGACATCGTTCCTGCTGCAATAGCAGAATAACAGGCAAAAGGTATCCATTCAGGCATTTTTGCATCGCTTGTAATTACTTTTGATGCAACCAGGGCAACATAAATAATACCCATTACTTTCTGGGCATCATTACCGCCATGCGCAAAACTTAAAGCACCGGATGATATTAACTGTAACCGTTTAAACCATACTTCGGCTACAGACGGGCGGGCATTTTTACAAATATTGATAATCAGGATATTAATGGCCATACCAATTAGCATCCCAATAATTGGTGCCAGAAAAATAAACAAAACAATATTTATAATTGGCCCATAATTAACTGCATGAAAAGGGTTTACACCCATAAAAGCAGCATTCGTCATTCCGGCGCCTGCAAACCCTCCAATTAATGTATGCGAAGAACTGGAAGGAATACCAAACCACCATGTTATTAAATTCCAGGTTATAGCTGCTAATAAACCTGCCATAATAACGTGCATAGTTATAAAGTTTTCGTAAACCGTTTTGGCAATAGTATTGGCTACTTTATGATCTTTAATTAAAAAGTAAGCCAGGAAATTAAACGATGCAGCCCATAAAACAGCTTGAAAAGGCGTTAAAACTTTGGTGGATACAATGGTAGCAATAGAGTTTGCCGCATCATGAAAACCGTTGATAAAATCAAATATGAGGGCTAAGATAACTACAACAACCAATAAGGTAGATATCATTACTTATGCGTTTTTTACAATGATAGATTCCATTACATTAGCCGCATCTTCACATCGGTCTGTTGCTGTTTCAAGCGCAGCCAAAATTTCTTTATATTTAATCAGCCTGATGGCATCTTTCTCATACAAAAACAAATCGGCCACAGCGCGGTCAAAAACATAATCTGCCTGGTTTTCTATACTGTTGATACGAATGCAGGATTCTGCGATATTGCGTACATTTTTCAGGTCTTTTAGTTCGCCAACCGCTTTTTGCAAATCAATACTTGCCTGTAAAATCAGATCTGATAATTTTTGTATAGGCTCTGTCATTTCACTGATCTGGTATAAACTCATCCGGTTGGCAGAACCCTGGATCAGATCTGCAACATCATCAATTGCGGTTGCTAAAGAGTGAATATCTTCCCGGTCAAAAGGTGTAATAAAGTTTTTGCCTAATTCCAGGTAAATCTGGTGCGTAATCTCATCGCCTACATTTTCCAGTTTATCAATCTGCTGATATAAGGTTTCCCTTTTGCTTACTTCTGCAGCATTCACTGCTTTTACCAATAAAGTGGCCATTTCAACTACGTTGACTGCTGCCTGCTCAAATAAAGGAAAAAATATTTTTTTATCCTTTGGTACAAAATATTGAAAAATGCTGTTTAATGACATGCTTTTAAATTACAGACAAAAGTAAAGGAATGATGTTAAGTTAATGTTAAATCGAGTACTGTAACCCGGGAAATGGCTGCTGCTTTGCCCTTTTTAAAGTAAAGCCAAATGTAGAACCGATGCCTAATGTACTTCTAACATTAATCGTTTGCTCATGTGCTTCTATAATATGTTTTACAATTGCCAAACCTAAACCAGAACCGGCAATTTGCCTGGACCGGCTGGCATCGGTACGGTAAAAGCGTTCAAACAAACGGGGCAGGTTTTTTTCGTCAATTCCGGCACCGTCATCCGTTACTTCAACCAAAACCTGGTCGTGCAGCGAAAACAAACTTACCGAAGTTGTTCCGTTGGTTTTGCCATATTTAAAAGCATTATCAATCAGGTTAACTAAAACCTGCCTGATCCTTTCGCGGTCGGCATTTACATAAATTGGTTCGTTGTATTTTTCCTTAAAAACAAGTTTGATCTGATATTTTGCCGATTGGTTTTCCATAGATTCGAATACTTCTTTTATCAGCTCATTTATTTTAAACTTGGTATATTGGATTGGAAATTCCCCTGATTCCAGTTTAGATATTTCATCCAGGTCCTTAACCAGGTAACCCATACGGTCAACATTTTTGGATGCCTTTTTTAAGAACTTCAATGCCTGTTCGGTATCCTCTAAACCATCCACCAACAGTATATCCAAATAACCCTGGATAGCAAAAAGAGGTGTTTTAAATTCGTGCGAAAGATTGGAAAGGAATTCGCGCCTGAACTGTTCCTGTTTTTTAAGAATATCGATTTCAGATTTTTTTTCTTTTGCCCATTCTTTTACCTCTTTTTCTACATCATGAATAGGGTCAGAACTCATGTTTTCGCCCAAAGCATCGCGCAAATCACGCCCAAGTTTAAGGTTATGGATGAGCTTATAAATAAGCTTGATCTTGGAATAAACATATTTTTCGATCAGGTAATAAAAAACAATAAAACTGGTAATCAGCGAGATAAAAAATATCTGCATTACATCAAACCAGTTATGGCTGAAATAGAAGTTAACGATAGACAGCGTAACCGCAACGGCCAAAGCATTGATAAAAACCAGGACATTGAGTTTCATATTTCAAAATTAGGTTTTATAGATGATTATCTGCCAACGAAAAGCCCACATCCATTTTATTTTATACTTTTTGATGCCAGCACCCTGAAGCAGGTTAACCAAATCCTGTTTGGTAAAGCTGCGTAAAACCGAAAGTGCGCCATCCTGGCGGATCATAGTTGTCCGGCTAAATAGCCTTGCTGTTGCTATAAAGCTGTAATAAGCCAGCGGATGGCGGTGCAAATCGTTAATAATTACTGCTTTTCTACAGGAAGCAAGCATTTTTTGAATGAGCACAACCCAGTTTCGATCATCAAAATGATGGGTAAAAAGGCTTGAAATTACGTAATCGTATTTTTCTGCCTGAACATCTTTTAAAACATCTGCCTGAATAAATTTAATGTTGCTAAAAGAAGCAGCACGAAGTTTTGCGAAACGGATAGTTGCAGGTGTTGCATCTAACCCGGTAAACCGGATAGAAAGATGCCGGCGTTTTGCCCAACGGGCAAGTTTCCTTAATCCGTCTCCTCCGCCGCAGCCCCAATCGCTAACCGTTTCGCTGCTTTTTAAATTTAACTGTTTAAAAGCATCGTAAAAAACCTGATAACCGCCAAGTACAGTATTAATACGTTCCAGCCCTTCTAATACAGGAAATAATTCTGTTTCAGGAAGCGTGAAATCGTCCATTATTTCTTCTTCGGTACTGCGTTTGCTAAAATCGGGCATGCTTATCAGAATTAATTAGGAGAGGCCGTTTTCAATTTCATTTCAAAAATTTTGAATGCTTCTTTTACCATCTTAAAAATAGCAAGAGTTCCATGCTTCTTTTATCGGCAAAAAAAACAAACCTAAAAATTACAGGCATAAAAGAAGCATTATAAAGTCCTGCTAAATAAAAGGTTGTCCGTGGGTTTTTTCAATTAATTTATCTGCAATAACAGGAAAACGGTCCAATAAACTTAAAGCAGTTTCTGTTAGATAAGTATGCCTGAAAAGTGGCTGTAATTGCCTGCCCGTCCATAGCCTGGTTGCAAAAATAGTGTCCCATTGTTTAATGTACGATTGTTCCAGCTTTTGCCGGCCCTGCTGGTTCAGGTCATTCTTCCGGTAAAACTGCCTGATGTTTTCTGTTAGGATTTTTGCGGAATGAATGGCCATGCTCATCCCGTTTCCGCATAAAGGAACAATCATTCCGGCTGTATCGCCACTCATCAGGATGTGCTGTTTCACCAAGCTTTTCTTCTCAAAAGAAATTTCGTTGATTACTTTGGGCTTGTTCCACAAAAAATCCGAGTTTTGAAAAAGCTGGTTTAAAGCAGGGTTTTTTCTCACAACCTGTTCCTCAAAAGCAGTGATATTACCCCATTGCTTCAGCTGTTTTTGATGCGCTAAATAACACAGGCAAAATTTGTTGTCTTCAACAGCAGTTACCCCACAATAACCTCCTTTAAAATTATTCAATTGGATAAGGTTGTTGGGGAAATCAGCTTTAATATGATATTTAACTGCAAAAAAAGGGCTTCGCTGGTAAAAAAAACTTCTTTTTAACTTTTGGTCGAGGTTGGAGCGTTTACCAAAAGAACCGATAACCAACGGAGATTTTAAAACTTCGCCTGAGGATAAATGAACTTCAAACCCTTCATTTATAAATTGTACATCATCTACTTTGGTATTCAGCATAAACTCAACACCTGCTGCTTTTGCTTTTCGGTACAAAAAATCATCAAAAGCATAACGACTGATGCCAAATCCGCCCAAGCCTAATTTTCGGCTAAATTTCTTGCCTGAGATTCCTGTTAATTCCAGTTCTGAGATTTTTGCTGCGCCAAGCTGTTCCGGATGGATGCCTAATTGTTGTAGAAAAGGGACAACCTCATTAGAAATATATTCGCCGCAAACGCGATGGAAAGGATAAGTTTTACGTTCAATCAGCGTAACTTCATAACCAGCTCTGTTTAATAAAATAGCATTAAACAAGCCAGCCAGCCCTCCGCCAATAACAATTACTTTCATTGGGTTTTTTTCAGGATCATAGATTCTACCGTAAGGCCAGGACCAAAAGCAAAGCCCATGATATTTCCATGTTCAATGGCATTTGGCGAATAAAGCTGTTTTTGCAATACAAAAAGTATGGTAGCGGATGACATATTGCCGTAATCCTTCAAAACCTCATACGAAAACTGGTTCGCTTCTTCCGGAAGTTCAAGCGCTTCTTCGGCTGCTTCCAGTATTTTCCGTCCGCCCGGATGGACCGCAAAAGCTGTTATTTCATTAAATTGAAGATTGGCTTTGTTTAACAAACGATCAGCAATGCGTTTAATATGTTCTTTAACTTGTTTAGGCACTTTGCCGGTCAGCTTCATTTCAAAACCTGTGTTACCAATAAACCAGGCCATTTCATTTCGGGCTTCATACATAAATTCCGAATAAAAGGCTTCGAGTTCCAGGCAAGTTCCTTTACCCGTACGGTTTGCTGTATTTTCAACAATTACAGCAGCAGCGCCATCAGCAAAAAGAGCATTGGCAACCCAATTATCCAAGCTATTGGTTTTTTGGAGATGCAGGGTACATAACTCTACAGAAACCACTAACACTTTTGACTGAGGATTGGATCGACAAATATAGTCTGCTGTTTTTAATGCGTTTACGGCACCATAACAGCCCATAAAATTAATGCAGGTACGTTCAACATTGCGGTTTAATTGTAGTTTTTCAACCAGGTCAATATCCAGTCCCGGTGCATACATGCCCGTACAACTTACCGTTATTAAATTTGTAATGCTTGCTTTAAAATTACTGTCGAAACTTTCCAGGCAATTGTTTACCGCATTTACGGCAATTGTAATCGCTTCCTTTTCGTATAATTTAAGCCGTTTTGCAGTATCGGGAAAGGGTTCAAGATCGGCCGAAGCACCAAAAAAAGTATTTTGGGCAAAATCATTTCCAGAAAAATCAGGAATAACAGAAAAGCGCCGTTCGATACCAGAGTTAGCATGGATACTTTCCAGTTTTGCGGCATGTTGCTCTTTCAGGCCAAAGGCTTTGCCCATAAACTGATAACTTTCTTTTTGTGAAATGCTATATTCAGGATTGGCAATTCCTATTGCGCTGATGCAACTCCTCATTAACCTCTTGTTTTATTATAACCTTATTTTGTTGTTTCTACCTCTATCAAAACAGTAGCCTCATTTGCCAGGACCATACTTTTTCCTCCTACGCCAAAATCAAGACGGTTAATATCAAAGCTGCCCTTAAAAATACTGCCGGTGTTGTTTTCTATATACGAAAAAGGAATTTTAACGGGTTTGGTTTTATCTTTTATGGTGAGGTTAAAAACGCCAATAAAATTTTCGTTGTTTTTACGGGTAAAAGAAACCGACTTCAGCTTAATTTCAGGATACTTTTCGACATCAAAATATTCTTCATCTTTTAAATGGTTATCGCGCATCGTATTATCAGAATTGATAGTTTTAGTATCAACAGAAGCTTCTATACTGCTGGTATTTAAATGATCTTTATCAAAATTAATGGTAGCCACGAGGCCTGAAAAACTTCCGCTGGTGGCAATGCCCAGATTTTTGATTTTAAACGTGATGCTTGAATTGGTTACCTGCCTGCTTTGGGCAAAGGAAAAAACGGTTGAAAAAAGACTAAAAAAAATAAAAACAAAGTATTTCATGTTTAAGGATTAAGTATATTCGTTAACCGGGATTTTTTAATATTATTACACTACAAATTAAACCTTAAAAATAATGTTTCCCAGCCGGTCAGCCCTGGTTCATCTGCGTTTAGGGTTTTCTATTTTGCTGCTGCCGGTTTATCTGTTTGCATTAAGCCAGGTTCCTACAGTACATTTTTGGCCGGCAATTGTTGCTTTTTTTACCTGGCATTTTTTAGTGTATCCGGCAAGCAATGCCTATAATAGTTATTTTGATAAAGACGAGGAAAGTATAGCCCTGCTGGCCAAACCGCCAAAAGTAGATATCAGCCTGTATTATTTTTCGTTGCTGATGGACTTTGTGGCTTTTTTATTAGCTTTTTTTGTGGGATGGCAGTTTGCACTTGCCGTTGTTGTTTATGGCATTTTGTCTAAGTTATACAGTCATCCGGCAACGCGTTTAAAAAAATATCCTGTTGTTTCTTTTCTGGTGGTTTTTATTTTTCAGGGCGCTTTTATTTACTGGACTACCTACGCTGCTGTTTCCGGTACAAGCATTTTTAATTTGTGGAATGGGCATTTTTTAGAGGCTGGAATTATTTGCTCCTGCCTGATTGGCGCTTCTTATCCGCTCACACAAATTTACCAGCACAATGAAGACAGCCGCCGCGGCGACCGCACGCTGAGTATCTTGCTTGGCTATCGTGGCTCTTTTGCTTTCGCCGGATGTTTATTTGTAATTGGAACCATTTTGTGCTTTTATTACTGGCATGCCGTAAACCAGCCCGTTAATTTTTATATTTTTTTAAGCTGTGCTCTGCCTGTTTTCATCTTTTTTTGCTACTGGCTTTTTTTGGTGATAAAAACAGTATCAAACGCTAACTTTAAAAATGCCATGCGCATGAGTTTTATCAGCGCTGGTTGTATGCTTGTTTATTTTGGCTATTTAGCTTTTATACGTTAAAACTCCACATGTGCCCGGATACCAAATACATTTACCGGACCGCGGTCTATGTTATAAGCCGGGTGCAAAATAAACTGGTAATCGGGCGTTAGAAAAACCATGTTTTTATAAGCGTTTACCTTGTAATATAACTCTCCGATCAGCTCCGGTGAATAGTTTAAGGCACCATCGCCAATAATAAAACCATAACCGCCGGCAGCCAGGTAATCGCGGTGGGCGGCAGAAATACCATTTCCAACAAAAGCTAAACCAACTTCATCTTTACTTCGCTTCCAGGAAGTTCCGGTTAAAACGCCCCCAAAACTTACCGTACGGTCAATTTCTGTAAAAGCCCAGGTTTCATTGCGCCCATCATTATAGCTTACTTTAGCAAAAACACCGAAATCTTTTGTTAGGAATTGATCAGCACTGATACCAAAACCTAATTTATTACGGCCGTAAGCACGCGTAGAAACGACATCAGGAGCAACAGGGTTTTCTGCAATTGCTTCGCGGTAATTTCCCATTTTAGCATTGTTATTAAAAGCCAGAATGCGAACAGTACCTTTTCTATCACCCGGAAGTCCGTAACGTTTTTCAAATTCTAAGGTTTGCGAATTTGCTTTACTAATTTTTTCATCCCAAATAGAACCATTTGCCGTATTGGTAATCATGGTAAGGGCAAAACGTAAATCCCAGGAAGGCTGGTGGTAATCCATATAAACACCATAAGTGTAACCGCGTGTATTGGCCGGATAATCCCATGCACCGTTGCTCATCAGCGACCAGTTCATAAATTGCCTTCGCGGATCATGACTAAAAGCATTGCCATCAAAAAAATCAGCCATGCCAAATTTACCGGCAAGGATTAAAAAATAATGCTGGCTGTGCAAACCAGCTAACTGGTTGTTGTTATCTTCTATCGTATCCTGCTCTTTGCCCCAGCTAAAACGTTGCTGTAAATAAGCGCGGGCAACATAAATTTTAGGTTCGGCAGAACCTACCCGAAAAGTTTCGCCATTTGGAAAACCGGCAACTCCCAAAGTTTGACTAAAACCGGCACCACCAGACATTTCAGGATTAAAATAAGCTTCGGCACCTTTCCATAAACGAGCGCCGCCGTAAAGCGTTGTTGTTAAAGAAGTGGCGGTTTCGTGAAAAGCAGATAAACTATTATCGCCAGAATATTTTGCACTAAAACCAGGATGGGTTTGGGTGATAACCGTTTGCTGGAAATGCAGGTTAAAGCGCTGCTGCTTCAGCGTATCTGTTTGTGCCCGGGCAGACAGAAAAAGTACCGATAAAAGAAGTAGGTAAAATATTTTATACATCAAGTCGCTTTAAGTGTTCAAAGCGCGAAAATACACTTATTTTATTCCGTTCCATTCAGCAGCAAACTGTTCGAGGTACAGTTCCATAAACTGATGCCTTTGTGAGGCAATTTTTGGGGCGGTTTTTGTATTCATACGATCTTTCAGCAGCAACAGTTTTTCGTAGAAATGGTTGATGGTCGGTGCAGTAGAATTTTTATATGCTTCTTTTGTGAGGTTAAAATTCGGCTCAATTTCCGGATTATACATTTCCCTGTTTTTAAATCCTCCATAAGTAAAAGCGCGTGCGATACCAATTGCGCCAATGGCATCCAACCGATCTGCATCTTGTACTACTTTCATTTCTTCAGAAGAAAACGTAGCTTCTCCAAAGCTGGATTTGAAAGACATGTTGCGGATGATTTGCTGTACATGCCCTATCACTTCTGCATCAACTTCAATACTTTTCAAAAAATCTCCTGCTGTTTTTGACCCGATTTCTTCATCTCCGTTATGGAATTTGCTGTCGGCTATATCATGAAGTAAGGCTGCTAATTCTACAACAAGCAAATCAACTTCCTCGGTTTGGGCGATTTGTTTAGCATTATTCCAAACGCGTAAGATGTGCCACCAGTCGTGTCCGCTTTCCGCGTTTTGCAAGGTTTGCTTTACGAAGGTTGCAGTTTTTTGTATGATAAAAGAAGTATGTTGATTTGTTATTTCTGTATGATTCATGACTTGATGCAAAAGTATTACTTTTAGGATTGAATAATGGATTTAAAAAAGGATGGAAACTTCTTTAATCTCAGCAAAAGGACAAGTTGTAATACCAGTTCGTTTAAGAAAAAAATATGGCTTTGAACCCGGAAAGAAAATTGCCTTTTTTGAAGAAAATGGTTGTATTGTACTTAGACTAATTGACGAATCTTTTTTTAGCCAATATGCAGGAATGCTGAAAGAAACTGCTCCAACAAAAGAAGAATATCAAGCTTGGAAAGAAGAGGAAATTGAAAAAGAGGAGCAAAAGCTAACTTAAAGAAATGTAAGGTATCACAGTTTGTGATACCTTACTGCTAATTCTTCCTATATAAAATCAGGAGTTTTTGAATTTGAAGGATGAAAAGGATTTTGAGGTGCAGTTTATAGATTAGATTTTTATGTGGTAAAAGAAGTATGGTTGTTTGTAGTCGAAAATTCCGACTACTTTGAATTGTTTTATTGTATAATAGGATTAAAAATCCATAGTTCAAAAGACCGATTTTTGTAAAAACATACTCAAGAATAGTTTTAACAAATCATTATTATCTGGTACAAGCGTGAAAAAAGTTCCAGCCAAAAGAAGTTAAATCATACCAAGTAGTATAGTTTTGATCCACTTTTCTACTTAAAGCACCGGCAGTCAAAAGTCCACTATTAGGCTCCGGTATTAATACAATAATTCCTAATCTAATTAAATTTGGTAATGCTTCAATATTTTTAACGAACTCTTCTGCAAATTTTTGTTCCGGAATCATAGTAAATTTTCCGTTATTGTTAGCCATAGCGTTAATGATTTTTATATTTTGCGTAGAGAGTTGTGATAAAATGTATGGATAAACTGTTTCGTTGAGGTTTTTAGAAGCATCAAGATAATTTACAAAAAGATTAGCCCACACCTCTTGCAAAGTTTCATCTTCTTCAAGTGATACATTTTCCAAATAAGGTATCAGCACCTTTAGGTTTACTTGTTTTGGATCAATATTATTACCCTCTAAAATTTTTTTAACTTTTGCCAGGTTTTTAATAGAATTGGCAATACGTCTCATCTTAAAGTTATCTGACCATGTTAATCCGACTTCCTCAAGAGATGGACCTACAAGCTTTCTTAAAAAACTATTGGCCATGTCTAAAGCTTTATCAGCTGTAGACGAATTAAAATTAATATCAATATCTACCATAATATAATTAAATTTAAACAGAACTTTTTACTTTTACCGCACTTCCAATATCGTTAGTTTGACTCGCAACATAATCTCATTAACTATAAATCTCCTATTATTTTAAACTATATAAGATCAACTAACTTTATTATCAACAATATTTAACCCTTCGCTAGCGACCGCCCCCCAGCCTCCCGTTTACTGCCATCATACAACTCATATTCCATCAACCTGCAATCCAATTTCCCATTAAAAAATTCAATTTTACGTGCTGCTTTTAGCCCTACTTTTTTAGCCAATTCCGGGTTTCCGGTAAAAACATAACCGCGGTAACCTTTACAGTTGGTTTTCAAAAAGTCGCCGACGCGTTTGTAGGTTGCTTCTAATTTGGTGTGTACACCTAACCGTTCGCCATATTCTGGGTTGAAGAAAACTACGCCTGGTTCTTCCGGCACTTCTGTTTCGGCAAAATCACAAACCTGGAACGTAATTAAATGATCAACACCAGCGGTTTTTGCATTATTTTCGGAGATAGAAACAGCATCTGCAGAAATATCGGAAGCAATAATTTTAAAGTCGATTTGCTTTTTGCCAAGGTCTTTTAACTTGCGGCGTTCGGTAAAAAACACTTGTTCATCGTAACCCAAAATGTGCATAAAGGCATAATTCATCCTGAAAAGTCCCGGCCGTTTATTAGTTGCCAGTAAAGCTGCTTCTATCGCTAACGTTCCAGAACCGCACATCGGGTTGATAAACGTACTTTTCTGGTCCCAGTTGCTGGCTAAAATGGTACTGGTTGCCAAAGCTTCCAGCATGGGCGCTTTGCCTGGAATTTTACGGTAACCATGTTTAGAAAGCGTTTCACCGGAAGTATCCAGGAAAATATCGGCCTGATTTTCCTGCCAGTATAAATACAAAACGGTTTTGTTCCACTCCGGCCCGGAGTTGGGGCGGATGCCTTTTTTATCCTTGATCCGGTCCACAACCGCATCTTTTACTTTTACGTTGGCAAAAAGCGGCGTGGTAATAAATTCGTTGTTTACGTTGGAAGTAACCGAAAAATAACCATCAAAAGCAATCAGGTTTTCCCATTCGATTTCCATTAAACGGTTATACAATTCGCCCGGATTTCTGGCCTCAAAAGAAGCAACTGAATACAAAACCTGACTGGCGCAACGCAGGTTTAAATTAAGCGGAATACAATCATTTACCGTTCCTTCCAGTTCTACGCCCGTACTAAAAAAGCGTTTAATGGTAAACCCTAAATCTTCTACTTCCTGCTTTAAATAAACAGAAAGGCGCTTGTTGCAGGTAATAATTATTTTGCTTTTTGTGTTGAAAACATCCGTCATAATCCTGCGAATTTAACGAATTCGACTGCCGTTTTTAACTGCTATCTCTTAACTTTACACTTTAAAATTATTAACCATGGAGATTAAAGGAAAAGTACATGAAGTTTCGCCTACCACGCAGGTAACCGATTCTTTAAAGAAAAGAGAACTGATTGTTGAATATGTGGAGAACCCACAATACCCGGAATATTTAAAATTTGAAGCGATACAGGACCGTTGTGCTTTGATGGACAATGTAAAAGTTGGAGATGATGTAGAAGTGTTTTTTAACCTGAAAGGCCGCAAGTGGACCGATAAAACCGGAAAGGTAGTTTATTTTAATACATTGCAATTATGGAAAGTTAATGTTTTATCCGGAGGAGCATCCAATAACGCCTCCACTCCGGAGTATGCAGCACCAACGGCCAACCTAAGTGCAGGTGCTGACGAAGATGATGACCTTCCTTTCTAAAAAAAAGAAAGCCCTCGTTCTAACCAACGAGGGCTTAACTCAATTATAATTATGATGTAAAGGGGCTGGGGGTAATTTTAGTAAAAGTAAAAATAATTACAGCCATTAACACCTTTTATTCTTTCCCCTATAAAAATTTTCGCTATTGGCGCAGGTTTTCTACTTCAGCACAGGCTTTTTAATTTATACTACAATTGCCCGCAATACTTTCTTTTTATTTAATAAGGGATGCTTCTTTTACCGGCAAAAAATTGCAGCTTAAATAAATATGCAACTGTTTTACTAAAGCGTTAAATACTGGTTAGCAGATGTTAAATTATGTTAAACCCTTAACCTACAACCCTTAACTTGGCTATTTTTGTATGATGAAAACAAAACGCATTAGCCTGATTATTGGTTTAATGGGGCTTGCCCTCATGGGCGTTATGGCCATGCAGTTTTATTTTCTTATCCAATCCTATCGCCTGCAATCCGAATTGTTTGACCGTTCTGTTTCTGAAGCACTTAGCAGCGTAGTAGGCAAAATCGAAAAAAAGGATGCCATTAATTTTATGGAACGGATGAAACCTTCTATAAAAAGAATCAGCTACCCGGATAAAAGCAAAAAACATAGCCATTATATTTATAACCGCTTGTCTGATAATTTTCAGGATTTTAATATAGAAAAACAAAAATTACAAAACCTTCACCCAGAGATTGAACGTAAACAACGCCGTATTGCAAGCTTAAAAGACAGTTTGAAAAACCTGTTTGAACAAAGCAACCCGGAAGATATTTTAAGCTACCAGCAGGTGCATGTAGAAGAATACATGGACGAAGCGGGCCAGATACACGGGCAAATAACGCAGATAAATTCCCCTAAATTAACTGCCCAGTTACGCAGGCAGTTACAGCCGCATCTCCAAAAATTTGATACGGCACGTTATGTTTATAATGACCCGCAAATTGGCCCTACTGTTGTTTCTGTACCTACAATTAACCCGCTGTGGCTAAAAGAACAGCAGCGTTTAAAAAAAGAACAGACTTTTAAGCACATCAAAAAACTGCTGGAAGATTCTGTCCATTTAATGAAAGCCAAGCTGTTAACGCCGCAGAAAATGAACGTGATCGAGCAGGTGGCCGAAGAATATCAGAAAGCCGACGAGCCTTTAGGTTCCAGGATCGATCAGCTTGAACTTGATTCGTTGTTGCGTTTCGAATTGCAGAACAAAGGTATTTTTTTACCTTTTAGTTATGAAATTACAACCGCTTCGCACGATTCGCTGATCTATTCAAACGCAGAAAATTTTAATGGCGAAAAACCAAAATTTATTCTGGCCAGCAGCTATCATACGCCTATTTTTACAAAAGAAGTGGTAAACGATCCGGGCATGCTCAATATTTCTTTTCCGGAAAAAAACCGGCTGATTTTAAACCGGATGACAGGTATTATGGGAATTTCGGGTGGTTTACTTCTGGTGTTAATATCCTGTTGTGCTTATACCATTTTACTGATTTTCCGCCAGAAAAAGATTTCTGAAATGAAAACCGAGTTCATCAACAACATGACCCACGAGTTTAAAACGCCGGTTTCTACCATCATGATTGCCAGCGAAGCTTTAAAAGACGAAGAAATTATGCAGGATAAATCGCGCGTTTCCCGTTTGGCCGGCATTATTTATGATGAAAATATTCGTTTAGGCAGCCATATAGAACGTGTTTTAAATATCGCCAGGATTGAGCAGGACGATTTTAAATTAGACATAAAAGAAATTGATGTAAACGAACAGATTATAGCTGTTGTTGATAGTATGGCGCTTAAAATACAAAAACATGCGGCAACTGTCCAACTTGATTTAAACGCTTCTCCGGCCATAATTCAAGCTGATGAACTGCATTTTACCAATGTTTTATATAACCTGATCGATAACGCAATTAAGTACAGCAATGAGCAGCCAGAAATCCGTATCTCAACCAAAAGCACAGATAACCAGTTGTTTATTTTTGTTGCAGATAAAGGAATTGGTATGAACCGCGATCAGCAAGCCAAAATTTTCGAACAGTTTTACCGGATCCCGACCGGGAACTTACACGATGTAAAAGGCTTTGGGCTGGGCCTGAGTTATGTAAACACCATTGTTAAACGATTGAATGGCAGCATCAGTGTGCGTTCTGAAAAAGATAAAGGATCGGTTTTTGAACTTAAATTTCCGCTGGCCTGATTTCGGAAATGATAACCGATGCTTCTTTTACCGAACAAAAATTGGTGTATTATCCATCCAAACATCACTTATAATACATGAACAAAAAACTTTTATTAGCTGAAGATGACCCAAACCTGGGCATGTTGCTGCAAGATTATTTACAGTTAAAGGGTAAGTTCGATGTGGTGCTAAGCAAAGATGGCGATGAAGGTTTGCGTGCTTTTACCAAAGAGCATTTCGACTTAGTGATCCTGGATGTGATGATGCCGAAAAAAGACGGCTTTACGCTGGGAAAAGAAATCAGGAAAATGGACCCTGATATACCGATTATTTTTGCAACCGCAAAAGGGATGATGGAAGATAAGGCTGCTGCTTTTAACCTCGGCGGCGATGATTACATTACAAAGCCCTTTCGCATCGAAGAATTGCTTCTACGCATTAATGCACTCTTAAAAAGAGTTGCCAACCAGGATAAAAAGGAAGAAGAAAAACCAACACGTTTTAAAATTGGGAAATACAATTTTGACTTTTCCATGCAGCTAATTGCTATTGGCGACCAGCAGCAAAAACTATCCACAAAAGAAGCAGAGCTCCTGCGTTTGCTTTGCCTCAAACAAAATTCGGTGCTTACGCGCGAAGAAGCTTTGTTAAACATCTGGCATGACGATAATTACTTCAACGGCCGCAGTATGGATGTTTTTTTAAGCAAAATCCGTAAGTATTTAAAAGATGACCCGAGCGTTGAGATTATTAATGTACATGGAAAAGGTTACAAGTTGCTGGTGAGTTAAGGCAATTGTATTAGATGAACAAAACCCTTTTTCAATTTCACAAAAAATATTTCTTTTTAGCGCTTCTGCTATTTGTAACCGAAGTATTGATTGCCGTTTATTTGCATGATGCTATTATCCGTCCTTATGGCGGAGATTTTTTAGTTGTGATCCTGATTTATTGCTTTGTTAAAAGCTTTTTAAATACGCCGGTAAAAGCTACGGCCTTAGCAGTTCTCCTGTTTTCCTATTTGATAGAAACGCTTCAGTATTTTCATATTGTTGATATTCTCGGCCTTGAAAAATCAACTATTGCCCGTATCGTTATTGGCACTTCCTTCTCATGGACAGATCTTTTGGCTTATACTTTAGGGATTCTGCTGGTTTTGATTATTGAATTTACATCTGCAAACGCAAATAACAAGCGCCAATATTTGCTTTAAAGCAACAGTTTTATACTGATAAAAGAAGCATCGTATAATTTTATAAAGCCGATTTAAAGGTTTAAAGCTGCTTTTCTTCCTTTCCTGCCAACAAAAATAAATCTTTTATTTTGCTAACTTTTTTAGCAAAATATGCGTAATATTGTAATGAAGAGAGGGCATTACAATGGAACATTCAATGATTATTGTGGGGATTATTATCGGATTGATTATTTTACTCATTGGTTATCTGGCAAATAACCCGGACACTAAAAGTATTGATATATCTTTTTATCAGTTTAAAGTGATGGTGAAGAAAAATGCGCGCAGGCAAAGTTCCGTGGCGAGGAAGATTGTCCGCAGAAGAAACCAGTTGAAACAAAAAGCAAGGGAAACAAAAGACGCATCAGCAAAATCAGCCTGATGCTTCTTTTACCGGCATAAAAAAAACCTGCAAATTTTAAGTTGAAGGCTTTTGTATCTCGCTACGGTTAACTTATTTTTTAACGTACATTACTTCTTTTACCGCCTTAATTACTTTTTCCGGGTTTGGCAGATATTCCTGGATTAAAGTTGGCGCGTAAGGCAAAGGAACGTCTCCGCCCATAATGCGTAAAATTGGCGCATCCAGATAATCGAAAGCATCTTTTTGCACTTTAAACGCAACTTCTGTAGCGATAGAACCTAAAGGCCAGCTTTCTTCAACAATTACCAAACGGTTTGTTTTTTTAACGGATTCTAAAATGCAAGGATAATCAATCGGACGAACGGTACGCAAATCGATTATTTCTGCATGGATACCTTCTTTTTCCAGTTCGGCAGCAGCAGCAATTACCACTTTCATGATCTTGCCGAAACCCACCAGCGTAACATCTGTACCTTCTTTTACAACTTTGGCTTTACCAATTTCAATATAATAGGTTTCTTCCGGGACCGGTCCTTTATCGCCATACATCAATTCTGATTCCATAAAAATAACCGGATCAGGATCTATGATTGCTGATTTTAACAAGCCTTTTGCATCGGCCGGGTTAGACGGAACTATAACTTTTAAACCCGGACAGTTTGCATACCAGTTTTCGAAACACTGGCTGTGCTGTGAGCTTAACATACCTGCATTTCCGGTTGGGCCACGAAAAACAACTGGCGAAGAAAATTGTCCCCCGCTCATCGACATTAATTTTGCTGCGCCATTAATAATCTGATCAATAGCTACCAGCGAAAAGTTAAACGTCATAAATTCTACGATCGGTTTCAAACCGTTCATGCCTGCCCCGATAGCAATACCAGCGAAGCCCAATTCAGAGATCGGCGTATCAATTATCCGCTTGGCGCCAAACTCGTCCAGCATTCCCTGGCTAACTTTGTAAGCACCATTGTATTCGGCAACTTCTTCACCCATTAATAAAATAGTGTCGTCTTTGCGCATTTCTTCGTTCATAGCTTCCCGAAGTGCTTCTCTGAACTGTATTTCTCTCATTCTTTGTAAAATCAAGTATTTTTCGGTGGCAAATATAAGCAGTAAAACCTGATTTGCAACCGTGGCCCTGTATGGAAAAAGGGTAATTTTTTATGCTGATAAAAAGAACATTTGTATAACCGATGAAAGCTTAACGGGCAACAATTCCCATCCCATAAATAAAACTGGCATTGATGTTTACCGGCAAAGTACCTGTTGGCTTAAGTTGCCTGCTAATTACTTTTACGGCCGATTGCTGCATTTCCGGACTGTTTTGATAACCCACAATTAAAGCCCGGGAATTATTTAACCCGTTTATGGTGGCAATGGTGTAAGGATTAGCAAAAACAGAAATTACGCTATTGTTTAAAGCGGCAACATTAGTTACAAACGCTTTTACATTGTTGTTGTAATCGAGTTTATTATATGGACGTGTGCGCGTATCAAAAACACCGGCAATTACCTGATCGTACGTTTTAAGCTGGGCCAATAACTGGTTTAACTCTTCTGCGGATGCTGTTTTTGAAGCGAAAAAAACATTGTTGTTGGCAAACCATCTTTGTAAACCAATTTGATAAGGTGTAATTTGAGTTGTACCAATAGCAAGCAAAGCTGTTTTTCTGATAAAGTTTAACCGGGAAATAGCAGTATCTCCTTTTAACAAAGTAACAGCCGCATCTGTTAATTGCTGATTTAGGTTTTTTGCCGGTTCTGAATTAAGATCGGTATATAAATTGGCTTCCGGAACTTCCTGAAAATGATTTAAGCCAACTGCATATTTGGCGGCCAATACTTTTTTTACCTTGATGAAAAATTCTTTTTTATCGATGGTCCCTTTGCGGATGGCTTTACGGATGGCAGCAACCGCCCGGACCGAGTTTTGAGTAAGTTCTAAAATATCGTTTCCGGCATTCAGCGCTAAAACATCAGCTTCAGAATTAGGGAAATATTTTACAACCCCTTTCATTTCCATCGCATCAGAAACAACCAAACCTTTAAAACCTAACTGCTCTTTTAAAATACCGGTTATAATTGGCCTGGAAAGCGTAGAAGGCAAATGCGCCGTAGTATCTAAAGCCGGGATATTCATGTGGGCAACCATTATTCCGGTAATTCCTGCTTTAGCCGCTTCTTTAAACGGATACATTTCCAACGAATCCAAGCGTTCCCGGCTAAACGGCAGCAAAGGCAAATCCATGTGAGAATCTACGTCTGTATCACCATGGCCGGGAAAATGTTTAGCGGTAGTCAAAATACCTCCGCTTTGCATACCTTGTAAATAAGCTATCCCTTTTTGAGCCACATTAATTTTGTTATCGCCAAAGGAACGAAAACCGATAACCGGGTTATTCGGATTGTTGTTCACGTCCATATCCGGTGCAAAATTCATCTGCATGCCCAGGCGTTTAAAATCGCGAGCTACAAATTGTCCCATTTTATAGATCAGGCCGTTATCCCGGATAGCACCTAAAGTCATTTGATAAGGATAAGAAATGGTAGAATCCAGGCGCATGCCCAAGCCCCATTCGCCATCCATAGCGATGAGCAGCGGAACGCGCGACAGCTTTTGATAACGATTGGTCAAGGCGGCTTGTCGGCCTGGCCCGCCCTGAAAGAACACCAGCCCGCCAACATGCTCTTTTTGGACCACCTTTGCTACCGAATCTTCATAAGCCTTGCCCAGATTGGTATGCGCGCGGACCATTAAAAGCTGTGCCACACGATCGTGGCGGTTCAGCTTCCTAAAAACAGAATCGACCCAATGGTTCTGCTGCGTTAACTGATCGACGGAAACTGAAGTTTGAGCAAAAACAGCCGCAGAAAAAGAAAGAAGCAAGCTGATAAAACACAATTTTTTAGTAAAATTAGGCATACATTAATTTCCCTTTTGGTTTAGGTACTTCCCTTCCTAATTCTATTACTGTATCAATCCATTCCTGAATTACAATTTCAATATTCTGAACAGCTTCAATATAGCTTTTGCCATCTGCCATGCAGCCTGCTAATTCCGGCGCTTCTGCCAAAAAAGCTTCATCTTCATCACTCCAATAAATGATGATTTCGTATTTACTTTTCATTAAGTGATAACTTATACTTTAAAATTAATGTTCTAACCTGTTTAATCTGATACACTTTTGCTTTCGAACCATTTGGTTATGTTGATGATCTCGGCAATATTTTCCTTTGTAAAGATTCTATGACTGCCTCCAGTAGTCCGCTCATTAAAACCTAAAGATAATAAAAGTGATCTTAGTTCATCAAATGCAATATTGTGATCAGAAGTACCTGAAAGTAATTTTAACAAAAGCTTATCTAATCTGCCCATTTATTACCCCAATTTATAAAAGTTGCTGCTGCTTCTTTTATCGCATAAAATAGAACCACGTGTGCACTTCGGATTATTCTTCCTGGTAGCTTTGATGGTATCGCATTTTGCGATAGCCGTTGTCCTGCTTTGTCACATTAATTTCAAATGCTTCTTTTATCACCTAAAAAATATTACGATTATTAACAGATTGATTTTTAGGTGATAAAAGAAGCATCAGCTTAAAACATCAACGCTCACAAATGTCTTTATACGGACAATACTGGCAGGTTTCCAAACGGGTAGTTTGCAGAAAAGGAATCGCCTGATCAAACATTCCATCCAAAGTGTTTTGCAAATATCCGGTAAAAGCCACTTTTGCATCTTCCAGATCAACCGACTGTAAAATGGTTTTGCCGGATTTAAAGCGCGTTCCTTCCTCCTTCATCTTCCGCACAGCGTATAAATTCGGCTCTACGTTATTTGTTCTTTTTACCTGCTCATAAATGTAGGTGTAGAAAAGTGTTTGCACTACGGCTTTATTCTGCGCTTTGCCATCGCGCTCAAACAGCTTTTCCAGCGAACTATATTTCAGCTCGTCGCTCCCGGTTTTATAATCCACAATGCGCGTTTGTCCGTCCTTTTCATCTACCCGGTCCAAAATTCCGTACAGTTGCAGGTACTTCTTTTGACCGTTAATTTGTATCGGGAAATGGTATTTATAATCTTTCTTGTTCTCCAGTTCCACAATTTGAAAAGGCGAAAGAGAGCGATCATGCTCCAAAATCGCTTTCATATATTCCCCAACAATCTGCAAAACAATTTGCTGCATACTATTTGGCTGTTTTAGTTGTGTGCGATTATTAAAAAGCACCATCGAAAGCGCGGCACGTGCATATTCCGGAACTTCTGTTAGTTTTTCGCTGATGCGTTCTGCAGTGATAATGGTATCGGTTTTGATCAAATTAGCATAAAACCATTCCAGCGCCTGGTGCAGAGCAGAACCGATCTGGTTAGCTTCCAGATTCTCCGCAACTTCTTCCGGCTCTTTAATCTGGGCAACATAACGAAAGAAAAATTGCAGTGTACAAGTTAGATAAGTGGTTAAAGCAGTAGCCGAAATATTATTGGTTTTAAAAGGATTTCCATTGTAAAAGAAGCCTTCCATCGCTTTCCATACTTTTTCTTTTTTGGTGATGATGATGACGTTGGAAGGTTCGATCTTAACCGGCTGCTCCTGCTGCAGATAGTTAAATTTCAGTTTACTTTCATAAGCCAGCTGGCGGATAAAGCGGCTTGGTTCGGCGGCTTCGGTTTCTCCGCCTAAACCATCATAAACCAGCGTTACTTTTTCTGAGCGCTGCAGCAAGCGGTAAAATAAATAAGCAGCAATAGCATCCTGATTTTCTAAAACCGGCAAACCATTGGCACGGCGCAAACTATCCGGAATAAAAGAAGGATTTACATTGCGTTTTGGCATCGTTCCTTCGTTCATGCCTAAAATAATTACATGCTCAAAATCCAGGCAACGGCTTTCCAGCATGCCCATCACCTGGATCCCTCTTAGCGGTTCGCCTTCCAGCGGTACAGCCAAACTTGCCAACGTTTTGCGGATCAATGCAAAAACAAGCGATAAACCTAATGAGGGCGCATATTGGTCGAGGTTATCATACAACAAATTCAGCTTTTTGCAGGCTTCCAAAATTAAGTTCGCTTCCAGTTCGTTTAATTGGTTTTGCCTTTGCCGCTGCTCCAAAACGGCCGTTAGCATTAAATACAAAGCATCAATAGTTTGCAAACCGTTATGGCGCGAAGTAAAAAAGTTGGGCGCCAGGGCAGAAATTAAATGCAGTTCTGTCAGCGGCACTTCCACCCATTGATTAGTTAACAATTTGTTTTGTAAAGCTTCCCGTTCGGCTGCTTTTACGCCCGAAAGCGGGTGCGATAAAAACGCCAGCGCATCGCGGTAATAAACGGTGTGTTTTTGCTGTTTGTTGATCTGCTCCTGGATTTTCAGCCACAATTCCGTCAGCCCGAAAAGCGGGGATTGCGTGAGCGGATAGCCCATCGTGATGTTTACCATTCCGGCTTCTGGCGGCAAGGTTTGCATTACCGGCACCAGTAAACTTTCATCGGACAGGATGATGGCTGTTTTTTCTGGATCATCTGCAAAATCTGCTAATGCTTCAAAATCTATTCTTTCGGTCAAAATTTTTGCCTGGGCAGCATGGCCCTGGGTTTTGATCACCTCGACCATGCTTCTTTTATCGCCTAAAAATGATCGCCCGGAAAAACTGTTGACCAAACCACTTTTAAAAATATTTCTGCGGAGAAAAAAGCCGGCTTCCTGCAATTCATCCTGCAAATAATAATCATCTGTATCAAAATAAAACAGCGCGCGGCCCTGCTCCTGCCATTGTTTAAACAGCTTTTCTTCACACTTATTTAAAGCGTTAAACCCAATAAAAATGAGCTTTTGATAAGGCGAAATAAAATCAGGAAAATCTGCCTTTCCTTCTGCCAAACAACGATAAGTTTGTGCCGAAGTAATTAACCCTTGACCTTGTAAAGCCTGATGAAAATTGCGGTACAAAGTAGGCATCCGTTTCCATAGTTCCAGGAATTTTTGCTGATGCGTGCGTTGTTTATCTGCCGAAAAAGACGACCAGAAACGCTCCAGGAATTGCTGCTGCTCTTCGGTAAAATGGCTGAACTGCTGCTGGATTTCGGCAATATCTTCCAGCTGTGTAAACAAAGCTTCGGCGTTTACCAAATCATAATCTACCTCAGCAAAATCACTTAAAATAATGTTGGCCATCGGGAAAAACTGATCTGGCGAAAGTGTAGGTTTTCCTTCGGCTATCAACAATTTGTTAAACTCCTGATGCAGAATAAAAAACTGTTTCAATTGATCCGCCACAACCAGGTTGGTAGAAACCGCAAAAAACGAGGAAATGGTAAAAAAAGCAGGGCTAAAAGAAGCATTGCCCTGCAACGCGCCCAGGTGCTTTTTTAAGAAAGCTTCGGGGCGTTTGTTATTAAAAATGATAGCTGTTTGCTTTAAACCCTCGCCTAAACGGGCAATTAAATCAGCAGCAACATCATGGAGAAAAGGGACCATTTTGGAATATAAATTTATTTTTGTGCTCTGTAAAACTAAGTTATGGCAACATTAATTGTAGAAGTGGACGACAGCAAGCTGGAAATGGTAAAAGGCGTATTAAAAGCCATCGCCGTTAGTGTACATAAAAAAAACATCGGGCAGAAAAAACTCCGAACCAAGCTACGGTAGCAGCGGTTAAAGATGCACGTGATGGCAAGGTTACCAAAGTAAAAAGCGTGGATGGGTTTTTAAAAAGCATTTAACTATTTTGTTTACGTTAAGAAAGGATATTGTACTCCTTGTTAATATTAATTTGTTAAATTTGTTATTAGTGAAATTTTAAATCATGACAGCATCACAATCACTTCGTTTGTATGAACTAACTTCAGAATTTATAACAGATAAGGACAAAGCAAAAGAATATGTAGCCAGAATTGAGGAAGTGGTTGATCAAAAATTTAAAGATAAAGAAACTGTATTAGCAACTAAAAGCGATATTGCAATTTTACGGAAAGAAATTGCCGAATCTAAACTTGATATCATTAAATGGTTTGTAGCTACCGGAATAGCTTTAACTGGTTTAGTGGCTGCACTTGTAAAGCTATTATAATTCCTCACTTTATACCGTCACCAACTCCTGCAAAAAACCATAATACAAATAGCCGTTTACTTGCTCATAACCCATATCTGTTAACAGTTTTTGGTATGCTTTTACCTGCGTAAAATGCTCCGGCCGCTGATCGGAAGTAAATTTGAAATCGATAATCAGTACTTCCTCATTTCCGATTAAAACTTTATCCGGGCGGTAACTTTCGCCTTTGCTGTCAATAATGGTTTGCTCGCTTAAATCCTGGTAAGGTTTACTGAGCAAAGCTTTAAGCGCTTTATTTTGCAATACGTTTAAGGCATTAATTTTTATTCCTTCTTTTTCTGCTTCGCGGATTAAGCCTTCCTGCTGCATTTCGTTAATTACTTTTTGCAGTTTGGCCACGTCCATCGTTCTGGCAAGCAGCTCGTGCAGGATAATGCCTTTGTGCTGTGCTGCATCGCCGCTTAACAAATCCAGCTTGCCCCAAACTTTTTTGCTGGCCAGCGCCTGACTTAAGCGCTGTGAAACCGGATATTTTTTAAGCTGGATTTTTCCTTCGGATGCTGTTTTTACCGGTGCTTTTTCTGTAAGCGGTTCATCCAGCACAAAGTTTTCCCCGATAAAAGAAGCATTCAAGCCGGCAACAGGTTTTTTTAACGCTTCCAGGATTAAATCGCCTACAATGCTTGTTTTACAATCATTTTTTCCTTGTCCGGGCGCGGTGATGTACAAATGGTTCCGGGTACGTGTTGTGGCAACATACAACATGTTTAAAGCATCCATCAAATTAAACAGCAATTCTTCAAAATAAGCTTTGGAAAAAGCAGATTTGCCTAACGCTTTTTTATAGTTTATGGGAACGGATTTAAGTTCTTCATACGGTGTATCTTTGGTATCGACCCAAAAAATACTGTTGGTCATACCGTCCAGGTCCCAACTGCAAAACGGCAGCATCACTACATCAAAAGCCAATCCTTTAGATTTATGGATCGTCATTACCTGCACGGCATCATTTTGGCTTCCTGATGGCAGCGCTTTCAATTGGCCTTCTTCATCCCACCACTCTAAAAAACGGGTAATGCCCAGCTCGCCTTGCTGCGTAAACCTGGCCAGCATATCCCGGAAGGCAAATAAATAAGGCAAATGCTGCTGCTGTTCGCCTAAACCGTAAACCGTTATTAATTGCTCGGCCAGTTCGTTTAGCGGCAACTGCTGCCAGGCGTAAAAATTGCGGCAAAGTTCGGCCGGAAGCAGGTTTTGCAGCTTAGTTACCGGCGTTTCTTTTAAGCTGGTCCAGGCAGAAGCAGGAACGCTTTTGCCCAATTGCTTAAAATACAGTTGCACGCACAAACCTTTATACAAAACCGATTGCCCGTTCTGCGTAACCATTAACTGCAGCGTGCTAACCAATAGTTTTACTGCCGAATTATTGTTGATGAGCAAAGCTTCGCCGGAAAGAACTTCATAAGCGCCAAAAGTTTCGCCCAAAGTTTCCTGTTTGATTTTTCGCATTTGCTGGTCGGCCATTAAATGCGCGATCACTTCCCTGGCTTCGCGGTTGCTTCGTACCAAAATACAGATTTGCCCAGCCTGGTACCTGCCCGAACCGGTCCAATCGTTCAGTTTTTCTGATAATTGTAACAGCGCCGCTTCCCGCACCTGCGTTGCGCGATAAACATTATTTTCTACCGGTAAAAACAGTACTTCAACAGAACCGCCGGGCAAAGTGCTTCCGGCTTTTTTCTGGAAACTTTGCCGGTAAGCATCCGGGATGATGTGTTCTAAACCAGCGGCTTTCCACCAGTTGTTGTACAAGTCTTCGCTGCCATCTTCCAGGATTTTATTGTTGATCAGGTTTTGCAGGAGATTAGGGATTTCCTGAAAAAGATGATTGTTAAAATCAATGATATTGGCAGCAGAACGGTAGTTTTCTTCCAGCGATTGGTCTATCACATTATGGTTGCCTATATCTGCTTTTGCTTTTTGGAGGAGAATCCGCCAATCGCCGTTGCGCCAGCGGTAAATGGACTGCTTAACATCGCCAACAATTAAATGATCGGTAAATTTTCCGGTTGCTTCTGCCAGGGCATTTTGCAGCAGCGGCAAAAAATTGTCCCATTGAAAAGCAGAAGTATCCTGGAATTCATCAAACAGGAAATTTTTGTACCGGCTGCCCATTTTTTCCCAGATAAAAGAAGGGTTATCCTGCTGATCGGCCGTGATCCCTTTCAGTAAATATTGGGCATCACTGATGAGCAACGTTTGGTTTTCTTCGCGGTAATCTTTTAACAAAGCGGCCATTTCCTGCATCAGCCTTAAATAATACAGGTTTGTATTGATGGCTTTTGCCATTTCGTACTGGCCGGTCTCCGCATTAAAAAAGTTTTGGATCGAAATTAAAACCGGGTTCAGCCGACTAAATAATGTTCCTACAGAAGCGGTTAAATTTCCTCCTTTCTGATATTCTTCCGGGCAGTCGATTACCTTTTTTAGGTCGGTAAAAACAGCATCGCCGCCGGCAGCAAGTTTAGGTAATTTAGAAAATGGATGCCTTGATTTTCCTTTCAGTTCATCCAATTGTACGCCCGATTTTTCCCAAACCTGCAATGCTTCGTTTGCAAGCACTTTCAACTTTTTTTCAAAATCTGCAATGCATCCCCGAGTGTCAACCATTAATTTCTGAAACAAGGTAGCTACGTCCAAAGCTTTCAGAGCGTTTTCAAATGGCTGGTAACGTTCTTTAAAAATCTCACTGGTTAAATCGAGCAGCTCGCGGCGGTAGTTCCAGCTTTTGTTCTCGCTTACGCGATCCAATGCCAGGTTGATGATCCATTGCAGCAATTCCGGTTTTTCGTCCAGCCGTTCGTTCAGTTTATCGGTCAAAGCCTTTTTTACTTTGTCCTGGTTCATTTCCAGTTTGTAACCGGCATCCAAACCCAGTTCAAACGTAAAACTGCGGATCACCTGCTGTACAAAACCATCAATGGTATTAATGGCAAAGCGGCTGTAATCGTGCAAAATGCGACGGTAAATCTGGTGCGCCCGCTCCTGCAAAGCTTTTGGATTGAGGAAAGGGTGAGCTTCCTGGATGATTTTCCGGAAAACCGCCACACTTTCCTCACCTAAAGCTAAAGAACACAGCACGCTTAAAATACGGCTTTTCATTTCTTCTGTAGCTTTGTTGGTGAAAGTTACGGCAAGCACTTCGCGGTATTTCAGCTCGTTATCAAACAAAAGCGTAAGGTAATGAGCAGTTAAACTGAAAGTTTTGCCGGAGCCAGCCGAAGCTTGTAATATTTTGAGCGGTTTTTGTAAAACGGGATTGAAATTCACTATGCTATATTAACGATTATTTTTAATTTTTCCTATAAATATTAGCAAATAACCCATGCTTCTTTTATCACCTAAAAAATGAGTGCTTTAAAACTTATTTAAAATTATCAAAACCCTTGACCTTTAAAGGCTGTTGCTTTTAACTACTAATTAGATAAGGTTATGGCAAAGGATAGAGAGGGGAAATTTACCCCACAAAAAGGAAAACCTTCGGGTTCCGACAAAAATACAGACGGTTTAAGAGATGCTTTTGCAGGAACAGACCCGGAAACAGATGAAACGTTAACCGAAAAATACATGGACGGGCCAGACACTCCTGCGGCCAATGTGCCGTTGCGGCATGTTAACCGTAATGTAAATAAAGGTGAAGATACAACTGATCGTGATAACACCTAAACTGTAAAGCATGGAATTATTATCAAAAGAAGAATTTGCAGAACTGGCAAATTATCAATCAGAACCTTGCGTTTCCATTTTTATCCCAACACATCGTTCTGGCGTAGAGGTAAATGAAAAACAGGATATTATCGTTTTAAAAAATCAGTTGCAGGAGGCGCAAAAACAGCTTCATCAAAAAGGTATGGCCAAAGATGAAGCCGCACAGTTTTTACGGCAAGGCTTTGATTTGTTAAACCACGAAACTTTCTGGAACAATCAGTTAGAAGGCCTTGCTTTGTTTATCGCTAAAGATTATGTTAAAACATTGACCCTGCCGCTAACCGTTAAACAGGAATTGTTTATCAACACTTCGTTTTATATCAGCCCGTTAATGCCTGTTTTAACCAGCAACGAGCAATTTTATATGCTGGTTTTCAGCAAACATGTTTCGCATTTTTATTTGGGCGATGCTTTTGGCATGCAGGAACTGGAAATAGCTGGTTTGCCGCAAGGGGTAGGTGATGTCATCCATTTTGAGGAAAAGGATAAAAACCAGTTGTTCCGGGCTGGCGGAACTGCGCCGGGACAAGCAGCAAGCTTACACGGACATGATTCGGGATTGGCAGATGATAAGGAATACCTTACGCAGTACATCAAAGAACTGGACCAGACTTTATGGACGGAAGTTTTAGCCAATGAACATAAACCATTAATACTTGCTGCGGTAGATAATCTGATAGGTTTATATCGACAAAACTCTCATTATAAACACATTGCAGAAGAAGCCGTTATTGGCAATTACGAGCGGGAAGACAAACTGGCTTTGTGGGAAAAAGCGAGAGAAAAACTTGCCCCGTACTTTAAGGCCGTTCATAACGGTGCACTTCAAAACTATTATAACCAGATAGCAACGCCGCTTACTTCCTCTATTCCGGAAACGGTAATACCAGCAAGCTATTACAGCCGAATTTCTGATCTGTTCGTTCAAAAAGATGTCCACATTTGGGGAACATTTAATGAAAAGGATAACAAATTAAACATCCACCAGGAAAAGCAGGAAGGCGATGAATGCCTCATCAATAAAGCGGTGGTAAAAACAGTATTAAACGGCGGAGCTGTACACATACTGGAAGCAGAAAAAATGCCTAAAGAAAGCGTTATTGCTGCTTTTATGCGCTTTTAATCCAGCTTCATTTTTTTATCTGGACGGAAGGGATGCAAGAAACTGCATCCCTTTTGTTGTTTAAAACCAAAGCTTATATCAGACAAAGCATTAATTTTGCTGATTAAGTTTAGGATTAATGAAACGATACTTTTTGCCAATACTGTTTTTAGCTGCATTTTATTCGTGTTCTGTTAAAAAACAAGCAGCTTCTTATAATGCCAGAACAATTGCTCCGGCAACAACTCCAATCGCAGTTAACGGAAAAGTAATGGCAAACATCTGGATGCAACGTTCCGCAGAATACAAAGCGTTGTGTTTTCAGGCTTATAATCTTGCTCATTTACGCTTAGATCAATCCTTGGCACAAACTTCAGCAAAACCAAAAGCAATTGTTACGGATATTGATGAAACGGTTTTAGATAACAGTCCGCATGATATGAGCGAAGCTTTAGAAGGAAAAGACTTCGACCTTAAAACCTGGAAAGAATGGACGGCAAAAGCAGCGGCAGACACCCTTGCAGGCGCAGCATCTTTTCTAAAATATGCAGCCTCTAAAGGCGTGGAAGTATTTTACATTACCAACCGCGAAGAAAGCGAACGGGCAGGAACGTTAAAAAACCTGCAGAAATTTAATTTACCTAATGCGGATAACGAACATTTGCTGTTAAAGCAAGCCACATCCAGCAAAGAAACACGCCGCAACCAGGTGCTGCAAACCCATGAAATTGTGATGCTTTTAGGGGATAACCTGGCTGACTTTTCGGCTTTATTTGAGCATAAAAATTATGAAGACCGTTTGCAAAACACGCAGCGGCAGGCAGCAGAATTTGGTAAAAAGTTTATTGTGTTGCCCAATCCGGCTTACGGCGACTGGGAAAGCGTGCTGTATCAATACAAATACCAGTTAAAAGCAGCACAAAAAGACTCGGTATTAAAAAAATGGGCGATAAAAGAAGCATATTGATTTAACCGATCTTTTCCTGTTTGCCAGAATCCAGGCTGCGGTAAATCGCATCAATCACTTTCATATCTTTCAACCCTTCTTCTCCCGGAACGCGGGTTGGTTTTTTGTTGATAACGCAACTGGCAAAATCATCCATTTGCAAGGCCTGCTGCCTAACGTTCGGAATGTTCATCGGCCCGCTGGATGTTTTGCCATCGATGCCGCCATAACCATAAGCAGGTTCCAGTTCAAAAAACCCGTTTGCTGTTTTTGCCTTCAAATAACCCCAGTTGTTGTTATAGCTTGATTTTCCATGTGCAATAAAATTCCCCCGAAATTCGAGTTCCCAGAAAATCGTTTCGTCAACCTCTTTAAATAGATCCGGTTTGGTTTTTTCCTGCCTTGCTTTTACGGCAATGGGCTCTTGTCCTAACGTATAACGCGAACCTTGTATGGCGTAAATGCCCATATCCATTAAAGCGCCGCCGCCTGAAAGCGATTTTTTTAACCGCCAGGCGTTCGGGTCACCACCGTAAACAAAACCGTTTGCTGTTTCCAGTTGCTTTACTTTCCCTAAAACCTGCTGCTGGCCTAAACGCATCACTTCTATATGGTGCGGCTCGAAATGCAAGCGGTAACCGATGGAAAGCATGCGGTTTGCTTGTTTACATGCATCGATCATTTCCCTGCAATCTGCTGCGTTTAACGCCATTGGTTTTTCGCAAATTACATGTTTGCCTGCTTTAGCTGCACGGATCGTATATTCTTTATGCATGGAAACCGGAAGCACCACGTAAACAATATCAATATCCGGGTTTTGGGCGATGGAATCGAAGTTCTGGTAGTTGTAAATGTTCTTCTGCGGAATGTTGTATTTGGCAGACCATGTTTTTGCTTTTTCTGGCGTTCCGGTTACAATTCCTGCCAGGTAACAGTTTTGGGTATGCTGCAGCGCCGGCGCCAATTGTCCGCCTGCGTAATTTCCTAACCCAACCAAAGCAATACCAAGTTTTTTATCTGCTAAAAGAAGCTCATCGAAAGAAGACAGCGAAGAACCTAAAGTCAGGGCGCCAGCGCCAATAGAAAGCTGACGGAGGAAATTGCGGCGGGAGGTAGCGGGGGTTTTCATAGCTTTTAGCTTTACTGATGTTAAACTTTAGTCAAAGCTCACTTGTTTTAACAAAAACTTGCTTATTAAAATTTCTTTGTTTCTTTGTTTGATAATGAAGTTGTTTAAACTTTTTTCTGGCCCTCTTTTTTGGGGCCGATGCTTCCTTTATCACCTAAAAATGCTGGCCATTAAATTTTGATTTTTTAGGTTGATGCTTCTTTTATCACCTAAAAAATGTTAACCATTGTTTTTTTGATCGATTAAATGTAAACACCAATTTTACTCGGTAAATCACTAAAGACCTATAAGGTTTTGAAAACCTTATAGGTCCAGTTAGTGATTAAATACAAACACCAATTTTACCCGGTAAAAGAAGCATGGGCACCAAACCTAGGCATCCCGAGAGGATCAAATTTAATTGGTACCAAAAAGTTTAAACAACCTCAATAAAAGGTGTTAAAAATACCAAAAGTCAAAAAATCATTATTACCATTTTAATTTAAAGTGAAAATAAAGAAAGTGCCTCGTTACACCAAGTTAAATTGCCCATTAAGCCTTTTTAGCATTATCACTATTAATGCCAGTAATAGTCGCTTCTTTATTTTTATGATAGGTTTGCCAAAGGTATTTACTTCCTTTTACAATTTTTTGAATATTGTCAATATTGAATTGGCATAATAAGTAGAAATAACCATCACCTTTACCCTTGAAGCCTATTCTATCAAACACAAGAAATATTATTTCCCCACCTTAAATTCTTCGATCCTTACTTCTGGTTGCAGTACTTTATGGACCTTTTCAACCCTAATGGTTTTTGGGATACTAAAAGAGGTTGTTTGTTTGATATCCCGGGATGATACGCCAGCTTTCAGCACATATTTTCCAGCATCGGTTATCCATTCAGAACTATCTGTATGGTAGGAAGCCAAATCCGCAGCATGAAGTGTGAATGTTAACGTCTGTGATTCGCCTGGTTGCAATAAACGGGTTTTGCCAAATGTTTTTAATTCCTGCATAGGTTTTTCTATGGTTTTTGTTGGTGCACTCACATAAATTTGAACTACTTCTTTTCCGGCAATTTTTCCAGTATTCTTTATATTTACCGTAGCTGTAATCATCCCGTTAAATAATGGTGAATTTATCTTTAAATTACTAATAGCAAAGTTTGTATAAGACAATCCGTAGCCAAATTCATACATTGGCTTAACATTAAAGCTGTCGTAATACCGATAGCCAACATAAATTCCCTCCTGATAAATTACCTGCTCAGGCTTATCAACTGGTGTACCTGGAAAGTTTTTTGCAGATGGCACATCTGCATATTTTACAGGGAAAGTGGTAGCCAACTTACCTGATGGGTTTACTTTGCCACTTAACACATCTGCTATTGCATTACCAGCTTCCTGGCCAGGCTGCCAGGACAATAAGATAGCATTGGCATAATCCTGCCACTCGTTCATGTCAATAACGCCACCTATGTTAAGCACGGCAATTACTTTTTTGCCTTTAGCATGGAAAACATCGGCAATTTTTTTAAATTGCTGTTTTTCTTCCGAAGTAAGGTTATAGTTTGTTTCTAACTTACGGTCTGAACCTTCTCCAGCATTTCTACCTATAGTTATAATGGCAAGATCTGCTTTTTTAGCAGTTTCATTGATCAGACTGTCGCTTACAGCCATTTCAGGTACCAGCCCTCCAAAGAACCTTCTTTGGGAATTTGGCTGTTGTGTTTGCTGCTGTTGCTGAAACTGTTGCATTTGGTGCGCCCTGGTATCCTGGAAGAATTTAGTATAGCTGTTTTTCAAGCTTTCGTTAGGCACATAACCTGCATTGGCAAGCCCTTGGTAAACAGAAATAGTATATGCTTTATTTACATCGCCGCTACCTGTACCGCCTGCGATAGTATTATATGAAGCATTGCCAAAAGCAGCCACTGTTTTTACTGATTTACTAATAGGCAGCGCACTGTCCTGGTTTTTTAGCAATATCATACCTTCGGTTGCCGCTTTGCGCGATACTTCGGCATGTGCTTTCAAGTCTGGTTTATTACTATAAGGATATTTTGAAAATGCAGGCGATTTTAAAATGATGTTAAGCATGTGCTCAACATTTTGATCCAACACTTTCACGTTTAATGAGTCGTGTTTAACTGCATTAACCAATGTTTCAATTTGATCCGGTCTTCCTGGCATAATCAAATCATTACCTGCATTCATTTCAGCAATCCAATCATACCCGCCGCCCCAGTCGGTCATAACAAAACCTTTAAAATTCCATTCATTGCGCAGAACTGTAGTTAATAGGTCATACCTTTGTGCCGTGTAAGTACCGTTCAGTTTATTGTAGGATGACATTACTGTCCAAGGATTAGATGATGCAATAGCAATCCGAAATACCTTCAGATACAACTCGCGTAATGCACGTTCACTTACTATAGAGTTTACGAAGTTACGGCTGGTTTCCTGATTGTTAGCTATAAAATGTTTAATAGAGGTACCAACGCCATTAGATTGTATACCATTGATTATAGCACCAGCCATAGTACCGGCTACTAACGGATCTTCAGAATAATATTCAAAATTACGGCCGTTTAATGGGTTACGATGAATATTTACACCTGGAGCTAATAGAATATCTACACCATATTCCTTCACTTCGTTACCGAAGGCTTTACCTACAGCATTTACGACCGCAGGATCCCAGGTTGATGCCAGTAAGGTACCAACCGGAAATGCAGTAGCATAATAAGTAACTGAGCTATCCCTGTTACGAATGGGAGATATTCTTACACCAGCAGGACCATCACTCAATACCATGGAAGGTATGCCTAAGCGTGGTATGGCTGCTGTATTTCCTGCTGCACCCGGTACTTTAACTTCGGTTTGGCCGATCATTGGCGGTGCAGGAACAAAACCATTGCTAACTCCAGGTTTTGCTCCCGGGGCAGGTTTTGGCCTTGGTGCACGGCCTGTTCCTACTAATAATGTCGCTTTTTCTTCCAGTGTCATAGCGGCAATAACTTCTTTAACCGTACTCTTGCCCAGTTGGGGCACGATGGCCGATTGTGCCTCAACATCTAAAGCACCGGTAATAAGTACAGCAAACAGAACAACGGCGTATCTTTTAAAGAAGCTCATAATAATATAGTCTATAATTTGGAAACTGAATGTAATCACAAATATCAGAGTAGAAAAAACACCATGCAAAATATCTCATTGTGTAAAATCATAGATTATTACTTCAATCGCAAAAGGTTCTCTTTACCCTTATATTCCCCTTTCTATTTTATGAAGGAAACGGTAACTTGGATTTAAAGCTGTTGAATAACCTTCGAATTTTGTCGATTTCGTTACACCTATTTAATCTTTCACTTCAAACTCTGCTTTTAATTTAATGTCTTCGGATGAACTGCCGATCATTACCAGGAATTTTCCCGGTTCAACAGTCCAGTTCATGTTCTTGTCTAACAAGGCGAGGTCATCCGGATGAAGTGTGAACTTAACCGTTTTCTTTTCTCCTGGCATAAGTGGCACACGTTCAAATCCTCTTAAATCAGAATCATAAGTGGTAACACTGCTTATTTCATCTTTTAAATACAATTGTACCACATCATCACCTTTTACTTTGCCGGTATTGGTAACATCAACGGTAACGGTAACATCTGCCTGACTACGAATAACAGGCTGACTAATAGTTAAATTGCTATATTCAAAAGTGGTATAACTCAATCCATAACCGAACGGGTACAAGGCACCGTTTACACTGGTTTTTCCGTAACCATTTGGACCGCTTGTAGGTTGGTTTGCCTGAGAAGCAGGCTTAAATGGGAAATTCAGCTCTATTTGTCCGGTTGTTTTTGGAAAGGTGATAGAAAGTTTTCCTCCAGGATTATTATCCCCAAACAAAGTTTCGGCAATAACTTTTCCTGACTCCGGTCCGGGAAACCAGGCTTCCAAAATTGCCGGCACATACCGGTTTTCCCAATTGATGGTTAGCGGTTGTCCGTTAATCATCACCATTACAACTGGTTTACCGGTTGCCTGCAATGCCTGTATCAATTTCAATTGCCGGCCTGGTAAATTTAATCCCGTTCTTGACAAGCTCTCACCAACACGTTTAACGTCTTCGCCTACTACGGCAATAATTACATCTACATTTTTGGCCTGGTTTACCGCGTTATTAATTTCTGCTTGTTCTTTATCTGTAAGCGGTGTTTCTATAATTTCGCTTTCCGGCCAGGTGGCATCAATAATATCGCAGCCCTTCGCGTAGGTTACCGAAGCACTGTTGCCTAAATAATCCTGGATCCCTTTCAGCACACTCGTTACCGGATTATGTGACGGGCCGTAACGGCTGGTTGCATAATTGGTTTCGGCAGCTAACGGACCAGTAACCAATACTCTTTTTATCTTGCTTTTATTGAGTGGAAGGAGATTGTTGTCATTTTTTAACAATACCATTGCTTCGCGGTTCATTTGTAAAGCCATTTCTGTAGATGTCTGATTATGCACCAATTTATTGGCAGCAGCGGGGTTTTGCACATAAGGATGGTCAAACAAACCCAATTTAAACTTCACACGCAGTACATCGGCAACACGCGAATCCAGCGTTTTCATGTTTACACTGCCTTCTTTAACCAGTTCCCTTAAAGGCATGATATAAGTTTGGGGCATGGTAAAATTGGTACGCACGTTCAGGCCTGCTTCAATGGCTTGCTTTACCGCACCTTTTATGTCAGCCGCTACGTGATGTTTGCTATAAAGATATTCAACAGCTTCACTATCAGATACCACATAACCTGTAAACCCAAATTTTTGGCGAAGCAGTTCGGTTAAAAAGAAATAGCTGCCCGTTATCGGCATGCCGTCCCAATCGTTATAACTGCTCATCACGCCCATCGGCTGTGCTTCTTTTATCACCTTTTTAAATGGATAGAGGTAAAGCTGGTACATTTCCCTCGGCGCTACATGTGGATCAGTACGGGCATTGCCATCCCGGCCGCCTTTTGGCACGCTATAAACAGCAAAATGTTTCAGGGTAGAAGCCACGCCTTCCTCCTGTATCCCTAGTGCCATTTGTGTTCCCAGTTCTCCAATCAGAAAAGGGTCTTCCCCGTAACATTCTACCACCCTTCCCCAGCGTTGGTCGCGCGCAGGGTCTAATATGGGCGCATAAATATTGGTATAACCTAATGCTTTTGCTTCAAGGCCAACCGTTTGGCCTGCCCTTCGGACCAGTGCTTTGTTCCAGGTACTGCCGATTGCAATTGGTGCAGGTAAAGAAGTTGCCCTGTCGTGGTTCAGCCCGTGTATCCCTTCATTTGTAAAATCAACCGGGATACCAAGGCGGGTTTGTTCTATAAACCATTTCTGTATGGTATTGATGGCAGACGCATGTTTGCTGTACGGATAGCTGTATTGCGTTGGGGCATCATCTGTTGTAGAAGCAAGGTTATTCAGCTCTTCATCAATATTGGCAATGCCGTCCTTCCAGACTTCATTTTTCCAGGACGGCGCTGGCATTTCCTCTTTTAAAACGCGTTTATAACCGTAAAGCGTTGCCGTCTGACAGGTTTTTTCTTCTAAGGTCATTTGCGATAACAAATCTGCCACACGTTTTTCTACTGGTTCTGCCGGGTCTTCAAATACATCTTTTTTACCGTTCTTGTTAAAATCTATCCAGCCCTTTTGATAGATGCTTTTGTTTTGTGCCGATGCGGCCTGGACAAAAGCACATAAACTAAAAGCTATCAATAACCTGTTTATTTTTATCATAATTTATATAAGCTCGTTAAAGCTACTAAGGAAATAGCTATGCTTTAACCTACTTCTTTTATCGCATTAATCTTTATATACTTTTATTATTGACATAAACACATAAATTACCATATTAAAAGAAGTATCATTATAGATGATACAACCTGTTGAGTAATGATAATAGTTTTTTAAATGGGTACTTGGTTTTTTAAATTTTAACCAGCATCAAGCGAAGCCAAAATTATTAAATTTCATTTCAATAAAACAAATTATTCTTATTTAAAACATTGACAATTAATACTTTGGTAATTATTTAATACGTTTAATGAAAACAGTAAAAAATGGATTAATATTGATAATTAAGGTTATAAAAAGATTTTTAATATATCAGCAAGGAACAAGCAATACGGTTAAATCCAGTAAAAAAGTTTCGTTTGAGATTTTTATCAGGAAGTTTGCATGTTCTGTTACCAAATATAATCTTGGTATTCATTCCTTTACTTTTATAGAGAGCGGTTTTAGTCAAAACTTATTAAAAACAGATTGCACTTTATATAATATTTAGGTAGTTATTACTATTTTTAGCCTTGCTTCTGCAAGGCGTTACCCTTGTAAACCAATTTAGCAGTTAACCTCATTTAAACCTTTGATAATGATTAAAAAGATCAGTACTGGTCTTATTTTCCTGTTATATGTACTGGTACAAAATGTACTGGCTCAAAAAGCGGTTTCAATAAACAGCCAGGTTAAACAACATTTTTTCACTGGACAGGAAATTGAATTTTTGGCTGACAACCAGAACAAGCTGTCCATAATTGATGTAAAAAGCAATTTGTATAGCAGCCGATTTAAATTATATACCGGCTACTATCCTAAACATCTTTCTAATACCACCTGTTGGTATAGGATAAAATTTAAATTTACTGAAGACATACCAGATCAGGCATCGATAATTGAGTTTTTTGATCAAACAACCAATAGTATCACTGCGTACCTGCCCGATTTCAATGGTCATTACATTGAAAGTAAAACAGGATCTAACTTTAATTTTGATAATAGGTTATATAAACACAAAAATTTTGAATTTCAGATCAGTAAACTACCTAAAGGAGAATATGCCTGTTATTTTAAGGTACAATCTAAAGATGCGGTTAACATCATTATGGTTTACAGACAAACGAAATACTTTGTTTACTATGCTTTAACAGAATATTTTACTTATGGCCTTTTTTATGGTATTATATTAATTTTCAGCTTCCATAATTTATTAATGTTTATAGCGGTTAAAAAACGCCAGTACCTTTATTATGTACTTTACATCCTAAGTGTTGGCCTTTACGAAATGAGCATTGATGGTATTGCTTTTCAATATGTTTGGCCAAACGCTCCTCATTGGAACCAATATGCTTATGGATTTGCCCTATATAGTGTTAGCCTTTTTGCTTTAGTATTTACTAAAGCATTATTACATGTTCGTGTTACAGCACCAAAGCTTTATAAGCTTATAAACTACATTATTATAATCAGATCAGTATATTTTATTTATTGCTTGGTATTTGACAATAGCTTGTTTTATTACAAGTTCATCGAATTTATTCCGCTTTCCATTGCTTTTATAACAGGTATTACTATTTGGGCCCACGGTTTTAAACCAGCCCGGTTTTTTGTATTAGGCTACACGTTTTTAACTATAGGTTTTGTTATTAAAGCACTCACTGTTTTGGGTTATGCACATGCTATAACGGGCATTATTACCAACTATAGTTTAAGCGGATGCTTTATTTTAGAAATGACCTTTTTATCCTTTTCAATAGGAGATCAAATTCGCCTGCTACGCAAAGAGAAGGAAGAAGCACATGATGAAACAATTAAATTAAAAGACTCTTTAAATAAAGAATTAGAGGTTAAGGTAAGGCTGCGTACCAAAGAGGTAACCGAGAAATCAGAGGAATTATTGAAACAGGCGGTTATTATCGAAACTCAAAATGAAGAGCTTATTGCTATTAACAAACAGCTAGAGTTACAAGCGGCTGATATATCCAGAATGAATATTTTGCTGGAGCACGATAACATTGAATTGAAAAGTAATATTGAAAAGGTTACTGATGCACGCATTCTATCGACCGAGCTTTCTTTCGAAGAATTTAGCGCTAAATATACCGATCAGGAAAAATGTAATAAATTTTTAGCTGAAATTAAGTGGAAGAATGGCTTTAGCTGTATAAAATGCGGCAGTTATATTTATAAAAATGGCCGAGCGCCATACAGCCGGAGATGTACCAGTTGCAATTATGAAGAATCAGTATTGTTTAACACCATTTTTCAAAACAGCCGGATCCCAATCAATAAAGCTTTTTATCTGGTTTACTTAATGTACACTACTAAAGGTACTATCTCATCCTACCAGCTTTCAGAAAGGTTAGATATACGGCAAAGCACCTGCTGGCAATACGCTATTCGAGTAAAAAGAATAATGGAAGAAAAGAAAACAAAAGGCAGGAAAAACAGCAATCAGGGTTGGAGTAAATTAATTCTTGAAATACCCGAAAACAAAAAACACCTTAACATTGATTAAGCCCTTCATTCTATAAATGCTACATTAACTATCCCTTGTTTAATAGTTAATCTAATTTTTAATAAAAGTAATAGCCTTTAGATTAAATCCGCCTTCATCAGCATAAACTCTTATTTTGTTGTTTCCTTTAGGCAGTTTAATATTTTTTAATTCGAATGTAGACCAATTTTTAGCGCCCCTGGAACCAGTTACAGCAACACTATCTGGCAATCGGTTATTGTTTAGGATTAAGGAAAATGTTCCTTTTCCGGCATCAGATGATACTATAAATCTAACAGTATAGGTTCCCTTGCTATTTACATTGATTGTGTATTGCAACCATTCGCCATCTTCTATACTAAAAACATAGTAATTATTATCATCAGCTTGAATATCAACCCCATCATTACGATAGGCATGTCCACGGTTTCCTATTGTTTTTACCCCAGGTGTGTACTGGTAGCTTGCAGTATCCTTATCAAAATAAGCTGATCGCTGGCCTCCTAAATCATAATCAATGGCGTTAATAGTAGTATTACCTCCAATTATATTTCTATTAAAAGGCAAAGTTGCTTGAGTATTAATTTGCCTGAACATCGCATCCGTAACATCCTTATGATAAATTGTATTTTCTAATTTGATATTGTCTAAAAATTCATCAAGAGCTGCAATCGCCTGATTTTTTGGTAGTTTTGAACTTTTTCCGTTCCAGTAATCCAATAATTTTTGATAAGATGGTGTCAATTTGATTTCAAGAGGATTATTAATGCCGATTTTTTTCAACTGCCACCAGCACCAACCAATGTTATTGCTTTCTGCTAAACGGATAGCTTCTGTAAACCAAGTATTAGAGTTTTCGCCAGATTCACCCATCCAAAGCGGTACTTGATATTGCTGGCTCAGATTCAAAAAATTCTGTATAGCACTTGGATTGTTAAAATTGCCATACTTATGAAAACTCAAAACCATGTTCTGGTCCCAAAGCGGGAAAATACCCCGATAATTATTACCAAAGCCATTACCTTCAATAATCACAATATGGTTTTTATCAACTTCACGGATAGCCTTAGTAATATCCATCATCAATTGTCTCAGAGGTTCATTCTTTGTTTCTTCAGTTCCTCTTTTATCCTCCGGTTTTTCAAATCCCCAGTTGGGCTCATTGATAATATCATAGCCAGCAATAGCGGGTTCATTCGCATAACGCTGAGCTAGTTTTTTCCACAAAGCAATCATTTTTTGCTGATTTGCTTTACTTTCCCAAAGAGAGGGTTTACTGGGGTCACGATCTGAAATAGGTAAATCATTTCCCTGACCTCCGGGAGCAGCATGTAAATCCAATATCAGATACATCTTATTTGCTTTGCACCATTTTAAAAGACTGTCTGTTAAGGTAAATCCTTTTTCGAGCCAGGTATTTTGGCCGGCAACAGGTTCCAGATCAACCGGAAGCGTAAATAACTGGTAATGCATAGGCAGCCTAATAGAATTAAAACCCCAAGCAGCCATAGAATCAACATCAATTTTACGAGTGTGGTTAGTTAGCCAGCTTTCATAAAATTTGCTTGCATATTCCGGGCCGGCAACTTCTTCTATACATGATTTTATTTTGTATTGCTGGCCCATGTTGGCCAAACGAAACATATAACCTTCCTGCAACATCCATCCACCCAAACCCATTCCTCTTAAAATAACTTTATTCCCTTTGCTATCTACAATTAGTCTGCCGTTTGCTTTTAAAAATCCCTGACTATAAGCAGGAACTGACAACAATAGGATTAAGGAAATTATGATATTTTTGCTATGAACAATAATTTGTTGATGCATCATTTAAGTAGATTTAGGAAGAATTATAATAGCTTGTTTAGTTTAATATTTGAAAATCCTTTCGCTGCCGATCTTTTTTAAATGCTTCTTTTATCACTACAAATTACCATTGACACAACTTCCGCATATAACTTTTATAACACTATTTTTATAGGATAAAAGAAGCACGTAAATTCATGAACATAATTTTAACATGCTTTTTATTTAATTTATCTTCTCTAATTATCCCAAACAAAAGTAGCAACAGAACCGCTGTTTAACTGAGTGTTAGCTTTACAACCTTTGTACCTGATATTAAATTTTTGAATACCAGGACTATTGTTAATTACGATAAGCACAATTTTATTGTCGGGGGTTTTAAAAGCCACATTATGAAGTGAGCCTACTAAGCTTGAACTTATACGAACAGAACCAGGCCTTACAAATTTAGCGGCATGGGCTACAACATAGTAAGCAGGATTACGAGTTATGCTATCCTGATCAATGGTAATACCTCCCATGCATCTGTTACATCCGCCCCTATCCGTATGAGGGTTATTGTTAGGATCAGCAGCCAGGTTCCATTCTATAACACTTCGGCTCCAATTTCGGGTAGCACCTATGGTTAATTTAGTAA
Organism: Mucilaginibacter arboris; assembly: GCF_009754915.1. Classification (GTDB taxonomy): domain Bacteria; phylum Bacteroidota; class Bacteroidia; order Sphingobacteriales; family Sphingobacteriaceae; genus Mucilaginibacter_A; species Mucilaginibacter_A arboris. The sequence continues at coordinate 49,283 of NZ_WPIK01000014.1, read as the reverse complement.
TGTGATCTGCAATATCTCTTTTAAAATTTCCAGGCGCACCCATCCACTGCTCTGTGAAGTACAGGTTTTTGTCAGGATGGGCCTCATGTACTTCAGATAAAGCTTCAATTTTACCTGCGTATAAGTGAAATGCTGAACCATCAATATATTTTTTAGCTTCAGCATCATTCAGGATGGAAATGGGATAATCGGGCCTGTCGGCATTATGATCGTAAATAATGATCTTAGTAGTGATATGGGCAGCCTTAAACGCAGGGCCTAAATTTGTCTTTACAAAATTAGCCTGGTCAGGGGCTATCATTAACATACTTGGGTTATTGCCAGGGTGCAATGGCTCGTTTTGTACTGTAATAGCATCAATGGTTATACCCTCAGCTTTCATGGCTTGAATGTATTTAACTAAATAACGGGCATAAACGTCAAAACACTCTGGTTTTAAACTCCCGCCGCGGGTATCATTATTGGTTTTCATCCAAGCCGGTGCAGACCAGGGTGAGGCAAGTATTTTAATCTTTGGATTAATAGCTAAAACTTCTTTTAGCACCGGAACCACATCTGTTTTGTCTTGTGATAAATTAAATTTAGATAAGCTCATATCTGTTTGCCCATCCGGCAAATCATCGTATGAGAAAACAAACTCATTTAAATCAGAAGCACCGACACTTATACGCAGGTAACTGATTCCTATATTTTTATCGTTAGTAGCAAACAGCTCCTTGATTAAAGCCGCCCTATTAGCTGATGTCATTTTCATCATTAATTGGGCGCTGCCACCGGTTAAAGCAAAGCCAAAACCATCAATAGACTGATAGGATTTTTGATCGTTCACCTCAATTACAGAATCTTGACTGGTGGCTTTTTTAAAAACCAGGGCTTGTTTTTGTTTTTCAAATAACGCAGACTGGTCAGCATTGGTTAACCAAACATCAGCAGTTCCTTTTTTTTGTCCAAAAGATACATTTACCATGATCAGCATTGCTGATGTTAAAAAAATTTGTTTCATCCCCGCTTAATCAATTATTAAAGTAGCTATAGAATGCGGAAGGCTGGTTGTGGCTGCTGCTTTACCCTTAATCCATAAAGAATAGGGTACGCTGGCATCCGTAGCATTCATAACCACTACCACAATTTTACCATCCGGATTAAGATATGCGGTAGTTAACAGTTTATCCCTGCTGGCAGAACTGATGATGCGTCTTGCCCCTGGCTTAATATATTTAGAGAAATGGCCGATGTAATAATACTCGTTGGTATAATGTAAACTTCCATCTCTGGTATTGGCATGTATTGGGGCAAAACAAAAATTACCAACGTGATTTGGCCCGCCTTTTTCGTCTAACAGTATGTTCCAGTCTGTCCAGGCAACCGTTCCGCTGTTAAAATCGTTGATCATAGATAAGCCATATCTTTCTCCAAGTGCCCAGTCGTTCAACCTTTCAAAATCAAATTTTTCTATACATCCTTCTGTAAAAACAAGGTTTTTTCCTGGAAATGCTTCGCTTACACGTTTAGTACTTTCAAATTGCATACCGCCGCCTGTCCAGGTTTCATACCAGTGAAAGCCAATCCCCCAAACAAATTGTGCAGCATCTGCATCTTCTAAAACTATACTTGCGCGTTGATATAGCAAATCGCGGTTGTGGTCCCATATAATGAGCTTTTTGCTGCCTAAACCTTCTTTACGTAAGGTTGGCCCTAAAAAATTCTTTACAAAATCACGCTCTTCTTCGGCTGTATAAATACATGATTCCCATTTTTGCGTAGCCATTGGTTCATTTTGCACCGAAAGCCCCCAAATAGGAATACCTTCTTTCTCATAAGTTTTGATAAATTTAACATAGAAGCTCGCCCAGCTTTGTCTGAATTCGGGTTTCAGCTTACCGCCATGCAAAACATCATTATTACTCTTCATCCATGCAGGCGGACTCCAGGGGGAAACAAAAAGGTTTAAGTTGCCTCCTGCTGCTTTTTGAGCTTCTTTTATAAAGGGAATTCTGTACTTTTTATCATGGCTGATGTCGAAAGTTTTTAATTCCGCGTCGTTATCGCCTACATAGCTGTATGTATCACTCGAAAAATCGCAGCTTTGGATATTGGTCCGGGCAAAAGTATAGCCAATACCTTTGTCTCTATCATAATAGGCAGTAAGCAGTTCCTTTTGCTTGCTTGCAGGCAATTTGTAAAAAGTTTCAGCTGCAGCATCTGTTAAAGCACCGCCTATTCCTACCATTGTCTGAAAAGTTTTAGATGGATCTACAAATATGGCTGTCTCTGTTTCAATAGGCTGTGGTTTATCCGTAAGTCTAAGGGTTGCTGTTGAGGAAAACCTTAAATCAGTATTTTGTGCTGTAACATAAACATTAACCTGGCCACCGGAGGCTTGGCCAGTTTTTTGTTGCGCAGCAGTTACAAACGAACAGCTAATTAATATCGATGATATGAAGTTTTTTCTCATGCTGTTTTTACCATATAAAAGTTGCAGCTGCTCCGTTATTTAAGCTAGCCGTAGTTATTTTCCCGTTGAATTTTATATTGAAAGTTTGAGCACTACTGCCGCTGTTTAATACAATCAGCACTTTTTTGCCATCAGGCGTTTTAAAAGCTACATTTTGAAGCTTATCAATGTTATTGGAACTTATCCGTACCGAACCTGGCCTTACAAATTTGGAGGCATGAGCAATAATATAATATGACACATTACGTGTTACAGAAGAGCCAGCAATGGTTAAAGCACCTAAACAGGTACTGCAGCCACCACTGGTATGTGGGCCATAATTTGGATCGGCTGCTAAATTCCATTCCAGCACATTACGACTCCAGTTTCGGGTAGCGCCAATAATCAGATTATTAATATGCCATTGCAAATCACCGTTAAAGTTGCTCGGCGCGCCTACCCATTGCTCTGTAAAATAAATATTTTTGTCTGGAAATGCATTATGTACCGTTGATAATGCACTAATATTTCCTGCATATAAATGAAAGGCCGAACCATCTACATAAGGTTTAGCAGCAGGGTCGCTTAGTACAGCTACAGGATAATCGGGCACATCTGCATTATGGTCATAAGCAATAATTTTTGTAGTGATATTAGCCGCTTTAAATTGAGGGCCTAAAAAGTTTTTTATAAATGCCGCCTGCTCTGATGCCTGCATCACCAAACTTGGGTTATTATTAGCATTTAATGGTTCGTTTTGTGGTGTTATGGCATCGATAGTTATGCCTTCTGCTTTCATTGCATTAATGTACTTTATGAAATAGCGGGCATAAGCATCATAATATTCCGATTTCAAGCTACCTCCTTTAAAGGCATTGTTGCTTTTCATCCAAATTGGTGCAGTCCATGGACAGGCCAATATTTTAATAGATGGATTTAATGCAATGATCTTTTTAAGGATAGGGATCATATCTGTTCGCTCCTGGTCAATACTAAAGCTCTGTAGGTTTATATCTGTAGTACCTAATACTTCATCATAAGTAAAGGGAGCAGCGCTCAAGTCGGAAGCGCCGAGGCTAATACGCAGGTAGCTGATACCAATTTTAGTATCATCTGTTAAAAAAAGTTCTTTTAGTAAATCGTCTTTTTGCACAATAGGTAAGTTATTTATTAACGTTGCACTACCGCCTGTAAGCGTAAAGCCAAATCCATCAATAGGCTGATAGGTTTGGGTAGTATCTACCTCAATAGTTGCATTTTGATTGGTGCTACTGGTAAACATTAAACTAATATTCTGCTTTTTTAAATAGGCAGCTTCATCTACCGATGTTAACCACATGGTAACATCGGTTTTAACAGATGTTACCGGCTGAACAGGTGGAGTTTCAATTGTGCCTAATCCTGGTTTTTCCTTCTTACAACTCATAACCCCTCCGCTTACAATTCCTGCACTTGCAAGTCCTATTATTATTATTGATTTAATTTTTGTAAGCATGTTTTTACTGAATTTTTTTTATCATTTGCAGTATCTCCTGCGTTTTTTGTGGATAAACTGCTATTTGATGCGTATGCAATTGGTAAGAGGAGGCTTTTGTGGCTCCAGCTATTTTATAAGAAATTATTTTGGATGAGATTGCAGGCATGTGGCAATCAATGCATTTAGTATTAATTGTATTACCTAATTGAGGGGCCATTTTACAAAAATTATGCGTTTCGATATTGTGGCATGTAAAACATTTTGCATTATATGCATTAAGATTATTGCTTTCTTTAGTATGGCTATTATGGCATGTGGTACAAGTCATCGTTACATTGCTTGCATAACATTTACTCCTTGCTAACAACTTTGCCTGGTTCCCATGAACATCTGGTTCATGTATTTCTCCTCCAAAATCAGGTTCAATAAATCTGGAAAGCGTATCACCAGGCTTATATAAAAAAGTTGATCTTTCTATCTTTTGGTCGTTGCCCGAATGGCATACAGCGCACATTTCCACCTTACCCTGTCGGGTTAATGATTGATAAGTTTTAATGAACCTTGCATGCTTATCCTCAGGATTATCAAGATGATAATTTACATGCTCTGCTGCCGGGCCATGACACCGCTGGCAATCTATACCATAAACTATTGAGTTTTTGTTAAATGCTTCACTTACCGTTAAAGCTGACTTGCCCTTTATATAATGACTTTCAGCAAATGATGCATGACATTCCAGGCACCTGGTTACAATTGCCCTGTTATAATAGACTAAGTTAGCCGGAAAGCCAGGACTGATGGCCCAGTTATGTATATCGCTAAAATAAGATAAAGGCAGTTCGTATAAACTCTCCCCTTTCCAATATCCGTAACTTTGCGCCCTTTCGGCAGAACCAAAAGCTATGTCAAACCGCTCTTGCCTCACTTTAAGCTTGTTTTTAAAATACGCTGTCTGATATAAACCCGTTTTTAGTTTCTCTATCCTGATCTGTAAGCTGTCATTATAGATAAATACATTAGTATCCGGGCGAATATCATTTTGTAACTTATTATCTGTAATAGGCGTTGATGTATGATAATGCCCGGTTTGCAGGTAAGACTGATAAATATCTTTATGGCATTTTGTACACGATTTTTGATCAGCATAAGCTTCACCTCTTATATCACCATAACCATGGTTATTAAATATACAATGTGATAAAAACATTGCAAATATGAAAACAAGGGCACTGGAAAAAATAAGAATTTTGCCGGTTTTACTTTTCATTAGTATGGGTAAAAGCGTAAAACAGAAATTGTTGTTATCACTTTCTGTTTTATAATGTGTTATTGAGTTTGTTTAAACTTTTCGTACCAATTTAAATTTAATCCTTCGGCATGCTCAGGTTTGGTATGCATGCTTCTTTTACCAGGTAAAAATGGTGTTTGTATTGACTACCTGACCTATAAGGTTTTGAAAACCTTATAGGTCAGGTAGTGATTTATCAAATAAAAATTGGTGTTTACACTTAATCGATAAAAAAAACAATGACCAGCATTTTTAGGTGATAAAAGAAGCATCGACCTTAAAAAAAGAGGGCCAGAAAAAAAGTTTAAACAACTTCATTTATACTAACAATTAACAAAGCAGGCTTTGATATTATTTACTACCACCCCACTCTTTGGTTTGTTCAATTTTAGTATTATAAGTTTCAGCAATCGGAATAGGAAATATTTCATTTTTACCTGTTACAAAGCCTTTACTTTTTAATGCAGTACCGGCAATGCCCCAGCGTACAAGATCTAACCAGCGTTGGCCTTCGCCTGCAAGTTCAAGGCGTCTTTCCTTCATGATATTATCCATGGTTACTGCAACCGGCTCCAATCCTACACGTGCCCTTACAGCATTTAAAAGCTGATATGCACGTGTGCCTGCACCTACGCCTGCTTGATTTTGTAATAATGCTTCTGCTTCAAGCAAATAAGTATCAGCTAATCTAATTTCGTAGATATCAAGCGGAAAATTAAGCTCCAATTGCCCATTTGCTGCTTTGGTAGAAACGCGTCCTGCAAATTTCTCGATAAAGTGCCCTGTGTTTTGATATGCATGTAAATAAGTAGCAATATTATTTTTTTCGAGGCTGTCCAAATCTGCCACAGTAGCATTTTTACGCGGATCATTATGTATCAGGTTAAAAAACTCGTCTGTATAAGGTTGGCCGCTCCATCCGGAAACATAATCAGGAGCATTAGCAGTTTTTGTAGTATAGCTCCTGGGCCCCACCAATATACATTCAATATTTCCCTCAGTCGAACCTATGCTATTCCAGCCACCCTGAGATGTAGAGTTAAAAACTACTTCAAACACAGATTCGCTGTTAAATTTGTTCTTAGGGCTCCACAAGTCTTTAAAGTTTTTCATTAATTGATAACCATATTTACTTGGCGAAACACCAGGTGCAGTACCATTAACCTCAGCAAGTTCTGTAGCAGCTTGAGCGTATTTTTTTTGCCACATATAAATCCTGCCCAGTAAAGCATGTGCGGTACCTTGGGTAACACGTCCGCCTTCTGTAGCTATCGGAACGGTAACCGGAAGGTTAGGAAGAGCTTCAGTCAGGTCTTTGAGGATTTGTGCATATACATTATCTGGATTAGCTTGAACAATATTATACATATCATCAGGGCTAGTAGGTGTTAACATCAATGGCACAGCCCTAAAGAAACGAACCAGATCAAAGTAAAAATAAGCTCGTAAGAATTTTGCTTCTGCAATATATCTGTTTTTGGTAGCGTCGTCCAAACCCGCTATGTTACCAATTTTTGCTAAAAACACATCGGCCCTGTAAACACCTGTAAAACCCTTATTCCATAGATGCCCGGCTGCTCCATTTTGAGATGAAGGAGTCATAGTGTACGTAGCCACTGATTGCAAATCGCCAAGGTCTGATGCTGATGCACCTCCCGCCCAATGGTCATCACTGGCTACGTTCATAATAGCAGTTTTAAGCATGTAACCGCTTGATTGATTACCAACTATATCATAAACAGAAACTAATGATTGATATGCCTGAGTAGGGGTTGCATAAAAGTCTGTTTCTAAAACCCGTTGTTGCGGATTTACATTCAAGTCTTTTTTACAAGCCCCAAGTAGCTGTATGCCAGTGGCTAACACAACTACAAAAGTAATTTTTCTTCTCATCTTTAATTTTTTTAATTAAAATCCAACATTTAAGCCCAACATAAACGAACGTGCCTGAGGGTACACCCCCCTGTCAATACCGAAAACATTACCTCCAGCTTCAGGATCATACCCGTCATATTTGGTTATTGTAGCTAAATTCTCACTTAATACAAATACACGTAAAGTGTTCAAACCTACTTTACCTGATATAGCTTTAGGGAAAGTATAACCTACCTGCAAAGTTTTCAGCCTGAAAAAGTTACCGCTTTCCAGGTATAATTTACTAAAGTTTAGATAATTCCTATTCGGGTCATTGTCATTAACCCTTGGCATTGTATTAGATGGATTGCTTGGTGTCCATCGATCTAAAATAGAAGTTGAATAATTTGCATTGGTTATATCTAAACGGTGTAATCCCTGGAAAATCTGGCTTCCTCCCTGTCCGTTACCAAAAGCAACCAAATCAAAGTTTTTGTACTTTAAACTAAATGTTAGACCATACGTTAATTTGGGGTATGGATTCCCTATGTTAGACCTGTCATCAGCTGTAATTTTACCATCTTTATTTAAGTCGGCAAATTTTACGTCACCCGGCTTTGCATTAGGTTGTATTTTGGTACCATTTAAAGTATAGCTATCAACTTCGGCTTGGGTTTGGAAAATTCCTAACATGGTATAACCGTAGAATGCATTATATGGGCCACCAACGGTTGACCGGGTGATATTTCCAAGATTTTGAAAAGTAGCTGCCTGGTTTTCAACGAAATTCTGACCGGGTGCAATGCTAAGCACAGTAGTTTTATTAAATGTTGCATTAGCATTGATGCCTAAATCAAACTCACCAATTTTCTTGTGATAGCCTAATTCATATTCCATACCCTTGTTTTCCATACTACCTAAGTTTCTATATGGAGCGGCAGCATATCCCAAATATCCGGGTATCGGGGGCTGGTATAAAATTCCATCTGTTTTCTTATGATAAAAATTAACAGTCAAGGTAAAATCATTAAGCAAAATGGCATCAAAACCTATATCTGTTGATTTAGTTTGTTCCCAATGTAGGCTAGGATTAGACGGTGCGTTAGGGCTCCAGCCAATAGTACTCGCGTCATTAGTCCCGAAGGTATAGTTACGACCACTGCCAACTGTAGAAACATATTGAAAATCACCAATGGCATCATTACCTACAACACCATAAGTTGCCCTTATTTTAAGGTTGTTGATAGCATTAGTTTTAGGAAAGAAAGCTTCACGTGTTGGCACCCAACCTATAGACAAACCAGGAAATGTACCATATTTATAATTGTCGCCAAACCTTGAAGAGCCATCTCGTCGTATATTTCCGGTTAGCAGGTATTTTTCATCATAGTTATAATCAAGGCGCGCAAATAAGGAATTCAACTTATGGAGAGTATTATCATATGCGCCGCCTACAATGTCACCGGCAACGGGCTTGTAGTTAAAGTTTTGCTGGTAAAAATCTTGGGCTATAACATTATAAAAATCTATTGTTGTACCTCTGGTGTTATTATCCAAATAACTACCCTCACCCAATAAAACACTTGCAGTATGTTTACCAAAGCTTCTGTTATAGCTTAAAGTGTTTTCAAAATTATGATTAAGTGTTTGGTTCATTTCCCGATGAGCGTTGGTTCTTGTACCAATATTAGAGGAATTGAGGTAGTAGAGCGGAGAATATGATTCTGTACCATAGAAAGCCATTTTGGTACTTAAATTCGAATTAAATTTTAAGTTTTTAATTGGCTCAATAGTTGCATATACGTTACCTACAATATTATGGTCCCAGTTATAATTACCAACTCTGTTTTGAATGTAGGCTAATGGGTTTACAATTTCCTGGCCCACCTGATTTGATATACCATAAGGTAAGCCGTCGCTGTTTTTGACAGCAGTAGGTTGAGTCGAATAAGGAGAAGCTGCAATTTTTGCAGGATCAGTTTCAACAGCAGGTGTAAGCGGGTCAAGGTTAATCGCATCAGAAAGCGGACCGCCAAATTCACTATTAGTATTACCAAGACTGCTGGATACAGAGTGACTATAACCTAAATTTTCTCCTATAGTAATAAATTTTGTGATGTTGTAGGTTGAATTTAAACGGATATTTGCACGGTTCCATTTAGAAATTGCAGAAGCAACAATACCATCCTGAGTAATGTAACCAAATGATGAGAAGAAGGTAGATCTATCACTTCCTCCACTAATGCTTACATTATGCTCCTGTCTGCGGGCATCATTATTAAAAATTAATGATTGCCAGTCGGTACCGTTACCATAAGCAGAAGGATTGGTAAATGGTGCTGCTTTACCTGCATTAATGGCAGATTCATTTCTAATCATTATATACTGTTGTGCATTCAACAAGTCTAATTTATGTGCCGGCGCAGATGTTCCGTAAAAGCCATTGTAATTTACTCTGATTGGGCCAGCCTTACCTTTTTTAGTGGTAACGAGGATAACACCGTTAGCAGCGCGAGTACCGTATATAGCCGTTGAAGCAGCATCTTTTAGTACTTCGATTGACTGAATGTCATTTTCATTTAAAAAACCAATACCACCGTTATCTACAATTGCACCGTCTATTACCCATAGAGGATCATTGCTACCTGTGTTTGAAAAAGTACTTACACCGCGGATACGTACAGTTGAAGCAGAACCGGGCTGGCCAGAATTTTGCTGGATCATTAAACCTGAAGTGCGGCCTTGCAAAGCCTGCTCTACACGGTTAATGGGTTGGTTTTCCAGATCTTGAGCAGTAACACTTGAAATAGAGCCTGTTACCAGGCTTTTCTTTTGGGTGCCATAACCTACTACCACTACTTCGTTTAGGTTATTAGGGCTTGTGGTAAGCGTTACGTTAATAATATCCTGACTGCCAACCGGTACGTTTTGTGTAGCAAAACCTACGTATGAAAAGGCTAAGGTAGCATTAGGGGGTACCTTGATGGTATAGTTACCATTTACATCGGTAACTGCTGTGTTCGTAGTTCCGTTTGCTTTTACAGTTACCCCCGGAAGTGTCTGCCCGGTATTGTCAGTAACTTTACCTTTGATGGTGTTTGTTTGTGCCATTGTCATTGAATAGCATACAAAAAGCAAAAGAATAAATAAAGTAAACTTTTTTCTCATAACATTAATTTTTTAAATACTTACATAGGTTTAAAGTTTGCAGTTGGTTTTCTGCTAATTAATACTGATAGATAAAAGCTACATTAGCCATAGGCTGTAGGATAGCAAATAGGTTTATACATGTTGTTTAAATTGGTTTTGCCTAATCTTATTTACCGGAGAGGCAACAATATTAAGTGTTGTCAAAATTATTAAAATAAGTATCAATAAAACAAAATAAAATTCACAATTATTTGAAAATAAGCACATTACAAAAATCTTAATACGCTTTATGAAAATATTAAAATTAAGTTTTACAGTGATAATTAAACCTCTATAGGGTTTTAGAGATCATTATTTCAAATACCTAATACGGTATAATCCTATTAAAATTGAACGATTATTATGCCTTCAGAATAAAAGACAAGCAGGAGAAGAAAGATATAATGTTCAACCCTATTGTTAAAAACCTATTATTAAAGAAACATAAGTTCGGGTTAAGCAGCTAAAAGTACTGGCATTAAGCATCAATGCAGAAATAGTTGACGGAGGAAATTGCGGCTGGAGGTAGCGTAGGTTTTCATACAAATCGCTTTGTTTTTAGTGAAAACGGTATAAACTGATGCTTGTTTTACCGGCAAAAAATTTGCTTATACAGCCTTCCAAACCACATCAACAAACCAGTTTTTACTGTCGAAAAAATGCTTTACCGGTTCAAATCCTGCATTTAGGGCCATATCGTCTGTTTGCTGTAACGTGTATTTCTGCGAGATTTCCATATCGATAAACTCGTTTTCTTCAAACTGAATTAATTCTGATTCTCCGATTTGAACTTCCTGTTTTACTAAACTGATCAGATAACTTTTACAGGAACCGCTTTCAGGATCATAAGTGGCGTAATGATCAAACTGATTTAATTTGAAGTTGACATTCAATTCATTATTGATCCTTTTTAATAAATTGAGGTTGAAATTTTTAGTGATTCCCGCCGCATCGTCATAAGCAGCTAAAATTGTTTTCGGATTTTTTTTCAGGTCGAAACCAATTAAAGCCAGGTCCCCGGGCGAAAGCTGTTGGCGTAAAGCTGCACAAAACATATAGGCTTCTTTTACCGGCATATTTCCGATGTTCGAACCCATAAGTAAAACCACTTTCGGCCTGTCAGACATTACGCGTGCTTCTTTTAGCATATCAAAATAATCACCATTCAAACCCTGCAGTTTTAAGCCGGGAAGTTTTGCCGGAAGCGTTTGTTCCAGTTCTTCAATCACATGCGATGAAATATCGATAGGGAGATAAGTAAAATCAGCCTTAATTTCGAGCAAATGCCTGAGCAGATGGGTGGATTTGGTTGCATCACCAGCGCCTAATTCGATCAGGTCAAATTCCCTAAACCCGTTTAAAACCACTTCTGCCAATCCTGCGGTTTGTTCAGAAAATATTTCCATTTCGCAGTTGGTGAGGTAATATTCCGGGCAGTTCATGATCTCCTGGAACAAAATATCTCCTGCCGCATCGTAAAAATACTTAGATTGAAGTTTTTTGGGAGAAGAGGTTAACCCAGCCAATACATCTTGTAAAAATGTACTGCTTTGATTGATTTCGGCCGTTAATTGAGTTGGCATAAGGTGGTAAGGGAATTGATGTTGATTGATTTTATCGGGCTAAACGGATGCCGGTATATTGCCAGCGCAAATGCGGGTGAAAAAAATTGCGGTAAGTGCAACGACTATGATTTGGAGAAGTAACATCAGAAGCACCGCGCAGTACCATCTGGTTCACCATGAATTTGCCGTTGTACTCGCCGATAGCGCCCGGAGCGGTAATAAAACCGGGATAAGGCAAATAAGCGCTGTTTGTCCACTCCCAGCGGCGGCCCCAGTTAAAGTTTTTAGCAGCAACCTCCCATTCAAACTCTGTTGGCAGGCGTAAACCTTTCCAGCTTGCAAAAGCAGCAGCTTCGTAAAAACTAACGTGGCAAACTGGTTCGGCTGCATCAACAAGCTTTAATCCGCCTAAAGTATAATTAAACCATTGGTTATGGATTTGATACCAGTAAAGCGGCGCTTTTATTTGGTTGTTTTTTACCCAATCCCAGGCTTCTGCATGCCAGAAACGAAAGTTTTGGTAACCGCCGTCCTCCATAAATTCTAAATATTCTGCATTGGTAACCGGTGAACTGCTGATCGCAAAATCATGCAGAAAAACAGTATGGCGGCCCAGTTCGTTATCAAAATAAAAACCTTCGCCTTCATGGCCAATATGGTACAATCCAGATTTTACAGGGATAAAAACAGTATCACCAGTAAGCTTTTCTCCTTGCGGAAAATGTTCTGCATAAGCCGGAAAAAGCGGGTTATGGCCAAGAATATACTTAATATCCGTCCACAATAATTCCTGATGCTGTTCTTCGTGATAAAAACCCAAGGTTAATAATTCCTGTAATTCTGCAGAAACAGGCCCTGAAAGCAAGCCTTCCATTGCTGTATCTACATAATCCCGGTACGCATAAACGTCCTGTACGGTTGGGCGGCTTAAATTGCCGCGATTGGTACGGATCACCCGTGCGCCAACCGCTTCGTAATAGCTGTTGAAAACGTAATTGTATTCTGGGTTAAACTCTTTGTAACCGATAATATTTGGTTTGAGAATAAAAGTTTCAAAAAACCAACTTGTATGGCCTAAATGCCATTTCGGCGGACTAACATCAGGAATAGGCTGAACAACATAATCTTCCGTTTGCAGGGGCTGGCAAATCTGTTCTGATCGTTGCCGAACGGCTTCATAAACTTGTAATAAATTCATTTTTACTCTTTTTCGAGATATGTTTTCAGATCGGAAATATTTTTTAAATGCAACGCTTTGGCCTGTTTACTTCTCATCATCAGCGCATAAGCGTTATTAAAACCGATAGGGTTTAGCCATTCTAATGCAAATTGCTGTTCAAACTTCTTTTTAACAAAATCATATACTTTGAGTTTGCTGCTGCCGATAGAATCTGTTACTTTTTGCGGGGCCTGCAAAATTACCAGCAAACCGGTCCCTGTGTATTCAGGATAAAAATCGATTTGGTTATTGGTAAGTGCATCAAAACATATTTTTGTGCCGCCTAAACCTGTTTTCGTAGAAACAGCATAATCCGTATAACCTTTTATCAAATCGGCATACATCGCTGCTAAAATGTACTGTTCTCCAAATATTTTGGAGCCGATACGGACAGTTCCGTTATTTCCGTTATTTGCCGGGCGGAAGAGCTTTTTCTGCACCAGAAAATCACGGGCTGTTTTTTCTGGCGATTGCTTGAGGTAATCCACTTTATAATTCAAATCCGTCATTACGGAATCGCTAATTGTTCCTGATAATAAATTTAAGGTTTTTTCCAGTTCCGGAAATTTTTGCAGCGCATCTTTCCGTACAACCGGCGCACAATAATAAGGCGGAAAAATATGTTTATCATCTTCTAAGATCGTTAAACCAAACGCTTTTAAACGCCCGTCGGTACTATAACCGCTGATGACATCCAAATGCTTCTCATAAACTGCTTTATACATTATTGCATCGCTAATCACCACCGTTTTAATTTTCAGTCCATAAACCTCCCGTAAACCTAAATCGCCATCTCTTCTGCCCATAAATTCCGGCGTAAAACCAGCTAATAATTTGCTTTTACCGGTTATCGGAACAAAATAAAAGGACGATAAAAGAAGCATGCCTGCCGGGACCAGCCACAGAAAAACCTTCATTTTTTTGATGCTGAGATGCTGTATCCGCGACAGCAAAAAATCTAAAATAATGGCTAACAAAGCTGCCGGAATTGCTCCGGCTAAAATCATGTTGGTATTGTTGAGAGAAATGCCGCCAAAGATAAATTCGCCTAAACCGCCGGCAGCAATAAAAGCAGCTAAAGTTGCCACGCCAACATTAATTACGGTTGCCGTACGGATCCCGGCCAATAAAACCGGCATCGCCAGGGGCAATTCTACCTTAAAAAGAACCTGCCAGTTACTCATGCCCATTCCGCGCGCTGCTTCTTTTACCGTTGCATTTACTTCGTTTATGCCGGTAAAAGTATTGCGGATAATGGGCAGCAAGGCATATAAAAACAAAGCAACAATGGCTGGTTTTGGCCCAATACCAAGCAGCGGGATCATGAAACCAAGTAATGCAATACTTGGAATAGTTTGTAAAACGCCGGCAAAACCCAATACGCTTCCTGCAAATTGCTTTTTCCTGGCAATCCAAATTCCGAGCGGCAAACCAATTACAATAGCGAGCAGCAAAGAAATAAATGTTAAACCGAGATGTTCCAGCGTTTGTGTCAGCAGCTTTTCGTGTTCCTGGCGCATAAAATCCCATAAACTCTGCTGATTGTTCATGATCCGAATTTTTTATGGGTAAAAAAAGCATGCATCAACTCTTCTGCGTTAACCAGTTTCCAGCTATTGGTTTTAGGTTGATGAATGCAAACCTGCTTTAAATTGTTTTTTTGAAGGAAGGAAACAGCTTCCCAAATGCTGCTTGCTGCAGAAATTTCCGGCACTGATTTTTCACCGGTAAAAGAAGCATCATCCCATAGATCATTTAAAGAAACAGTTTTCAGTTCGAGTTGCAACCGCTGGTCATCCAGAAAAGAAGCAACAAAAGCATCGGCAGGATTAAAAAGCAATTCGGCCGGCGTTCCAATTTGTTTAATTTTTCCGGCGTCCATTAAACAAATCCGGTCTGCCATTTCAAAAGCTTCCTGTACATCGTGCGTTACCATCACGATGGTTTTGCGTTTCAGCTCGTCCAGGTTTTTAAATTCTCTACGGATGGAAGCGCGTGTAATAGGGTCTAAAGCGCCAAAAGCTTCATCCATTAATAAAACCGGAGGATCGGCCATTAAAGCGCGCGCTAAACCGACACGTTGCTGCTGTCCGCCGCTTAATTCATTTGGATATAACGACAAATAGCTTTCTGGCAGATGTAGTTTTTCAAGTAAGATTTTGGTTCGCTCGTTGATTTTTGTCTGCCCCCATTTTAATAATTTTGGAACGATAGCCATAGTTTCGGCAACAGAATAGTGTGGAAACAGGCCGTTATTCTGCAAAACATAACCAATCCCTCTTCGCAACCGGTCCGGGTTTTGTGCTAAAACATCTTTGCCGTTTACACTGATCCTGCCACCAGAAGGTTCGGTTAGACGGTTGATCATCTTCAGCGTAGTAGTTTTGCCGCAGCCGCTGGTTCCTAAAAGCACCAGCGTTTCGCCTTCTTTTACTTCAAAAGAAATATCATCAACAGCAGCAGTTTTACCAAAATGTTTACTGAGGTGCTCGACTACAATCATGGAAGTAAGTTAAGCTTCTTCTATCGACATAAAAAGATTATTGATCGATTCTGATAGGGTTGGATGCGCAAAAATATTTTCACGGAGTTGGTGCGCCGTTATTTTGCCTTGCATGGCCATTTGTAAAACAGCCATTACTTCGCCGCCTTCGTAACCTAAAACCGTTGCACCCAAAATCTGATCTGTTTTAGCATCTACAACCGCTTTCATAAAGCCTTTTTTTTCGTTGATTTCGTTGGCTCGGGCTACGTGTTGCATCTGAAGTTTGGCAACTTTAATATCCAAACCCTGTTTACGTACTTCGTTTTCTGATAAACCAATTCGTCCTAACTGCGGATCAGTAAACATACAATATGGGACTGGGCGGCCTTTTATGGAAAGATCAGCATTTTCCAACAAGTTTTTAAGCACAATTAAATGATCGTTGTAAGCGATATGGGTAAAAGCAGGGCCGGGTTTAACATCGCCTAAAGCATAAATCCCTGCTGCTGTAGTTTCAAGTTTATCGTTTACTTTGATATAGCCTTTTTCATCCACTTCAACACCTGTTTGTTCTAAATTTAGCGCTTCGGTTTGAGGAGAACGGCCAGCTGCAATCAGCAAATGTGAAGCGGTAATCTGTTGTTGGTTATCCTCTTTTTTAATAGTTAAAGTAATTTTCCCATCTGCTGTTTTTTCAGCTTTGGTTGTTTCTGCGCCGCAAATAATGTTAATTCCTTCTTCCGTTAAAAATTGGGTTACGGCTTCACTTACATCTGCATCTTCCCTGGACATAATTGTTTTACCTTTTTCCAGTATGGTTATTTTGCTGCCGAAGCGGGAAAACATTTGCCCGAACTCTAATCCAATATAATTACCGCCGATGATGATCATACTTTCGGGGACTTCCTTTAAATCCAGAATTGTGGTTGAAGTGAGATAAGAAACCGTTTCCAGCCCTTCAATTTTGGGAATGCTTGTTTTTGCGCCGGTATCAATAAAGATCAATTCTGCAGAAAATTCTTCTTCTCCGCCCGCATTCAGCTTTACGGTTAACGTTTTTTTGCCGGTAAAAGAAGCATCGCCAAAAACCAGGTCCAGGTTTTCTGTTTCCTCCAAACCTTTCTGGCCGCCATCTCGGGATTTTTCTACAATATCATTTTTACGCTGCATGATAGCAGGAAAATCAACTTTATAAGCACTTACATCAATACCTAAATCCTTGCGCTTTGCCATAAAAGCTGCCCGTGCAGAAGCAACAAGGGTTTTAGTAGGTGTACAACCATCATTTACGCAGGTCCCACCTACAAACCGTTTCTCAATTAAAGCTGTTTTTTTGCCTGCTTTAGCTAGTTTTTTGGCCAGCGGTGTACCAGCCTGGCCGGAACCGATTACAATTGCATCATAAATTTTCATTTAGCAGCAAGGTTATTGAGTAATTTTTACACCTTTCCAAAAGGCAACATAATCTTTAATTTGTGCTGCTGCATCTTTTGGTTGTGGATAAAACCAGGCCGCGTCTGCATTTTGTTTACCATCTACATCTAAGGTATAATAGGAGGCGAGGCCTTTCCAGGGGCAGGTTGTATGCGTAGAAGATGGTTTTAAAAACTCGCGTTTAACTGTCTGTAAAGGAAAATAATGGTTGTTTTCCACAATGATTGTATCATTACTTTCGGCGATTACCTGGTTGTTCCATTCGGCTTTCATAACTGAGATTAATTGAGTAAGCGAAGCGTAACCCAGTTTAATAATTTGGCTACAGTTTACTTAACCTGTTTAAATTCATTTAGTTTTTGCTTGAAGAAAAAGCTTCTATATCAGCAAAAAGAGCACGAGAATTTTTCCGGTGCTCTTTTTATGACCTGTTTTTTTAGTCCCTTGGTGAACCGCCTCCCGGAGGGCCTCCGCCGCCTGGCCTTCCACCACCAAAACCACCGCCCTCTCTTCGGCCACCTCCTCTAAAATCATCTTGCTGCGAAGGTGCCTTACCAGCAAATTTTTGCAAACGTAAACTAAAGGAAAGCAAATAATAACGGCCTAACCGGTTAACGTTAGAAACAGTATAACCTTGTCCGCTTGGCGTATAAGTATAACCCGTGTTTTGGTTAAATAAATCATAAGCAGCTATACGTATTGTAGCAGCATTATTTTTTAAAAACCGGCGTTCTACATAAGCATTAAGCAGATTTGGGTTTTTTTGCGTTACACCCGTAAAACCACTATATATTAATTTGGTATAATCGTAGCTAACTGTATAATTCTTCCAAAGGTAGTTTTTACCACTTAAACCTAAGTTTAATGTTTTAGCTGCTGAGTTTTGAAAACTGGTTGATAAGATGGAGTTATTGATCGTGTTTATGCTATAACTGGTACGTAATTCTGCATCAATAACATCGGTAATATCAGTACGAAAACGAATACCTGGCGTAATTAACAGTGTTTTTGCAATATTTCTATCCGTGGTTGTTGTTTCAGTATTACTTACTGCATCATAAGCTACACTACTGCTGTAACCAATATTGTTAGTATATGTTGCGTTCGCATTAAACATCAGTGTGTACCTTCGTTGTGCCCAGGGCTTAGCATAAGTTGCATTTAGTGAAGAAGTGTAATAGCCATCAGTGTTTAAATAATTGGTGAGATATGTTCCTGCTAAAGTTGGATGTAAAGGATCAATCTTTGGATATTTTATGGAATTTGTTACAATCATATTATCCGTTTGATTGAATGTTAAATTTGTAAACAAAATATCGCCAGTTGCAAAACTGAATTTGTTATAACGAAGCGTAAAATTGTTACTGAATGTTGGTTTTAAGTTTGGATTTCCTTGTACCGGGTATAAAGCATTAGAAAAATCTATAACAGGTTGCAAATAATTAAAATTAGGCTGGTTGCTCGTTCCGTTATAGTTAAAATTTAGAGCCTGACTTCTAGAGAAGTTGTAAACAAAATGTGCTGCCGGAGAGAAATTAAACGTAGAAACATGTGTAGCTTGTCCGGTAGTTGGAGAGTAACCATCTAAAACGGCAGGTTGTACACCTAAACCTAAGGTATAATTATATTTTTTTTCTATAAAACGATAATTCAGTCCGAAACGATTGGTTGTAAAAGTATAGTTAAAGTTGTTGCTGTATCTTGGATAAAAAACGCGGTCCATGGTTGTTGTAAGCGTGTCTGTTTCTTTATCACTGGTAGTATAAGAATGATTTAAGGCGTAATTCAGTTCCAGGTAAGAAAGCTTTCCTATTGGTTCTAAATAAGAAACCGTAGTTCCTATAGAGCTTGTATGACTATTTGTATTGATTAACTGATATTTAGGTGCAGATGGAGCTCCTGCTGTATAAATTGTTGTTGGGTCATCAGACTCGTTAGTTGAAGCCGAACTCGCATTTACATAAATACTTAAATTACGGCGTGTGGCACGGAAGCGATGGTTAAATAAAACATTGATGCCATAAGTAGGCGACTTTGAATTATCAGTGGTTGTTTGATTATAAGTAGTTTGGTCTGATTGGCTCGTAATATTGTTGACATTACCAGCATAATTAGTATTTACACCAGCGTAAGAAAAAGTTGGGGTAATTTTTAGATAATTAACCGTATCTGGTTTATATTCCATATTCCAGGTTACCCGGTGGTTTATATTCTGGGTTTGTTGGGTACTGTTTTGAGTATTGGTGCTGCTGATGCCAGCATTGGTAGTTTGTTGAAACACATCACTAATGGTATGTGTGGTATTATCCGAAAAACTATAACTACCATAAACAGATAATTTTTTCCCCCACTGGTCTCTGTAATTAAATCCGATTGCATGGGCATCTGTAATACCATTTGCTGTTGATGTTGTACTTCCACTATTTGCACCTTGTAACGCATTTCCACGGCCGCCACCGCCGCCGCCAAAGCCACCTCCACCACCTCGGGCAACGCCTCCGCCACCATAGGTAAATGTATTGATGTTCGTATTGTTAATATTTCCGAGGATAGAAATCTGACGGTCACCTTTAAAATTGAAATAATTAACTGTTCCTAAATAACGGTTCTGATCATTATTATTGGTAATTGCCGAAGGGCTTGTTGGATCGGTACTACTGCTTACTTTAGGTAAAGCATCACGGCCATCACCAGCGGTTGCCTGCAAAGAATAGCCCGTATTCCTGTCCGGCCGGATATTAATGTTCATGATCTTATCTGGTTCTCCGGTTTTTACGCCGGTTAAATTAGCCTGATCTCCATAATCATCAATCATTTGAATGTTTTCAATTACGTCAGCCGGCAGGTTTTTAGTGATTGATTGTACATCTCCTCCCATAAAATCCTTTCCGTTGATCCTGATCTTAGTAACCTGTTTGCCTTGCGCCGTTACATTTCCGTTTGCATCAACATCAACACCAGGCAGCTTTTTAATCATATCTTCTGTGGGTGCATTAGCCCTCACTTTATAGGCGTTAGCATTAAACTCTACCGTATCTTCTTTTACCTTTACCGCATTAATACCAACAATAGTTACACCTTTTAACTGCGTAGCTGCTGTCCTCATTTTGATAATACCCACATTAATGGTGTTAGGGTTGTGTGGTTGTGGCAGAAACCGCCTGTTAATGGTTTGAAATCCGATCAAATCAATGGTTAACCTAAATTCTGCTGATTTCACCCTTGGAAAAACAAACGATCCGTTATCAGTCGCTGCGGTAGTCAGAGTATCCGAAGCTGAAACTAATTTTACAATGGTACCGGGTAAAGAGGCACCGCTTGTGTCCTGTATTATGCCACGCACTTCGTGTAAGGTTTGTGCGCGCAGAACGTGTGCTGTCAGCAAAAAAATTATAAAGCAGAGTAAGGTACGTTTCATATTTTAAGGTCGAAGTAATAAATCAGCTATTTTGTAGTTTGATTGCTATTGACAGCGCAAATTCGCGAAAGTTTCACAAGGTTTAATTCCTGTAGCTGTAACATTTGTGTGATTGAATAAAAGATGGCTTTTTAACAGTAGAAAGGCTTTTATTCTTCTTTTTTCAGGATGTAACAATTTGATTATTTACTGCTAACGCAGCCTTTTTCGGCTTTGCGTTTTACACTAACTTCCTCTATTTTACTCATTTTTTAATGAATTGTTCTGATATTATTGTACAGCATTTTTATGCCCATAGGAAATACTGTTTTTATCACCCTTTTTTTGCAAACTTCACTGGTTAAAATATAAATCTCATTAAAGCAAAAAAAACCTGAATACCAGAAGCAAATTGCCCCTCATATTCAGGATTTTAAAACAGAGAAAAATAAACCAGCTTATGCTTGCTGTATTTTATCGTTTAAACCTGCGGCTTCGTCCTTAACTTTTGATTTTGCCTGGTCAACTACCTGGTCTTTGTATCCTGTAGCCTGGTCTTTGTACTCTTTAACTTTTGATTTTGCCTGGTCAACTACCTGGTCTTTGTATTCTACTGCCTGGTCTTTATATTGATTCAGTTCATCTTCGCCAGTTTTTATTTTTTCTTTGATCGAATCCCAGCTATTGGTTGCAGTTTCAACCAATGTATTACGGGTTTCTTCTCCGGCTTCCGGTGCAAACAATATACCTAAAGCAGCACCAACCGCTGTTCCTAACAGAAATACGCCTAAGGTTTCAACAGAACTTTTCATAACTAATAATTTAATGTAAGTGATTTTGAAGCTAACACTGTTATAACTTAATAGTTTTCAATAATTTGTATTTTCAAAACAAATACTGTTTTTAGGTGCATAAAAGAAGCATCAGGATTATTTTACCGCTGTTTTGCCGAATGCCCTTAATCCGCTTTGCAAAAAGTTTTCGTAGCTCTTTGGATTGTAATCTGCCCCTTGCGGCGGAACCAATAAATTGCCTTCATCATCCAGCAAAACATAAAAAGGCTGAGAATTAGCTTTAAACCTGGACGCCTGGAACTCGCTCCATTTATTGCCTATCGTCCTGATTTTTTTACCTTGCGCTGTAACAAATTGCTCGTTTGGTCCCAAATCTGTTTTATCATCTACATACAATTGCAGCAGTACAAAATCATTGCTGATCGTGCTGTAAACGTTTTTATCAGTCCAAACACTTGCTTCCATTTTGCGGCAGTTAACACAAGCATGACCGGTAAAATCAATCATAACAGGCTTATGGTTTTTCTTTGCGTAAGCTAAAGCTTCATCATAATCAAAAAAAGCGTTTAAACCCAAAGGTGCTTTAAAAATGGAAGCATATTTATGTAGTGTTTCTTCGCTGTTTTGGGTTGAAGTATTTGCAGTACGATTACCTGCAGTGAGGCTTGGCGTATATAAATCAAAATCCTGCGTTTGCAGCGGAGGCAAAAATGCTGATATTGATTTTAACGGTGCACCCCACAACCCGGGAACCATATATATGGTAAAAGCAAGTACAATAATGGCGAGAAACAGCCGGGGAATAGAAATATAATCAACAGGAGAATCATGAGAAAATTTTAATTTTCCTAAAAGATATAGACCCATTAATCCAAAAATAACAATCCATAAAACCAGGAATATTTCGCGGTCAAACCATTCCCAATGGTAAGCCAGATCAACATTGGATAGAAATTTTAACGCTAAAGCCAATTCTAAAAAACCCAACACAACCTTTACACTATTTAACCAACCGCCAGATTTTGGCAACGATTTTAACCAGGAAGGAAATAAGGCAAACAAAGCAAAAGGAATAGCCAGTGCCAGGGAAAACCCAAACATACCAACTGCCGGCCCTAATAAAGCGCCCATTGTTGCTGCCTGAACCAGCAATGTTCCAATGATTGGGCCGGTACAAGAGAATGAAACCAAAGCCAGGGTTGCAGCCATAAAAAACAGGCCGATAAAACCGCCTTTGTCCGACTGCTCATCCATTTTGTTTGCCCAGGAAGAAGGCAAGGTCAGTTCAAAAGCACCGAAAAAGGAAATGGCAAATACAACCAGCAACAAAAAAAAGACGATGTTAAATATTCCGTTTGTTGCCAGATCATTTAAGGCATCCGCACCAAAGATCACTGTAATCAGCAATCCTAAAGCAACATAAATAACAATGATAGAAAGGCCATAGATAATTGCTTTTGTAATGGCACTTCCCCTTGATTGTGCTGTTTTGGTAAAATAACTTACCGTTAAAGGAAGCATCGGGAAAATACAAGGCATAAGCAGCGCAGCAAAGCCGCCCAATAAGCCAGCTAAAAATATTGCCCATAAGGATTGCTTCGTTTCCTTTGCTTCTATCGCCTTCGCTTTTTGTTTAACAACCTCCTTTTTAACCGGCACTGCTGTTGTTTTTACCGTTTCAGTATCAGTAGGTAAAGGCGAAAATTGCACATCGCTGGTAGAAATTGTATCGTTTCCGGTGCTTTGCATCGCTTCACTTTTACTATTGAAACCCAACAGAAAGCATAGCATGATTAGAAAGAAGAAGATTTTTTTTAGGTTGAACGCAGGCTGCATTTAGAATAAATTTTACTAATTTTTTGCAGGATAAAAGTAGTACATATCGGGAAGATACAAGTTTAGCATTTGTCATATTGCCTGCTTACCAGAAACTTTACTGAAATTTAGTCGATAAAAGAAGCATTGCCCCAATCACCATAAAGAAAGCCCTGCCAGAACCTGACAGGGCTTTCTTTTAAAACTTATACTTTTTCGGTTAAACGTGCGCTTCGTCTGATTTAAAGATTTTAGCCGTCAAAAAGTCACCGTTCATTCTGGCAATATTAGTTAACTTGATTTCTTTCGGGCATTCTGCTTCGCAGGCACCTGTATTGGTACAGTTACCAAAACCTTCTTCGTCCATTTGCGCAACCATATTTTGCACACGGCTGTAACGCTCCGGCTGGCCTTGCGGCAATAAAGCCAATTGCGAAATTTTTGCCGATACAAACAGCATAGCAGAAGCATTTTTACAAGCCGCTACACAAGCGCCGCATTGAATACAAGTTGCAGAGTTAAAAGCTTCATCAGCAATTGGTTTCGGGATCGGGATTTCATTCGCATCCGGCACACCGCCTGTATTTACAGAAACATAACCACCGGCATGCTGAATACGATCAAAAGCAGAACGGTCTGTAGCCAGATCTTTAACTACCGGAAAAGCTGCTGCCCTCCATGGTTCAATCGTAATCGTTTGTCCATCGTAAAAGCTGCGCATGTGCAACTGGCAGGAAGTGATTCCTTGTTTCGGGCCATGCGGGCGGCCATTAATATATAACGAACACATTCCGCAAATACCTTCGCGGCAATCATGGTCAAAATAAATCGGGTCTTCTCCTTTAAGGATCAACCCTTCATTCACAACATCCAGCATTTCCAGAAAGGACATGTCCGGAGAAATATCTTTTGCCTGGTAAGTTACAACTTTACCAGCTGTTTTTGCATCTTTCTGGCGCCATACCTTCAGCGTCAGGTTCATATTTCCATTACTCATATTGATCAGTTGTGAGTTGTAAGTTGACAGTTGTAAGTTGAAACCGGCAACCGAAAACTGTTGTTTATATTATTCGAACGTATGTTGCGGGTTGCCCGTTGTGAGTTGTAACTGGCAACCCGCAACCGAAAACCTACAACTGTTATTTATAGCTCCGTTGTGTTAATTTAACGTTTTCAAAAATCAAATCTTCCTTGTTCAGTTTTTCGGGTTGATTTTCGCCCTGATATTCCCAGGCAGCAACAAAAGAGAAATTTTCGTCATCCCGTTTTGCTTCGCCTTCTTCTGTCTGAGATTCTTCCCGAAAGTGCCCTCCGCATGATTCGCGGCGCATTAAAGCATCATCCACCATTAATTCTCCCAATTCGATAAAATCTGCAACCCTACCAGCACGTTCTAAAGAAAAATTAATTTCTTCATTTTCGCCAGCTACTATTGCATTTTCCCAGAAATCAGCTTTTAATGCCTGGATTAATCCTTTTGCCTTGATTAAACCTGCTTCGTTACGTGCCATTCCGCAATATTCCCACATAATATGGCCTAAATCCCGGTGATACTCGTTAACCGTTTTAGTTCCTTTTTTCATGGAAAGAAACTTAGCAACACGCGCTTCTACGTCTTTTTTAGTTTGAGCAAAAGCAGGATGATTTGGATCGATTGGTTTCGGGCCGATGGTAGCCAAGTAATCCCCTAAAGTGTAAGGAATTACAAAATAGCCATCTGCTAAACCTTGCATTAAAGCTGAAGCACCTAAACGATTTGCGCCGTGATCAGAAAAATTAGCTTCACCTAAAGCATAACAACCCGGAATGGTGGTCATCAGGTTATAATCAACCCATAAACCACCCATTGTATAGTGTACTGCCGGATAAATACGCATAGGTTGTTTGTATGGGTTTTCGTCTGTGATCTGATAATACATATCAAACAAGTTACCGTATTTGGCAGCAACAGTTTCTTCACCTAAACGGCTGATCGCTTCAGCAAAATCCAGGAAAACTGCTTTTCCGGAAGCACCTACACCACGGCCTTCATCGGCCATTTCTTTTGCGTTTCTGGAAGCTACATCCCGTGGAACGAGGTTACCAAAAGATGGATATTTACGCTCTAAAAAGTAATCGCGGTCTTCTTCTTTAATATCAGTTACCTTGATTTCACCTTTTTGCAGTTTTTGTGCTGTTTCAACCGTTTTTGGCGCCCAAACACGTCCGTCATTTCGTAAAGACTCAGACATCAAAGTCAGTTTAGACTGATGGTCCCCGGAAACAGGGATACATGTTGGGTGAATTTGAGTAAAACAAGGGTTTGCAAAATAAGCACCGCGCTTATGTGCACGCCATGCAGCGGTTACGTTAGAACCAATTGCATTGGTTGATAAGTAGAAAACATTGCTGTAACCACCTGTACAAAGTAAAACCGCATGTCCGGCATGGGTTTCAATAGCACCAGTCCTTAAATTACGGGTAACAATTCCCTGTGCTTTTCCATCAGCAACAACTACGTCAAGCATTTCTGTACGGGTGTACATTTTTACTTTTCCTAAATGAATCTGACGGTTTAAAGCAGAATATGCGCCTAAAAGAAGTTGTTGCCCGGTTTGTCCGCGGGCATAAAAAGTCCTGGAAACCTGGGCACCACCAAAAGAACGGTTATCTAATAAACCACCATATTCCCGGGCAAAAGGAACACCTTGTGCTACACATTGGTCGATAATATTTACGGAAACTTCTGCTAAACGGTAAACGTTTGCTTCACGTGCACGGTAATCGCCGCCTTTTATAGTATCATAAAACAAACGATAAACGCTATCGCCATCATTCTGATAATTTTTTGCAGCATTAATTCCACCTTGTGCAGCAATAGAATGTGCACGGCGTGGGCTATCCTGAAAGCAAAAGGCAGTAACATTATAACCTAATTCGGCCAGTGATGCAGCAGCAGAAGCGCCAGCCAATCCTGTACCTACAATAATGATATTATATTTCCGCTTGTTAGAAGGGTTAACCAGTTTCAGGTTAAACTTTTGCTTGTTCCACTTTTCGGCTAATGGACCTTCAGGCAGTTTGGCATTTAATTCCATTTTACAAATTTTTATCTTATAAAAGAAGCATCAGGCTTTTAAGCTTATTAATGCTGATTTATCTTTTGGTGAAATAATAAACAATTGGCATAATAGCAAACCCGATTGGGATAATTACAGCAAAAAGCCATATACCTATCTGGTTAACAATTGGTTTATATTTACGATGGTTCATGCCTAAAGTTTGCCAGCTACTTTGAAAGCCATGCAGCAAATGGAACGACAAGGCAGCCATTGCAATTACATAAAATACAACATATAACGGCGAACTGAAAGAGAAGATAACCTGCGCCTGCAGATCTTTTGCTACGGTTACTTCCTGCTGTTTGCTCACATCTACATATTTTGCGTACTCATATTCTCCCTGCGGCAACTGTTTTGCAGAAATCAATTTACCTGTTTTAAGGTCTGTCCGGTATTCTTTAAACGGCATTTTTGGCCCTTCGTGGTTTTTAAACCACTCATCTTTGTGGTAGCTGAACCAGAAGTTCCCCATGTGGATCACGATAAACAATAGCAGGAACGAACCCAGAATCCCCATATTTCGGGAAGACCAGATGCTGGGCGATTTAGGCTGAACAACATAATTAACCGGGCGTGCTTTACGGTTGTTTATGGTTAGGATTAAAGCATAAACAGAATGGATAATGATAGACAAATAAAGCAGGTAAGAAACTACTTTTATCGGCGGAAAATGTGTCATAAAATGAGAGTAATCATTAAAGGCAAGGCCTTCGTCATCTTTAAACAACTGAAAATTTCCGCTTAAATGCACGATCAGAAACAGGCATAAAAATAAACCTGTTAAAGACATGATCAGTTTTTTTCCTATTGAAGAAGAAAGAGTCTGTGTAGAACCACTCATCGATTATTTGATTTTAGGATTATTATTACTGCAAAAGTATTTATTAAACCTGAAAAGATAATAAAGCTGAGTACCAATATCAGTTCCATTATCTATTTAGAAACAATCTAAACTTTTAACCTGTTAAATTTTGTTCCTTTTGCTTAAAAAGCAACCACTTTATCATTCAAAATGCCAAAAACGCGGTCTGTTTCCTGGTGTTGAACAGCAATTCGGCCTGTAAATTTTCCAAATGAAGGTAAAATTGCCTGATTACGGCCAAAAGAAAAACAAGACAAAGTAACTGCATCACGCCCTTTTCCGCGTAAATGTACGCCAGGGTGAATATGGCCGCACAAACTATAAACTTCGAGCTTTTCTGCTTCTTCCATTTTTAAAGGATGATGTGCCATTCGAAAAGGACCTACCAGCATTTCTTCCTGAACTGAAATATCTAATTTGGTAAAATGTTCTTCTTCTATTATATCATGATTCCCTTTAATCAAAATCATGCTTCTTTTAGCATACTTTTTTCGCCATAAAGCAAAATGTCCCCAATCGCTGTTTTTATCGCTGTGAAATAAATCGCCCAAAAAAATCAGGGTTTCAGGCTGATGCCCATCAATCAGAGCAGAAAGTACTTCCAGGTCTTTTCTGGCAAGTTCCTGCGGGATAGCAATTCCGGATTTTCTAAAATGAGCTGTTTTGCCTAAGTGTACATCAGCAATAATCAGTGTTTTCCGGTCTTTCCAGTAAATCGCTTTTTGGGGCAGTAAAAGAAGTGTTTGCTGTTTAAAAAAAAATTCTATTCCATCACAAGTCATCTCTGCAAAAATAGCCATAAAACAAAAAAACCTGCAAATTTTACTTTGCAGGTTTCGATGCTTCTTTTAGCACTGTTTTTTATCTGTCCATTTTGTAACGGTTAGTAAATGAACTACCATCAGGGCTAACGCCGGTGATAATTAAGATACCATCTTTTACATTAGAAATTGCTTTATCAATTGCTTCAGGAGAGTTTACAGGCACTTTATTGATGCTTGTAATAACAGACCCTTCTTCAATTCCTAACTGATCGAACATTCTGCCCGGACGAACTTGTGTTACCAATACGCCGCTCTTCATATTGTATTTTTGTTTTTGGGCACTGCTTAGCGGAGCAAAACTTGCGCCCAAATTATTATAAATTTCTTCTGCAGATTTTGTTCTGCCACCACCAGCTAAAACATTGCTGTTATCGGCTTTTAACGTAACTGCAAATGTTTGCTCTTTTCCATCGCGTAAAACAGTTAAGTTAATTTTATCGCCAGGTTGTAAACGGGCAACTTTTTCCTGCAAATCTGATGATTCATAAACTGTATTGCCGTCAACTTTAGTAATGATATCACCTTTACGGATGCCAGCCTGTTGAGCGCCACCGCCTTGAACCAATTCGTTTACATACAATCCGTTTGTGGTTTTAACATTCAGCTCCTGTGCAGCATCAGGGTTTAATTCTCTGAACTGGACACCAACATAGCCGCGTTTTACTTTACCAAATTTCTCAATATCGTTCAACACTTTTTTAGCCAGGTTAATTGGAATTGCAAAACCGTAACCTTCGTAAGAACCGGTGTGAGATAAAATAGCAGAGTTAATACCAATCAATTCGCCTTTTGTGTTAACCAAGGCTCCGCCACTATTTCCCGGATTAATTACAGCATCAGTTTGAATAAAGGATTCTATTCCTCTGTTTAAAACGGGTGTTTGTGCTTGAGAACGGTCTAAATTAGGGCTGGAGAAAGGATTTGTGTCATCATCGTTATCCTGACTTCCGATAATACCTACAGAGCGGCCTTTTGCGCTAACAATACCAGCAGTTACGGTAGAAGTTAAGTTAAAAGGGTTACCAACGGCCAAAACCCATTCGCCTACTTTAGCTTCATCAGAATTACCAAACTTAACAATTGGCAGTCCTGCTGTACTTACTTTAATTAAAGCTAAATCTGTATTTGGGTCTGTGCCAATTACTTTAGCTAAAAAAGTACGTTTGTCGTTTGTGGTAACTTCAATTTTGTCTGCCTTTTCTACCACGTGATTATTGGTTACGATATAACCATCGGTTGATATTATTACACCAGAACCGGAAGCACGTTGCGGCGTATTAGACTGCTGCCTGCGGCGCATACCAAACATATCACCAAACATTTGCTCCATTTGGTCTTGTCCGCCTCCGCTTTGCGAAGAGGAATAAGTGGTACGGATGTAAACCACTGCCGGCGTTACTGCAGCCGCAGCTTGTGTAAAATCTACCGTTCCGGCAGATGATACCAGCGGTGCAATATGGTTGCTTGCGAAATAAACTTTTTGCCGGTCTTCAAACGTTCCAACTTCTGTTGTTTTAGTTTCAACCATTTTATAGGCACCTACGGCAATAGCGCCTCCTAAAATGGCCGTCATTAATGATAAACCTATCTTTTTCATATTTAATTTTTGTCCCTTGCTAATTTTGAAATTTATTATTCAAATTTAATGCCTTATTGACTTTATAATCAACCTAAAGTTACCTTAAACAGTGTTAAAAAGTGTTAAAGTGTAAAAATCAATAATAGCTGCTTATAATTGTTGTTAATAAAACTAATGTTAGCAAGATTTGTGCTAAATACTTGAATTGAAAAACGTGAAGCAGATTTTTTACAAATACCAGGGCGCAGGAAACGACTTTATACTGATTGACAACCGTTTACAGCAATTTAACCATCATCAACCCGAACTAATTGCCCGTTTATGCAACAGGAGGTTTGGGGTTGGAGGCGACGGTATCATGTTTTTGCAGGTAAAAGAAGCATTCGATTTTGAAATGATCTATTACAATGCCGATGGAAAACCAAGCAGTATGTGCGGTAATGGCGGACGTTGTATTGTAGCCTTTGCCAAATTTTTAGGATTGATTGAAAAGGAAACTAACTTTCTGGCAGTTGATGGGCCGCATTATGCCACAATTTCCGGTTCTGGTGATTGGGTTAGTTTACAAATGATTAATGTTGATACGATCAACCGTGATGGAAATGCTTATGTGCTGAACACCGGCTCGCCGCATTATGTAGAACTGGTGAAAGATCTGGAACACAAAAATGTGTACCAGAATGGTTATACCATCCGTAATAATGCTGTTTATCAGAAAGATGGCATCAACATTAATTTTGTTGAACCTTTAAATGATGGTTATTTCGTCCGCACTTTTGAACGCGGCGTTGAAGACGAAACGTATGCCTGCGGAACCGGCGTAACTGCGGTTGCCTTAGCTATGGCAAAACATAAAAACCAAACCGGTGCTGTTTTTACGCCTATAAAAGTTTTAGGCGGAGATTTAAGCGTAAAATTTAATTACGATGGTACTGTTTTTACCGATATATTTTTAGAAGGACCGGCAGTTCAGGTTTTTTCGGGAGAAATTGAAATCTAAATAAGTTTGTAATTTCCCCGCTCTTTGATCTTAACCCCTCGCTCTTCTCAGCCCATGCTTTTTTTATCACCTAAATTTCTATAAAAAGAATTTTTCTTTTAAGGTAATTCTGCCTACGTTTGAAACTTTGCCTGATCATAAAAGCCTTAAGGCAGCTATCCTACAAGCAATGTTAAGAGTTGACAGCAGCAAACCCTGTAAAATTATTTATGCTATCTGTAAGCATGAATATTTATCGTACCTAATCGAGCCGCACGTTGTTCAGCTTAATCCAAATGGCGAATACTCGCTCACGCACCAACGTTTATTTGTTAATACTGCCGAGGAATTTACTGCTTGTTTAGACGATACCGACCGAAAACTGATCCGGATTTTGCAGGAAACCGAGCAAAGCCACCTCATTTTAAAATACTATAAAAAGCCGATCAGGCCGCTGGAATTCTTTTCCAGAATTTATACAGAAGAAGCGTTTGAAAAACTTCGGCCTAAAATCGAAAAAAAACTGGCCGAAGCCTTAACCTTGCTTCCCGGAAAAGAATTATGCGTAATGAGCCGCGAAGGTTATCCGGCAGAGCGTATTGTACAATTTGCAACAGAACCGGCAACTGTTTTATTTCATTTCCGCAGAAACGAAAACGAAACACGCTATTATCCAACCATAAAATACAAAGGCCAACGGATTGAGTTTATGTTTAAAGGCGCAGAAATCATTTGCAACCAGCCGGCTTATTTATTGCTTGAAGACGTACTTTATTATTTTGAAAAAGGTATTGAAGGCAAAAAACTGCTTCCGTTTTTAGATAAACGTTACATCTCCATTCCTAAATCATCCGAAAAAACTTATTACGAAAAATTTGTTGCGCCATTGATTGAAAAATACCCGGTTTATGCACAAGGGTTTGAAATCATTAGCGAAAGATATAATGCAGGACCAATTTTAAAACCGGTTTATACAGAAGGCGGCATTTCTCAGATCCAGCTGTTTTTTCGTTATGGCGAAGCTGTTTTTCCTTATGGAGATGGACGGCAGGTTTCTGTAAGAATTGAAAACAAAGACGACCAATACTTCTTTTACCGCATTAAAAGAAGCATGGCCTGGGAGAAAAAGAAGTTTTTAGAACTGGAAAATTTAGGGCTAAAAACAGTATCTAATCTTTTTCAAAACCTGGAAGTTGCGCAAATGGAAGAAGATGAAGATACTTCTTTATCTGTTTTTAACTGGCTGAACGAGCACCACGATGAGTTAATA
Organism: Mucilaginibacter arboris; assembly: GCF_009754915.1. GTDB lineage: Bacteria > Bacteroidota > Bacteroidia > Sphingobacteriales > Sphingobacteriaceae > Mucilaginibacter_A > Mucilaginibacter_A arboris. The sequence goes on along the minus strand of NZ_WPIK01000014.1, from coordinate 17,717 downwards.
GAAAGCGGTTTTGAAATTGAACAACCTGAAGGCGAAAAACGATTTTTTTATGCCAGCCCTAAAATCAATTTGGAAATTAGGGAAGGAAATGATTGGTTTGATATTTATGCCATCGTTTACTTTGGCAGTTACGCCATTCCGTTTATTGAGCTAAAACAGCATATTTTAAATAAAAGGCGCGAATTTGTTTTGCCTTCCGGAGAGATTGCTGTCATTCCGGAAAAATGGTTTTCGCAATACAGTAACCTGCTTTATTTTAGTGATCATAGTGATAAACTTCAGCTTAAAAAACACCATATCGGTTTGGTAAACGAGTTGGCTACAAGCGATTATGCCGAAGTTACCATGAACCGGAAATTACAGCAACTCAACAATTTTGAAAGCCTGGAAGAAATCCCGCTGCCGCAACATTTTAACGGCGAATTGCGCGCTTATCAAAAAGCCGGTTATGACTGGTTTCACTTTTTAAAAAAATATCATTTTGGCGGTTGCCTGGCAGATGATATGGGTTTGGGCAAAACTATCCAAACACTTGCCTTGCTACAAAAAAACAAGGAAGATAACGCCGCAAACGGTAAAGTTACTTCGTTGATTATTATGCCAACCTCGCTTATTTATAATTGGGTAAACGAAGCAAAAAGGTTTGCGCCGGAAATACAAATCCTGGCACATACAGGCAGTTTACGTTCCCGGAATGCGGCAGTTTTCAGCAATTATGATTTGATAATTACTACTTATGGCATTACACGGATCGATATAAATTTGCTAAAAGATTTCTTTTTTGAATATATTATTTTGGATGAAAGCCAGAATATCAAAAATGCTGCTTCCAAATCTTTTCAGGCAGTAACCGAATTAAAATCGCGCTTTAAACTGATATTAAGCGGAACGCCAGTAGAAAATTCTGTTAATGATTTATGGACGCAAATGTCTTTTATCAATCCTGGTTTGTTGGGAAATCAGGCTTACTTTCAAAACAATTTTGTTATTCCTATCGAGAAGAAAAAAGACGAAGACAAAGCTCATCGTTTGCAGGTTTTGATCAAGCCTTTTATCCTGAGAAGAACTAAAGAACAGGTTGCTACAGAACTGCCATCAAAAACAGAAAAGTTATTTTATTCTGAGATGTGCGATGAACAGGCCGACGAGTACGAAAAAGTAAAATCCGAATACCGGAACGCTCTTTTAAAAAGCATTGAAGAAGGTACGTTTGCACAAGCAAAATTGCATGTTTTACAAGGTTTAATTAAGTTGCGGCAAATTGCAAACCATCCGCGTTTGATTGATGAAAGCTACGAAGGAAGTTCTGGCAAATTTGATGATGTGTGGGAAATGCTAATCAATGCGCTTGAAAGCGGGCATAAGGTTTTGGTTTTTTCGCAGTTCGTACGTCAGTTAACAATTTTCAGAAACCAGTTAGAAGATCAGGGTATTTCTTATACTTATTTGGACGGAAAAACTAAAAATCGCGAGGAGGAAATTAACAAGTTTCAGAATAATGAATTATTACGGATTTTCCTGATCTCTATTAAAGCTGGCGGTGTTGGTTTAAATTTAACTGAAGCTGATTACGTTTTTATTTTAGATCCGTGGTGGAACCCAGCAGTAGAACAACAGGCAATTGACCGTACGCACCGCATTGGGCAAACTAAAAAAGTAATTATCTATAAATTCATTACTAAAAACAGTATCGAAGAAAAGATACTTCTTTTACAGCAACAAAAAATGCACGTAGCTAATACGCTGATTACAACAGAAGGAAACTTTATAAAATCACTGACACCGGAAGATATCCGCGACTTGTTGATGTAACCAGCATTTTACTGTTATTGTACCGGATTTTTTGCGTTTTTGATAGAATCCTGTTTTCTTTTGGCTTCCTTTTTCTTTTTGTTAAAAAATCCGCGAAGCAAAAAATTATGCTTTGCTGCTTCCATGTTTTCGCTGAAACCTTCTGTACCTTTTTTAACGGTTTTTAAAGTACTTTTAGCTTGTTTAACTGTTCCTTCCAAATCATTTGCAAGCTTATCGCTTGATAATAATTTTCCAATGCTTCCTTTACCATGGTTAATTTTATAAACAATTTCAGAAAGGTTAGAAGTTAAAACCTCTGCATTGTCTGCCACTTTTGTTACCCTGCCAATTATCTTATCTACATCTATCGGATTTACAGTATTTACCTTGTCGCCATTATTTAGCTCTCCCGTAGCTTCCGTTCCCGGGTTAATTACAATCAGTTTATCGCCCATTAAACCATCGCTTCCAATAGCTGCCTTAACATCTTTTCGCAAAAACTTTTGCACGCTTTTATTTAATGTTAAATCAACCCGAACTGCCGTGTCTGATACAATCCTGATGTTTTGTATCACACCAATATTAATACCGGCAAAACGCACATTATTGCCTACCTGCAAACCATTTACGTTTTTAAATATACCATAAACATTAAAGGTAGTATTGAATAAGCTTTTAGATTTTCCAATGAAAAAAATTGCCATTACTAATATCAGTATTCCGATAAAAGTGAATAATCCTAATTTTAATTTTTGTCCGCTACTGGTTTTCATATTTTGTTATTTAAAAAAAGACTTTACCAATTCATTGTCCGAATTTTCAAGTTCCTCGTAATTTCCTTCAGCTATATATTCTCCGTCGTTCATTACCACAAGCCTGTCTGCCGTTATTTTAGCACAGGCCATATCATGCGTAATGATGATTGAAGAGGTTTGATACTTCTTTTGCATGGCTAAAATTAAGTCGCTGATTTCTTTTGAAGTGATCGGGTCCAAACCTGTTGTTGGTTCATCGTACAACATAATTTCCGGCTTCATAATTAATGTTCTGGCCAAGCCAATACGTTTACGCATCCCGCCGGAAAGATCGGAAGGCATTTTATCAATAGCATCCAGCAAACCAACGCCTTCTAAAACTTCCTCTACTCTTGAATTAATTTCTGCCTCATCTTTCAGCTTTAAAACTCTGGTTAAAGGAAATTCAAGGTTATCGCGAACAGTCATAGAATCATACAAAGCAGAGTTTTGGAAGAGGAAGCCAATCCTCGTTCTTAACTGCTTTAATTCATCATCGTTTAAATCTGCAACTTCTTCGTTAAAAACTTTTACAGATCCTTCGTCTTTTTTTAGCAGGCCAACAATACATTTGATGGTTACCGATTTACCTTGTCCGGATTTGCCTAAAACCACCAGGTTTTCTCCCCGCTTTAAATCCAGGTTGATATTTTTTAGCACTTCAAAACCATTGAATGCTTTTTTTAGCCCCCTAATTTGTACAACAAGCTCATCTTTTTCAAAAGAAGCTGTTGCCTGGTCTTGCTGGTTTTCTACAGTAGTTTCCATTAATGATAAGCTAATATGTTAGTAAGCTGAACTGCGATGGCATCGATTACAAAAATCCAGAGGGAAGATGTAACCACGGCAGAATTGGCTGCCAAGCCAACGCTTTCTGTTCCTTTGTTAGAATTGATGCCTTTATAACAACCAATAAAGCCAATAGCCAGGCCAAAAAATATGGTTTTGATGGTTGCCGGAAAAATATCGCTGAAACCCAAAACAGAAATTGATTTAGTAAAATACAGGTAAAAGCTTACTTTTCCGTCAATATTTACTGCTAAAAAGCCTCCAAATAAGGCGATGGCATCTGATATAAAAGTAAGGATAGGAATCATGATGGTGGTTGCCAGAATGCGTGTTACAACTAAATACTGCATCGGGTTTGCACCAGATACTTCCATTGCATCAACTTGTTCCGTTACGTTCATGCTGCCCAATTCAGCCCCAATACTCGAAGCTACCCTGCCTGCGCAGATAATGGCTGTAATTACCGGCCCGATTTCTCGTATTACAGATAGCGATACCATTCCCGGCAGCCAGCTTTCTGCCCCAAAATCTGCCAGCGTAGGCCTTGATTGTAAAGTAAGGACCAGGCCCATGATAAAACCAGTAAGCCCAACAAGGGTTAAGGATTTATAACCAATTTCGTAACACTGACGGATGAATTCAGACCATTCAAATCCGGATTTAAATATATTCTTAAAAAAGGCCCCTAAAAACAGTATCTGCGATCCTGCTTCTTCAAAGGTTCTTTTCCATGCAGGTAACGCTTGTTCTGCCATATAATTGAAAAGATATTTTAATATGTTGTGATTGGAATAATTCCTTTAACGGTTTTTTTTTGTAAATGTTGACGCGCTTGTCAATTTTTTCTGAATTGTTTTGTGCCTGAATATATTACTTCTTGCTAACTACCAGAACAGGCTGATAATACGTACTTTTGCAATAAATAAGTTACCATGCAGTACAAGGCGGTTATTGCCGGTGCAAGCGGTTTAATTGGCGGTTTGCTGCTTAAACATTTGCTGGATCATCATGATTATGACGAGGTTGTTGTTTTAGTGCGAAAGGAATTAAACTTCCGTCATCAAAAATTAAAGCAATTAATTGTAGATTTTGATCGTTTAGAGCATTACGAACAGGATATTAACGGACATGCCTTATTTTGCTGCTTAGGTTCAACCAAAAGCAAAACGCCCGATTTAAGCATTTATAGAAAAATAGACCATGATTATCCTGTTCAATTAGCAAAAATAGGTGCTAAAAACAGTATGCAGCAGTTTCATTTAGTTTCTGCCCTTGGCGCAAATATTAACTCGACTACTTTTTATATTAAATTAAAAGGTGAAACAGAAGCGGATGTTAAACAGGTTAAGTTAAGGCGGATTTGTATTTCTCAGCCATCTCTATTAACTGGAAACAGGCAAGAAAAGCGGATTACAGAACAATTTGCAACAGTTATAATGAAAATTATTAATCCGTTTCTTATCGGAAAACTACAAAAATATCGAAGCATTCCTGCCAATACTGTTGCTTTGGCAATGCTCAATGAATCCTTAAAAAGCAATCCTGGTATCTTTACTTATACATCAGATCAAATAAAAAAATTAGCGTGAGTACTTTAATTTCGGCCGAGAACTTAGGCCACTCCTTTCATGATAACTGGCTGTTTAAACAGCAAACTTTCGGCATTAATTCCGGCCGGCGTATTGCGCTCGTGGGTGCGAATGGCGCCGGAAAATCTACCTTATTAAAAATACTTGCAGAAAAACTAAAGCCAACTGAAGGAAAAGTAGTTAAAAGTAAGTTTCTTTCTATGGGATATTTAGAACAAGACCCTTCTTTTAATCCGGAAGAAACGATCAATGATTTTATTTTTAAAGCCGATAACGAACAACAACAGTTAATTAAAGCCTACGAGTTGTTGCTGGAAAACGATCCTGAGAATTATGAGCAGATTGAAATCCTGACTAATAAAATTACAGAACTTGAAGCCTGGGAGTATGAATATAAAATTAAGAATATTTTAGACCGTTTGGATGTTCGTCATTTAGACCAACAGATAAAAACACTTTCTGGTGGACAAAAGAAGCGTTTGGCACTGGCAGAATTACTGATTAGCGACCCGGAATTATTTGTATTAGATGAGCCAACCAATCATTTAGATATAGAAACAATAGAATGGCTGGAAAGCTTTTTAACATCCGGTAACAAAACTATTCTATTGGTAACGCACGACCGTTACTTTTTAGATAATGTTTGTAATGAGATTTTGGAAATTGATCAGCAAAAGATATTTCCTTACAATGGCAATTATAGCTATTATTTAGAAAAAAGAGCGGAACGGGAAGCGGCCGATCAGGTTCGTTACCAGAAGAATTCTAACCTGTTAAAAAAGGAATTAGAATGGATGCGGAGAATGCCTCAGGCCAGAAGTACCAAATCTAAATCGCGTATTGATGCTTTTTATGACCTTCAAAGTAAAACCCAAAACAATGGGCATAAAGAGCAATTGGATTTAACTATCAAATCTGCCCGGCAAGGTAATAAGGTTTTAGAAATTAAACACCTTAGTAAATCCTTTAACAACATTACGATAATTAAAGACTTTAATTATGTGTTTAAAAAAGGCGACAGGATTGGTTTGGCAGGTAAAAATGGTAGCGGAAAATCGACTTTATTAAATATTTTAACAGGACAAACTCCGCCTGATTCTGGTGCTATTGACGTTGGCGAAACTACTACAATTGGTTACTATCGTCAATCCGGATTAAATTTTAATGAGGCAGAAAGGGTAATTGACGTAATAAAAAATGTTGCAGAATTTATTACCATGGCAGATGGCAAACTTCTTTCTGCCTCTCAACTGCTTACCCAATTTCTGTTTCCTCCTAAAAAGCAACACGGGTTCATCAGTAATTTAAGTGGTGGCGAAAAGAAAAGGTTGCAATTGCTTACCATTTTGATTAAAAACCCAAACTTTTTAATTCTGGATGAGCCAACAAATGATTTAGATACAGATACCTTAAATGTTTTAGAAGAATTTCTTACCAATTTTGGTGGCGTAATTATGCTTGTTTCTCACGATAGGTATTTAATTGATAAGCTTACAGAACAGTTGTTTATCTTTACTGGAGAAGGCCACTTACAAATTTATAATGGTAATTATACAGACTATCGGTTAGAGGAAACTGTTGTTAAACAAAAAACGAAAACACAAGATAAGCCTTTAAAAGCTTCTGTTCCTGAAATTAAAAAACCATCTAATTATAAACAGGAAAAAGAACTTCTGGAAGTTGAAATGGATATTGCTTCTGTTGAAAGTAAAATAGCTGAATTGAATTTAATCCTTAATAATCCTTCCTCTAAAACCGAAGATATTATTTTAGCCTCTAAAAACGTTCAAACTTATCAAATCGAATTAGATGCTTTTTTGAACAAATGGATGAATTTATCCGAATTAAAAGAAAGCTAATCATAACCTTATTAATGTTTCACGTGAAACTTTAGAAAAAACAATGTTTAAAAAATATGATGTAATTGTTGTAGGCGGCGGACATGCAGGATGCGAAGCAGCAGCAGCAGCAGGAAACTTAGGTTCATCGGTATTATTAGTTACCATGAATATGGCAACTATAGCCCAAATGAGTTGTAACCCAGCGATGGGCGGCGTAGCTAAAGGACAAATTGTACGAGAGATAGATGCAATGGGTGGTGGTTCCGGAATTATTACCGATAAAACAAGCATTCAGTTTAGAATGCTTAACCGTTCAAAAGGCCCGGCTATGTGGAGCCCGCGTGCACAAGTTGATCGGATGCGATTTGCAGAAGAATGGCGGTTAATGCTTGAAAGAATCGCTAATGTTGATTTTTGGCAGGATACTGTAAACAGTTTAATTATAAAAGGTGGAAAAGTTTGCGGTGTTATCACTTCGCTTGGAATAGAAATCGAAGCTGAAGCTGTTGTATTAACTAACGGAACTTTTTTAAACGGATTAATACATATAGGCGAGAAAAAGTTTGGCGGAGGAAGGACAGCAGAAAAAGCGGCCCATGGCATTACAGAGCAATTAGTAGGATTAGGCTTTGAAGCTGGCCGAATGAAAACAGGAACGCCACCAAGGGTTGACGGACGAAGCCTGGATTATACAAAAATGGAAGAGCAATGGGGAGATGATGAGCGGGGAGAGTTTTCGTATACAGAAGTACCAAAACCAACAGAACAACGCTGCTGCTGGATCACTTATACCAATACGCAAGTCCATGAAACTTTAAAAGAAGGGTTTGAAAAATCCCCAATGTTTACAGGAAGGATTAAAGGACTTGGCCCTCGTTACTGTCCTTCAATTGAAGATAAGATCAACAGGTTTGCAGAACGCGACCGCCATCAGATTTTTGTAGAGCCGGAAGGCTGGAATACAATAGAAATATATGTTAATGGTTTTTCGACTTCGTTGCCCGAAGATGTTCAATATAAAGCATTAAAACAAATCCAAGGATTTGAAAATGTAAAGATGTTTCGTCCGGGTTATGCAATTGAGTATGATTACTTTCCTCCTACCCAATTAAAATTAACCCTGGAAACAAAATTTATCGATAACCTATTTTTTGCAGGACAAATTAACGGAACAACAGGTTACGAAGAAGCTGCCTGCCAAGGCTTTATTGCTGGTATAAATGCACATAATAATGTGGCTGTAAAAGAGGCATTGATTATGAAACGATCCGAATCGTACATCGGTGTTTTGATAGATGACCTGGTAACAAAAGGAACAGAAGAACCCTATCGTATGTTTACCTCCAGGGCTGAACATCGTTTATTGCTACGCCAGGACAATGCTGATATTCGCCTTACACCTCTTGGTTACAAGCTTGGGTTAATTAAAGAAGAACGGATGCAAACTGTTAATAATAAAGTTAAAAACGCGGATGCTATTGTAAAGTTTGTAAAATCAGTTTCTATCAAACCGGAAGAAGTAAATGGTTTACTGGAAGAAGCTGGAACAAGTACCATCAGCCAGAATGTTAAGCTATCTGCAATTATTGGCCGCCCGCAAATCAATTTTAGTATGCTAAAAGAAGCAAGTGCTTCGCTAAAAGAATTTCTTTCTCCATACAATCAGGAAACAATTGAACAGGCCGAGATCAAAATAAAATATGAATCGTATTTTGAAAAAGAACTGGAGATTGTAAACAAGATGAAAAAAATGGAGGACAAAGAAATTTATCAGGACTTTAACTACAATGAAATAATTTCTCTGTCAAAAGAAGCACGGGAAAAACTAATCAAAATTAAACCACGAACATTAGGCCAGGCTTCCAGAATTTCAGGCGTTTCTCCTTCAGATGTTTCTGTATTAATGGTTCACATCAGCAGATAAATAAAAAATTTATAATAATTAGCATTCTTCACCCTAAAAAATAATTGTTTATAAAAGAAGATTTTATTTTTTTAATGTTAATCTTCATCAAAAATAAATATTCGATTATAACGCATCTAAATGGCCTTTAAAAAGACATCTATGTTTAACCTACGGCAAATAGCTGTTTTTGTAGGTATAGTTACTATATTTGGTTGTGCAAGCATTCAAAAACCACAAGGCGGGCCGAGAGACAAAACGCCACCTAAACTTTTAAGCGCAACGCCAGCAAATAAAACAAAAAGGTTTAACGCAAAACAAATTGTATTAACGTTCGACGAATATTTTAAACTAAACAACCAGTACCAGGAAATCAGCATCTCTCCTACCCAGGAAAAATTGCCCGAATATCACATCAAGCAAAAAAGCCTGGTAATTACTTTAAAAGATACGCTGCAAAAGAATACAACGTATGTAATTAACTTTGGAAAAGCAATTGGAGATGTTAACGAAAACAATATCCTGAAAAACTTTACTTATGCTTTTACAACCGGAAATGAAATTGATTCTTTAACAATTGCCGGAAAGGTCATTAATTCTGAAACGCAGGAAGCAGAAAAAGAAGCTACCGTTTTTATTTTCACAAGTAAACAGGATCCTGCTTTGTTTGGTAAAAAGAAACCTGCCTACTTTACCACAACTGATACTGCAGGTAATTTTAAGTTAAGTAACTTACATTCAGATAGTTACAGAATTTATGCCTTAAAAGAAGCATCGCCTAACAGGATTTACGATAACGATAATGAATCGATTGCTATATTGCCAAAAGACATCAACCTAAAAAAAGATACAGCAGGAATAAGATTAGAGTTGTTTAAACAAATCCCTCAAAAGTTTAGGGTTGTTGATAGAAGAATAGACCCGGATGGAAAACTGTTTTTTACTTTTAATAAAGGCATAAACCAGCCTGCTTTGCGCATTATACAAAACGATGATTTAAACAGTCAGAAAATTGTAGAGTTTAATAAAGAAGCGGATACTGCGAGGTTATACCTTCGTAAGATGGATTTTGATTCTGTTAAAGTAGCTGTTTTAGCTGCCAATAAAGCTTTAGATACGGTAACCTTGAGAAGAGGAAAAAAAGAAACGTATAAAAGAACCCTTAATATCAGCAATAATTTAAGCGGAGGAACTTTAAAACCCAAAACTACTTTACAGCTCATTTCTAATTTGCCGATAGAATCAACCAATGAAGCACAAATTATTATAAACGAAGATTCTGTTGCTAAATATGGTTTTAGCCTCGAAAAAGACACTTCAAGCTTAAGAAGATATACATTGAAATACGCGTGGAAAGCAGGAAAACATTACGACGTTTTACTGAATGAAGGTGCATTGATAGATATTTATGGTAACAAAAACAAGAAAACGACGATTTCGTTTCAGTTGAACAAAGAGGAAAATTATGGCAGCATGACTTTCAACGTTACTTTGCCAGACACTTCAAAATCTTACATTCTCGAACTCTTAAACGCAGATAAAAAGGTGATTAAAAGCGTACCTTTCCATCGGAACGGTAACCTGGTTTTTAGTGATTACTCTGTTGGAAAGTACCGGATCAGGATTATTTATGATATAAATAGAAACGGGAAATGGGACACCGGAAATGTAAAAAACAGAACGCTGCCCGAACCCATTTGGTATTATAATAAAGAGATTAGCTTACGGGCAAACTGGGATATGACTGAAAATATCAGTGTTCCAAGAACGCCTACAAGTCCGTAAACCAGCTCGAATACAAAATATAATTTAACGGAAGCTGTTTCAGTCGTTGCATTTGCACTTCTGAAACAGCTTTTACTTTTTTAGCAGGCGTTCCGGCATAAATAAAACCTGACTCACATTTTGTATTTTCCAATACAACAGCACCTGCTGCAATAATACAATAGTCTTCTACAATGGCATGGTCCATAATAATGGACCCCATTCCTACTAAAATATAATTATTAAGCGTACAGCCGTGGATAATAGCATTGTGGCCAACAGAAACATGATGGCCAATAACGGTTGCTGCTTTTTGGTATGTACAATGAACAATTACGCCATCCTGAATATTGGTTTGATTGCCAATTGTAATTGAATTTACATCGCCACGGATAACCGTATTAAACCAAACAGAACATTGGTTCCCGATGGTTACATCGCCAACAATAGTGGCATTTTCAGCAATAAAACAATCCTGACCGATAACCGGATACTTATTTTTTACCGGTAAAAGAAGTGGTGGCATATCAATAAATTTTATAATTTAGCTTTTAATAAGCGGAAATAGCTCAGCCGGTAGAGCATCAGTTTCCCAAACTGAAGGCCGCGGGTTCGAATCCCGTTTTCCGCTCCATCTCAACCTGATTTTATTCATTCAAAAACAAATACTCCGGAAATTTAAATCCAGCTTGTTCAAAGTTCTCCTGATACAATTCCTTTAATTCATCATATCTTTTTCTTCTGTTTTCAGGTTTTATTAAAGGATTAAGCAATGCGCTAAAAACAATTTTCAACAGCGCTTCATATTCTAACTCTCTGTTTCCTTTAGCTTTGCTAATCCAATATTCTACTTCAGCTTTTTCAGATTTAAAATCAAATAAATCAGTTCGGATATCGATTAAAACATCTTGAATTTTGCGTAAATAAAGAATGATTATAATTAATGCTATTACAGAAATAATGTGAAAAGACATGTCTATAAGTTTTTTGTTCGAATCTCGTTTTTCGGTCTTGTGTTTTATTTGATGCTTCTTTTATCACCTATTTTTACATAATTGTATTGTATAATTCTTTTGCATGGTTTGGATAATCCGTTGTGTAATGTAATCCTCTACTCTCTTTTCTTGCCATGGCAGATTTAACAACCAAATAGGCAACCTGAATTAGGTTTCGCAACTCACATAATTTAACCGATAATTTTGTCTTTTTGTAGAAATCTTCCGTTTCTTCATACAGCAAACGCAATCTTCGCAATGCCCTTTCCGACCGAAAATCTGATCGTACAATTCCTACATAATCGTTCATAATTTTCTGCATTTCGCGGATATTATGCGTTACCAGGATATCCTCGTTTTGCTGGGCAACACCAAACTCATTCCAGTCCGGGATATTTTGTGGCATAAAAGAAGCATCAGCTTTTGGTACGGCATCTTCAAAAATACGATGGGCAAAAACCAAGGCTTCTAAAAGCGAATTGGAAGCCAGCCGGTTAGCGCCATGTAAACCAGTAGAAGAACATTCGCCGCAGGCATATAAGTTTAAAATAGAAGATCGCCCGTGTGTATCAACCATAATCCCTCCACACATATAATGACTGGCTGGAGAAACAGGAATCATATCCTTTGTCATATCAATACCGATAGACAAACATTTGGCGTAAATATTTGGAAAATGGTTCAGTAAATCTTCTTTACTGCGGTGCCGGATATCCAGATAAACAAAATCATCTCCAGATTTTTTCATTTCTGCATCAATCGCACGTGCTACAATATCTCTCGGTGCCAAAGATTTCCGCGGGTCGTATTCCTGCATAAACTCCTCCCCGTTCCTTCGCTTTAGAATACCGCCAAAACCACGAACGGCTTCAGAAATTAAAAAAGAAGGATAATCGCCCGGATTGTACAAAGCTGTCGGATGGAACTGGATAAACTCCATATCACGCACTTTTCCTTTTGCACGATAAACCATTGCCACACCATCGCCGGTTGCAATAGTTGGATTGGTGGTAATTGAGTAAATATGGCCGGCACCTCCGGAAGCCATCACCGTTACTTTAGACAGGAATTTTTCAACTTTTTTCGTATTATTATTTAAAGCATAAATACCAAAACAGGTAATATCAGTGCTCGAACGATCTACAAATTCCCCTAAATGATGCTGCGTAATCAGGTCTATGGCAAAATAATGTGTTAAAATTTCAATGTTTTTATGCTGGTGGATCTGCTCCAGCAAAGCACGTTCAATTTCAAAACCGGTAATATCTTTATAATGCAGCACACGGCTTTCAGAGTGCCCGCCTTCTTTTGCCAGATCAAAAACGCCTTGCTGGGTTTTATCAAAGTTCGTTCCGTAATCAATAATTTCTTTAATTCTCGGCGGGCCTTCTTCTACCACAATCTTCACCACTTCTTCATTGCATAAACCATCGCCGGCAATCAGCGTATCTTCAATATGTTTTTCAAACGAATCTTCCTCTTTATCCACAACTACCGCAACACCTCCCTGGGCGTACTTCGTGTTCGATTCATCTTCATTCGACTTTGTAACAATCAGTACCTTACCATATTGCGCGGCCTTAAGGGCAAAACTAAGTCCGGCAATACCAGAACCGATAACCAGGTAATCAACAATTTTACTCATGCTTTTTTAGTGAAAAACCAACCTATTCAACACATTGTTTATAACACCAGTAAAGATGTTAATTTGGCGGTGATAAAAAAGTAGCAAATATATTTTAGTTCGAATTAGTGTGGATAACACTTTAAGCCGGTATTATTACTAAGCAATTACCAACATAATTTACTTACATTGTTAACAGTGCAAGGAAAGCAAATAATGCACAGTAAAACTTCTCGAATTTTCTTTGGCAGATAAAAGAAGCAGTAAATCAGCATAATAAAGTAAACATTTTGTTTAAAAGATGTTGATAACAATACATCAACTACTTTTGCAAATATTTTAATACCGATTTTTAAACGAAATTAACACACTAACAAATGATAGTTTTATTTTTTAAAGAATAAGTTGTTTTTATTGAACTGTTAAAAATGGATACTTTTGAAGAAATACAAGTTAAAGGATTTGCTGACGAATACATCGATCCGTCGCTCGATCTTTTTACGGAGATTGAAAAATTAAAAAAAGAAAAAAATGCCGTTTTATTAGCGCATTACTACCAGGAAAATGATATTCAGGATATTGCAGATTATATTGGAGACAGTTTGGGGCTTTCGCAGCAGGCAGCGAAAACAGATGCGGATATAATCGTTTTTGCAGGCGTACATTTTATGGCAGAAACAGCCAAAATTTTGTCGCCAAAGAAAAAAGTATTGCTTCCGGATTTAAAAGCAGGTTGTTCGCTGGCTGATAGTTGCCCGCCGCATTTGTTTAAGAAGTTTAAAGAGCAATATCCGGACCATTTAGTGATTACTTATGTGAACTGTACGGCTGAATTAAAAGCGATGAGCGATATTGTTTGTACATCGAGCAATGCGGTACAAATTGTAAAAAGTTTGCCGCCGGAACAAGAAATTATCTTTGGGCCAGATCGAAATCTGGGAAAATATGTAGCGAAAAAAACTGGACGTAATCTGGTTTTATGGAACGGTGCCTGTATGGTCCACGAAATTTTTTCGAGAGAAAAAATTACTAAGCTAAAAGAGCGTTACCCGGCTGCAAAATTTATTGCGCACCCGGAATGTGAAGACGCAATTTTGGAGATGGCCGATTACATCGGTTCAACAACCGGATTGCTGAATTATACGAGCAAAAATGCAGCAACCGAGTTTATCGTGGCTACAGAATCAGGAATTTTGCACCAGATGGAAAGGGCAAACCCGGGAAAAAAATTCATCCCGGCGCCGCCCAATAATACCTGTGCTTGTAACGATTGTCCGCACATGAGAAGAAATACATTGGAGAAGCTTTATTTATGTATGAAAAATGAGCAGCCGGAAATTTTTGTACCGGAAGATATTATTGTAAAAGCTGTAAAACCGATTGAAAGAATGCTGGAAATTTCGGCGCGTTTAGGGTTATAGGAGAAAGATTTCACAGATTAGAAAGGATTACACCGATTTTTACGTGATTACAATTGATTATGAAAAGATTTTAAAGAAGATTTTATAGATTTTTAGGTGATAAAAGAAGCATCAAAAATATAATTTAAAATCAGTACAATCTTATCCAAATCTGTGAAATCAACTCAAAAAATCGGTGTAATCAAATAAAAAAACAATGTTCGATAATAAAGAAAAAACAGAGATAGCGGCTTTGGGCGAATTTGGCTTGATCAGTCATCTTACCAAAAATTTTAAATTGCTGGATCATACTTCTGTAAAAGGAATTGGTGATGATGCTGCCGTAATGGATTTTGCCGGTAAAAAAACATTGATTTCTACAGATCTATTGCTGGAAGGCGTCCACTTCGATCTGGCTTATGTTCCGCTTAAACACTTAGGTTTCAAAGCAGTACAAGTAAATTTAAGCGATATTTATGCGATGAATGGCACGACCAGCCAGATCACTTTTTCTATCGGGATTTCCAGTAAATTTCCTTTAGAAGCAGTTGAAGAATTGTACCAGGGCGTGATGTTGGCCTGTCAGCAATACAAGGTAGATCTGGTTGGCGGCGATACTTCTGCTTCCAAGCAAGGTTTGGTAATTAGTGTAACGAGCATTGGTTATGCAGATGAAGCGGATGTTGTTTACCGTAACACAGCCGGAGAAGGCGATTTAATCTGTGTTTCCGGCGATCTGGGCGGCGCTTATGTTGGCTTGCAGCTGCTGGAACGGGAAAAACAGGTTTATCTCTCAAATCCAAATATTCAGCCTGACTTGGAAGGCAAAGATTACATTGTAGAACGCCAGTTAAAACCGGAAGCCCGTGGAGATATTATTGATATTTTAAAAGAATTGAAAATCAAGCCAACTTCCATGATCGATGTTTCTGATGGTCTGGCTTCCGAAATCCTGCACATATGCACGCAAAGTAACAAAGGATGCTCTCTTTACGAGGAAAAAATCCCGATCGATCCGATGACTTATGAAACGGCGCGCGAGTTCGGCCTCGATCCTACCGTTTGTGCTTTAAGTGGAGGAGAAGATTATGAACTCCTTTTTACCATTAAACAAGACGATTACGAGAAGATCAGGTACAATGCTGACATTAGTATCATCGGACATATTACAGAAGCTTCTGCAGGCTGTAATTTAGTTTCTAAATCCGGGAATGTGCATGAACTGAAAGCGCAGGGCTGGAACGCTTTTATGAAGTAAGGTTTATCTAAAAAGTACCCGTAAAAGAAGCATCAGCAATTATTCTTCATCAGATAATAATTTCTGGTCAAGTTGCTTGCTGTTTTTAGCGCCTAATTTTCGAAGTGTTTCTGCGCGGCTGGCCAGGTTTCCGCTGCCGGAAGTTAATTTGCTGTAGGCATCGTTATAAACCTCTTTGCTGCGGTCTATGTGCTGGCCAATCTTTTTCATATCTTCTGTAAAGCCAACAAATTTATCGTACAAAGCGCCGGCTTTGGTAGCAATATCTACTGCGTTTTTGGTTTGCTGTTCCTGTTTCCAAACCGAAGCGATGGTTTTTAAAGTAGCCAGCAGCGTAGAAGGCGTAACCAGCACCACACGCTTTTTCCAGGCAAAATCAAACAGTTCCAGGTCGTGCTGAATAGCGATGGAAAAAGAAGATTCTATCGGCACAAAAAGCAGAACAAATTCAGGAGAAGTTAGGCCGGCAAGGTTCTGGTAACTTTTTGAACTAAGTCCGGCAATATGATTTTTTACGGAATCGACATGTGATTTTAAATGCCTTAATTTTTCTTCTTCGGTGATGGAATTAACCAGCCGTTCATAAGCGATCAAAGATACTTTGGAATCGATGATCAGGTGTTTATTTTCCGGCAGATGAACGATCACATCCGGCTGGAAACGGTTTCCTGCTTCATCAAAAAGGTTCATGTTTTTGCCTTGTTTGGTATAACTTTCGCCTTGTTTCAAGCCGGAAGCTTCCAGCACGCGGTCTAAAATAACTTCGCCCCAGTTTCCCTGCATTTTGGTATCGCCTTTTAACGCTTTGGTAAGATTGGTGGCATCATCCTGAATGATCTTGGTTTGCTTGATCAACTCATCAATCGTGCCTTTTAATGTAAACCGTTCGTTAGATTCCTCTTTGTAAACTTTATCCACTTTTTCTTCAAAAGCTTTGATGTTTTCTTTCAGCGGATGAAGCAGCAAATCCATATTGCTGCGGTTGGATTCTGTAAATTTCTGTGTTTTTTCTTCGAGGATTTTATTGGCTACATTTTCAAATTCCCGCTGAAAATGCTGGCGTGTTTGCTCCACTTCTATTTTCTGCTGTTCCAATTGCTCTTTTTGGGCGGTAAAAAAAGCATTGCTTCGTTCTAAATGCTGTTTGGTTTCGTTGTGTAAATCGCGTTCCTCGGCCAGATCAGCAATTAAACGGTCCTGTTCTTCCCGTAATAAAATGCTGATGTTTTCTTTCTCCTGATGCAAATTTGCAGCACGTTCTTCTGCCTTTCCCAAACTGATTTTAAGCTGGATATTCTCCTCCTGCAAACGCTTCAAATCCTCCGCAGAAAAACCCATTTTGGGCGATGCTGTTTTTAGCAGGATAAAAACAGTAACGAGCAAAATAACGAGAACCGCAACGAGGAGAATGGTATTCATTTACTAAAAATTTTATCAAAAGTAATTTTAGTAAATGACAGATCAGAGGTTTTTTTGAATATTATTTTTAAGAGTAGAAATGATATGTTTTATTATTATAATTTCATCTTCTTGAGTTAAGCTTTCATGATATAGTTTACTAATCATAATGTTCGAACTGTGATTATTAATGCTATAGCCATATTCGTTGAATACTACACTTATTATTGTCTGATACACTAAATTTATTACTTAAATTTTTAAATTCCTTCAGATTAATATCTAAAGTTATAAACGAATATGTTCTTTCTTCTTGGGTAGGATCAAAATAATTAGCATAATATAAGTCATCTTCTTTAACTTTACTTATAAGTTTCCCAATATCTAAGTTGTTAAAACTTAACTCGTAGAGAGTTCCTTTTTTTATAATTATTTTAAGCTCCTTATGAAAAAATAAGTCTTCAAGTTGACTTATTTTTTTTAATATTTTATTAAATAGGCTGTTTAGTTCGACTGAAAGTATTAGCTCAATAATTTCATCGGACTTTTTATATTTTAATTCTATTTT
>NZ_WPIK01000013.1 GCF_009754915.1 Mucilaginibacter arboris | reverse complement strand
TGGCAAAGCCTTCGCCACAAACGGGACAAGCTACGACGCCGCAGGCAACAGCTATCAAAACAACGTCTCCCTAAACCCGTTCATGTCAACCGTACTTGTAAAGGATATAAATGATACTTGTGCAGTTCTATTGGTAAAACCTATAATAGTAGCAAATCCTTAAGGTTGTTTACTTTAGTAATTAGGAAAAACATATTTATTGAAAAAGATGCCCTAAAAGTTGTTGCAGAAATTATAAGTCAGAAAACTTTAAAATAGTCAAACTACCTCTTGTAATATTGAAGTTGTTCAAACTTTTAATTTTTCCGGATAAAATAAATGGCATGAGGAGCAAATCATCCCCCTGCGTTTATTTATTTTAAACAAGCGGTGTTTAAAAGTTTCCCTTTTGAAGGGACAAAGTGGAATGGTTTTCTGTATTTTTATGCTATAAAAGAAGCATTTAACCCTAAAATACCAGCATGAAAAATAATAGGTTTAAACAACTTAATTGTTAATAAACAAAAAAGTTAAAAGGCTTTAATTTAAATTACCGATCAATAGAGAATGATGTTCGGGTAAAGGGAAAAAATAACACAAAAGCCATCCAAATACAGCACCAATTAGAACCAACAATAAATAAAATAATTTTTGTTGAGTTGCTTTATTAACATCTTGAATGGCTTTATTAATTATAACTGCTTTTTCGGTATAATTTACTGACATAATTAATATATTTAGAGTTATGTAAATCCAAGATAAAAGAAATAGTTATACGCACTTTTTGTTATGATTTATAAAACTTAATGATTGCATATACCTTAATTTGTATTTAAACAAAGTATAAATAAATATAGGCCCATAATATAAATACCTTTTCCACATACGTTTGGGTTCATTTATTAAACGGCCAAACCATTCAAAACCAAAATTTATCAGAAAACTACTTGGACGGCTCATCGTTTCAGCATAAAAATCAAAGACTGCGCCGATAGAACCTATTATTTTTGTGTCTAATTGCTTTTTATATTTGAAAACCCATTTTTCCTGCTTTGGGGCAGTCATACCTATAAACAATACATCTGGTTTATATTTATTAACTTCAGCAATCATTCGGGCACTATCATCATCAGAAAAAACTGGTTTGAAAGGTGGTGAATAATAATTAACTTTTATATTCGGATATTCAATAGCTATTTTTTCTTTGATTTTTTTTAACGTATTGATCGAAGAGCCTAGATAAAAACAACTACCTCCTTCTTTGTTAAGCTTGTTTAATAAATAAAAGTGCAGGTTTGAACCGGAGATTTTGTTTATTTTTTGTCCTGTCTGTAGTCTAACGGCAGCTACAATTCCTACACCGTCAGGTAGTAAAACATCCGACCCTAACAAAGCATTTTTAAAATCAGGTTCTTTTTCTGCCAAACAGAACGAATATTGATTAATTGTACTAATAACTACTTTAGGCAATTTTGGTAAATCGTCTAAAGGTTTCGTAAATATGTTATAATCTAAATAAGTGCTAAAAGGCATTTTCATTTTAAAAAAAACAACTATTGTTAAAGTTAAGATTTAAAATAATCTTTTATAAATTTTTTTGAGTTTATTTTTTATATAAAAATACGAGATATATTATATAAAAGATTTTAATAATATAATTTATATAAACTTCATTGGATTTCTACCACAAAGTGCACACTACTTTTTTTATGCCTTAAATTTTTGTTTATATTTTTATTCAGCTACAAAGAATTAATGCTTAATTGTTATAACTTTAAATACAAAAAATACCACTGTTTAAACTTTTTTCTATAAAAGAGGTTGGAAATAAATATCTATTTTTTACTAAATGCATGAACAACGATAACTCCTTTAAAAAACAATTAGCAGGGCTTTTACAAAAAAGCAATGCACATGCAGGGTTTACTAAAGCAATAGAGGGTTTAAACGCAGAAAACAGGGGGATAAAATTACCTCCTTTGCCTTACTCCATTTGGCAACTGGTTGAACATATCCGTATTGCCCAACAGGATATTTTGGATTTTTCGGAAAACCGGAACTATAAACCTTTAAAATGGCCGGAAGGTTACTGGCCAACAGAAATTGCTCCCGCAAATGAACAACAATGGGAAAACACGTTACAGGAAATCAAAAAAAGTTTGGCTGATTTTACTTCATTAATAACAAATGAACAACAAGATTTGCTACAACCGTTTACACATGGGGACGGACAGGATTTGTTTAGGGAGGCTATATTGATTATTGACCATTTAAGTTATCATACAGGTCAGATTGTGTTGATTAGGAGGTTGTTGGATAATTGGAAAGGCTAAGGGCCGCGTTTTTTTAGTGCATAAAAAGAGCATCAGCTGTTAAACTGATGCTCTTTTTAAAAGGTATTTTACTTATAATGTGATTAATCGTCCACCTTTTTATATGGAGGGTTATCAACACTACTTTCTATACTTGGCGGATTGCTGATTTCTTCGCTGGGTTGTTGTAAGGCTGAGTTTCCTAAACCTAAACTATGGTGCTCTCTATCGCTTGCATCACTGCTGTTTTTTTGTTCGAGTTCGGTTTTACCAAAGTTTTGTCCGCCCATTGGTTCGCCTTCCATTCCTTTGGAACCAGCTTCATGCACTGTTTTTTCATTTCCCATCCAGGTTTTGGTTAATTCCTGTTCTGTTGGGTCATCACTATTTGCATTAAAGCCATCTTCATCTGGCAGGTTATCTTCACCAACGGTATCATCGAAATCATCATCATCGTCGTCATCAAAATCATTTGTACCGTTTGATGATTCGGGCGGCAAATCATTTGTAGGGGTCATGGTTGTAGTGCCGTGGTCTCCGTACTCCAGGTCATCGTTTCGTTCTACATCGGTTTCTGTTGTTGGCTTATCGCTGTATGTTCCGCCTTCAAAAACAACTTTGCCTTGGTTCTGATTATGCTTAGGTTGTTCCTTTAAATTATCTGACTGATAGTTTAAAGGATCGTTTTCATATTGGCTCATAATAACACATTTAAGGTTTTGTAGGGGAACAACGAACAAGCCTTAAAGTTGTTTCCAATAAATGCAGCATAAAAGAAGCATTACCGGAAAAAGCAGAAAGAAGCTATTGGTAAATTTTCATCGAAGTGCGTTCAACCAGCGCTTTGGGCAATAGCCAGCTTAAAAATGCGCCTAACTTATTAACAGTACCGGTAATTACTTCTGCTTTTTTTTGGAACATCGCTTTCACGGCAATTTTAGCTACAGCTTCGGGCGTCATATTTACCTGGCTGGCTGCTTTTAACCCTTTTGGGCCAAGCTGTGCCCTAACCACAAAATCGGTATCTGTTGCACCGGGAGAAACGCAGGTTACCGACACTGTTTTGTACTTTAGTTCCTGATGCAGCCCACGGCTGAACCTTAGTAAAAAGGCTTTGCTTGCAGCATATAAACTTAAACCGGGAACCGATTGATAAGCGGCAGAACTGGCCGTATTTAAAATATAAGCTTGCGGCTGCAATAAAAGCTGCGGTAAAAACAGTTGTGTTAAAGCAACCGGAACCAGCATGTTTAACTGGAGCATGTTCAGGTTTTCGGGCAAAGAATATTTATCAAATGCGCCACTTAAACCATAACCGGCATTATTGACCAAGATATTTATGCTGAAGTTATTTGCTGAACACCAGTTAAAAACTTTTTGCGCGGCATCTGCTTCTGATAAATCAATTGCAAGATATGCTGTTTTTACCCCATGATTTTTTGTAAGTTCACCGGAAACTTGTTCCAGCATTTCCACAGAACGCGCAATCAGTAGCAAATCAATTTTCTTTGCCGCAAGTT
This sequence comes from Mucilaginibacter arboris, assembly GCF_009754915.1. Taxonomy (GTDB): domain Bacteria; phylum Bacteroidota; class Bacteroidia; order Sphingobacteriales; family Sphingobacteriaceae; genus Mucilaginibacter_A; species Mucilaginibacter_A arboris. The sequence goes on along the minus strand of NZ_WPIK01000013.1, from coordinate 127,016 downwards.
CCTGTGCTATTGCTTTGCCAATTCCTTTACTGGCACCGGTTATTAATGCGTAAGCCATTTAGTGTATTTGAAATGGCTGCTTGCAAACCAGCCAGTATCGGATAAAATAATTTGTTAAAATTTTACTTTAGAAATAAAATGATGGTAAAAAGGCGTTTTGCTTTTAGCATGTTTAGGGATAAATTTCCCTGTAATAATAGGGATATACATTACCCGGCGCCTGCTTTTAATACCTGTAAAAGGCGATTGTTGTACGCGGTGCCAAAGCCGTCCGTCGTGTACAGTTAGGTCTCCGGCATTAATATCAACGCCGGTTTCCTGCGGATCGGGATTATTATCTACAAAATATTTTTTAGCAAATAAAAGTTTAAGAATACCTTGTTTGTGGGTGCCTGTTAAAACCCGCAGTCCGCCGTTTTCTGCCGGACAGTCATCCAGATGGATACCAACATTTAGCATTGGCATAATTTTTTGTCCGAGAAAAAGATCACGCGGACTATCTGTATGCCAACCCATTTGAGAAAAACTGCTATCAGGGGTTTTTACGTATTGATTGATCACCAAGCCATCTTTTTCATTTTCGCCGATACGCCCTTCATAAGGTGCAACCAATTCTGGTAAAGCTTTAAAACGCGGGTCTTTTAAAAACTCGTGCAAAACTGCATTATGCAGGGAAGAAAAGCAAAAGCGTTGAATAATTGTTTCACCGTTTTCATCTTTTCCAAATTTTAAAGGTGTCCCGTTAACTTTTTCGAGGCCTTCTGTAATCCATTTTTGTTGTAAAGAATTGATCTCTTTTAAAAGGTCTTCTACAGTTTTTTTAGTGATGAAATTCCTGAAAATAATAACGCCGTTCTTGTCAAAAAAGCTTAACTGCTCCTGTGTCAGTTTTTCTCCAAGAATAAAATCCGGACATTCAAGTTTTATCATTCTTTTTTTATATTATTTAAGCATAAAAATGTCTTAATTTTATTACCTGCAATAGCAATGCCGTAGCAATAAACTTAGGTTTTTAACTCTTCAAATCTACTTAAAATTGGTTTATTGTATTAAATATGCCTTAATATACTGTTATTTTTACATTAACCTTTCAAATAAAACTTTCGGCAGCATAAAAATTTTAGTAACTGACAATTCTTTTAGACAGCATATAAAGCAGATAAGTAAAAAACGGTGCTGCCACAACATCTATTGTGTAATGCACATGCTGAACCAATAATAATACGGCAATGGCAATGGTAGAAAATAAAGCGTATGCTTTATCATACTTATTTTGCAGGCATAAAAATATGAGGAACATGGTAGCAGTATGCCCTGAGTAAAATAAGTCTTTGGTAATGAGCTGGTTACCGTAAAAAATATTGATGATAGGATCGTGCAGGTTGATGAGGCCTTTTGGCAGGTTAAGCGGTACTAAACTGATACTGATAATACGGGAAACAGCTAATAACAGATAAGTCCAGCCAAACATAATTAAAACGCGGGGATTTTGAACTGCACGCCAGAGGGCAAGCATAACCATACTCCACAAAATACAAAAAACAGGAACAGAAACATCATATTGCGGAATGAAATTTAAAAGCCAATCGTTTAGTTCGATACCGTTTCTTTGCTGGATATGACTGAAAAAATAGGGATTGATTACAACAACCAGAAGCAGCGTTACCAATACGGTAAACAATCTTTTTCTAAAAGCAGATAGCTTCCATTCTGCAGTCCATTTTTGCTTGTACGAAGTAGCTGTTAAATTTATATTGTCAATTTCCATTCGGGCGGTAAACTTACAGCGTTTTATATTGATAGTGCAAGTGCAAAATTTTCTTGTTAAAGCATTTTACGATAAACTGATGGGCAGGTTTTAATATCGCTTTGAATCTAACTTCAACAGTATTAGGCCAATGCTTCTTTTATGGCATATTTTTTAGGTTTGGGTTGAGTATATTGCGCTTATTTCAACTCAAAAACATCTGCATCTTTTAAAAACGGAAACAATCGTCTGTTTTTGGTCAGTTCTTCCGCAGAAACAGAAAAAGTATAAACATCTTCTTCGTCCCGTTTATAATATACCACACTACCTCCCGGATCAATACATGAGGAATCTCCGGAGTGATAAACCTCGTTCCCATCATAGCCAACACGGTTTACAGCAATAACATAAGCCTGGTTTTCAACTGCCCTTGCCGGGATAAGCGTGCGCCAGTGCAGGGCACGTTTTTCCGGCCAGTTGGCCACAACAATCAACAGATCGTAAGCCACGTTAAGGTTGCGTGCCCAAACCGGAAAACGCAGGTCGTAACAAATCATAGGACAAATTTTCCAGCCTTTTAGTTCAACAATTAAACGTTCTTTTCCGGCCGTAAACGTTTCGTGTTCTTTTCCCAAGGTAAACAAATGCCGTTTATCGTATTGCGAAAAAGTACCATCGGCCTGCATCCAGATAAGGCGGTTATAATACTTGCCGTTTTCAATAATCATCAAGCTGCCTGTAACCACACATTTATATTTTTGCGCAATTTGCTGCATCCAGCTCATGGTTTTACCGTTCATAGGTTCTGCAAGTGCAGTATTCATGGTAAAACCTGTGTTAAACATTTCAGGCAAAATAATCAGTTCAGTGTTTTCACGGATACCTGAAGATAATCTCAGTCCAATATTTTTAAGGTTCTGGTCGATGTTCTCCCAAAATAAATATCCCTGAAACGTGGTTACTTTTAAATTTTCCATAATGTTTATGCCGGAGCGGCAATTAGGTTCGGTTATACTTTTAACAATTGTTCAACGGCTTTAGTTAATGTTTCTTGCTTTTTAGCAAAACAAAAGCGCAGGATGCCAAAATCAGTTTTTTTAGAGTAGAAGGCCGAATTTGGTACAGCAGCTACACCAACCCGGTCAATCAAAGTTTTTGCAAAAAGCAAATCGTTATCTTCAGAAATATGGTTGAATTTAACAGATTGAAAGTAAGCACCGGCACATGGAAGCAACTCAAAACGGGAACTTTCAAGTCCTGACCGGAAGTAGTCCCGTTTCTGCTGATAGAAATCTGCCAGTCCTAAGTATGCTTCTTTTACCTGCAAAAAATCAGCAAGTGCATATTGCATAGGCGTATTCACCGAAAAAACATTAAACTGATGGATCTTCCTGAATTCGTTCATCAGCCAGGCAGGGGCCATACAATAACCAACTTTCCAGCCGGTTATATGAAAAAGCTTACCAAAAGAAGCAACAATCAGGCTGCGTTCGGCAAGTTCGGGATAACGGGCCATACTGCGGTGCGGCTGTCCGTCAAAAATAATATGTTCGTAAACCTCATCACTCAAAATTAAAATATCAGTTTTATGGGTGAGCGAGATCAGTTCGCGAATGTCTTCTTCCTGCAAAACCGTTGCGGTTGGGTTATGCGGAGAATTTAAAATGACCATTTTAGTGTGGGAGGAAATCAACCTTCGTACCATAGTCCAATTAATGCGGTAATCAGGCGGTTCCAGTTCCATGCGTTTTACCACACCGCCCATTAGTTGGATGGCTGGCGCGTAACAATCATAAGCGGGCTCAAAAATAATCACCTCGTCATTAGGGTGAATGGTAGCACAAATAGCGGTAAAAATGGCTTGTGTGCCGCCGGCAGTAACCGTAATTTCATTATCGGGATGATAGGAGGCGCCGTAAAGTTCCTGTGTTTTGGCAGCAATAGCTTCCCGTAAGGATAAAAGTCCGGTCATTGGTGCATACTGGTTATGGCCTTGCTGCATGGCTTGGTTTACCAGGCTTACCAGTTCCGGGGAACACTCAAAATCAGGAAAACCCTGGGACAAATTAATTGCATCGGCTTGTTGTGCCAGCGCAGACATAACAGAAAAAATGTTAGTGCCTGTTTTGGGAAGTTTAGATTGAAAAGAGATCATCGGATGCTAAAATAATTATTATTTCAGGACCACAGCAACAATAAGCAGATAAGTTTTACGGCCAATAAAAGCCGGAAAGGAAGCTATTACCTGTAGTGCTTTAAAAATCAGTAAGATAAACCCTTGTAATATTTGAGGCAATGCTTCTTTTATCGGGTAAAAATTAGAACATGAAGATTTATTGCCAGTAGTATTCCCACGTAAAATAAAAGGAGAAATAATTAGTAAATTTGTATATGGAAACCCTGATTTTTCGTCCAAAAACCAAAGAACAATTGTCTGCTTTAAAAGCAATTGCCAGAGCTTTAAAAGTGGAGTTTGAAACAGAAAAAAGCCCTTATGATCCTGCTTTTGTTAAGAAAATTTTACATGGCAGAGAGGATGTTAAAAATGGAAAAGGGGTGAAGGTTGCTGTCGAAGACTTATGGAAGTAATCTTCACGCCTCAAGCAAATGCAGATTTAAAATATTGGAAACAAACAGGTAATAAGGCTATTCAAAAAAAGATTGAACAGCTTATTTTGGCTATTCAAGAAAGCCCCTTTGAAGGAATTGGGAAACCTGAACCTTTAAGTATGAATTATCTGGTTCATGGTCTCGACGGATAAACAGAGAGCACAGGATGATTTATCAGATTTTTGATCAGGATATAATTGTAATTTTGGAAATACAATCGCTAAAAGGACATTATTAAAGGCAATATTTATAATTTCCCAAAAACTAATTCCATGGATTAAAGTTGTTCTAACTTTAAATCAATCAACAGGAATGAACCCCAATCCAAAGCTAAAAGGACAATCGGCCTTAGTAACCGGTGCAAACAGTGGTATAGGTAAAGCAGTTGCGATAGCACTGGGCAACGATGGCGCTAACGTTGTGATTAATTATGTAACCCATCCCGAAACTGCGGATGAGGTAGTGAACGAAATTAAAAGCAACGGCGGCAATGCAATTGCCCTTCAGGCCGATGTAAGCAAGGAAGACCAGGTGCAAAACATGTTCCAGGAGATGTATAAAGCTTTTGGTACCATAGATATTTTGGTGAACAATGCTGGTTTGCAAAAAGATTCTCCATTTACAGAAATGAGCTTGGCCGATTGGCAATTAGTAATCGGCATCAACCTGACCGGCCAGTTTTTATGTGCACGGGAAGCCGCAAGGGAATTTATAAAACGAGGTGTTGTAGCCGAAAGGAGCAAAGCAGCCGGTAAAATTATTTGCATGAGCAGCGTACACCAGGTAATCCCCTGGGGCGGCCATGTTAATTATGCCAGCAGCAAAGGCGGTATCAATATGCTGATGCAAAGTATGGCACAAGAGCTGGCACCTAAAAAAATCAGGGTGAACAGTATTGGGCCGGGCGCGATACAAACGCCAATTAATAAACAAGCCTGGGAAACTCCGGAAGCATTAAACAGTTTACTTACGCTGATTCCTTATGGGCGTATAGGCCAGCCGGAAGACATTGGTTTATTAGCAGCTTGGCTGGCTTGTGATGAATCTGATTATATTACAGGTGCTACTATTTTTATGGATGGCGGCATGACCCTTTACCCGGGCTTTTCTACCAACGGTTAAATAGATCAGCCGCCATCCTTTTAAAAAAATAATTAAGCCCGGTTATAAATTAAAACTAACTTGCGCAGTTTCTTTTGCATGGCTTGTGTAAGTTCTCCCGGTTGCATACGCCATCCCCAATTGTTTTCTGTTGAGGCCGGCATATTCATCCGGGTTTTTTCACCTAATCCTAAAATATCCTGCATAGGTACAATTAAAGTTTTGGCAACTGAGGCATAAGCAAGGCGGATTAAAACCCAATTAACATTTAACCTGGAAACAGCAGTATTTGCATATTGCTCCAAACGTTTAACAGTTTCAGAGTCGGCATCTTTAGTAAACCAACCTACGCTGGTGTTATTATCGTGCGTTCCGGTGTAAGCAAAATAATTAGGCGTGTAATTATGAGGGATGTGCGGCGAGCCTGGCATATCATCACCAAAAGCGAACTGAAGTACTTTCATTCCCGGAAACTGGTATTCATCTCTTAGCTTGTAAACATCATCCGTTATTTCGCCCAAATCTTCCGCTACAAATGGCAATTCGCCTAATTCCTGCTGTAATACTTTAAATAAATCGCTTCCCGGCCCGGTTTTCCATTCACCATTTTTAGCTGTTTTTTCTGTTGCCGGAACTTCCCAATAACCGGCAAAAGCACGGAAATGGTCTAAACGGATCATATCAAAAAGCTCGGTATTCTTACGGATTCGCTGCACCCACCACTTGTAATTTTGCTTTTTCAGTTCGTCCCAGTTAAAAACAGGCATTCCCCAAAGTTGTCCATCAGCATTAAAATAATCAGGTGGCACGCCTGCAACGCCAATCATGTTACTGTTTTTATCGATAGAAAATATTTCCGGGTTTGCCCAAACATCTACCGAATCATAACTGATGTAAAAAGGCAGATCGCCCAAAAGCCGGATACTTCTTTTACGGCAATAATCTTTTAACGCTTCCCATTGCTTTAAAAACAAAAATTGCAGCCATTTCTCTTTTCGGATCAGGTTTTGGTTTTCTGTGGAGAACCGCTTCAACGCTTCTTGATCTCGTTTTTTGTACGGATCTGGCCACTTAAACCAGGCTTGATCTTCATGCTGATGTTTTAGTACCGAATAAAGTGCAAAATCATTCAGCCAAAAAGATTGTGCATCACAAAAAGAATTAAATTCTTGCTGAAGAGAATCAAATCCACCACTCAAAAATTTTTGATAAGCTTGTTCAAAAAGTTGGTCTTTTGCTTCTTTTGCCGCCTTAAAATCAACTTGTGCGGTTTGTGGCAACTGAAACTTTTTGAGGTCTTTGCCGGATAACAAACCATCTTTCATCAACAATTCCAGACTAATTAAAAGCGGGTTTCCAGCCATACTCGAAACCGAACTGTAAGGCGAATAAAGCTGCTCCGGCCCGGTTGGGTTTAAAGGCAGCAGTTGCCAGAACTGCTGTTTGTTTTTGTACAGAAATTTGGCAAAAGCTTTTGCTTCCGGTCCTAAATCGCCAATACCAAAAGGAGAAGGCAGCGAAGTAATGTGCATCAAAATACCAGCGTTCCGTTCTGTTTTTTGCTGCTCCATTTTTAGCAAAGCATAAGGCAGCGAAGTAAATATTTTACGCACTTCAACAGCATCATCTTCTACGGAACCACTCGAATTATCTAATAAGTTTTTCCATTTTACTGGTGCTTCTTCTGGCAGGATAATCCTGGTATGCTTCCAGTCGATGTTTTTTATATCCGTTTTTTGCTCTTTGCAAATAGTTGCCAAACCTAAAGGTGCGACTACAATATACCATTTCTTGTCAAGGTGTCGGGCAAAAGCAATCAGGTTTTCCTTGTACTTTCCTTTAATGGTTAAAGGAATATATTCGCCTTGATAAAATATTTCCGGCACTAATTTTCGTTCGGTAAAAAGAGTATGGACAAGCTTTAGTTTGATGTCTGCATTATATCTCGTTTCCCATAACTGTTCCTGGCTTAAAGGTTTTTCTCCGGTAATTTGCTCTAAAGAAGCCAAACGTTTTTCATAATCAATAGGCCGACGGTTATCCGGGTCAACCATGCTGAAATCCCAGTTCTCGCATCCCTGATAAACATCCGGAACACCCGGGCAAGTAAACTTCAGCAGCACTTGAGAAAGCGAATTGATAATTCCAAAATCAGCAACTTTTTGATAAAAAGTTTTGAAACTTTCCCAAAAAGGAGTTGTCTGGTCTAAAATTCCATCGATAAAAGAAGCAGTTGCCTTTTCATAATCCTCATTTTGTTCGCCCCAATCCGAATTCTTTTTTCCTTCCCGCAACGCTTTCACCATGTATTCCTGCAAGCGGTTCTGGAAATTATCTTCATCTTCTCCCGGCATCGGAAACGTAGCGATCAGTGTTTCATAAATAAAATATTCGTCGTTTGAATCAGGCAGGTTGTTGGTTTTAAGTGAAGTATTAAGCTGCTGCCAGTTTTTTACGTTTTCAAACCATTCTTCCGCCATGTCCGAAAGGGCGTTTAAACGGGCACGCGCACCTTCGCCTCGTTTGGTATCATGCGTTGAAGTGGCATTTATGGAAAGCGGCCATTTTCCCTGCTTTTCCAGCATTTGCTGATGAAATTCTTCTACCGTAACGCCAAAAGCATCCGGCGCATCGCCAACTTCGCTATGGCCGATAAAGCGGTTGTAAGTGTACATCAGCGTATCTTCCACGCCTTTTGCCATTAACGGGCCGGTAAATTGCATGCAGCGCTGATAAAAAAGCAAGGCGCGACTGTTGTAATCTTCGTTGTTCTGGGTTGATGGATGCAGTAAAACATCCTCCAGCAAAGTTACGCCTGCTTCTAATTGCGGTTTATTTTTGCGGATCAGTTTAAATAATTCTTTAAGTTGCCCTGATTCTGTTTCTCCTAAGGGAAACTGGTTTCCATAATAACGATAAACCGGACAATAAACCAGCAAAGCACCAATCGTATTTTTTAAGTCTTCCGGTGCTACTTTTTCCAGTGACTGTTCTTCAGCCAGGTTTAATTCCAGGAAATAATGGTACAGGTTCTCTAACTCGCCGCCCATGTAATCGCGCAAAATCAATGCTTTTTTATCACTGATCTGTTTTTGAACTGCCTTTTTATCTCCGATGAGCTGCTGGTAAAATCTGGTAAAATCTTTTTCAGCACTTTTATTGGTGAAAAGGTTGTTGACTAAAGCCAGAAAATCATAACCGGAGGTGCCTTCAATCGGCCAGTATTCTGGTAATCGTTCACCTTTTTCCAGGATTTTTTCTACGATGATATAAGTATCGTCTCCCGTCATTTCCCGCAATTGCTCCAGGTATAAGGTCGGGTTGTATAAACCATCAATATGGTCAATCCGCAATCCCTGGAAAATACCTTCTTTTACCCATTCTTTTATTTTTAAATGATAAGTTTCAAAAACTTCCGAATTTTGAATGTTCAGGCAAAGGAGACTGTTTACAGTAAAAAAGCGGCGGAAATTAATTTTGCTGTCGGTTTCTTCGTAAGAACACAAACGGTAATGTTGCTCTTCGCAAAGGTTTAGCAGCAGTTCAGGGTTTTGGTTGATCTTCTCCAGATTTCCATCAATTAATTTTCGAGCTTCATCTTCTTTTATGATCGAAGCTAATTGCAATTTAATCTCATTCCAGCGTAATGCATAAGATTTTTGATCCTCCAACATTTCCAGATCTTCCAACTGGTTAACCAATTGCCGAACAGTATCATCCGAATTTTTATGTGGTAAAAGAAGCACGGAAGCGTAAGAACGCGGGTTTAACGGATAACCAGTATCAAAATAATTAAGCACGAACCGGCCTTCTTTAAAGGCAACTTTCAGTTCGCCGTTTTTAATCACTTCTTCCAAAGCGGCACCTAAAAACGGGACCATAACACGTCCCTTAAAAAAAGTGCTGGTAAAAGAAGTATCAAAAAAAGGTGCATAAACAGAACGTAAACCTTTTTCCAATACGTCCATCAGCCAGGGGTTTTTAGTATCAAAAGCCATGTGGTTAGGCACGATATCCTGAAGCCACTGAATGCCAGACTCTTTTAGTTTTTTACTGATTCTTTTTAACTGCCCTTCGGTACCAATTTCAGGATTAATCAAATGCGGGTTCAAGCCATCGTAACCGTGCGTACTTCCGGAAGTGGATTGAAAGATAGGCGAGGCGTAAACGGTAGAAATACCAAGCTTTTGCAGATAAGGAATGATTTTTTCAAAATCATCAAAATTAAAGTCTTTATGAAACTGAAATCTATAGGTAGAAACAGGATTGATCATTGCTAATTACTGTAAATGATAATAGATTCTGGTTGAAGAATGACCGGAGCTGAAGCATCAACAGTTTCTGGAGAAGTTGTTGGCCCGTTCCATTCAGGATCGGCAGAAGCAAGAACTTTGTGCCATTGCTGCTGGTTTTTCGGTAATTGAACTTGTTGATGTTCTTCAGAAAAGTTCATTAAACAAAGCACTTGCTGGTTTTCGTGCCAGCGCTTTAATATTAATGTTTTTGTGTTTTCATCCGAAGAAACTTCCAGGTGCTGGCGGTTTAAATGTTGTAATGCGGGAAGCTTTTTGCGCAAAGCAATTAACGTTTTATAGTACTGAAGCATAGTTGCATGTGGTTCCTGCTCCAGCAAATCCCATTGTAACTTTGACTTGTTAAAAGTAGCTTCATCAACAGGATCTGGCGCTTCGCCTTCTGCATGAAAAGCTGCAAATTCTGCTTTTCTTCCTTTGCGTACGGCTTCTGCCAATTCAGGATCGGTATGACTAACAAAATATAAAAACGGATGCGTTTCGCTGTATTCCTCGCCCATAAAAAGCATCGGTAAAAAAGGTGAAACCATTACTGCGCCAGCCATCAGCTTTTGCATTTCAAAGCTGAAAAGTTGACTGCTGCGCTCGCCCAGCATTCGGTTTCCTACCTGATCGTGGTTTTGAGAGAATACAACAAACTGTTCGCCTGCATTATGTTCTGCCTTGCTTCCGAATGTTTTTTTACGGTGAGGAGAGTAAATGCCATCATAAACGTAAGCATCGCGGTAAGCTTTTTCCAAATGGCTTATTCCTTCAAAATCAGAATAATAGCCGGTTCTTTCGCCTCCGGCTGCTACCCGCAACGCATGATGAAATTCATCAATCCATTGCCCGTCCATCCCGAAACCTTCTTTTTCAAGAGGATTGATAAAGCGGGTATCGTTTAAATCCAACTCTACAATCAAGTGATGTTTACGACCGGTTTCTGCCATTAATTGGTTTACCTCCTGCTTAATTTCGCGCAAAATGTGTTTTGCACTAAAATCCTTAATAGCATGAACAGCATCCATACGTAAAGCATCAATATGAAAATCACGAAACCACATCAACACGTTTTCGGTGTAATATTGCCTTACTGCATCGCAATACTCGTCATCAAAATTAATAGCATTGCCCCAGGGCGTATTGTATTTTTTGGTAAAGTACGGGCCAAATTCACCAAAGTAATTGCCTTCCGGCCCCATATGGTTGTAAACCACATCTATCACAACAGCAATTCCCTTTTGATGGCATACATCTACCAAATGTTGTAAACCTTTTGCACCGCCATAAGTATTTTGAACGGCAAAGGGGAAAACACCATCATATCCCCAGTTTCGCCCTCCCGGAAATTGGGCTACCGGCATAATTTCTATTGCGGTAATGCCTAATTCTTTCAGGTAATCCAGTTTACTTTTTATGGCAGCAAAAGTACCTTCGGATGTAAAAGTTCCGGTATGCAATTCGTAAAACAGGTAATCTTTTAAAGCGAAGTTTTCCCAGGAAGCATCTGTCCAGTTAAAAGCGCAGATATCAATTGCCTGAGACGGGCCATGAACAGTTTCCGGTTGAGCTAAAGAAGCAGGGTCCGGGAGTGGGCTTTTCCCGTCTAAAACGAACTGATACAAGTCATCAGGTTTTAAAGCATCAGTAGTTAACAACCAATAGCCGTAGGATGCTTCTTTTAAGGCATGTTTTTCGTTGCTCTTCGTTAGCAGCAATTCTACCGATTTTGCCAGCGGCGCCCACAGTTTAATTTCTGCTTTGCCGTCAGTATTAAAATTTACACCAATGTTTCGTTTTTTCAGGTTGATTGCAGGCAACATAAATTATTAATCTTTTTTATGTTTAAGGATAACTACCGAGCGGCCTGCTACATTGATGGTTTGTTCTGCATTAAACTCAATACCGTCTTCTGATACACAAACTTCACTGGTATCTAATACTTTGTTCCAGGTTTTACCAAATTTTACAGGCGGGAGGATGTAATCTAATGGGCCGTGGTAAGCATTGAAAATGATATAAAAACTATCATCCACAATTTTTTTTCCTTCAGTATCCACAGAGTGGATTTCACTACCGTTGAGGTAAACACCGAGCGATTTGGCAAAATCATGTGACCAGTTTTCTTCAGATAATTCCATGCCTTCCGGTAGAAACCAAGCAATATCAGTTACTTTAGATCTAATGGCACGCCCCTGGAACCATCCACGGCGACAGAAAATAGGATGATTTTTTCTCAGAGAGATTAGTTTCTGCGTAAATTCCTGCAAACTCTTATCAGCATTTTCCCAGTTTAACCAGGAAATTTCGTTATCCTGACAATAAGCATTGTTGTTTCCACCTTGCGTACGGCCAAATTCATCACCGGCTACCAGCATCGGTACACCTTGAGATAAAAACATAGTAGCAAGAAAATTGCGTTTTTGCTGATTCCTTAAATTAATAATTTCAGGGTCATCTGTTGGCCCTTCTACACCACAGTTCCAGGAACGGTTATGGCTTTCTCCGTCATTATTGTTCTCTCCATTGGCTTCGTTATGTTTTTCATCATAAGCTACTAAATCATGTAAAGTAAAACCATCATGTGCAGTAATAAAATTGATGCTTGCTGTAGGTTTTCTGCCATCATTTTGATATAAATCCGGGCTGCCGCTTAAACGTTCTGCAAACTCGCCAAGCATACTATCAGCACCGCGCCAGTAATCGCGCATACAATCGCGGTATTTACCGTTCCATTCCGCCCATTCAGAAGGGAAATTACCTACCTGGTAACCACCTTCCCCAATATCCCAGGGTTCAGCAATCAGCTTAACTTGCGAAATAACAGGGTCCTGGTAAATAATATCAAAAAAGGAGCTTAATTTATCAACATCATGCAGTTCACGGGCAAGGGTAGAAGCAAGGTCAAACCTAAAGCCATCTACGTGCATATCCAGGATCCAGTATCGTAAACTGTCCATTATTAACCTTAGCACGTTTGGCAAATTGGCATTTAAAGTGTTTCCTGTTCCGGTATAATCGTTGTAATACCGTTTGTTATCTTCTACTAAACGATAATAAGCGCAATTATCAATACCTTTAAAAGAAAGTGTTGGCCCTAATTCATTTCCTTCTGCTGTATGGTTATAAACTACATCTATAATTACTTCAAGCCCCGCCTTATGCAGCTCTTTGACCATGTTTTTAAACTCGATTACCTGCTGTCCATGGACGCCGCTGCTTGAATAACGTACATCAGGGGCAAAAAAACCAATGGTATTATAGCCCCAATAGTTGGATAAGCCTTTTTCAATTAAATGCGCATCTATAATAAAATGATGGACTGGCATTAATTCTACCGCAGTAATGCCCAGATCTTTTAAATATTGAATGGTAACCGGGTGCGCCATGGCTGCATAAGTACCTCTTATTTCTTCCGGGATATCAGGTTGAAGTATCGTAAACCCTTTTACATGTGTTTCGTAAATAATACTTTTATGATAAGGAATATCAAGCGGCTTATCGTCTTCCCAATCAAAATTTGGGTCAATAACAACACTTTTTGGAATATAAGGGGCACTATCCAAATTGTTAAAGCTTAAATCTTTATCCGGATCGTTAAGGTCATAACCAAAAAGCGAATCATGCCATTTTACAGGCCCTGCAATAGATTTGGCATAAGGGTCTATTAAAACTTTGTTTGGGTTATACCGAAAACCGTTTGCCGGGTCAAATGGCCCATCTACCCGGTAACCGTAAAACTGGCCATGGGTAATACCCGGAAGATAAACGTGCCAGATATGGTGTGTACATTCTTTTAATTGTATTTTAGTTTCCTGATTATCATCGTCAAACAAACACAATTCAACACTTGTAGCATTATTTGCAAACAGGGCAAAGTTCACCCCTTTTCCATCCCAGGTTGCCCCTAATGGGTATGGATTGCCGGGAAATTTAGTTAGATTCATATCCATACAAAGACAAACAGCATTTATAATGTTTTTTAAAGGATAAAAAAACTGCTTATCACAGAACTTGCAGCAAGCTAAATGTAACTGAAACCCATACCAATTTTATATCGTTAAAAACAGTATTGCGATTAAAGGTTATTTCTGGCACTATTTATGAAGTTGCATGAGATTAGTTTTTTAACTTTGCCCTCCCTGGTACAAATTATTCAGAGCCTGGTATATGCTGAAAAAATTGAATTAATCTACCAATACAAATAGCTGCTTTACAATAACGAGAATCAGCCCAGAATTAAACTCCATTATGTTTGATGATAATACTACTAATGCAGAAAACCTGCGCATACTTGAAAACGAAGCCAAAGAAGTCCCTTTAGAAAAATGGGGCCCTTATTTAAGTGAACGGCAATGGGGAACAGTTAGGGAGGATTACAGCCAAAATGGTGATGCCTGGAACTATTTTCCGCATGACCATGCCCGCAGCCGTGTTTACCGATGGGGAGAAGACGGCCTTGCCGGTATTTCTGATTATTACCAGCAACTGTGCTTTGCAGTGGCCTTATGGAATGGTAAAGACAAAATTCTGAAAGAACGCTTGTATGGTTTAACCAATTACCAGGGCAACCACGGCGAGGATGTAAAAGAATTGTATTACTACTTAGATAATGTGCCAACACATTATTACATGAAATACTTGTACAAGTATCCGCAGCAGGCTTTTCCGTATTACGAAATAAACCGTAAAAACGGCGAGCGCTCTAAAGAAGAACAAGAGTATGAACTGCTGGATACGGGTATTTTTGATGAGGATAAATACTTTGATGTAGTAGTAGAATACGCTAAAAAGAACTCGGAAGATATTCATATCCGTATTGAAATAATAAACCGGGGAGATGAGGATGCGCCGATAACAGTGTTGCCAACCTTGTGGTTTTACAACCGCTGGCAATACGAACCATCTAAACCAAAACCGGTTATTGAACATGCAGAAGACGGATCTGTAAGGGCAACGCATGTACCTTTAGGAACTTACCATTTATATTATGATAAGCCCGATTATACTTTATTTGCCGAGAACGAAACCAATAAAGAACGATTATTTGGTACACCAAACGATGTTCCGTATGTAAAAGATGCTTTTCATGAAGCTGTGATTAATGGTAAAGATTTAGAAGAACTGCAGGCGCTAAATTCCGGTACTAAGTTTTCACCTGTTTATAAGTTTTTGATTAAGGCTAAATCTTCAAAAACCATCAAGTTGCGCTTATCAAAAGGACGTGTAAAAAATCCGCTTGACGACCGCTTCAATACTCTTTTTACCACCCGAAAAACCGAGGCCGACAATTTCTACAATAAAAGATTTCCCGATACCTTAAACCCTGATTTGCGTAATATACAGCGCCAGGCATTTGCAGGTTTGTTGTGGAGCAAACAGTATTACCATTATGATACACAGCGATGGCTAACCACCAGTGATGGGATTTCGCCCGTAGTAGAAAACCGCTTGCACGGCCGTAACAGTACCTGGAAATACCTGAAAAACCAGGATATAATTTCTATGCCCGATAAATGGGAATATCCCTGGTATGCCGCCTGGGACTTGGCTTTCCATTGTGTGCCGATGGCAATGATCGACCCAACCTTCGCCAAAAACCAACTGATCCTGATTATGCGGGAATGGTACATGAACCCGGAAGGGCAAATTCCGGCTTATGAATGGAATTTTAGCGATGTTAACCCGCCGGTACAAGCCTGGGCTGCACTGGAAGTTTACCGGATAGAAAAGGAGAAAAAAGGCGAAGGCGACCTCCGGTTTTTAAAAAGGATTTTCCAAAAACTGATCATTAATTTTACCTGGTGGACCAACCGGGTCGATGTGGAAGGAAAAAATATTTTTGCAGGCGGTTTCCTCGGCCTGGACAATATTGGTGTTTTTGACCGGAACAGTAAACTGAACGGCACTTTGGCACTGGAGCAGGTAGATGGCACCAGTTGGATGGGCATGTACGCATTGAACATGATGGATATGGCATTGGAAATTGCCATGCACGATGATGCCTTTGAAGATTCTGCCGTTAAATTTTACGAACATTTTGTGCTGATTGCCGATGCTTTGAATGGCATGGGTTTATGGAGCGATGAGGACAAGTTTTTTTATGATACGATCCGTTTGCAAAAAAACCATGCCTATCATCTTAAAGTACGTTCTATTGTGGGTTTAACTTCCATTTTTGCAGTTTCTATTTTCAGTTATCACAACCTTGAAAAATTGCGCGATTTTCGGAAACGTGCTACCTGGTTAAACCAGTCGCGCGAAAAAAACAGGCAGTTTTTACCTATTATTGATAATAATAAAACCGGTAAAGTTTTGCTTTCAATTGTCGATCAGGAAAAACTCACTAATTTATTAAACCGCGTATTTGATGAAGATGAGTTTTTGGCCGAAGGAGGTGTACGTGCCTTATCCAAAGCTTATAAAGACAATCCGTATTCGGTAGATATTGAAGGAAGTACTTACACTATCCAATACGATCCGGCAGAATCTACTTCTGATATGTTTGGTGGTAACTCTAACTGGCGCGGCCCGATCTGGATGCCTATCAATTATATGTTGATCCGTGCTTTACGAAAATACCATGAGTTTTATGGTGATGATTTTAAACTGGAGTTTCCAAAAGGTTCTGGTAACTATATCAATTTAAAAGAAGCAGCAGATGAACTTTCGCAAAGGCTGATCAGTATTTTTACAAAAGACGAAACCGGAAAACGGTCTGTAAACGGTGCAGAAGACAAGTTTTACCAAAAGCCCGAAAATGCCGATTTGGTGTTGTTTTATGAGTATTTTCATGGCGATAACAGCAGGGGCGTAGGGGCAAGCCATCAAACCGGCTGGAGTTCACTGGTTGCTAATTTAATTACAGATTTAGGAAAAAGCACTGCCACTTATGTTTCCGAAAATAAATTTTCGGAAGAAATGAAGTAAAATTTATTGGCTGTTGTAAAGTTATTGCGCTGTTGCCGCAACTGGCAAAGTGTACATGAAGTATTTTCAAAGTAAATATTTGAACCGAAGGATATACCAATTTTTTGCCGGTAAAAACAGTATTCCTGATTTCAGTTTAAAATCATGTCATCAAAATTTATGCGATAAAAGAAGTATTTAGCCCTAATGCTTCTTTTATCGCACAAAAATCATCATTTTAAAAACTTATTACTTTTTAAAATACTTTACCTAAAGGAATAAAACAGAGGATATGACGGGTAAAACGATAATTGTTTCTAACAGGCTGCCGGTAAAAATACAGGAAAAAGATGGCGGGTATAATTCATCACCGAGCGAAGGAGGGCTGGCAACCGGACTGGGTTCTATTTATCAGGAAGGCGAAAATGTATGGATCGGATGGCCGGGAACAGAAATAGCGCCGGATAAA
Source organism: Mucilaginibacter arboris (assembly GCF_009754915.1). Lineage (GTDB taxonomy): Bacteria > Bacteroidota > Bacteroidia > Sphingobacteriales > Sphingobacteriaceae > Mucilaginibacter_A > Mucilaginibacter_A arboris. The sequence goes on along the minus strand of NZ_WPIK01000013.1, from coordinate 109,885 downwards.
GAAGAAGAAATTACAGCACAATTGGCAAGTTTAAGTTTACTGCCGGTTTTTTTAAGCCAGGAGGAGATCAGCGAATATTACGAAGGCTTTTCTAATGAAGTACTTTGGCCAATATTTCATTATTATGCCTCCACCTACAGCACTTACCGCCAGTCTAACTGGCAGTTTTATCAGCAGGTAAATCAAAAATTTGCAGATGCTGTTTTGAACGTAGCAAAGCCAGGCGATACCATTTGGGTACATGATTACCAGTTGCTGCTGGTGCCTGCATTAATCCGTAAGCAGCTTCCGGATGTTTCGATCGGTTTTTTTCTGCACATACCGTTTCCTTCTTTCGAGCTTTTTCACCTGATCCCGTGGCGCAACGAACTTTTGGAAGGTTTGCTGGGCGCGGATTTGATCGGTTTTCATACGTTTGATGATGTGCAGCATTTTACACATGCTTGTGCGCGTTTGCTGCATGTCAATTTATCTTCTAACGTAATTTCGCTGCCAGACCGTTTAATTGTGGCAGAAGCTTTCCCGATGGGAATTGATGAGCAGAAATATGCCTCGCTTGCTAAAAGTGAAACTGTAAAGCAGGAAATTGAAAACTTGAATGCAACTTTAAACGGTGTTCGTGCTATTTTGTCTGTTGACCGTTTAGATTATAGTAAAGGCATTTTGCAACGCTTGCAGGCTTTTGAAGAACTGTTGAAAAACAATCCGGAGTACCTGGAAAAAGTAGTTTTATACATGATCGTTGTTCCTTCGCGCGATACAGTTCCTCAATATAAACATCTTCGAGATGAAATTGATAAGCGTGTAGGCAATATCAATTCCCTTTTCCGGACTTTAAACTGGAGTCCGGTGCAGTATTTTTACCGCTCTTTTCCTATCGAAACCCTCTCGGCTTTATATGCTACTGCTGATGTTGCCTTGGTTACACCTATGCGCGATGGAATGAACTTAGTGAGTAAAGAATACGTTGCCAGCCGCATCAATAATGATGGTGTTTTAATTTTAAGTGAAATGGCAGGTTCGTCACGGGAATTGATTGATGCCATTATCGTCAACCCAAATGATATGGGCATGATGGCAGCAGCCATTAAACAAGCGCTGGAAATGCCAGCCGAAGAACAGGAAAGCCGGATGGTTAAACTTCGGAAAAACGTTTCTAAGTTTAACGTAAAACACTGGGTCAAAATTTTTATGGACCGTTTAAGTGAAGTAAAAGAGCAGCAGCAATCTCTGCACACGCGTTATGTAAGCAGTGTTACTAAAAAAGCTATTTATAAAATCTATGCGAAAACGCATCAGCGTATTTTCTTTTTAGATTATGATGGAACTTTAGTTGGCTTTAATGCGGATATTAATAAAGCTTCTCCGGATAAGGAGTTGTACCAGGTTTTGCAGGATTTAAGTTCAGATCCGGCAAATAAAATAGTTATTATTAGTGGCCGGGATTACCATACACTGGATAAATGGTTTGGCCATCTGCCCATTGCACTTGTTGCAGAACATGGCGCCTGGCAAAAACTGGATGGCGAATGGAAGAGCCTTCCTACCCTAAATGATCAATGGAAAAAAACAATCCAACCGGTACTTGAAACTTTTGCAGACCGTACACCTGGTTCTTTTATCGAAGAAAAAACGTATTCGCTGGCCTGGCATTACCGTAATGTAGGCGCTGGTTTGGGCGAATTAAGGGCAGGGGAATTAATTAACAACCTTCGGTATATTACAAGCGATCAGGGCCTGCAAATTTTGCCTGGCAACAAAGTAATTGAAGTTAAAAACATAGAAATTAACAAAGGGAAGACAGTTATGGGCTTATTGCACGACCAGCATTATGATTTTGCCATGGCTATCGGCGATGACCATACGGATGAAGATACTTTTAAAGCAATGCCAGAAAACTCTGTCACCATTAAAGTAGGCAACAACAGCTCTGAAGCTAAATATTTTGTTAATGATTTTAAAGAAGTACGTGCCTTGTTAAAAGGGATTACAAAACCCGTTCCGGTAGAAGAATAAATAAAGGTTGCTAAAAGAAGCATGTTAAAGTATCATGCTTCTTTTAGCCATGTTTTTTAGGTGAGGATGATTATCAGTTTTTGTACCAGCATTTAGGAAGCGCAAGGTGTGGCTTGTTTTCATTGTCAAAATCAAGTTTATGCGGAAAAGTATGTGCAAATTCTTTATGATCTATCCTGTCATTTCTTAAAAATGTAAATTCTGCCATTCTTGGTATTTCAAGGCCATATTTAGTTTCACTTCCGCAACAATTGTTTGGATGAATATGAACACAGGTGTGGGTTTCGAGAAGTTTATTAAATACAACCTCAGCCATATTAAAAAAAGAAGGGTTCCAGAAATCCTGTAAATTATGAAATTCGAAAATCATAATTCTAAACCTATTTATTAAAGCCGGAGATGCGTTAATGATTGAAGGATATTCTGCACCTTCAATATCCATCTGCAACAATAAATCACTTTCCCCTAAATCGTATGAGTTCACCCATGAATCTAAAGTAATAAAATCAGCATTATCTGTACAGCCAATATACTTTTTTAAAAAATGATAACTGGAAGGGTCTAAATCCAGGTTTGGTTTTTCTACAGATTTATCTGCCAAAAACAGCTCCATCCCCAAATCAAAACAAGCTTTTTCAAACTCGCTCATCACATCCACTCCCGGAGAAAAACAAGCTTTTATGTTTTTTAAATCATCAGGTACCAAATACCCACCGTCGCGGTTTGGCCCTACTCTTATTAATTCTTTATCTGTGTTAACCGGAAATAGTTTTTCAATAAGCGTTTTTACACGTTCTAATGGTGTTCGTTGAATGATAATATTGCCTTTGTCTTCAATAAATATCTCTTTGAGTTTATCTTTCATCATACAAATTTCAACTGCTTTTATAACGTTTTTGAATTCATAAAGGTTAGAGGTTTACAAAAAGCTTATTAGCAATAGTATTAAACAATAATTTTAACTAATAAATTATTGATAAATATAAGTGGTACAATTCGATTTTGAAACTTAGAACTGTTAAATTTATATCTGCGGAACTTATAATGCTTCTTTTATGCCTGTAAATTTTTTTGGGTGCTACTTAAACCATTACAAATTTTTATAATCTTCCCTAACCGGACTAAAAATATCGATCAGTTTACAATCTGTAACAGCAATTCCGCCATGAACAACATTGGGCGGAATAACAGCAAACAGATCCGGCCCTAAAACTTTTGCAACACCATTTACCGTTAGTTCAAACTTTCCTTCCAGCACAAAAGATAATTGTTCGTGTACGTGCTGGTGCAACGGAACAATGTTGCCTGCTTTAACTTCAATAAAATTTAAAGTATTGTTTTCGGTGTGGATAAACTTAGAAAAAAAACCCGGCGCAATTTCTTTTGGGTCGATGTCGGAAAAGCTACGAAAAATAGCTTCATTCATAATTGTGGTTTTAAGTAGCCAATATCCAGTTTTGTTGGTTTAAAAACAGTATGAAATTTAAATGAATGAAAAGGCCTTGGCGCAACAAAGCCAGGAAAATTAAACAGCATGGCACAAACAGGTTTTTATGCTGATGCTTCTTTTACCGGTAAATTTATTGTCTGTATAATGTTATCAATTGAAATAATTGTATTACAGAGGAGAAATCAAGCTGGTTAAGTTTGCAGTGTAATCCTATCTAACTCTAATTTTTATGAGATTTGTAATAAAGTTTCTTTCGCGAGAGAAAGTTATAGCTTTTATGTCTGTTGCATTTTCTTTTTTGCTGATCTGCTGTTCTAAAAAAGCAGCCGTTGATGGTTCTACCCAAACAACCACTACCACCACCACGACAACAACAACCACTACTCCGGCAGTTGTAACCCTTGCCGGTAATGGTGTTAATTTACAGCCATCCTATTACAGTAATGGTAATGTTGATTTAGGTTTTCCGCTGATGAAACAGCAAACCAAAATTAAAACCGTACGGATAGAAATTGAACCAACACAAGTTACCAACGCAATTAGGTGGATAAAAGAAGCATCAGATAACGGTTATACCATTATCTGCACGTATCATAAAGCTGCTGTTTTAGGTTCTGATAACCTTTCTGATTTACTGGATGGTGCCAACTGGTGGAAAACTAATTATGCAGCTTTAAGTGCTTCCGGAAAATTCTACATTAATTTAATGAACGAGTGGGGAAGCCATAACCTGAGTGCTGCAAATTATGCCGGCTATTATAATCAGGCAATTACTATTGTCCGCACGGTTTATTCGGGTACAATTATTATTGATGCGCCGGGTTACGGCCAGGAAACTTATGTAGCTGCTAACGCTGTGTTGGGTACAGGAACAGGCGGCGTTAAAATAACCGATACAAATATTGCTTTATCTACCCATATTTATCCTGGTAATTATGTTGGCCAGCATACAAACAGTTCCGGAACTGCTATTGGTTCCGGTGGTAATATGGTTACTGCGGATTTGGATTATATGGCAACTTCCGGCAGGACCTGCATTGTAGGTGAATTTGGAAACGGAACAAACGGAACAGCCGACTGGTCTGGCTTAGTAGATTATGCAAAATCTAAATCCTGGACAATAATGGGATGGAGCTGGGCTGGCGATGGCGGAGACGGTGTTCATCCTGCCATGAACATGATTTCGCCTAATTTTCAGGCTTATACTGCTGGTGTTAATTATCCTTACACACTTTCTTCTTATTTCTCTACTGTTTACAATAAATTATAGGGTAAAAGAAGCATTACCTTTTTTATGAAAAATTTTCTTCTTGTTATTGCATTGCTGATTGCTTTTAAGGCCAGTGCACAGCGTTTTGAACCTGTAAATCGAAATGCATCCGCGGAGGCAAAAAAGCTGTTAAGTTATTTATATGATATCAATGGAAAAAGCATTCTTTCAGGCCAGCATAATTATAACCAAAGTATGAATGTTTTTTCGGATAGTGTAAAAGCTATTACCGGAAAATATCCGGCCCTATGGGGCACAGATTTTATATGGAACGGAACAAAAGATAATGGGCAGGCTATTGTAGATGAAGCCATTCGTAAAAATAAAGAAGGTTACCTGATTACCTTGATGTGGCACGAAGGCAGGCCAACTGATAATCCTCCTTACGGCTGGAAAGAAAGTATTCAGGGAAAACTAACAGTTGCTGAATGGAAAGAGCTAACCACACCAAATACAGAATTAAATAAAAGATGGTTGGCTCAGGTAGATAAAATAGCTTTTTACTTAAAGCAATTGCAGGATGCACATGTGCCGGTTTTATGGCGGCCCTACCATGAAATGAACGGTGTTTGGTTTTGGTGGGGAAACAGGCCAGGCAATGATGGTGTAACCAAACTCTGGAAAATGATGTATAACAGGTTCACCAACTATCATCATTTAAATAATCTTTTATGGGTTTGGGGAGCCAATGGTCCCCGCGATATTCCTAAAGATGAAGCTTATGCTTATAAGGATTTTTATCCGGGGGCAGATTACGTAGACATCTTGGGGGCAGATATTTATCATTTTGATTACGAACAGAAAGATTATAACGAACTGCTTGCCCTGGCGAAAGGAAAAATTGTGGCACTAACAGAAGTAGGCGAACTGCCAAAACCAGAAATTCTGGAAGCACAGCCCAAATGGGCCTGGTTTATGGTTTGGACAAGCTGGCTCTGGACAGATAATACGAAAGACAGGGTAAAAGAAGTTTATCTGAGGCCACAAACTATCAGTCATTAACTAAGTAGATATTCTTTTCGTGGCAATCGATTGCGTGTTAAAATAACACTTAAAGAATTAATGTTTTTTTAATGAAATACTAATCCTGATTTTTTGAATTTACATTAATAAAAAGTACAATTTGTTAACATAATTACATCAGAAACTATAAATCAATGAATAAAATTTAAAAATATAACTATCTGAAAATTATGAAGATAATATAAATTAATACTGTAAAATGTTAAAATAACATTATATCCCTTCTCTTACATAATTCTATTTTTGAGCAGTAAGTCCAACCAATTATTTATTAACAAACAAATTAATTATGCGTAAAATTCTACGAGCAGTCATGCTTTTTGCAATTATGGTGCACAGTACCACCAGTCTTTTTGCTCAAAGCAGAACAGTAACCGGTACTGTTTACGATGACAAAGGAGTAAGCCTTCCTGGTGCTTCTGTAACTGTAAAAGGCACAAAAACAAGTACCGGTACAGATGTAAACGGAAGATACTCCATTTCTGTACCTGCTGGTTCTACTACACTGGTAATCTCCTTTATTGGGATGCAAACCCAGGAAATTGTTATTGGCACCAGGGCAACCGTTAATGTTACCTTAAAAACAACTGCCACCTCATTACAAGAGGTAAATGTAGTAAGTATCGGTTACGGTACGCAGCGCAGGCAGGATATTAACGGTGCAATTTCATCCGTAACTGCAGCTCAAATTGCTGACATCCCGCAACCAAGTGTTGATCAAATGTTACAAGGTAAAGCTGCGGGTGTAACCGTTACCAATAACTCTGGTGCTCCGGGTAGTAATGCATCTGTTCACATTCGTGGTATTACAGCTTTTGGCAGTAGTGAACCATTATATGTAATTGATGGTGTAGAAAGGGGCGGAAGTGCTCCAACTGCGCAATTAGGCAGGCCGGGTGGTGGCCAGGATGAAACAGGTGTAAGTGCGCTTGCAACACTTAACCCTGATGATATTGAATCGATTGATATTTTGAAAGATGCATCAGCTACTTCTATTTACGGTAGCCGCGGTGCAAACGGTGTTGTAATCATTACTACAAAACATGGAAGAGCAGGCGCACCAACCGTTACTTATGATGGGTTTGTTGGTTTGCAGCAACAGGGGCATTTTTTAAAGATGATGAACTTGCAGCAGTATGCGGCATTAGAAAACGGTATTGCAGCAGCTTTAAATAACCCGAATGCTCAACGTGCAGAATTTGCAGATCCGAGTGCTTTAGGGCCTGGAACAAACTGGCAAAAAGCCCTTTTTCGTAGTGCGTTAGAGCAAAGTCACAATATTGCTGTTTCTGGTGCTAACAATGGTACTGATTATTATATTTCAGGTGGATATTTTAATCAGAAAGGTACAATTATTGGTAGCGACTATAATCGTTACAGTTTTAATGCTAATGTTAATTCGCAGGCTAAAAGCTGGTTAAAAATCGGGTTAAGCCTGAAAGGAAGCCGGAGCGATCAGAATGCTGTAATTAGCAACAATACAGGTGTTGTTTATAATGCTTTATTAGCCGCTCCAGATCAAGCTGTGTATAATGCTGATGGTTCATATGCAGGTCCGCAGGAAGATATAAACGGAAACCGCTTAGGTGGAACAAACCCAATACAACAAGCTTTAAACGGTACAAATAATACAGTAAGAAATAATGTTAATGGTAATATTTATGGCGAAACCAAATTTTTTAAAGATCTTACGTTAAGGTCTGAATTAGGTGGTGATTTTAACTTTAATGATGCTCATGTTTTCTCTCCGTCATACTCATATGGTGCGACTGGTAGTATTAACCCTATTAAAAACACTTTAGCTACAGCAAACAGGCTTGTTAGTAATACTACATACTGGACTTGGAAAGAAACCTTAAATTATAACCATATATGGGGAAAGCATAGTTTAAATTTATTAGCAGGACACGAAGTTTGGGAATCAAATTATGATAACTTACCTCTTTCAGGGTCAGGTTTTACTGCGGGTAATACGGTACAAACACTTAACGTAGCTAACACTGTTGGAGCAACTATTGGTGAGCAAAAAGGTACTACCACTATGGAGTCCTACCTGGCACGTTTAATTTATACTTTTAACAATAAATACAGTATTACTGCAAATATCCGAAGTGATAGAAGTTCAAACTTTGCACAAGGTCATCAAATTGGTTATTTCCCAGGTGTGGCTATATCTTGGCGCTTGTCTGAAGAACCTTTTTTAGCTAGCATAAAAAGCGTTGCTGACAATATTAAAATTAGGGCAGGTTATGGTGCTGTAGGTAATTCAAACGTTAATCAAGGTGCATATCTTGCATCCCTAAGGTCAACGGCAACTGCTTTTGGTACAGGTTTCTTAATCAACAACGTATCTAACCCTAACCTTACCTGGCAACATCAGTTACAAAAGGACGCAGGTCTTGATTTTACATTATTTAACCGTGTTGATGGTTCATTTGATTATTATCAAAAAACATCAAGTAAATTTTTGTTTCTTCAACCATTGCCTTACTTCCTTTTAGGCGGTCCTAACGAATACGGTGATAATCCTGCAGGTATTAACCCTCCGTATGTTAACGCAGGCCAAATTGTTAATAATGGTTTCGATATTGGCATTACCAGCAGAAACATTGAAGGCAAGAACTTCAAATGGAGTACTAACGTAACTTTTAGCCATTACAATAATAAAGTAACATCCTTAAACGGTGCACCACCAATTGTTGGTCAATTCAATAGTTCTTATATATCTTTTAGCCCAACCAAAACTATAGTGGGATATCCGGTAGGTGAATTTGTGGGCTACAAAGTACAAGGCGTTGTAAAAACGACCGATCAGTTAAAGTACTTGGCTTCGCACCCACAAAACGTAAATGGTACTGCGCAGCAAGTTACCAATGACCCTGCTATTGCCGGTTCTATCTGGCTGGGAGATTTGCAATACCAGGATGTTAACCATGATGGCAAGGTAGATGCTAATGACCAAACGATGCTTGGTAGCCCTAACCCAAATTTTACTTACGGTGTAACCAATACTTTCACCTATAAAGATTTTGATTTATCAATTTTCATTTATGGTTCGCAAGGTGGCAAAATTTTGAACTTATTAGAATATCAAACCGCTGGTTTAGCAAGTTTGTATCAAAACCAGCTTGCATCTTCTGCTAATTATTGGACACCTACCAACTCAGATTCAAATATTCCCCGCCCACGGGCCGGTATAGATAATCCAAATTTGGTAATGTCTGATAGATTTCTGGAAAGTGCATCTTTCCTGCGTTTACAAAACGTGCGTTTAGGTTACAATCTGCCTAACCGTTTTGCTAAAGCTGTAGATTTAAAAGGGTTAAAATTATATGTTAGCGGTCAGAATATATTTGTAATAACACCATATAAAGGCTTAGATCCGGAAGTGGGTTCGTTAAACCAAAACCCTACGTTAACAAATATTGATGCAGGCCGTTATCCAAGCCCGCGTATCATAACCGTTGGTGTTAATGCATCATTCTAATCAAAATCAAAATTTCAAAATGAAACAGTATTTTAAATATATATTAGGAATGGCAGCGGTAATAGGAATAGCTACTATTACAAGTTGCAAAAAAGAATTCTTTAATCGTCCACCTGATGCGGGAATTACCGTTGGCAGTTATTATCAAACAGCACAACAGGTGCAAACCAGTACTAATACTTTATATGGTTCTCCTTGGTTTGGTTGGAACAATAAAGCAGGTTGGTCTATTACGGAACTGGCCAGTGGTAATGGGCGTACTTACTCCTCAGACGTTGTTGCCTTCTTTAACTTCTCTGTTGGTAATACTAATCCTGAAATTTTAGCTGCGTGGGATTCTCCTTTTACGGTTGTTGCACAGTGCAACGGTATATTGAACAATTTACCTACTTCAGTACCTGCTTCTGTGCCTACTGCAACGGTAAATAATGCATTAGGCGAGGCACATTTAATGCGCGCAGCCGCTTATTTTTATTTAGTACGGGTCTTTGGAAACGTTCCTATCATCGAAAATCCTTTGGTTCATACAGGAGATTTCGGTACCGTTCCTTGTAACCCGGTAAGTGATGTTTACAAATTTATAATCAGGGATTTACAATTTGCAGAAACCAATTGTTCGACTAATGTAGCTACTACGGGCCACGGCTCAAGTGGCTCAGCATCAGCATTACTTGCGAAAGTTTATCTATATATGCAAGACTATACCAATGCTAGGAAAGAAGCTGAAAAGGTAATTGCCAGCGGCGAATTTACACTGTTGCCTAATTTTAGCGATCTGTTCCTAACGGCTAATAATAATAACAAGGAATCTATCCTGGCGATGCAGTGGATTTTTAATGGTGGTTACGATTTTGGTAACTCAATCCAGGCTTCCTGGGCATATAGCAGTACAATCACAACAACCGGTGATGGATACGGTGTAATGGGGCCAACGTTTGATCTGCAAAATGCATTTAAAGCAGAAGGTGGTGATACGACACGCCGTCATGCTACCATCATGCTTCCTGGAAGCAAATACACTGAACTAAACCAAGGTGGCGCCGGTCCTTATATATTCCCACTTAATGGTAGCGAAGCAGGTACTCACGCTGCTTGTAAAAAGTATGTAGTAGGATCGCCTCAAGACAATGGCGGAAAAAGTGCAGCACAAGCTTCTGGTAACAATACTTATATAATGCGTTATGCTGATGTATTATTGATTGAAGCAGAGGCTATTATGGGACAACAAGCTGCTGTAGGTCCAAGCAAAGGTATTGATACTGGTTATACAAGCACGGATGCAACTGCATTAAAATATCTTAACATGGTAAGAAACCGGGCTGGTGCGCTTACAATAACCAGTTTTTCTTATAAAGACCTTTTAAGAGAGCGCCGTTTGGAGTTTGCTTTGGAGCAGGATTACTGGTTTGATTTAGGGCGTATAGATGGGTTTAATGCCATGGCTCATCCGGAACCTGCCAGCCACCCTGTTGCAACTAATATTATTAAAAACCAGGAAAGAGGAGATTCAAGCGGAGGTACCGCTGCTGCAGGTTACAGGGATTATACTATTTACAGTGTGAAGATTACGCCTACTTATTTCTGGTTTCCTGTACCAATTAACGAAGTTACAGCAGATCCAAATCTGGTAAAGGCACCAGTTCCGTATGTATTTAAATAAAGTATATTAATAGATATATGAAAAAGATTAGCAAAATAAAATATCATTTAATATTAGCCAGTGCGTTGATATTAGCATTCGCTTCTTGTAAAAAGGATACAAAGAATGGTGTATTGGTTGGAAGCAACGGAACACCGACCATTAGCAGTGTGAGGACAATCAGTAAATCAACAATTGATTCATCAAGAACCTCAACTTATCATTATTATAAAAGTAATGGTACAGATTCTGTTGTTGTTCAGCAAAATCTTAATCCGGTAGTTACTGCGTTTGATTCAACTACTACTACAGGTAAAATAGGGAATTATTATGCTGCTATAGGTACTCACTTAGGAAGCGTAACCAAGATTACGCTTAACGGTATTAATGTGATATTTAACAGAGCACTTGCTTCTGATAATTCGGTTATATTTAGTATTCCGTCTAATACACCATACGTTCAGCCGCAATCTAATACATTAGTTATCACTACGCTGTACGGTTCTGTTACTTATAGTTTTACTACGCTGCCGCCGGCGCCTTCTGTAACGTCAGCATCAGATTATAATTTCACATCAGGTACACAAATAAGCCTTAAAGGAACTGGCTTGAGCTTTGTAACAGCTATCAAATTACAAAATACTACTGATGCTGTTACAATAGTTTCTAAAACAGATACTTCAATGATAGTAAAAATGCCTTCCAGTACTGTTTCAAGGGCAGTTTTGTCGTTTACTTATACTTCTGGTACTAATTCTTTGCATACGGCTTCTACACTTGAGTTTATCAATATAGATAAAGCTTATCAGATATTTGCAAATGGTGCTTTACAAAATGCATGGACTACCAATTCATGGGCAAGCCCTTCTGGCCCTTCGGCAAATGCACCTTCAAAATCTGGATTAGGCTCTTTTGTGGCAACTTATCCTGCTGGTGGTTGGCAAATTGAAGGCTTTGCTAACTACTATCCAAGCTTTACCTATGATATATCTTATAAATATTTAACGTTCTGGGTAAAAGGCGGAGTAGCAGATCATACGCTGGTTCTCGTGGGTGATAAAATGAAAGGTGGCGATAATCAAGTTCAGAATGCCAATGCATATGCGGCTCAACTAATTAAAGCTCCTAAAAATGTTTGGACTTATTATAAGATTCCGCTTACAAATGCGGCAACAGTTTCAACAACAACATCATTAAATTTCTGGGAAACCGGAAAAACTGCTACTACACTGCGTTTTTTCCTACAAGGAATGAGCGGAGATGTAAATGAAACACTTTATTTTGATGAAGTGATGTTTGTTAAATAACAGGATTTTAACAAAATTTATTTAAATAAATCAGAGATTACAATTAGTAATTAAGTTTTAATCATAAAATCAAAAAGGAAAAAGCTATCTGTTAACGATGGCTTTTTCCTTTTTATTCAACTAATGATAAAAATAAAATGATGCTTCTAAGTTGTTTTAAAATTTGAAACAGGTTTTATATGCTTCTTTTATCACCTAAAACATTGTATGAAAAAAATCCTTCTCTTCTCAATCCTTGCCCTTGTTGTACCTAAAATACAGGCTCAAAAAAAACTTACTTCAACAGATATTGACCAAAAAGTAAAAGCCTTAGTTTCGCAAATGACGCTCGAAGAAAAAGTTGGGCAAATGACGCAGATTTCGATCGAGTTTTTATTGAAAACAGAGAACGGAAGAGTGGTTGAACCACACCAAATTGATATGGATAAACTTGCTACCTGTATCAAAAAATACAAAGTAGGTTCATTATTAAACGTAGGCGGAAATGCACAAACCCGGGAAAACTGGCATGCACTGATTGAAGCGGTACAAAAAATGGCTTTACAGGAACGTCTGAAAATTCCTGTTTTATATGGTATCGATGCCATACGAGGGAATAATTATACTTTAGAAACAGTATTATTTCCACAGGAAATTGCTCAGGCTGCTTCTTTTAACCCGGAAGTTTCCCGTAAAGCTTCTCAAATTTCTGCTTATGAAACACGTGCTTCTTTTATCCCCTGGACTTTTAGTCCGGTGTTAGATTTAGGCCGCCAGCCGATGTGGCCTCGCATTTGGGAAACTTTTGGCGAAGATCCATATCTCGGAACGCAAATGGGCCTCGCCACCATTAATGGTTTCCAGGGAAACGAATTGGTAGAAGATAAATACCACGTTGCCGCCTGTTTAAAACATTATATGGGCTACAGTATGCCTTTAAGCGGCCATGACCGTACGCCGGCATGGATCCCGGAACGGGAAATGCGTGAGTATTTCCTGCCGCAATTTGCTGCCGCTGTAAAAGCAGGTGCAAAAACAGTAATGGTAAACAGTTCAGAAATTAATGGTGTTCCGGTGCACGCCAGTCATCATATATTAACAGATATTTTAAAAGGTGAACTGGGCTTTAAAGGTTTTGCAGTAAGCGACTGGCAGGATATTCAATACCTGTATCTGCGCCATCACGTAGCTAAGGATGATAAAGATGCTATCGCTATCGCTATTAATGCCGGTATTGACATGAGCATGGTTCCTACTGATTATACTTTTACCGAAGATTTATTGCAGGACGTAAAAGAAGGTAAGGTTTCTATGGCACGAATTAACGATGCTGTTAGCCGAATCTTAAAAGTAAAATATGAAGTTGATTTGTTTAACAATCCAATTGGTAATGCCAATGATTACCCTGATGTAAACAGCGCTGCACATAACAAAGTAAATTACGATGCTGCTGCCGAATGCATTACTTTACTTAAAAATACAAATAACTTTCTGCCTATTTCAAGAGGAAAAAAATTATTGGTAAGCGGGCCAACTGCAAATACCATGCGTTCATTAAATGGTGGCTGGAGCCGAAACTGGCAGGGCAATAACAGCGATGAAACCGAAAAAGATAAAAATACAATCTTGGAAGCTATCCAAAATGTTTTTGGAAAAGACAAAGTAGATTATAGCGAAGGTGTAACTTTTGATAAAGCTATCAACATTGATGAAACAGTTGACAAAGCTACCCGTGCTGATGTAATTGTTTTATGTTTAGGAGAAAATAGCTATACCGAAACACCGGGAAATATTGGCGACCTGACTATTTCTGCACCACAAATTGCTTTAGCTACTGCATTGGCTAAAACCGGAAAACCGATTGTTTTGGTATTGGCAGAAGGCCGGCCGCGTATAATTTCTGCCATAGAACCTGGTACAACTGCCGTGCTGCATACCTATTTGTTAGGTAACGAAGGCGGAAATGTAGTAGCTGATGCATTAATTGGAAAAATAAACCCAAGCGGTCGTTTGCCTTACACTTACCCGCGTTCTACCAATAGTTTGATCAACTACTATCGCAAATACACAGAGAACAAAGAAGCCAGCGAAGTTGCAGGTTATGATCCGCAATGGGAATTTGGCTTTGGTTTAAGCTATACTACTTTCAAATACAGTAACCTGAAATTGAGCAGCAACAAGCTTCCTGAAAAAGGAAATATTATGGTAACGGTAGATGTAACCAATACAGGTAAAGTTGCCGGAAAAGAATCTGTATTAATGTATGTAAGCGATCTGGTTGCGTCTATTACACCAGAATTTAAACGTTTGCGCGCGTTTGAAAAGATCGAATTGCAACCAGGTCAAACCAAAACAGTAACGTTTACCATCAACAAAGAAAAACTGTCTTTTATTAATTACGATTTAAAACGCGTTACCGAACCAGGCGAATTCAAATTAGCAATTGCTGATTTAAGTACGAATTTTCAGTATTAATCAGGATAAAACCTGATGATGGATGCTTCTTTTAGCAGTGTTTTTTGATAAGCAAAACCACTTCTGAAAAAAGCTAAAAAACAAAATTTACCATGAAAAAAGGATTATTGTTTTCCTTATTAATAGCTCTTGCTTTAAGTACACGTGCTGACATTCGTTTGCCTGCTTTGGTTAACAGCCATATGGTTTTACAGCGAGAAAAGCCCATCAGGATTTGGGGTTATGCCGATCCTTCGGAAAATATAACCATCAGTTTTAATAAGAGAACGGTTAAAACGCAAACCGATGCAAACGGAAAATGGCAAACAGAATTACCGGCAATGAAAGCCGGCGGGCCGTTTCAAATGATTTTGCATGGTAAAAACAGCATTACGTTGGATGATATTCTGATTGGTGATGTATGGATTTGCTCGGGGCAATCTAACATGGAGTTTGGGTTGAATGATGTAATCAACGCCGAAACAGAAATTAAAAACGCAGACTATCCAAAAATCAGATTGTTTTCGGTAGAAAAAAAAGTGCATTTGCAGCCGTTGGAAGATACGCATGGAAATTGGTCTGCCTGTACACCGCAAACTGCTGCTTATTTTAGTGCTGTTGGTTACTTTTTTGGGAGAGACCTTCAGCAAAAAATAAATGTCCCAATTGGATTGATTAGTGCAAGCTGGGGCGGAACGGTTGCCGAAACTTGGATCAGTCCGGACGGATTGTCCGGAGAAACAACTTTTGGCGAAAAAGCAAAGCAAACTGCTACTTTTGATACAGCTTCTTTCAATCAAGCCCATCGTCCGCTGGCTAAAGCCTGGACGGAAAAATTTGAAAATTCTGACGCAGGTTCTAAAGATGGAAAGTATTTATGGGCAGCAGATAACTTAGATACGAAAGATTTTAAACCAGTAGAAATGCCCAAAATCTGGGGATTTACCGGAATTGATGAATTCTGGCAATTGAACGGAGTTGTTTGGTTTAAAAAAGAAGTGGAATTATCACCAGCGGATTTAGCCGGAAACCTAACGTTAAGTTTAGGTATCATCCAAAACAGCGACCGTGTTTTTGTAAACGGAACAGAAGTAGGTTTTACACCTGATATCTGGAAATTTCGTGCTTATCAAATTCCGGCATCTGCATTTAACGCTGGTAAAAACAGCATTACTGTTCGCATTAGCAATTATGGCGGCGATGCCGGTTTTCGTGCAAAACCTTCCGAGTTTTATCTAAAAACTGCATCCCGCCAGGTTTCTTTGGTTGGTACCTGGCTTTACAAAATCGGTTATAAGTTAACTGGTCCTGGCCGACCGGAAAAAGAATTCGGGCCAAATACTGCGCCTTCCGTTTTATTCAATACCATGATCAACCCGCTCATAAATTTATCGATAAAAGGAGTAATCTGGTATCAGGGAGAATCTAACACAGGCAGAGGTTTTCAATATCGAGATTTGTTCAAACGCTTAATTACCGATTGGCGAACGCAGTTTAAACAAGGAGATTTTCCATTTCTATATGTGCAATTGGCAGGTTTAAATAAGAAATTAAAACAACCGGAATTGCACTCTTCGTGGGCAGAATTGCGGGAAGCGCAGGATATGGCTTTAAGCCTAAAAAATACAGCAATGGTTACCGCAATCGATCTGGGCGACTCAGCAAATATCCATCCCAAAAATAAACAGGAAGTTGGACGGCGTTTGGCTTTAGTTGCGGAAGAAAAAGTTTATGGTTTGCCAATTGTTGGAACTAGCCCGCGCTTTGAGTCTGCGCAAATTCAGGATGCTTCTTTTATCGTGCATTTTTCTGAAGTTGGAACAGGCCTAAAAATTAAAGACCGTTTTACTTTAACCGGATTTCAGATAGCCGGAGCTGATCATGTTTTTCATTGGGCAAAGGCAGAAATCGTTAACAAAAACACGATAAAAGTATCGGCAAAAGAAGTATCTAAACCGGAAGCGGTACGATATGCCTGGGAAGATAATCCCGGAGATGCTAACTTAATAAACAGTGAAAACTTACCTGCTTTTCCATTCCGTACGGATCAATGGAAATAAGGTTCATATCAATCTAAACATGAAGAAAATTAAATTATTGTTTGCTGTATTAGGTTTTGCTGCATCAGCCTATAGTCAGGGAAATAATTACACGCAGGATTATACCAAATACCAGGGCCTGGCATTAACGCCGCCGATGGGCTGGAACAGTTGGAATAAATTTGCCTGCAATGTGGATGAAAACCTGATTAAGCAGGTTGCTGATGCGATGGTTTCTTCAGGGATGAAGGACGCCGGTTATACTTACATCAATATTGATGATTGCTGGCACGGCGACCGAGATCAGCAAGGGTTTATTCATCCTGATCCAAAACGTTTTCCTTCGGGGATGAAAGCTTTGGCAGATTATATTCATTCCAAAGGATTAAAAATGGGAATTTATTCTGATGCCGGTTCGCAAACCTGCGGCGGTAGGCCGGGAAGCCGTGGCTATGAGTTTCAGGACGCACAAACTTACGCTTCCTGGGGAATTGATTATTTGAAATACGACTGGTGCAACACGGAAGGTTTAAGAGGAGAAGGTGCATACAAAACGATAGCAGCAGCTTTAAAAAGAGCAGGCCGGCCAATGGTTTTAAGTATTTGTGAATGGGGAACAGACAAACCTTGGACCTGGGGGTCAAAAGTTGGTGAATTATGGCGAACTACCGGAGACATTTACAACTGTTTTGATTGCATTAAAGACAATGGAAGCTGGCACGCAAACGGCGTGATGAAAATTCTGGACATGCAAAAAGGTTTGCGCCAGTACGCCGGTCCCGGACATTGGAACGATCCGGATATGCTGGAAGTAGGAAACGGAATGGCTACTAATGAAGATCGCGCGCATTTTTCCATGTGGTGCATGATTGCGGCGCCGCTGATTGCCGGAAATGATATTCGGAACATGTCAGCACAAACAGCAGCAATCTTAAAAAATAAAGAAGTAATTGCGGTTGATCAGGATCCGATGGGCGTACAAGGTTACCAATATTCAGTAAAAGACAGTGTAGAAACATGGCTGAAACCATTGCAAGGCGGCGACTGGGCAATCTGTTTTTTAAATCGTGGAACGAAAGCACAGAAAGTTGATTTCGATTGGAAAAGTGAAGTGATTACGGATACACTTTCAAAAGCTGTATTAGATGCACAAAAGCAAGTTTACACGCTTCGTAATTTGTGGACGATGAAAGATGCCGGAACGACAAAATCACCCTTAAAAGGAGAAGTAGCGGCACATGATGTTTTGATGCTTCGTTTACACCATAAAAATTAACATTCAAATTTTGATAATGAAATTAACAAAGTTTTATCTTGCAGCATTAGTATTTCCATTGCTAATGCTGCAATCCGAGGCAAAAAGCAAAGGCAGCGGTAAACTATTTTCTGCAGATAATCCAAATATTCAATATACCGGCCGGATAGATTTTTCTAATCCAAAACTTCCTAAGTTCTGGTCGCCAGGCGTTTATGTTCAGGCAAAGTTTAAAGGCAACAATTGCAAAGTTATTGTGCATGATGAAGTGTTGTACGGCAACAATCATAACTACATTGAAATTGCAGTTGATAACCAGAAACCATATCGCATTCAAACAAAAGGGAAAACCGATACCATAAATGTTTTTAAAGGATTAGATAACGGCGAACACATCATTACCATTTGTAAGGATACAGAAAGCGGCATCGGTTACCTGCAATTTGCCGGAATTATTTGTGATCAGCTGTTACCGCTTTCGGCAAAGCCAAAACATAAAATAGAATACATAGGAGACTCGATTACTTGCGGAACCGGCAGCGATTTATCGGTTGTAGATTGCGGTAAAGGCCAGTGGTACGATCAGCATAATGCTTACATGAGTTATGGCCCAACTTCGGCCAGGTTGTTAAATGCGCAATGGGCTTTAACCGCAGTTTCTGGTATTGGATTGATGCATAGCTGCTGCGATATGAAAATTGTGATGCCGCCGGTTTTTGATAAGGTTAATTTAAGGGAAGATTCAATTAAATGGAACTTTAGTAAATATCAGCCGGACGTGGTAACGATTTGTTTAGGACAGAACGATGGCGTGCAGGATTCTGTGAAGTTTGCTGATAACTACATCCGTTTTATAAAAGCCATTCGCGGCCATTATCCTAAAGCTTCGATTGTTTGTTTAACCAGTCCGATGGCAGATTTTGCCTTAACCAAAGTGCTTAAAAATTACCTGACAGGAATTGTAAAAAGCGTTAATAAAGGCGGAGATAAAAACGTTTCCAGTTATTTCTTTTCCAAGCGGTTTAATCATGGCTGCGGCGATCACCCTAACATGGCAGAACATCAGGTAATGGCGATGGAAGTAGCAAGCTATATTAAAAAGTTAAAAAACTGGTGAAGGTACAACCGGTATCGATGCTGTTTTTATGGCATAAAAGTATCAAAAGCATAAAATTCACTTAGAAAATGTTAAAACACTATTAAATACCTAAAGCAACCTGCTTTAGCTTTGAAAAATATATTGCTCACCTCAAATAAACCTTATCCGTCAAAAAGAATGCTTAAAAACAGTATTGTTATTCTTTGCTTAAATATGCTGATATTTTCTGTTTCTGCACAGCAAAATTTTGTAAAAACTAAAGGAAGTCAGTTTACTATTGCCGGCAAACCTTACTATTACATCGGCACCAATTATTGGTATGGTGGTTTGTTGCAGGCGGTAAAAGGTGAACAGGGCAGGGCAAGGTTAAAACAAGAGCTTGATTTTTTAAAGGCAAAAGGTGTAACTAACCTGCGTGTTCTGGCCGGATCAGAAGGTTTAGGACAAGAAAACGGTGTACAGCGAGTAAATCCTCCTTTACAGCCGCAGCAAGGTGTTTTTAAACCTGAAATATTAGAAAGCCTCGATTATTTGCTGAATGAAATGCACAAGCGCAACATGTACGCAGTACTTTTTTTAAGTAACAACTGGGAGTGGAGCGGCGGCTTTTTACAATACCTGAACTGGAACGGCAAATTGACAGATACGACCATGCGGAAAAAGCTGAACTGGGACGAACAACGTAACGAAACCAGTAAATTTTATACTTGCGAAAGTTGCATGATGGATTACAATAAACAGGTAAAACTGATTGTTTCGCACATAAATAAATACAACAATATTAAATACGCCAATGATCCGACGATCATGGCTTGGGAACTGGCCAACGAACCGCGGCCAATGCGTTCGGATGCTGTTGCTGCTTACAAACAATGGATTTTGAACGCTGCAACTTTTATCAAAGGATTGGACAAAAATCATTTGATTACCATTGGCACAGAAGGTACACAGGGAACTGAAGGTTCTGCGGAGCTTTTTCAGGCTATTCATGCTTTTAAACCGATTGATTATCTAACCATTCACATCTGGCCAAAAAACTGGGGCTGGTTTCGTGACAGCAGCATTGTTGCAAGTTTGCCGCAGGTCATATCCAAATCTGTTGCTTATATCCAACAACATGAAGCAATTGCTAAAGCCATTAATAAACCTTTAGTGCTGGAAGAATTTGGTTTACCAAGAGATGCGCAATCTTTCGATCCAAAATCAACTACAAATTCCAGGGATAAATATTACGAGGCTATTTTTAACGAATGGAAGCGCAGCGCAGCAAACGGAGGTGCAATTGCCGGATGTAACTTCTGGGCATTTGGAGGAACGGCAAGGCCAATTCCGGGGCAAATTTTCTGGAAAGAAGGAGATGATTTTATGGGAGACCCTCCGCAGGAAGAACAAGGCCTGAATGCTGTTTTTACCACAGATAATGCTACCTGGAAGATCATTCAAAATTTTACTAACCAAAAATAAGCCGATCAGAAATAAATGAAATTAAGATTATTGGATGTATCCATCCTGATTGCCTATCTGGTCCTCATGCTGATGATCGGCTGGTATATGCGCAAAAAAGCCAGCGAGAATAAAGAAAGCTACCTGATGGGCGGCAAAAAACTGCCCTGGTACATGCTGGGTTTGAGCGATGCATCGGACATGTTCGACATTAGCGGAACCATGTGGATGGTTGCGCTATGCTTCGTTTATGGGTTAAAAAGTATCTGGATCCCGTGGTTATGGCCGGTATTTAACCAGGTTTTTAATATGATGTTCCTGGCGAAATGGCTCCGGCGTTCCAATGCCGATACTGGTGCAGAATGGCTGGCAACCCGTTTTGGTACGGTTGGTAAAAACGTAAAGGCATCCCACAACGTAACGGTAGCTTTTGCTTTGATCGGTTGCCTGGGGTTCCTGGCTTACGGTTTTATCGGACTTGGAAAGTTTATCGAGATTTTTGTTCCCTGGAATTTGATCGAAGCTTACGTTCCTTTTCATGTCGCACCAGAATATGTAGCGCATTTCTATGGCATCATCTTTACGCTGTTTGCCATGTTTTACTCCATTTTGGGCGGCATGCACAGTATTGTTTTGGGAGATGTAATTAAATACGCTATCATGACGGTTGGTTGTATTGCTATTGCTGTAATTGCAATGGTTCATTTACATGGAAGCGGCGGACAAGCACTTCATGTTCCGGCAGGATGGAGCAACCCGTTCTTTGGCTGGCATTTAAATATAGACTGGTCACATATTGTACCCGATGCCAATAAGAAAATCGCAGATGACGGTTTTGGTTTGTTCGGCATCTTCTTTATGATGATGTTGTTTAAAGGCGTTTTTGCAAGCTGGGCTGGACCGGCCCCAAATTACGACATGCAGAAAATGCTTTCCACACAATCGCCAAAAGATGCTTCTAAAATGACTGGCTTTGTATCGATCATGTTGTTGCCTATTCGCTATTCTATGGTGATTGGTTTAACTGTTTTAGCCTTGTTATATTATAATCAGTTAGACTTGGCAGCACCGGGGGGCGGGACAGATTTTGAAAAAATATTACCCGGAGCGATCAATAACTTTTTACCAGTAGGTATTCTTGGAATTGTATTGACCGGTTTGCTTGGTGCTTTTATGGGCACTTTTTCCGGTACGCTGAATGCGGCACAAGCTTACGTGGTAAATGATATCTATTTAAAATACATTAACCCAAATGCGCCAACTAAAACCATTATCTCCATGAATTATATTGTGGGAATTGTGGTGGTGATATTAGGCGTGGTATTAGGCTTTTTTGCAAAAGATGTAAACAGCGTTTTGCAATGGATTGTAGGCGGATTATATGGCGGATATATCGCAGCCAATGTTTTAAAATGGTATTGGTGGCGCTTTAATGCCAATGGCTTTTTTTGGGGAATGGCAGCAGGTATTGCATCGGCCTTGCTGTTGCCTTACGTAAAAGTTTGGTTTCCTTCCGTATTCTTCAGTCTGGATCTGTACAACTGGCCAATGCTTTTCGTAATTTCCATTATCGGTTGTATTGCCGGAACGTATTCTGCCCCTCCGACGGATACGGAAGTATTAAAGAAATTTTATCGTACCGTTAGGCCTTGGGGTTTTTGGAAACCAATCCATGAATTGGTTGTGGCTGATAATCCTTCCTTTCAAGCTAATAAACGCTTTAAACTGGATATGTTCAACGTAGTTTTAGGCATTATCGCTCAGGCTTGCTTTACTATTCTTCCGATGTATGTGATTTTATGGATGAAACTGCCTTTGCTCATAACCGTGGTGCTGATTGGTATCATCGTTTTAATACTGAAAAAAACCTGGTGGGATAAATTAGAGAATTAAAAAATACAGATAATAATACAATTTAAATGACAACAGACTTTGATGCAAGATTAACTGCCATTAAAAGCAATTACGAGCAATTAATAGATCAAAAAAATAAAGAGGCCGAAGTTGGAAATGGAATTTTCAGTCGATATGTATATCCTGTTTTAACCGCTGCGCACGTTCCGTATTTCTGGAAGTACGACCTGAATCCGGAGACTAATCCTTTCCTGATGGAAAGAATTGGTATTAATGCCGCTTTTAACGCTGGTGCCATTAAGTTTGAAGGTAAATATGTTTTAGCAGTTCGGGTAGAAGGTGCAGACCGTAAATCATTTTTTGCTATCGCAGAAAGCCCTAATGGCATTGATCAGTTCCGTTTCTGGGATTATCCGATAGAAATGCCGCAAGGGGCAAACCCTATTGATACCAATATTTATGATATGCGTTTGGTACAGCATGAAGACGGCTGGATTTACGGTTTATTTTGCACCGAACGCCGCGATCCTGCTGCTAAGCCTGGAGATCAATCTTCGGCTGTTGCACAATGCGGTATTGCCCGTACACATGATCTAAAAACATGGGAACGTTTGCCGGATCTTAAAACACCTTCTCCTCAGCAGCGAAACGTGGTTTTGCACCCAGAATTTGTGGATGGAAAATACGCTTTTTACACTCGTCCGCAAGATAGTTTTATTGAAGCCGGAAGCGGTGGCGGAATTGGTTACGGCATATCAGATTCCATGAACCCGGCAATTGTAGCTGAGGAAATTGTGGTTGATAAAAAAGTGTATCACACGGTTTACGAGGCTAAAAACGGATTAGGCCCTGCACCAATCAAAACAGAAAAAGGCTGGTTGCATTTAGCACACGGTGTGCGTAATACTGCTGCTGGCTTGCGTTATGTTTTGTATATGTTTATGACGGATTTACAAGACCTGACTAAAGTTACCCACAAACCAAACGGTTATTTTATAGCGCCTGAAGGTGAGGAACGTATTGGAGATGTATCAAACGTAGTTTTCAGCAATGGTTGGATTGCTGATGAAGATGGCAAAGTCTTTATTTATTACGCTTCTTCTGATACGCGAATGCATGTGGCAACAAGCACAATTGACCAATTGGTGGATTATGTGATCAACACTCCGGAAGATGGCTTTACCTCTGCTGCAACTGTAAAATCAATTTATAAACAAGTGCAGCAAAACCAAAAATTTATACGATAAAAACAGCATGGGCTTCTTCTAAAAAATTAATTTTCGGAAGAAGCTCTTTTAATTTTTTATTGCGGATGCTTCTTTTATCGCCATAAAAACCTCAAACAAAAATCCGGCTGCCAGAATAATTTTCCCTGAATTCTTTTGGTGTGCAAACTTTCTTCTTCTTAAAAATCCGGTTAAAATGAGAGATGTTATTAAAGCCGCATTTATAAGCAATTTCTGCAATGGTTTGTGTCGTGTCGATCAACATCCGCGAAGCGTGCCCCAATCGGATCTCGTTCAAACTATCAATAAAAGTAATACCGGTACGTTTTTTAATAAACCTGCTAAAAGAAGCTTCGGGCATATTGGCAATTTTGGCAACTTCAGCCAAACTTATTTCCCGGTTAAAATTTGCATTCATGTATTCAAACGCCTTTTCTATCCTGCGGCTGTTATAGTGCGATTGTTCGTTGTTAAATGCAGCATCAGATAAAGTTTGCATATTTCTTGAAATGGAGAGATCATGCAAAATTGATAAAAGTTCTAATACCGAATCAAAGCCACTTTTCTGGCTCAAACCCAATATACGCGGCTTTAGGCGTTGAATGGTACTTTTAGAAAAGGAAATGCCGCGCTGAGAACGTTCCAGCATATTACGGATAAAGCTTAGCTGGTTCTTTTTCAGTAATTTATCGTCAAATAGATCTTTGTGAAACTGGATAGTTACTTCTGTAATTTCTTCACTTTCGCAATGATGTGTAAACCATGCATGATATTGGTTTGGACCGATAAAAACCAGTTCCAGGTCATCAATCTGATCAATATGATCGCCAACAATGCGTTTTGCACCTTTGGCGTTCAATATTAAATTTAGTTCATACTCTTCGTGATAATGAAGCGGGAAGTCAAACTTCTTCTTCACCCTCGAAAATAAAGTGAAGCAATCACTTTGCGTTAATGGTGTTATTTCCCTTATAACATTTGTATGCATAAATTATCTTTAAAAAGATTTATAAATTTATTTGCTATAAAAATGGTTAAAAAAAAGGTTAAAATAGTATTAAGTAATAAACGTAAATATTATTAATAAAGTTGTAAAAAAAATACTTTATCCGCATAAAAATTGTTAAAAAAGCATTATTAAAAAAAGCGGTATAATAATAATTTTGAAGGATATAAAAACCTGGTTTTACAACAAATACAGCTTATTAAAATTTATGAATAAATTATGGAAAGTGATAGCCACAGGCTTATTGTTTTTAGGAATGACAGGCACTGCCGTTAATCTATTTGCCCAGAATGTTTTACCAGCAGATAAAAATGCTACCAAAGAAACGCGTATTTTGTACAGCAACATGCAAAAGCTGGCGCAAACAAATGTAATTTTTGGCCATCAGGATGATTTGGCTTACGGTGTAGGCTGGGCTTACGAAAAAGGCCGCTCTGATATTAAAAGTGTTACCGGTTCTTATCCCGGGTTATATGGCTGGGAATTAGGCCATCTGGAATTAGACAGTGCGAAAAACCTGGACGGCGTGCCTTTTAAGAACATAATTTCATACGTAAAAGAAGTATATAGCCGCGGCGGGATCAATGAATTCAGCTGGCATTTTAACGATCCGGTTACTGGCGCAACTGCCTGGAGCACGCCAACTGCAACTGTTAAACAAATTATTCCTGGCGGAGATCATCATGATGCTTTTGTAAAATACTTAGATAAGTTTGCCGTTTTTGTAAATCAGTTAAAAGGGCCGAAAGGGGAGATGATCCCGGTAATATTCCGTCCGCTGCACGAACATACAGGCAGCTGGTTTTGGTGGGGAAAAAAAGAATGTACACCTGAAGAATATATTGCTTTATGGCGTTTTACAATTAATTACCTACGTGAAACAAAACGCTTGCATAATTTGATAATAGCTTATTCTGCTGCTGATTATGCAACTGAAAATGATTATATGGAGCGTTATCCCGGAGACGGTTATGTTGATATTATTGGCTTTGATGCTTACATGGCCAAAGATGCAGCGAAATTTAAACAGGACCTGGACAACCGTTATCAAATTTTAGAAAAAGTAGCACAGGAACATCATAAACTTCCGGCATTAACAGAAGCTGGCTATCAGAGTATTCCTGACCCGCAATGGTGGACAAATGTATTACTTCCAGTTATCTCTCAATTTAAAACATCTTACGTACTTACCTGGAGGAATTGGAAAGAAGAACATTATTTTGCACCTTATCCTGGCCAGACAAGTGAGGCCGACTTTAAGAAGTTTTATGCTGATCCGAAAATGATCTTTCAAAATAAACTGAAGCCTTCCATCTACACCAAAAATTTGTAATAAACGGATGTACGATATTACTGCTTTCCAAAGAGAACTTGATAGTATTTTAAATTACTGGATTACTTATACACCGGATGATCAGAACGGCGGCTTTTACGGTAAAATAAACCACGAAAACAAAGTAGAGCCGGAAGCGCCAAAAGGTTCGGTGTTAAATGCGCGTATTTTATGGAGTTTTTCGGCCGCTTATAATCAAAATTCAAAACCGGTTTATTTAAACCTCGCCAAAAGAAGTTATGATTATATCCGCAATTACTTTGTTGATAAGAATTACGGAGGCGTTTATTGGACGGTAGATTTTGAAGGAAACCCGCTGGATACTAAAAAGCAGATTTATGCGCTATCGTTCACCATTTATGGCTTGGCAGAATATTACAAAGCCTGTAAAGATGAAAGTGCATTGGCATTAGCCAAACAGTTATTTGCTGATATAGAAAAGCACAGCTTTGACCAGGAGAAAGGCGGTTACCTGGAAGCTTTTGCGCAAGATTGGAAAGAATTGCCCGATTTGCGTTTAAGTGCGAAAGATGCCAACGAGAAAAAAACCATGAACACGCATTTGCATGTTTTGGAAGCATATACCAATTTGTACCGTATTTGGAAAGATGAGTTTCTGGAGAAGCAAATCTGTGGTTTAATCAATGATTTTCTGAAACATATTATCGATCCAAAAGCCAATCGTTTAATCTTATTTTTGGATGAAAACTGGCAGCCAAAATCGGAGATTATTTCTTACGGACATGATATTGAAGGTTCCTGGTTGTTGTTGGAAGCTGCTGAAGTGCTCGAAGACGAAGCAATAATTATGCAGGTAAAAGAAGTATCTGTAGCGATGGCGCGCGCAGCAGCAAGCGGTTTAGACCCGGATGGTTCGATGTATTATGAATACGAGCCGGAGCATGACCATTTAATTAAAGACCGGCACTGGTGGGTGCAGGCAGAAGCAATGGTTGGCTTTTTAAATGCCTGGCAGTTAACCGGCGAAC
Source organism: Mucilaginibacter arboris (assembly GCF_009754915.1). GTDB lineage: Bacteria > Bacteroidota > Bacteroidia > Sphingobacteriales > Sphingobacteriaceae > Mucilaginibacter_A > Mucilaginibacter_A arboris. The sequence goes on along the minus strand of NZ_WPIK01000013.1, from coordinate 83,016 downwards.
AGCAGTTTTTTGATCAGTTTGAAAAGGTTTGGAACTTTACTCATTTTCATATCATCGATAGTCAAAAAGGAGAATGGGTCTGGGGATTGAAAGATGATTACACATTGATGCCGGGAGAAGATAAAGTGGGTGTTTGGAAATGCCCTTACCATAACTCGCGCTCGATGATAGAAGTTATCCATCGCTTAAAAAAAGCTTCCTGATACACTAAAGGATTTAGTAATTTAGCTGTATCTTAAACTGATATGGCTGAGCTACCAAACCCACGATTTATTGCGCACTTTGATCTGGATTCGTTTTTCGTTAGCGTAGAACGGTTGAAGGATAGTTCGCTAATTGGTAAACCGGTTATTGTTGGCGGCTCTACAGATCGCGGTGTTGTTGCTGCATGCAGTTACGAAACCCGGGTTTTTGGCGTACATAGTGCTATGCCCATTAAACAAGCCCGAAAACTTTGTCCGCAAGCAATTGGTGTTCGTGGCGATTTTGAAAGTTATAGCCATTATTCCCGCTTAGTTACTTCAATTATTCGGGAACGTGTCCCTGTTCTCGAAAAAGCCAGCATTGATGAATTTTATATGGATTTAACTGGTATGGACCGTTTTTTTGGTTGCAGCCAGTTTACGAAAGAATTGAAGCAAACCGTGGTAAAAGAAACCGGTTTGCCTATTTCTTACGCGCTAGCATCCAACAAACTCATTTCCAAAATAGCAACCAACGAAGTAAAACCTGATGGACAAATCGAAGTAAAACATGGTGAAGAAAGGCAATTTCTGGCTCCTTTAAAAATTGAGCGAATGCCTGGAATTGGAGAAAAAACAGCAGTTTCAATCAGGAAAATGGGTATTTTCACTTTAAAAGAATTAAGCGAAGCAAACCCGGCTTTAATGGAATTAAGGTTTGGAAAAGGTGGTTTTGATTTAATCCGACGGGCAAACGGAATTGATGATTCGCCGGTTGTACCTTATTCTGAACGTAAAAGCATCAGTACAGAAAATACTTTTGAAAGTGATACTTTAAATGTAGAATTTTTGCAAAGCGAACTGGTGCGGATGACAGAGAAAATCGCCTTTCAACTTCGGCAGCAAAAAAAATTAAGTGGTTGCGTTACGGTAAAAATTCGTTATGCTGATTTTTCTACCGAAACCAAACAAACTATTATCAGCTATACCGCTGCCGACCATGTTATTTTAACAACCGTAAAAGAACTTTTCCGTAAGTCGTACAACCCTAATTTGCAAGTACGTTTAATCGGCGTGAAATTAAGCCATCTGCTTCAGGGAGAATATCAGATGGATTTGTTTTCCGAAAAAACGGAAAATATGAAATTGTACGAAGCAATGGATAAGATCCGTAATCGTTTTGGGGAAAAATCTGTACTTCGCGCAAGCGGCCTGAACAAGCTGTAGTTCAAAAAGAATAGCTATTATTTCGATGCTTCTTTTATGCCCTCTTTTTTAGTATTTGTTCAACTATCACTAATCTTATCGCTGTAGCTCAAATCGAACTTTAAAAGATAAAAATTTTTAACCTGTTGAAAAAAAGCCCGTACAAAGAAGTATTATCTGAAATATTAAGCCAAAAAATATGAATCCAGATCAATACTGCACGGTTTTAAACGTTTTTAACGTCATCAGCACCAATATTCTTGGTTTTACTTTTTGGGGTACTTCAATCGAATTTATTAATAAGGATGATTGTAAAACTGCAGGCATCATTTATTTTATTAACAAAGATGAAGCTTTAAACCTGCAAACAGGCTATAGGTTTATCATGTAATTACTTTTGGTTTCAGAAGTATTTCTATGCTTCTTTTACCAGGCTTTTTTTACAAGTTTGATTATAAAACCAACCCTTATAAATTTAATTATAAGGGTTTTTGAAGATGTGCACTCGATAGGAATCGAACCTATATCATGAGAACCGGAATCTCACATTCTATCCATTGAACTACGAGTGCAATTTTATGCTGCTAAAAGAAGCATCGGGGCACAAATATATAAGTTCCTGCTGATGCGGCAAAGTTCTTAAACATTAAAACGAAAGTGCATAATATCGCCGTCCTGTACAATATAAGTTTTACCTTCTACGCTGAGTTTTCCGGCTTCTTTACAAGCTGCTTCCGAACCTAATTTTACAAAATCATCATACTTAATAACTTCGGCGCGGATAAAACCTTTTTCGAAGTCTGTATGGATTACGCCTGCTGCCTGTGGTGCGGTAAACCCTTTTGTAATTGTCCATGCCCTAACTTCCTGTATGCCCGCAGTAAAATAAGTAGCTAAGTTTAACAAACTGTAAGCTGCTTTAATTAGCTGACTAACGCCGGAAGTGGTTAAACCCAAATCTTCCAGAAACATCTGTCGCTCTTCGTAGCTTTCCAGTTGTGCAATTTCTGATTCTATTTGTGCCGAAATAATTAACACTTGCGCATTTTCATCAGCAACGGCAGCTTTTACTTTTTCTACATAAGCATTTCCGGTATTTACGGAAGCTTCATCAACATTGCAAACGTACATTACTGGTTTAAGCGTAAGCAAAAACAAATCTTCCACAAATTCCTGGTCTTCTATTGCAACAGGAGCAGTACGTGCAGACTTTCCGGAAAGCAAATGCTGTTTGTAAGCAGTTAAAACTTCAAACGTTTTTTTAGCTTCTTTATCGCCGGTTTTGGCTGCGCGTTCTACTTTTTGCAGTTTTTTGTCGATAGAATCTAAATCTTTCAACTGCAATTCTGTATCGATAATTTCTTTATCCCGAATCGGATCAACAGAACCATCCACATGGATAACGTTATCATCATCAAAACATCTTAAAACATGGATGATGGCATTGGTTGCCCGTATGTTTCCCAAAAACTGGTTGCCTAAACCTTCGCCTTTGCTGGCGCCTTTTACTAATCCTGCTATGTCAACAATTTCTATCACATTAGGTACAACACGTTGCGGATTTACCAGTTCAGCCAGTTTAGTCAGGCGTTCGTCCGGAACAGTAATTACGCCTACATTTGGCTCTATTGTGCAAAAAGGAAAGTTGGCTGCCTGTGCTTTTGCATTGGATAAGCAGTTAAACAAGGTCGATTTTCCTACGTTAGGCAAACCTACAATCCCGCATTGTAATCCCATATTTGTTAATTTTTATCTTGTAAAAACAGCATCAGCTTGTGTTTTTATTATGTTCGATGCTGTTGTAAAATTTGCGGCAAAGATAGCAAGTAAATAGCCTTTCTAATTCAAAAATTTAAACGATTTTTGCCACGGTTTCCGAAGGGCATCAAAATAAAATATTGTTAAATGGAGGAAAACATAGCGGAAATTGAAAGCTTGCTGGAAAGCGGCAAAGAAGCAGAATTAAAAGAATACTTGGACAACCTGAATATTTCGGAGGTTGAGCATTGGATTGATGAATTACCGGAACATGCGGCCACATTTATAGAAACGTTATCGATCAACCGTGCGGTTAATGTTTTCCGTATCCTGGATTTTCCTACGCAGGAACGGATCATTAAAAAACTTTCGGGGCCAAAAGTTACCGAGTTAATTACAGAATTGCCGCCGGATGACCGAACGGCATTATTTGAAGAACTGCATGGCGATGCTGTAAAAAAGCTAATTATCCTGCTGCCGCCAGCAGAAAGAAAAGAAGCACTTGCATTGCTGGGTTACGAGGAGAACAGTATTGGACGTTTAATGACGCCTGATTATATTGCTGTAAAATCACATTGGAATGTAAACAGGGTATTGGCGCATATAAGGCGTTATGGTAAAAACTCTGAAACGATAGATGTAATTTATGTAATTGACGATCATGGAATTTTGCTCGATGATATCCGTATCCGGGATATTTTATTAGTTGACCCGGAAACACCCATCAGCGAATTAATGGACGACCGGCTGATCTCATTACATGTACACGACCCGCAGGAAGAAGCTATCAATGTTTTCCGGATGAACAACCGTGTAGCTTTACCGGTAACAGACCAGGAAAACATTTTGCTGGGAATAGTTACAGTAGATGATATTTTGTGGATTGCAAACGAAGAATATACAGAAGATATACAAAAAATAGGTGGTACAGAAGCTTTAGACGAACCTTATCTGGATATGCCATTATTAAAGCTGGTAAGAAAACGGGTAGGTTGGTTAGTCATTTTATTTATAAGCGAAATGTTAACAGCAACTGCAATGGCTTTTTTTGAAGATGAAATAGCCAAAGCCGTTGTGCTTGCTTTGTTTGTGCCTTTAATCATTTCGAGCGGAGGCAATAGCGGTTCGCAGGCATCAACCTTGATTATCCAGGCAATGGCTTTAGGAGAGGTTACGGTGGCAAACTGGTGGAAAGTAATGCGGCGCGAAATTTTATCGGGACTGTTACTTGGCGTAACACTGGGTATTCTTGGTTTTTTCAGGATTTATGCCTGGACTTTTTTTACCCATATTTATGGTCCGCATTGGCTTTTGGTTGCGTTTACAGTTGGCTTTTCGCTCATTGGTGTTGTTTTATGGGGATCGCTGGCCGGTTCCATGCTTCCTTTGCTGCTTAAAAAATTAGGGGCAGACCCGGCAACATCTTCCGCACCATTTGTGGCAACGCTGGTAGATGTAACGGGTTTGGTTATTTATTTTTCGATAGCCGTATTAATTATGCAAGGCAAACTTTTATAGGATAAAAACAGTATCGGCAATAATTGTTATATCAACGGAAAAAATTAAAAAATGGAAGAATTAGAAAATACAGAAGCAGCAGGCGAAGCAAACGAAATGCTGATCACTTTTGAAGCAGAAGCTTATCTGCGCGAAGCTGGCAAATGGGCACACTTTTTAAGCATTACCGGTTTTGTGTTTAGCGTGTTAACCATCATCAGCGCTTTTTCGGTTGGTGCAATAGTGGGCAAATTACAGCAAACTTACGGCTCTGGCCTGGATGCAAAAGCATTAAGCAGTGGCTTAAGTTTTATGTATTTTATTTTTGGCATCCTTATTTTTGTGCCTTCTTTATACCTGTTTCAGTTTGCTGCCAGTTTAAAAAATGGCTTTACTTTTGGCGATCAGGAAAGATTAAATACTGCTTTTCAAAAATTAAAATCGTATTTTCGGTTTTGGGGAATACTAATTATTTCCTTTATCGTATTTTACCTGATGGTTTTGATCACCGCATTACTTGGCGGTTCAGTTAAGATGTAAGAGGAGGAAAGGCTGAAACAAAAAACGAAGAAACGAATAATGCAAAAAATCCTGCTTCATCAGCAGGATTTTTTTTTATTGATAAGGTTTAGATAGTAGGCAATTTATATTTCGAAAGAAAAATCATCAGCAATTTTGCTGCTTTCATTGCTTTCTGCAAATTCATAGCGTTTTTCGGCTACTTCCTGGTGGGCTTTAATGTAATCGGTTGTCTCTTTTAATCCTTCTGCAAATTTTTCAAAATCTTCTTTATACAGAAAAATTTTGTGTTTTACAAAAACGCCATCTTCCAAGCGTTTTTTGCTTTCTGTTACCGTGATGTAATAATCGTTGGAACGTGTTGCTTTTACATCAAAAAAATAAGTCCTTTTTCCTGCTCTTACCTTTTTTGAATAGACCTCTTCGCGGTCTCTGTTATCAAAATCTCCCATTTGCATTAGTTTACATTAATTTGACTGCGATAAATATAATGCTTTTTTAAAAGTATAAAAGAAAAAAGCAATGCATGTGCACAATTATTTTTACGTAGCGATACTTAATAAAGTTTCTGTTCGTTAATTTACACTTTCAGATTCTTCCAGCAACTGCTTTTCGTACAATTCAAAATAAACTTTTTTCAGGTTGATAAGCTCATTATGCGTTCCCTGTTCCACAATTTTCCCGTTATCTAAAACAATAATTTTATCGGCATTTTTAATGGTAGAAATGCGGTGTGCAATTAATAAACTGGTCCTGCCACGCATTACTTCGCCTAAATTGTTTAAAATTTCTTCTTCTGTTTTGGTATCTACTGCCGAAAGGCAATCATCAAAAATCAGGATTTTTGGTTGCTTAAAAACAGCACGCGCAATAGAAACCCGCTGTTTTTGTCCGCCCGAAAGCGTTACGCCACGCTCGCCGATCATCGTTAAAAAACCTTCATCAAAGGCAGCAATATTATCATAAACGGCAGCACTTCGGGCAGCTTGTTCTACACGCGGCATATCCATTTTATCAACACTAAAAGCAATATTATTAGCAATCGTATCCGAAAAAAGAAAAACTTCCTGCGGAACAAAACCGGTTTGCGCACGGTAATTTTCCAGGTTTAAAGTTTGGATTGGTTTTCCATCAATCAAAATCTCGCCCGAAGTACAATCATACATCCGCATTAATAAATTTGCTATGGTTGATTTTCCGGAACCTGTCCGTCCGATAATCGCAATCAATTCTCCCGGTGCAACAGAAAACGATACTTCTTTTAAGGCAGTAATTCCGGTATCCGGATAAGTAAAGCTTACGTTTTTAAATTCAATATTTCCTTTAATATCTATTTCTGGTGCTTTAGGCTGATCAATTTCTGATACCGTTTGCAAATACTCATTAATCCTTTTTTGTGATGCTGCTGCACGTTGAATAAGCGAAGTAACCCAGCCCAGCGATAAAACCGGAAAAGTGAGCAGGTTTACGTAAACAATAAACTCGGCAATATTTCCGGCTGTGATATTGCCTTTCATTACTTCAATTCCGCCAACATAAACGGTAATTAGCGTGCTCATTCCGGCCAACAAAAGCATTACAGGGTAAAATAAAGCCTGCACTTTTACCAGCGAAAGCGAATCGGTTTTATACGCCTCGCTTTCTGTACGAAAACTGCCGGTAATAAAATTTTCGCGCACATAAGATTTGATCACCCTGATGCCTGAAAAGCTTTCCTGTACAAAACTGGACAAACCAGAAAGGCGTTCCTGTATGCGTTCGCTGCGATGGTTAATTTCCGTATTTACTAAATAAATAGCCAAAGCAAGGACAGGCAGCGGCAATAAACTAAATATGGCCAGCCGGACATTTACCAGCAGCATGGCATAAATTACCATTAAAAATAGCACTGCCGTGTTAATAGCGTACATTATGCTTGGGCCTAAATACATCCGCACGCGGCTTACATCTTCGGTTACGCGGTTCATTAAATCGCCGGTATTGTTTCTACGGTAAAAAGCAAGAGACAACAACTGATAATGGGCGTAAATTTCGTTCTTTAAATCGTATTCAATATGCCTGGACATCAGGATAATGGTTTGACGCATAAAAAACAGAAACAATCCTCGTAAAACGGCCATTAACAAAACGATTGCACCAAATAAAAGCAAACTATCTCCCAATAAGTTGTATATAATTTTTTGCCTTTCAAAACCATGGTACAAGTGATAAATGCTAATATTTTCAGTCACCAGATCAAAAGAAAGCCGGATAACAGGCGCAGGCAGCACGCCAAAAATGTTAGAAATAATAACAAACAGGATTCCGGGGATTAATCGCCAGCGGTATTTCCAGAAATATTTATTGAGGTAAGCGAGATGTTTCATGCAGTAAGCAAAGTTAAAAAAACGCGTGGTAACATTTGTTTCTTCTGTAACTCTGTGCTTCGAATACTGTTTTTACCAGGTAAAAAAGAACATCCAATTGTTTTTGCAGAGAGAATAGAGAAGGAAACATTTGCTTTGCGTGCTTTAAAAAACTACTTTTGCGGCAGAAACAGCATGCGGTTTTTCATCAGAAAAAATATTTATACTGATTTAAAAAGCGCAGGTCATGCAAATTATTATTGCGGGAATATCATTTCCCCGGGATCGTTCTTATTAAATATGTTAAACAGAAGGCACCTCAGAGTAAAGGTTTTACAGGGATTATACGCTTACAATCAATCTGAAAACAAAGAAATAAATGCACACGAAAAACTGCTGCTGCAAAGTGTAGATAAGGTTTTCGAAATGTATATCTGGATGCTTTCTTTAATTAATGAAACCATTCAGTATGCAGAAATTGATGCGGAAGAACGTGGTAACAAACATTTGCCAACTGAAGCAGACCTCGACCCAAACTTAAGAATCCTGCAAAACAAGTTTATCGTTTCCCTTCAACAAAACCCGGAATATATTGCTGCTTTAAAAAAGTATAAAGTTGACTGGAGCTTTGACCCGGAAATGGCGCGCTCACTTTTTTATGCCTTAAAAGAAGCACCGGAATATCAGGCTTATTTAGAAAATACGGACGGTTCTATCCGTGCCGATAAAGATATTATTAAATTCATCTTCAAAAAAATCATCCTGAAATCGGCAACAGCAGAACAAGTTTTTGAAGAACGTTTTTTAAACTGGCCGGTAGATAAAGATACTTTGCAGGCAATGATTGCCAAGACGTTTAAAAACTTTGCTTACGAGGATTTTAATAAAAACAAACTGGCCGAATTAAGTTTAGACTGGATTGAAGACCGAGAGTTTTTGGTTACGCTTTTCCAGCAAACTATTCGTTATGATAAAGAATACCAGCAGTTAATAGGCGACAAAACGCAAAATTGGGAAGCTGAACGTATTGCCATGATGGACACTTTGCTGATGAAAATGGCAATTTGTGAATTTATGGGTTTCCCTTCCGTACCAGTAAAAGTAACCATTAACGAATACATTGAAATTTCGAAAGAGTTTAGCACGCCTAAAAGCAATTCGTTTATAAACGGTATCTTAGATAAAGTTTTAATAGAACTTAAAAACAATAATAAAATTAGAAAATCCGGTCGCGGATTAATAGATTAATTCTGTATGAAAAAATACATGATGATGCTGGCAACAGTAAGCATGCTGATGGCCTGCAACCAGCAAAATAATACCGGCAAAACAACTGAAGCAAATGCTGCAACCGGTAATGGCGCGGTTTTAAAGTTTGATAAAGAAATTTACGATTTTGGCAAAATTAAAGCCGGCGATAAAGTGAGTTACAGTTATAGTTTTGTAAACGCAGGCAAATCGCCATTAATTATTACTGATGCCGTTGCCAGTTGTGGCTGTACGATACCAAGCTGGCCAAAAAAACCTATTAATCCGGGCGCAAAAGAAGCAATCAAAGTTATTTTTAACAGCGAAGGCAAATCCGGTTTGATTGATAAACAAATTACCATTACCGCTAACACTGTTCCGGCACAAACGCTGGTACATTTAATTGGCGAAGTAGAAACAAAAAAATAAATTAGTATTAAAAACAGCAATTCAAGATGATCTCAACCATTTTATTACAAGTATCAGGCGGCGGCTTAGGCGCATACGGACAATTTTTACCGCTTGTGCTTATTATTATTGTATTTTATTTTTTCATGATCCGCCCGCAGGTTAAAAAGCAAAAAGATCAGAAAAAATACGTTGATGAACTGAAAAAAGGCGATAAAGTAGTTACCAGCGCCGGCATCCACGGTAAAATTGTGGAAGTTGGCGATGTTACCATTTTAATTGAGGTAGATAATAACGTTAAAATCAGGTTTGATAAAAGCGCTGTTTCTTTAGAAGCTTCGCGCTTGTTAAACCAGCCTGCTGCTAAAGTTTAAATTATACGGCAATCATCCGGTTTAAAAATCCGGATGATTGTTTTACCAATTTTTTGCCGGTAAAAGAAGCATGGCCATTATCAAATTAAGCAGAGTAGAACGCAGGCGGATTTCCGCTTTTTTTACCTGTTTAGTTCTGGCTGTTGTTGCCTGGATATTCGTAACAATGTCTAACAATTACACTTTTCCGGTTAAAGTAGCTTTAAATTATAAAAATCAGCCGTTGCGTAAAGCTTTTTATGCTTTACAGGCCGATACCGTTACTGCTTTAGTTAGCGGAACAGGCTGGCAAAAGTTGTTTGCTAATATCACTTCTACCCAAAACAGAAGGATTACTGTGGATTTGAAAAAGCTGGAAACACAGAACTTTATTGTTTTAAGCAATCAATTACCGTTTATTAATCAAAAATCTGATAGGTCCAAGCAAATCATTTCCTTTAATCCGGATACCGTTTATTTTGATTTTACTGCCCGGAAAGTAAAGCGCGTACCTGTAAAACTGCAGTACCAGATTAGTTATCAAAATCAGTACGCCCGTTCAGATGATATTTCCCTGAAACCTGATTTTGTAACCGTTAGCGGCCCGGCAGCTTATGTTGATTCTGTTAGCAGTTGGAAAACAGATTCTTTAATTGTTAAAAAGGCCAATGCAAACATTAGTGCTAAACTAAACCTGTTTTTGCCAAAAGAGAACAATGTAAGTATTTACCCTAAAACAATAGCTGTAACTATTCCGGTTGATGAATTTACAGAGAAAACCCTCGAAATACCCATCAAACTCATTAATAACAAAAGTTATAGCAAGGTAACGCTGTTCCCCAAAAAAGTAAAAGTTACATTTACTGTTTCACTCAATAATTATTCGGAAGTAAATACTGATTTTTTTGAAGCAGTTGCAGATCTGGACGACTGGCAAAAAAACGGTTTGGTCATCCTGCCGGTAAAGCTTAAACAACAGCCCGATTATTGTAAGATTGTTAGCATTCAGCCCAACAACGTTAATTTTATTGTACGCAAATAATGCTCAGAATCGGTATCACCGGCAATATTGGCAGCGGCAAAACTACGGTTTCCAAAGTTTTTGAACTGCTTGGCGTACCTGTTTTTTATGCTGATTATCATGCTAAAAAAGTAATGACGGAAGATGTTGTTTTGATAAAAGCCATCCAGAATACTTTTGGTGAAGAAGCTTATTTTGATGATGGCAGCCTCAACAGAAAATATATTTCCAGCATTGTTTTTAATAACGATGCTGAATTAAATAAGCTGAATGCCTTGGTCCATCCGGCGGTTTTCAGGGCTTTTGATAAATGGGCCGAACAATTCAACGCCAATTTTTATGTGCTAAAAGAAGCAGCGATTTTGTTTGAAAGCGGATCAAACCAGCAATGCGACAAAACTATTGTTGTTTCAGCTTCGCTTGATGTTCGGGTTAAACGTGTAATGCAACGCGATCATTTAACGGAAGAAGAAGTTCTCCGCAGAGAAAAAAAACAAATGCCACAAGCTGAGAAGGAAGCAAAAGCTAATTTTATCATTTTCAATAATCCGCAAACGATGGTTATTCCGCAGGTTTTAGAAATCCATCAAAAACTGCTGGCATTGGCTCAAAAAGCATGGTCCGGGAATATTTTTTAGAACTTACCAGTAACGGTTTGTATTGCAAAGTTGGCGATTTTTATCTCGATCCAATAAAACCAGTACAAACAGCTGTAATTTCTCACGCTCATGCCGACCATGCAATTGGCGGCCATCAACATGTTTTTGCAACTGCTGCCACGCTTGCTTTTATGGAACTTCGTTACGGTAAAAACGCCGGAAAAATTAAGAACACGATTGCTTATCATCAAAAGTTTACGATAAAAGAAGTACAAATCACTTTAATTCCCGCCGGACATATTTTAGGTTCTGCCCAGGTTTTAATGGAATTTGAAGGCATCAAATATTTATATACAGGCGATTTTAAATTACAACCGGATGCAACTTGCGAAATGCTGGAATGGGCAACAGCCGATGTACTGATTACAGAAACAACGTTTGCCAATCCAAAAATAAAACATCCAGATCAAATTTTGGAAATTGAAAAGCTAAATCAAATTCCATCCAATATTTTGCTTGGCGCTTATGCTTTGGGTAAAAGTCAGCACTTGATCCAATTGATTAATCAGTTTTGTCCTCAGAAACAAATTCTGGTCCATAGAAACATCGAACCGATTAACCGGATTTACGAAAAGTTTGGTTATTTGAATGCAAAGTATCGTTTATACGACCGCAAATCCATCAAAACACAAAACAACTTTATTTACCTGGTTCCGCCATTTACCTTCCATAGTTATATCCGTGCAACAGGATTAAGGCGGATTTTTGCTTCAGGCTGGGAAAATCTGCAAACCAATGCACAAGATTCACTTTATATTTCCGATCATGCAGATTGGGAAGATATATTGTTAATGATTAGCAAAGTCCAGCCATCACAAGTTTGGACTTTGCATGGAAATGGCTCTCATCTTCAACAATATTTTTCAGGAAAACTTCGCGTAAAAGTTTTAAACTAAATGAAAGAAAATGAAGATTTTTACCTGGACGAGAACGGCAATACTGTTTTTACCGCTAAATTTCATTTAAAAAGAAATTACTGCTGCAAAAACAAATGCCGCCATTGCCCCTGGAATTATGGCAGGGAAAAACAAAAAAATATTACACAGCAATAAATTATTCTAAATTTACAACGTTAGTAGTATTAAATTATGGAACTGGAGAAGGAAATACAAAGCAACAAGTTTGAAGATAACTATCATAAAGCGGTAGTTAATATTTCTTACACCTACAATTGGTTAAGTAACTTATTGCGCGACAGGTTAGAAAAATATTCCATTACCCACCAGCAATTTAATATCCTGCGGATTTTACGCGGGCAATACCCAAACCCGGCAACTATAAACTTATTGAAAGAAAGGATGATAGACAAAATGTGCGATGCTTCGCGCATTGTAGATCGTTTGGTGCAAAAAGAACTGGTAACACGTTGTACTAATTCTAAAGACCGCCGCGCAGTGGATATCCGTATCAGTGAGGAAGGTTTAAAAATCCTCTCCCTGCTTGATAAAGAAGTGAAAATGAAGGATTTTTTAAACGAAAACCTAACCGAAGACGAAGCTTTAACTTTATGCAATTTGCTGGATAAGCTGCGGGGCTAATGCTTCTTTTATGCGGCAAAAAATGCGATCAGTGCAATGCCCGAACCAATTAATACGGCAATGGTTTTACGCATGTTAAAATGATGGTCTGCACTTGATTCAAACAAAATAGTGGTAGAAATATGCAGGAATATCCCGATCACAATTCCCATAATGCGGGCAAAATAAACTTCTTTGCCCACCATAAAATTGCTTAAAGCATTGCTTAGCAAATAGCCGCCGGGTGTCATCAACGCAAAAAGCAACAGTAAAAGAAGCACGTTTGGTTTACGGACCTGGTTTTGAAGGAGTACGCTCCCTAAAGCAAAGGCAGCCGGAATATGATGTAAAGCAATCCCAAAAACAAGTTCCTGCTGATGGCTTTGCGCTAAAGGCATACCTTCCAGAAAAGCATGTAAACACAAACTAACCATGATACCAAACGGAAAAGCAGCATGTTCCTGAACATGACGATGAACATGCCCATGTTCAATCCCTTCAGAAAATTGTTCTAAAAGTATCTGAAATAAAAATCCGCCTAAAATAAAAACGCCAACGAAGTGGTCGCCGCTTTGGTAAGCATCCGGGATAAGATGCAATGCCGTAATGGCAAATAAATAAGCGCCGCTAAAAGAAAGTAGGAGCTTGAGGTTTTTGCCCATATCTTTTTTAAACAGAAAAACACTTGTTCCGCCCAGAAATGTGCTCAGAAAAAGCGGAAAAACAATCCAGTATTTCATGAATATTTAAGGTAAAGCCGGTTATAAACGAAGCCAAATAACCATCCAACCAAAGCACCAAATGCTGCGCCCGTAAGCACATCAATTGGATAATGTACGCCAACGTAAACCTGCGCGTAACAAATAAAGGCGGCCCAAAAAATGGCAGCAAACCAAATCCGGCGCCAGTTACGTTTAAAAGCCATAGCTGTAAAAATGGCAATGGCAAAATGATCGCTGGCATGGGCAGACGGAAAACTTAAACCAGTACCGCAAGGAACGCGGCTAACCACAGTTGGTTCAAACTGCTTATCGTTACAAGGGCGTACTCTTTTTACATAAGCTTTTATCACCCGCACACAAATAAAATCTGCGGTGCCAACGCTGGCCAAAAGCAAGGCAATAATTAAAATAGAAATTTTACGATATCGGTAAATGCTGAAACAGAGAATAAACAGGTAAAGCGGGACCCAGGTTTTGGGATTGCGAAGAACAGGCATCAGCCAATCCAAAAAAGGATTGCTCCATTCATGGTTAATTAAATGGAACCAATGCTGGTCAAATTGCATGAAAAATTCAGGCATCGGGTTTTGTTCGTGTAGTAGCATCTGGACTGAAATTGCGAAGATAACCAATAACACCGCAAACAAGCACAATTATGTATAATCTTAAGCCATTTTATTCGTATTTTTGCAGTCTAAAAACTGATATTCTTGACACTGATAAAATCAATTTCCGGCATTCGGGGCACCATTGGCGGCAAAGCCGGAAATGCACTTACGCCGGCAGATATTGTAAAATTTACCGCCGCTTTTGGTAGTTGGGTAGTTAAAAAAACAGACATAAAAAAAGTAGTGGTTGGCCGCGATGCCCGCATTTCCGGTCAGATGGTTTTAAACCTGGTTACCGGAACATTGCAAGGTTTAGGTATTGATGTAATTGATCTCGGCCTTTCTACCACACCAACGGTAGAAATTGCCGTACTGGCAGAAAATGCAGGGGGCGGGATCATCATCACCGCAAGCCATAACCCAAAACAATGGAACGCATTGAAACTGCTGAACAACCACGGAGAATTTATTAACGAGGCAGACGGCGCAGAAGTGCTGGAATTAGCAGAAAGCGGAGAAGTTGTTTTTGCGGAAGTAAACCATTTAGGAAAAGTAAGTTCTGATGCTACTTATCTGCAAAAACATATCGATCTGATACTGGCGTTGCCTTTGGTAGATGTAGAAGCTATCCGAAATGCCAATTTTAAAATTGTAGTAGATGCTGTAAATTCTACCGGCGGGATTTTTGTGCCCGCTTTGCTGCAGGCATTGGGTGTAGAGGTAATTCACGAATTATTTTGTGAACCTGATGGTGATTTTCCGCATAACCCGGAACCATTGCCAGAAAACCTGCTGGCATTATCAAAAGAAGTTTTATCTAAAAATGCCGATCTGGGAATAGCCGTTGACCCAGATGTGGACCGTTTGTGTTTTGTATGCGAAGACGGTAATGTGTTTGGAGAGGAATATACGCTGGTTGCCGTTGCAGATTATGTGCTGAAGAATAAGACCGGTAATACAGTTTCCAATCTTTCATCAACCCGTGCCCTGCGCGATGTTACCGAAAAAGCAAACGGCGAGTATTTTGCAGCAGCAGTAGGAGAGGTAAATGTAGTTAACCGCATGAAAGAAGTTAACGCAATTATTGGCGGCGAAGGTAACGGTGGAGTGATTTATCCTGAGCTGCATTACGGGCGCGATGCGTTGGTTGGCATTGCACTGTTTTTAACCCATCTGGCTAAATTTGGTAAATCGGTTTCTGTATTGCGCAGCACTTATCCAAGTTATCATATCTCTAAAAACAAAATTACGCTTACTCCGGAAATGGATATTGATGCTTTACTGGAAAGTGTGAAGCAAAAATACCAGCGACAGCCGCATTCTGTAATTGATGGTTTAAAGATTGAATTTGGCAGCGATTGGGTGCATCTGCGAAGATCAAATACAGAACCCATTATTCGTATTTATTCTGAAGGAAACTCCGAACAGGTGGCAAACAGTTTAGCAAACAAAATAATTTCCGATATAAAAGAAGCATTATAACTTTTGGGCTGATGCTTCTTTTATCACATTAATCTTAATAAGATAGAAACATGCGCGTTTATTTGGATAATGCCGCCACAACCCCGATTGACCAGGAAGTATTAAAAGAAATATACCAGGTGATGGAAAGCTATTATGGCAATCCGTCGTCTATTCATGCTTTTGGCCGAGAAGCAAGGACCGTGATAGAAAAAGCACGCAAAACTATTGCCGGCCTTTTACATGCTTCCCCGTCAGAAATATTTTTTACTTCCGGCGGGACCGAAGCTGATAATATGGCTATCCGTTGTGCCATTACCGATCTGGGGATTAAACATGCTATTACCAGCGAAATAGAACATCACGCTGTTTTGCATACGTTAAAAGCGCTCGAAAATGCAGGAACTATTAAGCTGAGTTTTGTAAACGTTGATGCAAAAGGAAACGTTAATATGGAACATTTGGAGCAATTGCTGCTGGAAAACGAGCGTAGCTTTGTATCATTAATGCATGCCAATAACGAAATTGCAACCTTAACGGATATAGAAAAAATCGGGATTTTGTGCGAGCGGTACAATGCTGTTTTTCATTGTGATACGGTACAAACAATGGGGCATTTCCCGCATGATTTAAGTAAGTTAAAAGTACATTTTCTGGTTGGCGCTGCCCATAAACTGCACGGGCCAAAAGGTGTTGGGTTTATTTATGTAAACCATCGCATCAAAATAAAACCATTGCTTTATGGCGGTTCCCAGGAACGCAATATGCGCGGCGGTACAGAGAATGTTTATGGTATTGCTGGTTTTGCTAAAGCTTTACAAATGGCATATAACGAAATGGAAGAGCATAAAAACTACATACTGGGTTTAAAAAACTACATGATGGAGCAATTGCTGGATGCCATTCCGGATGTGCAGTTTAATGGGGAAACTGATCCGGAGAAAAGTTTATACACCGTTTTAAATGTTTCTTTCCCGGAAATGGAAATGGCAGAAATGCTGTTGTTTAGCTTAGACATTGCAGGAATTTCTGCTTCAGGCGGAAGTGCATGCAGCTCCGGAACGGATATTGGGTCGCATGTGTTAACCGGTATTGGTGCAAGTTCTGTACGGCCTGCCATCCGTTTTTCCTTTTCCAAATACAATATGCGCGAGGAAATTGATTATACCATTTCTAAATTAAAAGAAATTTGTTTGTTGAATGTACAGGCATAATTTTTGCCCTAATATGAATACTGTTTTTACCGGCAAAAAATTGGATGTTTGATCAAGAAGTACAATTTTTATAAAAATCAGATTTGTGCAAACAATGATATATTTTAATTGCTTGTGAGATTATAACAATAACTATACGCTAAACACCAAACTTATGACACTTATGAATGCCACCAGCTTAAATGATCAGGTTGATTATTCAGGCACTAACGGCCACAGCTTTGCCGAACAAACTTTGAATGCTATCTTTAATGTTTCTCCACGGAATGCTGTTATAGACGATGACGACGACGATGACCTGGACCAAACACTTCCGGATCCGGATGAAGATGATTTGATCGATGACGACGATGATGACGCGTTCCCGGATGACCTGGATACATTAGATGATGATGTAGCTGACGATGATGACCTGGACGAAGATGATGATACCGGAAGTACAACTTCGGGTTTAAATAACCCATCTTCGTTTGCAGACCGCCCACAAGGGCGAACTACGGGTCGCATGACTGATCATGAACCTGGTTCTCCAAATAATTTATAAGTTTTAACTTACGGCAATAAAAAAAGGGATGCTTCTTTTAGCATCCCTTTTTTTATTGTAAATATTTTTTGCAGCTTAAGCTAAAGTATATAATTCCTCCTGTTGCTTTTTAACCGCCTCGCTGTTAATAAATTCATCGTAACCCATTAATTTATCAATTAAGCCGCCTGGCGTTAATTCAATAATCCGGCTGGCAACCGTTTGTGTTAATTCATGATCTCTTGAAGTAAACAAAATTGTTCCTCTGAAATCTTTCATTCCGTTGTTTAAAGCTGTAATAGATTCCAAATCCAGGTGGTTTGTTGGCTCATCAAACAGTAAAACATTTGCATGTTGCAGCATCATGCGCGAAAACATACAACGCATTTTTTCGCCTCCGGAAAGTACTGTTGCTTTTTTCAGGACTTCTTCTCCAGAAAACAACATCCGTCCTAAAAATCCTCGGATAAACTGATCATCTTTTTCACCTTCAGAATATTCGCGCAGCCAGTCGATCAGATTTTCATCTTTTCCTTTAAAATACTCGGCATTATCAATCGGGATATCTGCAGTTTTAATCGTTACGCCCCATTTAAAACTGCCTGTAAAATCAGTGTCTCTTCCGGATAAAATATCGTAAAAAGCAGAAGTAGCCAGGCTATTTTGCGATAACACAGCAATTTTATCACCTTTGTTTACCATTAAGTTAATGCCCGAAAATAAAACTTCGCCGTTCAGGGTTTTGCTTAGGTTTTCTATTTGCAGGATTTGATCGCCAGCTTCCCTGCCCAAATTATTAAACAGAATAGCCGGATATTTTCGGTTAGAAGGTTTTATCTCATCCAAATTAATCTTATCCAAAGCTTTTTTACGGCTGGTTGCCTGTTTAGATTTAGAAGCATTAGCGCTGAAACGACGGATAAATTCCTGCAATTCCTTTACCCGGTCTTCCGTCTTTTTATTCTGATCAGAACGTTGTTTCAAAGCAAGCTGGCTTGATTCGTACCAGAAAGAATAATTACCCGTGTAAATCGTCATCTTGGCAAAATCAATATCTACAATGTGTGTACAAACAGTATCCAGAAAATGCCTGTCGTGCGAAACAACCAAAACAATTGCTTCATAAGTAGCTAAAAAATCTTCCAGCCAGGCTATGGTGTTAATATCCAAATCGTTAGTTGGCTCATCCAACAACAAAATATCAGGGTTTCCAAAAAGTGCCTGCGCCAATAACACGCGTACTTTCTGGTTACCGTCCAGTTCTTTCAACTGTTTATAGTGCAGTTCTTCTTTAATCCCCAGGTTGCTTAACAAAGTTGCTGCGTTGCTTTCTGCATTCCAGCCATCCATTTCTGCAAATAAATTTTCCAGTTCGCCGGCGCGTTCGCCGTCTTTATCGGTAAAATCTTCTTTTAAGTAAATGGCATCCTTTTCCTTCATCACCTTGTACATTTCCTGATGTCCAATTAACACAGTTTCTATCACCGAAAAATCATCAAACTCATAGTGGTTTTGTTTGAGGACAGCCATGCGCTCGCCAGGAGAAAAACTAACCGAACCGCTGGTTGGATCAATTTCTTTAGAAAGGATTTTTAAAAAAGTAGATTTACCTGCACCATTTGCGCCGATAATACCGTAGCAATTGCCTTGAGTAAATTTGAGGTTAACATCTTCAAAAAGGGTACGTTTGCCATAACGTAAAGACAGGTTGGATACTGTAATCATGCTGCACTAATTTTGCTGCAAAGATACTTTTTATAAACAGGAAAATAAACGGAATTAAAGGTTTTTACGGCAATGCTTCTTTTACCGGGTAATTTTTTACTTCAATATTAAATAGCAGTTCAAGCCGAAATTTGTACCGGTTATTTGTTTGGTTTTTATAAATTGTACCTGGTTATCAGTTACGGTTTAAAGTTCAAGGAATATGCAATTACTAACTGACCTATAAGGTTTTGAAAACCTTATAGGTCAGTTAGTAATTAAACCAATCAAAAAAGCAATGGTTAACATTTTTAGCTGATAAAAGAAGCATCTACCCAAAAAACCAAAACCTGACGGCCAACATTTTTAGGCGATAAAAGAAGCATTGGCCTCAAAAAAAGGGAGCGAGAAAAAAAAATTGAACAACTTCTATAATATTTCATAATTACGAATGGTAAACGTTTGTTAGTTTTAACAACGCTTCTTTTACCAGTTAATTTTTCACTTCAATATTAAAGGGCAATTTCAACAAATTTGTATTAGTTATTTTATTTTTTATAAATTGTACCTTGTAATCAGTTAAGATTTAAAGTACAAGGAATATGCAATCAAAAGCGGCTTCGGTACAAGAATATATCGATACACTTCCAGACGACAGGCGCGCAGCTATCACAGTGCTAAGAAAAGTTATCCTGGAAAATTTGCCAGAAGGATTTGCGGAGGAAATGAGTTACGGCATGATTGGTTATGTTGTGCCGCATTCGTTGTTTCCAAAAGGTTACCGCTGCAACCCCAAACTGCCGTTGCCTTTTATCAATATCGCCTCTCAGAAAAATTTTATTGCAATGTACCACATGGGCATTTATGCCAACAAGGATTTATTGGACTGGTTTAAGCAGGAATATCCAAAATACAGCAAAAATAAATTGGATATGGGAAAAGGCTGTATCCGGTTTAAAAATATAAAGGAGATACCGTTTCCGCTTCTTGGCGAACTGGCTTCAAAAATAACTGTTGAAAATTGGATTGAAATTGCAGAATCAACTTTTAACAAGTAAGATTTTAAGGAGATAAAAACAGCATTTCAACTTGTAATTTATATGCAAATTGAAACTCTACGAAAACAGGTTGCAGCAACTTTAACCAAAACAAAAGTTTTAAAACTTACTGCAATTGCTAAAAGAAAAGATTTCAGCATAAAAGAGTTGATTGAACTTACTTTTGATGCAGACAAGCAAATTGCTTTTCGTGCGGCCTGGATCCTGGAAAATTTATTGTTGACCGATCCTGCTGCGGTTTTAGAGGATTTAGAGGATATATTGTTTTGCTTTCCGAAAGTTTCTAATCCAAGCTGCCAGCGCCATTATGCTAAAATTCTGATGTACCTAAGTTCTTCAAAAGCCATTGATGCAATCAAAACAAAAATGGGGGCTTTTAACCTGGAACCTGTAATTGAAACTTGTTTCGATTGGCTGATTGATCCGCAAGTTGCCGTAGCCGTAAAAGTTTTTTGTTGCGAAACGCTCTTTAATCTAAGAAACCGATATGATTGGATTGCAGACGAATTAATCCGAGAAGTAGAATTTTTAATGAAAGATGGAAGCGCAGCCCTGCAATCCAAAGGAAAAAAGATTTTAAAGCAATTAGTGCAATAACGCCATGCTTCTTTTACCGGCAAAAAATTGGTAAGCACAAAAGCTTTCCGAAATTTTATCTTTGCGGCAAATTAATCTGCCAAATATTTAAAGCATGGACATTGCCGAAGGATTATTATTTGCCTTGTTATGGGCTTCTGCCACCGTTGCAACTAAATTTGCATTGCATTCATGCGATTTGTTTTTGCTTACGCTCATTCGTTTTTTAACCGTAAGTGTGCTCTTGCTGAGTTATACTTACATCCTAAAAAACAAAAGCAGCAGTTTTCCCTCAAAAGCAGAATTTAAAAAACTATTTATTCTCGGTGTTTTAAACGTTACCGTTTATATGTCGGGTTATTTAATTGCCATAAAATATGTTTCTGCCGGATTAATTAGTTTGATAACCGCCGTAAACCCTTTACTGTTAATTCTTTTTTCGGCGATATTTTACAAACGGAAACTAACATCAGCCGAAATAACCGGAGTTGTTATTGCTCTTTCCGGTTTAGTGCTGGCTTCGGTCCCAAATTTATATAACAGTCATGCTACTTTGCAAGGTTTGCTGGCACTGATTGCCGGTATTGCTGCTTTATCAGCAGGCAGTATTTATTATGCTAATTCTGGCCTCACCCTAAAAAAAATGGAAGTAAATACCTGGCAAATTACTATTGGCGGTTTGCTTTTTATTCCGATTGTATTGTTAAATGGCGCCAATAATTTTATTATTCCCGACCGGCATTTTTTCCTTAGCATTACCTGGCTGATTGTTCCTGTTTCAATTGTAGCCTATGCAATGTGGCTCAATTTGATACAAAAAGATTCGGTAAAAGCGGGTTTGTGGCTTTTTTTAACACCTGCTTTCGGTTATTTAATGGCTGTTATTGTCATTCATGAGAAAATAACGGTTTATGGAATTGCCGGAAGTGCGTTGGTAGTTGGCGGATTATTATATTCCAGAAGAAAGAAAACTGTTGTTGCAGCAATCAGTACAGTAGAATAATTATATTTTAATTTTTCTTCAATCCTTAAAATTGCTTTTGTAATAAAGGTTCCGGTTGTAACAAAGGTGTGCCAAATGGCCAATGCTTCTTTTATCAACCTAAAATATGTGCAATAAGCCGGTAAACCATGACGGTACATGTTGCCATTGCTTGCGGCACTTTCTAATTTGCCTGCACTAATTAACCTTTATAAACCGGTTCGCTTTTTATTGCTTGGTTTGCTGATACTGATCATAAGTAATTCTTGCTGAGATTCAATCATCACTTGCTACAGTTTTTAAAAGCTTATACTGGACTTGCTTTATCAACATGAGAAAAAAATACTTTAATTACGCTTTTTTTATGCTGCTGGCTTTAAACCTTGCGGCATTCACTAACCAAAAAAAGGTTAATTATAAGTTCGATTTTGGTTCTGGCCAGGCTGCTGCCGGTTATACCAAAGTTAATGCCGATGCAATTTATTCGCCGCAACAGGGCTATGGTTTCGATTTTGATACCAAACCTACAATCATCAGCCGTGGCGGCAAAGACCTGTTAAAGGGCGATTTTGCAACCAGTAACAAGCCTTTTTACTTCTCGGTCAGCCTTCCCGAAGGCAATTATAAAGTAACTGTAACTTTAGGTGATGCAAAAGAAGCATCAAACACTACAATTAAAGCAGAATCACGGCGCTTAATGCTGGAAAACGTTCGCACCAATCCTGGTCAGTTTGTTACCAAAACTTTTATCGTTAACATTAAAGATCGTAAAATAAATAACGGCCAGCAGGTAAGTTTAAAGCCACGCGAGTTAACCAAGTTGGATTGGGATGATAAATTGACGCTGGAGTTTGACGAAAAGCCCGCTGTTGACGCGATAGAAATTACGCCTGTTACAGATCAGGTAACTATTTTTTTAGCAGGAAATTCTACGGTTGTTAATCAGGATGACGAGCCTTGGGCTTCGTGGGGACAAATGATCCCGCGATTTTTTAAACCAGGAGTTGTCATTGCAAATCATGCAGAATCAGGCCTGGCGTTAAGCAGTTTTCTTGGTTCAAAACGATTGGAAAAAGTGTTAAGCGTGATGAAGCCAGGAGATTACCTGTTTATCGAATTCGGCCACAACGATCAGAAAGAAAAAGGACCGAATGATGGCGCGTATAAATCTTATACAGAACGGTTGAAGCTTTTTGTATCAGAAGCAAAGAAAAAAGGCGGAATTCCGGTAATTGTAACTTCTACCAGCCGGCGCTCTTTTGGTGCTGATGGAAAGATAGAAAACTCTTTAGGCGACTATCCGGAAGCTGCACGACAAGTTGCCAAACAGGAAAATGTAGCTTTGATTGATTTGAATGCCATGACCACCAAAATGTGGGATGCAATGGGAGAGGAAGGGACCAAAAAAGCATTTGTGCACTATCCGGCAAATTCTTATCCCGGACAAACTACTGCACTGGCTGATAATACGCACTTCAATCCTTATGGTGCTTATGAAATTGCAAAATGTATTATTCAGGGCATAAAAGATGATAAACTTGGAATTGCAAAATACTTAGTAGATGTTCCAGGTTTCGATCCTTCGCATCCTGATCCGGTTAGTAATTTTCATTGGCCGGAAAGCCCGAAAAGTACAGTTGTTAAACCTGATGGCAATTAATTTGATGCTTCTTTTATCATGAAAAAATTAGTATTAATCATTTTGCTGTTTGGTTTTTTACCCGGATTGCTTTTTGCCCAGCAAGCAAGCGAAAACGAAGTATTGGTACGCAAAGTTGCAGATCAGATCATCCGCGAAACGATACTTGGCTTTCAATCAGAAGATAACAAAACGCTTTATAAAACTTCCGCAGAAATCCCGCAAAATGTAAAAGTGCATTATGCAAGTAAATATGCAGGCTGGCATTATACAAACGGTGTTTTGAATTTGGCAATGCTTGATTTAGGGGAATACTTAAAAGAGAAGAAATATACCGATTACGCCATTAACCATGTTGCTTTTGGTTTTGCTAATTATAAAACTTTCGAGCAGCGTTTTAAGCACGATGTTCCGCATTATACTTATCCGTTCGGCGAGTTTTTTACTATGCAGGAACTGGATGATTTTGGTGCGATGGGCGCAAGTGTAGCAGAAGTTTATGCTTTGGATAAGCAGCCAGAGTTTGAAAATTATGTGCTAAAAGCAGCAAAGCATTTAACCGAAGAACGCAGCAGGCTCACGGACGGAACTTTTGTTCGCGCTTTTCCTTATAAAATGACTTTATGGGCGGATGATTTGTACATGAGCGTTCCGTTTTTAGTGGAAACTGCAAAATTAACAGGAGCGCAAAAATATTTTGATGACGCAGCAAAACAGATAATCAACTTTAATAAATATTTGTGGGATAGTGAAAAAGAAATTTACTGGCACGCTTACTTTAGCGATTTAAAACGAAATGGCGTTGCGCATTGGGGGCGTTGTAACGGTTGGGTAATGCTGGCACAAGTTAGGCTTTTAGATGCATTGCCAGAAAATCATCCTCAAAGAAAAAAGCTGATCGAATTATTAGAAAGACAGATTTTAGGCATTGCCAAATACCAGAATGCGGATGGTTTGTGGTATCAGGTTTTAGATAAAAATGATTCTTATCCCGAATCTTCCTGCACGGCTATGTTTGTGTATGGCATTGCAAAAGCAATTAACAAAGGTTGGATTGATAAGCGATATGTTTCTATTGCTGTTAGCGGCTGGGAAGGTTTAAAGAAAAAAGAGATCAACGAAAAAGGCCAGTTAAAAGATATTTGCGTTGGAACTTCCATCCAAAATGATTTGACTTATTATTATAACCGCCCTGTTGGCTTGAATGAAAAACATGGGACCGGGCCGTTATTGGATGCAGGTGTAGAAATTCTAAAGTTAGAAAAATCTGGTTTATACAATTATAAATATAGTACAGAATGAGAAAGATTTGGGTGCTGTTAATAATTGCTTTTTTTGGCATGCATTTTTCTCATGCACAAAGCCTGCTCAAAAAAATCCCTGATAAGTTGGTTGTTTTAACTTTTGACGATGCGGTTCTAAGTCACTACACTTTTGTTGCACCCTTATTAAAAAAGTACAAGTTTGGCGCAACTTTTTTTGTTTGTGAATTTTCTGATCCTCCGTTTGCTGATAAAATCAAATACATGAGCTGGGAACAAATTTCAAAGTTGGATAAAATGGGATTTGAAATTGGAAACCATACCCAACATCATACGCATGTTAACAAATTGGATCCGCAACATTTTGAGGATGAATTAACTTACATTGAAACTAAATCTAAGCAATACAAAATTAACAAACCTCTTGTAAGTTTTGCCTATCCGGGTTATGATGTTGCAGCTTCTGCCATTCCAATTTTAAAAGATAAAGATTATTTGTTTGCGAGGGCAGGAGGGAACAGACCGTATAATCCTGAAAAGGACCATCCATATTTAATTCCAAGTTATACAACTTATGCTAATAACAAAGCACAAATTATGGATGCTTTACAACAAGCCAAAGATGGAAAAATTGTTGTGCTAACTATTCATGGTGTTCCGGATGATGCGCATCCCTGGGTTACAACTCCGCCAGAGTTATTTGAAGAATATTTAAAGTATCTGCAAGATCATCAATACAAAGTACTTGCGTTGCGTGACCTTGCCAATTTTATCAATGTAAAAGAAGCATCGGAAAAGATACAGCCAGATTATGCAAGTGTAATGAATAAGTAAACCAATTATAAAATGAAAAGAAATCTAATTGTTGTTTTAGGATTGTGGGCGATCTTAATAAGCAAAGAAGGCAAAGCACAAGAAAAGCTCGAAACCGGAGGACAAAAACCAATGCCAAATGAATGGATTGACAAAGATACCGGGCACAAAATTGTAAAGTTAGTGCGCCGCGAAGGCAACAATGGCAGCTTTTACTTTAACAACTATCCCTTTGTAAAACAGCGTGGAAGTGAAGGCGATAAAATGGTTTTTTCGGGAAGCACAGCTAATGGAAATCAATTGTTTTCAGTAAATCTTAAAACTTTTGCTACAGAACAATTAACTAATCGTACTAAAGTAGGCGGAGAAATGGTTTGCCCAAAAACAAGGGAAGCTTTTTACCAAAGTGGAGATAGTGTTTTCGCAGTAAATATAGACACCAAACAAACACGTTTCATCTATGCTTTCGATCCAAGTTTTAAAGGACGTGTGGGAACGGTAAACGCTGATGGAACTTATTTAGCTTGCGTTAAAGCTACTGGTGAGCAGGAGCGTGAGATTTTGAAAAATTTTCCGGAGAAAAGGGATTATTTCCAGAAGATTTATGAAGCGCACATTCAACATACACTTTATGTTATCAACATAAAAACCAAGCAGTTAAAGCAAATCCACCAGGAAAACGAGTGGACAAACCATTTGCTTTTTTCGCCAACAGACCCTGATATTCTTTCTTATTGCCATGAAGGACCGTGGGAAAAAGTTGACCGGATTTGGAACATCAACATTAAAACCGGCCAAACAAAATTGATGCATAAAAGAAGCATGGTGAACGAAATTGCAGGGCACGAATTTTTTGGCGAAAGCGGAGAACATGAATGGTTTGATTTACAAAAACCCAAAGGCCAAACTTTTTTTGTAGCTGGCATCAACATGAAAACTGGCAAAGAAGACAAAGTTTACCAGATGACACGCGACGAATGGTCGATCCATTTTAATGTTACACGGGATGAAAAGACTTTTGCTGGAGATGGGGGCGATCCGGGCCAGGTTGCAAAAGCTAAAAATGGTGAATGGATTTATTTATTTAAACCGGAAGGCGATCACTTTAAATCAGAAAAACTGGTGAACATGAAAAATCACAACTATCATCTGGAGCCAAACGTGCATTTTTCTCCGGATGAAAAGTGGATTATTTTCCGGGCAAACTTTGAAGGAAATGAAGGTGTTTATGCGGTAGAAATCAAAAAAGCTGAATAACTCCGTGCTTTGTAACAAAACCTGTTTAAACTCCTGTATAAAAAGCCAATACTTCTTTTAGCAACATAAAATTTGCATTACTATTAGTTTTGTAAAACCAAGGATTAAAATTTTTACCCGATAAAAGAAGCATGGAAAAATAGTTGCAGAAATTAAAAGTGGCCTTAAAAAGCCAGGAAAAATATGTAAAAAAGAAATTATTGTTTTTACATATTTTTTGTTTAAAATTTTGCTGAAAATTTAACCATTTAAAAGTATTGATGATAATATCATAATAAATACTTGTATTTTTTAACAAAAAAAGAAGCCTGTATATTTTATACAACCTATTGCAATTATAGGCAGGACACTACAGGTTGCAGGATTATTTGTGTTCTGGTATGTTCGTAACATAAACCAATTATTTACATACTTTACTTTTATTACAAGCTCATATTCATCAAATAAATTTATTCATATATGAATTATAATTTTACATTTTTTACCAAATAAACCTATTGTTTGTCTGTTATAATTAATTAACACGTTTTTTTAAAAATCAAAGCTTTTAACTGACCAAGTAAAAGCCAAACTATAAAAACATAGACAAAATACCAGACTTGGGCACTATTTAAGTCGTAATAACTAACTTATAATAAGCATGTAGCTTTTCCAATAAAAGTTGCAAGGTCTTTTTTAAGGACGCTAATACCGTGTCTAATGCTGATTGTTAATACATAATTGTTTCTAAATTCTGTTATCCTATTTTACTAAAAGCTATGAATAGATATATACATCGTTTATTGGTTTTCTTGTCCTTGTTGTTAATCATGTCCGCTTGTCGCAAAAAAGCATTTGATGATTTTTACGGGCGGCCGGATAATCTTGCACCTGCCATCTATCAGCAATTGCAGGCGAGGGGCAACTTTACAAATTTGTTAGCTTGTATAGATAAATCCGGTTATAAAAATAATTTAAGCAGCGCAGGTTATTGGACGTTTTTTGCACCAAACGATGATGCCTTTAAGCAGTATTTTACAGATCATAATATTCAAAATGTTGGTCAGATAGATAGTGTTACAATGAGAAAAATTGTTACCTATTCTTTAGTTTATAATGCTTTCCAAACGGATCATATTGCTGATTTTCAATCTTCAGCAGGCTGGGTAGCAAATAGTGCTTTTAAAAGAAGGACAGCTTATTATGATGGCGTTTATGCCAGTGCAAGTTCGCCTACAGGTTATGCTTTATCCTCTAACCGAAATGGCAGCTATGTAGCGGGAGATAATAACAATAAATATATTCCTTATTTCTACAGCAGTTTCATGGCTGCAAGAGGTTTAACCGCTACAGATTATAATTATTTTTATCCAAATTCGGCTTACACAGGTTTTAATGTTGATGCCGGAGCGGTTGTCAACAAAAAT
The DNA here is from genome assembly GCF_009754915.1 of Mucilaginibacter arboris. Classification (GTDB taxonomy): domain Bacteria; phylum Bacteroidota; class Bacteroidia; order Sphingobacteriales; family Sphingobacteriaceae; genus Mucilaginibacter_A; species Mucilaginibacter_A arboris. The sequence goes on along the minus strand of NZ_WPIK01000013.1, from coordinate 55,078 downwards.
ATTGTAGCTGAAAACGGGGTAATCCATGAAGTTAACCGAGTGGTAACGCCCCTGCCAAGCCTTGAACAATATTTGTCTTCCAATACAAATTATAGTGCGTTTCAGCAGCTATATGAAAAGTACATGGTAAGTTATGTTCCAAGTACAGATGCTACTCATGTTTATCAGGTCCGTACCGGTACTACTAATCAGGTAGATATAAAGACCTATTCACCAACATTAGGCTTTTCTCCTAACAATGAAAACTATGTAAAGCTTCAGGATAATGACGGTCAGTCTGACGGTTATAGTTTGATTGTTCCAAATAATACAGCTTTTAATACTTATATGACTGAGGTAATTCTGGAAAATTATAAATCCATTGATAAGCTGCCCATCAGTATTATAACAGATTTACTGAATGCACACATGTGGCAAACAACGGTGTGGCCAAGTAAATTCAGTACTACAAATAATGTTCAGGGCGAGCCGGCACGATTTAATGCGAGCACAGATATTATTGATAAAAAAGTTTGCAGTAATGGTATTTTCTATGGTTCTAATAAAGTACAATTAGCGAATGTATTTAATTCTGTTTATGCAAGGCCCTATCTCGACCCGAATTATAGCTTGATGACAAGGGCTTTAGACTTGAGTTTAAAGTATATCATTATCAACCCAAGTATTAAAGTTACCTTATTTATGCTGTCCGACGCTACTTTAAGATCTTATGGATTTGATTATAGTACAGCATCAAGCGCTTTCACTTATACAGCACCTGGTACAACAACCACTGTTATAGGAAGTACAGCACAAAATATGCTTCTAAGGATTTTAAACACACATGTTGTCCTTACACCTAACGGAGAATTAAATAATCTTTCTGGTTCAGGTATAGTAGAAACTTATGGAGGTGAATATATCAAGTATAGTAACAACAGCGTACAAGCTTCAGGAAATACGGATAATACTGATCCAAATAAACAATCCATTAAAGTTACAAGTTCAAGAACGACCAGCAACGGACCGGTATATTATTTAAACGGAGACGCTTTAATTTATACTAATAATAATGTAGGTTTTCACATTGCTAAATATGCTGCAAAATCTACTGATCCTTTTTACAGTTTCTACCAGTACCTTATAAACTGCCCGTTATATACTGCAAGTACACAATCCATCAACGGGATTCAAACCGGTGTAAATTATACCATATTTATACCAACAAACACAGCAATACAGGATGCGATAAATAAAGGTTGGCTGCCAAATAACGGTACTACTACGGCAGGTAATAAAAATCCGCAGTACAATCCAACAAGTCAGGCTGATAAAGATTTGGTTTCAAGGTTTATTCAATATCATATCTTAAACAAAACAACCGTTGCTCCTGACGGAAAGAAATCAGGTATTTTTCCAACACTATTAACTACTTCAACAGGTGATCCTGCCACATTTACTGTAGCTAATAGTTTAGGAAGTATGCAAATAACAGATGCCACAGGAGGGGTTGCCAATTTAGTCCCAAGCACCAGTAACGTTTTGTCGAACTACACGGTTATCCATCAGATAGATACCTTTTTGAAATACAAATACTAAATCTGCTCAATAGAACTGGTATGAAAAAATTCTACACTTATATTCTTTGTTTTTCAGTAATTTTTACAACTGTCAATTATACAGCTAAAGCCCAAACTACAGATAGGATTCTTATTAAGGGCAAGGTTACAGACAGTAAGGACAAAGCAGCAATTATCGGAGCTTCTGTTGTTGAACAGGATAACGAGAAACGTACAGTTACCGGCGTAGCTACTGATATTGATGGTAATTTTGCTATAAGGGTTTCAAGCACAAAAAATAAACTTTCTATTTCTTATATCGGATACAAATCAAAAGTATTTGAAATTAATGACCGGAGGACTTTTAACGTTGCCCTGGACCCTAATTCAAGCACGCTAAACGAAGTATCTATTGTTGGCAGCAAGTCGGTAAGCAATGGTACAGGCCTTAATATAGATGTGCGTAACCAAACAACAGCCATTTCAACTATCAGTGCGAAAGACCTGGAAGAATTGCAGGCAACTTCTATAGACCAGGCATTGCAGGGACGTTTACCGGGCGTTGATTTAACAGCTAATTCCGGTGATCCCGGGGCAGGAATGTCTATCAGGATACGCGGAACTTCTACGATCAATGGTGTAACAAATCCTTTAATCGTGGTTGATGGCATGCCTTATGAAACTACCATACCTGCAGATTTCAATTTTGCAACAGCAGATGAACAGGGATATGCAAGCTTATTAAGTATAGCCCCGTCTGACATACAAGATATTAGTGTGTTAAAAGATGCTGCCGCAACCGCAGTTTGGGGTTCTCGTGCGGCAAACGGCGTATTGATTATTAATACAAAACGGGGAGCTGTAGGAGCACCTTCCATTACTTATACTTTTAAAGGGTCTTTCTCTAAACAACCCAGCGCGATCCCTTTGCTTACCGGTAACCAATATTCTGAATTAATACCCGAAGAAATACAAAATGTAAGAGGTACACCATTAAATACACTTACTGCAGTCGAGTTTCAATATGACCCTAACAATCCTTATTACTATCACAACTATAGTAATAATACCGACTGGGTAAAGGCTATTACACAAACCGGCTATACCAATAACCATAACATATCTATAACTGGCGGAGGTGAAAAAGCCAGATATTTTGCTTCATTAGGTTATGATGGAGAAAAGGGGACTACTGTGGGTACAGGGCTTGACCGGATTAATACCCGTTTCAATTTAGATTATATTGTATCAACTAATCTTCGTTTTCGAGCAGACGTAGCCTATACTCACAGTCTTACACAAGGCAATTATTATGACCCTACAAATAAAAATTTAAACGTAAGAAACGTGGCAATGACTAAAATGCCCAATATGAGCATTTATGAATATGATGAGTATGGTAACCTAACGCCCAATTATTTTTCGCCTGCTTCAAATATTCAGGGCCAGTATCCTGCAACCTATAATCCTGTCGCCATGGCAAACACGGGGGTAAATAATACACTTGATGATCGTGTTACGCCACATTTTAACTTACAATATTATATAATTCCAGGCTTATTAACTTCAACTGCTGATGTGCAATTTGATATTAATAACAGTAAACAATCTACATTTTTACCTCAAACAGCTACAGGAAGGCCAGTAACAGAAACAGTAGTAAACAGGGGCTATGGTTATGACATAGATGTATTTAATGTTCAGTCAAAAATAAATTTTATAGCAACGCCAAAGTTGGGTGAAAATCAAACCTTTCAAGGTTTGTTGTCCTTGCAGACTTATGATAATAAAATAGTTAGCGAGTCACAATTAACATCAAATACAGCTTCAACTATTCTTCAGGATCCATCTGCTGCTTCACGTACACAAAACTCAGAATTGGGTATAGCTTCTGGTTTAACCGAAACGCGGGCTGTAGCCGCTTTATTAAGTGCACAATATGGATTATTTGACCGTTACCTTATAAATATTGGTTTAAGGGGAGACGGCAACTCCAGATTTGGCCCCAACCATCGCTATGGTTTATTTCCTTCAATTTCAGGAAGATGGCGTGTATCTGGTGAGTCATTTATGAAAAAGTTTACTTTTTTAGATGATTTTAGTTTTCGGGCAAGTTATGGACAAAGCGGCAACACGCCAACAGCTGATTACTCTTTTTATAATACATACGCTACATTTCCATGGACTTATTTAGGCCAATCAGGTGTTTATTCGCAAAATATACAGTTGGATAATTTAAGATGGGAAAAAACTTCAGGTACTAATGTCGGGCTTAACCTCATTATGTTTAAGAACCGGATTAATTTAGATGTCGAAGTATATAGAAACCGAACTACAGATTTGCTTTTTAATACCAATAATCCATTAGCTATCCCAACTTATACTGGTTATAGTGGAATTAGTATGAATGCTGGTACTTTAGATAATCAGGGTTTTGAAATTGGCTTAAACACAACTCCGCTTAAAACAAAAAACTGGATCATAGATTTTGCTTTTAATATTGCCCATAATGAAAACGTAATGAGAAGTATTTCCCCTTATGTTTCCTTATCAACAGGTAATACTACTTTAAACGGACAATTTTTATCAACTATACAATTAAACAATCCGCTTGGCTCTATTTATGGCTATAAATATTTAGGGGTATATAAAGATGCTTCAGAAACAATTGCTACCGATAAAAATGGTAAACAAATTATCGGCCCTAACGGGCAACCGGTGCAAATGCGCTTTAATTATCCTGCAACAGATTATTTATTTCAGCCTGGTGATGCAAAATATCAGGATGTAAACCATGATGGTGTAATTGATTACCGTGATGTTATTTACCTGGGAAACGGCAATCCTAAAATTACAGGAGGCTTTGGGCCGACAATTACCTATAAGCGTAATTGGAAATTAAACTTGTTTTTCAGCTATCGTGAGGGATTTGATTTAATTAACAATACCATGATGACTACTACTAACATGTACCAATACAATAACCAAAGCACAGCGGTATTAAGAAGATGGGAGAAACCTGGTGATGTTACAGATATACCAAGGGCATTATACGGCTCCGGATATAACTGGCTTGGATCATCACGTTATGTGCAGGATGGCTCTTTTATCAAATTTACTTCAGCTACTTTAAGATATAATCTAAGTCAGTCTTTTGTTAAGAAATTAAGTGTAAAAAATGCAAGTATTTACGTAACAGGACAAAACTTAATGACATTTACAAAATATTTAGGCCAGGATCCCGAAGTATCGCCCAGGGCATCTGATATCTACAGACAGGCTATCGATAATTCAACAACACCTGCAAGCAGAATATATACTTTAGGTTTAACAGCTACTTTTTAAATAGAGATAAAAATATTTTAATGTACAAATTAATGAGAAAACTTATAAGGATTAAAGGCAAATTGGCGGTTCTTATTCTGATCATGTTATTTTCCTGCTCATGCAATAAATACCTTGATCTTAAACCACAGGATGGCATTATAAAAGATGAATTCTGGAAAACTAAGGAACAGTTGCAGGCAGCAGTAATTGGGTGTTATGCATCATTACTTGGTTCTGCAACCGGTAACGGTACCGGTAATGACAGGCCATTAGCTGATGTATTGTTTGTTTGGGGAGAAGCCCGTGCAGATATGGTAGGAGGAGGGCCGGGAGTTACTGTTGACGAAGTTGGTATCCTTTCCGATAATATTTTATCAAGTAACTCTTTTACAAACTGGGCGCCTGTATATAAAATTATCAATTACTGTAATACTGTTCTTGATAATGGTCCTGGAGTAATGCAATATGATAAAACCTTAACGCAAACCCAGTTAAATGCTTATTTATCAGAAGCTTTAGCTTTAAGGGCTTTAATGTACTTTTATTTAGTTAGGAGTTTTGGTGATGTCCCGTTAAAATTAAAATCTACTGCAAGTGATACTGATTTGCAGCAATTGACTAAAACAAGCCAGAAAGATGTTTTAGCACAAATACTTACAGATTTAAAGCAGGCAGAAAGCAATGCAGTATTTTCTTATGGTGATAATGCTTCTAACAAAGGCCGTATTACTAAATATACTATTTATACTATGGAAGCTGATGTTTACTTGTGGATGGATGACTATAATGATTGTATTACAGCTTGTGATAAAGTAATCAATTCTGGCCAGTATGGGCTTGTAGCTGGTACAGGTGGTTGGTTTAATACTTTATATTATAATGGTAATTCCAGTGAAGGGATTTTTGAATTTCAATTTGACAGTCAAAAATTAAATCCTTTTTATGCTATGTTTTTAACTAACAAAGCAAGGTATGTATCAGGCGCTACTGTGATGGATGATTTTTTTGGTATTGATTTTAATGATGCAACTGATTATGATATCAGGGGGTCGGGCGCTTCTGTAAATACTAATGACAATAACATATTCAAATATGTAGCAGCAACATCTACTACTTACCGTACCACGGATGTATCCTATGCACATTGGTTTGTATATCGTTATGCCGATGTATTATTAATGAAAGCTGAAGCTTGCATTAATGTAAATCGTGGTCAGGACGCACTTACTTTAATAAACCAGATTAGGACCAGGGCACATGCAATTTATCTTACTGCACAAAACCCAAATGTAACTGATGTAAATGGCATGACAGATTACTTACTTGCAGAACGAGGCCGTGAATTTGCTTTTGAGGGAAAACGGTGGTACGACCTGTTGCGCAATGCCAAAAGGAATAATTATGCCAGGATCGATATTTTGCTATCGGCTGCGATTAGCAGTGCACCTCCGACCTCTCAACAAGCTATTCTCAATAAATTAAAAGATGTAAATAGCCATTATTTCCCTATTTACTATAATGAAATAAGAGTTGACCCAAACCTGGTACAAAATCCATTTTATCAATAATAATTTAGTGCAAAAAATGATTATGAAAGGAATTTTTAACAAATATAAATTGACATGGTATATGGCAATTTGTATAACTATAATTGCCTTTTTAGGCAGTTGTAAAAAGCAGGAATACCCAATACTTACTTCCAGTACTTTAAATATAACCCAGTATCTGGAGGCAAATCCTACTCAATTTACCTTATTTGACCAGATTTTGGAGAAAAGCGGGTATTCTGGTTTCCTGGGTGCGTATGGCGCCTATACGTTGTTTGCCCCGACAGATGATGGCGTAAAAACCTATTTAAAAGCAATAGGAAAATCAAGTGTTGCTGACATCGATGCAAATGCCTGTAAGGATATTGTAAAACTTCATTTGATACAAGATACTATAAGCACTACGCAATTTACAGATGGTAAATTACAAAGTATTACCATGTACGGGCAATATTTAATAACGGGTGTTGCTAATGTTAACGGCACAAGTAAAACAACCATTAACAGGCAGGCTAACTTAGTAACAGGTAATGTAAGGTTAGGAAATGGTATTGTGCATGTGATTGATAATGTGCTAACTCCTGCTAAGCTTACCATTGCGCAAATGGTTGAACAAAGCTCAAAATATACCATATTTACCCAGGCATTAAAGGCAACTGGTTTTTATGACACCCTAAATGTTCCGGCAAATAGCAGCACAAATGCAAACCGTAAATTTTTTACGCTATTTGCAGAAACTGATTCTACATTTAATGCGGCAGGCTTTAGTAATTTTGCTGCGTTGCAAAAGCGGTATTCTACAAAGGGAAATCCCAAAGATCCAACAGATAGTTTATACCTGTTTGTAGCCTATCATACTGTTCCGGATATCAAATACCTGGCAGATGTAATTACTTCACCATCTCTTGCTACGCTTGCGCCTCAGGAAGTTATCACTTCTTCCTTAAGTGGCACTACCGTTTTATTAAATGAAACCACGTTTAATGGTAAATTAGAACCAGGTGTTCCTGTCAATCGTGCTTACAGTGATAATTCAACCACCAATGGTGTTCTTCATGCGGTTAATACTAATTTTACTATAAAAGTCAGGGCACCAACAGCATTGTACTTCGATGTGGCAGATCAACCTGAATTAAGAAAAATAACTACTGTATTTAGGAAGAACGGAACCAGTACTATCATTAATTACGGTCAATTAGCTGGTGTCACCTGGGACCGGACTGCAAGTACAATTACTTATACTTGTGATCCAACAACTTCTTCTAACTACCACATTTATTATGACCATTTAGACTTTGGTTTACGTTTTGGCAACGCATCTGTAATTAATTGGATTGAATTTACTACACCATTATTGGTTAAAGGACAGTACAAGGTTTGGATTTGTTATCGGGTAGGTGTTCACGGTCAATACACACAAGTTTCCGTTGACGGAAATCCACTTTCCAGAATAGTAAATCTGAGCAATGTTGCTAATTCAAACGGTTATTTGCCAGATGTTACTGCAACTGATGATGTATTAGCAGCACAGGGTTTTAAAAGATATTCTGCTTCAGCCCCTTTAACACTTAATACACAGGTTGGGCAATTAGCAGGCACAGTTAATATTACCTCGACAGACAGGCATAAGATCAGGTTAACAGCCATAAAAGATCAGGGAAGTAACTCTACTGGTGTTACTTTAGATATGATCCAATTTATACCAATAAATCAGGATCAGGTATATCCTAAATTTTATCGGGACGGAACATTGATGCAGAGGCCATAGAAATTTCAATAAGTATTCATCATCCTGAAAAGTTTCAGGATGAGGAATTTGATAAATTTAAAACTTAACAAGGATGACTTATAAACATACATACTTCCTTTTATTATTATTTATTGTAGGCTGTGTTACTACGTCATGCCAAAAGCAATGGGATAAGCATGATAGTATTACTGATGCACAGTTGGGTAAAAACCTGATGGACCAGATCAATCAAAACCCCAACCTGAGCACTTTTAGCGGGTACTTGGTTAAAACAGGTTATGATAAAGTTATTTCATCCTCAAAAACTTTTACAGTTTGGGCGCCTACTAATACTGCAATGCAAAGTGTTGATGCAACAATATTAAATGACACGGCCAAACTAAAACAGTTTGTAGGTAACCACCTATCAAATCAATCTTATTTAACTAATGTACCGCAACCTTCTGTTAGGGTGCAAACTTTAAACGGAAAATTTGCAACGTTTACCAGTACAACATTTGAAGAGGCTAATATTACACAAGCTAACCAATATGTAGGAAACGGCATTTTGCACATTATCGATAAAGCAATTATACCTAAATTAAATATCTGGGAATATGTTAACAGTTTAACTACAACAGGTTTAAAGCAAAAGGCATATTTACAGGCACTAAATTATACTTATACTGATACTTCCAAAGCAACTCAAACTGGTGTTGACCCAACAACAGGCAAACCTGTATTAAAACCCGGAACCGGAGTTATTAGTGCAAATACCTATCTAAAAACAGTATTGGATGTAAGTGATGAAAGTAAACAATATACTTTTATTGTGTTGGCTGATGCAGCTTACGATAGCGAACGAAGTAAAGTAACTAAATATTTTACAACCACCGGCAGCTATAATACGAGTTTGGATAGTACTACTTATTTAAGCGCAAGAAACGTTGTAAAAGACTTGGCATTTAATACACTGATTACGCCTGCGCTGCTGACAGATACCTTGCTTTCTGTTAATAATGTAAAAGTGCCTTTTAATAAAAGTGCAATACTTTCTACTTATACGGCCAGTAACGGTATTGTGTATGTAATGAGCAGTGTTAATTTTCGTGTAAAGGATAAAATAACACCTATATACATTCAGGGAGAAAACCCTGCAGGCTTTGCTACTACTGATAAAAGGGCTAATATACTTTATCGTATCCGTAAAGATCCCAACGGGAATATCTTTAATGATATATTGGTTGCAGGTAGCAGCGCAGGTTCTTTGCCTGCTTCCTATTATGCAAGGTATAATGTTCCAAACGTATATGCTGCTACATACACAGTTTCCTGGCGGGCCTTAAATGATACAGGTACTATATTTTCTCAGACGTTAGCTTTTGGAACCTATAATGCAACACCTTCTTTTACTAGTACTGCAGACCTTAATACCTATGATGAAAAACGCCTTGGCAGCTATACAGTTAACAAATATGGTAATTTAAATATGTTTATGGTTGGTGCAAACAGTACAACTACTGGCCAGAACAGCTTCACGTTTGATTACGTAAAACTCGATCCTATAATACAATAAGTTTAATAAACCTAAACTATGCGAATATTTACTTTATTATTTAAAAGCCTATTATTTACCTCGCTCGTGTTTGGCGCAAACAATTTATTTGCCCAGCAACTCGATAGTACAAAAAGAACGGTTGCAGCACCTGCTACAGTAAATGCTATAGATAAAGGCATAACAATAAGAGGAACAATAAAAGATGCTGCTACAAATAAGCCGTTAGCAGGTATAAATATCAGTGTGTTTGAATATTCGGCAGCTATAACTGGCGATAAAGGTGAATTCACGATTAAAGTTCCTAACATTAATGCTGTTTTAACTGTCTCTGGCCAGGGCTTTCAAAGTAAAGATGTTCCTTTAAAAGGCCGTAAATCTATATCTGTCAGTTTATTTGAAGATTCCTATAATTCTATATATGATATTGCAAAAACACCGTTTGGGCAAACCCCGCAAAACCAGTCTGTCAATTCATTAGCCAGTATCAGCACACAAGGCGGATGGGAAACCAATAACGAAACAACCGATTCTTATTTACAAGGAAAAGTTGCTGGTTTAAACGCAATCAGGCGTTCAGGTACTCCCGGAATTGGCGCTAACCTTTTCCTTCGCGGATATTCCTCCTTATATGGCACCAATAAACCGCTTATTGTTGTTGATGGAATGATATATGATGATAATCATTACGGTAATTCATTGATAGGTGGGCATGTTTATAATCCCTTAGAACAAATTGATTTTAAGGACATTGATAATATTACTGTTATTAAAGATGGTTCATCTATCTATGGTACCAGAGGGGCAAACGGCGTGATCCTGATTAGTACAGCTCATGCTCCAGAATTGGCAACACGCATAGATTTTGGAGTTGATGGCGGGTTTAATTTTACACCTTCCAATCTACCGGTTTTAAAAGCAGCAGATTACCGGACTTATTTATCAGATGTATTAAGAACAAGCGGTTTAACCGATGCTCAAATTCAGGCTCAGCCTTACATGAATGATGCTGTAGGCAGTTCTACTTATGCCCAATATCATAATAATACAGATTGGCAGAAACAGGTATTTAAAAATAGCTATAATACCAACTATTACCTAAAAGTTTCCGGTGGTGATGAAATAGCAAAATATGCCCTTTCTTTAGGTTATCTTGGTAATGATGGTATTACTCAGGAAACTAATTTAGCCCGTTATAATACCCGGTTTAATGCAGATTTAAACCTGACAAAAAAGTTTACTGCCAGCGCCAGCCTTTCCTTTACTTATGCACAGCAAAACTTGCGCGACCAGGGTACTAATTATAAAATAAACCCTATTTATGCAAGTCAGATAAAATCGCCTTTGGTAGGGGTACATTCGGTAAATGCCCAGGGAGTAGAATCCCCTAACTTAACAGATGCTGATATTTTTAATATTAGCAATCCTGCTGCTTTAATTGGAAGCGCCCAGGAAACCAATCAGAGCTATCGTTTTTTCGGAATAGTAAATTTTAAATATCAGTTCAACAGATATTTAAATCTGCAAACCGGGATTGGTATAACATCTGATAAAATTCGTGAAAACACTTTTATACCAAGGGCAGGTGTAGTAAATGATACTTTAAGCAACGCCATTGCAGATAGCAGATTAGGTACGCAGGTCCAGCGTTTATATAGCATTTATAACGATACGCACTTATCTTTCGACAGAACTTTTAATCGCATTCATCATGTTTCAGCTAATTTAGGCTTCAGATATAACAGCGATAATACTCAGGATAATTACTCCTTAGGGTATAATTCTGCTACCGATCAATTAATTAGTGTTACTAATAGTGTATCTGCTTTACGCAGGACTGGCGGGGATTTAGGCAAGTGGAACTGGCTGAATAATTATTTAGGACTTGATTATCAACTATTAGGCAAGTATTTATTTTCCTATAATATGGCTGTAGATGGTTCTTCCCGTTTTGGTACACAAATACCAGGAGTGTTGTCTATAAGCGGAAGTAAATTTGCTGTGTTACCTTCTATAGCTGCTGGTTGGCTGATTTCTTCTGAGAAATTCATGTCAAACGTTAACTTTATTGAATTACTAAAGTTAAGAGCAAGTTATGGCCTTACAGGTAATGATGATATTGGCAATTACACAGCCCGGCAGTATTATGTATCCCAAAATTTATTAGGAACAGAAGGTTTGGTACGCGGGAATATAGGAAATCCGCAACTGCAATGGGAACGAAATAAAAAGGCAAATATCGGTATTGATGCCTCCTTTTTAAATGAGCGCTTATCTGTAAGCATTGATGCTTATCAGAATACTACTGATAAAATGATTGTTTATGAACCGCAGCCTACCACATCAGGTTTAACTTATGCCATCACCAATAATGGAGGCATGCGGACTAAAGGGTTGGAAATGGCTGTAAATGCCCGCATTATTAACCATTCAAATTTTAAATGGGATGTGGGGATGAATATTGCTGCTTATCGTAATAAAATTACTGAACTTCCTGGTACTCAAATGCTAACTACTTATGCCGGTGGCACCATATTAACAGCTCAGGGATTACCTGCTAACTTGTTTTACGGCTATAAAACTAATGGTGTTTATACATCAGATGCAGAAGCTGCAGCAGCGGGCACGAATCATCAGGGTATAAGTATAGTATCTTCTACCGGAGCATTAGTAAAGTTAAAAGGCGGCGATGTAAGATTTGTAGATACTAATGGAGATAATATTATAGATAGCAGGGACATGCAGGTTATCGGTAACCCTAATCCTGATTTTACCGGTGGTTTCAACACGCGTTTCGCTTATAAAAGGTTTACGTTGGATGCTTTATTTACTTTCAGCAAGGGTAATGATGTTTATAATTATACGCGCCGTGTTCTTGAATCTGAATCAGGCTACCAGAACCAAACACTTGCTGTAGTAAACAGATGGCGTGCTGACGGGCAGGTAACGGATATTCCTAAAGCAACTTATGGTGATCCGATGGGAAATTCCCGCTTTTCTGACCGATGGATAGAAGATGGGTCGTACCTGCGTTTAAGAACAGTTTCCGTTTCTTATAATGTTCCCGTTAAAACTAAATTTTTAAAATCTGTAAGGGTTTATTTAACAGGCAATAATATATTTACTATGACTAAATACTTAGGCTATGATCCAGAGTTTAGTGCCACTGAAAGTTTACTTACTCAGGGTATCGATACCAATCTGGAACCTATTTATCGATCAGTACAGGTAGGTGTAAGAGTAGGATTATAAATTAGAATATTTTTATAGAATAAATATGAAGAAGAATTTACACTGGTTATTGAAAATATTGTTGGTAATCTTTGTTACCATAACGTTCTCCTGTAAAAAAACGTTCGATATTACCCCCCAAGATCAGGTTGATGTTAGTCAAAACTACCGAAATGTTTACGATGCAAATGCTGCGGTAACAGGCATATATGGAAAATTACTTGGCATTGCAAAACAATACGTAGTATTAAATGAGTTGCGTGCCGATTTGATGGATGTAACTACAAATGCAGATCAATACCTGCGTGAAATTAACACACACAATGTTACAACAGGTAATCCCTATGCTGATCCGCGGCCGTTTTATGAAATCATTTTAAACTGTAACGATGTATTGAAGAATTTTAACCTGATGGTTCAGGATAAAAGGATGACTTCTGCCGATTATGCCCAACGTTATTCTGACGTGACTGCTGTCCGTACCTGGTTGTACCTGCAGTTAGGCATTCATTTCGGTACAATTCCTTACGTTACAGATGCTTTGGCAAACGTTACCGATCTGCAGGATCAGACTAAATTTCCGAGATTAACTTTTGATCAGTTGATTGATAAGCTGATTAACACCATGACAGCATTACCTTATCTGGATGTTTACAGCGCAACTATTAATGGGACCGGAAACAATGCTTCTCTTATAACAACCGTAGATTCTTATAATACACAAAACTTTTTCATTAATAAATATTGTCTTTTAGGCGATCTCTATTTATGGAAAGGCAATTACACAGCAGCAGCAACGGCTTATCGTTATGTTTTAGAAACCGGAACAAGGCTTGGTTCAACAAACGCCTTATATTTTATCCAGTATAAAATTCCTTTTGCTTCAGTTACCGATAACAACGACCTTTCTGTTGGTTATTTAAGGTACCGGGAACAGGACATCAATACCTTAATCAATAACAATAACCAGGGATGGCGGTCCATTTTTGCCCGTGCACAAGATAACTTATTTAATTCTGAATGGATATGGATTATGTATTTCGATCAGAATTTTAGTCCGACGAATCCTTTTATTGATCTTTTCTCAAACCAAGGCGGAAGTTACTTGGTAAAACCATCTCAATTAGCGATGGACAACTGGAATGCCCAGACACAAAACAATAACTTTCCTTATGATCAGCGCGGAAGATTTACCGTGCAAACTATTAATGGCCAACCGGTAATTATGAAATATCTGTATAATTATCTGGACCCAACTACTTTTATACCTACTAATGTTTTACAGAAAAACGGCCGTTGGTTTTTATATCGTGCAGCTACCTTAAACCTTCGTTTTGCCGAAGCTGCTAACCGTGATGGTTATACTAAATTAGCTTATGCTTTTACAAATGTGGGTATTAATACGGTTTTTAACGGCTTGTATCCTACTCCTGTAACTGCAGCTACCAGTACAACTCCCAGTAATTTGCCTACAGATGTTACTAATATCGAGCAAACATTTTATCCTGCACCGTATGATTTTGATGCCCGTACCGGTGATGCACCACGCTATCGCTCTCCCTGGTTACAACAAGTTGGTACACGTACACGTGCTTACTTAAAGCCGTTAGATCCCAATATATACATGACAAATCAGTTGAACATGGAAAACGCCATTATTGACGAAGCTGGTTTAGAGTTAGCATACGAAGGCAACCGTTGGCCAGATTTAATGCGCATTGCACGGCGCCGTAATGATCCTTCTTTTCTGGCGGAAAAAGTTTATCAAAAGTTATTGAGAGATGGTAATGCAGATGCAGCAACGGTAAGAGCAAAACTAATGAATCCGGCAAACTGGTATTTACCATTTAAAATGCAGTAAGGCCTAATAAATTAGTTGTAAACGAAGCAAGGCTTTTAACATTGTCTTGCTTCTTTTTTTGATGCTTCTTTTATCGATAAAAAATTAAGATCAGCTCTAACTGCTGTCATATCAGTTGTAAGGAGGAATCTTCTTCAAAGGAATAATGGATTGTAGATTAGCATTTCTCCTCCCGTAAAGAAAAAAATCTCTAAAACAAAAAACCTCAGTTTACTAAAACTAAGGTTTTTTTATTGAAAATTTCTCTACTTTGTTTCTTTAAATTCTTTAATCTCCGGATGCGCTTCGCCATGGTGGCAGGTATTACAATTAACTGCTGCCATTGCCATCATGCCATTTTCACCTTTTTTAGTGTGAAAATATTTTTTGTTGATCTTCCCGGTCATGGTGTACATCTGTCTCGCCATTTGTTTTTCAGGTTTGGCATCGCTTGTCCAATCCATCCTTTTTGGGTCAGTAGCTGAAGGAGCGTGGCAAAAGTTACATTTTACGCCTAATGCTGCACTCCATTGCTCCATCACCTGATGGATATTTTCCCTGCTGATATCTTTAGGTAATACTTTTAAATTATGTTTGGGTTGTGCTGGCGCTTCCTGCAAATCTGCAGTGGCACCCATTGCAGCAACAGCAGAAATTAATAAGGTAAATATGAGTGTTTTCGGCTTAATCATTTTAAATAAAGTTTGGTGAAGCAATTTATACAATTATCAGAACTTTAACTATAGGTAACAGAAAAATCAAGCTTTAAAATATCACTTGAAGCAAAATTTGTGAACATAAAAATAGTAAATAAGAATATATTTATACAAAAAGCAGGTTTTATGTCCTATAATTGCTTGCATGAAAGTTTTTGTTTCTTTATTAGCCTTTGGCATACTGTTTTTACCGGGTAAAAATGTGTACAGCCAGAAATTAAACAAGCCTGTTCCTACAGATTCTTCTGCTATAAAAGTAATTAATGCAGGTAGTTTAGCTAAACGGATCCAGGTTTTAGCTTCTGATGATTTTATGGGAAGAAAACCCTTTACCGCAGGAGAAACTAAAACGATCAATTATTTAAAAGACCAGTTTCAGCAAATGGGCCTGAAACCCGGGAACGGCAACAGCTATTTTCAGGATGTGCCCATGGTTGATATCGCTTCTAAAGCTGCCGGTCCGTTAATTATCAAAGGTAAAAACGGCACGCTCAGCTTAAATCCTTTAGAAGATTTTACCGCAACTACACGCCATGTTCAAAACCAGGTGCAGGTTAATAATTCTGAAATGGTTTTTGCCGGTTTCGGTATCGTTGCGCCGGAATATAACTGGAATGATTATGCGGGATTAGATGTAAAAGGCAAAACCGTTGTGGTAATGGTAAACGATCCGGGCTTTTACGACAGCAAGCTTTTTAAAGGTAAAAACATGACTTACTACGGCCGCTGGACGTATAAATATGAAGAAGCGGCAAGGCAGGGCGCAGCAGCTTTATTGATTATTCATGATACCGCTCCTGCAAGTTATCCGTGGACAGTGGTGCGCAACAGCGGATCAAAATCTAAGCTTTATTTGCAAACTGCGGATAACGGAAAATCACGCGCCTTGCTGGAAGGATGGATCACCCAGGAATCAACACACAAACTTTTTAAACTGGCAGGGATCTCGGAAGAAGTGATCGAATCTGCCAAAAAACGTGGTTTTAAAGCAGTGAGTTTAGGTTTGGATGCTTCTTTAACGCTTAACGTTACTACCAAAAAATCAACTTCGCATAATGTGGTGGCTGTTTTACCCGGAACAAAACGTGCCGGTGAATACTTGATTTTTTCTGCCCATTGGGATCATTTTGGCATCGGCGAGGCGATAAAAGGAGATTCTATTTATAATGGTGCGGTTGACAATGCCACCGGAACAGCCGGTTTGCTAACTTTGGCCGAAGCTTTTTCTAAACTGAAAACCAGGCCCGAACGCTCCCTGATGTTCCTTGCGGTAACGTCGGAAGAGCAGGGCTTGTTAGGTTCAGAATATTACACCACGCATCCGATCGTTCCCTTAAAACAAACGGTTGCCGATATTAATATGGATGTTTTGAACACCTATAGCCGTACAAAAGACCTCGTGGTAGTGGGTTACGGGCAATCAGAAATGGACGATTACGCCAAACGTGCTGCTGCAAAACAAGGCCGTGTCATTACACCAGAACCTGATCCTTCCGGCGGCTGGTACTACCGTTCCGATCATTTTAATTTTGCAAAAGTTGGCGTTCCTTCTTTGTATCCTGAAGCTGGCGTTGATGCTATTGGCCATGGCGCAGCCTGGGGAAAAGCCAAAACTGCCGATTACACTAAAAACCGTTATCATTCGCCTTTTGATGAATACGACCCTAAAACCTGGGTTTTCTCCGGGATGGTAGAAGATGTGCGGCTGTTATTTGATGTGGGAACAACCCTAGCAAACGAAGCTGTTTTTCCGAAATGGAAAGCAGGATCGGAATTTAAAGCCATAAGGGAAAAATATAGAAGCGAAAAGTAATCAATAATAGTAGGTTAATCACCGTCATCCGCCTAACCCTCTTTAAAGGGGGGTTGCAACCGCCACCTTTCCAAATTCTGCTTAAAGGCTTTAGAAAGGTAGCCGCCATACTTCCCCCTTTGAAGGGGGTTAGGGGGATGATAAATACGCTTTATAGTAAATAAAAAGCAATCATTCATTTCATAAAAGTTTTGACAAAACCAATTCTTGTATTAAAATTTGGAACAGCTTCCATCACCCAGAAAAACGGAGAGCTGGACGAAGCTGTTATTGCAGAAATTGCACGCCAGGTGGCGCAGCTTCATCAGCAGTACAACATCGTGCTGGTATCTTCGGGTGCGGTTGGCGCGGGCAAGCATTTTATTAAAAATTACAGCGGGACCATCAGCGAGCGTAAAGCTGCCGCGGCCATCGGCAATCCTTTGTTATTAGGCAGGTACGCATACTTCTTTTATCCCTATAAAATCAGTATTGCACAGAGTTTATGTGAACGTACGCATTTCTCTAACCGCAAGCAGTTTTTGCAGTTGAAGAAAACGTACGAAGAACTGTGGGCAAACAACATCATCCCGGTTGCCAACGAGAACGATGTGGTGAGCGATTTGGAACTGAAGTTTTCGGACAACGACGAACTTGCCACCTTAATTGCCGTTGGTTTTGGTGCTTCTTTATTGCTGTTCAGCACTTCTGTTCCCGGTGTTTTAAATGCGGATGGAAACGTTATCCCGAAGATTGAAGTGATTGATAAAAACGCACTTTCTTTAGCCAATAAAGAAAAATCTGCTTTAGGTTTAGGCGGAATGGTTTCCAAGTTAACTTTTGCGCGTTTAGCAACACAAATGGGAATTAAGGTAGTAATCTTTGGAATCCGGACAGAAGACGGAATCTTAAATGCGATTCAGGAAAAAACCGGAACACTTTGTTTGCCTCAAAATTGTACCATTCCTGCCCGTAAAAAGTGGTTGGCAAGCGGAAGTTTAGTTACCGGAAGGTTACAGGTTGATGCCGGCGCGCAGCAAGCTTTACAAAACGGAAAAAGTTTACTGGCTGTCGGTATCAAAAATATTATAGAAAAATTTGAAAATGGTGAAGTGTTTGAGATTTTAGACGAGCAGAACCAAGCCATTGCCGTTGCCCGCGCACGTGTAGCTTCGGAAGACATCAATTTAAATCAAAAAGCAGAAAAAGTTACCGTAGCGCATGCAGATGAAATTGTGTTGTTATAAAGTTATGTTTTTTAAAAGAAAGTTGTTTTTAACGTTCTTTTTGCTTGATCAAAAAGAACCAACGAAATCAAGACAAACCCGATCCCTCCGGGCGTTTTGTCGGGCCTGCGCGCCAAGGTGCATACCTTGCAAACGGTTCTGCCTAAATTAACTGAAAAGTTTTAAATTGAAAGCAGTTAATAAGCGCTGCAGGATCATCGTTATAAAGGTAGCCACTCAGGTGCGGTGGGTTGAATGCCGCCCGGACGCGATCCGGCATTCTTGATCTTTTGGTTCTTTTCCATCAAGGGAAAAGAACGTAAAACCAAGCAACCGAAGGTTTGCTTATTATGAATCTAATTAAGCTTCTTTTATCAACCCAGAAGAAAGACATAAAATATTAAAAATGGAAACTATTCAGTCATTATTAGAAAACGCCTCCAAAGCAAAATATGCTATCAGCAAGCTTTCTGATCAGGAGAAAAAGCTTTTGCTAGAAAAATTAGCGCATCAAATAAAAATACATACAACAGAAATTATCGATGAAAATCAAAAAGATTTAGATCGGATGCATGATGCCGACCCGAAGAAAGACCGGTTGCTGTTAAACGAAGCACGCATCAATAACCTGGCAGAAAGTGTGCTGGATGTTTCTTTGTTAACCGATCCCGTTGGCCAGATTTTATCCGAAAAAACCTTGCCTAACGGTTTGTTCATTCAAAAGAAAACCGTTCCGCTTGGCGTTGTGGGTATTATTTACGAATCGCGCCCAAATGTTACCATTGATGTTGCTGCGCTTTGCATTCGTTCCGGCAATGTTTGTGTGTTGCGCGGTGGCACCGATGCTTCTTTTACCAATGTTTTTTTAGCAGAACTGATCCGGGATGTTTTGGAAGATTTCGGTTTGGATAAAAACATCGTCCAGCTTTTACCAACCGACCGCAAGTTTATTTTAGAAATGCTGACAGCCGTAAAATATATCGATGTGATTATTCCGCGCGGCTCGCAGCAACTGATCGAATATGTACGCGACCATGCGAAAGTTCCGGTGATAGAAACCGGCGCAGGCGTTTGCCATACTTACGTAGAAAAAACTGCTGATCTGGAAAAAGCTGCAGCAATTGTGGTGAATGCAAAAGTTTCGCGTCCTTCTGTTTGCAATGCGCTCGATACCATTTTAGTGGATGAAGCCGTTGCCGAAAAACTACTGCTAAAAACAGCATCGCAATTAAAAGATTACCAGGTAGAAATTTTTGCTGATGCACCTGCATATTTAATCCTTAAAAAAAGCAATTATCCTTACTTGCAGGAAGCTAAACCGGAAGATTTCGGCCGCGAATTTCTTGACTATAAATGTTCGGTAAAAACAGTATCTGGTTATGAAGAAGCGCTGGAACATATTTCCAAATATTCCTCCAAACATTCAGAAGCCATTATTTCCCAAGACCCCAACTTGTGCGAAAACTTTTTAAATGAAGTAGATGCTGCTGCGGTTTATGTAAATGCTTCCACCCGTTTTACCGATGGTGGTGAGTTCGGTTTAGGTGCTGAAATTGGTATTTCGACACAAAAATTGCATGCGCGCGGCCCGTTTGCTTTGGAGAAATTAGTTACGGAGAAGTGGATGGTTAGGGGAGATGGACAGGTGCGGTAAAAATAGTAGGAATTTAGTAAATTTGAATATGGAAACATTGATTGTACAACCCGAAAACAAAGAGCAATTGGTTGCGCTAAAAGCTTTTATGAAGGCGATGAAAATCAAATTTCAAAAAGAAGACAAACCTTACAGTCAAGCATTTATTAACAAAATGCAACAGGCAGAAGATGATATAAAAGCAGGCAGAACAACCAAAATTGAACCTACGGATATGTGGAACTTGAGCTAATAGAGGTTATTAAAAAAATAAATATTTTTTAATTCAAATTCTTTTATGGCTGAAGGTGAATATCTGTATTATAATCTTCCTGGTACTGGTTATGTCAGAGTTTATACTCAAAATAAAATAGTTGTGCCTCATAAGTTAATTGAGAAAAAATTTGCTAAAAATTTTTCTGGATATAGATTAATATCAAAAGATATTAACTTAATATTTGAAGCATTAAGTGAACTGAAAAGTGCTAATGATACTAAAAGCATAATCAATCAGAGTCTGACTTTTTTTATAATTATTACTTACGGTAAATGCTTTGCAGAAGCTGATGAGCGGGATGTAAAATTAGAAACAAGTTCATTAAAATTTTGCACAGATTCAGAAAAAGGTCTTCACAAAGAACTTTTAAATATTAGAAATAACTATATCGCTCATGCAGGGAAATCGTTAATGGAAAAAAATCTTGTGTTAATGACAAAAATTAAAACCGATGATGGTTTTGGATTTACAGTTTTTGATAGTGGAATCTTTATGTCGAATTTTAAAATAGATAAAAGAATAGAACTGATTGAATCTCTTGCTGCTCACGTGAAGCAGTATGTAGAAGAAAAAATAGATACATCGTATACAAAACTTCACACTTACATAGCCGAAAATTTAAATTGGGAAGATTTTGACAAAGAATGTTTTATACCTAACGACAAAGAACTAATCAAAATTGAAGATATTGAATTTATCTAAATAAAAGATTTCCAACTTAAAGTATATGATTTGGTTTATTATAAATGAATCAAGTTAACACAATCATCATTGGTGCCGGAGCCGCAGGTTTAATAACAGCGTACGAACTCACAAAAGCAGGTAAAAAAGTAACAATTTTAGAAGCCAGAAACCGGACTGGAGGCCGTTGCCATACTTTTTCCGGAGATGATTTTACCATTCCAATTGAGTTAGGCGCCGAATTTGTACATGGCGAACTGCCGCTCACTTTAAAGCTATTAAAAGAAGCAAACATTAAATACGAAGCAGTTTGCGGTGATAATTTCCAATCCAAAAATGGAAAGATTAAACCCTCGGAGTTTTTCATGGAGCATTGGGATGAGTTTGAAAAAGCTTTGAACGAAGTACAAGAAGACCAAACGCTTGAACAGTTTTTACAACAAAATTTTCAGGAAGAAAAGTTTGCCGGATTACGAAAATCCATTATTCAATTTGCAGCCGGTTATGATACTGCCGATCCAAAACGGGTTAGTTTATTTTCTTTGCGGGATGAATGGTTGAGCGATCATGAGGAAGAAACGCAATATCGCATTTCGGGAGGATATATTCAATTAATGGATTTCCTGGCAGATCAAATTAAAAAATCAGGAGGAGAAATCTTTCTAAGTTCAATAGTTAAGCAAGTTAACTGGCAAGTAGGTTCATTAGAGGTAATTACTGCGGATAATGCTTCTTTTACCGGCAAAAAATTAGTGCTTACTGTTCCGTTAGGTGTTTTAACTTTAACCGAAAACGAAGCAGGTGCTATCACTTTCAATCCAAATATTCCTCAACAAATAAAAGCGGCGGCAGAAATGGGTTTCGGTGGGATCATAAAAATCCTGATCGAGTTTATAGAACCTTTTTGGGAACAAAGAGGATTGAACAATCTGCAATTTCTGTTCTCCGAAGAAAAAATACCAACCTGGTGGACACAAAATCCGCAAAAAAATAATGTATTAACCGGTTGGTTAGGCGGAAATCCACAAGATGAAATCCAAAAGTTAAATGATGGGAAAATTCTAAAGGAAGCCATTCATTCGCTTGCTCATATTTTTAAAGCCGATGCTTCTTTTATCGAACAAAAAATAGTATCTGCCAAAGTTTATAACTGGACTGCTGATCCTTTTACGCGGGGTTCTTACAGTTATGCAACTATACAAACTCCATCAGCCAGAAAAACTTTAAAGACCCCTGTTGCCCAAACCATTTATTTTGCCGGAGAGGCTTTGTTTGAAGGCGAACAATTAGGAACGGTAGAAGCGGCGCTGGTTACGGGTGCAGCGGTAGCGAAAGAAATTATTGATGCTCAGGAGTATAAGATTTATTAAAATTTTCTGTTTCATCCAGCTCTTTCAAAAGTTCTTTTTGCTGGCAGTCTTTTCTAATTACTTCATCAATTGGTGTATAAGTTATTTGCGGAACCAATCCAACAGATAAGCTTAATTCAATCAGCTTTTTTAAGGTATGATTAAAGTTGCCGCTTAAAATTTGAGTGATATATCCTTTAGATACGTTTAATCTTGCAGCTAATTCTGTTTGGTTAATGCCCTCTTTTTCCAGGTAAGCAACCAATTGCCTGTACAGTTCATTTTGCAAACTTTCAAACCAATACTCGGGACTGGCTAATATTTCTTCTCTTGTTATCATTGTTTGCTTCTTAAGTACGCTTCTTTTAAGGTCCTAAATTTATTTATATCCTTCTGCTGACTATTTTTTCTGCCACCTGAAAAAATAATGTTACCAGTAAATTCTTCTTTAATAAGATATACTCGTAAGTCGTTTGTTTTAATCTCAAATTCTTTTACGCTGCCTTTCGCTAAAGTTATATCCTTAAACTTAGTATGGTCTAATCTTCTTAGGTTAGCTATATCATCCATCCTCGAAATAATTGTTATCAACTGCTTTTTTAGGTTAGAGTCTCTGATAATTTGTTCACAAAAGTCCTCGTAAAGACAAACCCCATTCACATGCAACTTATAAAACTTAATTTTCCCAACAACTTCTTCTAAGTGTTCAAGTGTAAATATATACATTTTGTTTAGTTATAACTAAACTTTTGTTAAGCTTTTTTAAGTGCTTTTCAACATAAGTATAGTAATTTTTATTAAGTAAAATTATATAATTAATTATTAAGAAATAAAATTACTATTTAAAAGGGATAAAAATTAGTTAAGGAACAAATAGGGTAACAGCTTTTTGAAACAAAGTTCCAAAGCGCTCCCGGAAATCCTTTTTTAATTTCCATGACAGTACATGACAGGAGATTAAGCCCGCTTAACTACTTTTAGTGCGTAACCAATTAGTAAGTTTTAAATATAACCTAACTTATCCATGCAAGTAATACTTGGAGTAATTTTCCATTTTATAGGCGGCTTTGCCTCGGGCAGTTTTTACATTCCGTATAAAAAAGTGAAGGGTTGGGCCTGGGAAAGCTACTGGATAGTAGGAGGCATATTTTCCTGGTTAATTGTTCCGCCGCTGGCAGCTTATTTAACTATTCCGCACTTTGTAGAGATAATAAAACAGACCGATAGCAGTATTTTAACATTAACTTATTTCTTCGGCTTGCTTTGGGGTATTGGCGGTTTAACTTATGGCTTGGGTGTTCGTTATCTGGGCGTATCACTTGGCAGCACTATTATTTTAGGTTTATGTGCTGTTTTTGGTTCCCTGATCCCATCTGTTTATTATGATTTTTTTCCGAAAGAAGGAAAAGATACCATTACGATGTTGCTGCATAATACCTGGGGACAGCTTGTTTTAGCAGGTATTTTTTTATGTGTTGTTGGTATTGTGATTTGTGGAAAGGCTGGTACCATGAAAGAAAAAGAATTGATTAAGCACACGATGGATGTGGAGGACAACAAAGAATATCGTTTTGGCTTAGGTATTTTTGTGGCTATTGTCTCTGGTATTTTAAGCGCCTGTTTTAATTTCGGGTTAGAAGCCGGTAAACCAATGGCTGATGTAGCTAACAGCATTTGGAAAAGCACGCATCCTGGTAATATCAATTTTCTGTATCAAAATAACGTTACTTATGTTGTTATCCTTTGGGGAGGGTTAACAACTAATTTTATTTGGTGTATGATCTTAAATGCACACAATAAAACGTTTTCAAATTATACTGATAAAACAAAGCCGCTTTTACGCAATTATATTTTCTCTGCCTTGGCCGGAACGACCTGGTTTTTACAGTTCTTTTTCTACGGCATGGGAGAAAGCAAATTGGGCAATGGTGCCAGTTCGTGGATTTTACACATGGCTTTTATTATCCTCATTGCAAACATTTGGGGCCTGGTTTTGAACGAATGGAAAGGCGTAAAAAAGCAAACTTATGCAACCGTTCTGGCTGGTATAGCGGTCATTATCTTATCCGTTCTTTTGGTTGGTTATGGCAATTCAATCAATCATTAATTAATTTTAGTATAGATTTCAATTTTTTTTAAATATGTCAGTTTCAACACAACAATTTAAACATGTAAGTTACTTATGGGACGACGCCAAAGCGGCAGAATTGGCCGGCGATGAAGTAGCTTTACTAATTTACCGGTCGAATTTGCTGGGGGCCGATTTGCGTTTGACCAATTACGGTGGTGGAAACACTTCCTGTAAAGCAATGGCCAAAGACCCGCTGACGGGTGCAGAAACCGAGGTAATGTGGATTAAAGGTTCTGGCGGGGACATCGGTACTTTGAAAAAAAGCGGATTGGCAGCTTTATATGTTGATCGGTTGCGCAGTTTAAAAAATGTTTATCGTGGTGTAGAACATGAAGATGAAATGGTTGAGCTGTTTAATCATTCTATTTTCGACCTGAATTCTAAAGCGCCTTCTATTGATACGCCTTTGCATGGCTTTTTACCGTTTAAACATATCGATCACTTGCACCCTGACGCAGCTATTGCAATTGCTGCCGCAAAAGATGGCCGACAAATCACGCAAGATTTATTTGGCGGAACGATTGGCTGGGTAGAATGGAAAAAACCTGGTTTTGAGTTGGGCTTGCAATTAAAAGCTTGTTTAGATGCTAATCCAGGCATTCGTGGTATCATGTTAGGTTCTCACGGTTTATTTACCTGGGGCGATACAGCTTACGAAAGCTATATTAACACGTTAGAAGTAATCGAAAAATGCGCTGAATATTTAGAACAAAACTACGGTAAAAAAGGCCCGATTTTCGGCGGACAAAAAATCGAAAGCTTACCAAAAGAAGAACGTTTAAAACAAGCTGCTGCATTAGCTCCAATTTTACGCGGATTTTGTTCCAGTAAACAAAGCATGATTGGTCATTTTACGGATGATGAACGTGTATTAGAATACATTAATTCCAATGATTTGGAAAGATTGGCACCGATGGGAACCAGTTGCCCGGACCACTTTTTACGTACCAAAATTAGTCCGCTGGTTTTAGATTTAGAACCTGCTGCTGATCTTTCTGATGTAAAAGCATTAAAGGAAAAATTAACGCCTGCTTTTGAGGCTTACCGCCAGATGTACACGGATTATTACATCACCTGCAAACATCCAAATAGTCCGGCTATTCGTGATACCAATCCGGTTGTAATTCTGTATCCGGGTGTTGGTATGTTTACTTTCTCTAAAGACAAACAAACAGCACGTGTTGCCGCCGAATTTTATATCAACGCCATTAACGTAATGAAAGGTTCGGAAGCAATTTCCGAATACACTTCACTTCCCCGTCAGGAAGCTTTTGATATTGAATATTGGTTGTTAGAAGAAGCAAAACTGCAACGTATGCCAAAACCAAAAGTACTTTCTGGCCGCATTGCATTAATTACCGGTAGTGCAGGTGGAATTGGAAAAGCCATCGCTAAAAAGTTTGTAGAAGAAGGGGCAGTTGTAATTTTAAACGATATGAACGCCGAACGTTTGGAAAGTGCAGGAGAAGAATTCAAGAAAACTTACGGTAAAGATTCGTACGGAACAGCAATTTTGGATGTTACCAAATCTACCGATATAAAAGAAGCAATGGATACTGCCGCTTTAACATTCGGCGGTGTGGATATTGTAATTAATAACGCAGGTTTATCCATCTCCAAAACAATTGAAGGACACACCGAAAAAGATTGGGATTTATTATATGATGTTTTGGTGAAAGGCCAGTTTTTCGTTACACAAGCTGCTACCGAAGTAATGCGCAAACAAGATATTGGCGGCGATGTGATCAATATCGTAAGTAAAAATGCCTTGGTTTCAGGACCAAACAATGCAGGTTATGGTTCTGCAAAAGCAGCACAATTACATTTAAGCCGGTTAAACGCAGCAGAATTAGGTGCAGATCGTATCCGTGTAAACGTAGTAAACCCTGATGCCGTAATCAGCGATAGTAATATCTGGGCTGGCGGATGGGCCGAAGGCCGTGCAAAAGCTTACGGAATTACCGTTGCAGAATTGCCTGCTTATTACGCCAAACGTACTTTATTAAACGAGATTATTTTGCCGGAAGATATTGCCAACGCTTGTTTCGCTTTTGTTGGCGGCCTGCTTAAAAAATCAACCGGAAATGTATTGAACGTTGACGGCGGCGTGGCAATGGCTTTTGTACGATAAAAGAAGCATTGTAATTTAAAAATCAGCAGTATGTTTTTAATAACCTTACTGATTTTTTAATATTTAGATTGAGAAGTTAACCAATTATAATCTATCCAGAATACTGGATTAAAACCTAAAGTAATGCAGATTGAATCTTATAAAATAGAAGAACAAAATCAGCAATTGGCTGCAAGTCAACAACGGAAATTTGATTTTGTAAAAGAGCAGTTTTCTAACTCAGAAGCAATTATTCAAAAATTAATTAATTTTCAAATTGCAATTCCAAGTTGGGCATTGGGAACTGGAGGAACACGTTTCGGACGTTTTTCCGGCAGCGGCGAACCACGCAGTTTAGAAGAAAAAATTGAAGATGTAGGTTTGCTGCATGCTTTAAATAAATCCAGTGGCGCTATTTCCCTGCATATTCCCTGGGATATCCCACAAAATTACCAGGCCATAAAAGCATTGGCAGCGCAACATGGTTTACGTTTTGATGCGGTCAATTCTAATACTTTTCAGGACCAGCCAGATCAAAAGCAAAGCTATAAGTTTGGTTCGTTACAAAATGTAGATAAAGCGGTTCGAAAACAAGCAATTGATCATAATATTGAAGTGATTAAACATGGTATTGAATTAGGCTCAGAAGCTTTAACCGTTTGGCTGGCAGATGGTTCTAATTTTCCAGGCCAGTTAAACTTCCGTAAAGCATTTCAAAATACATTGGAAAGTTTGCAGGAAATTTATGCTGCACTTCCTGAAAATTGGAAAGTTTTTGTAGAGTACAAGGCCTTTGAACCAAATTTTTATTCTACCACCGTTGCAGATTGGGGACAATCGCTTTTATATGCTACTAAATTAGGTCCGAAAGCTTATACTTTGGTTGATTTAGGGCATCATCTTCCAAATGCCAACATCGAACAGATCGTTTCTTTATTGCTGATGGAAGGTAAATTAGGCGGTTTTCATTTCAATGATTCCAAGTATGCTGATGATGATTTAACAACCGGAAGCATTCGTCCGTACCAATTATTCCTGATCTTTAATGAATTAGTTGAAGGAATGGATGCCATGGGAATGGACCATGCAACAGGTTTAGGCTGGATGATCGATGCTTCCCACAACGTAAAAGATCCGTTGGAAGATTTATTGCAATCAGTAGAAGCGATCATGATTGCTTATGCACAGGCACTTCTGGTTGACCGAAAGGCATTAAACGAAGCACAAGCGGTAAGTGATGTGGTACGGTGTCAGGAAATTTTGCAAAACGTTTTCCGTACCGATGTTCGTGCTTTGGTTGCCGAAGCACGTATGCGTGCAGGAGGTGCTGCAGATCCCTTAGCACTTTACCGTTCCTTAAAAGTGCGGGAAAACCTGATCGGCGAAAGAGGTTATAAAACAGTAGCAACCGGACTGTAAGTTATAAGTTATAAGTTTTAAGTATAAAGCGGTTTTGGCTGATACCTGAAAGCTGATACCTGAAGGCCTGAAATGAGTAAAATTCCTGTAATAGCCATTTTTGACGTAGGAAAAACGAACAAGAAATTATTCCTTTTTGACGAGAATTATAAAATTGTGTTTGAGAAATCGGCACAATTTAAAGAAACCGTTGATGAAGACGGTGATCAATGCGAAAACCTGGAAAGCTTACGTCTCTCAGTATTTGATTCGTTACGAGAGGTTTTCAGGTTAAAAGAGTACGAAATTAAGGCTATTAATTTTTCTACATACGGGGCCAGTTTTGTTTATATTGATGGAGATGGCAAGCCTTTAGCGCCGCTCTATAATTATCTGAAACCTTATCCGGAAGAACTTAAAACTAAATTTTACGATACTTACGGCGGAGAAGAAGAATTTTCTGTCCGCACGGCTTCACCGGTTTTAGGTAACTTAAATTCCGGTATGCAAATTTATCGTATCAAACACCAGCAGCCGGAGTTGTTTAAGCAGATTAAATATGCGCTTCATTTACCGCAGTATTTAAGTTATTTAATTTCCGGCCGTGCTTTATCTGATATTACCAGTATTGGTTGCCACACCAATTTATGGGATTTTACCCGTGATACTTATCACGAATGGGTAACACGCGAAGGAATTATCGGAAAATTAGCGCCAATAATGCCTGCCGAGCGGGTTTTACCAGCTGCTTTTCCCGGCAACAGTTATTCTGTTGGCATTGGTTTACACGATAGTTCTGCCGCACTTATTCCTTATCTCGTTAATTTCCATGAGCCGTTTATTTTGCTTTCTACCGGAACGTGGTGCATCAGCTTAAATCCGTTTAATCAAACACCTTTAACAGCAGAAGAACTTAAAAAAGATTGTTTAAGTTATTTGCAATATCAGGGGAAACCGGTAAAAGCTTCGCGAATATTTTCTGGTTATGAACTGGAAACACAAGTGAAAAGAATTGCAGCGCATTTTAACCAGCATCCACATTACTACCGTTCCCTGCCTTATGATGCTGCTGTCATTCAGAAATTGCAACAAGAGCCATCCGTAAAAAATGCCGGTAAAAACAGCATCGAACTAAAAGAATCTGTTTTTGCACAACGCGACCTTTCAAATTATGCAACAGATGCAGAAGCTTATCACCGCCTGATCCTTGATCTGATTGATCTGCAAAAAGAATCAACACAACTGGTTTTAGAAGGAACTGATGTAAAAAGGATTTTTGTGGACGGCGGCTTTAGCAAGAACGTTATTTTTATGCGTTTGCTGGCAGAAGCTTTCCCGGATATTGAAGTTTTTGCCGCTTCTATGGCACAAGCTACAGCGATTGGTACAGCTTTAGCCATCCACAGCGCCTGGAATACCAAAGCCTTGCCAAGTGATATTATCGAACTGAAATTTTATTCAGTTACACATCAGGTGAAAGTGTAAAATTAATAGCCTTTTTTGGGATTAGATTTTCTTAATCCTTCTTTCCATAATCAAACTTAAACTTGTTTAAATTAGGCAAATGCTTCTTTTGCCGGGTTAATTCTTGCTGATAAATTACCTGTCCCAAGTTCTTCAAAAAAGGTAGGCACACAGTTTCATATTCATATTTATTGTCGTTGTAAATGCCATCTTCGTTAGATTGTACAACCGCAGTCAGCATAAATTCTACCTTATTTTTAAAATCTACGATGTAAGCATTGTCAATATCATAACCGTAGGAATCACCAATCTTGTTAAAAATTCTGATGTTTGGATTTATTGTTGTATCTTTTTTTGATCCATAGAACAAAAACTTGCAGAACGTTGGCCAGTAATCTGGAGAAGTATATTTAGGGTGATCACTTTCTGTTGGATACATGCTCATGTATTTGTACAAAAACTGATAATCCTCTTTTTTTAGCTGAAACTGTTGTTCTTTCGGATAAACTTCCGGAAACAACAACCGCTTTAAAACTTCCTGCTGATTTGGAATGGTGTAAACGTTCTTCTCGCGAAAATCAAAAGGCTTATTTACCAATTGATCGTGGCTGTCGAGATAACCTTTTCCCTGCAGCATATTTTCCAATTCCATCGGGTAATCGTTCACGTCATATTGTGCAGCTTGTTTATAAATGCTTCTTTTACCGGCAAAAAACTCGATCGGATTGGTATGTTTTGTACTTTCTCCGGCATCACCAACAGCCAGTCTTCCAATAATCCGCGTTTGGTTTAAACCATATTTTTTAAGTTTTTGGTTGATTTCTGCTTTTCCAACAAACTCGTACAATCGGTTATAAGCATCGTTATCACTCACTAATAAAATCTTTTTGATGTAATGGCTGATACTTGGTAAACCGTTTTCGGCAGAAGTATCAATGCTAACTTTGGTTTGTCCGGCAAAAGCACTGTCGGTTATCATTGATGCTTCTTTTATGCCCATAATTTTAAGCTGGTTAGCTTTTTCCAAAGCAAAAATTGCGGTTGGTAATTTTACCGTACTTGCCGGATAGAAGTAACGATTTGGGTTTAAGTTGAAGCTGTATGAATGAAAATGCGGCACATTGTGTTCATCACGGTCGATCTGCGTATATAAAATCTGGACTTCGTTTTTGGTTGGATGTTGCAGGATTTTTCCAAACAACTCAGGCTTTGATTGCAGTAGTTTTTCGAGAAAAACAGTATCGGTTTTTTGGGCGGAAGTTTGCAAGGTGAGAAGTATAAAAAAGGTTGATAAACGAAGCATAGTGTTAAATATAACAGGATTTTGTTTTCTAACGCAACTGTTCTTATAAATCCATCAAACTTAATAACTATCTTTAGTTAATGGATAATACCAACTGGACACCTATCCCGGATGAAAATAAACTTGGCCTGACGGATAAGAATATAATTAATGAATACGAGGCGAAAGGTATTGCTTTAACGGAACTTTTTGTTTTTCAGTTAGATACTGAAATAGAAATTTCTACACAACTGCTTTTACAAATACATTGTTTTGCTTTTGCTGAACTTTATGAATGGGCGGGTTTATGGCGTACTACTATAGTTTCTGTTGGACAGCTTATTCCGCCTAATCCAAACCAGATTTTACAGTTGATGTATCAGTTCCTTGATAATTTAAACTTTAAAATAAAGCAAGCCATCACCCTAACTGATCATCTCGATTGTTTGTCTTTTGCCCATTATGAGTTTGTTCGTATCCATCCTTTTAACAACGGTAACGGCAGAACAGGAAGAATTTTAATGAATATTGTTGCCCTAAAGTTTGGTTATAAACCACTGGAACTTTATCACAGGGAAGGTAACAGCCGGAAGGTTTACATTGAAGCAATGAAATCAGCAGATAAAGGAGATTTTGAACCTTTAACAAATTTAATTAGAAAAGAACTGATTTCCTTTTAGCTCTTGCTCTTTTAATAAGGATAAAACAATTTGCTCAATTTTTGACTTGGAAACTTGTTGGTCCTCTAAAACCATTGTAGAAAATACAGTATTCGTTAGCGTTTCTGCTAAGAAACTTTTTTCTTTTAGTTGAGGGAATTTCTCGTTAAATTTCATTGCTGTACCAAAGATAAAGAATTTAATAAAGATTTATTTAAACTTTTAGGTTCCATTTAAATTGTAAAAAAAAGACCATGCTTCTTTTACCGGGTAAAAATTGGTGTTTTGCATGCATGTAATAAAAACCTATTACTAACATTTTTAGGTGATAAAAGAAGCATCAACCCAAAAAAAGAGAGACAGAAAAAGGTTTAAACAAATCGTTATTTTCATTTCGATTTCAATTCCTTAAAATCCTCCATTTTAAAATCTCAAATCTTATTCTACCTTTGCCCCCGCAATTGGTTTCCGGCCTCAACAACCGGAATTAAAAGGGAATCCGGTGTAAAACCGGAGCTGTCCCGCAGCTGTAAGCTCTATCAACTGATGCTGTTTTTATGCCACTATTTTGGGTAACCAGAACGGGAAGGCAGGCAAAGGGGAGCAAGCCAGAAGACCTGCCTTTCGCAAATAAATTCATAGCTTTCGGGGATTGAAGCTGGAATGCGAATGCTCTTTTTACGGGTGTATTTTCATTTTATGCGCCAATTTTTCTGTTTGCTGTGGGATACGTTCATCTTCACAACAAAAAATGAAAAAAAAATTTTACAAAACCGCCGCAGGCTTCGCGCTTGCACAATTGCTGCTTGGCAGCGCCCCAATTTTTGCACAGGATTCTGTCAGGATTCTTAAAGATGTAGTTGTTTCGGCTACCAAAACCGATCAGAAACAGTTACAAACCGGCAAAGTAATTACGGTGATTACACAGGACCAGATCGAACGCAGTCAGGGCAAATCTTTAGCGCAGTTATTAAATGAGCAGGCTGACGTAATTGTTAGCGGCGCTAACAGCAATCCAACGGCAAACAAAAGTGTTTTTATCCGTGGCGCGGCCAGTGGTTTTGCAGTTACACTGATTGATGGCGTAATGGTGAGCGATCCTTCATCTCCAACCGGCGGCGCTTTTGATATCCGCTTGTTTCCGATTGATCAGATTGAACGGATTGAAATTATTAAAGGCGGACAATCAACTCTGTACGGATCGGATGCAGTTGGCGGTGTAATCAACATCATCACCAAAAAAGGCGGACCGGAAGGCATTGGTGTTTACGGAACGTTAACCGGCGGCAGTTACGGCTCGCAAAAGCAGAATGTTGGTTTTAATGGTTCGTTAAGTAAGTTTTCTTACAATGTAAGTTACACACACGATCAAACAGACGGTATCAGCGAAGCTGCCGACAAAAACAATACCGGAACTTTTGATAAAGACGGCTACAATCAATCATCTTTAAACGCTAATTTTTCTGTTGAAGCAGCGCGAGGGTTACGCATTAGTCCGTTTTTCCGGTTCACTTCCGGTTCTTATAAATACGATAACGGGCCATTTGCTGATGCGCCTAACCAAAGCTTAAACCGTTATTACAATGCTGGTTTAACTTCGCAATATAATCTGGGCAATTCCAACCGTTTTAACCTGAACTATGGTTATACAGATAATACTGCTTATTACGAGTCCAGCTATCCGTCGTCTAACATTGGCCGCTTGCATTTAATGGATTTGTATTACAATCATGATTTTACAGAAAACATCAAATTTTTATTAGGAACAGACGACAGATATACACAAATCAAACAAATCGGTTCTGCTAATGTAACGCCCAATGCTAATCTGTACAGTATTTACAGTTCACTTGTTGTTAATAAAATTGCCGGGTTTTTAAACTTGGAAGGCGGCGGAAGATTTAATGATCATAACCGTTACGGATATAATTTTACTTATGATTTTACGCCTTCTATTAACTTATTAGAAAATAAACTAATTTTATTCGGAACGGTTTCCAGTGCTTTTAAAGCGCCTTTGTTAACAGAATTATTTGGTC
Source organism: Mucilaginibacter arboris (assembly GCF_009754915.1). GTDB lineage: Bacteria > Bacteroidota > Bacteroidia > Sphingobacteriales > Sphingobacteriaceae > Mucilaginibacter_A > Mucilaginibacter_A arboris. The sequence goes on along the minus strand of NZ_WPIK01000013.1, from coordinate 21,554 downwards.
CTTATGGCGCAAATCCTGATTTAAAACCTCAAAAATCAACCAATTACGAAGCTGGTTTTAGCACTGCTTTATTAGATAATCAGTTTAATTTACGTGTTGCTGCTTTCCGCAGAAAATTAACGAATGCCATTGTTTATTTAACAAACGGTTACCAGAATTTCGACAAAGAGAACGATCAGGGGCTGGAAGTAGAGCCATCCTACAAATACAAAATTTTAACCTTAACCGGTTTTTACAGTTTTGTTGATGGAACTGCCGTTCGCAATGGCGTAAATACTTATGGTTTGCTTCGCCGTCCAAAGCAATCTTTCGGATTACAGGCTGGCGTACAAGCAACGCAAACGCTCTATGTTAGTGCAAATTTCAGGAGTTATGGACAGCGTAGCGATTATAATTATCCAACTAATGTTACTTTACCTGCTTACCAGTTGTTGGATGGATACGCGCAATACGGAATTAACGGAAGGATTAAAGTTTTTGTGAATGTAAATAACATTCTGGATAAGCGTTACCAGGAAATTTACGGTTACAATACCATGGGCACCAATTTCAATGCTGGCGTAAGTTTCAACTTTCAATAGGATTTAGGTATTTTTGCATGATAAAAGAAGCATTCATGTCTTTAGAAAAAATTAATATCCGCAACAGTGTTTTAATCGGGATGATTTTATTTGCTGCTGCCGGCCGTTTTATCCATTTGGATAACCAAAATGTTTGGGCAAACTTTACGCCGGTTGGCGCCGTTTCTTTGTTTGGCGGCGCTTATTTTACCGATAAAAAAAAGGCTTATTTAGTTCCTTTGGTAACTTTGTTTTTGAGCGACCTGCTGATCAATTATTTGTATTTCCACAAATTTGTTTGGTTTTATGGCAGCGCAGTATGGATTTATATCAGTTTTGCTTTGATGGTTTATATCGGAACTTTGCTTCCGAAAATCAATGTTGTCAACGTGCTTGTAGCATCTTTAGCCTCAGTTTTAGTACATTGGCTGATAACTGATCTAAACTTCTGGCACTATGAAGAGTTATATTCTCCGGGCATCACAGGCTACTTTAAAGCTTTGTATGCTGCCATTCCTTTTGAAAGAAGTTTGCTGATGGGCAACTTTGTTTATGGGTTTATTTTATTTGGCGGATTTGAGTTGGCAAAGCGTAAGTTTCCAAGTTTAAAATTGCAAAATCAGCTGGTTGTAAAATAGAAAGGTAGGCGCTTTGCCGCGTGAGGGATTGTAGTGGAAAGCCCGCAGCGCAGCGAGGACTTGGAACGGAAAGCCCGACCCGCAGGGGCACGCCCAAAACTTAATTTAAAAGCGACGAAGTATAAAGCTTCGTCGCTTTTTTGTTAATGCTTCTTTTATCGACTAAAAATTGGTATTGCTACAGTTTTAAAACATAATTTAGAAACACGGAATTATATAAAGATGAAAAAATTAGTGGTTTTAACAGGAGCCGGAATTAGCGCAGAAAGTGGTTTGAAAACTTTTAGAGATAGCGACGGACTTTGGGAAGGTTACAATATTGAAGATGTGGCTACACCGCAGGCCTGGCGCAAAAACCCGGAATTGGTGCAGCAGTTTTACAACGAACGCCGGAAAACAGTATTGGAAGCGCAACCCAATGCTGCCCATTTTGCTTTAGCTGCGCTGGAAAAAGATTTCGACGTAATTATCATCACCCAAAATATTGACGATCTGCATGAGGGTGCCGGTTCTACTAACGTTGTGCATTTGCATGGGATTATTACACGTTCGCAATCCAGTAAAAACCCGAACTTAACCTATCCGATTGAAGGCTGGGAAATAAAAATGGGAGAGGTTTGCGAATTGGGTTCACAACTGCGCGCACATGTAGTTTGGTTTGGCGAAACAGTACCGATGATTGAAAAAGCGGTTGAAATTTGTGCTGAAGCTGATCTATTTATGCTGGTTGGTACTTCGCTGGCTGTTTATCCGGCTGCAGGTTTGCTAAATTATGTTTCGGATGAAGTGCCTAAGTATATTGTTGATCCGAAAATTCCTGCCATTTCTTCTGTTAAAAACTGCATTAAAATAGAGGAAAAAGCTACGGTTGGTGTATTAAAAGTAGCGGAGATACTTTTGTCATCTCAACCGTAGGAGAGATCTTCATCGAAAAATAAAAGTTATATCGCTTGGAAGAAGATCTCTCCCGTTGGTCGAAATGGCAGAAAAATGTTATGGCGATGAGTTGTACTGCCATTTCCGTAGCTTTAAATCTTCATCAAATATAAAAATACTGGGAATGCGCTTTGAAGAAGGTTTCTCCCTGCGGAAATGACAGAAATAAAGGCCTGTTTAAATTTTGTTCAATAATAATTTTATGGCAGAAAGTTTGACGATTTCTTCTGATGTTTCCAATAGTAGCTCATAATTTCTGTACAGCCGCCTGTCGTTATCGAACCAGGAAAAGGTCCGTTCGATTACGCATCTTTTATGGATAGGTTTAAACCCTGTTTTTTTATCATCGGAACGCACCACGATCTGTAAAATATATCCAAAACGTTTTTTTACCTGCAACTTGGATAAAAGCAGGTCATAACACTATAGAGAAGGCCATTTCTTATGATAATAATAAACCAGTTGCCTTTTGCAAAATTTGCAGGCAACATCCGCCACAGGCACCCGAATTTTACCAAATAACTGATCGCGTCCCAGGTCGGACGCAAACTATACTTCCGCTTTCTTTCATCAAATTGTAAAGTCTTTTTTATAAATTGCCACAGGGTTTCTGTTAAATCGGCAGGGTAGATCTGATTGTCGTTTTGTCACCACAAAAAGGACGCTTTCTATTGGTTTAACTAAACCTATATTAAAATCCCTTACTGAAACTTTAGCCCGGGCAGCCTGATTTGGCTAAAGTCCAGCTAAGAAATCGTACATGCTTCTTTTATCAGTATTTTTCCTTTCTAAATAATCTATTACTATTGCCTCTTTCACTATCTTTAGCAGTAAAACCTCAACCATGAAATCCATTATTACAGCAGCTATTATCGGTGTTGCTGCCATTATTGCTTTTGCTATTATCGGCCGCGCTTACAAGTATCGTTCAACTACGATGGAAACAATTGTAGTTACTGGTTTGGCCGAAAAAGATTTTAACAGCGATTTAATTGTTTGGAGCGGAACTTATTCACGCAAATCCGCCGATCTTAAAAGTGCTTATGCTGCTTTAAAAACAGATGAAAATACAATCAGAAATTACCTGAGTAAAAAAGGCATTGGCAACAATGAAATGGTTTTTTCTGCGATAACCATAAATAAAGAGTTTAGTCCGAAACTGGATGCCAACGGAAGGAATATCGGACAGCAATTTTCTGGTTATAACTTGGTTCAGATGGTAAAAATTGAATCGTCACATGTGGATCAGGTTGATAAAATTTCTCGCGAAGCAACAGAACTAATTGAAACCGGGATCGAATTTAATTCTCAAGCGCCTTTGTTTTATAACACAAAACTAAACCAGGTTAAAATGGAATTGTTAGGCAAAGCCAGTGCAGATGCCAAAGCAAGGGCAGAAACCATTGCCCGAAATGCCGGAAGTGGTTTAGGTAAACTGAAAAAAGCAACAATGGGCGTTTTCCAGATTACGGGCAAAAACAGCAATGAAGATTACAGTTATGGCGGCGCTTTTAATACTTCCAGCAGGAACAAAACCGGTTCGATTACGATTAAAATGGAATTTCAGGCAGAATAGTTTATAGGATAAATAAAAAACATACAACAAATGAAGCCTAAAACCATGTTCTATATTTCTTTAATAGCCGGAATTTGTATTCTTGGCGAAGCTTTATATACGGCTGTTTATTCAACTTCTGCCAGAAACAGTTTTTCTATAAGCTGGAATTTAATGGCTGGCGGTTATTTATTATTTGCTGCTTTTAGAAATTACAAGTTAATGAAAGCAGAAGAAAATGCAGATTAAGCTGAGGTATTTTTAATTAATATCAGGAGGCCTTGTTATGATCTGCCATTATTAAACGCTTTCCCTTCTCAACAGCCAGCTTCCTAATCATTTCTTTAATTTCCCAGCGCTGTGTTTCCTGCTTAATTTGATCCATATTTAAGCAATGTGTACAGACTTGGGTATGGATTTGCAGTTCGCAAAAACGAGTGGTAATATTGGTAATCTCATTTACCGGGATTACAACCAATTCTTTTTTTACCTGGCAAAAGTATTGAAGCTTATCGGCCTCAATTTTAATAAAAGGCACTTGCTTTCGTTTAAATTTCACTACTAAAACGGCAACTACAAACAACAGGCAAAGTGCCATATTAGAAACATAAAACCCGGAAGGCACCGTTGTAAACGACGACAGCAGGGTAATGCCGATTAAAAAAGCTAAAAAAATTTTGCTAAACAGCCAGAACTTTTCCCAGTGTAAAGAATTAGCTTGATGAGTGAGGTTTAGTTGATTGGTCATACAACTTAACTATTTTTCCTCTTTTACGCAGAAATATAAGTCAGGTTACAGATTTTTCTTTTAAAAAGATTCATAATCAGGAAGTTCTTTTAGGAAAAAATATTTCTTCTCCTCAAAATTAATCTTGCAATAAAAATGCTGCAAACCGTTGGTTACAGCCAATAGCGGAACACGGTAAACTATGTTATAGCGTGCAACCTGGTCAAAAACAGCTTGTGTTATTTTTACCGTTGGCGCCTTGCATTCTACCAGTAAAATTTTTTCTGCTGAAGAATTATAAACCAGAATATCAGATCGTTTAGCCAATCCGTGTAAATTCAGTCCGCCTTCTAATTGGACCAAGCTTTTCGGATACTTCTTTTGTGCCACTAAATATTGCACGAAATGCTGGCGCACCCATTCTTCCGGCGTAATTAATAAAGTTTTTTTGCGGATTTCATCAAACAGAAAAAACTGTCCGTTGCGCTCGGTGATCCGAAAAGGGTAGGGCGGCAGGTTAAGCGGGCAGAGGAGTTCCATCAGGCGAAAATCAGCATTATCCTGCATCAAACCTAAAGGGATTTTGTAATTTGGCGTTTGAAATGACTGTGCAAGAAATACTGAAAGACTTAAAAAGCCGAAAGCTGAAACCATTGTATTTGCTGCATGGCGAAGAGCCGTTTTTTATTGACGAGATTAGTAATTATGTTGAACATCAATTATTAAGCGAAGCAGAAAGAGGGTTTAACCAAACGGTTTTCTACGGAAAAGATACCGAACCGATGACTGTTTTAAACGCGGCAAAACGTTATCCAATGATGGCCGATTATCAAATTGTGCTGGTAAAAGAAGCACAGGATATGAAGTGGGGAAGTGATGATGAAAACAAGAAACATATTAACCCCTTTTTAGCTTACCTGGAAAACCCGCTTAAAAGTACCGTTTTGGTTTTTTGTTACAAATACGGCAAGTTTGATAAACGCAAAAAAACCTATAAAGCAATTGAAAAGAATGGTTTGGTTTTCGAATCCTCTCCGCTTTATGATAATAAAATTCCAGGTTTTGTAGAGCAATTTGTTGGCGCAAAAAACTATAAAATCCAGCCACAGGCTGCCGCTTTATTGTCTGAATATTTAGGCAATGACCTATCTAAAATTGCAAACGAACTGGAAAAATTAATGCTGAATGTAGCTGCCGGACAAGAGATTACAACACAACATATTCAGGATAACATCGGCATCAGTAAAGAATATAATGTGTTTGAACTGCAAACGGCCTTAAGCAGGAGAGATGTGGTGAAAGCAAACAGGATAATTAATTATTTTGAAGCCAATCCCAAATCGAACCCGTTTGTGGTAATTTTAGGTACTTTAAATAATTATTTTACCAAAGTGTTGCGTTATCAATATATAGCTGATAAATCTCCTCAAAATTTAGCTAAAGAATTAGGCGTAAGTCCGTTTTTTGTAAAAGATTTTGAACAGGCTGGCCGGACTTTTAATTTCAATAAAACTATGCAAATCATCAGTTATTTGCGGGAATACGATTTAAAAAGTAAGGGCGTAGATTCTTCTTCCGAAAATGGTGAATTGATGAAAGAACTCATTTTTAAAATTTTGCACTGATATGTTAACAAAACTAAGAAGCATTGTTTATCATGTTGATGATTTGAATGCTGCCAAAAATTGGTATGCTGATATTTTTAATATGCAACCTTATTTTGATGAACCTTTTTATGTTGGTTTCGACATAAACGGTTCTGAACTGGGCCTTGATCCTGATGGTTCTGCTTATCCGGGTGGCTTCAACAATATTTCTTACTGGAAAGTAGATGATATCCATGCTTCTTTTACCGCCTTAAAATCTAAAGGCGTAAAAATTAACCAGGAAATTACAGATGTTGGCGGCGGTATGTTGTTAGGAAGCATAGCCGATCCGTTTGGTAACGTAATTGGCTTGATCCAGGATTAAAATTTGATTCCAATTTCAAAATATGTACAAACTTGTCCGTCCGCTTTTCTTTCAATTCGATCCCGAAAAAATACATCATTTCGTAACTAAAAGTTTAAAACGGTTTAACCGTTTTCAGATTGGTTCAAAAATAAGCCGTGCTGTTTTTACCATAGAAAACCCAATATTAGCAAGAGAAGTTTTTGGGCTGAAATTTAAAAATCCGGTTGGACTGGCGGCAGGTTTCGATAAGAACGGAGAACTGATGGGCGAAATGGCCAATCTTGGTTTTGGTTTCGTAGAAGTTGGAACGGTAACGCCTTTACCGCAACCAGGCAATCCGAAACCAAGAATGTTCCGGTTAAAAGAAGATGAAGCGCTAATTAACCGCATGGGTTTTAATAATTTAGGGGTTGATGTAGTAGCAGAAAGAATTAGAAGATACAGGCAGCACGCACTTCGCACCTCTCACCTCTCACCTCTCACCTCGCACCTAATTATCGGTGGCAACATCGGCAAAAATAAAAACACGCCTAATGAAGATGCTGTAAGCGATTACATCAAATGCTTTGACCGTTTATTTGATGTAGTAGATTATTTTGTGGTGAATGTAAGTTCGCCCAACACACCTGGTTTACGTGCTTTGCAGGAAAAAGGACCGCTAAAAGAACTATTGCAAACCTTGCAGCAGCGAAACCAGAAGAATGATAGTTCCCGGCCAATACTGCTTAAAATTGCGCCAGATTTAACGAATGAACAATTAAACGATATTATCGAAATTGTAAAAGAAAGTGGTATTGCCGGCGTAATTGCAACCAACACAACAATTAGCCGCGAAGGCTTAATTTCAGCAAAAAATAAAAATGAAATTGGCGGATTAAGCGGTAAACCATTAACCAAACGATCAACAGAAGTGATCCGTTATTTATCAGAAAAATCAGGAAAAGCTTTCCCGATTATTGGTGTTGGCGGAATCCATTCTTCAAAAGATGCGTTAGAAAAACTGGAAGCTGGTGCATCGTTGGTTCAATTGTACACGGGTTTTATTTATGAAGGACCGGGGTTAATTAAAAGGATTAATCAAAGTTTGCTTTAAACGTTGGTATATTATATAAACCTTTCTCAAGTTTATAAAGGTTTAAGTAGTATATTTGATAAACATTAATTGTATGGCAATTACAAAAGAAGAAGATAATAACTTAAATGTTATATCTAACACTTTGTCAGGAACTACTGGCGGTGCTTTATTAGGTTCGAGTTTTGGAATAGTTGGAAGCTTAGTTGGAGGAATAATCGGAGGAGCTGTTACTGGATATTCGGCTTATAGTATTAGAAACAAAAAAAGAGGTGGTACAAAGAGCATTAATTCAAGAAGGTACAGACATTAATTGTGGAGTTCTTATTTAAAACATCTGCAATAGTCATTTTTGGTGTTATTATTACAATAATTTACGTAATAATACTTGTTGCTAATAAACGAACAAGAGAAATTGATCTTCTCCAATTAGGTAGCGTTTTCTTTTCTTCATCTTCAATTATAGGAGGATTAAAGTTGATTTATACAACATTTAATTTATTAAACAACAACAGTATTGAAAGTGAAAAAATGTATACTATTTATGGTGGTTTCTGTGTAATTTATATCTCTGTTAGCTCTTTGTATAAAAAAGTAAAATCTAATTAGTTTATATTAAGATTTAAGCTTAAAAGTTCAACTTACTTTAAGTGAAAGCACTAAAAAAATCCTGTTTGCAAAAAAGCAAACAGGATTCATACAGATTGACCGGTAAAAGAAGCTTATTTACCTAAAGCAACACGGATAGCTTCGTTATTTTTAACCAACTGGCTTTTTTTAGGTTCTACAGAACGGGAACCAAGTTCCAGGTTAGTAGCTAATTTTAAATGCTGTACTTCCAAACGGGAGGTAGTTTTATTTTTTCTATCTTTTCTTTTTAAACGCGTAACACCCATGATCTTTGTTTTTAATATTTTCCTTCTGAGGTCGGGAGCGGATTCGAACCGCTGTAAAAGGTTTTGCAGACCTCTGCCTAGCCACTCGGCCACCCGACCTTATTTTCAGCCTGCAAAAATAGTAAAATTATATTGCCGGTCAACCTTTATTTTAACCTGTTTCTGCTAATTTCGTTACAGAAAATAGCGGCAGCAATGGCAACGTTTAAAGATTCTGCCTTTCCTGATTGCGGTATTGTAATATTTTTTTGGACCAGTTGCTGTATTTCTGGCCGGATGCCCTTTCCTTCGTTGCCTAAAACGATTAGTCCTTCTGTTCCAAAATCAGTTTGATAAATATTTTCACCATTTAACATCGCACCAAAAACAGGTAAAGTATTTTTTGCCAGTAAAAGAAGCATGTTGGTGTAATGAACAGCAATCCGCGAAAGCGAACCCATCGTTGCCTGTACCACTTTCGGGTTATAAACATCAACCGTATCTTCAGAACAAATAATGTTAGAGATACCAAACCAGTCTGCCGTACGGATGATCGTCCCTAAATTTCCAGGGTCTTGCACACCATCCAGCAGCAGCGTAAATTTTCCGGCCAATTGTTGTGTTTTTAATTCGGGAAGTCCCGGAACTTCAACCACAGCAATTACTTCCTGCGGCGTGTTTAAACTGCTGATTTTTTCCAGTTCGGCAGCAGAAACTTCCTGAAACTTTATATTACCCGAAACTTTCAGCATTTTTGGTTCCGAAAGTGGTGTATGATATACTGTTTTTATCGTATAAAAATCTGATTGCAAAAAATCAGTAACAGATTTCAGCCCTTCAACCAGAAATAAACCATGTTCTTTTCTGTGTTTTTTTTGTTGTAGTGATTTTAAAAAAGAGATCTGAGATTTTGAAACCATACGTGTACGCTAAACTATATTCTTTTACAATTTTAAGTATTTTAAGCTTGATTATGGTTTCGGGCTGTAGCTTAACCAGGCGTTTAAAAGATAACCAGGCATTGGTGCGCAAAATAACGGTAAAAGGCATTAGCGAAGAGTTTGCCGAACCGGCCAAAAATTATGTAGATAAGCAGCAGCAGCCAAATAGCGCGGTAAACCTACAGTTTTATTACCTTTTTAGCAGGAATGGAAAAAAAGCAATAGGCGAGCCGCCTTCTATTTTAGATAGTGACCTGGTTGAGTTTTCGAGGTTGCAAATCCAGAAATTTATACAGAACAAAGGGTTTTTAAATGCTAAGGTTGCTGATGAAATTAAAGTAAAAAATAAAAAAGCCGAACTTATTTTTACCGTTACGCCTGGTACTATGTTTAAGGTAAGAAAATACCGCGACAGTATTGCCGACCCGAAACTTGCCAATTTGTATCACTCCAATAAAAACCTGCTTACACATATAAAAGCAACAAGGCGTTATGATGAAGACAGTTTGGCTTACGACCGTGAACAGTTTTACCTGTTGATGAAACGCAATGGCTATTTTGATTTTTACAGGCAATACGTCAGTTTTTCTGTTGATACGGCTTTAGCAAAAGGTTTGGTAGATGTGCAGTTAGTGGTAGATAATCCTGCAAATAAAAAAGAACACATTCAATATAAAATAAATAATACGCTGATTGCTGTTGCCAGAAGTACCGGCCGAGAACGAGGTAAAGCTGATACTTTGCATTTAGATTCGCAATTTCGATTTGTAGATTTTTCGGGCAAGTTTAAGCCTAAAACCATTACCAATTATATTTTTCAGAAAAAAGGACAGATATATAATATTGATAACCAAACCTTAACTACTACGCGTTTATCAGAATTAAATGTTTTCAGGAATGTGCCCAGCCCAACTTACGAAAAAACGCCTGACAGCACCAATCGATTAAACACGCAGATTGAATTGATCCCGCTAAAAAAAATGTCTAACCGGGTAGAAGGTGAGTTTATTTTCAATAACGGCCGGTATGGGTTCAATCTTGCTAACACTTACACTAACCGTAATGTGTTTGGCGGTGCCGAAATTTTACAGGTTAAATTTAATTACAGCATTTTATATGATAACGCGCAGGAGCAGGCAGCAATATCAAACGGCATCCAGAACCAGGATTTCCGTGTCGGTGCAAATCTTATTTATCCCGGTATTATTTCTCCTTTCGGTATACCTACCTTGGGCCGCTACGGCATCCCTCATACTACTTTTGCTTCCAATTACTCGTATTTTTATCAGGAAGGCTTGGTTGCACGTAAAAGCATCATCAATTCCATTACGTATGATTGGGCAGAAAATAACCGCAGGCTGCATTCTTTTACACCGATAAACATTGAGTTTTCTTCCGGAAAAATTAATCCGCAAGCGCAGCAGGATTTGCTTGCACAAAACCGGTACTCCTATATTTATCTCATCGGCCGTACTATTTTTACAGCCGGCAGCCAATACACCTACTCCCGCAATTACAGTTTGTTAACCAGTTACCAAAACTTTGTTTTTTTTAGGGGAAGTGTAGATGTAGGCGGAAATACGCTTGCTTTGGTAAGCAGATTAACGGGTGCTAAAAAAGATTCGTTAGGGCAGCGTACTATTTTAGGCCAGGCTTTTTCGCAATATATGAAAGGTGAGGCCGATCTGCGCTTTTACAAAAGTTTGGGCGGAGAAAAGCAGTTTATTTTAAGGGTCAACCCTGGCATTGGCGTTCCTTACGGCAACAGCAACCAGTTGGTTTTTGAGAAAAATTTTTATGTTGGCGGCGCTAATGATATGCGTGCCTGGTTACCACGCACACTTGGCCCCGGCAGCTTTAACCGCGCTACTTTTTATGCAGATAATACACAGCGTGCCCGTTTTAAGTACCTGGACCAGTTCGGGGAAATCAAAATTGTTATCAATACAGAATATCGTTATAAAATTGCCGACGACTTTTTTGGCTCTAAATTAAAAGGAGCTGTTTTTAGCGATATTGGAAACGTGTGGCGGTTAAAAGACCAGCCATTGGAAAACCCTGGCGGACAGTTTACCCTGGCAACTTTGCCAAAAACAACCGCTATTGGCGTTGGTACAGGTATCCGGCTTGATTTAGGGTTCTTTGTTTTTCGTTTGGATGCTGGACTAAAATTTAAAGACCCGCAATTTAGCGGAAGCAACCAATGGGTTTTAGTTAACCATTTAGGCGAGTTGTTTTATTCCGGCCCGTTTAAAAATGATTATTACCAGAACAACGGCGAAAAGTACAGCTTTATGCAGTTAAATTTCGGGATCGGGATGCCGTTCTAAAAAAGATGTTTCAGGCCATCAAAAATGGTTTCAAAAAAAGTTCCCAAACTTAACCCGCCGTGGTAATTAAAGTAGCTGAACAAGCAAAAAATAACAAAGGCAATAATGATGAACCGCTTAAACATATAGCCTAATAAAATCAGGATAATAGGTATAGCTACCAATAATTTCCAGCTAATTTTGTAAGGGTCGAGCTTAGAATCATGTTTGTAAATATAAAACAAGCGGCCATGAGAACCAAAATCGTCCTGGTGTTTTAAATATAAAAAGCTTGATTTTTCTAATTTATGGTGATAAAATGCTGTTCCGTTTTCAAACCGTAGTTCTTCCCGGAAACCGTTAACGGTAAAATTGAAAAGGCCGTTAATGTTTTCCAGAACGTTTCCTGCTGAATCACAGGCAACCACCGCTATTTCATCTTTTGCAAAAGGGTTTTCTTTCAGGATAAACTGGTCCAGGTGTATTTCTGCTGCTTCGGCAAAGCCAAAAAATACTAAAAACAACAACAGGCAAAATGCTTTTTTTATCATCATAAAATCTATATCAACTTTACCATCATTTAAAATTCCGCTGGCAATACTGCTTTTATACACATTTTTACCTGGTAAAAACAGTATTGCCTTTGCGTTTAAAGTTAATACTTTATTAGAATTTGAGTAAACAATATGCAGCAGCTTGTAGTTATCAGAATAAAATATTAGTGCCGGAGGTTTAATCTGGTTATTATAAGTTAATAGGGTTAACAGGTTTATCAATGAAAAAATACTTCACAAAAGAAGCATTTAAAAACGGCTTCACGTTGCTAAAGGGCGCATTTAATGGTTTTTTGGATGATAAAGCTTTAAAACTAAGTGCTTCGCTTGCTTATTACACCGTATTTTCTTTAGCACCGTTACTGTTGCTGATGATTTCTCTCGCTGGTGCATTTTTTGGTAACGATGCCATTAATAACAAGGTTTTTGAGGAAATAAATGGTTTGGTTGGCAACCAGGCAGCCAAACAAATCCAGGACATGATTAAAAGTGTGAGCCTGTCTGGTAAAACAACAAGTGCAGTAATTATTGGCGGTATTACATTGCTGTTGGGTGCAACAAGTGTTTTTAGCGAAATTCAAGATTCCATTAACATGATCTGGAAGGTAAAAGCCAAACCAAAACGTGGCTGGTTAAAGCTGGTTCAAGATCGTTTGCTGTCTTCTTCGTTAATTGTAGCCTTGGGTTTTTTACTGATCGTTTCGCTGGTAATTAACGGAATGGTATTGGCTTTAAGTGATATATTAAAAAGGTTTCTTCCTGATATAACCGTAATATTTGTTAATATTCTTAACGTGGCTGTCAGTTTTATTGTTATTAGCGTTCTTTTCGGTGTAATATTTAAAGTTTTGCCTGATGTTAAAATTCGTTGGAAAGATGTACGTTCCGGTGCTTTGTTTACTGCTGTTTTATTTATGATTGGCCGTTTTGCAATTGGCCTTTACATTACCACTACCGGAACAGGTTCTACTTACGGTGCAGCAGGTTCGCTTATCGTAATATTGGTTTGGGTGTATTACACTGCTGCTATTTTATATTTCGGTGCCGAGTTTACACAAGTTTATGCTGAATTTAAAGGCGTTAAAATTGAACCCGCGGATTTTGCAGTACATGTACAACAAACAGAAATAGAACGTGATGTAGCTGTTTTACCACCTACAAATAAAATTGAAAAAAGTTAGGTTTGCTTTATGTTAAGTTAAAGGTTGGTTTTATTTAGCTGACGATAAGAACTAAAGCTGACAGTAACACAAAAGTCGGAAATATATTCTTGCCCGCCAACTGCCACTAAACCGTTTGTTGCCTGCCGTTTTTTCTGTTAGAGCTCTGGATTGATAAGTTTTTGAAACGAAAAATTGGGGTTACGCATTTCTATCTCATTCTCACTTGTTTCAAGTTGAGCGTCTGTTGCATAAACAAACATTTTTTGTTCATAATCATCAATAGCACTTTGCAGGGTTTCAAATTCTCCGTTCGTAAGATTGTCAGACAAAATCAAAGCATCTATTAGTCCGATGTTTACACCCTGTCCTGCAAAAGGCGGCATTAAATGGGCTGTATCTCCAATTAGCGTTATTGGCAATGGGCGATTGCTCTTCCAAGGTTTGTCCAAGGGCAATTTTCTTGTTGGCAGGCCAACAAAAAATGATGTTGAACGAATTAATTGTTTGTATTGTTCATTCCATTTTGAAAGCCTGTTTAAAAGGAACTCAATAACGCTGTTGGTATTTTGAAAGTCTAATCCATTATCATTAATCCATTCTTCGGGTTTTCTGAAAATTATGCCGTAGGTTAATGCTCCATTGTTGTAAGGGTTTGCAACTAATAAATTGCCTCGATGTGCGGTCATTAGTCTGTTACCGTTGCATAACCGATAAAATTCAGAACAGTTTATTTCGGGTTGATAAATGTCGCCTTGTATAATAAAAGTGCCTGTGTCTTCCACTTCTCTGTCTGTAACAAAGTTTCTTGCTTTGGACATTCCGCCATTTGCTACGATAACAAGATCTGCGGTAGCACTCAGGTTATTTTCAAAATGCAAAAACCATTTTCCGTTTTGTTCTTCAAGCCCTATAAATTTTCTGTCCCAAACTACTGTACCGCTTTTTAAACTGTCAAGCAACATTTTTCTTAAAGCGTTTCTGTTTATCTCTGGATTGTCATACTGATTTTCAGGCGTAGGCGTTCTGGTGGACAAAATGTTACCTTGTTCGTCAGCAAAATTTATTCCCATAGGTAAAGCCAAGTCATAATAAGTTTGTAATAACCCTGCCTTTTTCATCGCTTCTTGTCCTGAACTTTTATGAAGGTCAAGTGTCCCGCCCCAAATTCTTGCCTGCGGGTCTGTGTCTCTTTCGTAAACAGTTAGGTCTATGTTGTTTTGCTGTAATAATCTTGCCATTGTTAGTCCAACCGGCCCCGCACCGATAATGGCTACTTTTCTGTTGTTTAGTAAATTGTTACTCATAATTCTGTCTGTTTGTTGCTGTTTGCACTGTCGTTCGTAAAATGGTGCCCAACGGTAGGATATTGCCTAAATGGCGATTTTTAGCACAAAAGCCCCATAGAAGTACATCTGTTGAATTTTGTACAAATGCTTCATAGAAGCATAATACTATGTTATTGTCCAGTGCTTCTTTCCCGGTTTGTTGTTTAGTCGTGTGGATTAATGGATACTGTAATGAAAGCCAAGATATTAGTCTTTGAAAAATTTCGGTCGTATAAATTACCATTGTATTCATATTTCACTAAAAAAATCTCATAAACTATCCATAAACAGAGTTATGGGAATTAAATTTTTTGTGCTTTTTGATCCTTGAAGTCATGTACGATGTCTCGTTAGCCTGATAGCTAACGTTGGCGGCTTGGCGAAGGACTGGAAATTGAAATTCTTCCGCCCAAAACCAAAGTTAAATTATTGTTTAATTGTTGATGCTTCTTTTACCGGCTAAATTTTATTCCTTCCACTGGAACTGAAGCAAAATAGCAGAAATAAAAGTAGATGTTTAAATCGTCAGCCAGTTTTTTGCCAAACCAAGGTTAGCGGTTTGTTGTTCTTTTTTCGTCATTTACATATTCCAAAATGTCACCTGTTTGGCAGTCTAATGCTTTACAAATTGCGTTTAAAGTGCTAAAACGAATTGCTTTCGCCTTCCCCGTCTTTAAGATAGAAAGGTTAGATAAAGTCAAATCAACTCTTTCAGAAAGTTCATTCAGCGAAATTTTTCGCTTTGCCATCATCACGTCTAAGTTTACAATAATTGGCATAGCTTAAATTGTTAAGTCATTTTCAGATTTCATATCTATGGCATTTTGCAATATTTTTTCAAATATTGCCGCAGCAGTTGCAACTACGATAGAAACAAAAGTAGTCACGGTACAAATGGCAAGAAAACCCGCAGGGTCGTCCTCTTTATTATGGAACAGCCTTATGTATAGTCCTGCCGTCACAATTAAAATACTTAATGCAATTGCACAATACTTTATACTCTTTAAAGTCCTAACCGAGTTTGATGAGAATACTTTATTTTGTCCGATATATCCAAGTAATTTGAACGCCTTGTACAGGGCAACAAAAAAAGAAATTGATGCTGCATATCCATATAAGATGAACGGATCAGCGTAAATGCTGAACAAGTCTAAGTTTGCGGCTCTTCCCTCGGTTAAGGGAAGCCGGATCAAAATGGCAAGTGCCACAATGCCAATAAGCACGATGACTGCCTGAAGAAATATGATTGAAATTCTTTTCATAATAATTTTAGAATTTTGAAATTACTCAAGCAATATAAATAAATTTTTATTGACAAACAATAAAAAATCATATTTTTAGAAAATTTTGGAAGAGTAAATGCCTCTGTCTTACCAATCTGATTTACAAATTGAGTATTTGAATTGGCAGGCAATTAGGATTAACGGGCTTGTTTACTACAATGACCGGTAACAGAAAAGTGTTTTTGAAGTTGTGGCATTTGAAAAACGTTAGTTTCAATTAACCACTAAAGCAAAATAATGATTTATAGTTGAATGCTTAATGTCCCGCCACAATTTTATAAACACAATGTTGTGCATTCGTGCTATTTTCAGTACGATTAATTATCATTCGCCCATCTATTTATTTCCGCATTATTACTTTCGTCTTCAGAATAAACTTTTACGGTTCCCTCTTCTCTTATACCCGCATATACTATGTCTTTTAAAAAATCAACGACAATAATGAAGTTTGTATTACCGCAATTATGTTGTTGACAACCTGATGCAATAAAGTTGTTGTTACTGATTTTAATCGGGGTCTCTACAACCCAAGTGTCTTTAAAAAACTTATATCTGCTACCTAATAAACTTTTGAGCCTTCGGGTTAAGGCTGAATTATTAAAGAGCTTTACTTCATAAGGATATTTTCCATTTAGCTTTTTCAAATAGTCAAGATTATCAACTTTCTTGTTGTTATTTTGACTTTCTGTAATCGTTGCAGGTTGGTGTGTCTGCTTTAATAAAGGTTTGTCAAGTTCCTTTTCTTTTTGTAATAGTTCGTTCTCTCTTTTCAGTAGTTCCTTTTCTTTTTGTATAAGTTCTGTTTTCTTGCTGTCTATTTCTGATGTGTTATTACATGCGAAAGCAAATAATATCATCAATAAAACAGCTAAAAGTGAAATAAGTAGGTGTTTCATTTTTGTAAATATTCTTCTGTATTGTTAGTTCAGGTGATTTAAAGTATCGAACCGCATGACGCCCAACGGAAAAGGTTTGGTGAAGAACTGGCATTTGAAAAACTTCCGCTGAAACCAAAGCTAAATTAATGTTTAAATGTTGATGCTTCTTTTACCAGCTAAATTTATGTTCCTTCAGCTGGAGCTGAAGCAAAATAGCAAAATAAAAGTCGATGTTTTAATTTGTCCGCCAGTTTTTTGCCAAACCAATGTTGGCGTAGGTTTTTATTTTCTCTTAAACAGAATCTGACCCCCTTTTATTTCCTTGTTGAGTTGACCTTCATCAGTGTATAAAGTATTGTCTTTATAGTAAAGTGTAATGATAGGCAATGCTTTATTCATCCAATTTTCTGGATAGAATGCACCTTCCAATGTTTTGACGAAGTATATTTTAAGAGAATCGTGATCAATCCTTGGCTTGCATTCAACTTTGTAAAATGTTTGAATTCCTTTACCTTCATAAAGGCAATTTCTATCATTATTAACTGTAAGCGTAAAATCTATTACCTCATCAGCTACATAAGCATATTTGCCCCGCCATTTTTCAATCGAGTTGTCGGAACAGGCAAATAGAAGTGGGAGAATTAAAAGATATAAAACTCTTTTCATTTGTCGTTTAAACTTGCACATAACGTTGGCGAAGAACCGGAATTTGAAATCCATCAGCCCAAAACCAAAGTTAAATTAATGTTCAAATGTTGATGCTTCTTTTATCAGCTAAATTTATGTTCCTTCCGCTGAAACTGAAGCAAAATAGAAAAACAAAAGCTGATGTTTAATCCGTCAGCCAGTTTTTTGCCAAACCAATGTTATGTGTAGCTTAATTTTTTACCGTCAAATCAGACTTTGAATTTTTGCAAATTAGTCCGCAAAACCAAACTTTGCCGGCAATATTAAACTTGGAATTTCCAAGTCGAACGTTTTATTTGCACAAAAATCGTCAACATTTTTTTTATAAACTTTGCTTTTTTTGATTTTAAATAAGTCAGCAAGCAATGCTGTTTTTATCAGGTAAAATTAGTCACTGAAATAGTCCGCCAAAATAAATCTGCTAAAAACAGCATGGTAAAAAAGTCAGCGAAATTGAAAGTCGAATTTAAAACTGTAAAAGTTCGGCGAGCAGTTCAGTCAGCGTTTTGCAGGTCTTAAGTTACACAGAACGGAAAAGGCTTGGCGAAGAACTGATATTTGAAACCCGTCAGCCGAAACCAGAACTAAAGATAAAAGGAAATCCAAAAGTTCAATTACTTCCGTCGGCCAGTTTTTTGCCAAACCAATGTTGGGCGTAGGCTTTTTATTATTTGCTTAATTCTTTTTCAAAATTAGCAGGTGTTAAAATTGTAGCTGATTTGAATGGGTTATGAACCAAAAGATCTTTGTCACCAGTAACTAAATAATCTGCTTTTGAAAAGTCTATCAAGTCCAATAAAAAATTATCTTTTGGATCGCGATTTATTAGATGTGTAGGTTTTATCTCTACCAACTCTGCGATAGTTTCTAAAAGTTCCAGTAATTCAACTACGCTTTCCTGCGGAAAGTATTTTTTCAACCGTTCCCTGCCTGTAACTTCTTTTATTTCATTTAAAAGTTGTTCTGTAGTTACTATAGTGATTTGTGAACTTGCAATATACTTTTTAATTGAAGATAAACGTTTGCCAACGAGAAAACTAATCCAAACATTTGTGTCAAAAATAACCCTAATGTTTTTGGCTGTCATAAATTTGTTTTCTTACAATTTCTACTTCTTCGTTTATAATGTCTAAACTTAGGTCTGTAGTTCGAAAGGTTCTTAAAAGTTCTGATAACTTAGTTTCAATACCTTCTTTTTCCAACTCTTTGGTCAACATAATTTTTTCTTGTTTGGGTAGTTGTTTAACCAAAGCAAGAACTTGATCAAAGGTTAAGTCAACTTCTAATGCAGTTCTCATTTTTTATTCTTTTTTCAAATTTACACAAAATGTTTAGGATTACGGTCGTTCGAAGCTTACGCCTAACGGAAAAGGCTTGGCGAAGAACTGATATTTGAAACCCGTCAGCCAAAACCAAAGTTAAATTAATATTCAAAAGCTGATGCTTCTTTTACCAGCTAAATTTCTGTTCCGTCCGCCGAAACTGAAGCAAAATAGCAAGATAAAAGCTGAATTGTAAACTGTCAGCCACTTTTTTGCCAAACCCATGTTAGCCGCTTTTTGTGTTTTTGCTTTTTTGGGACAAAAAAATCTTTAGCAAACTTTCTCGGGCGAAAACACAAATTGCGGTTAACGTTCAAGGCTTGGCGAAGAACTGGAATTTGGAACTCGTCCGCCAAAACTAATGTTAAATTTATAACAAAATGTTGATGCTTCTTTTACCAGTAAATTTTATTCCTTCTGCCGAAACTGAAGCAAAATAGCAAAACAAAAGTTGATATTTATTCCGTCAGCCAGTTTTTTACCAAACCAATGTTGTGTGCTGCCCTGTATTTATTATGATTGCTAAAGTAAAAAGTTCAATATTTGATTTTTTAATAAATATACTGGAACAACTATTAATCCGGTCAGTAAGTAAGATTTTGCATGAGCCAATTTATAGGTCGTGATATTTATAAAAAGTTTTACAAGAATAAAACTTAATACTACAATCAGAGCAAACCAATTAGCAATGAATATACTAACTGGTGAACTTTGAATACGCTCTGAGTCGCCTCCTTCACCAAAATAAATCCAATAAATCAGTGGAATAATCATATAAAGTAAAAAGCATGTTAAAATAGAAATGAAAAGAACTAATAAAAAATGAGAAACTATCGTTTTTGACTTAAATATATTAGTGAATGTTTGCATTTTGGTCGTGTCGTTTGGGTTGCACACAACGGAAAGGGCTTGGCGAAGAACTGGAATTTAAAGTTCCTTTCGCTTAAACCAAAGTTAAATTAATATTCAAAGGCCAGAGCTTCTTTTACCAGCTAAATGTTGTTCCTTCCGCCGAAACAGAAGCAAAATAGCGAAATAAAAGCTGAAGTTTAATTCGTCCGCCAGTTTTTTGCCAAACCAATGTTAGGTGCCGTATTACAGGTAAATCCATAAGTCAAATAGGGTCAGTATACAAGATTATTGTTGATCCATGTCTTATAGCGTTATCATAATGTTCTTTATTTTTTATATTGACTTTTGTGAAGTCTAACTTTCCAGCTTTAGTAAATTCAATTTTATTTAGTCCACTCTCTCGAATAATTTTTTTAGCTTCAATCGTGTTGTAATCAGAATCTTTTGGTTGTCTTAGATAAAATAAAATTGCATGTCTTTCACCAATTGGATAATTTGATTTAGACTTTTTTGTGATGCAAGCAGATCCTAAAAATAAGTGTATTTCATTATCCATTTAGTCATTTGTTGAATGCGTTCGAGTATGGCACCTAACGGAAAAGGCTTGAAGAAGAACTGGAATTCAATATCCTTCAGCCCAAAACCAAAGTTAAATTTATAATCAAATGTTGATGCTTCTTTTACCAGCTAAATTTTGTTCCTTCAGCCGAAACTGAAGCAAAATAGCAAAACCGAAGTTGATGTTTAATTCGTCCGCCAGTTTTTTGCCAAACCAATGTTGGGCGATGTGTTATTTGGCTTTGTAAAGGTCTATTTTTTTTGTTTCTGGATTAATTTTTACGTAGCCGCCCCTTATCGTAACTAAAACATTTTGTTTATCTAGCACTATAACTGAAGTTGGATAAAGCCCATACCAAAATAAATTGTCAAAAATTGTCTTTATGTTCAAGCTTTTATCAATTACATAAAATCCTTTACTGCATGCTATGTAAATCAAATTTCCATCTATGCACATAGCAGAAGGGGCATCTTGAAGACTTAAGGATTTAGAAATAAAAAAAGAGTCAGCATTATACTTAAGTGAGTAAAGATTTCCAAAGTTTAGACCCATATGCGCTAAACCGCCCAAAAAGTAAATTGAATCGTTAAATCTAAAAACAAATTGGACATTTCCACTTTCAAGAAGTTTACAATCTTTAATGACTTTAGTAATTGGATTACGTTCTGGAACCATTAGACCACCGCGCCACTTTGGCTGAATATCCTTTCCATTTTTTCCATTAACAAAAAATAATTTAGTTGAGTCTTTTTGTCTGTAATATAATCCACCTCCAAACTCACCCATATTTACGCCGATTAAATTCCCACTAGGAATCTCGTATTCTGTAAACGGAACATATTTATATTTTGAAATTTTTATTTTGCCTAATTCTAATGAAAAAACAAATTCCTTGTCTGTTGAATGATTAAAATCAAACCATTCTTTGCTATTAATTTCAGGAATTTTGCATTCTTCAAAGTCATTTAGTGAATAACTTTGGCTGAAGCACAAAGTGATGCTAAATAGAAATGTCAATAAAAAAAGCGTTATTAGTTTCATCTTAGGTATTTAGAGATTTTGCATATCGCCCAACGGAAAAGGCTTGGCGAAGAACTGGAAATAGAATTCCTTCTGCCCAAACCAAAGTTAAATTAATATTCAATTGTTGATGCTTCTTTTACCAGCTAAATTTCTGTTCCTTCAGCCGAAACTAAAGCAAAATAGCAAAACAAAAGCTGAATTGTAACCTGTCAGCCAGTTTTTTGCCGAACCCATGTTAGCCGCTTTTGTGTTTTTGCTTTTTTGGGACAAAAAAATCTTTAGCAAACTTTCTCGGGCAAAAACACAAATTGCCGCTAACGGAAAAGGCTTGGCGAAGAACTG
>NZ_WPIK01000012.1 GCF_009754915.1 Mucilaginibacter arboris | reverse complement strand
CCAGCTTTTATTGGAAACCTAATTTCCCCCTAAATAAGTTTAAACAACCTCATTATAAAAAATTGCAGGAATTAAAACGGAAAAGCCGTCTTTTTATAAAAAACGGCTTTTATTTTAGTGCGCCCACCTGGGCTCGAACCAGGGACCAAAAGATTATGAGTCTTCTACTCTAACCAACTGAGCTATAGGCGCTGTTAATTATACTGCAATTTTACAAAAATGCAATGAATTTTCTGCAATAAAAAAAGAATTATTCAACGTTATTTTAAGGGTTTGTTTAAGATTTTATTCATAAAATTATCCACACTTCTTTTATATATGCATTTTTGTGTTTGTTTCCTACAATAACAAATAGGTTATGTTCTCAAATGTATGATGAATTTCTTTTGGTTAAGAAAACAGATAAATCAGAATAGATTATTTTCAATTTTACAGCTAAAATAGTTGCTGCTCTGAAGAAATATTACTGGCTTTTATAGCCATCATACATTTAAGAACAGTACTAACAAATAAAGTATATAAATAAAAATTTATAAAATTACAAATTTTTTATATTTTTATAACCTGATACTACATGTTATTTCCTTTACCTATTATAAAAAATAATAATAAATACTTTCTCAATTATACATATCTTTAATATTTTCTGTACATTGCCAATATTAATAGATATTATCACGATTAACTATTTGTATTATAAACCTAAAAAATAAACAAGTTCAGTTTGGATTTGATTATTATAGTATTCTATTTATATATAATAAACCTGTACAAAAGCTAAAAAACTCTTGTTAGATTTTAGCTTTATATACTTTATTTAATTGCTCCTTTAATACAACTTGTTTCTTATTTGCTATTGCATTTTTTATTTAAGTAAAGTTAAAATTATGGAAAAACCATTCTTGTCAGGTAATCTAAAATTGGATGAAGTATCTCTTAGAAAAGTGTTTTTGTACAATTTAAACCAAATATATCCAATTTTAAATTACTTGTCAGGAAGTTTGCCTGAAATAGCAAAATCAACTTATTATGGTGACTTGCAATATGCTATTGAAGAACTTTTATCTGAAGTACAGGTTCAAATTTTTAGGATTAAAGATATTTTTATTCAGTTGAATGAGGTTCCATGTAAAAAATGTACACATGATACTACTAAAATGCTGCAAATATTGGATTATGTAGATGAACATAAGGATAACCTATCAAAAGATTTATCAATTGTATTTTATATCCAGAAAGTTTTATCAGTTCAAAAAAATTATTTTCATATACTTAAATCCATTGCCAATACTTTGAATAGCGTTAATATTAAACAATATTTACAATTTAGTTGCGATGAGTGCAAAGATAACCAGACGATATTTACCCTTATTGCAAAAGAATATATGGAAAGTACGATTAATAGTTTTTTAAAGTAAAATACTATTACTGCAACTGTTTTTAAAATTTCCACAATTAATTGATTTAAAACTTTTAATTAGCTTAAAAGTACAATAAAAATCTTCCAAAGGAAGGGCCAGCAAAAGCTTCAGCAAAACTGGTTTTATAAAAATGTTAATGCTTCTTTTATCCCTAAAAAATTGATGGTTGTAAACGTAATGGGTTTTTAATCTGTTACTGTTTTTAACCGGGTAAAAGAAGCATCAAAAGTGAATTTATCTGTCTTGGATAGATCATTCCAATATTGCTTTTTTCAAAATGTAAAATATTCTTTATATAAATTTTATCAATAACTTTTTAAGTTGAAAAATTAATCTTTCTTTGTGTAAAAAATACACTAAGTCGTTTAGGCTTTTGTTTTTTCTATCAAACAATTAATAACAGAACCATTTATAAACATGAGAACTAAATTTCTACAGTACTTTTTGGGCGGCGTTTTACTGGCTGTGACATTTAATAATGTACAGGCACAAACCAAAAGCAGTCAGCAAACCGAAGCAAAGATTGCATCAATTATTAAAAAACTTACGTTTGAAGAAAAAATAGCCATGGTTCATGCCAATGGTTTATTTTCATCTGCCGGTGTAAAACGATTAGGCATACCAGATTTAATAAGCGATGATGGCCCGTTAGGTGTCCGGGAAGATGTTGTACCTGGCTGGGGATCAGCAAATTTAACAACAGATTCTGCTACTTTTTTTCCGAACGGATCAGCTTTGGCTGCTACCTGGAACCCGGAATTAGCTTATCGTTACGGGCATGATATGGCAGAAGAAGCGCGGGCACGAAAAAAAATGATTATGCTTGCACCTGCTTTTAACATTGCCCGTACACCTCTTTGCGGCCGTACTTACGAATATTATTCGGAAGACCCTTTTTTAAATTCACGACTGGCGGTGCAATCGGTAAAAGGGATACAAAGCCAGCATGTTGCAGCTTGTGTAAAGCATTTTGCTGTAAACAATCAGGAAGTTGAACGCGGTTTTGTGAATGTAAGTATTGACGAACGTGCCCTTCGGGAAATTTATCTACCTGCTTTTAAAGCTACCATTACAGAAGGTGAAGCCTGGACAATTATGTCGGCCTATAATAAAATATGCGGCGCTTATTGCTCTGAAAACGATTACTTGCTGAACAAAATATTAAAAGGCGAATGGCAATTTAAAGGTTTGGTGATGAGCGACTGGGGCGGAACGCATAGCACTGTTGATGCTGCTAACCACGGACTTGACCTGGAAATGGGTTCAGGCGAAAAATATGATCAATATTATTTTGCTGACCCGTTGCTTGCTGCTGTTAAAGCCGGAAAAGTAAGCACAAAGGTAATTGACGAAAAAGTACACCGTATTTTGTGGGTGATGATGCAAACATCATTAAGCGAAAATCAACCAAAAGGAAAACTAAATACACCGGAACACAGCAAAACAGTTTATGATATTGCATCAGAATCAATTGTACTGTTAAAAAATGATAAAAATCTGTTGCCATTAAATACTTCAGCTTTAAAAAGCATTGCGGTAATTGGCGATAATGCTACCCGTACTTTCCATTTAGGTGGTTTTGGTGCAGGTGTTAAAGCCAAATACGAAGTAACTGCTTTGGCAGGTTTACAAAACAGATTAGGAAAAACGGTAAATATTAAATATGCACAAGGATATTCTGGTGTTTACAAACCTTCTGATAAAAATGTTAACGATCCGACTCATGGTGCAGATGCTGCAATGATAGCAGAAGCAGTGGCTGCTGCAAAAAGCTCTGAAATGGCTATTCTGTTTGTCGGCGGCAACCGGGATTATGAAAGTGAAGGCCGCGACCGTAAAGACCTAAGCCTTCCTTTTGGAGAACAGGAATTAGTAGATGCTGTTACAGCAGCAAACCAAAATACAATTGTGGTGGTAGTTGGCGGTGCGCCTTATGATATTGGCGAAATAAAAAAACGCAATCATACCATTGTTTGGTCCTGGTATAATGGTTCTGAAAATGGAAATGCTCTTGCAGATGTTTTAATCGGTAAAACCAATCCTTCCGGTAAGTTGCCTTTTACTTTTCCGGCCCAGCTTAAAGATTCTCCGGCACAAGCTTTAAATGCTTATCCGGGCGAAAACAGGCAGGTGGATTATAAAGAAGGTATTTTGGTTGGCTACCGTTGGTTTGATACTAAAAAAATAGAACCGCTTTATTGCTTTGGTTATGGTTTATCGTACACCAATTTTAATTATACTGGTTTAAGTACTAATAAAAACAATTACAAGTCAGCAGAATCTATCACAGCAAATGTAAAAGTTAAAAATACGGGTAAATATGCCGGAAAGGAAACTGTTCAATTATATATCAGCAAAGAAGGTTCAAAAGTAGAGCGTGCCGAAAAAGAATTAAAAGCATTTAAAAAAGTAACTATTCCGGCTGGAGAAACAGCTAATATCAGCCTGAATATCCCTGTTAAAGATCTGGCTTATTATGATGTTAAAACCAGTAAATGGGTTGTAGAACCGGGAAAATATAAAATACTTGTTGGCACTTCATCCAGAGAAATCAGCCAAACAGCTACAGTAACAGTTGATTAATGAAGAGAAGAATAAGGCTTTAAAACTTGTTTAAATTTATTTTTAAGGAAGACATCATGCTTCTTTTACCGCACAAAAATTGATGTTTCAAGTATCATCAAACTGATAGAAACAACAACCAATTTTAAGCGGGTAAAAGAAGCATGAATATTTAAAAGTATCGGAAAAATATAGGACAAACTGCCGGGAAAATGATTAAGCTTGTAAGGTTTAAACTATAAATGTTATGCAATTTTCTTTTAAAAAGTATCATTCTTTTTCCATCAGTTTCCTGCTGTTGTTGTTGTTTAAATCGGGTTTTGGTTTTAACACTAAGCACGGTTATTATTATCAAATTAAAATATATCATTTAAAAACCAAGTTGCAGGAAGAACGCCTGGATCATTATTTGGAGAAAGCTTATTTGCCAGCGTTACATGAAGTTGGAATCAAATCTGTTGGTGTGTTTAAACCTGTTATCCAAGATACTGCCGATCAGAAAATTTATGTTTTAATTCCATTCAGTTCATTAAAAGAACTCACTTCTATTGATGAGAAGCTGAACAAAGACCAGCAATATTTGGCTAACGGAAAAGATTATATAGAAGCTAATTATAAAGATGCGCCGTTTACGCGAATTGAAAATATCATTCTGAACGCGTTTCCTAAAATGCCCGAACCAGCCGTTCCGCAATTAACCGCAGCTAAACCAGAGCGTGTTTACGAATTGCGCAGTTATGAAAGCGCTACAGAAAAATACAATATCAACAAGGTGAAAATGTTTAACGATGGCAATGAAGTTGCCCTTTTTAAAAGGCTTGGTTTTAACGCTGTTTTTTATGCTGAAGTTATTGCTGGCAGCCACATGCCTAACCTGATGTACATGACGACATTTAACAATAAGCAGGACAGGGACAAGCATTGGGAAACATTTAACAACGACCCGGAATGGAAAGCGCTTGTTGCAAAAAGCGAGTATCAAAACAATGTTTCGCACAACGAGATTGTTTTTCTTCATCCAACTTCTTACTCTGATTTTTAAAAATAGTCTAAACGTTAAGGCTTTATATGCTTCTTTTAGTACTATAAAATAGATATTTGTGTCTTCTTTTTGAAAGAAGTTTAGCCGAGATTAAACCAGAAAATAAACTATAAATGAAAAAACTGTTTTTGTATTTTTTCTTCCTCCTGTTTTCTTCCGTACAAGTAAATGCCGAAAATGGCTACCGGCTTTGGCTGCGTTACGATAAGGTTGATAATAAAGCCTTGTACACTCAATACCGCGCGTCTATTACCCAACTTGTATTTCCTGCCAAAACCGCAACCTTAACCGAAGCAAAGAACGAAATTACCACAGGTATTAAAGGATTATTGCAATTAGATCTCCCACAAAAAGAAACAGTAACAGCTAACGGTGCGCTGCTTATATGCACGCCTTCTTCATCTAAACTGATTAATTTTTCGCCGGTAAAAGAAGCATTGAAAGAAGTAGGACAGGAAGGATACATCATCCGGAGTTTAACAGTAAACGGAAAATTGGCAACCGTTATAGCAGCTAATACAGATATTGGCGCTTTGTATGGTGTTTTTAACTTCTTAAAACTACTGCAAACACAACAAAGCATTAAAAATTTAGCTATTAGCGATTTCCCTCGTACTAAAATTCGTTTGCTTAACCATTGGGATAATCTGGATGGTTCTGTAGAACGCGGTTATGCAGGAAAATCATTATGGAACTGGGCTGCCCTGCCAACTACCATTGATCCGCGTTATCGCGATTATGCCCGTGCAAATGCTTCCATTGGTATTAATGGTGCTGTTTTAACAAATGTAAATGCCAATGCCCTCATCCTAACAAAAGAATATCTGGTAAAAGTTGCTGCTCTGGCTAATACGTTTCGGCCTTACGGTGTAAAAGTATATTTAACGGCAAGGTTTAGCGCGCCGATAGAAATTGGTGGCTTAAAAACAGCAGATCCGCTTGATCCGACGGTTAGAAAATGGTGGAAGGATAAAACGGACGAGATATATCAGTACATTCCTGATTTTGGTGGATTTTTAGTGAAAGCAAACTCTGAAGGACAACCAGGACCGCAAAACTACGGACGAAACCATGTAGACGGCGCAAACATGTTTGCCGAAGCTTTAGCTTCGCATAAAGGAATTGTAATGTGGCGTGCTTTTGTTTATGATGAGAAAGTTCCGGATGACCGTACCAAACAAGCTTATACAGAATTTAAGCCTTTAGATGGTCTGTTTAAACCGAATGTTATCGTTCAGATAAAAAATGGCCCGCTTGATTTTCAGCCGCGCGAACCTTTTAGTCCCTTGTTTGGTGCAATGCCAAAAACAACGGAAATGATGGAATTTCAGGTTACCAAAGAATATCTCGGTTTTGCAAGCAACCTTGTTTTTCTGGCACCATTATACAAAGAATGTTTGGATGCTGATACTTACAGCAAAGGAAAAGGTTCAACCGTTGCTAAAATTGTAGAAGGCAAACTCGATAACCACGCACTTTCTGGTATGGCCGGTGTTGCCAACATTGGCAATAATATTAATTGGTGCGGCAATACTTTTGCCCAGTCGAACTGGTACGCTTACGGAAAGCTGGCCTGGAACCCTGATCTAACTTCCGCAGCTATTGCAGATGAATGGTTAAGAATGACTTTTAATAACGATGAAAGCTTTATTGATCCCATTAAAAAAATAATGCTTAACTCCAGGGAAGTTGCCGTAAATTATATGACACCGCTTGGCCTGCATCACCAAATGTCACGCAACATCCATTACGGTCCCGGGCCTTGGGTAACAGGAGGAAGGGCAGACCAGACATCTATTTATTATAATAAAGCCGATTCTGTTGGTATTGGTTTTGACCGCACTGCTGCTACCGGAAGCAAAGCTGTAGAGCAATATTTTCCGCCTTTAAGAAATGAGTTTGAAAATATTAAAACAACGCCCGAAATTTATCTTTTATGGTTTCATCATGTTCCCTGGAATTACCGGATGAAGTCTGGTGAGACTTTATGGAATGAACTGGTAGATCATTATTACAGCGGTGTTGCTTCGGTAAAGGAAATGCAACACACATGGGACCAAATAGGACCAAAAATTGATGCAGAACGGTTTAAGGAAGAGCAACACGCCCTGGCAGTACAACACGAAGATGCTGTTTGGTGGAAAGATGCCTGTTTATTGTATTATCAAACTTTTTCGCATTTGCCCATTCCTGATAAGTATGAAAAACCTGCTCACGATTTGGCTTATTATAAAACGTTGCATTTAAATCCGTTCAGATAAATTATGGTGATTAAGCAGGGAATGTTCTGATGCTTCTTTTACCGACTAAAAATTTGTTTCCTTTTACAGGAAAATTCAATGCTGATTTTTAGGCGATAAAAGAAGTATCGATCCATTTAAAAAATAACATGCGGACTGGTATAAGCCCAGCCTAAAGCTTTAAGCATTGTTGCAGGTTTACCTGTTAAATGCGTTACTTTTTCGATAATTACCGCATGCAGATCGAGGTTTTTATAATGCCTTTCTTGAAGCAAATCCACTAATTTTTTGTTCGGTAATTTTTGTCCCGCTGTTTCCAGTTCGCCAACTTCAATAAAAACATGTGCTGGCAGTTCCTGATGTTTAGCCGCGTATTCTTTTTCTATATCAAATATTTTTTCGTTATCATAAGCCAAAGCCGGACTTCCGATTAAAATATTTTTAAACAAAGCTGGCTTTGTAAACAATACATAAGTGCCAAACAATCCGCCCATCGAGTAGCCGTACAACGTACGTTCTGTTGGTTCTGCTTTGTATTTTGCATCGATCAACGGAATCAATTCCTTCTCTATAAAACCTAAAAATACTGGCGCACCTCCGCTGCCTGGCATTGCTTTAACTGCGGTAGGCGTAAAATCGCGGTTGCGTTTGTTTCCGGGTGTTCCAATCAGGCCGCCATCTCCAATAGCTACCAAAATAGGTTCAGGAATATGATATTGAGCCATCAGCAAACCTAAATATTCCAGCGAAGGCGAAAAATCGTTATCACCATCTACTACAAATAATACCGGGAACTTTCTTTTTGCTGTATCATAACCTGCGGGAAAATGAATATAAATATCATAATCGTGGCCGGCAATTTTAGAGTGCATTAATCGGTGTTCAGAATTAGGAACAGTAACTAACTCTTTTTGCTGGGCACAAGTTTTTGTGGCATAAAAGAAGCATGCCAGTAAGCCAAAAGAAATCAGTTTTGCAAAAAATTTAGCTTGCATAATAATACGTTTAAATTAGTTCTCCGGCTTAAAAATTAACTACTGACCAGTACGCTTTTTTGCGTTGCAGGTTTTCATCAAACAATAATGGATAAGCTTTCCTTACAGTTCTGCTTGATGTTTGGCCTGCTGCTGCCCCGCCAGCTAATCCTCCGCCTCTCGAATCGAGCCAACTGTACTTATCCGACAAATTCCAGAAAGTAACACCGGTAATTACATTTTTATACTGCCTGAAAATATCAAATACCATTTTGTATTGTGCAGCCTGTTTCTGCTCTAGTTCGGGTGTAAAACCAGCATCAGGAACAGGCAGAAGGTTTGCATTTGCAGCATTTGCCTGCGTGTTTAAATTAGCAGGACGTGACCGCGGCATACGGATAGTAATGTCTAATTCTGTGATCTGTATTTTTAATCCCAAGGAAGAATATTCATCCAAAGCTTTACGCAGCAGTTCCGGCGTAGGATCGTTCAGCTTCCAATGTCCCTGCATGCCAACGCCTGTAATTGGCACCTTTGCATCAACCAGACTTTTTAACAGTTTATAAATGTGTTCTCTTTTTGCCGGATGTTCGCTGTTATAATCGTTATAATACAAAGCAGCTTTAGGATCAGCAGCATGAGCATATTCAAAAGCTTTCGGAATAAAATCATCACCACAGATTTTGTACCACATACTGTTGCGCATAAACTTGGTGCTGTCATCATCAATCGCTTCATTTACCACGTCCCAGGCATAGATTTTTCCTTTATAATGATTGACAACCGTTGTAATGTGGTCTTTTAACCGCTTTAAAAGCACTTCTTTGCTTACTTCGCTTCCATCCGCATTTTTAAACATCCAGCCCGGTGCCTGGTTATGCCACAATAAATTATGGCCTCGAATTTTGATATGATGTTTTACGGCAAAATCAACAATAGCATCTGCATTTTTCCAGTTGTATTCGTTTTCCTTTGGATGGATCGGGCCCATTTTCATATCGTTCTCAGGCGTAACGCTATTAAACTCATGCACAATCAAAGCAGAATCTGCACCTTTTAAAGCAGCCATATTAACGGCCACACCTATCGGAAAATAGTTTTTATAATAGTCCTTTAAACCCTTTTTGTAATTTTCGGCTTGAGTTGGATGATGTGCAGCAGATGCATTATGCTTTAACTTGCACTGAATATTAGTTTGGGCCACAAGCAATGCCGATGTAAAAACCAAGGCAGCGCGTTTGAATATTGAAAAAAAAGAGTTGTTATTTATCATCAGGTTAGATCAATAAGCCAAAATAAACTTTTAGCTTCTGTTTTCAAATTAATTAATTCAGGTTTTCTGAATATTCTTTTCTGTAAAAAGGTACGGACTGAGATTATCAGATCAAAGCTAACATTTACTTCTGTAGCAATTGTGTTGTTTGATAATTTAGGCTTTTCCAAATCCTGTGTTTGTAACAGCTATTTTCCATACTGTTTTTACCGGCAAATTTTCCGGATAGATTAAATTCTGCAATGCCTGAAGCAGTTTAATTAAATGTATATTTGGTTAAACACAGGTGGCAAGCCTAAAAAAGCAACCATCAAATAAAAAATCAATATGGCACTTCTGATCATTATCGCAATTATTCTTGTTCTCTTTTTTTGGTCTCTTCGCATCGCCCAGGAATATCAGCGTGCAATTGTGTTTCGGCTTGGAAGATTTGAATCTATCAGAGGTCCTGGTTTATTCTGGCTGATCCCATTTATAGAGCGGGAACAACGGGTTGACATCAGAACAAAAACAGTTGACCTGGAGCAGCAGGAAACCATTACCAAAGACAGCGTAACGATTAAGGTAAATGCCGTTTTATGGTTTAAAATAACCAATCCGGAAGATGCCATTATTAAAGTAGCCGATTACAATAAAGCTGTTTATCAGTTTTCGGTTACTGCCTTGCGCAACATTATTGGGCAGCATACTTTAGATGAAGTATTAAGGGAGAGGGAACAAATTAACGCAACACTCCAGAAAATGGTGGACACCACAACAGAACCTTGGGGAATAAAAATTGAGATGGTGGAGATGAAAGATGTCGAAATTCCGGAAGCAATGCAACGGGCAATGGCACGGGAAGCGGAAGCGATCCGGGAAAAAAGAGCAAGAATTGTTAAAGCCGAAGCAGAACTGGAAGCATCTATTAAATTAACACAAGGTGCAAAAGAAATGGAAGGAAGCCCGATTGCATTGGAATTAAGACGGATGCAAATGCTTTCTGAAATTGGAATTGATAACAATACTACTACGGTTATTTTGATGCCTTCCGAGTTTACCAATGCTGCAAAAAGCTTTACAGAATTGGTAAGTATGAAGAAGCCGGAAGAATAATGGTGTGTACTATTCCTTAATTTTTACCAGCAGAAATTAATTGGTTTACTTTTTTAGCCTAACCTAAAAAGACACAAAAATCCGTTTTTTATGCAATAAAAGAAGCATGAAAAATATTCCGGACTAAATTTAAAAGATCTAAACTTTCGAAAGGACAAGCACTTTTTTATGGTTTGCTCTGTGTTACCAATACCCAGTCTACAAAAACTTTTGCCTGTCCTGCTTTTATCCGGTCAACACTTGTTTGCGATAAACCAAAATAAGGTTCTTTTAGCTTGTTAACTCCGTTTGGATAACCGCCGCCAAGGGCAAAATTAAGGATGATAAATTTAGGGTTATCGAACGCCCATTTTCCATATTTTTCTACCATTTCCCGTGTTACGGTGTAGGTAATTTTATCATCAACCTTGAAAACAAGCGCGTTTGCCGACCAATCTACCGAATAAATATGCCATTGGGTAACATCAGTGCCTTTTGGGAAAAAAGCACGGTAAGCAAGAGGTGTATTGCCGAAATAGCCAGGGCCGTGCAAGGCGTGGCTAACCCAGGAAGAATCGCCAACCGTTTCCATTATATCAATTTCGCCGCAATCCGGCCATTTTCCTTCAGACAAAGCCCAAAATGCAGGCCAGGCCCCAGCTCCGGCAGCCATTTTCATTCGTGCAGAAGCTGTTCCGTAAGTAAACTCAAATTTAGAACGGGTGTTGATGCGGCCGGATAAAAAATCATAATGGCGCTGTTCTTTGCTGCTATAACCCGGATGGTAAACTGCTTTTATAACCAATGCACCTTTTTTTGCGCCTGCTGCCTCTTTGTTATGTGCTAAATAAAGAGTTGATATAGAATCTACATAAGCCTGTTGCTCGTTGTTAACCGTATTTCCTGTTACTTCTACATTCCACTTGCTTCGGTCAAGGCTTTTTCCGTTAAAATCTTCAAAAAAAATAGTATCTGTTTTAGCTGGATGAATTTGTGCCGATGCAGTAGCAACACCGAAACTGGCGATCATTAAAAAAGTATAAAATTTCATATCAGGATTTTTAACTGGTTCAGATGGTGGAACAAGTTAAACAAAATATGTTTCAGAAATCTCGAAAAAACACCGGTAAAAGAAGCATCACCAGGTTAGCTTTCCCTGATAGTAATCCAGGATTTTCATCCGTAAAACATAATCGTACCGTGCACTAATCAGGTTGATATTGGCAGCATCCAGTTTATTTTTGGCAACTGTATAATCCACGCTTGTGCCAACACCTGCATTAAATTTTACTTCTGTAGCTTTAAAAGATTCTATGTAAGAACTCACTTGGCTTTGCAAAGTTTTATAACGGCTAAAAGCAGCAATCATGTTAAAAAATGCTTGTTCTACTGATTGTTTAAGCTGAATCCGTGTAGTTTGCTCTACCAGTTCTGCATTTTTTAAATCGATTTTTGCCAGGGCAATCCGGTTTCGGGCAACCCAGTTGGTAAAGATAGGGATCTGTAAACCAAGCGTTATGGCTGAGTTATAGTTGTTTTTAAACTGGTCTTGATAACTGATTTTTTCCTGCCGGTAATTGTTTTGATTGGCCATTACATAAGATCTTGTTCCGTTCTGCAGGTTCACATAATCGTTTGTTGCCACTCTTGCGCTGTCGGTAAAAATACTTTTGCTGGCGGCGCTGGAATAATTGGTGTACAAATAAGCGTTCAGCGAAAGCGTAGGGTACAAGTAACCATGTGCAGAACTTACTGCTTTTGCAGCACTTTTAGTCCGTAAATTACTTGCTTTTACCAAAGAAAGTTGTTCTAATGCTGCATGATAAATGGCATCAGGATTATTATTGTAAGAAGATGAAAGCTGCTCTGCATTCAGCGGTTCAAATAACTGCTGCTTTTGGTAGGGAACATTCATGTACTGCGCCAAGGCAACTTTTGCTGCCTCCAAATTATTTTGGTTGTTGATGATCGACAGGCTGTCGTTGCTTAATTGTCCTTTCAGGTCTGCCAATTGATAAGGCGCAATCGCGCCGTCTTTGTTTAATATTTCTGATCTTCGGATCTGTTCCTGTGTAACTGCTGCCTGATTACGCGACTGATTTACCAATTCCTGGTTATTCAGTATTTGCAGATAAGCCAGGATCACATTTAAGGTCAGGTTATCTTTTTGCTGCTGCAACTCCTGCTTGCTTGCCTCGAAAGCAAGCAGGTTTTGTTTGATCGTATTCCACAGAACAAAACCATTAAATAAAATGATACTTCCACCCACAGAATAATTGGTGTAATTAATCTGCTGGTTTAAATAAGCATTGGTAAACGGATCAATACTCCGGCCCTGGTTTAAACCTTGCTGTACATTTGCACCAAAATTAGGGAGCAGGTTTAATTTAGCCTGATTAAAACCAATATTTGCCCGTTTAGCAGCAAGTTCGCTTTGTGCAACGTTCAAGTTATTGCTGATTGCTATTTCAACACATTTTTGAATGTTTAAGGAAGTTATATTACGAGTACTGTCTTGCGCAACAACTTTTATGGTATAAAAGAAGCATAGAAATAAGCAAAAGCTTCGGAGTTTCATTTTTGATTTTTTTAGCCTCATTTAAATACTCTCCAAAGGAGAGGATTTGCCTTTCTTGTGATAATTTTTCTTGTGTTTGTTTTATAGCTATGAACTATTAACTAAAAGCCAATCCCTTTACTCAATCCGTCCGTCTAATAAATTAATGATGCGTGAACCGTAAGCTGCATTTTTTTCCGAATGTGTTACCTGCACGATCGTTACGCCTTGCTGGTTCAGGGTTTTAAACAACTCCATAATTTCTTCGGCTTGTTTAGAGTTGAGATTTCCTGTTGGTTCATCTGCCAGGATCACTTTTGGATTTGCTGCCAAGGCCCGTGCAACACCAACCAATTGCTGTTGCCCGCCTGAAAGCTGGTTCGGAAACAAATCTTTCTTTCCTACAATTTGAAAATGATCCAAAATATCAGCCACGACCGATTTCCGTTCCGAAGATTTCATATCCTGATAGATCAGCGGCGTTTCAATGTTTTCATAAACCGTTAACTCATCAATTAAATGATAAGCCTGAAAAACAAAACCAATATGTTGCTTATACAAAGCAGAACGCTGTTTCTCCTTCAGCTTAAAAACCGATTGGTCCAGGAAAATATATTCGCCTTCGGAAGGTTCATCGATCATCCCCAAAATGTGCAGTAAAGTAGATTTCCCGGAACCTGAAGGGCCCATAATGGAAACAAACTCACCTTGGTTAATGGTAAGGTTAATATCTTTTAATAAAAAAGTACGGTTTCCGCCGGTAGAAACCCATTTGTAAATATGTTTAAGTTCTATCATGTTGTATGCTGATTTTTAGTGGATAAAAACAGTATTGCTATAAATTAATACCAGAAGTACGAGTAATTGAAAATGAGGCTATTATAAAATACAGCTTTAAAAAAATGTTCGGTAACGATACAGTTGCTGTCCGGTTTGAAGCATGAATAGTTGTATAAAAATCTTACTTGTAAAAATTTCACCGGGCAATTTAAGGTAGTTTTATATGAAATTGTAATTATGAAAAGGCTTAATTTTTGTACTTTTAACTTATACTTTTTATAATGATAATATGGAACGGATAGTAATTGAAGTGGATGATGCTACGGCAAAAAAATGGCGGGCCGTATCTCCAAAAATTAAAAGTGAGCTTGAAAAAAGTTTTGAAAGACAAATAGATGAACTTTCTGAAAAAATGAAAGAAGCTAACTTTGAAAATTTGTTAAAAATCGTACGAGAAGAGGCAGCTAAAAATGGACTTACCGAAGAAATACTTCAACAACTGCTGAATGATAAATAGCTTTTTTGTTATAGATACTAATACCCTGATTAGTGCTATTTTATTTGAGCACTCCAATCCAACCATGGCATTTAATAAAGTAAAACGGTTAGGTAAATAGCCACAAGTTTTGAAACATACAATGAGTTATGCGATGTTATTGTACGTCCAAAATTTGATAGATATATTTCATTAAAAATCCGGTTAGCGATTTTAAATGAAATAAGAGGCCTTTTAATATTGCACGAAATATCAGAATCAATTACAGATTGCCTAGACCCTAAAGACAATAAATTTCTTGAATTAGCTGTAGCAGCAAATGCTTCCTGTATCATTTCCGGAGATAAAGACCTCCTTGTTCTGCACCCGTTTCGTGGTATCCCCGTTCTAAACCCGGTTGATTTTGTAAATAGTTTTTAGCTTCATAATTCTTTTATCGATACTTTTTTTAGCCCCACCTAACCTTTCAAAGGGGAGGAACCCAAGCGTGCTACCTTTTTAGTTTTATATTATCCTCCCTGTAAAAGCCTTTTCTCTTAAAGAGGTTTTTTTTGTTTGAGGCAGGTGGCATTGCAAATCCCTCATACCTCCAACCTCTCACCTCCAAATCTACTCACTTCTCAAACTTTTTACCGGATTGGCTAATGCTGCTTTTATCGACTTAAAACTGATGGTAAACAAAGCAATAATTAAGGCAATGAATCCGGCTAATGCAAAAATCCACCAACTGATATTGATGCGATAGGCAAAATCCTGCAACCATTTTTCCATCCCGTAATAGGCAATTGGTGAAGCGATCAGCATCGCCAGAAAAACTAATTTCAAGAAGTCTGTGGAAAGTAAACCGACAATGCTGCTGATGCTTGCACCTAAAACTTTGCGGATACCAATTTCTTTGGTTCGTTGCTCTGCCATAAACGTAACCAATCCGAAAAGTCCAAGACAAGCAATGGCGATAGCCAGAATTGTAAAAATAAGCAGGATTGTTCCCTGTTTTTGTTCGTCTTTGTACCGTTGTGCAAAATTCTGATCTAAAAAATGGTAATCAACAGGATGTTCAGGATCGAACTTTCGATACGTATCTTCAAGGTATTTAATAGCGGCAGGAACATTGCTTTTACTTATTCTGACATATAAATTGTCCTTATCTTTTGGTTGTGGCGGCAACTGCAAAATCAAAGGTTCGATTTTGTGTTGAAGAGAATAAATATGAAAGTCTTTTGCTACGCCAACTATTTCATATACTAAATGATTTCCTTTTTCATCTACGCCAGTCTCAATTTTTTTTCCTACGGGATCTTTTAATCCAACTTCTTTTACCAAGGTTTCGTTTACGATAACTGCTTTATCTTTATCAGTTTGCATATTTTCCGAAAAATTCCGTCCGGAAGAAAGTTTGATCTGCAATGTTGGAATAAAGCTTTCATCAACCATAAATGCCTGTGCAATTCTTGGCCTCGAATCCATCTTTCCGTTAACTTCGGCTGTGTATCCTGTTTGTCCGATATTATTGTTGCCAATTGGATTGCCTGCTGCCGATACATTTTCTATTAAAGGGTTTTGTAAAAGCTGGGCTTTAAGCGCTGGTATTTGGTTTCGGACTTCCCTGTTTTCGACATGAAAAGTTAAAACCTGATCTTTGTTAAAACCGAGGTCTTTTTTCAGAACATAATGTAGTTGTTGGTAAATAATGAGGGAGCCGGCAATCATGCAAATGGTAATGATAAACTGAAAAGCAACCATCACTTTACGGAAAAGAATGTTTCCTTCCTGGCTGCCAGCTTGTCCTTTTAACGCAGGAATAATACGAAAACCGGAAAGGAACAAAGCGGGATAAATTCCGCTGACAATTCCGGTAATCAAAGAAAACACCGATAAAAGAAGCATTGTGTATAAAACGCCGAATTCCCACAAATTCAATTGTTTTCCTGTCAGCTGTTTAAACCAGGGCATCAGGATGCTAATTAAAATTACAGCTGCAACGGAAGCAATCAGCGTAAGCAAAACAGACTCCGACAAAAACAAAATGATCAGCTGCGCTTTGCTTGAACCTGTTACTTTTCGCACGCCGATTTCTTTAATGCGGATAGAAGCACGGGCAGTAGATAAGTTCATGTAATTGATGGCAGCAATAATGAGGATGAGAATGGCCACGATAGAAAAAGTGTAGATCAAACTCATGCTGCCATTAGCACTCATCTCGGCAGTTAAATTAGAATGCAAGTGGATGGATTTTAAAGGCTGCAACTCCATCCGGTAATTCATCGGCCCTAATGCCGCTTTTAAATATTTGGTATAAAAGGCTGGTAATTTTGCTTCCAGTTTTTGAAGTGATGCTTCTTTTGCAAGTAAAATATAAGTATATAAATGAATTTGCCCCCATTCTTCTGTAAAGTTTTGCGGAAAGGAACGCAAACCGCTAAAAGTAAAATGGGAGTTAGCAGGAACATCATCAATTACACCGGTAACCAGGTTAGGGTAATTATTTTCAAAGTAAATAGTTTTGTTTAAGGCGAGGGAAGCATCGCCAAAAATATTTTTAGCTAAAGTTTTGGTTAAAACGATAGATTGCGGTTTTGCCAAGGCTGTTTTTGCATCTCCATACAAAAAGTGATAAGTAAAGATTTTAAAAACAGAATTATCGGTAAACATGATATCATCTGCCTGCAAATGCTTGTTTTGATAAGTCAGCGTTCCTCCGCCTTCTATGTCAAACCGGACTGCTTCTTTAATTTCAGGATAATCAGCTTTTAAAGCAGCCGCAAAAGGAGCGGAGGTTCCTGTTAAATCAAACTTTCCGCCATCCCAGCTACCATGTTCTACCACACGATAAATGCGGTCAGCATTTTGATGGTAGGTATCAAAACTTAGTTCGTTAGCCACATAAAGTGCAATCAGCCAGAAAGCAGTTAAGCCAATGGTTAAACCCGAAATATTAATCAGCGAAAAAACCTTGTTCTTCTGCAAATTTCTGAAAGCGGTTTTGAAATAATTCCTGATCATCGTTGTAAATTTTTAAAACCTGATGCTTCTTTTATCGATACTTTTTTGGTGGGAGGAGCGGGGAGCGGGTTGAGAGGATTTGCAAGATGCTGATACCTCCAACCTCATACCTCACAGCCCAAACCTCACAGCCCAAACCTACTCACTCCTCAAACTCTTCACCGGATTGGCCAATGCTGCTTTTACCGCCTGAAAACTTACGGTTGCTACAGCGATAACCAAAGCAATCATCGTTGCCAAACCAAAGATCCACCAACTGATTTCGATACGGTAAGCAAAGCTTTGCAGCCATTTGTTCATGATTAACCAGGCAACCGGGAAAGCTAACACACTGGCCAATAAAACCAGTTTGATAAAATCCTGCGAGAGTAACACCACAATTTGCATAACAGAGGAACCTAATACTTTCCGGATGCCTACTTCTTTTGTCCGTTGTACCATCGTCATCATCGCCATGGCCAATAAACCGATGCAGGAAATCAGGATCGCTATAGTTGCCCCGCTGATAAAAATATTTGATAAACGTTTCTCGCTTCTGTACTGGCGTTCGGTGTTTTCATTTAGCCAGGAGCCGTTAAATTCTGTATTTGGGAAAATTTGGTGCCATTGCTTCTTCAAATTATCGTAGCTTGATAACAGGTTCACTGGTTTTACACGGATAAAAGCATAACTGATGTCGGATTTATTTTCCATATTTAACGAAAGCGGTTCGATCTCATCACGAAGCGAACGAAAGTTAAAATCACGAATAATCCCGATCACTTGCATTTTGGGGTAACCATCATAGATCGTCACAAATTTCCCGATCAAATTTTTCCCGCCTAACTGTTTCGCCATTTGCTCGTTAATAATTATCGAATTACTATCGGTAGAAAAACTTCTGGAAAAAACCCGGCCTTCGAGCAGTTTCATATCCAACGTTTTCAAGTAATCATAATCCACGCGTTGCCAGTTAGTGCGGATTTCGCGTCCGTTATAATTAAACCCAACAATATGGGTAGAAGTAGATCCATCGGTACCTAAACCTAAATTATTTGCAGAACCGCTTATAGCTACAATTTCTGACCGGCTTTGCAATTTATCGCGTAATAATTGCATGGCTTTGCTGCCTTTCATTTCCCGGCCTAACGG
This sequence comes from Mucilaginibacter arboris, assembly GCF_009754915.1. Classification (GTDB taxonomy): domain Bacteria; phylum Bacteroidota; class Bacteroidia; order Sphingobacteriales; family Sphingobacteriaceae; genus Mucilaginibacter_A; species Mucilaginibacter_A arboris. The sequence goes on along the minus strand of NZ_WPIK01000012.1, from coordinate 142,587 downwards.
AACGCTGATTACTTCCGTCCGGTTATAACCCAGCGGTTTGTTTTGCATGTAGCGCATTTGCTGCCAGGTAATTAAAGTACAGATAATCAAAAGGGTAGAAAGTGTAAATTGCGTTACTAATAATACATTTCGCACTTTCCCCGGCTTGGCTGTATTTACTGTGCCTTTTAACACTTGCACGGTTTTGTACCGTAGCATTAGCCAGGCGGGATAAAATCCGGCAACGATGGTTACTAAAAAAAAGATGGTAAAAAAAGCACTCAAATGTGCCGGTTGAAGGAGTAAACCCAAAGTAACTGGACTGCGGAAGTTAGTACGAAAACCAGGAAGGATTAACGACGAGATCAATAAACCGGCAACCAAAGCAACCAGGCAAACCAAAACCGTTTCTGTCCAGAACTGAATAATCAACGTCCATTGTCCGGCGCCTAATGTTTTCCGTACACCAACTTCGCGTGCGCGGGTAAAAGCGCGGGCAACATTCAGGTTGATAAAATTGATAGAAGCAATCAGCAAAATAAAAATACCAATTGCCATGAGTGCAATTATGTAAACTTTGCTTACCTGGTTCCCTTCCAAGCCGAAAAAATTAGCAGCGAAATGATTTTGGGCAAAAGGAAGCAGGTTCAAGGTAAATACATTTCCGGAAGCATCAGGTATGGAGCCATCGCGTTTGATAGTATTAATGCTTTCGGTAAAATGCTGGCTGGTAAAAGGGATAAATTGTTTTTCGAGGGAAGCCTGATCTATTCCCGGCTGTAAGCGTACAAAAAGTGAGTGGTTACCTGCATTCCAGCGATCCATTTTCTGCTCATAATTCGGGAAGTTTTCAAAACGCATCAGCATATCAAAACCCAAACTGGAATTATCCGGAAAATCTTTTGCAACACCACTTACTGTAAAGTTTTGCAGCTCGCCGTTAAAGTTTAATTCCAGTGTTTTTCCTACAGGGTTTTCCTGGTTAAAAACAGCATGCGCTACATTTTCTGTAATTACTAAGCCGTGCAAATCCTGCAAAGCTGTTTTTATATTGCCTTTTGCTAAGGGAAAAGTAAATATCTGCAGAAAATCAGGATCAATAAACTTGATGCCGTAATTGGTTTGTTTATCCTTGTATCGAACAGCAGCTTGTCCGTTTCCATACCGCGAAACAAATTTAATAGCCGGATAAGCAGCCTTTAATGCCGGGGCCAAAGGTTCTGGCATGGAAGTGTTTTTTTCTATGCCGGAAGAACGGTTTTCTGTGGTATAAACCTGATAAATATCTTTCAGGTCCTGATGAAAGTGGTCATAAGAAAACTCGTAATCAACCGTTAAAAAAAGTAAAATACAGCAGGCAACGGCAACACTTAAACCTGCAATATTGATCAGGTTAAATACTTTGCCTTTCAGCAGGTTGCGCCAGGCAACTTTAAGATTATTTTTAAACATAAAATCGGTATTCGGCTTTCAGCTTCTGTTAATATAATTTGTTAATTTTCTTTTTTATCCCATTTTATGAGGGGCAGGCGGTGCCGGAGGAGGATTAATTCCTAAAGAATCTGTTACCTTTTTAACCAGCGCATCTTTTTGTTTCTGGTCCAAGTGTTCAACAGAAAAGGTATGATCGTAATTGATTTCTTTCCCGGCTTTGTTGCTTTTAATTACAATGTGCAAGGTTTTTCCATTATCTGTAACCGATTGTTTGATATTATCTTTTTTGTAAGTGCTAGTTTTGGTTTGGGCAGATGCAGCCAAAGAAAAGGCGGTTAAAAGAAGCATTGCTAATTTTTTCATTAGGAGGGTTTTTAATGTTTTGATTGATAGGAAGTAATATGATTGATTATCTAAGCTATTGTTAATTCTGTGCCGCTCTGCTAACTATTTTATTTTCAATGAGTTGTTTTTGATAACCCCTTGATATCCGTTCGGTTCCGATACACTTTCCGTACTTTTTCGATACAAGATTTTAGGTGATAAAAGAAGCATTTTATTCACTTCTTAAACTATTTACCGGATTAGCCAATGCTGCTTTTATCGCTCTAAAACTTATAGTGAGCAAGGCTATCAGCAAGGCACCAATAGCAGCAATAAAAAACGTCCACCAACTAATTTGTATTCGGTATGCAAAGTATTGCAACCACTTGTTCATCACCAGCCAGGCAATAGGAGAGGCAATGAGAAACGCAATAAAAACTAATTTTACAAAGTCTTTTGATAAGAGAGAAACAACACTTGCCACGTTTGCACCCAATACTTTGCGGATTCCTATTTCTTTGGTTCGTTGTTCTGCAATAAAAGTAGCGAGGCCAAATAATCCTAAACAGGCAACGAATATGGTTAAGCCTGCAAAAATGCCCAGGATAAGGCCTGTGTTTTGTTCTGCTTTGTAGGTGTTATTATAACGATCATCAAGAAAAGAATAGGTAAACGGAGATTGCGTAGTAAGATTATCCCACTTATTTTTCGTGCTGCTTAATAAGCCTTGCATGTCTTTACCTTTTGCTTTTATTATAATGTTACTGTTATCATTATTACTCATTGTCATTACCAGCGGTGTAATTAACTCATGTAATGATTTAAAATGAAAATCCTTCACTATGCCAATAACATGATAAGTAAATTTTTTGCCATAGTTATCCTGACGTGTTAATGTATGTCCGATTGCATTTTGATTCCAGCTAAATGTTTTTGCAGCCGTTTCATTAATGATTATGGCTAAAGAATCTGTTCCATATTGTTTTGAAAAATTCCTGCCGTAAAACAATTGCATAGAAAGCGTAGGTATATAATTATCATCTACTTCATAGCGAAGTGTATTTACAAGTTGCGCACTGTTATTATCAGCATAAATCAAAAAATTATTGCCGTAGCTATTTCCTGCAGGAAGATAGCCTGATGCGCTTACACTTATTACTCTCGGATCCTGCAACAGTTGCTGTTTAAACACTTCCTGGTCTTTGCCCAGCCAGTATGTTCCTTCCACAACAATAACCTGATCCTTATTATAACCTAATTTTTTATGTTGAATGTAGGAAAGCTGCTTATAAACGATGACCGTGCCGATGATAAGGCTGATAGAAATAAAAAACTGAAAAACAACGAGTCCGCTTCGCAAGCCAGTACTTCTTTTACCGGATATAAATCTTCCCTTCAGGACATTAATTGGATTGAATGATGAAAGAAAAAATGCCGGATAACTTCCAGCTAAAACTCCTGTAAACAAACTGAACAGAACAAGGCAGGGCACAATCCAGATGTTGTTCTTTAACTGTAATCCTAAGTTTTGTCCGGCAATATTATTAAACACAGGCAAAGCCAGGTAAACCAAACCAAGTGCGATAAACATGGCAACACCGGTAAGCAAAAAAGATTCGAGAAAGAATTGCGTTATCAATTGCTTTTTATCAGAACCCATAACTTTTCTGATACCTACTTCTTTTGCTCTCTTGGAAGCACCAGCGGTAGAAAGATTCATGAAGTTAATACAGGCAATCAGGAGCATAAAAACGGCAACAGCGCTAAAAATATACACATACTGAATATCGCCGTGCGGCTGCATATCACCTGTTAAATCAGAATGCAGATGTATGTCTGTTAATGGTTGTAAAAAAAGTCCGATGTTATTGCCGCTTTTTCTAAACTGCGATATGGTTACACCCATTGATTTTTGCAATTGCGGGCCAATATATTTATCTACTTCGTTTGGAAGTTTAGCTTCCAGCTTCCGGTAATCATAATCTTTTTGCAGAAGTAAGTAGGTGAAAAAATTAGAAGCCATCCAGATTTGGTCTTTTGCTTCCGGCAAACTTATCATCGAGGCGAATACGCCAAAATGAAAGTGGGAATTAGCGGGTACTTCATCTATCAGACCGGTTACAGTAAGTGCAGCATTCTGATCTTTAAATAAAAGTACTTTCCCAATCGGATTTTCGTTTCCAAAGTATTTTTTGGCTACTTCTTTTGAAATAACCGCCGTATTTGGTTGAAGCAAGGCAGTTGCCGCGTTGCCTTTAATAAGCGGAATAGTAAAAATCTGAAAGAAGTTGGCATCTACAAAAGCAAAAGCATCTTCTTTAAAAGTTTTATTGCCATAAGTAATGCGAGGCATACCGTAATCCCTGATGCGTGTTGCATCAGTTACTTCAGGAAAATCTTTCTTAAGCGTTTGCGCTACGGGCGGCATTACATTAGCTTCTTTTATTTCTCCGCCGCCATTCATTTTCCCTCGAAATACAACACGCACTATTCGGTCTGCTTTATCATTATAACGGTCATAACTTAATTCATTCTGCACAAAAAGCATGATCAGCAAACAGGTAGCAATACCAATTGCTAAACCAAAAATGTTGATCAAAGAAAAACGGATGTTTCGGGCCAGGTTCCGCCAGGCAATTTTGAAATAGTTTTTAAGCATGCTTTTAAACTTTTAGCTGTCAGCTTTTGGCTTTCAGCGCTATAGGGTTTATTATTGGGTAGGAGGGGTTTGTGAGGTATGAGGTTTTGAAAAGTTTCTTTTGCTGATACCTGAAAACCTTATTCCGTCCGTAAACTCTTAACCGGATTGGCTAATGCTGCTTTTATCGCCTGAAAACTGATGGTTGCTAAAGCAATTGCAAGGGCACAAAAACCTGCTGCAACAAAAACCCACCAGTTGATAGTAGTGTGGTAAGCAAAATTTTGTAGCCACTTGTGCATAAAGTACCAGGCAATAGGTGCTGCAACAAAAAATGCAAGGGTTACCAGTTTTAAAAACTCTTTTGACAATAAATTAAGAATGTTTGGTACCGATGCCCCCATTACCTTACGGATACCAATTTCTTTTGTGCGCTGGGTGGTACTGTAAGAAGCAAGCCCAAGCAAACCAAGGCAAGAAATAAAAATGGCAAATACGGCAAAATTCAGGAACAGTCTTCCAAACCTGTCTTCACTACGGTACTGTTTGTCAAAAAAATCATCGAGGAAATAATAACTGAATGGCCTGTTTGGCATCAATTCTTTCCATTTGTTTTCTATAGCAGCAATAGTTGAAGGAATATTTTTAGAATTGATGTTTATGGATACCAAATTGCAAAAATTTGGTTCGATACGAATGCTTAAGGGTTTTATCACTTCCTGTAAAGAGCGGAAATGAAAATCTTTTACTACGCCCACTATTACGCCTTTCCGTCCCCACTGATCAAATTTTTTACCTATAATTTGCTTTGGTAAAGTGTAGCCAAACATTTTCATTGCTGCTTCATTTACAATCATAGCTTGCGAAGTATCTGTTTGAAAATCCCTTGAAAAGGCACGGCCTGCAAGTATTTTTAGCTTATATTGAGGTATATAGTCAAAGTCGACAAAATACAGGTCAAGGTTGGCAACCTGCATATCGCCTTTTACGTTTTCAATCTGAGAATAAGCACCGGCATTTCCGCCTCCTGGAACACTGCCTGCCATTGCCGTTGACGTAACTCCCGCTAAAGAAGTTATAGCCTGTTTAAAAGCGGATTTTGAAGAATCGCCATCGGTATCAATAATTAATTTATGATCTTTATTAAACCCCAGGTCCTGACTGCGCATATAATTCATTTGATTATATACAATAATGGTTGAAATAATTAATGCAATTGAAACTGTAAATTGTATAATCACTAACCCTTTACGCATTAATAGGCCTTTTGTGCCAGTAGTAAAACGTCCTTTAAGTACAACAATGGGCTGAAAGGATGACAGGATTAATGCAGGATATATTCCGGCAAGTATGCCTATGCTGATTGCAATCAGAAAAAGTAAAAACGGATACAGCAAATGCGAGAAAATATGCCGGGAAATAACTTTTCCGGATAACTGGTTAAATAACGGAAGCAGTAATGAGGAAAATAAAATTGAAACTGCAAAAGCAATTAAACAAATGATAATACTTTCTCCGATAAACTGCTTTGCCAGCTGTAATCTGGCAGCGCCCACAACTTTACGTATGCCAACTTCTTTTGCACGTTCTGCAGACCGTGCTGTTGTTAAGTTTACAAAGTTGAAGCAGGCGATCAATAAAATGAATACAGCTACAATAATAAAAATATACACATTGGTAATGTTCCCCGTTTTACTGCCATCACGGGTTGAATACAGGTACACTTCTCTTAATGGCTCCAGAAATAAAGTGGGGTACATCTGAGATTGTTTCATTTCTTTCCCGTTGCGCCTCTCAAGAAAAGCAGGAAATTTTGCCTCCAGTACTTTAGGTTCTGTACCTGGCCTAAGTAATAAATAAGTTCTATTTCCATAATTTCCCCACTGATCATCCAACCCTTTATTAAATTCATTGGTTAGGGTAGGCATGCTTAGGAGGACATCCGCTTTTATCTGGGAATTTTCGGGGATATCCTGCATCAGGCCAGTTACTACAGCATTTAGGTTTCGATCTGTTAGTGATAGTGTTTGACCAACAGGATTTGTATCTCCAAAATATTTTTTTGCTGCTGTTTGACTAAGAATGATGCTAAACTTTTCTTTTAACGCTGTTTGTGGGTTGCCCTTTAATAGTTTAAAATCAAATACTTGAAAAAAAGAAGAATCGGCAAATAAACTGTTTTCTTCCTGAAATTTTATATTGCCTTTTCGTACCAGCAGGCGCGCATTGCTTACCCGTACAAAAGATTCTATTTCAGGAAACTCTTGTTTTGCGTGTGATGCTACAGCCCATGAAGGACAATTGGCATTAATAGTTTCTGTAGGTGTTTTGATATCAGAAACAACGCGATAAATCCTGTCTGCTTTCGAGTGAAAAGAATCATAGCTTAACTCGAATTTTATATACAGAAAAATAAGAAAGAAAGCCGTCATGCCAATAGCTAAACCTATAATATTGATAAAAGAAAAAGCCTTATGGTTCAGCAAAGTGCGAAAGGCTATCTTAAAATAATTCTTGATCATATTTTTGAGTTTGTGGCTTTCGCCGGTTTGCTTTCAACTTTTTTATTTTATCTTATCAGGAGAGCTAACTTTTTGTTGCTGATAAGAGCAACTTATGAAGCATTATAACTTATAATTGCTGGCTTCTTTACACCAATAAATTCTCTGTAACCGTTTGCCCGTCCAACATGCGGATAATGCGATGGCTGTACCTGGCATCATGCTCCGAATGTGTTACCATTACAATGGTAGTTCCCTGCTCATTTAATTCGGTTAAAAGCTGCATTACTTCATTCCCGTTTGATGAATCCAGGTTACCGGTTGGCTCATCCGCTAAAATTAATTTAGGATTGTTTACTACGGCACGTGCTACGGCTACGCGTTGTTGCTGGCCACCCGAAAGTTGTTGCGGGAAATGGTTACGCCGGTGCATGATCTGCATCTTGTCCAGCACTACTTCTACCCGTTTTTTACGTTCTGCACTATCTACGCCTAAGTAAATCAGCGGTAATTCTACGTTTTCAAAAACGGTGAGCTCATCAATGAGGTTAAAACTTTGGAAAACGAAGCCGATGTTGCGTTTGCGCAGATCTGCCCGTTTTCTTTCATTAAAATGGGCAACTTCAATTCCGTTAAACATAAAACTTCCGCCATCCGGATCGTCTAATAATCCTAAAATGTTAAGCAGGGTAGATTTACCGCAACCGGAAGGTCCCATTACAGCTACAAATTCTCCTTCTTTTACTTCGATGGATAGTTTATTTAAAGCCGAAGTTTCAATGTCCTCGGTACGGTAAATTTTTTCAAGTTCGGTTATTTTGATCATTGGAAGAAAGGTTTGAGGTATCAGGTATGAGGTTTGAACCAGTTGTATATCTTTTACTTTTTATTTTAAATTAATTTATTATCTTTAAAATATGCGTAGTTATTCTGAATTATTGGTTTGGCAAAAAAGTCATTATTTAACGTTAAAAGTTTATTCTGTAAGTTCTTCCTTTCCTAAAGAAGAGATGTATGGTTTAACCTCACAAATGCGTCGTTCAAGTTCTTCTATTCCGACCAATATTGCTGAAGGTTGCGGCAGAAACAGTAATGCTGAAATGAAAAGGTTTCTCATAATTTCTTCTGGTTCTAGTTCTGAATTAGAGTATCAGTTGCTTTTAGTTAAAGATTTAAAGTATATTGATGAAACTTTGTACAAAGAGTTATCGGGAGCTGTTGTAGAAATCAGAAAAATGATCCAAGCCTTTATCAAAGCCCTGCCTCTTACCTGATACCTCCAACCTCTCAACCTCATTCCTTCTTCAAAACAAGTTCCTGCATATTTCCATAATTTTCATAGCTGCTGGTCACTACTTTATCGCCTGGTTTTAAGCCTTGTAAAACTTCATAATAATCAGGGTTTTGGCGGCCTAATTGCACATCAACTTTATAAGCTGTTTTGCCGTCATCGCTTAATTTAAAAATCCAGTTGCCGCCGGTTTGCTGGTAAAATCCTCCTTTTGCTAATAATAAAGCTTTGGTTTCATCGCCTAAAGCTAAGCGGATTTGTAAAGTTTGGCCGCGGCGGATACCTTCCGGTACTTTCCCAACAAATTCCATATCAACCTGGAACCGTCCATTATTAACCTGTGTAAAAACTTTTTTAATTTTCAATTTGTAGGTTTTGTCCGAGAAATCAAAATCACCTGTTAAACCAGTAAAAATTCTGGAAATATAATGTTCGTCCACATCTACCCGAACTTTAAACCCGCTTAAAACATCAATCTGCCCCAAACGCTCGCCCTGGTGTTTGTTCTGTCCGATCTCGGCATCCAGCGAAGTTAGCTGACCGTCAACTGGTGCCCTTACAATCAGGTCACCAACTTTTTGACGCATTACAGCTAAGGCATTTTGTGTACGATCGTAAGATTGCTTGGCCTGATCCAATTCCTGTTTGGTAGAAACAGAATCCTGCTTTAAAATCTGCTGCGTTAACTTTTTGCGTTTCACCTGATATTCGTAAGCAATGGCAGATTGCCTGAATTCCTGTAAACCGATTGCTTTCTGTTCGTACAAATGCTTGTTGAGCAAGTATAAACGTTCGGCTTCCTTAAACGCATTGTCCACATCGGCCATTTGGTTTAACTTGCTGATGGTATTTTGTTGTGCCGCGTTACGCGAAATCTGCATCTGCGTTAGCAAATTAAAAACAGAAGTTTCCTGGTTTACCAAACTCAGTTCCAGATCTGTGTTGGCCAGCTTCATAATCGGCTGGCCTTTTTTCATAATTGTTCCGTCTTCTACATATTTCTGTTCAACACGTCCGCCTTCGTTCGCATCCAGATAAATCGTAGTGATGGGCATCACCACACCATTCACCGGAATAAATTCCTGAAACGGCCCGTTTTTAACCTCACTGATCGTGATCCTTTCTGTATCTACATTCAGTTTGGATTTTCCGGAAGTAAAGTAATAGCTGCTGCCAATCAGTAAAACCAATGCCGTAATACCGGCAATGGTTAAAATGCGTTTGGCCGGCCACTTTTTTTTCTGAATAACTTTGTCCACAATGCTTCTTTTATGATGGTTTTTTTCGTTCGCTGATATTCGTTATAGAAAAGCTGTGCCATGTGATGTAAGTATTTGAAATACTGATTTTTACCTTGTAAAAGAAGCATCTGAACGTACGCTTCTGTTACAGTAACTGTACGGTTTTGATACAGCTTATTTGTACTGCATCTTTTAAAACTTTAATTTACAAAGCTTTAAGGCAAATGGTATAATTGTAGCACAAAACCTAAGTAATTTATCCAATTTTATGAGTTTAAAACAAGCTTCCGTTTTAGTGATTGATGATGATACCGGCGTGCTTACTGCCGTACGGTTATTGTTAAAAACAGAGGTAAAAGAAGTAGTTGCCGAGAAAAATCCAGAAAATTTACGTTCGATTTTATCGCGGCAAAATTTTGACCTGATCATGCTGGACATGAACTTTAACAGCTCGATCAATACCGGGAACGAGGGTTTGTTCTGGCTGAATAAAATCAGGGAATTTAAATCGGATGCGGCTGTAATTATGATTACGGCTTACGGACATATCGATTTGGCTGTCCGTTCTTTAAAAGAAGGCGCTGCAGATTTTGTGGTGAAACCCTGGCATAATGAAGTATTAATTAATGTGCTAAAAGAAGCATTGGCCAAAAGGGCAAAAAATAAATCCCCGCAAATACCATCTGTCACAAAAGATTCTATCATCGGAAGTGAACTGATCGGTGAATCGGCCATCATGCAGGACATATTTTATAAGATCGAAAAGATTGCACCAACAGATGCCAACATATTAATTTTAGGCGAAAACGGAACCGGAAAGGACCTGATCGCTAAAGCAATCCATCAGCAATCACTTCGCGCAGCAAAACCTTACGTAAAAGTAGATGTAGGCGCTTTGTCAGAAAACCTGTTTGAAAGCGAACTTTTCGGTCATAAAAAAGGTGCTTTTACCGATGCCAGGGAAGACCGCGCCGGAAGGTTTGAAGCAGCCAATACCGGAACATTGTTTTTAGATGAAATTGGCAATATTGCTTTGCACCAGCAGGCAAAATTGCTTAGTGTGCTGCAAAACCGGCAGGTTACGCGCTTAGGCAGCAACCAACCCGTTTCTGTTGATATTCGCTTAATTTGTGCCACCAATGTTCCGTTAAACGAGCTGGCGAATGAGAACCGTTTTCGCCGCGATCTGATGTACCGTATCAATACCGTTGAAATTACCGTTCCGCCTTTACGGAAGCGGGGAAGCGATATTTTACTGCTGGCCAAATATTTCGGTAAGGTTTATAGCAAAAAGTATATGAAACCAGGACCTGGTTTTGATGCAAAAGCGACAGAAAAACTATTGCAATATGCTTTTCCGGGAAATGTAAGAGAACTGCAATACACCATGGAACGGGCAGTAATTATGGCTGATGAACCTGTTTTACAAGCTAAAGACCTGATCTTTTCGCCGATAGAACAAGTGCCGGAAATAAACGAACCGGATGAACTGCGGTTAAGTTCTATCGAAAAAAACACCATTTTACGTGTGATCGAAAAAAACAGCGGCAATATTACCAAAGCTGCTAAAGAACTGGGCATTACGCGTACCGCTTTGTACCGCAGGTTAAGTAAGTATGATATTTGAGTGGGAGCGAAGTTTAAAAGAGCGGAGAGCGGGAAATATGCCGAAAAAAAATAACCTTTCCTATTTATTTTATCCATCAAGCTATCTATTTATTAATTTAGACATTTCTCCGGTCTCCGCACTTAATTCATCGCACAACATAACTCAATGAAACCTTACCAATGGAATATTTTATGGCGGATACTGCTTTTACCACTAACTTTTAGTGCTGCTGCTTATGTAACCTTTCATTTCGGGTACCATTACCTTTTGCTGCTTTTGCCGGTGCTTTTTTTACAGCTAAAAAATCTGTATCACTTTCAGCAAAAAACGCATCAGGAACTGGAGCAGTTTGTTGAAGGGGTTCATTATCACGATTTTTCGCGCCATTTTGAGGTGAAACATGCACCGGCAAATTTGCAAGTGCTGCGCAAAGGTTTTAACGAGATCAACAGTACTTTTAAAACGATTTCGCGCGACAAGGAAACGCAATACCAATATCTGCAAAAAATACTGGAACTGGTTGGCACCGGAATTTTATCTTACGAAGCTGAAACGGGCGACGTGGTTTGGATGAACGAAACGCTGAAAGCCATGCTCCGTTTACCTTATTTAAAAAATATCCATGCATTAAAAAAACGTAACGAGCAGTTGTACCAGCAAATTATCAGCCTTAAAAACAGTAAGAGCACTGTAGTTACGTTACCGGATGCACAGGTTTCTATCAAAGTATTGTTATCGGCAACAGGTTTTCAAACCGAAGGCAAACGTTACAAATTGCTGGCTTTGCAAAATGTAAATGAAGCTTTGGACGAAACTGAATCGCGTGCCTGGCAAAAGTTGTTGAGTGTGATGACGCATGAAATTATGAATTCTATTGCGCCTATTTCCTCGCTTGCCCATACTTTAAAAAACCGTTTGCAGGAAGCCAATGCTTCTTTTACCACCGAAAAAAAAGCATCAGGATTACTGGAAGATCTGGAATTAGGCATCGATACCATTCGCAGCAGGAGCGAAGGTTTGTTAAAATTTGCCGAAACTTACCGTAACCTCAATAAAATTACCACTTTAAATGTAAAAAAGGTTTTTGTACGAGACCTGTTCGAAAGTTTAAACACGTTAATGGAACCAACTTTGGCACAGAAAAATATTGAGCTGGATATTGTTTTGAAAGATACCGGATTAACGGTAGAAGTTGACCCGATGCTGATAGAGCAAGTGCTGATTAACCTGCTGGTAAACGCAATAGAAGCGGTAAAAGACCGGGAAAACACAATTATCGTGCTATCGGGTTATGTGTTAAACGATAAAAAAACAGTGCTAAAAATAGCAGATAACGGCACCGGCATGGCCGAAGATTTACTGGAACAAATATTTGTACCGTTTTTCAGCACCAAAAAAAACGGCAGCGGCATTGGTTTAAGTTTGTGCAAACAGATTATGCTGCTGCATAAAGCGCAAATCCAGGTACAATCAATTGAAGGTGAAGGAACTGCTTTTTTATTACAATTTTAGAAAATACCAAGCGCCTGTTTAAGTTTCTATTTTCAAAAAACTTCCATTCGCCTTTGAATTCAGTATACTTCTTTTAGCACACAAAAGTATTATGTCTAAAAATAAAAAAATGTAATTTTTAATGTGAATTCAATTATCCGTTTCCTTAAAGAAAAGGTTACAAAGAGCTATAAAATTTACTGCTTTTTTTAAATCTCTCATTGTTAGGAAATTTAAATATGGCTAAAGCTTATTTAACATTTTTTAACATAAATCTGTTACACAAAAGCTCCTGAAAAAACTACAGCTATTTTTAACTTACGCTCCTCAAAAAACGACTGTTAATGGAAGAGAATAATATTGGTACACAACCTGTTACAACTGATTCGATAGCCGGAAGTTCATCCTACGGAACTGATATTCGCGTCCTGAATGAAATGATCCAAAGAGAAAGCGCGTTTATCGATCTGTTAAAAATGGAGATGGACAAAGTAATTGTAGGACAAAAGTTTATGGTTGAACGCCTGCTGATCGGTTTATTAGCAGATGGACATATCCTGCTGGAAGGCGTTCCTGGTCTGGCAAAAACACTGGCCATTAATTCTTTATCTAAGGCAATTGATGCCGGTTTTAGCCGCATTCAGTTCACGCCGGATTTATTGCCCGCAGATTTAATTGGTACCATGATCTACAACCAGAAAAAGGAAGAATTTATCGTACGTAAAGGCCCGCTTTTCTCTAATTTTATTTTGGCTGATGAAATAAACCGTGCTCCCGCAAAAGTGCAAAGCGCATTATTAGAAGCCATGCAGGAACGCCAGGTTACGATTGGCGACAATACATTTTCGCTGCCGCAGCCATTTTTAGTACTGGCAACTCAAAACCCGATTGAGCAGGAAGGTACTTATCCGCTTCCTGAAGCACAGGTAGATCGTTTTATGCTGAAAGTAGTAATCGGTTATCCGAATAAGGAAGACGAAAAAAGAATCGTACGTGCTAACATTTCTCCGCAGGGCTTTGCAAAAATTAACCCGATTGTTAAAACTGATGACATTATTAAAGCCCGAAAAGTAGTCCGCGAGGTGTACATGGACGAAAAAATTGAGCAATACATTATCGATATTGTTTTCGCCACCCGTTATCCCGAACAATATAAATTAGAAAAATACAAAAGTTTGATTGGCTTTGGCGCGTCGCCAAGGGCAAGCATTAATCTGGCTCTGGCTGCAAAGGCTTATGCATTCATTAAAAGGCGCGGTTATGTCATTCCGGAGGATGTGCGTGCGATCAGTCATGATGTGTTAAGGCATCGTATCGGTCTGACTTATGAGGCAGAAGCTGAAAATATCACTTCGGAAGAAATCATTACCGGCATTTTAAACGCTATTGAAGTACCATAATTGAAATGGCCAAAGACACCAAAGAGCTGCTAAAAAAGGTAAGGAAGATCGAAATCAAAACCCGGGGACTAAGCAATCACTTATTCTCCGGCGAATATCATTCGGCTTTTAAAGGGCGCGGTATGGCCTTTAACGAGGTACGCGAATACCAGCCCGGCGATGAAATACGCACGATCGACTGGAACGTAACCGCACGCTTTAACCATCCTTATGTGAAGGTTTTTGATGAAGAGCGCGAATTAACGGTAATGATATTGGTAGATGTAAGCGGATCTGAAAACTTTGGCACGATCATTCAGCAAAAGCAGGATCTGGCAACAGAATTATGTGCCGTGCTGGCTTTCTCGGCCATCCAGAATAATGACAAAGTAGGCGTGATTTTTTTTAGTGACAAGATCGAAAAATTCATTCCGCCTAAAAAAGGCCGTAGCCATATTCTGATGATTATTCGTGAGCTAATTGATTTTACGCCAGAAAATAAGGGCACCAACGTAGCAGAAGCATTACGCTATTTTACCAGTGCGATTAAAAAACGCAGCACTGCTTTTATCATATCAGATTTTATCAGCGGCCCTTTTGATGATCAGCTTAAAATTGCCAATAAAAAGCATGACATTATTGCCCTGAAACTATACGACAGGCACGAAGAAGAATTTCCGAACTTAGGATTGATACCAGTTGTTGATGAAGAAACCGGCGAATTGCAATGGATAAACACGGGCAATAAAGAGGTACGCAATGCTTACAAAAAAGCTGCCTTAGAAAGAAACTCCCGTTTAAAGGAAACATTCAGCAAATCTGGCGTTGATTTCACCAGCATTGGCACACATGAATCTTACGTTAAACCATTGATGACGCTGTTTAAAAAACGGGAAAGCAGACGATAGCATCCAATAAAACTTCAAATAAAGCATGTTTACAATTTATTATACCTACTGCTTTTATCACCTAAAAATGTTTAAATATGATGATGCTTCTTTTATCGCATAAAAATCCAATCACAAAAAAACCATGTGTAAAAGAAGCATTATAAATTTCGCTGATATTCATTTGAACAGGTTCCTATCCTTCATTTTAATTTTCCTGCTGACTGGTGTTTACTTTAACGCATCTGCACAAAGTGTACAGGTTGAAGCGCGGCTGGATCGGGTTTCGATACCAATTGGCGATCAAACCCTGCTGCATATTTCTGTCCGGATGCCGCTTAAAACGGATATTACCTTTCCGGAACTGAAAGACAGTATTGGCAAAGTGCAAATCGTAAAAAGTTTAAAGGCTGATACCGCGGTTGATAAAAAAGATCCAAACCAGGAAACGATAACGCACAGTTATGCCATTACTTCTTTTGATGCCGGCGTTTACGTGTTGCCTCAATTTACATTTCATACTAAAACCGGTGATTTTAAAACCGGAACGGTAACCTTACAGGTAAAAGCAGTTCCGGTTGATACTACCAAAACTTTTTATGATATTAAGCAACCTCTTGCTGTTTCCTACACGTTTTGGGATTGGTTGAAAGATCATTGGATAGCAGTGATGATTACATTGGCAGCTGTTTTATTAACGGCCGGATTGGTATATTACTATAAAAAAAGGCCGGTAAAAGAAGCATCGATTGTAAACACTGTTCCAATTCTTTCTGCAGATACCATCGCTATAAATAAATTGAACGAACTGCGCGCTAAAAAGCTATGGCAGCAGAACGAGGTAAAACTGTATTACAGCGAATTGACGGATGTGTTGCGTGAATATTTAGAAAAAAGGTATCAGGTAAAAGCACACGAGCAAACAACGGATGAGATTTTTGACGGCTTAAAAAACAAAGAGATCCCGCAGGATAACAGGAACACGTTGAAGCAATTACTAACGCTTGCTGATTTGGTAAAATTTGCGAAACAAAAACCAACAGCTTTTGAAAACGAGCAGAGCATGGATAACGCCATTAATTTTATCGTACAAACGAAGCATCAACCTAAGCCAATCGACAAGGAGGATTTACCTAAATGAACTGGTTTAGCGGAATAGAATTTGCCCATCCCGGATTTTTTTGGCTGCTGCTCCTAATTCCTTTGATGATTGCGTACTATTATTGGCGCAACCGCCAGTTGCAGGGCACGCTTGGCCTGTCAACAACCAAAAGTTTTGCATCAGCGCCCAAAAGTTCCTTGCATATTTTCAGACATACTGGGATTGTATTAAGATGCCTGGCTTTTATAGCACTTATTCTGGCGCTGGCACGGCCGCAATCGGCTTTTAGCTGGCAAAATGAAACCACCGAAGGCATTGATATTATGATCGCTACGGATATTTCAGGCAGTATGCTGGCAGAAGATTTTACGCCAAACCGTTTGGAGGCCGGTAAAAATATCGCTATTAATTTTATTAAAAACCGTCCTAACGATCGGATTGGATTAGTAATTTTTAGCGGCGAAAGCTTCACGCAATGTCCGTTAACCATCGATCATGACGTACTTATTAATCTTTTTGGAGATATTAAAAACGGAATGATTGACGATGGAACTGCCATTGGTATGGGTTTGGCCACAGCTGTTAACCGCTTAAAAGACAGCGAAGCAAAAAGCAAAGTCATCATTCTGTTAACCGATGGCGTGAATAACAAAGGTTCTATTCCTCCTATAACTGCAGCTCAAATTGCCAAACAGTTTGGAATAAGGGTTTATACGGTGGGTATCGGGACTAATGGCTCGGCGCGTTATCCTTTTAAAGACCAGTTTGGCAATACACATTACGAAATGGTCCCTGTTGATGTAGATGAAAATACATTAATAAAAATTAGTAATATAACCGGAGGAAAATATTTCAGGGCAAGAAATAACAATGAATTAGCACAGATATATGAGCAGATTGACAAGTTGGAAAAAGTCAAAATAGCAGTTACCCGATACCATAAAAAAACAGAGCGATATTTACCGTTTGCAATTTTGGCACTGCTGTTTTTATCGATAGAATTTTTATTGAACAACACCATTTTTAAAGGAGCTTTAACCTGATGCTACGTTTCGCAAATGCATATCTTTTATGGGCTTTGTTGCTTGTGCCATTGCTGATTATCATATTTATCATAATCAGGAGATGGAAAAAAAAGGCACTTGCTGCTTTTGGAGATAAAGCGGTGATCAGCCGGATTATGCCCGATGTTTCCTTTTCAAGGCCAACGCTTAAATTTATCTTTTTTATTGTGGCTTATACGCTGCTGATTATTGGTTTAGCTGGTCCGCAGGTTGGTACACACATAGATGAAGTGAAGAAAAAAGGTGCCGATTTGATGATCTTGCTGGATGTTTCAAACAGTATGTTATCACAGGATTTTGCACCGAACCGTTTGGAAAACGCAAAAAGTGCTTTAGCCCAGCTGATTAATAATTTGCACGATGACCGCATTGGTATTATTGTTTTTGCTGGGGAAGCATATGTGCAAATGCCCGTAACCACAGATTATTCGGCTGCCAAGCTGTTTTTAAATACTATTAATACAGGTATCGTTCCTGTTCAGGGCACCGCAATTGGTGCCGCTATTGATATGGGGATGAAATCTTTTGATTTTAAGGATGGCACCAGCAAAGCCATGATCCTGATGACAGACGGAGAAAACCACGAAGACGATGCGGTTGCAGCAGCAAAAAACGCACACGAAAAAGGTGTTGCTATTCACGTTATCGGCTTTGGATCACCGCAGGGAGCACCTATTCCTATTTATGATAATGGCAAGCAGGCCGGTTTTCATACGGATAGTGTAGGGCATACCGTAATCAGCAAGCTGAACGAAGATATGTGTAAAGAGATTGCTTTGGCCGGAAACGGCGTTTACATAAGGGCAACCAATGCCAATAGCGGATTAGGTATCGTAATGGACCAGGTGCACAAAATGCAGCAAAAAACGTACGACAGCAAATCATTTAAGGATTATGAAGATCGTTTCCAGTTTTTCCTGGTTATCGCCTTGTTGTTGCTGGTTATCGAGTTTTTTATCTCCAGCAGGAAAAGTTTAAGGTTAAGCAGGTTAAAATTGTTTGAAGTGAAAAAGCCATGAAGCAGTTTGTTATAACTATTATATTGATTTTGAATGTTTCCGTGCTTTTAGCTCAGGATGCAAAAAGTCTTATCCACCGGGGCAACCAGCTTTATGAGCAGAAAAAGTTTAAAGAAGCTGAAGCGGATTACCGGAAAGCAGTCGAAAAAAAGAACGAGAATTTAACAGGAAATTTTAATTTGGGTGATGCCTTATACAAGCAAAAAAAGTTTGATCACGCAGCAAAGAACTTTACAGATATTGCATCAACTGCAACCAATTCATCTGTAAAGGCAAGGGCTTATCATAACCTGGGCAATTCTATGTTGGAAACTAAAAAGTATGAGGAAAGCATCGATGCTTATAAAAAATCATTGCTTAATAATCCAAAAGATGATGCCACACGTTACAACCTGGCTTATGCCCAGGAAATGCTGAAAAAACAGCAGCAGCAAAACAAGCAAAATCAACATAACAACCAGCAAAATCAGCAGAACAAGGATCAGAATAAGAACAATAAAAACGATCAGGATAAAAAAAACCAGGACAAAAACAACCAGGGTAAAAACGATCAGAATAAAGACCCGAACCAGCAGAACAAGGACCAGGACAAAAAAGACCAGGACAAAAAGGATCAGCAAGATCAGCAACAACCCAATCAAATATCAAAAGACGATGCCCAACGGATGCTGGATGCGCTGAACAACCAGGAACAGGGCACGCAGGATAAGCTAAAAAATAAAAAATTAAAAGGTGGCCAGGCACGAATTTTAAAAGACTGGTAATTTAAAAGGCCGATTGGTTTAGATGCTTCTTTTATCGTATAATTTTAAGTGAAATTGATAAAAAAATTAAAGGTTGCTGATTTTTAGGTGATAAAAGAAGCATCTAAAATCAGCCCAAACAAAATTTAAACAGGCAGTTTAGCCTTTAAAATATAAATGAAAAAAAGACTTGGTATATTATCAATTTTACTGCTGTTTTCAACACTGCTGTTTGCCCAAAAATTTACAGCTTCAGTAAGCAAAAGCAATGTTGGCGTAGGCGAGCAGTTTGAGGTTGATTTTTCAATGAATGCTGGCGGCACTCATTTTACACCGCCCAATTTTAATAACTTTCAGGTAATATCCGGGCCAAACATGTCATCCGATATGACATCTGTTAACGGCAATACTACCCTTAATATTACCTACAGCTATATTCTTGTTCCCACAAAAGAAGGTACATTTACGATTGATGCGGCCGCTATTGTAATTAACGGGCATACTTTGGTTTCAAGCCCGTTAAAAGTAACGGTAAAAGGGCAAGCCCCTCCTGTTCAGAAGCAGGCTCAGCAAGCCGCTGCTGCGCCCGTTGATAACAGTAAAGCCGATACCAGGGATATCTCTAAACAAATATTTATAAGGGCTGTGGTTGATAAAACACATGCTTATGTGGGCGAGCAAATTAAAGTTGATTACAAAATATATACGCGTGTAGATATCCTGGGGGGACAGCCCGATAAAGCCCCGGAACTGAATGGCTTCTGGAACCAGGATGTGGTTAACAAAAATGGTAATTCATGGAAAAGTGAAGTTTATAAAGGTTTAAGATATAACGTAACCACTATCAAACAAAGCATTCTTTTCCCTCAACATGCCGGCGATCTTAGTATCGATCCATTAACCGTGAACTTTGGTGTGCGTTTGCCGCTTCCTGCAATAAACGTTTTAGGCACTATGTATAATAATTTTAAGGACGTTCCGTACAAGGCAAAAAGCCAGCCCATAATTATCCATGTTATTCCTCTTCCCACTACAGGAAAACCTGTTGATTTTACCGGAGCTGTGGGATCATTTTCCCTTTATACTGATGCTGATAAAAAAGAATTAAAAGCAAACGAAACCCTTAATTATACAGTCGAAATTTCAGGTACGGGAAATCTTAATCTGATAGACGCACCTAAAATTAATTTACCGGCTGATCTTGAAAAATACGACCCTAAAACAACCGACCGGATCACCGTAGATTCAAATGGCGTTTCGGGCAGCAGGAAATTCAGCTACCTGCTAATTCCGCGCCATCAGGGCGATTTTACGCTTAACCCTGTTAATTTCACTTATTTTAATCCGGCTTCTAAAAAGTATATAACCCTGCCAGGAAAGGCATTCCGTATTAAAGTAAATAAAGGCGATGCCCAGGCTAATGCACCTGCTTTCAATTCCTCAGATCAGCAGGATATTAAATTGCTTGGTAACGATATCAGATATATCAAAACAACAGCAGCTGATTTGTATAAAGATGGTGAAGGCTTTTATAATTCGGCAATGTATTATATATTGCTTTTACTGGGGCCAATCTTATTTGCAGCAGCATTATTTTACCGCAAGTGGAACCGGCAATATAACAGCGATTTGGTTAAAGTTAAAAGCAGAGGCGCGGGAAAAATGGCTGCAAAACATTTAGCCAATGCACAAAAGGAATTAACAGCGGGTAACAGATCAGCCTTTTACGATGCAATTGCCAAAGGCTTGTATGGTTACTTAAGCGACAAGCTAAATATTCCCGTTGCCAACTTGAATAAAGAAAATATTACCGCACAACTACAATCACACTCAATAAATTCAATAACCATTAATCATTTGGTTGATACGATGGACTTGTGCGAAATGGCCCGTTTTGCACCCGTGACAGGAATATCGGAGCAGCAGGTGTTCGACAAAGCAAAAAATACGATCAATGAAATTGAAGATAAAATATAATCGGCTAACCAGTGGGTTGTATCTGGTGTTGATGCTTCTTTTACCCATGTTTTCTTTGGGTGATAACAAGGAGAACGTCTTATTTGAAAAAGGCAATCAGCTATATGCCAAAGCACAATATCAGCAGGCCGCACAAACTTACCAGCAGATATTGAACGATGGTTACCAATCAGCCGTTATTTATTTTAATACTGGCAACGCTTATTACAAGTTAGACGATATGGCGTCCGCTATTCTCTATTACGAAAAGGCCCGTAAGCTCGCCCCAAATGATAAAGATATCAATATCAATATCCAGTTTGCCAATCTCAAAATTGCCGACAAAATAGAGCCGCAGCCTGATTTTTTTGTTGCCCGATGGTGGCACAATTTTATCCTTGTTTTACCCGCTAACATACTTTCCATAATAAGTGACCTGCTTTTTTTAGGCGGGTTCCTATTGTTAATAGCTTATCTTTTTGCAGGCTCACTTATCCTAAAAAAAGCATCTTTTTTTACAGGTATTGTAGCTATTCTTTTCGGAATTATCACCATTTTTATGGCTAACAGGCAAATTAATTATTTCAATTCGCATCACCAGGCCATCATCTTCAGCAATTCTGTTATTGTAAAAGGTTCGCCCGATGTGAATGCCAAACCGCTTTTTGTAATGCATGAAGGCACCAAGGTTGATGTAAACCAAAAGAACGGAAACTGGATAGAGATCGAGCTTCCTAACGGAAATTCGGGCTGGATAACTGTAGATAATGTAAAGGATATTTAATTGCCTTGTACTGCTGTTACGAATTGGCATCGTAATAAATCTTACGGGAACAGGCGAACCTCCAGTGTCGCCATTGTTGTTCTACTGCCATAATTAGAAGAACCTTACTAATCATAGAAGGTAATTAATTAAACTTCAGCACAGTTTATTTACACTCTCGTGTGTTTTTAATATTCATGTGTTTAATCTTCTTTTATAAATCTATAATCCATTTGCTCTTGCCGTAATTTCCGCAATATCCAATACCTGTATTTCCTGCTCTTTTTCTTTATGTTTCACGCCGTCGCGCAGCATGGTCATGCAAAAGGGGCAGGCGGAAGCTACAATTTGCGCTTTGGCTTGTATGGCATCTTCAATACGTTCAGTGCTGATCTCTTTTTTGCCTGGTTCGGGTTCTTTAAACATTTGTGCACCGCCTGCTCCACAGCACAGGCCATTGCTCCGGCAACGTTTCATTTCTACCAGTTCGGCATCTAAAACCTGTAATGCACTTCTTGGGGCTTCATAAATTTGATTGCCGCGGCCAAGATAGCAGGCATCATGATAAGTAATGCGCTTGCCTTTAAAACTTTCGCCGTCCTGCGTTTTTAACTTTCCTTCGTCAATTAACTGCTGGATGAGCTGTGTATGATGGATTACTTCATAACTTCCGCCAAGCTGCGGATACTCATTTTTTAATGTATTAAAACAATGCGGACAGCCAGTTACAATCTTTTTGACTTTATAAGCATTCAAAACTTCAATATTTGTTATGGCCTGCATCTGGAACAAAAACTCATTTCCTGCGCGTTTTGCCGGGTCGCCGGTACAACTTTCTTCAGTTCCTAAAACTGCATAGCTCATGCCTACATAATGCAGGATTTTGCAAATGCTTTTAGTGATTTGCTGTGCCCGTTCATCAAAGCTTCCGGCGCAGCCTACCCAAAATAAAATCTCTGGTATTTTGCCTTCAGCAGCCATTTCAGCCATTGTAGGCACTACACCATTCCAGATTTTATCTGCTGCTATATTTACTTCGTTCATGTGATTAAAATTGATTTTAATTCTCCCGTAAAAGAAAATTTAATTAGTTTTTGCCCAGTTTAAACGGTCGGCACTTGCGTATTTCCATGGCGCACTGTTGTTCTCCACATTTCCGAACATATTATTCAGGCTGGCTGGTGCCTGAGATTCTTCCATTACAATGTAACGGCGCATATCAGTGATGATATTAAGCGGATCAATATTTACCGGACAAGCTTCCGTGCAGGCATTACAAGTTGTGCAAGCCCAAAGTTCTTCGCGGGAAATGTAGTCGTCAAGCAAGTTTTTATTATCGTTGTAATCCTTTCCATGTTTATCCAGGTTGTTGCCAACTTCGGTAATCCGGTCGCGCGTATCCATCATAATTTTACGCGGCGAAAGCAGTTTTCCGGTAATATTAGCCGGACAAACGCTGGTACAACGCCCGCATTCTGTACAAGTGTAAGCATCCATCAGGTTTTTCCAGGTGAGATCAGTTACATCTTTCGCACCAAAACGTCCGGGTTCAATTGTTTCCGGAACAAAAGCCGGATCA
Organism: Mucilaginibacter arboris; assembly: GCF_009754915.1. Taxonomy (GTDB): domain Bacteria; phylum Bacteroidota; class Bacteroidia; order Sphingobacteriales; family Sphingobacteriaceae; genus Mucilaginibacter_A; species Mucilaginibacter_A arboris. The sequence goes on along the minus strand of NZ_WPIK01000012.1, from coordinate 119,587 downwards.
AGCATAGCTTTTACTTCATTGGTAACTGATGGCATGTTGCTGAATTGTCCTTTTGGCGTGAGTTTGGAATAATAAGTGTTCGGAAAAGCCAGCAGGATATGGAAGTGCTTGGAATAAGGCAGGTAATTTAAGAAAGCCAGAATTCCGATGATGTGAAACCACCAGCAGCTACGCTCAATTATTTCTAAAGATTGAGGACTTGCAGGTAAAAGTAAACTTAGCCATGCACTAACCGGAAAACTGCCTGCCTGCAAATAATGCCCGAAATGCAATTGCTGTAGTTTGTAGTCAGCAGCATTCATGGTGAGGAATGCCGACATTAAAAGGATTTCGATAATCAGGATGTAATTGGCATCTGAACGCGGCCACTTGGTCATTTCTTTTCCGCTGAACCTTTTCAGTTTCAAGATATTTCTTCTTGCTAAAAATACAACGCACGAAAAAAGTACAAGTAAAGCCAGCACTTCAAAACTGCCGATCAACAAACCATATAAGCTGCCCAAAGGCTTTGAAAATATTCGGTGCGAACCAAAAAGTCCGTCGATCATAATCTCCAGCACTTCAATATTGATAATTACAAATCCCATATAAATAAACAAATGCAGCAGCGCGGCAACCGGCCGTTTGGTCATTTTACTTTGACCTAAAGCTACTTTTGCCATTGTTTTCCAGCGTTCTGCCGGATGATCGCTTCGGCCGGTATCTTTTCCCAGTAAAATATTACGCCTGATTTTTCCCGCATTTTTGCTGAACAGGAAAATTGCAGCTGCCAGTATGATTAGAAACAGGAGTTGAGCAATCATTTATATTAATGGATTATCAGGCTTAGGATTAATTTTTTCGTAAATATTATGCTTCTTTTATCACCCTAAAACAAATTTTTGTTGCTTTTAAGGAAGCTGCAATATCAGCACAAATTTTTTATTGATAAAAGAAGTATCGCATCAAATCAACATTAACTTCCTTTTGCAGCTCTGGTTTGTTGTTCAATAGTATTCCACATTTCATCCGTAACCATTTCCAAACCGTTAAACTGGCCGGCGCCTTGCAACCATTCGCCGCCATCAATCGTAATAATTTCGCCATTGATATAACCCGAGAAATCAGAAACCAGAAAAGCGGCAAGGTTAGCTATTTCCTGATGTTTGCCCACTCTTTTTAGCGGGACCCGGTTTTTAAAGTCGAACTTTTGGGCCATTTTACCCGGTAATAAACGGTCCCAGGCACCTTTTGTTGGAAATGGCCCCGGTGCAATAGCGTTGCAACGAATTTGATGTCTGCCCCATTCTACAGCTAACGAGCGCGTCATGGCCAATACGCCGCCTTTGGCACAGGCAGACGGCACAACATAGCCGGAGCCAGTGAAAGCGTAAGTGGTAATAATGTTAAGCAAATTGCCGGGAAGCTTTTCTTGCAACCAGTATTTGCCTAAAGCAAGTGAACAATTGACGGAACCTTTCAGCACAATATCAATAATAGTAGAAAAAGCATTGGCCGATAAACGTTCCGTTGGAGAAATGAAATTGCCTGCTGCGTTGTTAATAAGCGCATGTACACTTCCAAAAGTTTTAACTGTCTGATTTAAAATGTTTTCTACTTCATTATAATTTCTTACATCACAAGCTAACGCCAATACTTTGCCGCCGGTTTGGGCTTCCATTTCGCGGGCTGCTTCCTGCAAAACGTTTAACTTGCGACTTGTAATTACCAGATTAGCGCCTAATTCCAGAAAATAAGTTCCCATCGCTTTTCCAAGCCCGGTCCCGCCGCCAGTTATAATGATGGTTTTATCTTTGAAAGTATCTTCTTTTAACATATTAGTTAGATTACAATGCTTCTTTTATCAGGTAAAACTTTAACTTGTACTATTTCTAATCTTGCAATATCCAAACATGGATTTTACTGTGCTAAAAGAAGCATCATATTGTATATTAACTTGGATTTTATTTTAACTTTTGACCGTTGCTTTATTTAACTTTTCAATTGTTTTTTGCAGGGATAAACGGATTTCAGGCGACCACCATTGCTGCAACATTTTATCCAAAGCTTCACTTTGATCTTTTTGAAAATGAGCAGAAAGTTCTTTTCTGAAATTCATTTTACTTTGCTGCCAGGTTATCGGATTTTGTTTCATATAAAACCTTATCTTTTGTTCGGCAGCAGCCAGCAAATCTTCCGGCGCAGTAATTTCGTCAATCAATCCGTCATGAAAAGCTTCGTCAACATTTAACAATTTGCCTTCCAGCAAATACTGGTAAGCTTTGTGTTTTCCGATCCAGAATGAATACAAGTGAAATATCGCATCAGGCACAATAATGCCAACCGGAATTTCATTTAAGCCGATGATAAAGTTGCCTTTTGCCATCACGCGGTAATCACAACACAAAGCCATAACACATCCGCCCGCCGGACTATGGCCGGTTATTGCTGCAACAAGTGGCTTTTTGAAGGTTAACAGTCTGATTTCAAGTGCCAAAAAATTGCTCCAGAATTCCTTACTTTGATCCTGATCATAATGGCAAACTTCTATCAAATCAATTCCTGCAGAAAAAAAACCTTCTTTTCCGGTGATGATCAAACCCTCCAAACCATCATCTTCTTTAATCTCTTTTATAGCAAAAGTGAGCTCCAAAACCATTTCTGCATTAATTGGATTAGACCGGCCCCTATCCAAAGTAATAATTGCCAGTTTATCTTTTATGCTGATCTGAATTGTTTTCATGGTGAAATTATTGCTCAGCTAATTAAGATTTTGAATGAATGGTTGCGGAAGTTTCATAATGAACTGGTTTTGTATTATCAATTGTGCCGGCATACATTTCTTCTATTTCTGTTTTGTATTTTTCAAGGATAACACGACGTTTCATTTTACCGGTTGGTGTAAGTTCGCCGCCATCAATTGTCCATTCTTCTGAAAGCAAAGTGAACTTTTTAACTTGTTCCACATGATTAAATTCCATGTTAAAAGAATTGATGATGGATTGATATAAAGCGATAACTTTAGAATCATTGATAATTTCACGATTTGATAAAAAGCTGATCTTGTTTTGATCGCACCATAATTTGATGCTTGGATAGGAGGGAACAATTAAGGCTGAAGTAAATTTCCTTTCTGCTCCGATTACCATCATTTGCTCGATAAACGGACTTTCTTTCATCCTGTTTTCAATGGGCACCGGTGCAACGTATTTGCCTCCGGAAGTTTTAAAGATCTCTTTTTTTCTATCGGTTATTTTTAAAAAAGAATGCTGGTCGAGTGTTCCAATATCTCCGGTATGAAACCATCCGTCTGTAAAAACTTCAGCTGTTAGTTCCGGGTTTTTATAATATCCGGGCATTATGCTTGGGCCTTTACAAAGAATTTCGCTGTCTGCAGCAATCTTTACCTGCACATTTTCAAGCAATTGTCCAACCGTTCCAAACTTACGGCCTTTGTTTTGATAATGATTTACTGCAATTACAGGCGAAGTTTCCGTCAGTCCGTATCCTTCTAAAACAACCATTTTTGCAGCGGTAAAAATCCTTTCTAAACGTACCGGGCAAGCAGAGCTGCCTACGATAATTGCTTTTACTTCTCCACCAATTGCATTTCGCCATTTGCTGTAAACCAACTTATCAGCAATCGCAAGTTTAATTTTGTACCAAATGCTTGTACCGGAATTTTCAAATTGTTCGGCAATTTTTATCGACCACAAAAAGATACTTCTTTTAACACCGGAAAGTTTTTGCCCTTCAAATAATATCTTTTCAAAAACTTTTTCAAGGAGCCGGGGAACAGCAGTGAACAAATCCGGTTTTACTTCCTTCATATTCGCACCAATAGTATCCATACTTTCAGCGTAAAAAATGGAAAAGCCGTAAAACAGATAAATATAAGTTACCATTTTTTCAAAGATGTGGTTAAGCGGCAAAAAACTCAGGGCACGTTTATAATTTAAAGGTATTTGTTCCAGCACTTTTCCGGATGCCTGCACATTGCTCAAAATATTTTTATGGGTGAGCATTACGCCTTTCGGGCGGCCAGTTGTGCCGGAAGTAAAAATGATGGTTGTAACATCATCTTCCTTAACCCTTGAACTGATTGCTGCTATATTTTTCAGCTCAGTTTCTTGAACTGGTTTCAGTAATGATTTCCAGTTGCTGCAACCTTGGACTTCATCAAATGAAAAAATGGATTTTAAAAAAGGAGCTTTCCCGCTTACCAGATTTACCTTTTCAAACAATTCTGCCTGGCCTATAAACAGGCACTTCATTTCCACTTCCAGCAGAATTTGTTCAATTTCTTTAATGCCCGTGTTGGGATACAGCGGCACCAAGATGGCACCAATGAGTTGAACGGCCAAATCAACAATCAGCCATTCGGGCCTGCTATTGCTGATCAAACCAACTTTATCCCTGCCTTCAGTCGTTCCGTCTCCGGCTGAAATGCCCATTTCAAGAAATGCCGCCGCTAACTGATAAACCTTTTCGTGCATCTCTGCTGTGCTGTACGATTTCCAAACGCCGTTGAATTTACCGTTCAAAAGATCATCTTTCGGAGTTTGTTTCTGAATATCAATACAATCAAATAACCTGGCTGCATTCTTCATGAAAGCATAATTTAAAAGATCAGAAATAAAAGTTTCAAGTTTGTAACGATTGTTTAAATTGGATTTATTTCGATGCTTCTTTTATCACCTAAAAATCAGTAGATCAAATATAAACACTAATTTTTAGGTGATAAAAGAAGCATCATTGATCCTGATTATTAGGATAAAAAGGATTAACCAAAAACAGGCGCTAAAAACAGTATTTATTTTGTTCTATCAGTTGTGCGGCAATCCGTCGTCGTGCTGCTGTAGTATTGATGTCATCAGTTTTGGTAAAACGCCTTAAACCAACCATCATCATCCTGCGTTCATCGCCTTCGGCAAAAGAATTTAAAGCTTCCTTGCCCGCTTTTAAAATTTTATCGCCTGCATCGCGTATGTAAACCTGCATCATATCGATCTGCGTTTTCACACTTTCTTCGCCGCGTTGTCCAAGCAATTTTTCAACCCGTAACTGTAAAGATTCGCTCACGTAAGTTTCAATCAGCATATCGGCCAGATACATTAAAACTTCTTGTTCTTTGGCAAGGTTCATCATTAGTTTTTGCACTGCAGCACCGGCAACCAATAAAACTGCTTTTTTAAAATTGGCAATGTATTTTTTTTCTTTGCTGAAAATATCTTCCTCCTCAGCCATGTTAAAATCCAGGATACTCATCAATTCTCCGGCTACTTTTTGTGCTGGCCCCATCAGGTCGAGTTCACCTTTCATGGCACGTTTCAGCATCATATCTACCGTTAACATGCGGTTGATTTCGTTCGTACCTTCAAAAATCCGGTTGATGCGGCTATCACGATAGGCGCGGTCCATGGGCGCTTCTGCACTGTAACCCATTCCGCCGTAAATTTGTACGCCTTCATCTACAATATAATCCAGCACTTCTGAGGAATGAACTTTAATGATCGCTGCTTCTATGGCAAAAAGTTCTGTGCCTTTAAGTTTTGCTTTGGAAGCTTCCATGCCGTTTTCAATCAAATGGTGCGTGGCATCTTCAATATTCTGGCTTGCTCTGTACATTGCTGATTCTGCTGCGTAAGCACGAATGGCCTGTTCAGCAAGTTTGTAACGAATCGCTCCGTATTTAGAGATCGGACGGCCAAACTGCTCACGTTCATTGGCATAACGGATAGATTGCGTAATCACAGATTTTGACGCCCCTAAAGCAGCGCCACCCAATTTGATCCGGCCGAGGTTTAAAATATTTACAGCGATTTTAAAGCCGTTACCTCTTTCGGAAAGCATATTTTCAACGGGCACTTTGCAATCGTTAAAAAATACCTGGCGGGTTGAACTTCCTTTAATACCCATTTTATGTTCTTCGGGGTTGAGGGAAAGCCCTTCAAACCCTTTTTCAACGATAAAAGCACTTAGGTTTTCGTCATGATCAACCTTGGCAAAAACGGTAAATACATCGGCAAAACCTGCATTCGTGATCCACATTTTTTGTCCGTTGATAAGGTAATTCTTCCCATCGGCAGAAAGCGTTGCTCGTGTTTTGCCAGAATTTGCATCAGAACCAGCGCTCGGTTCGGTAAGGCAATATGCGCCTTTCCACTCACCGGAAGCCAGTTTCGGGATGTATTTATTTTTCTGGTCTTCATTCCCATAGTAAAGAATTGGCAGCGTGCCAATTCCGGTATGCGCCATCACGGCAACAGAAAAAGATGCACCCGGGCCGGTTTTTTCACTGATGAGCATAGCCGTAGGGAAGTCTTTGCCAAAACCGCCATATTCTTCGGGAATAGAAACGCTTAAAATACCCAGTTCGCCGGCCTGGTTAACCAGATCAACCATTAAACCATCTTCCTGTGCATCAATACGGTTTAGGTTTGGAACTACTTTTTGGTCCACAAAATCCTGACAGGTTTGTGCAATCATCAACTGTTCCTCATCCCAGTTTTCCGGGATAAAAATATCTTCTGCGTTTGTTTCTTTGATCAGAAACTCACCACCTTTTAAAAGCTTGTTTTCTACTGCTACGCTCATAATTCTTGATTTAATATTTTTTAAAAAGCTTATTTTAATAGCTCAAATATTCCTGCCGCACCCTGGCCGGTCCCTACACACATGGTTACCAGGCCATATTTCTGGTCCCGTTTTTTCATTTCATCAAAAAGCTGCACAGAGAGTTTAGCGCCACTGCAACCCAGCGGGTGGCCAAGCGCAATGGCACCCCCATTCACGTTTACAATTTCCGGATTCAAATCCAAACCATTAATAATTGCTAATGATTGTGAAGCAAATGCTTCGTTTAGCTCTATTAATTCGATATCGTCCTGCTTCATCCCAGCCATTTTTAACACTTTCGGAATGGCTTCCATCGGTCCGATCCCCATAATGCGCGGAGGGACTCCGGCAACCGCATAATTAACCAGCCGCGCAATCGGTTCTAAATTATTTTGCTTTAAAAAACGCTCGCTTACTACCATTACAAAGGCTGCGCCATCGCTGGTTTGGGATGAATTGCCAGCGGTTACAACGCCTCGCGCATCAAAAACAGGTTTGAGATTAGACAGCGCATCCATTGATGTATCCGCACGCGGGCCTTCGTCTGTATCGATCAAAAACTCCCTTTTTTTCTTTTTTTCGTTCTCATCCACATAAACTTCTGTTACATTAACCGGAACGATCTGGTCTTTAAATTTTCCTTCTGCTATTGCGCGGATTGCTTTTTGGTGAGACTGATAAGCAAATTTGTCCTGGTCTTCCCGGCTAATCTTAAACTCTTTGGCTACTGCTTCAGCTGTTAGTCCCATTCCCCAGTAATAATCCGGATGGGCGAGGGCAACATCAACATTAGGCACTACGCGCCAGCCTCCCATTGGCAATAAGCTCATACTTTCCACACCTCCGGCAATGATGCAATCTGAAATTCCGCTGTGGATTTTTGCAGAAGCAATGGCAATGGTTTCCAGGCCTGAAGCACAATAACGGTTCACAGTCATTCCCGGAACTTTGTCTGTATCTAAAGCCATCAAAGAAATCAAACGGGCAACATTTAAGCCTTGCTCGGCTTCTGGCGTGGCATTTCCAACTATAACATCATCAATTTCCTCTTTATCAACATTTGGTACAGAAGCAATCAGATGTTTAATTACATCCGCAGCCAGCGTATCCGGCCGGGTAAACCTGAACCCGCCGCGATTTGCTTTTCCAACAGCACTTCGGCAGGCTGCAACTATATATGCATTCATTTTTGTTCTGATAAAATTTAGTTTCTTAATATTTTTCCGCCTGTTAAAATGGATTGTATCCGTTCCAGCGTTTTCCGTTCGGCACAAAGCGATACAAAAGCATCCCGTTCCAGGTTCAGTAAATACTCTTCGCTCACTAAAGTTGGCTGTGATAAGTTGCCTCCTGCAAGTACATAAGCCAATTTTTGTGAGATTTTAACATCATGCTCGCTGATATAATTACCGCTGAACATAGCATTAGCCCCGGCATAACCCAAACCAAGCGCCTGGTTGCCCAGAACCCGGATATCTTTGCGTTGGACAGGTTGTACATAACCTTCTTCAGCCATCATTAAACATTGTTTTTTTGCTTCGGAGAGAAGCCTGTTCCTTGAAATTACAACCATGTCCCGGCCTTTTTTGAGGTATCCCAAATCAAAAGCTTCATCAGCAGAAGTAGAAACTTTAGCCTGGCCAATGGTTAGGAATTTATCGCGGAAAGTATTCAGTTCGATATCGCCTGATTGTAATTCATCTGATAAACGAAGCGCGAATTCTTTTGTGCCACCTCCGCCGGGGATTAAGCCGACACCAAATTCCACCAAACCCATATATAGTTCGGCGTGAGCTACAACTTTATCAGCATGTAAACAAAGCTCGCAACCGCCGCCTAAAGCCATCTGATGAGGTGCAGCTACAACCGGAATTGATGAATACCGAATCCGCATCATGGTATTTTGAAAAGCCTTGATAATCATGTTCAATTCATCAAATTCCTGCTCAACAGCAGCCATGAAAATCATTCCGACATTGGCGCCGGCACTAAAATTAGTTCCTTCATTAGAGATAACTAAACCTTTATAATTTTGCTCGGCTATCGTAATTGCTTTGTTTATGCCCTCAATTACTTCACTGCCTATGGTGTTCATTTTAGTGTGAAATTCAAGGTTTAAAATACCATCACCAAGATCAATAATTGTAGTTCCGCTGTTTTTCCAGATGGTGTTTGTGCTGCGGATGTTGTCAAGCAAAATAAAATCTTCAGTACCTGGAATAACCTGATAAGTTTTTGAAGAAATATCGTAATACAAACGCTTTCCGTCCTCAACTTTGTAAAAACTTGTTACACCACTTTGAAGCATTTTATAAACCCATTTTGCTGGCGGATAACCGGCAGTTTCCATCTGTTTAACTGTGGTTTCTAAACCTAATGCGTCCCATTTTTCAAATGGCCCGGTTTCCCATCCAAAGCCTGCATTCATAGCGGCATCGATCTTATAAATCTCATCCGAAATTTCAGGAATACGGTTGCTGGAGTAGGCGAAAAGCTGATAAAAAATTGTGCGGTAAAAATCTCCGGCTTTGTCTTTTGCTGCAAACAAGATGTTCATCCTGTCTTTCAAATTATCAACTGTTTTTGTAGTTTCAAGTGAAGGAAACTTTACTTTCTGCGCAGGCTGATATTCAAGCGATTTTAAATCAAGCGTATAAAAAGCGTCTGCACCGTTAACTTTCTCCTTTTTGTAAAATCCTTGTTTGGTTTTGCTGCCCAGCCAGTTATTGGCAACCATTTTATTTACAAAATCTGGTATTTGAAACAAGGCTTTTGCTTCATCATCAGGTACGTTCTGGCTTAAACCATTTGCAACGTGTACCATTGTATCAATACCAACAACATCGCTGGTTCGGAAAGTGGCTGATTTGGGATGGCCAATTACCGGTCCGGTCAGTTTATCAATTTCTTCGATACTCATCCCGGTTTTTTCTGCATAATGCAAAATACTCATGATGCTAAAAACGCCGATGCGGTTACCAATAAATGCAGGCGTGTCTTTAGCAAGAACAGTAGTTTTGCCCAGATATTTCTCGCCGTAATTCAGTAAAAATTTAACTACTTCTGGCAAAGTATCTTTTGTTGGAATAATTTCCAGCAGTTTTAAATAGCGCGGCGGATTAAAAAAGTGGCTTCCGCAGAAATGTTTTTTAAAATCCTCGCTTCTGCCTTCAGCCATTAAATGGATTGGAATCCCTGAAGTATTGGAAGTAACCAATGTGCCTTGTCTGCGGAATTTTTCTACATTTTCAAACACTTTTTGCTTGATGTCCAACCGTTCTACCACTACTTCAATAATCCAATCACAATCAGCAATTTTAGATAGGTCATCTTCGAAATTTCCGGTTATGATGCGATTAGCAAAGGCCTTCAAATAAATAGGAGAGGGGTTCGATTTTAATGCTGCATTTAATGCTTCGTTTACCAGCTTATTTCTGGAAGCAGGGTTATTTGCAGCATCTTTCGGTACAATATCAAGTAACAAAACCTGCAACCCAATATTGGCGAAATGGCAGGCAATCCTGCTGCCCATTACACCAGAACCAAGCACAGCTACTTTTTTTATAATTCTTTTCGGGTCCATACAATATTTAGCAAATAAAAGAAGCTTAACTGGTGCGTTCCCAAACAGTAGTTCTTCCTAATAAAGAAATGCCGATGTAACCTCTGATATCCAAAGTTTTTCCTTTATAGGTTATTTTACAACTGTAGGTTTTACCATTTTTAGGATCGTAAATTGTTCCGTCAACATATTTGTTGTCGCCATCTTTTTCAAAATCAGAAAGTATTTGCAAGCCTATAATCGGTCGGTTGCGCAACTTTTCTTCGGGATTATTTTCATCAACTTTTGGCTTTCCTTTTTCCATTGGTTCTTTTAACCAAACAATTTTGCCACTAAATTTACCGTTGCTCCCTTTGGATATTAAAATTTTCGCCGTCTTGATATCATTGTACCAAAGTCCTTCAATCTTGTCATTTTGTGCATGTGCAATTTTGAATGATAATAGGGTACAAATCAAGATCGATAAACACAATATTAAACGCTTTTTTAGATGGTATATTTTCATAATTTATATTGTAAAAACATTATCCTTTTTATAAAGGAAATTTTAAAAAATCACAAATAATGATTTGTGGATTACGAAAGCTTTAAATCACTGTTTATAAAAGAAGCTATTGTTAAAATGGAAATTAGTTTACTATTAGGTTTCTTTAAACAAATATCATGTTTAAAAAGGCGTAAAAAAGGTCTGTATTTCGGAATGATTTGTCAAAAGTTCGGTATTCAAAATCAACTTTGATCAAAAAAATTTTAACTTTTTTACATGCTTCTTTTATCGCCTTAAAATTAGCAACGTTTTATAACTACATATACAAGCTTCAATTTTTTATCGATAAAAGAAGCATTGTAATTATCAAACCAAAACTTTATATAATTACAAGTTAAGTTGCTTTAATTGATCTATACTTTTAATGTATCCGTTTATAGAAGTTTCTGCCGACATTCTTTTGCTCCTTGCTTTCTTTTATCGCAATCCCGCTCTTTTAAATGTATCATTTATTTAGGTTGATTTAGGTTTGGGGATTTCTTCGACATAATCACTGCTTCTGGGCGAATGCAGAAACAGGTTGTTCAGGTCCGAAGGCAGAACAGTCAGCTTGCGTTTTTCCATATCGATCCAGGCACCTTCTACATGGATGATCGCAGCTTTTATGCCGTCGCCGCGATAAATCTCATGCCTGATGGCCCAGCGCGAACCGTCGGCCCTGGATTTTATTACCTCGCAGGTAACTTTTATATAATCGTTAATGGCTACTTCCCGCAGGTAAAAAAGCTCTTCTTTAAATAATATCGGACCAATTTTTTGCTGGAAGAGTGTTTTTGGGTTTAAGCCAACACTTTCAAGCAAACACAACCTGGCTTGTGCAGCAAAATCAGCATAAGCAGAATGCCGCATGTGCTGATTGGCATCTATTTGCGACCAGATTACCTGGCCTTCATAATAAATATGCATTGATTATTTTAGTGTTGTTGTTCTTTGAATTTTTTTACAGCTGCTGTCAGTTGCGGCAAAATTTCCGTTACATCACCAACTACGCCGTAGTTTGCAGCTTTAAAAAATGGCGCTTCCGGATCTTTGTTGATCACAACAATCGTTTTAGAACCGCTTACGCCTGCAAGATGTTGGATTGCACCTGAAATTCCTGCCGCAATGTATAAATTTGGCCGAATGGTGGTACCGGTTTGCCCAACGTGCTCGTGATGCGGCCGCCAGTGCGCATCTGCAACCGGCCGGGAACAGGCTGTTGCCGCACCTAATTCGTGAGCAAGGTTTTCTATTAACCCCCAATTTTCAGGCCCTTTCATTCCGCGTCCGCCAGAAACAACCAGCTCTGCATCAGACAATGGAATTTCACCGGTAATTTTATTTACCTCTTTTACTTTCACCCCAAAATCTTTTTCTTCAAAGGCAACTTCCAGTTTTTCTATGGTTGCAGTTCCTTCATTTTTTATTAACGGAAAACTGTTGGGCATCAGGGTAATTACTTTTTTATCACTTGCTGCCTGCACAAAAGCAAATGCTTTGCCTGAGAAAACCGATTTTTTAACCACAAAACCTTTTTCCAAATCAGGATAAGAAAGCGCTCCTGTAATTAAAGCTGCATTTAACTGAATGGCAACACGCGGCGCAATGGACGATCCATTCACATCATGCAATGTAATGATTACCTGGCTGCTTTCCTTTTTAGCGGCAGTGACCAAGATCCGAGTAAAAGCACGGGCATGCAATTCGTTTAAACGGTCGTCCTGAACATGCAAAACTTTTTGCGCGCCGTACTGGCCAAGGTTTTTCATTTCCTCGTCTGTTGCTTTTCCTGCTACAATTGCTGCAGCCGTAGTATTCATTTTTTTTGCAATTTCTGATGCATACTGTACAGCTTCGAGGCTTTTCTTTTTGATAACGCCCTCTGTATGTTCAACTAATACGATTACTGACATGAGTTTTAAATTATTTACGCCTTAAATTACTTTAGCCTCAGTATGAAGCAAATTCACCAGTTCGTCCATTTGGTTTGGATCGATTAATTTTACACCCGCTTTTGCCGGCGGTAATTCATAAGAAGCAATAGTTGTTAATGCTGCTATTGCAGTTGGTGTAACCACCTTTAACGGTTTCGTCCGTGCAGTCATAATACCGCGCATATTTGCTATCCGTGCTTCTGCAACTCCTTTCTGACAGGAAACCACCAACGGAAAATTACAAGTAGCTGTTTCTTCGCCACCATCAATTTCACGCTTTACTACAGCAGAATTTCCTTCAATATTGATACTGGTTGCAAAGCCGATATAATCAATATCCAGCAATTCTGCAAGCATTGGCCCCACTGCACCGTTTAAGTAATCGATGGATTCTTTTCCGCATAAAATTAAATCATAACCCTTATCACGGGCATAATCAGCAATATGATAAGCGATTGAATAAGAGTCTGTGCTGTCAGCGTCAATTCTAACTGCTTCATCTCCGCCCAGAGCAAGCGCTTTCCGGATCACCGGCTCCACATTTGCCCGGCCTACATTAATGATATGAACGCTCTCTGCTGCGCCGCTTTCCTTCAATTCCAATGCACGTACCAGTGCATACCATTCATCATAAGGGTTGATGATAAAAGTGGTCCCGTTCTCTTCTACCGTGCTATTATTATCCTTCAAAACAATTTTGGTCACGGTATCAGGAACCTGACAAATACAAATTAAGATTTTCATTTTATAAGTTTTTTGGCTGAAGCTCCCAAATTAAAGGTTTTGGCCCGAGCTTCTTTTACCGGTGTAAAATTATCTTCAGCAACAATTAAAAAAAGGGCTGAATTGCGGGGATTTTGGTCAAAAATTCCAGTTGAGAAATTTGTAACCTTTCCAAAGCAAACAGCAAGCCTGAACCTTATTAATTTAACTATTGGCTTTGATACGGTATTCGGAAGGTGAAAGCCCGGTTTGTTTCTTAAAGTATTTACCAAAGGTTGACTGGTCTGGAAAATGGATCTCATCAGCAACTTGTGCAATGCTCCTTTCAAGGTTCCTCAATAAAACTTTGGCTTCTAAAACCACTGCATCATCAATCCATTCGCCAGCTGTTTTGCCGGTTACCTCTTTAATGCTTTCGGTAAGATGTTTGGAAGAAACACACAGCGTATCAGCATAATATTGTACATTTCGGTGTTCTTTATAATGATGAAAGACCAGGTTTTGGAATAACCTGTTCAACTCCTGTTTCCGGGTTTGCTTGCTTTTGATGATTACACGCTGATGCTCATAAACCGCCGCAACCTCATATAAAAGCATAGTTAAAATACTTCGGCCTATTTCGGTGTGATAAGGATGGCCTTCCCGCTGCAGTTTCTGCTGGATCAACGTAAAAACTTCCAGCAAAACTTTTGCATTTTCATGTTCTAAATAAATAACCGGCGTGGAGGAAGTTTTGAAATAACTAAAAGATTCTAAAAAGTGACTGTTGATATTATTCTCTGTTAAAAACGCTTTCGAAAAAACCACGAACCGGCATAAAAAATCTTCACTGCTGTTATAAATCCTTAAAATGTGAAAGGGTGTTGCCAGCAATATCGCATTTTTTTTAGCATGGTAAACCTGTAAGTTCACTTCCACTTCGGCAGTCCCCCGGGTGCAAATCCCAACAATATATCCTTCGGAGCGATAAGGATATTCGCTTAAAGCCAGTAAATGTTTCTCTTCTGTAATAAAAAAATCAGTACCGATGGCCTTGTCTGCATATAAATCAGCAAACTTTGGAAAGCTTAATTGTGCAACTTTTTTACTCATGTGAAATGATGCAGGTTCAAATAATAACGGTCCTTACAAGTTTCAGGCATGTAGATGAACGCTGCAGCCTGTTTGCCAAACATATTTAATTTATGTTGAATTATGGGCCTGTTTAAATTTTTAGCATAAGAAATACAATGCTTCTTTTATCGATAAAAAGTTGGTGTTTGGATGACGTTTAAATAAAAATTACAGGAACATCACAAGTTTTTGCAGGATAAAAGAAGCATTGACTATACATTAATTAAATTTAAACGGGATTTAAGCAATTGTTTATTTTGGATGATTGATTTAGATGCTTCTTTTATCAACTAAAAATCAACCAACTGCTAAGTTTTTCAACTACCAATATATAATTTGTATTGATAAAAGAAGCATTACCAGTAAATGAAATAAAGTTGCAGGATAAATATTTTCCGGCTTTTTGACTAATATCTCCGAAATTCAACCCTTTTTCTGAAATTAAACGAGGTTATTTTTACCAAAATATTGTATGTTCGAAAATCCAATTATAACAATATACAATCAAACCTATTTTTACTTATTATGAGAAAACTCCTACTCTTAATGATAGCATTTTTGCCGGTAATTGCATGCGCGCAGGGCTTTCAGGTTAACCTTGCAGGTCAGAAACAGATCGGAATGGGACATACTGGGACCGGGTTGCTGCAAGACGGTGCCTCCATTTATTTTAATCCCGGTGCAATGGCCATGCTGCCAGAAAATTATATACAGGCAGGTATGAGCCCGCTATTTTTTAAGTCAGCTTTCAACCCTTCGGGAACCAATGATGTTTATCATAATGCGGATAAACTTGCGACGCCATTTTCCGGATATGCTGTTTTTGGCCCGAAATCCTCCTGGTGGAAATTAGGACTTGGCGTTTATACACCTTTTGGTGGTTTAACCAATTGGGGCAATAGCTGGGAAGGTAAATATGTACTGGAAAGCCTCGACTTGAAAGCAATTTATTTTCAGCCTACATTAAGTATTAAACTTGCAGATTTTATAAGCATCGGCGGTGGGTTTGTATATAACCGGGCCAGTGTTAACCTGACCAGAGCGATACCTTTAGCCGATGCAACAGGTGCCGACGGACAGGCGCAACTTACAGGTAATGGCAAGGGTTACGGCTGGAATGCCGGGGTTTTTATCAAAACCGAAGCTGGAATTACCATTGGTATTGATTATCGGTCTAAAGTAAACACTACCATTAACAGCGGTAATGCTATTTTTAAAGTGCCGGCATCGGTTCAGGCTAATTTCCCTCAGCCTAATACTTTTACATCGGGCATACCGCTGCCGTCAACCACTACATTAGGTTTTGGTTTTTATCCAAGTAAACAATGGACTTTGGCGTTGGATGCCAATTTAGTTGGCTGGCATGTTTATAAAGCGCTTGCTTTTGATTATGCTTCGAACACATCCACCCTACAGGACACCTATTCTCCTCGTTTATACAGAGATGCTTTTAGTGTGAGAGGCGGTGCAGAGTATAAAGCAGCCGATAAATTTGCAATTAGGGCAGGAGGGGGTTATGCCTCTGCTGCTGCACCGGATGGTTATGTAACGCCTGAAGTTCCGGATGCCAACAGGTATTATTTAACCGGTGGACTTGGGTACAAAATTGCTAATAGGTTAGATGTAGATATTTCTTTTGAGTTTGAGCACCTGTTTTCACGTACACAAACTAATATAGAATCTCAACTCGCTGGTACTTTTCGGTCGGATGTTTACATTCCCGGCCTGTCACTTTCTTATCACTGGTAATATCAAAAAAAACGATACATGAACAAGTTTAAAAATATATTCATTTTAGCAGCAGGCATATTAAGCTTTGCTGCCTGCAAACCAGAGTTTAAAACTCCTGCGCCCAATACTGGTGCTGCAAATTTTTCAAGATATATTGCTGTAGGCAATTCACTTACTGCAGGTTATGCCGATGGTGGGTTATACCTGGAAGGACAGCAAAATTCGTATCCATCTATCATTGGCAAGCAAATGCAGCAAATTGGCGGCGGTGCTTTTACACAGCCTTTATTTACGGATGCCCAATCTAATGGCTCAGGTTATATAAAGCTGACTGGTTTTGATGCCAACGGCTCGCCTATAACTGCAAATGTAACCGATAAACTGGCAATAAGAGGCTTTGTAACTATCCCTGGTTTTGGTGACGTAACTACCTACACTAAATATAGCGGCGACATTAACAATTATGGTGTACCGGGCATAAAATTGCTAAACATCACCTACGCGCCTTATGGTAACTTAAATGGTTATTATGAAAGGCTGTTGCCCGGTGCTGCTGGTACAAATAGTACAACATATCTTGATTTTGTTACTGCAAAATCTTTTACTTTTTTTAGCAACTGGTTAGGAAACAATGATGCTCTGGGCTACGCAACTTCCGGCGGTGTAGGCGACGTGCTGACGGATAAAGCAACTTTTGCTTCCTTATATACCTTGTTGATAAGTCGGCTTACTGCAAATAACCAGAAAGGCGTGGTGGCAACCATTCCGGATGTTACAGCGATACCTTATTTCAATACAGTTACCCCTGCATTGATTTTAGCAACTGTGCAAAAATCAAGTCCAAGTGTCCAAGCCATTTACATCAACGCAAAAAGTAATAATGATAATAGCAATACAACTTATGCTGCAAGGCCAGCTACAGCCAATGATCTGATCGTGCTTACTTTTCCTACTTCAAAAATCGGCACGCTGGTTAGTACCGTTGCAGGTATGCTGCCTTATGGTTTAACGCCTTATTCACCGATTGAAAATCAATATGTACTTGATAATAACGAAGTTGCTATTACAAAAGACTTTGTAATATCGTACAATACAACCATTAAAGCAGTAGCTGCATCAAAAGGAATTGCAGTAAATGATATGTACACTTTCCTGAATAATATTAAAGCAAATGGTTTGGTGGTTGATGGCGTGAGCCTGAGTTCAAATTACATCACCGGTGGTTTGTTTTCTCTGGATGGTGTGCACTTAACACCGAGGGGATATGCAGTAGTAGCCAACCAATTTATTAAAGCTATTAATACCCAATATGGTTCCAATATTCCATTGGCTAATGTGGCAAGCTACCGGTCGGTTAAATTTCCATAATATGATTAAAAAAGATCATAGAGAATTTGTATAGAAAATAGAGCCTGTTTAAATTTCTATCCGCAAAACACAAAAGTTTATAGTGCTTCTTTTATGCCTGTAAATTTTGTGTTTATAATCGGTACTTGTGGAAAATGGAGTTGCTACTTTATAAACCCGTTTGTTCATTTCCAGTCAAATTTAATCTTTATTTAAATCTGACTATTTTTTCCTCCAATCAAATGTAGCAACTCCAAACCAAGTCGTAAACAATCTTAAATCGCTTGAACTTTGCACCATGCACAATTAATAAGGAATTAAAAGCAAAAAAATGGGACAAGCGACAGAAATTCTGTGTTGTCCCATCAGGTGATCCCGCTGGGATTCGAACCCAGGACCCCAACATTAAAAGTGTTATGCTCTACCGGCTGAGCTACGGAATCGGCTTTCTTTATAAAACGTTGGTGTTTTTTAAAGTGGTGCAAATATAGAAGTATTTATAATTGCTTGCAAGCCGTAAGTTAAAATATTTTGCAACGAACGGAGTAAATACTTTATCGTCAAGTTACTAATTTTTAAATATGGCTGTTTTACCTTGATCTTCCGCTAATAAAACTTAGTTTCCATGTTTTCTTTCCGGCAAAAATTATAGCTGGCTGTATCAATTTACTTCCAGTTTTTAATTTCATTATTAGTGATATTGGTGCCAGATGTACCGGTTGCAAAAAAAGTTGCGTTACTTAAAGAACTAATGCACGGCTGATAACAGCAGCAGATAACGGATAATTTATGTTTTTATTTATACCATTTATCCTAAACTACTCTATATTTGCAGCCTCAATGTTATTACAGTTTGAGTGCGGTTAAGCAGCTTTATTGTTGTTAAAATTTAGCTTCTTTTCCTGATGATAAACCTGCCCATGTGGCGAAATTGGTAAACGTTGCGGTCTCAGAAGCCGTTGAGGATTGTCTCTTGAGAGTTCGAGTCTCTCCGTGGGCACCAATACTTCTTTTACAGTATGTTTTTCCTATAAAACATACTGTAATTTTTTAGATGTCCTTCATTGTATTATAGCCTAACAGACTTCGTTTACTTTTCAAACTATTTCAATTTATTACAAAGACAGACTATTTTTTAGGTGATAAAAGAAGCATTGGATAGGAGCTGATTTTTATTTTTTTTCTATTTTTTCCACCAAAAAACTTTAACTTTTTCTTAACAATCTCGTTAAACAACAAACGTAGTTTTGTAATACAATGAGTTTGTTAAAGCAACAGTTAGATGCCAGCCTAAAATCCAATCAGTTTTATTGGGTTGCTATTGGTGCAGGCTGGTTGCTCGTCATCTTATCTGCCCTCTATTTATCCCTGTCCTAATTTTTGGGTTGCTAAAAACAGTATTTCTCACCGCTCTGGCTTTCTACTCCTGCTTATTTTTCTTTCTAAATTATTTAGTTGTAGCACATCTCATTGTTAATACCTATTTTTAGCAATCGATTGCATTTATAAACCAACTTGAAACTTATATGTTAAAACTGATTAAACTGAAAATTCCTGCCGCAATTGCGCCGACTGTAATTGCCTTTGCCTTTATGGGTACTGCATCTGCTCAAAATTCAGCCAAAAGCAATCAAACTAAAACGGAAACAGCATCACCAAAAGCACCAAACGGAAAGCATTATTTATCGCAGCCGCTGATTAAAAGCATTTATACAGCCGATCCTTCTGCCCATGTTTTTAACGGTAAAATTTATATTTATCCTTCGCATGATTATGATGCCGGCATTCCGGATAATGACAATGGCGACCAATATGCCATGAAGGATTTCCATATTTTGTCAATGGATAAAATTGGCGGAAAAGTAACCGATAACGGCGTGGCACTGGATATTAAAAACATTCCCTGGGCTGGCAAGCAATTATGGGCGCCGGATGCTGCCTTTAAAAACGGTAAATATTATTTGTATTTCCCGGTGAAGGATAAGCACGATGTTTTCCATATTGGCGTTGCTGTTTCTAATAAACCAACAGGTCCGTTTAAAGCGGAACCAAAACCGATAGCAGGCAGTTTTAGTATTGATCCGGCTGTTTTTACCGATACAGATGGTTCTACTTACATGTATTTTGGTGGGATTTGGGGTGGACAATTGCAACGCTGGAAAGACGGAAAATATGATGCAAACGGTTCTAAAACAGATTTGCAGCAGGACGAAAAACCGGCATTAACTGTTAAAGTAGCAAAACTGACCAACAACATGCTCGAATTTTCAGAAAAACCGCGCGATGGTGTTATTGTAGATAAAAACGGAAAACCATTGTTAGGAAAAGACCATGATAAACGGTTTTTTGAAGGTTCCTGGATGCACAAATACAAAGGCAAATATTATTTAACTTATTCTACCGGCGATACCCATTTTCTGGCTTATGCTATTGGCAAAACACCTTACGGTCCGTTTGTTTATCAGGGAACATTTTTAGAACCAGTACAAGGCTGGACAACGCACCATTCGATCATTGAATTTAAGGGAAAATGGTATCTTTTTTACCATGATACACAGCTTTCGGGCAAAAACCATTTGCGCAATGTAAAGGTTACCGAACTGATCCATAATCCGGATGGAAGCATTAAAATGATTGATCCTTTTGTTGATTAATTCTTCAACCTAAACCAATATCAAATGTGCCTTTATAAAAATGAAGGCGCATTTTTTTTGCCGGTAAAAGAAGCATTATAAGCTGTCGTTAAGAGAATTGGAGGAATTTTTACCATTATTTTGTCATTCCGGCCGTAGGGAGAAATCTTAATCAAAGGGAAAATATTATTGAAATAAGACTTCGACCGCAGGGAGAAATGACAATAGGAGCAATGCTTCTTTTATCAACTAAAAAACGATAAACGAGCAAATTATATTCAAACAGCTTTTGTAAAAACCTGTTACCATAATTACTAATCAAAACATAAATATGGATAGCATCAATTCAAATCAGCCGGAAGATAATTTAAAAAGCCTTGCCGGAACAGAAGCGTTAAAAAAGATGAAAGAAATTGCAGAAGGTGCACAAACCTGCTTTTTCTGTACGAATATTAAAACAGGTTCGCCGCTGGCAGTTCGGCCAATGCAGGTACAAAAAGTGGACGATGATGGTAATTTGTGGTTTTTAAGTAGTAAAGACAGTCATAAAGATTCTGAAATTAAACAGGACGACCATGTACATTTGTTTTTTCAGGAAAGCCACCATTCCGGTTTTTTAAATATTTATGGCGAAGCTTTTATGAGCGACGACAAAGCCAAAATTAAAGAATTATGGGACCCGATTTTGAAAGCCTGGTTTACAGAAGGCGAAGACGACCCAAGAATTAGTGTGATAAAAGTAGTACCGGCAGAAGCTTATTACTGGGACAACAAACACGGCGATGCTATTGCTTTTATTAAACAAGCTGCTTCTTCGGTTATCGGTAAAACTTTTGATGATTCTGTTGAAGGTAAACTCAACGTTTAATATGATAAAAGCAGTATAAACAACTGTCTTTTAACAACCTAAATTTTTTTGTGGCGTATAAAGTTTCGTTTAGTTGTTTAAACGAAGCTTTATACGTTTTTTATGCACCTTGTTTCCGTCATCACTGTAAATTACAACCAACCTGAAGTTACCGAAGCTTTACTGCAATCGGTTATCAGTAAAAACGATTATCAAGCCATACAAATGATTGTGGTTGATAACGGAAGCGATCAAAACCCTGTCACAAACTGGAAGATTAAATTTCCCTGGGTACATTTTGTAAGATCAGAAAAGAACCTGGGTTTTGCAGCAGGAAATAATTTAGGTATCCGCGAAGCAACAGGCGATTATCTTTTCCTCATCAATAACGATACAGAAGTTACGCCTGGTTTAATTGGCCGTTTAGCTAACCAGTTGGAGCAGCATCCGCAAATTGGTATCATTTCCCCTAAAATAAAATATTTTGATACGCCCGATGTGATACAATATGCAGGCTTTACCAGCATGAATTATTACAGCGCGCGTAACGAGTGCATTGGTCAGTTTGAAAAAGATAACGGCCAGTACGACCATTTAACAGGCAAAACCGGCTTTGCTCATGGCGCTGCCATGATGGTACGTAAATGTGCTTTAAGAAAAGCAGGCTTAATGCCGGAACAATTTTTTTTATATTATGAAGAACTGGACTGGTGCGATCATTTTAAACGTGCCGGCTACGAAATTTGGGTAGATACGCAGGCTGTAATTTATCATAAAGAATCAGTTTCTACAGGTAAAAACAGTATGCTGAAAACCTATTTTATGAACCGGAACCGCATGTTGTACATCCGCCGCAATGCACCATTTTTTAAGCAGGTTATCTTTTACCTGCACTTTCTGTTCCTGGTAACACCGCGCAACCTAATTGCTTATTTGCGCGAAAACAACTTAGCTTACGTTCGTATTATGTTCCGTTCCATC
This sequence comes from Mucilaginibacter arboris, assembly GCF_009754915.1. GTDB lineage: Bacteria > Bacteroidota > Bacteroidia > Sphingobacteriales > Sphingobacteriaceae > Mucilaginibacter_A > Mucilaginibacter_A arboris. The sequence goes on along the minus strand of NZ_WPIK01000012.1, from coordinate 97,593 downwards.
TGGTGGAATTTTACAAACCCAACCAGCAGTCAATATTTAGGCTATCCAACAGAGATGAAATGATTTTCTTTTTCTGGTTCAGCCTGTTCCTTATTTTTTATGCGTTTGTAGGATACGGCTTGGTTTTGTTTTTTCTGGTAAAGCTTCGCCAATTTTTTATCGGTAAAAGAAGCATTAATGCTGGAGTAGAAAATGCTTTGCCAAGTTGTACGCTTATTGTTGCCGCTTATAATGAAGAGGATTTTATAGAGGAGAAAATTAAAAATACGCTCGCTTTAAATTATCCTGCGGATAAGATCCGTTTTATGTTTGTTACGGATGGTTCTACTGATAAAACACCGGAAATTATCAGCCACTATCCGCAAATAAAACTAATGCATGTAGCAAAAAGGAAGGGTAAAATTGCAGCCGTACAGCGGGCAGTGGCAGCCGTAACAACCGAAGTGATGGTTTTTACAGATGCCAATACTTTTTTAAACCCGGATGCACTGATAAAACTTTGCCGCCATTATGCTGATCCAAAAGTAGGGGCAGTGGCCGGAGAAAAACGGGTGCAGATTGATGAAACATCAGATGCAACAGCAGGAGAGGGTTTTTACTGGAAGTACGAATCGAAACTGAAAGTCTGGGACTCTGAACTGAACTCAGTTGTTGGTGCAGCCGGAGAATTGTTCAGTGTAAAAACAGTATTGTACGAAGCTGTTCATCCAGATAGTATCATTGATGATTTCATGATTTCGATGTTAATCGCCAAAAAAGGTTATCGCATTGTTTATGAGCCGGAAGCTTATGCCACAGAAACTTCCTCAGCAAATATTAAAGAAGAACTAAAAAGAAAGATCAGAATTGCCGCAGGTGGTTTGCAATCCATCATCTGGCTTAAAAGTTTATTGCTGCCGTTTAAACAACCGTTGTTATCGTTTCAGTATATAAGCCACCGTGTTTTACGTTGGACGGTTGTTCCGTTTTTAATGATTGCCTCTTTGATATTAAATTTCTTCATCGTTGCACAAACACATTTGCTGATTTACCAATTGATTTTAACTGCTCAGGTGCTTTTTTACACGTTAGCTTTATTAGGTTGGCTAATGGAAAAGCAGCAGATCAAGATCAAAGCTTTGTTTATCCCATATTATTTTGGTATGATGAATTACGCCATTATGGCAGGAATTTTCAGGTATTTATTCGGAGAACAAAGTGCGGCTTGGGAGAAATCTAAGCGGAAGTAGAAATACTTTTTTTATCACCTAAAATTAGCAACCTACTAAAATTGTAAAACCGGTAGTTAAGATATTTCTATAATATTTTGCAAATTGCCTTCTGAAATACATATAAATATTTTTGGTACTAGCCTTTGTAACATTTCTCTTGTGTTGTTTTTAGCCCTTAAAACAATAATAGTTAACGGAAGCCTTTGTAAATTTTGCTGATAAGGCAAATTTCGATCAACAGTTATAAATAGTTCAAAACGGTTTTCTGTCAACAGTTTAAGTAATTCACCGTTCTTTTTTCCTAACCAACCCATGTCTCTTACCGTCACAACTTGATGTTCGCCTTCAAAATCGTATTTTAGCTTTCGAGGCACACTTTCATCAAGCAAAATTTTCATGGAGCAGTTTTTCTGTTGTAATCGATCGTTTTGCCATTTCCAGGACTGCCAATGCTGCTTCCTTTGTTACTGATGGAAAATCGTCTAAAAATTCAGCCAAGTCTTCACCACTTTCTAAATAATCAAAAAGATTTTGAATAGGAACTCTTGTACCGGCAAAAACCGGCGCACCACTCATAACTTCAAGGTCTATACTTACTTGTCCGTACAACATCGCTTTTTATTTTGTTTGTTCTAAGTTAGCAAAAAATTTGGTTTGATCTTAACTGTTTAAAATCTCACATAACCTTTAATATCTTAAACTCCTTACCATTCAGCTTAAAAATTTCTCCAGCTTTTTTGCCTTTTAGCTGTAATCCAATCGGCGAAGCCACAGAAATAGCATAATAACGTTTTGCATCGATAAACAAAGCACCGGCACTTACAGCCAAATAAAAGTTTTCCTGGTCGGTTTCTACTAAACTTCCGGCTTGTGCTTCGGTATGAATTGTATCCACATTAACTTGTTGTAGCAATGCTTGTAATTTCCTTGCTTCTAACAACTGCCGCGAGTTTAGGTCGATTTCCTGCTGCATCATGGCCCTGCCGGTTTCGTATTTATCGCCGGCACTGCTTTTAGTGTCATTTTCGGATGCTTTCCGGGCTTCTGCAATAGCCGTTTCAGCATCTTTTATCCTGGATAAGATCTGTTCGGCGCAGAGTTGGTAAAGCTGTTGTTTAATTTTCACAGAAATGAAATTGTAGAAAGGGTAAAGATGATAAGTTTTAACAGAAAACATTTATCATTTATACCAGTTTTATGCTGATAAAAGAAGCATTATGAACGCGAAATCAATTTATAATACAGAACCAGATCCGGAAGTTACACCGGACCAGTTGCCGGAAGAGAACCCTAAACCAGAAATCCCTACAGAAAACCCGGCTCCTTTACGATCACCGGAAATGCCAGAACCAGATTTAGTTCCAGAAGAAAATCCGGTCCCAATTATTCAGCCCGAGTTTCCCGGAACGCCTTCTCCCTCAGAAATACAACGTTTTTAATAATTAATTTTTACACAAAAAGCGGTTAAAATTTTAACCGCTTTTTTTATGCCATAAAAGAAGCATTACCAGCCTGGCGCAAATGTTAAGCCCAGCACAGGTTTTTGTACATCTGTTCGTTGAAAAGGAATGGCTAAATAAGGTTCAAGCACAAAAGCACCAAAAATATTTATCCGCAAAGAAATACCGGTTGACATAGCCGGAACGCGATTATAACCAGCCGGATAAACCAATTGTCCAAACCTATCGTAAACTGGGTTTCCGCTTGCATCAACTTCATATTGGTTTGCATCAGGTTCTTTTTTGAAAGCAATTTTATCGCCTGCATTCCATGCCAAACCAGCATCAAAAAAGAAGTTTAGCTCTGAAAACAGAAATTTAGACTGGATTTGAGAAAGCCTTTCCGGTCCGGTAAATGGTAACCTTACTTCAAAATTAACTACAGCGGTACGGCTTCCCTGCAACTGATCGATGGTGAAATTGCCTGTATTCCTGGAATTATGATTATAAAAGCTGGTGGCCTCATAACCTCTAATTAAATAAGGATAACCGATAAACAACGGGAACAAAGCTTCACTGCTGTTGCCAAAACGGCCATAACCATAAATACGGCCGGCAAAAGTTACAGGTTTTGTACGCACATATTTCCGAAGATCGATAGTTGGGGCAAAAAACTTGTAATCGCCTACATCACCTTCAATTCCAATCCGGTAACGGTAACCAGCCAAAGGCGAGGCAACACCGAAATAAGAATTATCTCCAACCAAAGCAGTATTCACCTGGAACAAGGAAAAAGGCTTTAGGTCATACCCTGTTTCCTGGCGGTATTGGTCCCGGGAGATCTTCTCATGCTCAGAATATAAACCCGAAGTTGGTGTAATTTCATTGTTGATGGTGGAATAATTGTAATACGTGCTGTAGCGATCTACACGGTAATAATAATGCGAAGCACCGGTCCCAAACTCAATACGGGAAACTTTAGAAAAAGGATAAGAGGTGAAAACCTGTACAGCATCTTCAAAAGTCCGGGTAATATCATAGCGGGATTCGTAAACGCTCGTTGGCTTGTTGTTTAGTGTAATGGTACTTAAACCTTCCTGATAAGTTGCATATTGATAAGGAATATGGGAAGCGCCAACACCAAAATTCCAGCGTCCGCGCTGACGGATATAAGCTACCTGTGCGCCAAAATCATAAATTTGTCCGTTTACGGCTGCACCTGCATAAATTTGGTTTTGGCCAACTATATCACTAAATAAACCCTGTATCCCGCTTGCTAACCCTGCGCCGAAACGGCTTACGCCTGCACCAACGCCGCTGCTTGACAGATAATCCAGTTTGAACTGCGGGCGGAAAGGAATATTATGGATAGAATCTGTAGGGATTTTCTGATAAGCCAGAAAATTGTTCAGGTTAGTATTAATCAAGTCAACACCAACAGATTTTGGCGGCGGAAGCAAAGCCGCATCAAAATTAAGGGACTGGTTTTCTACCGGGACAGGTTTAAAATCAGCCGCCTTAGCATTGTAAATAGCATATTTTTGTGCACGGTAATACGAATAAATTACATCATTATTAGCGGATAAACTTAAAGCAGGAGAGAACTCGGTAATACCAGAAATGCCAGTAAATAAATTAGTTAACTGTTCTGTAGTTGCAGTACCGAGATTATAACGGTACATATTCCGGAAACCATCGCGGTTGCTTAAAAAGTAGATGTATTTATCATCAGAAGAAAAAGCTGGGTTGAGATTATTTGCACCATTAAAAACTGTAATGTCGGTTGTGGTTTTGGTAGCCAGATCATAAACAGCCAGATTAAACGGAATAGTTTGCGTTAATGATTGATCGTAAGTGGTACGGTCACTTGAAAAGACTATTTTTTTACCATCATGGGAAAAGCTTGGCTGATAATCTGTAAACTTATCGTTAGTAAGCTGGATAACTTTTTTAGAAGGAATATTATAGAGATATAAATCACTTTGTCCTTCTGCCAGTGCATTAAATACAATATCATTTCCGTTTGGCGACCAGGATAAATTACTAAACTGTTTGGCTTTCCCCATCGAAGTTTCCTGTAAAACATGTCCGCTGTTTACGTCCACAATCATCAGCTTGTTCCGTCCTTCGTTAAAAACACTGAAAGCAAAACGTTTCCCATCGGGCGACCAGGTTCCGGCAGATTCAATAAAATTAAATTCATCAATATGTGTGTTTGAAACTTTGCTGGTGAGCTTTCTGAGGATCCGACCAGTTTTTGCATCAGCAAGGAAAAGATCAACGGTAAACAGGTTTTTTTCTGATAAAAAAGCAATATACTTGCCATCCGGGCTGATAGCCGGGGCAACATTCATTTTACCACTGTTCTTGTCATCAATTACCCTTACGCCAACCGGAACCTGTACCGTATCTTTTAAATAAGGTTTATAAGTAGCTTCTATAGAGTTTTTCCACAAACTGGATAGCGTTTTTTCATCATAACCAAAAGTTCTGCGGATACCATAATCCAAACCAAAACGAGCTGTATTTCTAAAAAAAGGTACAATAACAGAATCGCCATAAGTAGAACCAACAAATGACCAGAATGCCTCACCGTAACGATATGGGAAGTATTTGCTGCTGGTTGTTAATTCTTTTAAAGTCGGGATATCTTTGTTGAGATAAGCATCGCGCATCCACATGGCAGTGTAAGCATCTTTTTTGCCCAGCGAAAGATATTCTGCCATACCTTCAATCATCCATAAGGGCAGATTACCCAAATTTCCAATATTACCATTACCATTTCCCGGATTATCGCCTAGCAAAGCATGATATTGAAAAGCATGCACCAATTCGTGCCCAATTACATGCCGTGTTGTTTGGCTGGTTTCCATTAAAGGCATTACCACCCGGTTTTTCAAGCCTTCTGTAACACCGCCTGTTCCAACCCCAATTTCTCCCTGAATAGCGGTTGTTTGTTCAAAATCAGGATGATCGGCATATAAAATAATGGGGTTTGCTTTTCTGAAAGTATCTTGGAAAACCTGCTGGTGAATTGTGTACCAAAGCTCTGATTCCTGTGCGAAACGTTTAATTACGCTATCGTTTTTTAGATAATAGTAAATTTCAAAATGCGGCGTTTTGTAAACCTTAAACTTGAGGTTTTTGTACCTTACTTTATTTTGCCCGAAATACTGCGCTTGCACATTTTGATGCAGTAAAAACAGCATTGACAGAAAGGACAAGAAAAAAAATATTTTTTTGTAGGAGTAGGTGGATAAGTTAGTTTTTTCCATAGATACCCTTTTTGGATAGATGCTTTGTTTACGGTACTTTTTTATGCACCTGTTTGTATTACAATGAGGCTTTAGACTACTGCGGAAACAATAAGTTCAATTAATAAAAAATTATTGTGGCTCAATTTCGGGCAAGGTTACGGATGTGGTATCAATAGGCGCAATTGTGCTACTGTCTGTCCGTGTGGTATCAACTTTAGGCCTTGGTGTCGGGCAGTTATATTCCTTGGTAATTTTGCTCCAGGGTTTTGGGAAAGGGCCGGGGCCGTAACCAGATTTTGGGTCATCATAAACTTTCTCCATAAATAAACCAAAAATTGGAAGTGCTGTACGAGAACCTTCACCCGTTTGAGAAGTTTTAAAATGCACGCTACGTTCATCCGCTCCAACCCAAACACCGGTAACCAAATCTTTGGTAATGCCCATGTACCAGCCATCTACATAATCCGAAGAAGTACCAGTTTTGCCGCCAATCTGGTTGTTGTTGTTTTTCCACAAATCGTTGTATTCCCATAAAGCCTGCGATGTTCCTCCCGGTTCTTCCATTCCGCCACGAAACATATAGAGCATTAACCAAGCAGTTTCTTCGCTTAACGCAGGTGTATTTTTTGCTTTAAATTCAGCTAAAACGTTACCGTTGTTATCGGTAATCTTGGAAACTAATATCGGGTCAATCCGCTGGCCTTTGTTTAAAAAAGTGCTGTAAGCACGGACCATTTCGTAAACAGAAACATCATTAGAACCCAAAGAAACAGAAGGAACAGATTCCAAATGACTATCAATTCCGCATTTATGCGCATATTCTACTACTTTATCCCAGCCTACTTTTTCGGTTACTTGTGCCGTAATGGAGTTTACAGATTTCCCCATTGCCCAACGCAAGCTCATTTCGTTATAGGAAAAATGAAAATCAGCATTTTTTGGTTCCCAAACATCTGGTTTTCCCTCGTTGTTAATATATTTAATCGAAACCGGTTTATCAGTAAATTTATCGCAAGGCGTAAAACCATTATCAATTGCAGCAACGTAAGCAAAAGGTTTAAACGTAGAACCTGCCTGGCGTTTGGCCTGGTTTACATGGTCGTATTTAAAATACTGGTGATTGATGCCTCCAACCCAAACTTTAATTTTTCCGGTAGATGGTTCAATCGTCATCATTCCCGTGTTTAATAATCTTGCATAATATTTTATGGAATCGAAAGTAGAAAAAGTAGTATCCTGATCGCCGCCTTTCCAGGTAAAAACCTTCATTCTTTTTTTACGGTTAAAATAAGCATCAACAGAATCCTGATTGTTTTTAAACTTCTTTTCCAGCATTTTGTAAATAGGCAAACGCTGGGCAGCTTTTTGCGGAAAATCAACAATTTCTTTTCCGTCAGATGTGCGCCACGGGTTTTCTTTTCCCCAAACGCCATCAAAACGTTTTTGCAGCATTTTCATTTTTTCGGCAACCGATTCTTCTGCATATTGCTGCAAACGGGAATCAATGGTTGTGTAAATCTTCAGGCCGTCTTCATACAAATCATAGTCGTTATCATTGCACCATTTCTCCAGCCATTTATCTACCGCAGAACGGATATAAGAATCTCCCTGCGATTCGTTTTCCACATAGCTCAAATTCAACTGGATTGGATTGGCGCTATAATTGCTAAAATCTGCCTTGCTGATGTAGCCATATTTTTCCATTTGCGAAAGCACTACATTTCGCCTTTCCATCGATTTTCCTGGATTTTTAATAGGATTATATGTTGAAGTAGCCTTCAGCATACCAATTAAAGTGGCTGCTTCTGCGGGATTAACCTGATCCGGATTTTTATCGAAATATTTAAGTGATGCTGTTTTTATGCCGAAAGAATTGTTGCCGAAAGGGACTGTATTAAAGTACAATGTAAGGATTTCGTTTTTGCTGTAAGCACGTTCAATTTTAAAAGCTGTTAACCATTCTTTAAATTTATAAGCGATAGTGCTTAAAACCGGAACATGAGAAATTGGCCCCTGATATTTCTTTTTCCGTGTTTGGAACAGGTTCTTGGCTAATTGCTGCGTGATGGTGCTAGCGCCACGGCGATCTCCGGTTGCCGTAGAGACCATACTGCTGAACAAGCCATAAAAATCTACGCCATGATGCTGGTAAAAACGTGTATCTTCTGTTGCAACCAAAGCGTGAATAAGGTTGGGCGAAATCTTTTGAAAATCAACCGGCGAACGGTTTTCCTTGTAATAACGGCCAATCAGTTTTCCGTCTGCAGTATAGACATCGGAAGCAATAGAAAGTGTTGGATTTTTAATATCACCTGTATTTGGAGAATGGCCAAACAGCCATAGAAAGTTCAATTCAACCGCACAAAAAAGTATAATGATGAAATAAACCAAATAAACAAAGTATCGTAATATCGGATTCTTTAAGCGCTCAAACATATTTAAACAGAATTTTCAAGGTGTACAAACGTAGTAATTAAAATACGCGTGTCTGCAATTTTTGTGTTTCGTTATTTATACTGATTAATTAACCGTTTGGCTTGTTAACGCGGTTTTGTGTGGCACATCTGCCTTTACGTCTTCTTTTATTTTAGTGAAAGTGCCTGTTACTACCTTGCTAAGCATGCTGTTTTTGGCAGCAATAATTTTAATGGTAGTGGTATTGCTGATACTTATAGGACTGGTGTAAACCTTTGATTGCAGGTTTGGCGTGCTGCCATCCAAAGTATAATAAATTTGCACGCTGTCTTGCACAGAATTAGCAGTAACGGTTATCGGTTTAGTAAATGTTTTGGTTGAAGCTGTTAAATAAGGGTTTACAACAATCAGGTTATCGGTAATTGCAGAAACGGGTTTTTCCAAATCTTCCATGTATAATTTATTTGGAAGCCTGCCAATAAAAACATCCCAATCGCCGCCATTTTCTATATTTTCATACGATAAAAACAGCTTATTATACGGTTTCTTGTTGAGTTGCATGCCTTGCAGATAATAACTATTGGTTGCGTTTCCGGATGAACTGATGGTAAATTTTTTTCCGTTTTCAAGATTAATAGTTGCCTTATCAAAAATTGGGATACCAATTTGAAAGTTATTCTGACCGGGGGCAATATTATAAAAACCTAAAGCATTCATTACATACCAGGCGCTCATTTGTCCGCAATCTTCATTTCCGGCTAAACCATCAGGCGCAGCTTTGTATAACATGTTCATGATTTTGTTGAGATAATACTGCGTTTTGTAAGGGTCATCTGTAAAATTATACAAGTAAGCAATATGATGGCTCGGCTCGTTTCCGTGCACATACTGGCCGATAGTTCCGGTAATATCAGGCAAACTTCTTCCAGTCATTACAGAACTTGCAGCAAACAAAGCGTCGAGTTTATTTTCCAGGTTTTCTTTTCCGCCCAGCATTGAAATTAAACCATTTACATCCTGCGGCATAAAAAAGGAGAATTGCCAGGCGTTTCCTTCTGTAAAATTATTATCAATATCAGAAGGTTTAAATGGAGAAAGCCAGCCACCATTTGCACGCGTTTGCACATAACCTGTTTGCTTGTTGTACACATTTTTCCAGTATTGCGCCCGCTGGATGTATTCGGCATAATCCTGGTCTTTTTTTAGCATTTTGGCCATTTGCGCAATGCACCAATCATCGTAAGCATATTCCAGCGTTTTAGAAACCGATTCATTTTCATCTTCCGCCAAAACTAACCCGTTCTTTCGATACGAATCCAGCCCGAACTGGTTTCTATTTACCGCATCTTTCATCATTTTAAATGCTTTTTCGGCATCAAACCCGCGTAAACCCTTTGCATAAGCATCTACAATAACCGGAATAGAATGATTACCAATCATGCAGTAAGTTTCATTGGAAGCTAAAGGCCAGATGGGCAACAATCCGCCCTGCTCGTTCATCGCCATAAAGCTTTTAATAAAATCCAAACTGCGTTTTTTATCGATTAAAAGAAGCAAGGGATGTTCGGCGCGATAGGTATCCCACAGAGAAAAAACAGTATAATAATTATAACCTTCTGCTTTATGGATTTGCTGGTCCATGCCCCGGTATTGTCCGTCAACATCGTTGTAAATATTTGGCGCCAGCATGCAATGGTATAAAGCGGTATAAAAAATGGTTTGCTTTTGACGTGCATAATCAACCGTTTTTGTTCTGGGTTGAGGCCTGCCATATCCGCCAAAACCTCCGCCATAATTCATGTTAGAAGATTGAGGCACAGGCATAGCAACAGGTGCGCCGCCTTCTACCTGAATTTTTGCCAACTCTTTTTGCCAGGTATCTTTTGCTGCACGCATTACTTTCTTAAAGTCGAAATCCGGAACTTCGGCATCCAGGTTTTTTAATGCGCCTTCTGCGCTTACGGAAGATATGCCAACTTTTGCAATTACTTCTCCAGGATTATCGAACTGCATGTACATTTTGATATTTTTTCCCTGCAACTTCTTTTCGCCTTCTTTCAACTGATCGTCGGAAGCAATTCCATCAGTTTTAAAAGGTTTGGAGAATTTTGCGTAGAAGTAAACCGACTGGTCTTTTGCCCAGGAAGACGAACGGCGAAAACCACGGACTTCATGGTCGTTCACTACTTCAATCCAGGAATCCAACACTTTGTCGCGATGCTGCAAATCAATAATAATATTTGCTTCTTTTGTGGATGGAAAACTATAACGGTGGATACCAACACGCGTAGTTGCGGTAAGTTCGGCCGTAATCTGGTATTTATCCAAAACAGTTGTGTAATAACCCGGCGAAGCATCCTCGTTTTTTTTCTGGAAAGGCGAGCGGTAATCCTTGTTGTTTAACTGCGGCTTTCCGGTGGTGGGCATAAACAAAATATCGCAATAATCAGGAACACCGGTTCCGCTGAGATGTGTGTGAGAAAAGCCGTAAACCAAAGAATCGGTAGCGTAATAACCGGAACTGCCGTCCCAGCCTTCTAAACGTGTATCCGGACTTAATTGCACCATCCCAAACGGAACAACTGCGCCGGGATAAGTATGGCCGTGTCCGCCGGTGCCAATAAACGGATCAACGAGTTTAGTATAATCTACTTTTCTTTGTGCCGATGCTTCTTTTATCAGCATAAAAAATAGTGGTAAAAGAAGTATTATTCGTTTTGAGTATTTCATAAATAGGATCAGGGCCTGTTAAAATTCCGGCTAAAGTTTTAATTTTTTTGTTCAATATACAAACCGCAGTTCAATAACGGTCCTATTTTATTTTTCGTTTTTAAGAAATAGAAAACGGTGTAAAAAATTAAGCAGGCAAATCAGCATAAAAAATGTAATTTACCTGCTTAGAACTATGCACCGCAAACATTTTCTTTCGTCGCTTTTACCGGCCGCCTTCGCTTTGTCCTCTGCAAAAGCAATAGGAAACACGGTTATTTTTGAAGGAAGCCGTTCTTCAAAAATACCTCCTTATTTGCGTCAAGGCGATACGATTGGTATAACTTGTCCGGCCGGTTACATCACTTTAGAAGATATTCAGCCCGCGGTTCAATTAATGCAAGGCTGGGGATTTGTGGTTGAAGTCGGAAAAACAGTCGGTAAAAGAAGCTTTACCCTGGGAGGAACGGATGAGGAAAGGGCAGCAGATCTGCAATACATGCTGGATAACCCTAACATCAAAGCGATTATGTGTGCCCGCGGAGGTTATGGTGCCGTACGAATAATCGACCAGCTAAATTTTCATCAATTTAAAACTTATCCAAAATGGATCATTGGTTTTAGTGATATTACTGTTTTGCATAGCCACATCAATCGCAATTATCATATTGCAACCTTGCATTCTAAAATGTGCAACAGTTTTCCTGCGGATTGGAATTTAGCAGAACCAATTCAGGTAGAAACAATCCTTTCCATTAAACAAGCGCTAACAGGAGAAAAGCTAAGTTATACTTCGCCAGCTTCGGAATTTAACCGTTTAGGTAAAGCAACAGGAGGGCTGGTTGGCGGAAATTTAAGTCTGCTAACAAGTTTATCAGGAAGCAAATCTGACATCAATACTAAACATAAAATTTTGTTTTTGGAAGATACAGGTGAGTACCTGTACAATATCGATCGAATGTTTTACAATTTAAAACGTAGTGGTAAGCTGGAACACTTGCACGGCTTAATTATAGGAGGTTTTAAACTGAAACCAGATGAACCGGATGAAGTATTCGGAAAAACCGTAGCCGAAATTGTGCTGGAAAAAGTAAAAGAATATGATTATCCGGTTTGCTTTGATTTTCCGGTCGGTCATCAGAAAAATAATTTTGCTTTAAAATGTGGTGTGGAGCATTTGTTGGAAGTGTATGAAATTGGAGGTAGATTGTATGAAAGTTGATGCTGTTTTTATCGGTATAAAATTATACGAAAACACTAATTTTTCTTAAACAAAAAACCAAAAGCAGAATTTTGAGTGGTTAAATAAGTATTAGCAAACTTGTCTTGTGCATCTTTAGAAACCGGGGTATATTTAAGATGCTTTTTTGCTTTTAAGAACTCAAACATTCCCAATATATTCCACCATGCATATTTAAAATCACCTTTGCCAAGCGTTTTCAAATTATTTACAACTACGCGAAATAAATAATTCCATCTTTTATAAGAAAAATGCTTGTAAACAATTCCTAATTCGTGCTTTGTAACATAAACCCTAAAGCGTTTGGATGTTCTATTAACAGCACTTGCCCTGTGTTGTACAACACTATTGGCAAAAAAACGTACTTTATATCCTGCATCTATAACTCTTAATCCGTATTCCCACTCGTTAACATACAAAAACATCCAGTCTGCATAGCCTCCTACTTTTTCATAAGTTTCACGCCTTAATATTGCTCCACAACCTATAAAGCCAACTATATCCTGCCCATCTTTCCAATCCCACATTTTGCTGGTGTAAGGACCACTTACTACGTTAAGTGCCAAAACGCCAACATCTTTGTTTTTATCCAAATAAACTAAAGCTTCTTCTAAACCAGATTCTATGTGGCTATCATCATCAATGATAATAAAATAATCACCTTTGGCTTTTTCAAAACCTAAATTCCAGGCAGGAGCACCAGTATTTACCTTGTTCTCAATTAATACTACATCCGGATAAGTTGAGTTAATTGCAGCAGCACTTCCATCTGTAGAAGCATTATCTACAATAACAATTTCATAATCATTAAGATTGTTTTTTACTAATTCTAATGATTTGGCTATTGTAATCAGAACTTCATCTTTTCTGTTATAATTTACTAATACAAAGGAGGCTTTCATTTATGATTTATATTATTTTTAGAAATGGTTGTGTAGATGGATAATACCTACTATAAAAATTTTGAACATCGTCATTAACTGGTGTAAATTGTATATCTTTTTTTAGTTTATTAAACTCTTTCCAGCCATTATAATACCAGGAAACAGATTTGATACCGTGCCTGAAGATATACTTTATATTGTTAAAAAATACTCTGGTTAAGTATAGGGTTCTATCCTTTTTTTGAAAATATTTATATACAATTCCTAGCTCATTTCTAAAGGATAATGTAATAAGCCTCTTTGATGTTCTATTTATAGCACTTGTACGATGGGTAACTTGGCAATCTGCAAAAAATATAATTTTGTAGCCTGCTTGTTTGCAACGTATTGCGTATTCGAATTCATGAGTGTAAAGAAAAATCCAGTCTGCATATCCTCCAATTTTTTCATATAACTCTTTACTCATAATAGCGCCACAACCTATAAATCCTGCATATTCGGCAAGGTTATTCCAATTACAAGTTTGAAATGCTCCTCCTGTAATATTTAAAGCAAGCACGCCTATATCTGTATGATTATCTAAGTATAAAAGTGCTTTCTCAAGGCCATTGTCTATGTGGCTATCGTCATCCAGAATTATAAAATAATTTCCTTTTGCTATAGAAAAACCAGTATTCCAGGCTGAAATGCCAATATTTACTTTATTCTCAATTAAAATAACATCGGGGTATTCATCTTTTATAGCAGTTGCACTACCATCTGTTGAAGCATTATCAATAATGATAATTTCAAAATTAGCCGGATCAAACTTGATAATATTTTTTGTTTTTGAAATAGTAAGTAATACTTCTTCTTTTCGATTATAATTAACTATTACAAACGATGCTTTCATATATAATTTTATGCTAACTTAAGTATTAAATCGAAATAATTGCAGTAGATTATCAATAACATAAAGAATTTTAGTAAAATTGTAAAAAAATGGACTTTTAAATTAAAAATTAACTGATAGGATTCAGAAATTAAAACTGCTTAAGTTCAGGTTAATTACAATAGTATCGAAGAGGGTGTTTAAATTTATTCTTTATACTTCTTTTACGCTAATAATAAATAATAAACATCCCATAATTTCAGAAAAAAATAAAGTTAAACACTACCTTTAAATGGTTAATTGATTTGGTTTAAATTTTCATCAGGAAATAGTAATGCTTCTTTTAGGCCAGTAAATTGTTTTGCCTGGACAAAAAAGTATGAAGATTTGTTGCTTTTCAGGTGATAAAAGAAGTATAAAAAATAAATCGAACAAAGCTTAAACAGTACCAAGTCATATAAAACACAAAAACAAGGCAGGAAAATATTTTCCTGCCTTGTTTTAAAAATACTGCTCCTTATAAAACTATTGTTTCGTCAGTTCAAATCCCCAATCCTTCCCTTTATCAACAGCCGGCACACCATTGGCCATCCAAACAGGCATGGGTGCACCTTTTAAAAAGTGGTCAAAAAACTGTTGCTCACGAATAGAAATATCTTTCCGGTTTTGCCGTTGCACCAAATTATGTGCTTCGCCATTATATTGCAATAGCCAAACTGGTTTGTTTAATCTACGCAACGCGGTAAACATTTCAATGCCCTGATACCACGGAACTGCGCCATCTGCATCATTTGACATAATCACAACTGGTGTTTTTACTTTTGGCAACTGGAATAACGGAGAATTGCGGATATATAATTGCGTGCTGTCCCATAAAGTAGCACCAATACGGCTCTGGCCTCTTTCGTACTGACTTTCGCGGGAGTTACCGCTTTCCCAACGGATACCGCCATAAGCAGAAGTCATGTTGGCAACAGGTGCACCAGCCCAGGCAGCAGCATACATATTGGTTTGCGTGATCAAAAAAGCAACCTGATATCCGCCCCAGCTTTGTCCCTGAATACCAATATGCGCGCCGTCAACCCAGGAATTCTTCTTTAAATTTTCAACACCAGAATTAACAAATTCTACGGCAGAAGCACCTGGCTGACCTCTTTCATAACTAATATCAGGTGTAAAAACGAGATAACCGTTACTTACAAAAAATGAAATTGGTAAACGCGAAGGTGTTGGGGCAGGAGGAATGTAATTGTTTAAAGTCTCACTTACTTTTTCGTAAAAATATACCAGCATTGGATACTTCTTTTGCGGATCGAAATTTTCTGGTTTGTATAAAATTCCTTTAGACTGATAGCCTTTTGGTGTTTTCCAATTAACCAATTCTGCTGTTCCCCAATTGTATTGGCTTTGCTGAGGATTAATTGCACTTATTTTAGTTTCTTTTTTCAGGTCAGAAGAAACATATAAATCCGGTGAATACTCATAATTACCTTTGGTATAAATGTATTCGTCGCTATTTTTAGCCTTTTGAAGCGCACTAAAGCTATAAGGAATCATTAGAATTTTTTCAGGAGTTTTGTTGCTGTCGAAAGCTTTTTTGTAATATCCCCACTGTTTATTTTCTTCATTTTGAACCAATAACATCAATGGTTTTTTAGTTGGAATGTATCGCTCTTCATCATTTCCGGCAGCGTTAAAACGTCTGTTTGCACCTTGGATCGGGTAACGGAAAATAAGCTTATTTTTCCTTCCTAAACCTTTGGTAAAGTTAGTTGCTGTCCCAGTTGCAGGATCAATACTCCAGATGTCATATCGGTCATAAACTAACAATGCTTTATCGCCACTCGTCCAGCCGGAAACGCCATAAGCCGAAGGATCGGTAGGTAAATCGTTATCTTCTTCACCCATTTTTACACCTGTTTTTGCTGTCAGGTTTGTTTTTTTGCCAGTAAAAACAGCATAGCTAAACCAGTTTTGACTGGTTGGATCAAACCAGATTACATAATTTCCTCCCGGGGATATTTGATATCTTGATTTTAAACGCGAATTGATTTTTTTGTACTCACCAGTATTAATATCAACCAGATAAGCTTCCTGGCTTCCGCCGCCTTCCCACTGCGCTTGTACTCGAGAACCGGTATCTGTAACAGCTAAAGCATAACGTACATCATTGTTTTCGGGTAGCATTACTTCCTGTATGCCTTGATTAGCTAATTGTATCACTTTATGTTCAGCTTCTGCAGGAATAATAACAGCAAGATAACTTCGGCGCAAATCTCGTTGCAAAGTATTCAGTTGTTGTGGTTGCAGATAATCGTCTTTATAATTCCAAATGTCCAATTTAGCATGTTCAAACTCAACCAAAGTTGTATCGGCCGGTTTTGGAATAGGCGCTGTACCAAAAAATAGCCTGCTTCCATTTTTACTGAAATAAACACGACCATCACCGCTAACAGTCCATTTAGCAGGTATTCCTGCCGATCCGGCTGCTGCAATTACATCTGCACTGTCTTTTGTACTGTTATAATAATAAAGCTTAAAAGGCTTAACTAAAGCTCTTTCTGGATTTTTTTCTGCCATGAAAGCTAATTGTTTACCAGTTTCATCAAATACTAAATTGCGATAATTGCCACGGCCTGTGCTTACTGTTTTTACCGCATCTTTTTCAATATCATATAAATAAATGCCCGATTTAATGGTATTATTTCTCCGCGGAGCTGTAACAGCGTACACCAATATTTTGCCGTTTTTATCTAACTGGTAGTCCGTTACATATTTAAACGTACGCTGTTTGTTGTTTAACAATTGTTTTAAAGTGAGGTCAGCGCCTTCGCGGGTAGGCGGTGCAATAGTTTGTGCAACAGCTCTTCGTGAAGTATCCGAAGCAGCAGGCCTTTTTAAAGTATCGCTGGAAGCCAAGTAAGCGATTACTGATGCTTTTTCTGCTATTTTAAATGATCTTACGGATGGGATTTTTGTAATTTGTGTTGAACCTAATGCAAGTAATCCTAATGTATCTTTTGGAAATTCATCCTGTCTCTTCTTTTTAATCCTTGCCAAACGTGTAGCTGCATAGAAAGGACGGATCAGAAAAACAGCATACTTAGAATCAGCCGTAATACGTGCAGTGTCTGCGCGCGGAACTGTTATTTTATTACTGTTTTTAGAAGTGGAAATTACCAGATTTGCATCGCCAACTTGCGGTTTTACAACATATAAAATCCATTTGCCATCATCGCTTATACGGTCATTAGCGATGTTTTGCCAGCCATCGTAAACTGAATGGTCTAATGGTTTTTTAGCTGTTGTTTGTGCCGACGTTGTAGCAAACAAAAAACACAGTAAAGGCAGTAGTAATAATTTTTGCATGATTTAAACTTTCGTTAAAGCTTAAATATGCTGTTTTTACAGGATAAAAATTGGTGTGTGAATAAAAAGTTACAATTGGAGAAATATTTCCTTCAGAGAATTATAAACTTATAAATTCTTCATCAGTCATCTTAAAATCATCGTGAAATACTACTGTTGCTTTGCCTTCTAATAACCCTAATTTAGGCTTAGGTTTTTGCAAAGAGATTTCTGGAAGGAAATAACCGATAATTTGCTCTGCTTTTTCAGAAGTAACAGCAATCTGTTCTCCAGATTTTACTTGTTCAATCACTTCTAAAAAACTATTTTCAAACTCAGCTACAGAAATTGTTTTCATAAAACGCAAGCTTTTATCTTTTCAAATTTCATCTTTTGTTTTAACAAGACAAATATTCTACATCAGTTTTTTGGGAATCAATCAAAGCAACTTTCTAAAAAGATCTTTCTAAAAAGATCTTTTTAATATAACAAAAGTGATAATTATCTTTAAACAAAAAGAGCATCAAAAATCAAATTCCAATGCTCTTTTTATCACCTAAAAATTACTATTTCTTTTTGGTTTGGATAGCTGGCGTTTGCCTTTGCTGGCGCATCAATTCTTCCATTTTTGCAGCAAAGCCCGATTTCTTTTTGTTCGGGTCTTCCGGTTTCTTTTTGTTTTCCTGGATCTGAGTGTGAATTTTTTTATCATCTACCATCAACCTGATAAAATACTGTTGGGAGAACGTTAAAATATTGGCGCAGAAATAGTAATAATTTAAGCCTGCCGGATAACTGTTTAAAACTCCAAAGAAAATAAGCGGCGTGATGTAACCAATATATTTCATTTGCCCGGTTGCACCCGAAGTTTGGTTGTTAAAATAAGTTTGAATTAGGGTTGAGATCGTCATCAGCAAACACATTAAACTAATGTGGTCCCAATTTAAAAACGGAATTAACGGAAAGCTGATGACAGAATCATAAGTCGAAAGATCGTGCATCCACAAAAAACTTTGTCCGCGCAATTCAAATAAATTTGGGAAAAAACGGAAGAAAGCCAGGATAATTGGCATTTGGATTACCAGAGGCAAACAGCCGCCCAATGGGTTTACGCCTGCTTTTTTGTACAATTTCAAGTATTCCTGTTGTAATAAAGTTGGATTATCTTCGCCGACTTTACCTTTAATTTCATCCATTTCCGGCTTTAAAACCCGCATTTTAGCCATCGATAAATATGACTTGTAGGTAAGCGGAAACAAAACCAGTTTCAATAAAACGGTCAATACCAGAATGATCAATCCATAATTCCAGTTAAAAGCTTTCAGGAAGTTAAACACCGGCAAAACCGCAAAACGGTTGATGTATTTTAATGGCCCCCAGCCTAAATCGATCTGTCGCTCCAAATGGTAGCCTTGCGCTTTTAATGTTGAAAAACGATTTGGCCCAAAGTAAAACTCCATTGGATAACTAACAGAAGCAGCACCAGAATAAGGCAATTGCATTTTGGCAGACATCTGTTTTACATCGTTAGAGTTAATATCAGTAGCAACAGCAACATCAGCGCTGGTAAAGCCGTCTTTAGTAATCAGTACATTAGAGAAAAATCGCTGTTTAAAAGAAACCCACTGGATTTTTTTATCAGTAAAATTTTTCTGATCGTCTTTGGTTAAGCTTAAATCATTAATTCCGCCTTCTGTATCTTCCAGGTAAACGGTGGAGTAGGTACGCTCCATTTTCATATCGCGTTCCTGCTTGCGTAAACTGGCTTCCCAATCCAAAGTAACCTGG
The DNA here is from genome assembly GCF_009754915.1 of Mucilaginibacter arboris. GTDB lineage: Bacteria > Bacteroidota > Bacteroidia > Sphingobacteriales > Sphingobacteriaceae > Mucilaginibacter_A > Mucilaginibacter_A arboris. Next base: position 78,431 of record NZ_WPIK01000012.1, on the reverse strand, counting down.
TTATTTCTGGCATTTACAACATTGTTCATGTTGTTCAATATCAAAGTGTATCCAACTTTATAACCTTCGCCTTTTAAAGAATAAACATAATCGATGGATTGATTAACGCCATAAGCTAAGTGCATGGTTAATGTACTTGAATCCTTTCCGCTAACATTTAAAGCTGGTGCGCTTGGTATAAAATTAAGATCGTTAGTTTGAATCTGTTTGCCTTCTACATTTAAACTTAAACCAAACTTGCTTTGCTCCGGACTAAGTAAAATCAGCGGTTTTTTATCAAACGTTTTTTCGTTTTTTAATTCTACCGAAAGAATGCGTCCGCCTTGTGTAGATAAAGTAACTTTTAATTCTTTATTCTCTAACGTTACTAATTTGGGTGCTGCTGTAATGGCATTGCCCAACGGCCCTTTTAATACAGCAGAATCTGCTATTACCGTTTTTTGTGGGGTAAAAGAAGCATTTGTAGTTGGTGCTTTCAGTTTGCCGCCGTTTATTTTACGGAGGGAATCTAACGTTTTTCGCTGCTGTTCTTTTTTGATTTCTTCCTGCGATGGCTTGAGCAAAAATGTGGAACCGACCAGGATAACCAGGATCAGGAATAACCCTGTAAATGTATTTCTATCCATTCTTTTTTAAAGTGACCTATTTATATAGCTAAATTCTTCTTTTTGGCGTAGGCCATAGAAGCGGCCACAAAGTTAACAAAAAGCGGATGCGGATTAGCAACTGTTGATTTTAATTCGGGATGAAATTGCGAGCCGATGAAAAAAGGATGGTTTTTTAATTCTACAATCTCCACCAAACCGTTTTCGGGGTTGATACCGGAAGGCACCATGCCTGCATCTTCATATTGCTTTAAATAAGCATTGTTAAACTCGTAACGGTGCCTGTGGCGTTCTGTAATATGTGTTTTGCCATAAACAGAAGCTGTTTTGGTGTTTTTACGAATATCGCAAGGATAAGCGCCCAAACGCATTGTTCCGCCTTTACTGGTGATGCTTTTTTGCTCTTCCATCATTGAAATAACCGGATTTGGTGTGTTTTCATCCATTTCACTGCTGTTGGCATCAGCTATTTTTAAAACATTCCGGCCATATTCAATTACCGCGCATTGCATGCCCAGGCAAATCCCAAAAAAAGGGATTTCATGTTCCCGTACGTAACGGATAGCTTCAATTTTACCTTCTATACCGCGCTGGCCAAATCCAGGAGCAACTAAAACGCCATGTAGACCACGCATTTTTTCGGAGGCATTTTCTATTGTTAAACCTTCTGAATGAATGTATTTAACGTTTACTTTACACTCATTTTTTGCACCAGCATGAATAAAAGCTTCGGTGATAGATTTATAAGCGTCTGGCAGTTCCACATATTTTCCGACCAAACCAACCCGGATTTCACCTGTCGGGTTTTTTAACCGGCCTAAAAAATCTTTCCAGTTTTCCAGGTCGGGTTCTTTGTTTTGCGAAAGCTTTAATTTAGCTAAAACTGTTTTATCTAACTGTTCCTTCAGCATCAGTAAAGGCACATCGTAAATGGTAGAAGCATCGATAGATTCAATCACCGCATTGATGTTTACATTACAAAAAAGCGCAATTTTTTTACGCAGTTCCTGGTTTAAGTGATGCTCTGTACGGCAAACTAAAATATCTGGCTGAATACCATATTCCAGCAACATTTTTACGGAATGTTGCGTTGGTTTTGTTTTTAATTCTCCTGCAGCAGCAAGATAAGGAACTAAGGTTAAGTGAATTACTAATGAATTACTTGAACCTGTTTCCCAACGAAACTGTCGCACAGCCTCTACAAAAGGTAAAGATTCGATATCGCCAACTGTTCCGCCAATTTCTGTGATAACAATATCGTTCTCGCCATTCTCACCCAAAATCCTGAAATTACGTTTGATCTCGTCTGTAATATGCGGAACTACCTGAACTGTTTTTCCTAAATAATCGCCTTCGCGTTCGCGGTTAATTACGTTCTGATAAATCCTTCCGGTAGTAATATTATTAGCCTGGGAAGTAGGCGTATTTAAAAAACGTTCGTAATGGCCCAGATCTAAATCTGTTTCGGCGCCATCTTCTGTTACATAGCATTCGCCATGCTCGTAAGGGTTCATTGTTCCTGGATCGATATTGATATAAGGATCGAATTTCTGGATCGTAACCCGGTAACCGCGGGCCTGGAGAAGTTTGGCTAATGAAGCTGAAATAATGCCTTTACCTAACGAAGAGGTAACGCCGCCCGTAACAAAAATATACTTAGTCATGCTTTAACTTGATGGGCTGTAGCAGATTTATATCTGAAACAAACCCTTGTGTACGGGATGCAAAAGTAAGATTTTTTTCGGTTTTAAGGCGGGAAACCTTAACAGAAGGCTTTATAAATTTAATAATATGGAAGTTGTATACTTCTTTTATGGCATAAAAAAAATGCCTGATAAAAGAAGTATGTTAAGGTAAATAGATGTAGGCTGTATTGATTGTCAGGCAGTTTCCGAAGAAAAGCGTTTGCTGATCTTACTGATCAGGTTTGGTTTTGAAAACTTTTCTTTCCAATCAATATGTTTAAAACTTTGCTGTTGTTTAAAACTTTTTAAATAATTATTTATTCTGATGCCTTCTGTAAATAAGCTGGTGCATAGATAAGCAAACAGTATGAGCAGTAAAACAGTAATAATCCACATACCTGAAACTAAAAACAGAAAGGCATAGAACAAAGATTTGTAGATCAGGAAGCAGATTACTACTGTTTTTAGGATAGAAAATAGATTTTTCATTGGTAACACGATTAATACAAATAGTATATAGAAAAAATCGTGCTGAAAAATATATTCTTATAAATATTGCTGCAAATCGCCTTTGCCTTCCCGAATAATATTAAACTCGCCGGTTGTACAATCAACCACTGTAGAAGCAATATTATCGCCGTAACCACCATCAATTACCAAATCAACCAGGTTTTCATACTTTTCGTGGATGAGTTCCGGATCGGTTGAATACTCCAGAATATCATCGTCATCTTTGATAGAAGTAGTGAGGATTGGATTGCCTAAAGCTTTTACGATTTCGCGCGGGATATTATTATCCGGGATACGGATACCGACCGTTTTTTTATTCGAACTTAATAGTTTTGGTACTAAATTGCTCGCATTAAAAATGAAAGTGAACGGACCGGGTAATGCTTTTTTTAGCACCCTAAAAACAGTATTGTCAATAGGTTTGATGTAATCTGAAATATGGCTAAGGTCGTAACAGATAAAAGATAAGTTAGCCTTGCTGCAGTTCATCTTCCGCAGCTGGCAAACCTTTTCAATAGCATGCTGGTTGGTAATATCACAGCCTATACCATAAACCGTATCGGTTGGATAAATAACCAGTCCGCCTTTTCGCAATACTTCAACCACTTGTGCAATGGCTTTTTCATTTGGGTTTTCAGGGTAAATTTTCAGCAGCATAGTTCAAATAAAAATGTAAATTGTAAAAACCGGAAAAGGTTTTCGTTAAAAGAAAAAGCCCTTAAGTTTTATAACTTAAAGGCTTTGTAACAATGTAGCGGGGAGCAGGATCGAACTGCCGACCTTAGGGTTATGAATCCTACGCTCTAACCATCTGAGCTACCCCGCCTCGTTTTAAATAAGGTGCAAATATATCAGAAATTAGTTTTAATAAGAAAAATTGTTAAAATTTACATTTTCAACCTAAAAATTCCGTATAACGTTATATGAGCGATAAGAAAAAATTTAAAATTGAATATGAAATAAATTCATCTCCCAAAATTTTGTACAGCTTTTTAAGCGAACCAAATGGTTTGGCGCAGTGGTTTGCAGACGATGTAAACATAAAAGACCAGATTTATACTTTTTCATGGGACGATGAAAAGCAGAATGCCAAGTTGTTAGGAATGAAAGAAAATAAGTTTGTTAGGTTTAGGTGGATGGACGATGACCCGCAGAGTTATTTTGAAATGGAAATTATTCAGGATGAATTAACAAACGATGTAGCATTGGGCATTACTGATTTTGCTACCGAAGAAAATATAAATGAACGTACTTTGATCTGGAATAACCAGATTGCTTATTTAATTAGTGTATTAGGCGCATAATTTAAGTGCCTAAAAGAAGCATGTCAAAAAGGAAAACGATTCGTGAAAAAGATACATCTGCTTATACTTAAAGCTTTTATACGGCCATTCTTCGTCACTTTTTTTATAGTGATGTTTGTTTTGCTGATGCTGTTCCTGTTCAAATACATTGATGATTTGATAGGAAAAGGCTTTGAATGGTATATCATCCTGGAATTAATGATGTATGCTTCGGCCACAAATGTGGCTATGGCACTGCCGCTTGCCATTTTGCTTTCTTCCATTATGACTTTTGGCAGCCTGGGCGAAAATTATGAACTGGTTGCCATCAAATCGGCAGGTGTATCTTTAAGCCGTGCTATGTACCCAATGGTTATTGTCGTAGCATTATTAAGCATAACTGCTTTTATGTTTTCGGATTATATGCTTCCGGTGGCCAACCTCAAGTATTATTCGTTACTCTACGATGCCCGTCAGCAAAAGTCAACCAATTTATTGCCCGAAGGTATTTTTAGCAGCAATTTTCCCGGCTATTCTATCCGTGTCCGAAAAAAAGATCCGGACGGGCAAAGGCTTTATGATATGATGATTTATGAAAAAAATCAATCTACCGGTAATAATTCTGTTGTTTTTGCAAAGGAGGGAAGCATGTACCGCACGCCGGATGACTCTTTTTTAGTGTTAAAGCTTAAAAACGGCATCCGTTACGAAGAAACCAATGGCGATAAAGGTTTTAACCCGCGGCAGCGATTAACCCGTTTAAGGTTTAAAGAAACGGAACAGAAGTTCGACCTTTCTAACCTTAAATTTAAGCGTACATCCGAAAGTGAGTTTAAAAGCGCTTACCAGATGATGAATATTAAACAATTAGCCCAAACCAGAAAAATTGCAGAGCATGGCCTGGATAGTGCATTAAGAACAGAATTTCAGGTTTTCAGGCCTTATGTTAAGTATTTTGCTGTTCCTTACCAGCGAAAGCTGCATCAGATAGGTTATAATATTGATAAAGGTGTTTTGTCCTCTTTTAAACCAACCGAACGCTTAGGTGCAGTTAATGTTGCTTTGGGGGAAGCAAGGGCCTTAAAAGATCTGTTAGATTCGAAAGTTGAACGAGAAAAAGATACCTCGAGAGGCATACGGAGCATGATTGTAGAATATCAGCGTAAATTTACTTTATCGGCTGCCTGTTTAGTGCTATTTTTAATTGGTGCACCTTTAGGCGCCATCATCCGTAAAGGCGGTTTAGGTTTGCCGGTTGTTGTTTCGGTAGCTTTTTTTCTCATTTATCATATCATTTCTACCATTGGAGAAAAATCAGCTAAAGATGGCCATATTCCTCCGGCAATAGGCATGTGGATTGCCATTGTTGTTTTAACGCCTTTAGGCATATTTTTAACTTATAAAGCTGCAACAGATTCTGCCATTTTTGATGTAGATATTTATAAAAAAGTATTTTTAAAGCTGATCGAAAAAAAATCAAAAATTTTCGGCTCTTCGGATGCTGCTTCAGCCTGATGCTTCTTTTACCGGCAAAAAATTGGAACGGAACAACCAGAATTATCCCTTAAAAACAGTATCAGTTGATTTGACAATCTGCCGACTGCCACATCTTTATTAATACTTAGTTTTGCTTTTAAGTATAACGGATAAAACATTCCTGTCCTGAATCCCATTTATCCGTAAAACTATTTTTTAATTATAAAAAGATGTTAAGCAGTATAGAAGAAGCTATTGAAGATATAAAAGCCGGTAAAATGATCATTATTGTGGATGATGAAGACCGCGAAAATGAAGGTGATTTTTTTATTCCTGCCCATCATGCAACACCTGTAGTAATTAATTTTATGGCACGTTATGGCCGCGGGTTAATTTGTGTTCCGGTGGTCCGTTCTATCGCGCAACGTCTCGAACTTGATCTGATGGTTGGCAATAATACAGCTTCCCACGAAACCAATTTTACCGTTTCTGTCGATCTGGTTGGCCACGGCTGCACTACCGGTATTTCTGCTTCAGATCGTTCTAAAACCATTTCAGCCATTATTGATCCCACAACCCAACCTTCTGATTTAGGGCGGCCAGGCCATATTTTCCCTTTAATTTCTAAAGAAGGCGGCGTATTAAGGCGTGCCGGCCATACAGAAGCAGCAACAGATTTGGCTGTTTTAGCTGGTTTTGAACCTGCAGGTGTGATTTGTGAGATTTTGAAAGAGGATGGCGATATGGCGCGTATGCCTGATTTAGAGGTAATGGCAAAGGAGCTTGATATGAAAATTATTTCTATCGAAAACCTGATTAAATACCGGATGAATTCGGAAAGCCTTATCCAAAGAGAAATTTCGGTAAAAATGCCGACCCAATGGGGAGATTTTGATATGATTGCTTATACCCAAAAGAGTACGGGCGAACATCATATTGCACTGGTAAAAGGAACATGGGAACCGGATGAACCTGTTTTGGTAAGGGTACATAGTTCGTGCATTACAGGTGATATTTTTGGTTCCTGCCGCTGCGATTGCGGCCCGCAATTGCACAAAGCGATGGAAATTATCCAGAAAGAAGGCAAAGGCGTGATTGTTTATATGAACCAGGAAGGGCGCGGTATTGGTTTGATTAACAAATTAAAAGCCTACCATTTGCAGGAAAACGGTTTTGATACTGTTGAAGCAAACTTACAACTGGGTTTTAAAATGGACCAGCGCGATTACGGAGTAGGCGCACAGATAATCAGGGATTTAAACATCACCAAGATGAAACTGCTGACTAATAATCCTAAAAAACGTACCGGATTATCAGGTTATGGATTGGAAATTGTAGAAACTTTACCCATAGAAATTTCCTCCAACCCACATAACGAAACGTATTTAAAAACAAAACGCGATAAAATGGGTCATGCCATTTTAAAAGATATATAAGTTTTTGATTTTTTCCGGATGCTTCTTTTATCACCTAAAAAATAGTGTCAATTAAAATTTTTAGGTGATAAAAGAAGCATTGCTTTTTATGTTCAGCTTTAATTATCATCCAATACAGTATTGGTTTTGGAAGTTCCGCTGCCCGGTGCCGGATTTTTTCTGCTGTTTCTTCTCCGGTTAAAAATATTCCTTAAAAATTCTGAAAAGGAATCAAAATCCTGCTGGTAAACCAAACCTAAACCGTTAACATATTGCAGGCCCAATTGGTCGTTAATGGTATTTAAAGTCGTGCTGTTTAAAGCCCGGTAAGAATATTTGGCCGTTAACTTTCCGTCTTTAGAAATCAAATACTGAGCTTCAAAATCTTTAGTAAAATTACTGAAATTTGAGTTGAAAAGAGTTGTTGTATTCTGATTAAAAAGGTCGTTTCCTACCTGGTTATTGTACAGACTTCCGTTTAACAACAAGCGGTTATTAAATAATCGAAAAGATGCACTGGCATCGTTAAAAGAACGGATATTCAGATCGAAGTTTTTAATATTCGATTGCGAAATAAAATTGTTCAGTTTATTAAAAGCAAACTCGCTAATAGCATCTTGTGCCGTGCTGCCAACTTCTTTGGTCAGATTTTCGCCGCCTGTTCCGGTTGCAAATTTCCGTCTTACAATTAAACTTAACGCTTGCTGATTGCGGTTGGTTGCATCGTTTAAATAAGCGGCCAGTTCATCTTTTATAGCAGGATCGTTTGGAAAATTAAAGTTGAAATCAATTTCCGGGTGGGTTAATGATTTGGTCAAAATCATTTCTGCCTCTACCAGTTTTTGCTGGCTTTCTTGTGCATTTGGTAACCCTGCGGCCCTATACAAATCGTTAATATCTGTACGTACTTCGTAAATTGCTTTTAAGTTGATTTCTGCGTTGGATGGGTCGCCTGTCCAGCGGATCGTTCCTCCTTCGTTTACCTGGAATACTTTACTGATAAAGTTTTGTGCCGTAAACTCAAATTTTCCGTTAGAAATTAAATAATCCCCGCGCATCTCAAAATCACCGGAACTGTTAATGTTCAGTTGGAGGTTATTGGCTGTTCCGCTTCCTTCTAACTGACCATAATCTGTAGTGATTTTAACCAGTGTTTTTTCATCAATGGTAAGGTCAAAATTGAGTGTTACGCCGTTAAACGAACGGTCTTTTTTTATATTTTTAGAAGAATTCCTGCTGATGTAAGTAATAAAATCGTAATTGCTCGCTGTACTGGATGAGTTAAGCGGAATGTTAAACACGGTGCCTTCTTCCGTTTTAGCTTTGATATCGATCCGCATATTGTCGGTCGGGCCTTTAAAACTGAATTTTCCGGTGGTAAAAGCAGTACCGTAATACAAACGGTTATCTTTAAAGGCCGTATTTAAAGCCAGCAGGTTTCTTGCATCAATAGTTGCTTCAATATCAGGGTTTGATAAATTATTCAAATTGACCGTACCATTTACAATACCAGTGCCTTTCCTGTTGTCTTTCAGTTGCAGGTTATTAATTTCTATAATGCTGTTTTTAACAACAACATTATCGTTAATAATGTAAGGGGTTTTTAAATAGTTAATAGTTAAACCCGTATTTTGCAAACTAATGCTGCCATTAATTTGAGGTTTTTCCGGCATACCGGTTATGTCAAGATCTGCAGAAATATGCCCGCTTAATTTAGAAACCAGGTCATTTACCAAAGGGTCAAGAATTACAGCTTCTGTCTGGTTCATTTTAACATGAAAATCAAGCTTATTGTCCTCACTTGCCAGGTTATATTTGCCATTTACATTCAATGTTTCCAAACCCTTGTTTAGTAAATTTAGGTTGACTAATGCTGTTTTATTGGCATTATCTAATTGGGCCGAAAGCTTCAGGTTGCCAATTAAAGTTTTATTAATGCTGATGGAATCTGCATGCAAGTCAGATTCTACTCCCGGATTATTGGTAACTGCGTTTAATACAGCATTTCCGTTTAAAACGCCACTGAGCTTGATACCGGCAGATTTGGTTAACTGATCTAAAGAAGCGAGGTTGAAATTATCAAAAGTAACCTTGAGCTTATCGTCAGGTTTAGGAGAAATATAGCCATCAATTCCAATTTTTTGTACGCCGTTTGATAATACAAAATTGGCAATTTGTGTTCGTGCATTTTCCAGCAGCCTGATCCTTACCTGTTCTGCAATGCGCCATTTCTGCTGTTCAATAATAATGTCTGAAGGCAAAATTTTGAGTTTTGCAGTAGTGTCCCTTCCAAATTCAACCAATCCGTATAAATCCAATTGGTTAATAGCATTTTTATCAGAAAGTTTAATGTTGAAGTTTAAGCTGTCGCGCTTTAAAAAGTTGGTAATGTTGATGTCTTTGATAAAAAGGCTGTCGGTAATATTAACCTTACTTAAAGAAATATTTACACCAATAAAATCATCCACCGTACTTTCATCGATCAAAAGATCATGAAAAACCATTTTATCATACTGGATTGTTTTAATCAAACCATTTAGCGTTGCTGTTTTGTTGAAAGAATTAAAATTACCTACAAAAGTTCCCTGTTCCGGAATTTTTAATTTCGGGATAAAGATTGTTGTAATCGGGTCTAAATTTTTCAGGTTTAGGCGGAAGGCAAAATTTTGAGGTTTTGGCGGAACAAATTTAGTTTGAAGCGAAGGAATATATTTTTTTACCAGTGTTTTAAAGTAGGACGGCAAGGTATTTAAATCGTAATCGCCTTTTAAGCTTCCGTCGGCAAGAGAAGATTTTAGCGTAAGTTCCCGTGACCTGCCTGTTCCTTCAGCAGCAAAATACAAAGAATCTACCAGGTAATTATTACTTGGGTTGGTTAACCTTACCTGCCTTAACAATAAATTGCCATTGATGTTATCAATACTGTTCCCTGAAAAATTAGAACTAAACTGGGCATCAACAGAAAGGGTATCTTTTAAAAAATGAAGCTTGTTCAATTGTGCCCCTTTTATATCCGATTTAAAGTGAAACACAGGTAAAGCAGGGTTTAAATCTACGTTTCCTTTAAAATTTAATTTTAAGTTCGGATCGTTAACCAAAACTGCCCCATCAAAATATTTTTTGCGGAAAGTACCGTTAACGTTTACATTGCTGTAACGGTAGCGGTTAAAATCCAACGACTGGATTTTTGCATCCAGTTTACCAGTAAGCGTCTTTAAATCGAAACCCGCGCCGTTAACATCGGCAGAAATGGTAGCGCGGTTTAAAGAAGGTTCATTTAATAAACTTCCGAAATTAAAATCAAAGGTTTTAATGTTGCCGCTGTAACTTGGCACATCACCTTTGATCTTCATGTTCACATCAGAGCTAAAACTGCCCAGCTTGGTTTTAAACTTCCCATAAGCTACAAAGTCATTCTGGAAACCTGTGAATTGCCCGCTAAAGCTAATGTTTCCAAACTTATCTACGATTGCCGGAATGGCACTGCTTCTTTTATCGGCAAAATTCTTGTATAGAAGATCGAGGTCTTTTTTATTGGTCGAAACCTGTTCAATGTTCAGCTCCATCAAAGTCTGTTCCCAATCGGGCAAGCCTTTCATACTGAAATTTCCCTTAATGTAGGTTGCCTGTCCGGCTTGCACAGCCAGGTTTTTAGCTTTCAGGTTATCCACTTTACCTTTTACCACGCCATCCAATCCAAGTTCAAACTTAACATGGTGCAATTTATCAGCAAAAAAAGCAATGTCAGCAGATGATAAATGGGCATCTTTAAAATCTGCCGTCATCATCACTTTATGCTCAAAATTATCAAAATCATCAAAGCTTTTAAAGCCCATCCTGAAATAGTTTCTTACTCTGGAATGAGGCGTATTTAGCGTAAGCTTTTGCAGTTCGATCTGGTTGGTATCAATCGTGACCAAGGAAGCAAGTTTTTGTACGATAAAACCACTTTTTTCTTTAAAAGCTAAGTTTTCGATAGCTGCTTTAAACAAATGGTTTTTTAAATCGAGATGGCTTGTTGCAATATTTAAGCCGGTCAAATTAATATCATCAAAGTTTACGCCGTTAATTATGGTATCTACCAATTGATTTTTATACCTAAAATGAAAGTTGTTCAGGGTTATTCTTTCAAAATTGGTAGTCCAGGGTTTACTTTTCTTTTTTGGAGCGTTACTGCCTGAGTTGAAATAATCTAATATAAATTGCAGGTTGGTATGCTTGTTCTTCAGTTTTTTCAGGTAAAAAGAGCCATCTGTAAGCGTGATGTTTTTAAAATCAATTTTACGGTCGGAAATACTGTTAAAAACAGAAAAACCGCTAAGCTGGACGGTTAATAACGGCGTTCTTAATAAAGTGTCTTTTTGCTTGTCCAAAACATACAAACCCTCCAGAACAACAGAAGAAAAAGGTTTGATATACAAGCTTTTAATATCAACTTTTGTATTTAGTTCCTTTGATAAATAATGCGTTGCTTTTTTGGCTGCCCAGGTTTGTACCGGCTTAAATTGAAAAGAAAATACAAGCAGCCCCAGCATCAGAATGAGGAGGAGCAGGACCAGTAACGTTATTTTGAGTGCTTTTTTAATAACTTTGCAGCTTAGTATAAAATAAACAAATGCCTGTAATTTTAGGGATAGAATCTTCTTGTGATGAAACCTCTGCCGCCATTTGCATAGATAGCTCTGTGGTTAGTAACGTAATTACCAGCCAGAGTATCCATGCTGCTTATGGTGGTGTTGTTCCGGAGTTAGCCTCCCGTGTACATCAGCAAAATATTATCCCTGCCGTTCAGCAAGCTATATTAACGGCTAAAGTTACAAAAAATGATATTGATGCGGTTAGTTTTACCCGCGGTCCCGGTCTTTTAGGCGCTTTGCTGGTTGGTGTTTCTTTTGCAAAAGCTTTTGCACTTGCCCGAAACCTGCCTTTAATAGAAGTTAACCACATGCAAGCGCACATTATGGCTAATTTTATTGAAGCGCCTAAACCCAGATTTCCTTTTATTTGCCTTACCGTTTCTGGCGGACATACGCAAATTGTATTGGTTAAAACTGATTTTGATTTTGAAATTATAGGGCAAACACTGGATGATGCAGCCGGGGAAGCAATGGATAAAACAAGCCGGATTTTAGGGTTGCCTTATCCCGGCGGACCCTTAATTGATAAATATGCACGTACCGGTAATCCCGAAGCTTTTCATTTTCCTGAACCGCAAATTCCGGGTTTGAACTTTAGTTTTAGTGGGCTAAAAACAGCATTCCTGTATTTTGTAAGGGATAAAGTTGCCGCAAATCCTGATTTTTTAAAAGAGAATATGAATGATCTTTGTGCTTCTATCGAAAAAAGAATTGCAACAATTTTGATCAATAAATTAAAAAAGGCAGCAGATCAATATCAAATAAAAGAAATAGCATTGGCTGGCGGCGTTTCTGCTAATACTGGTTTGCGGAATTTATTGCAGCAAACAGCAGATCAGCAGCATTGGAACTGTTATATTCCTGCATTTGAATATTGTACCGATAATGCTGCCATGATTGCCATGACCGGATATTATAAATTTTTAAAACAGGATTTCGTTGGCCAACAAATAGCACCTTTGGCCAGAATGCAATTTTAATAGGATAAAATGAGTACAGCTTCTTTAATTTTTTGGGCAATTTTTGTAGTTCCGTTAGTTGCATTTTTGTTTTGGGTGATGTGGCAGGATAAAAAAAGGCGTTCTACCGGTTTAATAGTCCTGGTTTTAGGAGTGATCCTTGCTATTATTTATATGTATGCCAGAACAGGCGGAAAATAAAGAAGCATCTGACTGTTAAATCAGATGCTTCTTTTAGCAGGTATTTTTTTATAAGAAGTATACTTATTCTTGTTCTGTTACAGCTTCTACGCCGGTAACTGCTTCCCTGATTTTTACTTCCAGTTCTTCCATCATTTCAGGATTATCCAGGATGATATTTTTTACGGCATCACGGCCTTGTCCTAAACGCGTTTCGCCATAACTAAACCAAGAGCCGGATTTTTTGATGATGTTGTATTCAACACCTAAATCAATAATCTCACCGGCTTTAGAAATTCCTTCTCCAAACATAATATCAAACTCAGCCAAACGGAAAGGCGGGGCTACTTTGTTTTTTACAACTTTCACTTTTACCCGGTTACCAGAAACTTCGTCCGTATCTTTAATTTGCGAAGTACGGCGAATGTCCAACCGGACAGAAGCATAAAACTTTAAGGCGTTACCACCGGTAGTTGTTTCCGGGTTGCCAAACATGACACCGATTTTTTCACGTAATTGGTTAATAAATACACAACAACAGCCGGTTTTGCTGATCATGCCAGTTAATTTACGCAACGCTTGCGACATTAAACGTGCCTGCAATCCCATTTTAGAATCGCCCATTTCACCTTCAATCTCTGCTTTTGGTACCAAAGCTGCAACGGAATCAATAATAATAATATCAATTGCGCCGGACCTGATCAAATTATCTGCAATTTCTAAAGCTTGTTCGCCATTATCAGGTTGCGAGATAAGTAAATTCTCAATATCAACGCCTAATTTTTGTGCATAAAAACGATCGAAAGCATGTTCTGCATCAATAAAAGCTGCAATGCCTCCTTTTTTCTGACATTCTGCAATAGCATGGATTGCCAGCGTGGTTTTACCCGATGATTCTGGCCCGTAAATCTCAATTACACGTCCTTTTGGCAAACCGCCTACGCCCAATGCAATATCCAAACCGAGGGAACCTGTAGAAATAACTTCTACCGGATCAATAGCAGTATCGCCTAATTTCATTACCGTACCTTTACCATACGATTTTTCAAGTTTATCTAAAGTAAGCTGTAACGCTTTTAATTTATCTGTACTATTTTTATCTGTACTCATTATTTTAGTTTTTCAGGCGCTAAGGTAGATGAAATAATTATATTATGCTAATTTTTTTATCAAAAAAATATAATAAAAACAGGCATAAAAGAAGTAGTAAACATACTTAATTCAATCAATACTATCAACTGTATTTGGTATGGTATATTTTTTAAGCCGGGCAGCAATTGGGTTCAGTTTTCTGTTTTTTTGAATTAGCTTTGCTTTTTGCATCTGTTGAAGTTCCTTTTTCTTCAACGCCGTTTCTGTATTCATCTGCTGGAAGTATTTGCAAAAATGGGTAAGCGGGCAAATTTCGCACTTAGGGTTTCGTGCAACACAAATATAACGCCCGTGCAAAATAAGCCAGTGATGGGCAACACCCAGTAATTCTTTCGGCAAATACTTCATTAACTGCATTTCTGTAGCCAAAGGTGTTTTTGCATTAAAGGTAAGGCCAAGCCGGTTCGACACACGAAAAACATGTGTATCTACCGCAATGGCAGGTTCCTGATAAACAACAGAAGAAATTACATTAGCTGTTTTACGGCCAACGCCCGGCATTTTTTGTAAATCATCTATGCCTTGCGGAACAATTCCATTAAATTCTGCAACTAATATTTTAGCCATTCCAACCAAATGTTTGGCTTTGTTGTTCGGGTAGCTTACACTTTTGATGTAAGTATAAACCTCCTCAACTGTTGCTGCTGCCAAACTTTCCGGTGTTGGAAAACGGGCAAAAAGGGCGGGTGTAACCTGGTTGATACGCTTGTCTGTACATTGCGCCGAAAGGATAACGGCAACCAATAATTCATAAGGCGAATTGTAATGAAGTTCTGTAACAGGATTAGGTTGATGGGCAGAAAAATAAGCAACAAAAGCTTTATAACGATCTGTTTTAAGCATGTTACAAACCTAAATAAATTTTAGCCTTCCAATTTCCATACAAATTTCATTTAAATTTTTATGCCATAAAAGAAGCATAGCAACAAAGCCCGGTTCATTTTTTAAAGAAACAGGCTTTGTTTTGTATGAAAAATTATTTTTTTGCCCTGGAGTAGCTAATGATTTTAAGAACAGTTTCTTCTTTCGGATGAATTTGAATCAGGCTTAAATGTGTTGCTATCGTTAAATACAACTGCTGGTGCTTGGCATCTAATTCATCCGGAAAATCATCCATGTCTTCGGTTACACAACCGTTGTTGCTAACAGGGTTTACATTGTTTTTTGTAGAGGTTTCGGTCATAAGCTTGTAGAGATTTTAAAGTCTGTTAGCATTTGAACGGAAACCCAAAAAAAATATTATAAAGTGTAAAAATTATACTAATCTTTCAGTAACAATTCCTTGCTTAACATCATCCTTCTTAAATTATTTAAAGCGTAACGCATGCGGCCTAAAGCTGTATTAATGCTAACATCGGTAATATCGGCAATCTGTTTAAAACTAAGGTCGCCGTAATGGCGCATAATCAAAACTTCTTTCTGTTCTGATGGCAGCAAATGGATCAGTTTTTTTAAATCAATATAGGTTTGTTCGCGTACCATTTTGTCTTCTGCGCTTTCATCATACTGGCCCAAAACTTCAAAAATGTCAAAGTCCTCTCCATTGTTAACCAAAGGTGTTCTTTTCTCCCTTCGGAAATGGTCGATTACTAAATTATGTGCAATACGGGCTACCCAGGGTAAAAATTTACCTTCTTCGTTATATTTACCTGCTTTAAGTGTATTAATAACTTTAATAAAAGTATCCTGAAAAATATCTTCGGCCAGATATTCGTCTTTTACTAATAAATAAATAGATGTATATATTTTTGATTGGTACCTTCGGATGAGTTCTGTTAACCCAGCTTCGTTACCAGAAATGTACAGATTGATCAACTCCTGATCACTCGTCTCTCTAAACTCCATAGACCTGCCTACCTTATTCTTTTTAAGTGAAAAAAATTTGAAATAGTAGAGTTCTATCGATAGTCCGTTTTTAAAAGGAGTTTAAACAAATACAATATCAAATAAAATAAAATTTTTATTATAAAACAAATCAAATATTAAATTAAAAATACCTGCTTCTATTAATCTATCGGTATATTGTATCGATGAAGAGGTATTTTATATCAATGAAACGGTATTTTTGTTTTTTTATAAACAGTTTTAGCCCGATGCTTCTTTTACCATAGATAATTATTAAATGAATATAGAAACAGATACCGATTCAAAAAACCATATCTTAATAGCAGGTGCAAGGGTGCATAACCTTAAAAACCTTACCGTGGCCATTCCCAAAAATAAACTGGTCGTAATTACAGGCATGTCTGGTTCGGGTAAATCATCGCTTGCTTTTGATACGCTTTATGCCGAAGGCCAGCGCAGATATGTAGAAAGCCTTTCTTCGTATGCCCGTCAGTTTTTAGGCCGGATGAACAAACCGGACGTTGATTACATCCGTGGCATTGCGCCCGCTATTGCCATCGAGCAAAAAGTAATTACATCTAACCCGCGCTCTACCGTTGGCACTTCTACCGAAATTTATGATTACCTGAAATTGCTTTTCTCCCGGATAGGAAAAACAATTTCGCCAAAATCAGGACAAGTTGTTAAAAAAGATACCGTAACCGATGTCGTAAATTTTGCAGCCGCGTTACCAAATGATACGGCTGTTACCGTTTATTGCCCTTTGCATCCGCACAATAACAGAACATTAAAAGAAGAACTGGCTGTTTTGCTGCAAAAAGGTTTTCAAAGGGTTTTGTTTGAAGGAAAGGTTTCGCGGATAGAACAAATCCTGGAAGATACCAACGTAAAAGATGCACAATTAAAGGAAGATCATCAGGTTTTTATTGTAGTTGACCGCGTGATTATCAATTCCGAAGAAGAAACTTTAAGCCGGATTGCAGATTCTGTTCAAACTGCTTTTTTTGAAGGCCGGGGCGATTGTTACCTCCGCTATAAACCAACAGAAGAAGAACCGGAAACAGACCAGTTTTTTTGTGATCGTTTTGAGTTGGACGGGATTCGTTTTGAGGAACCTTCACCTAATTTTTTCAGCTTTAACAATCCTTATGGTGCTTGCAAAAGATGCGAAGGTTACGGCAAAACAATTGGTATTGATGAAGATTTGGTGATTCCCGATAAAAGCAAAACCATTTATGATGGCGCAATTGCGCCCTGGCGAAGCGAAAAAATGAAGGAATGGAACGATGCTTTGGTTACCAATGCCATTAAGTTTGATTTTCCTATCCATCGTGCTTATAGTCAGTTAACTGCAAAACAGCAGCAATTGGTTTGGAGCGGCAATAAATACTTCCGCGGACTGGACGCTTATTTTAAAGAGCTGGAAGAGCAAACCTACAAAATCCAGTACCGTGTAATGTTATCGCGTTACCGCGGAAAAACAACTTGTCCGGAATGCAAAGGCAGCCGTTTGCGGCAGGATGCTTCTTTTGTCAAGATAAATTCTAAGTCCATTACAGATATTGTTTTGATGCCGATGGACGAGTGCTTAGGTTTCTTCCAAAACCTAACTTTAAATCAGCAGGATGAAAAAATTGCAAAACGTTTATTGTTGGAAATCATCAATCGTTTACAGTTTTTAAATGATGTTGGTTTAAGTTATCTCACCTTAAACCGGCTTTCTAATACTTTATCCGGAGGAGAATCACAGCGAATTAATCTTGCAACTTCTTTAGGCAGCAGTTTGGTTGGTTCTGTTTATGTTTTGGATGAGCCAAGTATTGGTTTGCATCCTCGTGATACACAACGCTTAATTACCGTTTTAAAATCTTTGCGAGATGTGGGGAACACTGTTTTAGTAGTAGAACACGAAGAAGAAATTATGCAAGCTGCAGATCATTTGATTGATATTGGGCCGGAAGCTGGAACACACGGAGGAGAGTTGGTTTTTGCGGGAACTTACGATGAAATATTAACGGATGAGATTAGCTTAACTGGAAAATATTTAAGCAGGCGTGAAGAAATTCCGGTGCCAACACAACGCAGAAGCTGGAACGATTTTATACTGATAAAAGGAGCACGCGAAAACAACCTGAAAAACATTGATGTAAAATTTCCGCTTGGTGTGCTTACAGTTGTTACCGGCGTTTCCGGTTCGGGGAAAACGAGTTTGGTTAAACGGATTTTATATCCTGCTTTGCAAAAAAGCCTGGGCAATTATTCGGGAGAAAAAACAGGTGGCTACGATGGGATTGAAGGCGATATCAACAAAATAGAACAAATAGAAATGGTAGACCAAAACCCGATTGGCCGTTCTTCGCGTTCTAATCCGGTTACTTATATTAAAGCCTGGGACGATATCCGAAATTTATTTGCAGCATTGCCGGCAGCCAAAGCAGCGGGCTTAAAACCGGCAGCTTTTAGTTTTAATGTAGAAGGCGGACGTTGCGATGTTTGTCAGGGAGAAGGCGAAGTAAAAATAGAAATGCAATTTATGGCTGATATTTTTCTGCCTTGCGAAGCTTGTGGCGGAAAACGTTTTAAGCAACATGTGCTGGATATAACCTATCAGGATAAAAATGTTGCTGATATTTTACAAATGACAATTGATGAAGCGCAGATATTCTTTGAAAAAGAAACCAAAATCCTCAACAAAATAAAACCTTTGGTAGAAGTTGGTTTGGGTTATGTGCAATTGGGGCAATCATCAAACACACTTTCTGGCGGAGAAGCGCAACGCATTAAATTGGCTTCTTTCCTGATTAAAGGAAATAATGCCAGTAAAACCATGTTTGTTTTTGATGAACCAACTACCGGGCTTCATTTTCACGATATTAAAAAACTGTTGAAATCTTTTAATGCTTTATTGGAACAGGGAAATACCATTGTAGTAATTGAGCACAATATGGATGTAATTAAATGTGCAGACTGGGTAATTGATATTGGGCCGGAAGGCGGAGACCGGGGCGGAAACCTGGTTTTTGAAGGGCTGCCGGATAAATTGATAAAAGATAAAAAATCTTACACCGGAAAATTTTTAAAAGAACGGTTAAAGCCGGTAACTATTTGACATTCAAATAATAATTTTATTGTTTTAAAATAAGATGTTTAAACAATCATTTTTATTTCCTTTGTAAGTAATATTTAATCCTTTAAAAAATAATAAAATGGCAACAGCAACTAAATGGGTCTTAGACCCATTACACTCCGAAGTTCAGTTTAAAGTTAAACACCTGGTAATTTCTACGGTAACAGGATTTTTTAGAAAATTTGAAGGGAGCTGCGAAGCCCCTGAAGATAGTTTTGAAAACGCAGAAATTGATTTTACTTTAGATGTAGATAGTATTGATACTACACAGGAAGCACGCGATACACACTTAAAATCTGCTGATTTTTTTGATGCTGAAAAATATCCGAAAATCACATTTAAATCAACTTCTTTTACCAAAGTTGATGATGATGAATATAACCTGACCGGAAATTTGACCATAAAAGATGTAACCAAACCGGTTACTTTAAAGGTTGAATTAGGTGGTTCTGCAACTGATTTTTATGGAAATTTAAAAGCTGGTTTTGAAGTAAGCGGCAAAATTAACCGTAAAGATTTTGGCTTAACCTGGGACGGTATTACAGAAGCCGGATCTATAGTAGTTGGAGAAGATATAAAACTGATCATCAACGCGCAGTTTGCTAAACAGGCATAACTGTTTTAGAATATTATAAAAAAGAAAAACCGCTTAAACAGAGCGGTTTTTTCTTTTTTATAAATATGCTTCTTTTATACACTAAAAATTGTAATATGCTTGCTATAATCAAAACCTAATAAACTTTCTGTTTTAAAAAACCTGATTACTTTTGCTACATGATTTTTCTAACATTTTTTTTGGGCATATTCTGTAATTTTATTGGCTATGTTCCTCCCGGAAATATCAATTTAACGCTTGTACAAATCACTATAAATCGCGGTTTAAGGCAAGGGATTTATTTTATTTCTGCATTTTCGGTTATCGAGTTTTTTTTCACTTTGCTGATTATGCAGGGCGCCAGCTGGCTTTCGCAACAAATGAATTTATCTACTATTATTGATTGGGTAATGGTGGTATTGTTTAGTGTTCTCGGATTTGTAACCTGGCGCAACAGAAATGAAGAACCAAGCCAAAATTATTCAGATAAAGACAGTATTAAATATGGCATTATCCTGGGTTTTTTAAACCCAATGCAAATTCCGTTCTGGTTAATTACCGGCACTTATTTAATTACTCACGAATGGATAGAAGCTTCTGGTTTTGAACTGATTATTTTTAGTTTAGGTTCTGCGCTTGGCGCATTTTTATGTTTATATATCTATGCAAAGTCTGCTAATTACATCAAAAATAAATTTGCACTCAGCAGTAAAATAATCAATAAAAGTATTGCTATTTTATTCTGGAGCTTTGCCGCTTATCATATTATCAAACAAATTTATCTGGTATTTTTTAAACATCACCATTAAATATCGCTGGCATTGAAATTACAGCTACTTGTACATGCTTCTTTTATAAGGTAATTTTGGTAAGTATTGAAACCTTTCATCACGAAATTTCTAAACCTTTTCGTCATAAATCAGGTTTAGTCATCATGAAAAAAATACTAACTTACATCATGGTTGTACTGGCTGCTGGTTTTGCTTCCTGTAACAACAATAAAACCGGCAACCAGCCTTCTGCCAGTGATGCGAATAAAAACAGCGATGCTACCACCGGCAACAATGCAGGGCATAAAGCTGCAGATAACCCTAACGGAAATTCTTCTGTAAAACTTGAACAGGTTTTTTCAGATCCAACTTATCAGTTAACTGGCGTAGCCATTTCTGCAAAAGGAAGATTGTTTACAGATTATCCTTTATGGACGCCTGCTATTTATAAATATGCTTTAGTTGAAGTTTTGCCTGGTAATAAAGTTAAGCCTTATCCTGATGAAACGATGAACAGTTGGAAACCAGGTGAAAGCGGTAAAAACAAATGGGTTTGCGTACAAGCTGTTTATATAGACGATCAAGATGCAATGTGGGTAATTGATCCTGCTGCACCAAAGTTGGACAAAGTTTACCAGCAAAGCTTTAAACTTGTTAAAATTAACATGAACACCAACAAAGTTGAGCGGACTTATACTTTTGATGGCGGCATTGCCGATGAGCATAGTTATTTAAATGATGTGCGTGTAGATACAAAAAGACAGTTTGCTTATATAACTAATTCAGGAACAGGCGGAATTGTTGTGGTTGATTTAAAATCAGGAAAAGCCCGGCAAGTTTTGCAAAACCATTATTCTGTTCATACCGATAAAGATTTTAAATTTATTATTGATGGAAAAGAATTGAAGCAGGACGGACAGCCGGTTAAATTTGATTCTGATGGTATTGCCTTATCTCCGGATGGCGATTGGTTGTATTACAAACCTTTAACTGATACTAAACTGTATCGTATTAAAACAGAGTTTTTAAGAAATGATACTTTACCCGGACAAAAGCTGAAAGGTTATGTTGAAGATTTAGGAAAATATGCGGTTACAGATGGAATGGAATTTGATAAAAAGGGAAACCTGTATTTAGGTGATGTGCAAAATTCATCAATTGTAAAAATTTCTCCTAATTTAAAAATGACTACTGTTGTTAAAGATGCACGTTTAATTTGGCCCGATAGTTATTCTGTTTCTAAAGATGGTTATTTGTATGTAAGCTGTTCTCAAATTCAAAAAACGCCTGAACATAATGCAGGTGTAAACAAGCGCACTACGCCTTATGCTATTTACAGATTAAAACTTCCTTAAAAAGAAGTACCGAGTTTACAATGAATGCTGTTTTTACCGGATAAAAATCAGCATCAAAAAAAATAAAAATTTAAAAAAAGTAATTATGAGTCAATTTAGTGTTGATATACCGAGAAAAGATCACACAATGAAAGTTGGAATAGAAAAAGTGGAAACGGAATCAAGGCCAACGTATAGTTTATATTATAACAATCAGGAGTGTGGATGTATGATGGATAACGAAAATGGTATCTGGATTTATGAACCAAATGGACATGAAGCTTTAATATTAAGTGCAGAAGAAATTCAGCATTTAGGAAAGCAGATTTTGGAGCAGGCAGGTTAAAGCAACAACAATTGCTACCAAAACAAAAAGAGCTTCAGGGAATTTTTCTGAAGCTCTTTTTATTGGATAAATTTCTTATGCTAATTTTTTTTTGAAATACTTTTTTGCAGAGACCCATTCTCTATGTAAAGCGGTTTCAGAAGTTTTCTCAGCGATCGCATCAAAAGCTAAACCTGCAGCAACAGCATAAACCGCATGGTGCAAACCATCTACAGAAATGGTTTTAGCATCTTCCTCGGTTGCCGGCGGAGCAACTTCTAATGCAGGCAACATTACATTTGCTGTTCCCCAGATCGCTGCAAAATGTACTAAAGTAGCTTTCCATCCTTTTAATCCGGTTAACGAAATTAATCCGCGTGCAATTCCCCAAGATGTACCATAAGCCCAATGGATTTGCTGGGATACTTTTGATTTTTTTTCTTCATTTGCAGGCTGCATGTCAAGCACTTTAGAAGCTGCATCAGCCGGTGCAGAACTTGGTTCGCGGCCATCAATTTTCATTTCAATCATTTGCGAAATGGTGATAGCGGCAGTTCCAACAATTCCGGCCATTACGCCAATGCCAATAGCCGTTCCTAATTCATTTAAAAATATTCCTGTTTTATTTTTCATAGTAATTATGTTTTGGTTGTTGTGCAAGAACAAGAAAGCGCAAAGATTGATTGTTTTTAGTGGGCAATATCCAGAATAAAAACCTGCCAAAATGAATAGTGTAAATAGGTAGGTTTTAAACCATTCAAAATTGATAATATTACAGCATGAAAAAATGGTTTCTGTTTGGCTTATTTAGTTTAACAACTACATTTCAAAGTTGTATGGTAGTTGGTGGAGTTTTCAGGGCCGGTTTTAAAATGGGTATTTATTCCGTATTAATTTTTGTGGGATTAATTGTTTGGGTAATTTCTAAAAGGTCTAACCGCAGATGACAAAAAACAGGTGCTAAAAGAAGCATCAGCAGTCTGTGTACAAAACAATACTTAAACCATCCTGTTAGCTTCATAACTTAAACATAAAGCAAAATGAAAAAAGTAAACCTTTCTATACTTGTTGTAGCACTAATTATGGTGCTAAGCAGTTGTTCTGTTGTTGGCGGAATTTTTAAAGCAGGCGCTGCTGTTGGTATTATAGCCGTAGTTGTAGTAATACTGGTACTTATCTGGCTAATTTCGCTTTTTAGAGGAAGAAGTAATTAAGTAATTACAATTATATTTTTGGTCCGGGTTAAACAAGCGTTTAGTCCGGCTTTTTTTTGTTAAAAAAGTAAAGCTCCTGATGGGCAGGAGCTTTTACTAACCAATTATAAACCTAAATTATGAGAAGACTATTTAAAATAAAAAGAATTTTTTTCTTTCTTTTTGATAGTGTAAAGGTAACACTATCTTCTTAAAAAACAAAATATTTTTTTGTAATATTAATGTAATGAAAATTTATTTTCTGTTTTTGATGTTTTTTCTATCTTTTTTTGTTTTAAAATCAATTTTTTTGGTTGATTTCAAATTAATAAAAGCTAAAAAAGTAAAATTCCAATTAAGATATTAACAGTTTTTGTATATTTTACCCTGTATATATTATAATAGGGTATGTTTTTAATGTTTTGTTTGCTGTTTTAGTCAAAAACGAAATTATTTAGTGTGATTAGGGTTAGTATATATAAAATTAGTTAAATAAGTTCTTTAAAACTGCAATAAACTTAATTCCTGCTACTGTATCCTGCATTTTTGTTTCAAACGTTAATTAGGCTTATTTTCGCAATGCAATTAATACAAGCAAAACTAATGCCTTTATTTTACCGTTAATAAATTAGGCCCCAATAATTTTTAGATGATTATCCTTATTTTCTTTTTGTCCCACTGGTTTCTTTCTTTGTTTTTTCAAACTTTCTTTCTTCATCGTTATGCTTCGCATAAAATGTTTAAACTAAGCCCTTTCTGGGAAAAAACATTTTACCTGATGACTTATGTTTTTCAGGGTTCATCTTTTTTAAACCCGCGTGCTTATGCCATTTTACATCGGATGCACCATACGTACAGCGATACAGAAAAAGACCCGCATTCGCCTCATTTTGTAAAAGATGTTTGGGGATTGATGATCAAAACAAAAAATATCTACATGGATTACCAAAAGCATAAGATCGAACCTGAACCAGCTTTTAGAGATCGTTATCCAATTTGGAATTTTATTGATCAAATAGGCGATAGTTGGGCAAGTCGTATTGCCTTTGGCTTGTTTTACATTGCTTTTTATGTTGCTTTTGCCACCCATTGGTGGATGTTTTTATTGCTGCCAATCCATTTTTTAATGGGACCATTGCATGGAGCGATTGTGAATTGGTGCGGGCATAAATACGGTTATTCCAATTTCGATAACCAAGATCATAGTAAAAATATGCTGCCATTGGATTTTTTAATGTTAGGCGAACTTTTCCAGAACAATCATCACAAAAAACCAAACGATGCTAATTTTGCTAAAAAATGGTTTGAGGTTGATCCAACTTTTCCGGTGATAAAACTGATGCACCATT
Organism: Mucilaginibacter arboris; assembly: GCF_009754915.1. Taxonomy (GTDB): domain Bacteria; phylum Bacteroidota; class Bacteroidia; order Sphingobacteriales; family Sphingobacteriaceae; genus Mucilaginibacter_A; species Mucilaginibacter_A arboris. Next base: position 53,991 of record NZ_WPIK01000012.1, on the reverse strand, counting down.
TACGGATCATCAGGCTGAGAAAAATATAATTGGAGGCGTAAAAGAACTGTCTGAAATTTATTCATCTAACTTAACCGATGGTTCGCTTTATCCTGATCTTTCTTTTATTCCTGGCGTCTTTATTGGCGGTTTTTCCGGCGCCAACTTACCATCTTTGGATACTCGCTATTCTGGTTACCGAGTTTTCCTATATTTTTATTGTCGTGCTGCTCATCGTGTTTCTGCTAAAAAGCAGGAACATTTGGTATAAAAAGGTGGGAAATCTATTTGCATTAATTGCGTTGATGCTGTTTTTATCACCTGTTTTTAGGGCTGAACGAATTGCTTCGAAACTTCCCGGTCAACTTGCTGCCACTTTTGGAAACCGGGCTTCAAACTTAGAAGTCCCTCATCTTAAAACACCTTTTTCTTTCTTTTCCATGTTTTCGGGTATCGATGGAAAAGCTGTTCCGTTTCAAACTTTCACCTACAAAACTTATCCCGGCATTAGTTTAAGTTTGGATTTTTATCCGGTAAAAACAGCATCTAAAAAACCCTGTGTTATTGTTGTACATGGCGGTTCCTGGAGCGGCGGAGACGACAAGCAATTGCCCGAATTGAACAGTTATTTGTCTCGAAGAGGTTACCAGGTTGCTTCTATCGATTATCGTTTAGCGCCAGAATATCAAAATCCTTCTCCGGTAGAAGATGTTAAAAGTGCGATCAGTTATTTAAAAGCAAATGCAGAAAAATTACAAATTGATACGAATAACTTTGTTTTGTTAGGAAGATCAGCAGGTGCACAAATTGCCTTGCTTGCGGCTTATACTTTAAAAAATGAAGGCATAAAAGGCGTAATCAGTTATTATGGCCCGGCAGATATGATTTGGGGATATGCTGTTCCGTCAAATCCATTAGTTTTAAATTCGCGCCAGGTAATGGAAGATTATCTGGGCGGAACTTATCAGCAAGTTCCCGTAAGGTATGCAGCAAGTTCTCCAATTTTACAAGTAGATGCGCAATCTGTTCCAACCTTGCTTATTCACGGTAAAAACGATGTTTTGGTTTCTTACCAGCACAGCGTTCGTTTAAATGCGAAGTTAAACCAGCTAAAAGTAAAACACTTTTTTCTGAGCTTACCTTGGGCAACGCATGGTTGCGATTACAATTTAAACGGGCCAAGCGGACAATTAGCAACTTATACTGTTGAACGCTTTTTAAACGTTGTAACTTTTGTAAAATAAGCTTGAACTATAAATATGCTGTTTCGTATATTTAATAATTATCTGTAATGCTTTTAAGTTAAATTTTAAATAAGTGGTCTAATAGGACTACTTTTGTTATTTTTGTTTCGTGAATAACAAACGTGCGCTTTTTTTCTTTAAAGATTATTTCAGGGAATTTTATCAGCAGCAGACTTGGAAAGTACAAAAGAAAATACTTTGGACGTTAAATATAATTGAAACCGTTGACAGAATTCCTGAAAACTACTTTAAACATCTTGAAAATACCGATGGCCTTTATGAAATAAGAGTACAGGTTGGCAACAATATATTTCGCATCTTTTGCTTCTTCGACAACAATAACTTAGTTGTAGTTGGGCAAGGATTTCAAAAGAAAACACAAAAGACGCCAATAAGCGAAATTGAAAAAGCTGAAAAAATTAAAAGGGAATATGATGAAGAAAAAAAATTTGACAAGCCTTAATGAATTTATAGATGAAGAAGTTGGACCTAAAGGGACAAAAAAGCGTGATGAGTTTGATAAAGGTTTTGAGGCATTTAAACTAGGTGTACTTATCCAACAAGCAAGACAAGAAAAGGGTTTGACACAAGAACAGGTTGCAGAACTTTCTGGCACAAATAAATCTTACATTTCAAAACTGGAGAAGGATTTGAAGGACATTCGTTTTTCTACCTTGCAACGTATTATTTCTGAAGGACTGGGCGGACACCTTGAAATATCAATAAAATTGTAACTTAGAAGTAAGAAAAGATTTTATATTTTACAAAGTTCTAAAAATCAATGTTACAATTGAGCAGCAGAATGTTATCTTTCTTTAAACATAAATTTGATGAGTATGAAATATTTTGGAATGCTTCTTTTACCAATACTTTTTTCGGTAGCTTCCTTTAAAACAAGTGTTCCTGCCAAAACTTCTACCGAAATAAAAGCAACTTCCGCAGATAAAATTACTTTTATTGAAAATGATTGGAATGCAGCGGTAAAAAAAGCATCGGCGCAAAAAAAGTTCATTTTTGTAGATTGCTACGCCACATGGTGCGGCCCTTGCAAAATGTTGAAAATGCGCACTTTTACCAATAAACGTGTTGCTGATTTTTTTAATCAAAACTTTGTGAATGTTTCTATTGATATGGAAAAAGGACAAGGTCCGGCTTTAGCGCAACAATGGAGATTACAAGCTTATCCAACCTTAATTATTTTTGATGAAAATACAAAACCTGTTTTAGGAACAATGGGTTTTATGAACCCAAACGATCTGATGGCTTTTGCAGAACAGGCTTTGAAGCAGAAAAAGGCGGAAAGGTAAAAGGCGGAAAGGCAAAAGGTAGCAGACTTTTGTTTTTTATTTGCGGGCGCAGATCAATTGTCAATCGATCAATAGAATTTATCTCCTGTTCTAAGCAACCTTTGTGGGCAACAATTGTAATCTAAGTATGGATAACAATCAGCAACCCGATAAGGCTTTTTTATTTGATATGGACGGAACCATGGCCGATAATATGAAATTTCATGCAGAAGCCTGGTTTGATATATTAAATGACGATTTAGGTGCCGGTTTAACCAAAGAAGAAGTTAAAAAAGAAATGTACGGCAAAAATCCGGAAGTTTTAGAACGGATCTTTGGAAAAGGAAAATTCAGCCAGCAAGAAATGGACGAGTATTCCATGAAAAAGGAAAAAGATTACCAATCGAGGTTTAAGCCGCATTTAAAGCTGATTGATGGTTTGGAGGATTTTTTAAAAAAGGCTGATGAACAACAAATACCAATGGCGATTGCTTCTGCAGCCATCCCTTTTAATATTGATTATTTGTTAGATCATACCCATTCGCGCAATTATTTTAAAGCGATAATAAGTGCAGATGATGTAGACAAGAGCAAACCCAACCCCGAAACATTTTTAAAAGCCGCGGAAGCATTGGGTGCGAAACCGGAAGATTGCATCGTTTTTGAAGATGCGCCCAAAGGCGTGGAAGCAGCCAAAAATGCAGGAATGAAATGTGTTGCCTTAACAACCGCTCACGAAGAAGCCGATTTTAAAGAACACGATAATGTGTTGTATTTTATTAAGGATTATAGGGATGAGCGAGTGTTGGAATTGCTGAAGAAATAAGGATTTAGACCTATAAGGTTTCCAAAAACCTTATAGGTCTAAAATTATATTATAGGTCTGAATCCCGATGTTATATCCATGAGTTTTTCAAAAACTATATAGATACAAATCCCTATAAATCTTGAATATTTATTTTGGTAGACACAGTTTTCCAATCACCGATAGCTCTGGTTAATTGATATTGTGCACAGGGTTTTTATGGATATACCAGATGTAAGCCGTCAAGCCGCTGTCTTCTTTCACCTTGCTTCTCGTTAGGTAATCCATAAATATAGACCCTTTACTTTAAATATAGACCCTTTACTTTGATAAATTTTATTAAAAGCTTTAGTATAACTATTTAAAAAATTGCTGAATCGTTCCATGATAAAATCTGATAAATCATGCTTAAGGGGATCATAACTGATTTTTTACATCTTCAAAATATTGAATAATCTGTTCTTCCCCTTTTATTCTCGCTACCAGATGAAAATGATTAAGAATCAAAGCATAACCATACAATTGACAAACTCCTGCGGCATGCTGTTTAAGTTTTTGAAGAAAAAAAAGGTAATTGTCTTTACATACAAACAACTTTCACTGCCAACAGCTCTTGAAAAGAGATGGTACGTATCGCCGGTTAAAGTGGTTGGTGGTATATTGTCATCTGCTTTTTTTGAACGAAGCTTATTACTACTAATCTAAACCTACTAAAATGAACCTTTAAGGTTTTACAAACCTTAAAGGTTATTCAATCTAGTAACGGCCTTTTCTTCAAACGGTCATGCTTCTTTTACCATCCTAAAATTGGCAATAAGCAGCTTCACTCCAACGCAACTCATTACGCAGTTGGTTCAATTTAGTGTCGTGATCGATCATCACACATTCAATACCAGCAATAGCTGCAAAATCCTGCAGGTGTTCAGAAGTTAAATTCTGGCTGAAACAAGTATGATGCGCGCCACCAGCATAAATCCAAGCTGCGCAGCCGGTTTTCATATTTGGCATTGGTTTCCATAACACACGCGCTACAGGTAGTTTTGGTAAATCGTGCTGGGGTTCTACGGCTTCTACGGTATTAACCAATAAGCGGAAACGGTTGCCCATATCTATTAGAGAAGCATTTAAAGCTGGTCCTCCGCCAGCGTTAAACACCAAACGAACAGGATCGGCTTTGCCGCCAATGCCTAAAGGATGAATTTCGCAACTTGGTTTTCCGTTAGCCAATATCGGGTCAACTTCCAGCATGTGCGAACCTAAAACCAATGGATTGGAAGGATCAAAATGATAGGTGTAATCTTCCATAAAAGCATTTCCACCCGGCAGGCCGCTTCCCATAACTTTCATCGCGCGTACTAAAGCTGCTGTTTTCCAGTCGCCTTCTCCGGCAAAACCATAACCTTCGGCCATTAAACGTTGTACGGCAATTCCGGGCAATTGAGCCATTCCATGCAGATCTTCAAATGTATCGCTGAAACCTTTAAAACCGCCTTGTTGCAGGAAAGTGCGCATACCAATTTCAATTTTGGCTGCTTCTTTTAGCGATGAAAATTGTGCGCCGCCTTTACGCAAACCTTCAGCTAAAGTATAAGTATCGTTATATTCTTCAGTTAATTGGTCAATCGCTGAGTCGGATGTTGCGTTAATTACCTGCACCAGATCACCAATTCCGTAAGTATTTACCGAGAAACCAAATTTTAATTCTGCTTCAACTTTATCGCCATCTGTTACCGCTACAAAACGCATGTTATCACCAAAACGGGCAAATTTTGCGCCTTGCCAATCGTACCAGCCGGCAGCAGCACGGGTCCAGGCTGCAATTTCTTTTTGTGCTTCTTCATCTTCAAAATGGCCAACTACAACTTTTCTGTTAATGCGCATCCGGGATACGATAAAACCAAATTCACGGTCGCCGTGTGCACTTTGGTTCAGGTTCATAAAATCCATGTCCATGGTAGCCCAGGGAATATCACGATTAAATTGAGTATGTAAATGGAGCAATGGTTTTTGCAGGACTTTTAAGCCGTTAATCCACATTTTAGCAGGAGAAAAAGTATGCATCCAGGCAATAATGCCAATGCAATTTTTCGCCGTATTGGCTTGCTGGCAAATCTGATAAATTTCTTCTGTCGTTTTAACTGTCGGCTGGAATACTACTTTTACCGGGATTTCTTTTGATGCATCCAAAGTAGCAGCAATTTGTTTAGAATGTTCTGCTACCTGGTTTAAAGTTTCTTCGCCATATAGGTGCTGGCTGCCGGTTACAAACCAAACTTCCAGTTCTTTTAAATTGATCATATTGATAGTTTTAGTGATATTTTGATTGAGTGATATTTTGATTCAGTGATTTTGTAATGGGGTGATTGTTTATTGTTTAGAAATTCGATATAAACCTGCTCCGTGCGGATTAATTTGTGGCGTAAATTCTCTTGAAAAGGTTCCTAAACTCTGGTGGCTCCATAAATCATTGATTTTACAAGTTGAATTTATTCCAAGTTGATTTAAGGTTACCGGAATTTTTGCTGCTTCTGCTTGATCTGTTGGGTTAAAAACAGCCAGAAATTTATCGCCTGTTTTCGGATCATCAGCTACCCAAGCAACAGCCTGTTCTGTTCTAAACAATTGTTTATTGTTGGTGCTGTTTTTAAGCACCTTTAATACTTCTGTATTGTTGATTAAAGAAAGCGTAAAAGCATCGTTAGAAGGCAAATCTCCGCCAAACATCAAAGGCGAACGGAAAATGCACCATAAAGTCATTAAGGTATATTGTTCATCTTTTGTAAAAGCCGTCATCCGGTTATTGCCTCTTTCGGCACGTATCCCGATTCTTCCTAAAGGTAACATATCACCGTCTGGCCACGCACCTTCTTTTCGGTACGGATTCCATCTTTCAAAAACGTCAAAATGGTCTTTCAGCATTTTCCAATTATCCCAGAAATCATCAACAGTGCGCCACATGTTAGCATGATCTGCTACATGTTCTGCATCTGCTACAGGCGTTTCTCCGGGAGAAGTACTTAGAACTATTTTTCGTCCGCATTGATCGATTGCTTTTCGGATCATTTCCACTTCCTTGGTATGATAAGGGCGCGATAAATCATCAACCTTAACAAAATCCAACCCCCAGGAAGCGTAGAGTTTGAAGACCGAATTGTAATATTCCTGTGCACCAAGACGTTCGGCAACTACTGTGTACATATCTTTCAGCCATTCGCATTGCAGCTCTGTGCTGTAAATATCTTTTGCTGTTGCTTTACTTCCTAATATCGGTAGGTTCCGTTTTACAGCTTCTACCGGAATGCCTCGCATGATGTGAATACCAAACTTTAAACCTTTACTGTGGATGTAATCTGCAAGCGGTTTAAAGCCTTTTCCATTTGTAGCCGAAGGAAAACGGTTGACAGCAGGCTGAAAACGGCCATATTGGTCCAATACATAATCCGGATTGGTTTGGTTATAACCATGCGCTTTATCGTTGCCAACATACCATCGGATATCGACCACGATATATTCCCAACCTACTTTTCTAAGGTTTTTTGCCATGTAATCTGCGTTCGCTTTTACTTCGGCTTCGGTTACTGTTGGCCCATAACAATCCCAGCTGTTCCATCCCATAGGTGGAGTTGCGGCCCATTGGTAGAAATCCTTTTGCTGGGAAAATGTATTTCCAGCAGAGCAAAGAAGAATAAGTACGAAAGCAAAAAGCAGATTTTTCATCGATAAAAGAAGTATTAAAATAGCTTACTGCCCGTAATAAGCATCTTTTCCGTGCTTTCTTTCGTAATGCTTCTGGATTAACGCAGGTTTGAGCCGTGCAACCTGCGGGTTGATTTGTTCGGTAAGATAAGCCATTCGGGCAACTTCTTCCAAAACCGCACTGTTATAAACTGCTTTTTCCGCTGTTTTTCCCCAGGTAAAAGGAGCATGGTTTCCAACTAAAATCATTTCCATTTCCTGATAAGTCATTCCTTTTTCCTGCAAGCAATTCATAATCTGAAAACCGGTTTGGTACTCGTAATTTCCCTGTATCATTAGATCGTCCATTGGTGGCGCACAAGGAATATCCATTGTATTATGATCGGCATGAGTAGTTCCGTAAATTGGAACATCGCGCTGCGCCTGTGCCCACGCAGTACCATAAGTAGAATGGGTGTGAACAATTCCGCCAATGGTTTTCCAGTATTTATAGAGAACAGCGTGCGTTTGGGTATCTGATGATGGCCTGTGTGTTCCTTCTACTGTTTTACCTTCAAAATCAACGATCACCATATTTTCCGGCGAAAGCTGATCGTAAGGAACGCCGCTTGGTTTAATAGCGAAAACGCCTTGTTCGCGTTCAGCAGCGCTTACATTACCGAAAGTAAAAAGCACCAGGCCCAATTTCGGCAACTGCATGTTCGCTTCGTAAGCGCTTTGCCGGATCAAATCGTATTTACTCATTTTTATGAATGCTGTTTTTATAAGGTAATTTTCATCGTTTCTGTTTCGATGGCTTTTCCTAAGCTGATATAACTTTTATATCGCTTTGCATAAATGGCAACATTTTCTGGATTAGGCTGATATTCGGCATCAAAACCTTGTCCCATTGCCGCCATTGCATCTTCCACCTTTTCGTAAATGCCTGCAACCGTTGCAGCAAACATAGCAGCGCCAATAGCACAGGTTTGTTCTGATTTATGGATACGGATCGGCATATTCATTACATCTGCCATCATCTGCATAATAAAAGGAGATTTTTTTGCCACGCCGCCTAAACCAATTAGTCCTTTTACTGCAACGCCTTCTTTATTAAACCGGTCAACAATGCTTTTAGCGCCAAAACAAGTAGCTTCGGCCACAGCGCGAAAGATGGAAGGCGCGTTACTGCCCAAACCTAAATTTGCTATGACACCTTTTAATTCCTGGTTAGCATCTGGCGTACGCCGGCCGTTTAACCAATCTACAGCCAGTTCGCTTTTTTCATTTAAGGGGATTTTAGCTGCTTCTTTGCTTAGTTCCGGGATCATTTTATCAATCATTTCCTGCATTAAATTTCCTGCAGTTGCCTGATCGATAATTTTAGTTGATAAAAGAAGCTCTTTCATTGGCCAAACCAGAATACTGCGGAACCAGGCATAAGAATCGCCAAAAGCAGACTGGCCTGCTTCCATGCCCATCATTCCGGGAATGATCGATCCCGGAACTTGTCCGCAAATACCTTTTACAAGTGTTCCTTCTACTTCCGCCGTTGGCGCAACCAGCATATCGCAGGTAGAAGTACCCATTACTTTACTTAAATGATAAGGCTCGATCTGCCCGCCAACAGCGCCCATGTGTGCATCAAAAGCGCCTACACCAATTAGTACATCAGTGGTTAAACCTAATTTTTCTGCCCATTCTGCGCTTAATTTTCCGGCAGTTTTGTCGGAAGTGTAAGTGTCTTTAAACAACCGGGAAGTAAACCCTTTCAAAAGCGGGTCCCAGGACGAGAAAAATTCATCCGGCGGTAAGCCATCGTATTCTTCTGCCCATAAAGCTTTATGTCCGGCTGCACAAACGCTGCGTTTCATATTAGTAACGTTTTTTCCTCCGGAGAGTAAAAACGGAATCCAGTCGCAATGCTCTACCCAGGAATAGCATGCTTCCCGTACTTTTTCATCTACCCTTAAAATGTGCAGTAATTTTGCCCAAAACCATTCGGATGAATAAATTCCGCCTACAAACTGTAAATAATTGATTTCCGATTTTTGGGCATGTTCGTTCAGTTCAGCTGCTTCTTTTAAGGAAGTATGATCTTTCCATAACACAAACATCGCGTTTGGATTATCTGCAAACTGCGAAAGAAGAGCTAATGGAGTTCCGGTTTCATCAACGGCAACCGGAGAAGAACCGGTTGTATCGATAGAAATTGCTTTAATAGATTCCGGGTTAATTTTTCCGGCTGCTTTCTTCAGGCAGTCTTTTATAGTAAACTCCAAACCTTCCACATAATCTAAAGGGTGTTGCCTAAATTGATTTAAAGGTGCATCACAATACAACGCCTGCTGCCAGCGGGGGTAATTGAAAACTGACGCTGCCATTTCCTGTCCGTTTGCTGCATTTACAATTACTGACCTCACCGAGTCGGTACCGTAATCCACACCAATTACAAATTGATCTTTTTCCATAGGTTTAATTGGTGTCTAATTAACACTTAAAAATTTAAAAATAAAAGCAGCAAGGTTATAAATGAAAAACTTTTTTACAGAATAAGGTTTTCCGGATTAGGGACAAAGTTAAAAAATGCCTGGAAATTATTTTTATACCGCTCTTTATCAAGGATATAATAGAAAGCACCCTTTTTGGAATTTTCTTTATCTTTTTCTTTTTGCCTGATCAACAAACCAGTAGAAAGCAATTTCCTGCTAAAATTTCTCTTATCAAAAGAAGCGCCGTAAATGCCTTCGTACAGGTTTTGTAATTGCGGAACGGTAAATTTTTCAGGAAGGAGTTCGAATAAAATAGGGTGGAGAGCGGCTTTATAACGCAACTTCTGCTTGGCCATTGCCACCATTTCTGCATGGTCGAAGATCAGGTTTGGCGCCAGATCAAGCAGAAACCACTCGGCGTGATATTCATGACTGATCTGCTTTTCGTATTGGTGGATATCGATCAAGGCAAAATAAACAATTCCAATAGTTCTTTCCAGCGGGTCTCGCTTTGGATCGCCAAAAGCCTGCATTTGTTCCAGGTAAACCCCTTCTAAACCGGTTAGTTGCTTTAGTATCCGGTTTGCTGCCTGGTCAAGGCTTTCTTCAGGCTGGATAAAACCACCCATTAAGCTCCATTTCTTTATTTCAGGTTCAAAACCTCTTTGTATTAATAAAATCTTTAAATGGTCACCGTCGAAACCGAAAATAATACAATCAACGGCAACAAGAACACGGGTTTGACCGGAGTATCTGATCATACAGGTTAAGATATAAATTATATACAATATTATAATAGTTTAAAGTAAAATCAATAGAAATTATTAAGTGTATAAAAGAAAAATAATTTTAAATGTACTCTTGACATTTAAAAAATTTTCATACCTTAGATTCTCGAAACCCTCCAATTGTGAACTTTTAATTAAATTAATTATGAACCTATTTAGACTAAAATTTTTAATCAGGTATCGGCTTTTAGCTGTTCCTGTTTTTTTGTTAATATTATTTTCTACTAATCTTAAAGCACAAAGCAATTTGATTAAAGGAGTAGTAAAGGACGAAAGTGGTAAACCGCTGCCCGGTGCTTCAGTAACAGTAAAAGGGACTGCAATCGCAGTAGCAACTGGCCTTAACGGCGATTTCGCAATTAACGCAACAAACGGTACAACGCTTGTAATTAAGTTTATTGGTTATAATACACAAGAGGTTGTAGTGGGTGATCAACAAAATTTAGCTATAGCATTAAAAGCGCAGTATAACTCTCTTAATGAAGTTGTAGTTGTGGGGTACGGAACCCAAAAGAAAGAAAACCTGACAGGTTCTGTAGCAGTGGTTAATGTGGCTGACGCAGGTAAACGTGTTACGAATGATGTTGCACGTGCTTTACAAGGACAAGTTGCTGGTGTGCAAGTTAATGGTTCAGGTGTACCAGGTGAAGGTGTATCCATCCGTATTCGTGGTGTTAGTTCTTTAACTAATAATAACCCTCTTTATATTATAGATGGAGTACAAACTCAAACACCTTATGATTTTCCTGTAGGCGATATTGAGAGTATACAAATAATTAAAGATGGTTCAGCTGGTGCAATTTATGGTTTTCAAGGTGCAAATGGCGTAGTACTGATCACCACTAAAAAAGGCAAGGCCGGACCGTTGAAAATTAATTATAATGGTTATTACGGCAGGCAGTATAACCCTAAAAAACTATCTGTTACAGATAGGATAGGATATCAGAAAATTGCGGATGCTGCTGAAACAAATGCCGGCCTATCTTTAGCACCAGGAAATGATCCTACATCCAGTTTATTTATTAAAAATGTTAATACCGATTGGCAAAAAGAAAACTTTAAAACAGGTACTACCCAAAATCACGAGCTTAGTTTTTCTGGAGGTACTGATGCTACTACCTATAATTTGGCTTTTGGCTACTATAATCAAACTGGAACAGTAACTGCCGGACCTAATTACGAACGTTACAACATGAGTGGTAATTTGCAAGGTAAAAAAGGTATTTTTTCTTTTGGGGCTAAAATGGCTTTTACGGAAGCCTATTACAGGAACTTAGCGTATCCACGATTACATGGTACAGGTAATGAGGTTATTGATATGATTACAGCAATACCAACCATGCCAGTGTATGATCCAAAACGCGAAGGTGGATATGGCGGTGTAGATCAAAATACACAAAGGGCAATATCATTAAACGTAATAGGGGTCAATAACTTGATTCAGAATAACAGTCAGCATGACCGCTTTTTAGGTGCTACCTGGGCTGAGCTTGAATTTTTCAAAAACTTTAAATACCGCCTGAATGTAACTTTTGACAGAACCGATTTCCGCAATTTTTATTTTGAGCCAACGTATGATTTGGGATGGTTCTATCCAAGTATTGCAGCTTACCATAGTGATGCCCGCGGAGAAGCTTATACTGCACTGGTGGAAAATACTTTAAGTTATAAATTTTCAGTAGAAAAGCATAATGTTGAATTACTTGCAGGTACATCCTATCGCAGGGATGAAGCTAACAATATCACAGGTACAGCTAATAATCTGACCCAGCCTTACAGTTATTCCTTTGATAATGTTAGCAATCAAAGTAACACTTCTTTGTTTGGCAATTCGGGAGAACGTAAATTCTATTCGCCCATATTTGGCAGGGTAAATTATGACTACGATGGAAAGTACCTGTTAACAGCTAATTTCAGAAGAGACGGCTCTTCGCAATTGCGTCCGGAAAACAGATATGGTAATTTTGCCGGTGCTTCGATTGGTTGGAATCTGAATAAAGAAAGTTTTCTGCATCTTCCGGAAACTATATCAAACTTAAAGCTTAGAGCAGGTTATGGTGTGCAAGGCAATATCAATTCTTTAACAAGTTGGTATCCTTACCAAACTATCGTAAACGCGAACGCCAGTTATGTATTTGGTAATACACTGGCTCCCGGTACTACGCAAACCCAGGTATTCGATCAAACCAATAAATGGGAGCAGAAAAAATCTACCAATCTCGGTATAGATCTAAGCTTGTTCCATGATCAGTTGTCTTTTACAGGAGAATATTACAATAATAAAATTGATGGTATTCTGCTAGCCGTGCCTATTCCTATTTCAGTTGGTGCAATTAACACGCCTACCGTAAATGCAGCCTCATTTACTAATAAAGGTTTGGAGTTTTCGGTAACCTATCACAGCAAAAGTAGGGGTTCTTTTCATTATGATATAAGCGCCAATGCCTCAACATTAAAAAACAGAGTGTTGTCATTAGGAACGGGTAATAACCCAATTTACGGCGCTTTCAGTAAAACTGCTGTAGGAGGCGAGGTTGGACAGTTGTTTGGTTATGTTACAGAAGGTATTTTCCAAAATACAACTGATATTAAAAATCATGCAACTCAGCCAAATGCTGCTGTTGGCGATATTAAATTTAAAGATTTAAACGGCGATGGCACTATTACTGATGCTGACAGAACTTATTTAGGTTCGGCAATTCCTAAACTTTATTATGGGTTTAACATTAATCTTGCTTACAAAAACTTCGATGCAACTCTCTTTATCCAGGGAAATTATGGCAGCAAAATAGCTAATGGAGTTTATCAGGCATTAATGACAGGCCAGTACGGCAACCAAAGTACAGATGAGCTAAATTATTGGACTCCAACTAATACTAACACCAATGTACCTCGCCCAATAATTGGTGATCCTAACGGAAACGGCAGAAACTCCGACAGATTTATCCAGAGTGGAGGGTTTTCCCGTTTACAAACAGCACAACTCGGATATACTATTCCTACTGCCTTGTTAAACCGAACTCATGTTTTTAAAACTTTCAGGGTTTACTTATCAGGCCAAAACTTGGCTACCATAACAGGATATAAAGGTTACGACCCTGATTTTGGTAATGATGGAACTCTTAACCGTGGATTTGATTATGGATCGTTCCCTAATCCGCGCACTTTCTTATTAGGTGTACAAGTTGGTTTATAATTATTAACAGATTAATAAGTAGAATAATGAAAAATATATTTAAAAAAGCAGCAGCAGTAGGTATAACGCTATCTGTTATTACCATAAGCTGTAAAAAATCTGCCTTAGATACAGTTAACCCAAATGCACAAACCACAGAAACATTTTGGAAAACATCCGACGATGCAGTTAAAGGTATAAATGCGGTTTACGGAAGTTTAATTATCGATGGTTCTTATATGCGTTTTACACCTGTAGTACAGAACACCAGAGGCGATGACTGTGTAAGCAACAGCCCATGGGATCAAATATATAATATGGGGAAATTTAATATGGCAAGCAGTGGTGATGGCGTTTTATTTTCCTGGACCGCTTACTATCAGGGAATATTGCGTGCTAATGAAGTACTACAATATGTGCCAGCTATCACTATGGATGATGCCCTTAAAACAAGGGTTCTTGGTCAGGCATATTTTTTACGTGGCTTATTTTATTTTCACCTGGCGGATTTCTATAAAAATGTGCCAATGCCTTTAACGCCTGCAGAATCAAGTGCAGATTATTTTGCAAAGCAAGTACCTCAAGACCAGGTTTGGCAACAGGTAATTAGCGATTTTACAAAAGCAAAAGATATGCTACCAATAAGCTATACAAGCCTGAATTCGGTAGATAATCAAATTGGAAGGGCTACTAAAGGCGCAGCAATGGCTTATCTTGGTAAAACCTATCTTTTTATAAAAGACTATACAAATGCTTCCACACAATTTAAAGCAGTAATTGATCAGGGCACTTATAGTTTAATGCCTAATTATTACGATAATTTCTTTTTAAATGCGGAAAATAACCAGGAATCTGTATTTGAAGTCCAGTTTTCAAGAGACGCAGGAGGTACAGATTTAGGTTGGGGCGGCGATCCTTCATCAGGATGGGGCCGCACTTCCGCAAGGGCCGTAACGTTTGGTGCAGCCAGCTTTGGTTTTGGCGATGTGCAGCCTTCTACAGCATTATACAATGAATTTTTACAGGAAAAAACCACTGCCGGTGCTGTTGATCCACGTTTAGATGTAACAATGTATTATAACAAGCCCGGAGAAAAACTGTATGGAGTTAGCTTTGCAACTGCTTATGCCGGAAGTTCATCTTTAAATGCTTTATGGTGCCATAAATATGAAAATGGAGATACCGGCCAAACAAATGAATACGATTGGAGATCTGGTATCAATGAAAGGCTAATGCGTTATGCAGACGTGTTGCTAATGTATGCAGAATGTTTAAACGAATTGGGAAACACGACACAAGCATACTCTTACATTCAACAAGTACGCAGCCGTGTTGGCTTGCCTGATTTAGCAACAACAAAACCAGGTATGTCACAGGCACAAATGCGTGATCAGCTCGCACATGAAAGATTCCTGGAATTTGGTTTGGAAGGCCATCGTTTTGATGATATTCGCCGTTGGGGATGGTTACAGGATGCTACTAAACTTGCAATGTTAAAGGCAAGAGACCCTGAATTTAATTCTTATGTTCCAGGTCGTGAGTATCTTCCAATACCCCTTACCGAAATTCAAACCAATGCAAACGTTACACAAAATACAACTTATTAACAACAGTAGTTTTTGAACCTGTTTTTCCCGCCGACTGCAAAATTGCCGGCGGGATAACGCATTTTATAAAAAAAGGCAGTATAGATAGCTGTATTTGCAATTAAACTAAATTAAAACCTTAATAGCTTATGAGAAAAGGTAAATATTTTCTGCTTATTGCAGCTATAGCATCCATAATTACTTCATGTAAAAAAGGGTCAGAAACTTCGGGAAATACTTCTGGTGGAAGTACTACCGGAACTGGCACTACCACCACAACTACCACTTTTGATGTTAGCTCCATTACAGATACTTATGCAGATATTGCTCCTTTTACTTATTATCCAAAATGGACTGTTTATAATGTTCATGATCCTTCCATCAAAAAATTTGGTGATTATTATTACTGTTACAGTACAGATGTTGGTTATGGCATTACGGTACGTTCAGGCATACAAATACGAAAGTCAAAAGATCTGGTGCAATGGGAATATGTCGGCTGGGTATTTTCATCATTGCCTGCACAAGGAGCAGCATACATCAAATCAAAAGGAGGAACACCTTATGATGCATTATGGGCGCCTTATGTAATGAAAGTTGGCAGTGAATATCGTCTGTATTATTCGCTATCTTCTGCCACGGCAAGGCTAAGTGTAATTGGCTTAGCAACTGCTTCTTCGCCGGAAGGGCCATGGACCGAAAAAGGTTTGGTAGTAACTTCAGCAAATGATAATACTACACAAACCAATGCAATAGATCCTACTGTGGTAACTACACCTGCGGGAGATCAATGGATGTACTATGGATCCGCCTGGGATGGAATATACGCCTTGCAGTTAAATGCAAGCACAGGTTTAGCTGCTTCTGATGGCAACAAGGGTACCCGGATTGCTAATCGCGGCTTCACTAATGGCGCTTATAATGGTAATATTGAAGGTGCAGAAGTAATTTATAATGCCGCATTAAATAAATATTATTTGTTTATTTCTTATGATTGGCTTCAAACCAAATACAATGTTAGGGTAGCTAAAGGTGATAATCCGCAGGGCCCTTTTTATGACTTTAACGGACATAATATCAACTTAAATGAAGATCACGGGCCAATGATTGTGGCTCCTTATCAATTTATGGGACATGGAGGATGGCAAGGAACTGCTCATTGTGCTGTTTTTGATGATGGAAACGGACAGTATTACATGGCGCATCAAGGCAGGCCAAGCGTAGATTCTTATTTTATGGATTTACATGTGCGGAAAATGTTTTGGAATTCCGATGGCTGGCCGATAGTTTCGCCGGAACGTTATGCTAATGTTTCACAAACTGATATTGCTGCATCAGACTTAGCTGGAACTTGGGAACAAATTATTTTAGGTTACACCGTTGTTCCGGGTTATGCAACAGAACAAACAAACCCTAATTTACAGGTTGCAACTACCCTGACTTTAAGTGCTGATGGTAAAGTTAATTCGGATGCAAACAGTACCTGGACTTATACCGCGCCATGGCTACAGCTAAAAATGGCAGATGGAACTACAAGTAAAGTTTATGTTTCCAGAGAAAGAGACTGGGAAAATAAAGTAGCTTCAACATTAGTTTTTACAGGATTGAATAATGTAGGAACGGCTATCTGGGGAAAGAAAAAGTAATCAAATTTTAAAAAGCTTCTTTTATAAATGAAAAAAAAGTTATTCGTTTTTAGTGCTGTTTTTATACTAAGTATTTTGTGTTTCAGTACTAGTTATGCACAAACAAAAGTTTTTAAAGTACAAGCCAACCAAATAAAAGCAGAAATACAGCCAACTATGTGGGGTATTTTCTTTGAAGATATTAATATGGGCGCTGATGGCGGTATTTATGCTGAGTTGGTAAAAAACCGTTCGTTCGAATTCTATACGCCTTTAATGGGATGGACAGTTAGCGGAAAATCTGTTAAAGAAGGTGATGTATTGGTGTTAAACCGAAAGGAGATTAACACAGCTAATCCAAGATATATCCAGGTAAACGTAAATAATGCCGATAAAGGAAGCATCAGCTTAACAAACGAAGGTTTCCGCGGAATGGGCATTAAAAAAGGTTTGCGTTATGATTTCTCGGTCATGTATCGTCAGAAAACAGCACACTTAAAATTGCACCTGGAACTGGTAAACCCGAAAGGGGAAATTATCGGAACAGGTTTATTAATACCTACCGAAACAGGCAGCGATTGGCACAAACAAGCTGTAAGTTTTAATGCAACAGCAACCGAGCAAAAAGCTAAGTTAAATATCTGGTTTGAAGGAAACGGAATGATCGATCTGGATATGATTTCCCTCTTTCCGGAAGATACCTGGAAACGCAGGCCAGGTGGAATGCGTGCAGACATGATCCAATTATTGGCAGATATGAAACCTGGTTTCATTCGTTTTCCGGGTGGTTGCATTGTGGAAGGACGCGATTTGGCAAACCGTTATCAGTGGAAAAAAACAATTGGCCCGATTGAGCAAAGACAATTGATTATGAATCGCTGGAATACAGAATTTGCAAATAAACAGACACCGGATTATTTCCAGACTTTCGGACTTGGCTTTTTTGAATACTTCCAATTAGCGGAAGATATAGGTGCAGAACCACTTCCAATTTTAAATGCCGGTATGGCCTGTCAATTTAATTCGGCAGAAGTTGTAGCGTTAGATGAACTTGATCCCTATGTGCAGGATGCTTTGGATTTGATTGAGTTTGCAAACGGAGGAGTAAATACACGTTGGGGAAAAGTAAGGGCCGATATGGGACATCCTAAACCCTTTAACCTAAAGATGATGGGTGTAGGAAATGAAAACTGGGGACCGCAATATCTGGAAAGGTTAAGGATTTTTACGAAAGCAATCAAAGCTAAATATCCAAATATCAAATTGGTAAACAGTTCCGGAACTGATCCTAACGGTGATCGTTTTGATTATCTAAATACTGCTTTGCGTAAAATGAATGCGGATCTGATCGACGAGCATTATTACCGCCGTCCGGAATGGTTTCTTGAAAATGCCAATCGGTATGATAATTATCCGCGCAATGGCTCCAAAATATTTGCAGGAGAATATGCGGCCCAAAGTGATAAAACGGTAAGTGTTAACAATAAAAATAACTGGAAAACGGCGATGTCGGAAGCCGCATTTATGACTGGCTTGGAAAGAAACGCTGATGTTGTTTCGATGGCATCGTACGCACCGCTTTTTGCCCACGTTGATGGTTGGCAATGGACGCCTGATCTGATTTGGGTAGATAACCTCCGTTCTTATGGCACGACGGATTATCAGGTGCAAAAGTTGTTTTCAACAAATAAAGGGACACAGGAAGTACCAATTCTGCTGGATAATAAAGCGGTTGAGGGTAAAGACGGATTTTATGCCTGTGCAGCTTTGGATAAAGCAACAAACGAGATTATTTTAAAAGTGGTAAATACTTCTGCCAAAGCACAAAACGCAGATTTTGTAATTGATGGGGCGAAATTAAAGGCTAAAGCAAATATTACAGTTTTAACAAATGAAAATCTGGAACAGGTTAATTCTTTTGATAATCCTTCAGCAGTTAGCCCAAAAATCCAGGAAGTGGACCTGCGAAATCAGAAGCTGCAATTTGAGCTTAAACCGTATTCGTTAAATGTGATACGGATAAAAAAGGCATAATTACTTGATGCTGTTTTTATGCCGATAAAAATAGCATCAGTTTTTTCTAAAAATAAAAATAGATCAGGATGTTTATTAAAAAAAGTCTTTCAGTTGCAATCATTTATATAGCTGCCATTTCTGGTGTTCCGGCGGCAACTCCTGTTACTGAGTTTTTTCTTACAGATACTACCTTTCATTCCAGCAGCAATCCGGTTATCAAACATAAATTCACAGCAGACCCTGCTGCAATGGTTTACAAGGATAAAGTTTATTTGTACACCGGACACGACGTAGCCCCGCCAAATAAACCAAACTACGAAATGCACGAATGGTTGTGTTTTTCTTCTCCGGATATGGTTAACTGGACAGAACACCCTTCTCCATTAAATGTAAAAACTTTCGCTTGGGCAAAAGATGATGCCTGGGCTTCCCAGGTAATTGAGCGGGATGGAAAATTTTATTGGTATGTAGCAATAGAACATGGAACAGTCCGCGGAAAAGCAATTGGTGTTGCCGTTTCTGATAGTCCAACCGGACCTTTTAAAGATGCACGTAGTTCCGCTTTGGTTACTAACGATATGACGAAAGCGGCGTCAATTCCCTGGGACGATATTGATCCAACTGTAATGATTGATGATGATGGCCAGGCTTATTTGATCTGGGGAAATACCGCCTGTTATTACGCCAAGTTAAAAAAGAACATGATTGAACTGGAAGGGCCGATCAAAACGATAAAGCTACCAGAATATACAGAAGCGCCCTGGATTCATAAACGTAACGGCTGGTATTATCTTTCTTACGCTACAGGTTTCCCCGAAAAAATTGCTTATGCAATGAGCAAGAGCATTAACGGCCCGTGGGTTTATAAAGGTATCATCAATGAACTTGCGGGTAATTCAAACACCAACCATCAGGCAATTATTGATTTTAAAGGAAAATCTTATTTTGTTTACCATAACGGCGCTTTAGCTGCAAATGAAGGCGGTTACCATCGTTCGGTTTGTATTGATTATTTATACTACAATCCTGATGGAACCATTAAACGGGTAATCATGACGAGTGAAGGTGTTAAACCCGCTAAATAATTAAAACCATGAACATAATATTTATGCTGATTGTCATACTGTTTTTAGCAGGCAAAAACTTGTATGCGCAGGAATTGCAAACCAATATTTCTGTTCATGATCCGGTTATTATAAAACAGGATAGCCTTTATTATATTTTCTGTACCGGAATGGGAATTGCAGATTGGTCGTCCAAAGATATGGTTCATTGGAAACGGGAAAAACCTGTTTTTGAAGAAGCGCCGAAATGGGCAGTCGAGGCAATTCCAGGATTTAGAGGCCATATCTGGGCGCCGGATATTTCTTATTATAACGGACTTTATTACTTGTATTATTCTGTTTCTGCTTTCGGCAAAAATACTTCTGCCATCGGTGTTGCTACCAATAAAACTTTGCATACTGATGATCCGAATTATCTTTGGGTTGATCACGGAAAAGTGATCCAGTCTATCCCCGGAAAAACAAACTGGAATGCGATTGACCCAAACCTCATTACCGATAAAAACGGAACATCTTACCTCGCTTTCGGTTCTTTTTGGGATGGATTGAAGCTGGTAAAATTAAACAAAGACCGGTTAAGTGTGGCAGAAAGTATTGATAACCTGCCAACAATAGCCAGCCGGAAAAAGGTTTCTGATCCTTCCGGGAATCTTCCTGCAGTTGATAACAATCCGGTTGATGCAGGCGGAAATGCTATTGAAGGAGCTTTCATCTTCAAAAAAAATAATTACTATTACTTGTTTGCTTCCATTGATTATTGTTGCAAAGGCCCGAAAAGCACTTATAAAATGATTATCGGAAGATCAAAAAACGTACAAGGGCCATATCTGGACGAAGGTGGAATGCCAATGGCAAAAGGTGGCGGAACGATTTTATTGCAGGGAGATAAAAACTGGTATGGCGTTGGCCACAATGCTGTTTTTACCGATCAAAAAACCGATTACATCGTTTTCCACGGTTATGATGCATCTGATCGCGGCATCTCGAAATTAAGGATAGAAAAACTGAACTGGGATAAAAATGGCTGGCCAGTAGTAGAGTGAGGCTTTTAAGCTGTTAAAAATTGTAGCCAGCCCCGAGGTAGAACCATGTTACAAATTCACCACTTCCTAAAAAAAGAGGACTAACGCCTCCCCTAAAAAAGAATCCTTTTGTAGCTGATTGATGACGGTAACCCGCATTTAGATGGTAAAAAAAAGTACTGGAATTTGAATTTTCAGAGAAAATGTTAGAAGTGGAGCCTGCTATAAACGTTGCGCCTCCCGCTATTTCAGCAAAATCTGATTTTCTTCCAAACAAATAATTTACAGAAACAGGAACGGAAACAATAGCATCACCGCTTCCTCCAAAAAAGCCTAAACCAGCAGTAAAACCTGCCCCGTTTACCTTTTTCCTAAATCGTGTGTCGTAATTAACAGATAATATTGGCCCGGATCCTCCAAATTGAAAGTAAACTGCTTGCGGAGTTCTGTCAGTAACAATTTTCCTAGTTTCAGATATTTTTTTCTTTAAGTAAATAGTATCTTGCTGCGCAAACAAGGAAAGCTTTGGGAGAATTATGAATATGATTGATAAAAACAGTTTCATAATAATGAAAGTTTATAACAAAGATAAATAATTAATTAATAATTAACAAGTAAAAAATGCAAGGTTTTATATGCAGAATGTTGTCAGCAGAATCCGCTCCTGCAAAATTTAACTTTATTAATCAGGCAATTTTTGGTTTTGATTATTAATCAATTTTCAACAGCTTTGACCAAATTACATTTTAAGTAAATGTAAAGTTGATTTTGACAATAACTTTGTTATACCTGTATAAATGAGTAATCAGAATTTATTTGATCTGACCGGCAAGGTTGTTTTGGCAACCGGCTGTAACCGGGGAATTGGTAAAGCAATGGCGGTTGCCATGGCCGAAGCTGGTGCAGATGTAATTGGTGTTTCCGCTTCGCTGGAACTCGAAGGCAGCGCAGTAGAAAAAGAAATTACAGCTTTAGGCCGAAAATTTAAAGCTTATCAGGCTGATTTTTCTGATCGTCAGAAATTGTATGAGTTCCTGGAAAAAGCTTTCAGCGAAAACCCTCAGATTGATATTCTCATTAATAACGCCGGGATGATCCTCCGAAAACCAGCAGCAGAACATCCTGATGAAATGTGGGACAAAGTAATGGCCGTAAACCTGGATGCGCCTTTTATTTTAGCAAGAGAAGTTGGTAAAAAAATGCTGGAACAAGGTTCCGGAAAAATTATTTTTACCTGTTCTTTGCTTACTTTTCAAGGCGGCATCAACGTTCCGGGCTATGCGGCAAGCAAGGCGGCTTTGGGCAGTTTAATCAAAGCTTTATCCAACGAATGGGCATCAAAAGGTGTAAATGTAAATGGTATTGCGCCGGGTTATATCGCCACGGATAATACCGAAGCTTTAAGAAATGACCCGGAAAGAAGCGCATCGATTTTATCACGCATCCCGGCAAACCGTTGGGGGGAACCGGAAGATTTTAAAGGCCCGGCTGTGTTTCTCGCTTCTGATGCTGCCAATTATGTTCATGGAACAATTTTAACTGTTGATGGCGGCTGGATGGGCCGCTGATTTTTTACCGATAAAAGAAGTATCAAAATGGAAATAAGATTTCAAAATAGTCCGAAAGAAACAAGCCAGATGAACACTCAGGAACTGCGTTCAAACTTTCTGGTACAAAACCTCTTGGTAAACGATGAAGTAAAGCTGGTTTACTCTCATTACGACCGCGTCATCATCGGCGGGGCAAAACCGGTAACAAAACCATTAAAACTGGAAAACCATCCGGAATTGAGGGCAGAATATTTTCTGGAAAGAAGGGAAATCGGCATTATCAATGTTGGCGGAACCGGGCAAGTAGAAGCAGACGGACAAACTTTCGACCTGGAAAAACTGAGCTGTGTTTACCTGGGAAAAGGTACTAAGGATGTTACTTTTAAAAGTAATAGCCTGGCTGATCCTGCTGTTTTTTACCTGCTTTCTGCACCGGCGCACCAAACGTATCCTGCTGCCCGAATGACAAAGGACGAAGCTTCACCGGGAACAATGGGCGCGCAGGAAACTGCTAATCAAAGAACTATTTACCGTTACATTCATTTAGACGGCCTAAAAAGTTGCCAACTGGTAATGGGTTTAACTATTTTAAATACAGGAAGTGTTTGGAACACGATGCCTGCACATACGCACACCCGCAGAATGGAAGCGTACTTCTATTTTGATGTACCGGAAGAGCACCGGGTAGTTCATTTTATGGGAGAGCCGCAGGAAACCCGCCACTTGCTGGTTGCCAATCAGGAAGCTATTATTTCTCCGCCATGGTCTATCCATTCCGGTTGTGGTACGGCAAGTTATGGTTTTATCTGGGGGATGGCTGGCGAGAATTTGGTTTACAGTGATATGGATGCTGTTCCGATCAGCGGGATCAGGTAACCAGGTAAGGTTTTTCATACTGTTTTTAGCATATAAAAGTTCCGGTTAACCTATAGCCGGAACTTTTTTATTTGCTTCCGTTTTTACCGGTTGTATCATCTTGATTACATTTTTTAAAAGGCACAAATAAAATGTAATTTACGCTTTCATTATAAAACCTATTTCATGAATACTTTGTACCTGGCCAAGCTGCAGCAATTGCAGAAACGGAAGTTATTGCTGCTTTTTTATTTCCTGCTGATACAACTTGCAGCACAGGCACAACAGGCAAAAATAACCAAAATTGATACGGAAGCTTTTGGCGATGACAGCAGGCACTGGTACGGTATAGCAGAACCAAGCAACATCATCAACCCAAAACCAAACCAGCAAAAATACAAACCTACCGATATTGTACCCGTAGCAGATAACATCCTGCTTTATCAGAAAAATAATGGTGGCTGGCCCAAGAATTACGATATCATGGCGATATTGACAGAGCCGCAGAAGGACAGCCTGATCAAAGCAAAAAACATCTTAAACACTACTTTTGATAATGGCACTACTTACACTCACGTTGCTTGTCTGGCTGATGTTTATACTGCCACTCACATCGAAAAATATAAGCTGGCTGCTTTAAAAGGGTTGGATTTTATAATGAATGCCCAATATACTAACGGTGGCTGGCCGCAATATTATCCTTTGGAAAATAATTACAGCAGGCATATTACTTATAACGATGGTGTTTTTGAAGGCATAATTTCTGAACTGAAAGCAATTGCAGACAACGAACCGCAGTATGCTTTTGTAGATCAGAAACGGAGGCAAAAGCTGCTGCTATCGTATCAAAAAGGTTTAGATTGTATTTTAAAAACACAAATTGTAGATAACGGCGTACCTACGGCCTGGTGCCAGCAGCATGATGAAGTTACGTTACAACCAGCCTGGGCAAGGGCTTTTGAACCGCCAAGTATTTGCGACGGCGAAAGTTCTGGCATTGTATTGTTTTTAATGTCGATCGATCATCCAACACCACAAATCATCCATGCTATAAAAAATGCGGTGGCCTGGTTTAAAGCATCAGCTATACAAAATACAAGGATAAAAACAGTACAGGCGCCAACCATGCAAACTAAATTCAGGGTGAGCAGAACAGATAAAGTGGTAGAAACAGACCCGACTGCACCACCCATCTGGACACGTTATTATGAATTAAAAACACACAAACCCTTGTTTTGCAACCGCGACAGCAAAGTAGTTTATAGTTTAGCAGAAGTTGACCGTGAGCGCCGCGACGGTTACGGCTGGTACACTTATGCACCGCAAAAAGCAATAGACAGTTATCCAGCCTGGGCAAAAAAATGGAACATTCAGCAGTAAATAAAAACCGGTTTGTAATATTTTTATTCTATAAGTCAGATAAATTTTAGTGTGGTACTTCTTTTATCAGGTAAAAATTTACCTTTAGTCTGACTTCAACAGCTATCTTCAATATGAATAAAATTAATACTGCTTTTACTGCAATTTTAGTAGCAGTAAGCGGATTTCAAACGGTTAAAGCACAAACAACTCCTGTTCCCGGCAGTAAATACGATCAGCATAAAGTGTTCGATCCAATGTTTTATACCGATAAAGGCAACCAGTTTCGCACAGCAGGAGGTGCACCAACAAACAGGTACTGGCAAAACCGGGCCGATTACCAAATTAACGTTGCATTAGATACACTTAAAAAACAAGTTTCCGGCAGTACAACCATTACTTACACCAATAACAGTCCGGATGGGCTGCCTTTCTTATGGTTGCAGTTAGACCAGAATATTTACCGGCAGGATTCCCGTGCGGAAGCAACAACGCCGGTAACGGGCGGCCGATTTGCCAATAAAGCTTTTACACAGGGCGACGTTATAAAATCGGTTACCCTGATCAGGAATGGAAAAGCAGAACCTGCAAATTATCTGGTTACCGATACGCGGATGCAGATCAAACTAAAAGATTCTTTAAAAGCGTTGGGCAGTAAAATCCAGATTAAAATTGATTATCAGTTTGAAATCCCAGAAAACGGAACCGACAGGATGGGCCGTTTAAGGACCAATCATGGCTGGATTTACGAAATAGCCCAATGGTACCCACGGATGGAAGTGTATGATGATGTAACTGGTTGGAATACCATTCCCTATTTAGGCGCTTCCGAGTTTTATCTGGAATACGGCGATATAAATTATACGATTACTGCACCTGCAAACCTGATTGTTGTCGGTTCCGGGGAATTGTTGAACCCGACAGAAGTGTTATCACCTGTAACATTAAGCAGGCTGGCCAAAGCTAAAGCAAGCGAACAAACAGTTACCATCCGTGATTCTGCTGAGGTAGTCAACCAAACCCCATCCTTTAAAAAACCAACTTTAACCTGGCATTTCTTGTGTAAAAATACCCGCGATGTTGCCTGGGCTGCTTCCAATGCTTTTGTTTGGGATGCCGCACGTATTAACTTACCAAGCGGAAAAAAAATATTGGCACAATCTGTTTACCCGATACAAAGTGGTGGGCACGCGGCTTGGGGACGGTCAACAGAATATGTGAAGGCCAGCATCGAAATGGATTCCAGGCAGTGGTTTGAATTTACTTATCCTACAGCAACCAACGTGGGCGGTATTGTTACCGGGATGGAATATCCGGGTATTGTTTTTTGTGATGCAACCAGTCGCGGGGGCGAGTTATGGGATGTAACCAATCACGAGTTTGGGCACAACTGGTTCCCGATGATTGTTGGTTCTAACGAACGCAAGTATGGTTGGATGGATGAAGGTTTTAACACGTTTATCAATCAGATTGATGCCAAACTTTTTAACAAAGGCGAATATTATACAAAACCTGATGCAGAAGCAAATGCCCAAAGTGCTTTCGGATTGAATGCAGAACCAATTGTAACTACGCCAGATGTGATACAGGCTTCTTATTTAGGCGAAGCTGCTTATAACAAGCCAGCACTCGGACTTAAAATTTTAAGGGAACAAATTTTAGGCGAACAACGCTTTGATTACGCTTTCAAAACCTACATTAAACGCTGGGCTTTTAAACATCCAACGCCCTGGGATTTTTTCCATACAATAGACAATGCAGCAGGCGAAGATTTGAGCTGGTTCTGGCGGGAATGGTTTTTTACCACCTGGAAATTAGACCAGGCGGTAAAAGGGGTTACTTATATTGAAAATGATGCCGCAAAAGGAGCACTCATCACCATAGAAAACCTTGGCGAGATGGCTTTACCGGCTACGGTAATGGTTAAAGAAGAAAACGGAAATACCAACACCGTGAAACTGCCTGCCGAAATTTGGCAGCGCGGCGGTAGCTGGACGTTCAGTTATCCTTCTACCTCAAAAATAGCTTTGGTAGTGCTCGACCCGGAACATGTTTTACCGGATGTAGAACCAGATAACAATACATTTACAGGAATTACGATGCCTGCCGGAACAACTGCTGCAAGCGTTATCAAAAAATATTTAGATGCAGTTGGAGGGGCAGATAAATTAAGAAACCTGAAAGATGTAAGCATTACTTCCACAGGTCAGGTCCAAGGCCTTCAAGTACAGATAACCAGTAAATACAAAATGCCTTCTCAATCCTTGCAGGACCTTAGCATTCCTGCTTACAATGCATTGATACGCACGGTTGTTAATGGCGATAGCGTAAAAAGGTTGCAAAACAATCAAAGTGTCCCGCTTACACCATCAGATAAGGCACTCGTAAAACAATCGGCCGTTATTTTTCCGGAATTAAACTACAGCAACACTTTGCTTTCATCCGATGTAAAACTGGTAAATAACCAGCCTGCTTATATGGTTACGGTAAATGGCGCGAATGGAAATTCGACCAGAAACTATTACGATATGGCAACAGGTTTTAAATTAAGGGAGGTAAAAACAGTACAAGGACAAATTGTAACAGCAGATTTTAGCGATTACCGCGATGCTGGCAATGGTATTAAAATGCCTTATAGTACCAAAACCGCCGTTTTTGGCCAGCCTATAGAATTGAAAGTTACCGATGTAAAAGTAAACAGTAACCTTGCCAACAGTATGTTCCAATAAAATGCCGGTAAAAACAGCATCAGTATTTTGACCTAACAAGAGGGGCCAGGTTTTGGCCCCTCTTGTTGTTATCAGCTAAAAGTAATTTGTACCGATTGGAAATGGCAGCACATCAAAAATAAAAATTACTATTTTAGGCGAAAGATTAGCTTTTCCTAAAAGCAGATCGCCCATAAAAAACATTCATAAAAGAAGCATCTAACCCTAAACCAATCCTATGAAGCAGTTAACTGTACTTTCATTATTTTTTCTTGTATTCACGCAAGCTTTCAGCCAGCAAACAGCACAGGCAACTGTTAACGGCAAAGATGCAAAAACGCAAATCAGCAGACAGATTTACGGACAATTTGCAGAGCATTTAGGCCGAAGTATTTATGATGGTTTCTGGGTCCCTGAAGGATCGAACATTCCAAACAAAGGCCGGATACGTATGGATATTGTAGAAGCATTAAAGAAAATACATGTTCCAAACCTGCGCTGGCCAGGCGGTTGTTTCGCGGATGAATATCATTGGCGCGACGGAATTGGCCCACGGCCACAACGCCCGAAAATGGTAAATACCAATTGGGGAGGCGTTACAGAAGATAATAGTTTCGGCACCCACGAGTTTCTGGAATTATGCGGAATGATCGGCTGCGAACCTTATGTTTCTGCAAATGTGGGCAGCGGAACGGTAGAAGAAATGTCTAAATGGGTAGAATATTTGAATTTTGATGGTATTAGTCCGATGGCTACCTTACGTGCACAAAACGGCCATCCTGCACCTTATAAAGTTAGTTTTTGGGGTGTAGGAAACGAAAGCTGGGGTTGCGGTGGCACAATGACACCTGATTTTTATTCAGATCAGTACAGGCGGTATGCTACTTATGCCAGAGATTATCCGGGAACAAAACTGAAAAAAATTGCCAGCGGCGCAAGCGATTTCGATTACAACTGGACAGAAGTGGCCATGAAAAAAATAGGAACACGCATGTGGGGGCTTTCTTTGCATTACTATACGCTGCCTACCGGCAACTGGAGCAAAAAGGGTTCGGCAACTAATTTTAATGAAATTGAATATGCTAAAACCATGCGCAACTGTTTAAAAATGGAAGAACTGGTTACTAAACATTCGGCAATTATGGATAAATACGATCCGGAAAAGAAAGTTGCGCTGGTGGTTGATGAATGGGGAATCTGGACGGATGTAGAACCAGGAACCAACCCTGGATTTTTATTTCAGCAAAACAGTATGCGTGATGCTTTGATTGCCGGAAGCACTTTAAACATTTTTCAAAACCACGCAGAACGGGTAAAGATGGCTAACCTGGCACAAGCTGTAAATGTGCTGCAATCTTTAGTGTTAACGCAAAAGGATAAAATGATCCTGACGCCAACTTATCATGTTTTTGATTTGTACCAGGTGCACCAGGATGCAACTTTGCTGCCTATTACAATCAAATCTCCGGATTATACCGTGGATGATGTAACCATTCCTTCGGTAAATGCTTCGGCTTCCAGAGATAGCAGCGGCGTGGTGCATATTTCTTTTGTCAACTTAAATGCAACTAAAAAAATTACCGTAAGTACTGTTTTACAGGATGTAAATTATAAAACCGTGCAAGGCCGGATTCTTACTTCTTCCAAGTTTAATGATTACAATTCTTTTGATCAGCCCAATAAAATTAAACCTACTGTTTTTACCAGTGCAAAAAAACAGGGAAATCAGTTGGTTGCGGAATTGCCGCCTTTGAGTGTTGTGGTTTTGACGTTGAGAAAGTAGGGGTAAAAGAAGTATTGTGTTAAAAAGGGTTGGCTTTACTTTTATCATAAATAGGCTTTATATTCGTATTTAAATGAAATTTCTGGCATCAATTGTTTGTTCAGCTATTCTAATTGACTTCGGGAAGCATCAGCACAGTAATAAAGAATTTTAAATATGAAAGTCCAGATCATAGAAGACAGTAAAGGTGAAGCTACAGGGATTTTTATTCCTATTCAGGATTGGAAGGAACTTAAAAAACAATACAAAGAGCTGGAAACTTTAGAATATGTACAACCAAGCAAAGAACAACTTTTGCAGGAATTGAAAGAAGCTGTAAACGAGTTAAATTTAATTGAACAGGGAAAGTTAAAAGCCCGCCCCGCAAAAGCCTTGTTGGATGAGTTATAATGTTTCTTCTATACCGCTTTTTGATAAACAAGCTAAAAGGCTTTCCAAGAAATATCCGTCATTGAAGGAGGACTTGACAGAACTTTTGGAAAGCCTTGCCGAAAAACCTATACAAGGAACAGCGCTTGGCAACAACTTTTACAAAATTCGTTTGCCTATACTTTCAAAAGGCAAAGGAAAATCAGGTGGCGCAAGGATTATTACTTATATAAAAATTATGGGTACTACTGTTTTTCTTGCCTCTATTTATGATAAATCTGAAAGAAGTACGATAACAGATAAAGAACTTAAAGATATTTTTAAGCAAATTGGATAAGTAGGGAAATTTAAACCTGCTGTTTTTAACGGTTCAAAAAAGCAGGGAAATCAGTTAGTTGCAGAGCTGCCTCCGCTAAGTGTTGTGGTTTTGACGTTGAAAAAGTAGAGGTAAAAGAAGTATTGCGTTTCATTTAATCTGTTTACTTGTAATGGGCTATTATTAATTAAAACTGGATCATCATTTAACAAATAAGATGTTCGCATTCTGTTTTATTCTAATGCTTATCTTTATATAATTAAAAATTTGTGTTATGACAAAAATCACGCTTCAGGTTCCGGATAGTTTGCTTGAGCATCAAAACGATACAATTTGCTTTATTGCGGCCAAGCTATACGAATCCGGAAAGTTAACTTTAGGCGAGGCAGCAGAAACTGCAGGTATGAAAAAATGGGATTTTGCAGAAGTATTAATACAATACGGCGTTCATTATCTTGATCCAAGTGCCGCAGCAGCAATAAGGGATGCCAGAAGCTAAGATAATTATTACCGATGCGAGTTGTTTTATCATCCTTCAAAAGCTTAACGCTATCCATTTGTTACAGAATTTATTTACTTCGGTTATTACTACCCCACAAATAGCAACCGAGTTTGGTTATCCTTTGCCAGTTTGGGTAAAAATAATGACTGTAACTAATGAAGTAACATTTGAAAGCCTCAAACTGCATTTAGATGTAGGTGAAGCAAGCGCAATTGCCTTAGCCAATGAAATAAATCATGACTATCTGATTTTAGATGATTTAAAAGCAAGATATTTTGCTGAGCAGAAAGGGTTAAAAGTTAAAGGAACATTAGGAGTTCTATTAACCGCTAAAATAAAAGGTATAATTCCTTTTCTTTTGCCATACTTGGACGCGCTTCAGCAAACTAATTTTAGAATATCTAAAAATCTTGTTCAACAGATTTTAAATGATGCAGGTGAATAGGGCTTTTTAGGATTGAAATTGGTTGTAAGCAGGAGCAAATTTGCTCACATTAGGTGTTGTGGTTTTGAGGTTGAAAAAGTAGGGGTAAAAGAAGTATTCACTAATTTTTTAAAAATCAAATTTGTAATATAATAATTCCATTTGAATATGATTTAAGGCATTCAATATTCGTACACAACAAAAGCTATATTTATATTATAAGTTTAAACAAAATAATTACTTTAAAATTTAATTTATGACTTTTACTAAAACAGAATTTGAAAACATAAAAGAAAAGCACGGCAAATATGCAAGTTGGGCAGTTTGGAATTACTCCAAAAATAAAATCAAAGAAAAATCAGTTGATTGCATTAATGAAAATTTAAATATATTAAATAGTAGATATGTTTTTGTTGGATTAAATATCTCTAATGAAATTGGAACTTGGGGAAATTTCAGAGGTGGTAAGCATGATAGGAAATTAAAATATGCTTTTAATGATTCGTCATTAAAAGGATCATATATGACTGATTTATTTAAAAATATTATAAATCCAAAATCTAATGATTTTTATAAATTTATAAAAGACAAAACGGATGTCATAGAAGAAAATGTTTTAGGTTTTGTTCAAGAAATGAATGATCTGAAAGTTTCAACCGAAACATGTTTCATTGTTTTAGGAACAGAAGAAAGTATTACGGGTAAACTTTTCAAGGAATATTTTCAGAGACACTTTACTAATACCTCAATTATTTATCACCGTCATTATTCAAGTAGAGGCTTTGATAAGGATTGGGTTGAAAGTATTTGGGAAACGTTAAATATTAAAAATTTAGATTTTAATAAAGTACTGGAGAATTACAAGTAATGGGTTTTTAATTCAGAATCACAACAAGAAATAAATATTAAAGTACGGTATTTTTATAAATGGAAAAAATAGCTAAATCAACATCATGGAACAATATACCAATTGATAAACCAATTCAATTAAAAATTTCTTTGAAATTTAATGATGAACAATTTTCAAAATTAATAAAAGGACTTATTCCTCGAGAGATGGAAGATAAGTGGTTTATCTATTTTGAAAATGATTGGCTTTATTTTCATCGCTCATGGACAGGATTTGGAGTTTATAAGGCACTATTAATTAAAGAGCAAGACAGTTATTATATAAAATATTTTTGGGCAGAAAGGAATCAAGAAAAGTATAAGAATCAAGATGAAAAAGTTGATGTAGAAACATTTTCGTTTTTAATTGCAAGAGGACTTTTAGAAGAAGATGTTGACAAAATTCATTTTAATAGAAATATCAACTCTGATGAAGACATTATAAAAGGTTGGAGTAATTTCGGCAACCTTTTGTAAGAATTAATAATGCTTTAGATTTTCCATTAATGATAACAAGCAACACCAGGAAGATTTTTATGATAAAAAAAGCATAAGATTATTAGAAATTTTTATTAAATTTCTGTAGTTGTATGAATTAAATAAACTTGCTATTATACTAACGATTATAACACTAAGTGAAAAAACAATTTCATTAACACTTCCAGAAGCCTATATCGGTAAACAAATTGAAGTGATTGCTTTTGAGAAAAATTAAGGAGTAGCCGAACAATCCCAAAGTAAAGCAGTTTCTTTTACGACCTTGTCTATTTATACATGTGGTTAAATTTAACCGGAAAGAAGCTAATGAACGATAGCTTTAAAATTAGCTTTGTAATTTTATTTTACCTAAAACAAGTCCAAAAACTCCCTTGCATTAACAATTGGAATATTATGAAAGGGATGAAGTGCAAGTAAATCTTTATCACCTGAAATTAAACAACTGGCATTTGCATCAACAGCTAAATTAAGAAAGATATTATCTTTTGAATCACGGCAATCAGTAAAGGAACTTATGGTTTTTACTTTTTCATATCTTGTTTCAATTCGGATGATAAATTCCAAACGTTCTTCTACAGATAAATACTTGTCGAACTTTGGTCGTAATAAAACCGCTGTTAGCTCTGTTAAGGTTTCATCCGAAAAAATAACATTACCTAAACGTTCTGCTTTTTGTAAAGCCTGTTTATTTATTGATAAAGGAAGTAAGGCTACGCTGATTAGAGAATTGGTATCGAATACAAAACAAGATTTAGCCTTCATTTAGAATACGGTTTAGCTCTTCTTCTGTAAGGCCTTTCTCCGCAGCTTTCTGGCTTATTTTTTCCACAAATTCCCAAAAACCATCTTCATCTTCAGAATACGTTTTTTCAATAAGTATTTCAATACTTTTTGCAAGTCGTTCTTTTTTTTCGGAAGAGGCATATCGCCATTTTTTTGCAGATTTTTCATCTACTTCAATCACAATACGTTCCATAGACGGAGAGTTTATATTCAAATATACAAACAAAAGGAACTGAATTTTAATGATAGAATTTAAAATACGAGAATTAATAATAGGGATTATGATTTTGAAATCATAAATAACATGACTAAAAGATTTATGGTGATAAAAGAAGCGCAGGTTTCATTAAAATTTAACGTTGAAAAACCTGCTGATCCAAATTTGCAATTCAGCCCTTTTTGAACTTAGATTTTAATTCAACGATAAGTTGTATTTTTAAGTAATAATTTCTTGAAAAATAGTTTATAAAAACAGCAATAAAATTATGGCAACCGAAGGAACAAAAGAAACCCCATGGAAATTAAAAACACCACCATTATCATCTGATTACGAAATGTACAAAGATGAAAAAGATGGCAAAGAAGTAATCGTTTGTGTTGTGGGTAAAACAACATTGCTATACGATTACCGATGTTTAGACGACTTGCATAAAATGTTGCAGGAAAAAGGCGATTGGGTTGAACTTGGAAGTGCAGACGAGCAAAAGCCGGCAAAAGAAGGATCTGTTGAAGCCTGGGGCCGTTCGGAAACTAATCCGGTTGGCGGTTGGTACGGCCTTAAAAAAGGGCTTCGCGGAAGATTTGGAATGTATATTCCGCCGCTTATGGAAAAGCTCGGGTTTGCAGAAGTTACCCACGATGCAAAGAACAACAAGATGAAAGCAATTTAAACAAAGAAGCCTTAAAGCCTTTTTTGAATAGTATCCCAGTTAGGGTCGAATCATTAAAAGTTTTATCGCGTTGACTAATTTTGTAAATTGATAGGTTTAATCATAATTTTAAAAGGATAAGAAGATGGGCAATATTATATTTTGGGTTGCACTTTTATGCTACGCCATACATATACTCGAAGAGTTTTTTTATGACTGGAAATCATGGGCGCGAAATGTATTAAAACTTCAAGTCGAGTGGAATGGCTTTTATGTTGTTAATACAGTGGTATTGTTCATGGGTGTAGCTTGCGCTTCTGTTGGTTGGAATTACCCTGCCTTTGCTTTAGCTTTTCCGGCGTTAATGTTAATCAACGCAATATTCTTCCATGTTCTGCCAACCATTATCACAAAGAAATTCTCTCCGGGATTAATTACTGCACTTATACTATTCCTACCAGTTGGCATAGAGGCTTTTAGGGCAGCGATCTTAATAGGTGTTCCAACTAAGCTGTTGTTGCTTTCGGTTTTGACCGGATTGCTGTTAATGGCATATCCTATAATTCTTATTAAAACGAAAGAACTGCCGTTTTTCAAACAGTAAATCCTGACTGAGAACTACCCTTGTAAGTTTTAGGCAGTTTATTCTTTTAATTTAAAGTCTAATGTTCAACAACAATTGTAACTATTGATCTTGGTTGCAAGACAACTTTTTTAATTGAACTTAAAACATAAGGTTTCATATTATCATCAGCTTTTGCTGTTGTAACATATTGCCTGATGCTTTTAACTTTTTTTACGCCTGGTATTTCTAAATTGAGTTCTTTGCTTGCTTGTGTATAATTTACAGCAACAACCACTATTTTTTGCTGATCGGTAAATGCACTTAACATGATGTTTTGAGCAGCTTGTATATCATTTAAACCGTCACTTCTTTCAATAACAATACGCTGCATTCCCGGCCTTATAAATCTGCTGTAATGTCCAAGCGCCCACAAGTTTTTGGTAATTGTAAAATCTCCTTCCGTGTTTGCAGCATTGATTTTTAATGCAAGCAGGCAATAACGCGTGTCAAAATCTGCATTGCTCGGTTCCCAGGAATTCCATAAATGCCAGGCCGTTGCATTGGCAACAGCAAGATCATGATAAATCATCTTAGAAAGAAAAAGTGCACAATCAATCGCACTGATTTTACCTTTTGCACCTTCTTTATATCCGTTGCCAAGCATACTATATTCTGATTGCCAGAAAGGTACTTGGTATTTAAAAGCCGTATCTCTTAGCCGTTTTCGTACTTTTACCATGTCTGAATCGCCGGAATCAGTAAAATAACTATGTCCTTCAATAATATGCTCTACGTGGTTTAAATTTCCAATATAATAAGGGCTGTTTTTAGAATAAAAGTGTTGTATTTGTTTGGTAGCCTTGCCATTTCCTTCGTAAAGCGCAGTAAGAATACCAGCTTCTGCAACGATAATTTTAGTGGAAAGCTTATTAGCCTGCAAAGTACTGTCGAGGCAACGCGTTAACTTATAAATATCTTTGTTTCCCCAGGGAGAACCTTCCTGGCTCATGTGACCAAACTTGTTTGACCAATCCCACTGCGGTTCATTTACGGGACTTACATAATTAAAATGAATCCCTTCCTGATTAAAATGACGGATAACAGTTGCTAAAAAATCTGCGTAATCTTTGTATTTATCTTCTCTTAAATTGGATTCAAAGTTTTTTTCTGTTTTAAAGCCCAATCCGTTTTTGGTGAATTGTACAGGAGGCGTATTACTAAAAGCGATTAAGTTTTCTACACCATACGATGCAGCTTTTTTTACAAACCATAAATAGCCTTGTTGTTTATTCCAATCGTATGTTCCGTTTGGTGAAAGAAAACATTCCACACGTTTTATAGGATTGCTGATACCACTACTGTCGCCCTGTTCAGCAGTGCCGCCGCCAATATTAAAACGCCAGGCAGAAAGCCCGATACCTAAAGGATTTCCGGCTTTATCAAAAGCTTTGCTAAAAAGCAGTTGGGCCATTCGTTCTTTTTTGTCTGCCGGCCAATATTTTCCAATTCCTTCAGAAAACCAGGCACCGGAAGCGCCAATATTATCAATTGTTTGTACCCTGTTTTTTATGTTGATGGTAAAGGTTACAGACTGGCTATAGACAACTGAATTGGTTAGGAAGAAAAAAGCAATCAGAACAACTATTTTTTGTTTCATCATTTACAAAATTACATATTCCTGCTGGTCGTGATTGCAATATTTACAATCCTGTCCTTTTGAACTTTGGACTTTTAATCCCACTGTTTTTGAAAATCTATGCTTCTTTTACAAGCATAAAATTTAGCTGTCCTTAATCTGCTCTTTCTCATGGAGAAATTGCCTTTTCTCGTCGGGATTTTGAACTTTTAAAAGCGGTCTTTAGCTATTTTAACCGGGAAAGAATGGCTATCGTTTTACGTTCGCGTTTATTTGGGGTAGAATAATTACCAAATAAAAAGAGGCGTAAGCTTTAAACTTACACCTCTTTTAATTCTATAAAAAGAAACAGAATTATTATTTACGCTAATTCTGATTCAACAAAAGCAGATACTTTTTCGTCAACCACTGCTGATTTTACTGTTTTAACGATACGTGCAGCCACTTTGTACGGGTCGGCGGCAGAGTTTGGACGTCGGTCTTCCAAATAACCGTACCAGCCTCTTTCTACAGTTGCCAGCGGGATACGGATAGAAGCGCCACGATCGGAAATACCGTAGCTGAAATCATAAATCGACGCAGTTTCGTGTTTACCAGTTAACCGCAGTTCGTTATCTGCACCATAAACTTTAATATGTTCTGCAACAACCGGGCGGAAAGCTTCGCAAATAGTATCATAAATTTCTTTTTTACCCGCTGTTCTTAAAGCAGAGTTAGAGAAATTGGCGTGCATACCAGAACCGTTCCAATCTAAGGCGCCTAAAGGCTTGCAGTGCCAGTTGATAGAAACACCAGATTTTTCGCCGATCCTTTCTAACAGATAACGAGCAATCCATATCTGATCGCCAGCTTCTTTGGCGCCTTTTGCAAAAATCTGGAATTCCCACTGTCCGGCAGCTACTTCTGCATTAATACCTTCTACATTTAACCCGGCATCTAAACAAACGTCTAAATGTTCCTCAACAATATTTCTGCCGAAAGCATTTTTTGCGCCTACAGAACAATAATACTGGCCTTGCGGTGCAGGGTAACCATTTACAGGGAAACCAAGCGGTTTGTTAGTTTCAGGGTTCCAAAGAAAATACTCCTGCTCAAAACCGAACCAAAAATCGTTATCGTCATCATCAATCATGGCACGGCCATTGGTTGGATGGGCGTTTCCGTCTGAAGTTAATACTTCACACATCACCAGATACCCGTTTCTTCTTTGCGGATCTTTACAAATGAAAACAGGTTTCAGGATACAATCTGATGAACCTCCGGGAGCTTGCTCGGTGGAAGAACCATCAAAGCTCCATTCCGGACAATCTTCTAATTTGCCGCTGAAGTCTTTTTCAATTTTAGTTTTGCTACGCAGGCTTTGGGTCGGTTTGTAGCCATCCAGCCAGATGTATTCAAGTTTTGCTGCCATTGTTAATTAATCCTGTTTGTATTTTTAATTTTCATTAATTCTATATCCAAATATAGCAGATATGAATAAAAAATTAAATTTATATTGTTATATTTATTAATTTTTGAAAAACATTTTATTAAATGTGTTATTTTTTAAATTTATCATGTTTTTTACTTCTTAAAAATTGGCTTTTTTAAGAAATTGATAAAATAAAATTGCTTAACATATTAAATAAAATAGTTTTAAGCATGATATTTTATCTTAAAATTATCGGTTTTGATTAATTTTTATATGATAAAAGAAGTATATAGGATTTTAAAGCTCTTCATCGTGCTGGCTTTGATCTAAACCTGCAATTTCTTCATCCAGGCTTACCCTTAACGGGCTGATCAGGTTAGTTACCCTTAATAAAATCATCGATCCAAAGAAAGCAAAAGCAGAAACAGCAATTAGGGCAATCAGGTGTATAAAAAATAAGTGTGTTTCTCCATAAAAAAGTCCATTGCCTGTAGTATTGCCACTATTTACAGCTGTGTTGGCAAAAACGCCTGTTAGCAGCATACCCATCATCCCACCAACACCGTGACATGGAAAAACATCCAGTGTATCATCAATACTGGTGCCGGTACGCCAGATCACGATCAGGTTGCTTACAACAGAAGATACAATACCAATAACTAAAGAATGCGCAACGGTAACATAACCCGCAGCAGGCGTAATAGCTACCAGCCCTACAACTGCGCCAATGCAGGCACCCATTGCAGAAGGTTTTTTCCCTCTCAGCATATCAAAAAACAGCCAGGTCATGGCGGCTGCCGCAGAAGCAGTAGTGGTAGTGGCCAAGGCAGTAGCAGCAAGGATGTTAGCACCGCCTGCAGAACCTGCATTGAAACCAAACCAGCCGAACCATAATAAACCTGTTCCTAATATTACGTAGCTGATCCTGGCAGGGGTGTGGTCCGGAGAATTACGCTGTTTTAAATACAAGGCCGAAGCAAGGGCTGCCCAGCCGGCAGACATGTGTACAACTGTTCCGCCTGCAAAATCTAAAACACCTGCTTTAAACATTAAGCCATCCGGATGCCAGGTAGCATGGGCAAGCGGTGCGTAAATAAAAACGATAAAAAGGCATAAAAAGATAAGATAGGAGTTAAAACGGATCCGTTCTGCAAATGCGCCGGTAATTAAAGCTGGGGTAATAACCGCAAATTTAAGTTGGAACATGGCAAATAAAATAATCGGAATAGTTGGCATTAAAGGCCAGGTACTGTTTCCAAGTGTTCCTTTCATCAGGAAGAAAGTTGCCGGGTTGCCAATAATGCCATGAAAATCAGTCCCGAAAGCAAGGCTGAACCCAAATACCACCCAGATCACCGTTATCATTCCCATACAAACCAAACTTTGCAGCATGGTAGAAATCATGTTCTTTTTACGGACCATTCCGCCGTAAAAAAACGCCAGCCCCGGCGTCATCACCAATACCAGGGCGGTAGAAATAAGCATCCAGGCCGTATCGCCGGTATCAATTTTACTGTTTTTAACCATGGTTAAATCAACAGAACTAAAAAACAGGGCAACTACCATTACAATGAGCAGCAGAATAAATGGTAATGATTTTTTCATTTCAGGAAGTTTTTGTTTAGTTAGAAATATAAGGAGAGGTGGATTTAAAATGCAGGACGGTGTTAATGGAGCTATCAAGAAGAACACTTTTTGTATAATCCATTTCAGTTTTGGGTTAAAAGTATTAGATTTTGAAGCATCTGCATAAACAAGGATCTTTTTATTGCGCAATTTATTATAAATAATACAAATCTTTCAATTTTTATCAAAAAAAACTTAAATTAGCTATCGTATGTAATATTAATAGAAGTATTTATTAAATAATTAGTAATTTAATAAGCAGGATTTTTAATAGTGAATGAATATTCAAAGGAAGCCGGTTAATTTTAAGTGTTTTGGTTTTTTGCGGAAGATGGATTTACAGGAAAGGCTGTTTTATGATAAGAACAACACCTTTATTTTTCTTTGATAAGTTCTCCTCACAAACAAGATATTTGCTTGTTTAAGTAATATGTTCAAAAAAACACTGATAAAAACAGCATTCGCACTTCCGTTTTTGTTTACGGTAATTTCAGCCTGTTCTCAGCCTAAAACGCTACAGCAAAACCCGGTTTATCAAAGCAGGCTTGCAACGGCAGACGGCACCGGAAAAATATATTTTGGCAGAGAGATTGCAACTGTAATGGGCGCAGCAGGCGCAGACTGGCTGGAGCGGAACAACCGGCAGCAGGAAGAAAACACGGCGCTTGCCATCAGTAAAATGCCTTTAACTGCTAATTCTGTTGTTGCAGATATTGGCGCAGGTACTGGTTATTATACTTTTCGCATCGCCAAAAAAGTACCTCAGGGAAAAGTTTACGCGGTTGAAGTGCAGCAGGAGTTTATCAATTACCTCAACCAAAAGAAAAAGGAACTGGGCCAGCAAAATGTGCAGGTTATTAAAGGAAGTCAAACTTCGCCAAACCTTCCGGATGCTTCCATTGATCTGGCCATTATGGTTGATGTTTACCACGAACTGCTTTATCCGCACGAAGTTTTGCAGGCTTTGTACAAAGCGTTAAAACCCAGGGGCAAATTACTGCTGCTGGAATTTCGGGCAGAAGACCCAGCCATTGAAATTAAAGAACTGCACAAAATGTCGGTATCGCAAGCTAATAAAGAACTTGCCGCAAACGGTTTTAAACCCGACCAGCGAAGCGAATTTTTACCAATACAGCATTTTTTACTTTACCGGAAAGCAGATTGAAAACAAGAAAAGCTTTCTTATTTAATCTAAATTTTAGTGCCGTAAAAGAAGCATCAGGCAAAACGTTGAAAAATAAACGATGCTTCTTTTAGCAGATAAAAATCCCGGTCTTATCTTTATCCTTTCAAATCAAAATCAAATTAAACTGTTTAACTTTTATGAGATACCGAGCTTTTAAAAACATACAAATAGCCGAAGTTGGCTTAGGGACCTGGCAATTAGGCAGTGCCGATTGGGGAAATGTGGACGAGGAAGAAGCCATGCAAATTTTGCAGACTTATGTAGATGCAGGCGGAAATTTTATAGATACGGCAGATGTTTACGGCATGGGCATCAGCGAAAAGATGATTGGGAAGTTTTTGAAAACGCAGAAAAACCCAATTTATGTTGCTACCAAATTAGGCCGCCGGTCTGATGCCCCGAATGGCTGGCCGCAAAACTTTACGTATGATCTGATGCGGAAACAGGTGGAAGATTCTTTAAACCATCTGGGGCAATCGCATTTGTTTCTGGAGCAGTTGCATTGCATCCCAACGGAAGAAATGCGTTCTGGGAAAGTTTTTAAATATCTGGCGCATTTAAAAGATGAAGGTTTGATTTTGAACTGGGGCGCAAGTGTAGAAACTTCGGAAGAAGCGCTGATTTGTCTGGAACAGGAGGGACTGGCTTCACTCCAAATCATTTTTAACCTTTTCCGGCAACATGTTGCAGATGAAATTTTTGAAAAAGCCAAAGCAAAAGGTGTGGCTATTATTGTGCGCGTACCATTGGCAAGTGGTTTGTTAACCGGAAAGTTTAATGAAAACACGCATTTTGAGGAGAAAGACCATCGCAATTTTAATGCTGACGGCGAAGCTTTTAATGCAGGCGAAACTTTTTCGGGCATTGAGTTTAAACATGGTGTAAAGCTTTCGCAGGAAATTAAAAAGCTGTTGCCCGACGAACGTATGGCACAATGGGCAATCCGCTGGATTTTAGATCATTCTGAAGTTACTACCGTTATTCCGGGCGCTTCCAAAGTTTCGCAGGTAAAAAGTAATGTCGAAGCTTCTGCACTTCCGCCATTGGCGCCGTTGACCCATCAGGAATTAAGGAAATTGTACGATAAGGAAATCCGCAGTTTTATCCGCGGGCATTATTAGGATCAGTTATTATTGCACTGTTATCCGGCTTTAGGAGGAATCTTCATCGAAGCAATTGAGGAACTTATATTCTTTGATGAAGATTCCTCTATGCGTTTTGAATGACAAAAAGCACAGCACTAATGCTTCTTTTATCGGTGTTTTTATTGATTTATCAGCTTAAACCCATCACCATCAAACAAACCCAGATCGCTTAATTTTAAGTGAGGAATAACTAACAAAGCCATAAAACTCAAAGTCATAAAAGGAGCGGAGAGGGCAGAACCCAAGCTTTTTGCCATGCCATCGATTTGGGTGTAAGCTGCTGCAACTTTGTAACCATCATCAGCACTCATCAATCCTGCAACTGGTAAAGGCAAAACCTGTTCATTTTCATTACTTAT
Source organism: Mucilaginibacter arboris (assembly GCF_009754915.1). Classification (GTDB taxonomy): domain Bacteria; phylum Bacteroidota; class Bacteroidia; order Sphingobacteriales; family Sphingobacteriaceae; genus Mucilaginibacter_A; species Mucilaginibacter_A arboris. The sequence continues at coordinate 12,402 of NZ_WPIK01000012.1, read as the reverse complement.
GCAACTAATTCCGCCTTGTGCTTTAATCAGCAGGTTTACAGCTTTGCAAATACTTTCATCATCTGCGCCAACTACAACAATATTATGGCTGTCGTGGGCAACGGATGATGCAATTGCGCCTTCTTTTAAACCAAAGTTTTTGATGAATGCTTTTGCAACCGGCGCTTCGCGGTAACGGTTAACCACGCATATTTTTAATACATCGTTTGCTAAATCGCTTACTAAAAAACCATTTTTTACAGGTAATGCTGTTTCAATTTTGTTGGTGATCAGTTGCCCGTCCAAAGCTTCAATCACCGTAACTTTTTGTTTTGCTGCGGAAGGAATTGCTGCTGCAAAAGCAAAGTCTTCCGGTGCTTTTTTTAGGCAGGAAAAATTGTTGATGGTTTGTGAAGGCTGCATTTTAATCCTGCTTTCGCCATTTTCGGCAACCAGTTCTCCGTTGATGTACGTTTGGATCACTTCAAAATCTTTCAAATCTTTTAAAAGAATAAAATCTGCTGCATCGCCCAAATTTAACTGTCCGATTTCCAACTTATAATGCAAAACCGGGTTTACCGATGCTGCTTTTAGCACCTTAAAAACATCAACTCCTGCTGCAACAGCACGCGCACAAAGTTGATTAATATGACCAGAAACCAAACTGTCAGGATGTTTATCATCGCTGCAAAACATCATCTGGTCTGGATAATCGTTCATTAAACTAATCAAAGCATCAAAGTTTTTGGCGGCGCTTCCTTCGCGGATCAGGATTTTCATCCCTAAACGAAGCTTGTTTAAGGCTTCTTCTTCCGTAAAACATTCGTGGTCTGTGCTAATTCCAGCTGCGATATATTGTTCGGCCAGTTCTCCGCGTAAACCCGGCGCATGTCCGTCAATTGGTTTTTGATGTTTTTTTGCTGATCTGAGTTTCTGCATCACTTCCGGGTCCTGGTTCAACACACCCGGAAAGTTCATCATCTCGCTTAAGTATTTTATTTCTTTTCGGGAGAGAAGCAAATCAACTTCATCTGCATTTAAAACAGCACCGGCAGTTTCAAAAGTAGTTGCCGGAACACAACTGGGCGCACCAAAATTAAATTTAAAAGGAACTGTACGGCCATTTTCAAGCATAAATTCTACGCCTGCCAGTCCGCAAACATTTGCAATTTCATGCGGATCGCTTACTGTTCCAACCGTTCCGTGTACCACAGCCAATCTTGCAAATTCAGAAGGGATCAGCATAGAACTTTCAATATGTACATGTGCATCCACAAAACCAGGAACCAGGAACGGAAGATTGGATGCTTCTTTTACCGGTACTTTTTTGATGGACCGGATCAATCCATCTTCAACAGTTAGTTCTACCGGATAAATTTCCTGTAATTCAATTTTAACCAATTGGGCAATCAGCGTAAAAAGCATGGTATCAGCAGTTGAAATGTGGGCGAAAATACTAAAATCTGCTAAGCCGTTTGCTGTGCCTTTAAATTTGCCAACTGTTCAAAAAGTTCTTTTTCCTTTGCTGATAAATGTTTTGGCGTTTGGATAACCACACGTACATAAGCATCGCCATGCTGCTCCGGATTTTTATAATGCGGCATGCCTAAACCTTTTAACCGGAAAGTTTTATTGCTGTCCGTTCCGGCAGGGATCGGCATGTTTACGGTTTTGTCTATGCCTTGTACCGGAATTTTTCCGCCTAAAACAGCCGTATATAAATCTATTTGCTGGTCGAAATACAAATCGTTTTCCTTGCGTTCAAACTTGTTGTTTGGTAAAATATGCATGGTAATCAATAAGTCGCCGTTTGCTCCTCCATTTCGTCCGGGTTCGCCTTTGCCTTTTAAACGTAAAACCTGGCCTTCGCTAACGCCGGGCTTTAGTTTCATGTTTACCTTAGAATCGCCGATGGTTACCTGGCGGGATGCACCATGAAAAGCCTCTTCCAGTGTGATAGACATTTCTGCCTGTAAATCTTCCCCGGTTGTTGCACGGCGTGTACTTCGTCCGCTGCTGCCACGTCCTCCTCCTGCGCCGCCGCCGAAAATACTTTCAAAAAAATCAGAAAACTGTCCGCCTCCTCCATAAAAATCTTCGGTAGAAAAACCGCCGCCGCCGTATTGCTGCCTGCTGCCGCCCGGCCTGCCGCCTCCCTGATTGGCATAACCGCCTGCTTGCTGGTAACTTTGCCAGTTTTCGCCAAGCTCATCATATTGCTTGCGTTTATCGGGCTTGCTTAAAACCTCGTTTGCTTCGTTTGCCTCTTTAAATTTACTTTCGGCAACTTTATCGCCCGGGTTTTTATCTGGATGATATTTTACAGCCAGCTTGCGGTAAGCTTTTTTAATCTCGTCCTGCGTAGCTGTTTTGCTTACACCCAGAATTTTATAATAATCTTTATAATCCATTTTGATTTTTTACGCTGTTCAAATTTATCCTATGACATCAAAATTAAACAAAACCTTAAAATTAGGTTTACTTTTGAAAAAGATCATTTATTGCTGTTAAATAACCGGTAGCTTCTGCCTAAACATTTTAAACCTTTAGCAGTTTTACCTTCATAAAAGAAGCATCACAATTAATCAAAAAACTTAAATTAAAATATCATGTCTGTTCAAAATCAAGATCAATTCAGCCAGGGCCAGCATCAAAAATCTACAACTGATGCCAATGATACACACGAAAGTACTTCAAAAACCGACAAACCGATTGGTGTTGGCGAGAATGAAGAAAACCATACCAGCGGCGATCATATTCAATATCAGAAAGAGGGAAAAAACTCGCAAAATGAAACCGGCGGCCAGGACGGCAAAAATATCCATTCTGATAACCAGGGAGGAACAGCGGATGAGTAAACCTATTTTGTTTAAAACCACAATGAAATGCGATGGCTGCGTAACAGCAGTTACACCCGGTTTAAATGCATTGAAAGAAGTAAAAAGCTGGAAAGCAGATGTTAGCGGTGCAGAAAAAACGTTAACCATTGATGCCGAAGAATCAGCTATTCCAAAAGTAGTTGCGGCACTTGAAAAAGCCGGGTTTAAGGCCGAACGTATTTCTTAATTCTAAAAAGTGAAATTAGCTGTTAAAAATATGGTTTGCAACCGTTGCCTGCTGGTGGTAAGGCAAACTTTGCAGGCTTTAAATTTTGATGTAAAAAATATTGGTTTAGGTTGGGTTGAAGTAGGGCCGGAACCAAATCCCGATCAATTACATGCCATTGCTTCTGCCTTTAAAGTTGTTGGTTTTGAGCTGATTGATGATTACAAAACCAAACTGGTGGAGCAGGTCAGGAATTTGATTACAGAAACTGTTCAATATTCTGATTTAAGCCAACTGAATATCAATTTTTCTACTTTGCTTACCGAAAAGCTGCAAAAACCTTACCCTTATTTAAGTAATCTTTTTTCTGAACAGGAAGGAAATACCATCGAGCACTACATCATTCAGCAAAAAGTAGAGAAAATTAAAGAGCTGATGGAATACGGCGATTTGAACCTGAACGAAATTGCTTTAAAAATGGGCTACAGCAGCAGTGCGCATTTATCTGCACAGTTTAAAAAGATAACAGGTTTCTCGCCTTCGCAATATCGAAATTCAAAATCAAAACGAAAAGCTCTGGACGAGCTTTGAGGATTTTTAGGTGGTAAAAGAAGCATGCTTCTTTTACCACCTAAAAATATAGATCAAAACAAAGTCGGGCCGCCGTTATTTTTGATCCTGCCCAAATGTTTGTAAGCAATTTCGGTGCATTCCCGGCCGCGGGAAGTACGCATTAAATAACCTTCCTGAATTAAAAACGGTTCGTAAACTTCTTCTATCGTGCCTTCTTCTTCGCTTACGGCTGTTGCAATGGTTTTTAAACCCACCGGCCCGCCTTTAAATTTATCGATAATGGTTGTCAGGATTTTGTTGTCCATTTCATCCAAACCATGCTCATCAACGTTTAAAGCATTTAAAGCAAATTTGGCAATCGGAATATCGATGGTGCCGTTGCCTTTTATTTGTGCAAAATCGCGTGTCCTTCTTAACAAAGCATTGGCAATACGCGGCGTGCCACGGCTTCTTCTTGCAATTTCAAAAGCGCCTTCTTCTGCAATTGGTGTCCTTAAAATCTCTGCCGATCGAAGCACAATAGTTGTCAGCAATTTGGCATCATAATACTGCAAACGGGCATTGATACCAAAACGGGCACGCAAAGGGGCTGTAAGCAAACCAGAGCGGGTTGTAGCACCAATAAGCGTAAAAGGGTTTAGGGAGATTTGAACCGAACGCGCATTCGGGCCGGTTTCAAGCATGATATCGATCTTGTAATCTTCCATTGCCGAGTAGAGGTATTCTTCTACCAGCGGGCTAAGGCGATGGATCTCATCAATAAATAAAATATCGCCTTCTTCCAGGTTGGTTAGCAAACCAGCCAGATCGCCGGGCTTGTCCAAAACCGGGCCAGAAGTAATTTTGATACCGGCACCCATCTCATTGGCAATAATATGCGAAAGGGTAGTTTTGCCTAATCCCGGCGGGCCATGTAGTAAAACATGGTCTAAAGCTTCTCCGCGCATCCGTGCTGCCTTAACAAAAACACGCAGGTTTTCCAGTATTTTTTCCTGTCCGGTAAAATCTTCAAAAGCCTGTGGGCGCAATACTTTTTCGATTTCCTTTTCGGCAGAGGACAACTGTTCCGGATTAGGATCAATATGCTTATTCATTACCAACAAATTTAGTATTATTTACCGGTAAGGAAAATCTCTGACACTAAACTTTGTGCAGAACTGATTTAGCGAAGAGAGAAGTTTTTAAAGAAATACAAGTTTTGGTAACCTGTTTACTTGTGTCCGATCTATTTTGATGCTTCTTTTATCGCCTAAAAATACAGGCATAAAAGAAGCATTAAAAATTGTCAGGTATAAATTGAAACAGGATTTAAATATCTTCTATGGTTTTTGATTTTTCGGCTGGGCGGCTTTTCGGATATTTTCTTACCCAGCTGCTCATCTTCATTTTAATTACGCCTAAAAAAGCTTCTTTAAATATTTTAGTTGACATTTTAGAAACGCCTTGCCTGCGGTCTGTAAAAATAATAGGCACTTCAACTACTTTAAAACCATATTTTAAGGCTGTAAATTTCATTTCGATTTGGAAAGCGTAACCTACAAACTGGATTTTATTTAAAGGGATGGTTTCTAAAACTTTCCGGCGATAACACTTAAAACCGGCAGTTGCATCCTGGATATCGATACCAGTGATAAAACGAACGTAAACAGAGGCAAAATAACTCATCATCACCCGGCTCATTGGCCAGTTGATCACATTTACACCATTGATATAACGGGAACCAACGGCCACATCTGCACCATCTACACAAGCCTGCCGTAAGCGTAAAAGGTCATCAGGATTGTGGGAAAAATCGGCATCCATCTCGTAAATAAAATCATAATGCCTATCTGTCGCCCATTTAAAACCAAAAATATATGCAGTGCCTAAGCCTTGCTTTCCGGCACGTTCGTGTATAAATAGAGTTTCAGGATAGATTAGCTGAAGGTTTTTAACAATTTCTGCCGTACCATCAGGCGAGCCATCGTCCATAACGAGCACATGGAAATCATGCATGATGGAAAACACTTTATGCAAAATACGTTCTATGTTTTCTTTCTCGTTGTAAGTGGGTATGATAACAAGACTATCGGGCACGGCTATTTACAATTAATTTATTATAAAACAGAGCAGCCTGAATATTACAGGCTAACAAATATCTAAAAATTTACAAATAATGTTTTATGCATTACCTAACACCATGCATCCTTTTTTTCAAAAACCCAGATATTAAAAATAATAATATTGATGCTACCCCTGATAGTATTACAAATACCATAAAAAACTCATACAAGTTATGAATAGTAAAGCCAACAAAAGTAGGATAATGCACGTCAATTTTTTCTTTAGCCAATATGACAAGCTGATTAGTTGTGGCTGAAACTTTACCATCTAAAATACCTTTTAAGTCTATTCCTTTTGAAGATGCAAAAGTAAATTTATCTCCTGTAGGGGGTAATATAGCGCCTAATGTGCCTGCAAGTGCATAACCGGCAGCATTGCTTAAAAACCAAACACCCATTAATAAGGATGAAAAACGTTTAGGGGCCAGTTTGGATACTAATGACAGGCCTATCGGCGACAGGCATAATTCGCCAAGCGTATGGAAAAGGTACATCACGATGAGCCAGATTACCGCAATTTTTTCTGTGTTCCCTAAATCTTTTACCTGTAAGGCAATAATATAATAACCAATTGCCAGTAATAATAAGCCTAATGCTTGTTTTACAGGTGAGATAGGTTCAAGGTTTCGTTTTTGCAGCTTTAGCCACATCCAGCTAAAAGGCAACGCAAAGATAACAATGAACAGTGAATTGGCATTTTGTACTAAACTTGGCGGTATTTGTGTGCCAAATACATTCAGATCGGTTTGTTTATCGGCCACAAAAGTTAGCGATGAACCAGCTTGTTCAAAAGCTGACCAAAAGAAGATTACAAAGAAGGCAACAGTATAAATTACACTGATACGCTGGCGTTCTACTTTTGTAATAGATTTATCTGTTAGGATAAGTACCGCCAAACTGATACCAGAAGCATAAATAAACGGATAGACCCAGCTTTTGATCGGGTTTGGATCAATAGACAAATAATGAAATGCACTAAACAATATCACCATTAAACCAACAACGGAACCAATGGCCACGGTAGAAAAGTTTGCTTTTTCAGCTTCACCAGTTGGACTTATAGATGAACGGGCAGGATCTGGTTTTATACCGATATCAGCGCCATCGGGTGATATGATGAATTTATTTTTGAGAAAAATGAAAACTGCCGTACCTAAAAACATAGCTATACCTGCTGCTAAAAACCCCCATTTAAAAGCTTCTACTACGCGCGTATCTCCAAGTTTTACATCGCCTAACAGCGGACAGACGGTCATACCCAATAAAGCGCCAACGTTAATACCCATGTAAAAAATAGTAAAGGCAGAATCGAGGCGGGCGTCGCCCTTTTTGTAAAGCTGCCCTACCATAGAAGAAATATTAGGCTTGAAAAAGCCATTGCCCAGAATAACCACCCCTAAAGCAACCCACATAATTGTTTTGGCAAAATCTACATTGCCTGCATAGCTGTAACCACTAAAAAACAGGAGCAGTTGGCCAATACCCATTGTTGTACCGCCCAAAATGATACAGGTACGGTTACCTAAATATTGGTCTGCAATGTAACCGCCAAGCATTGGGGTAAGGTAACATAAGCCCAGGAAACCGCCATATATAATTGCTGAGTCTTTATCAGAGAAACCAAGGGCACTAACTAAAAATAAAGTAAGCAAGGCACGCATCCCATAAAAGTTAAAGCGTTCCCACATCTCTGTCGAAAATAATACATATAATCCCTTGGGATGGCTTTTTGCAGGTACTTCAACAAGTCCGGCACCTACAGCAGCTATTTCTGGTTCCATCAAATAAAAAGGTTAATTTTTTCCGAAAATACTATTATTCTGCCAAAATAAAATTTTGCCGGTTAGATATTGCACTTATTATTAAATGTACTTTGCAATACAAAAATCTAAAAGATATTAATTATTTCTTCTTACCGGTATAGAGGCCCTGTCTCGCAAGGCTTGCTTTTTAGGGTCTTCAATTTCCGTATCACCTCCGCTTTCCGGAATGTTGCGCATGTCTAAATTGCTTACAAAATTCCATTTTCCGTTTTTAAGCTGGTAACCGTCATAAGTTAAATCAGGACCGTAAAAACTAAAATCTGCTTTTGTTTTCGGGTCTGGCGGAGCAAGGTGGTCAAACACAATCAATTGCTTTTCCGGCACATAACGCAGCAGCATAGATGCCTGTCGGCTATACTCAAACACAATCCTTTTTCGTGTTTTCTGGTTGCCTTCAAACACCGGCAAACCGAAAACGGGTGCATTGTTTTTAAAAGATAAAACTTCTATTACCTTTTTGGTTGTTTTAACATTGTTGCCTTTCCAGCCTAACAAAACATAATAAGGGCTTTCTTTGCCTTCTTTAATAATTTTATAATACTGTGCACCTAACCAATGCTGTGCAGTAAAAGTAGAATCTTCGGGGTTTTTAATAAATGGCGAAAAATCAGTCAGCGGAAACATTTTTAATGCTCCTCCGGTGTTTAATTGTATCGTTCCGTAATAACGAAAACTGCCATCTTCGTTCATTACATGCCAGGTAAACAAACGGAACTGATTATCGGGCGCATAAAGTAACGATACTGCTTTTAACGAATCAAAAGCATAATTATAGGAACCCGGAATTTTTAAAGCGCTAACTAAAGTACGTATAAACTGATAATTGGCATTTTTGCGTTCCAGGTCATTTTCGTTATTGATAAAAGTTGAGCCAAGCGTTTTTAAGCTGTCCTCATAATTTTTAAATTTAGTTTGATTGCTGCTTTGTTCCGGCTGTTGTGCAGATACAGCAACCGTAAAAAAAACAAAAACCAATAAGCCGACAAGCTTTTTTCTCATATTATCAGAAGCATTTTTATAGCTGTTGCTTTCAATTGCTGCAAATTAAACGTTTTGATAAACAGTAAAACGATTAAATTTAGATTAACGTGTTTTCTTCTCAATTTTTCCAAAATGAAAACATTTCCTATTTCCACTTTAAGCTTAAAAGAATGCTTCTTTTATGGCATAAAAATTAGTGTGCTGCTGCGGCTGCTTTCTCTCGCCGCATTACTAAAAGTAAATATGCCCCTGTAAATGCCATTAAAAGGGTTTGGTTGTTAGGCTGAAAGTTTTTTGGCAGGATAATTTTAACCGGGTTCCTATCTGCAAAACGGCTTTGAAACTCCATTACTTTGCCCCGATCGTTTGTAAAAGTATATTTTCGTTTCCAGAAGGACGGGTGCGAAAACAAGTTGCGTGTGCCATCGGCCATAGTTAACAGCACACTTTTGCTAAACCATTTTTTAGCTAACTGTGCTACCGGCAAACCCTTGTTATCGGTAATGGTGATAATTTTGCTGAAAAAGCTTTTGCGTTTAAAAATCCAGGTCCCCTGTGCTGTTTCTACCGATGCCTGCCTTAAAAACAAGCCTCCGAATTTTAGTTTGCCAAACGTTGATTTTTCGTCTGTTAATTCATAGTACGATTGAAGTAAACCATGTCTTCTGATCCGTAGTTCGGTTGTTTTTAAAGATGAAAATAATTGATAGGCCATAATTTATAATATAATTTCCAGCTTTAACAATTGTCGCCACATTCCGTTCTCCGCATAAAACCACAAATAAATTTGAATGCCATAACTACTTTAAACCAGGAGTTAACGTTAATTAATATTCTGGCAAGCCCAATTTTGGTGTGGTAAAAGAAGCATCAAAGCTATTAAAACATGCGAACGAACAATAAATATTTCTTCATTAAGAAATTATAATTGATTATTGAGGATGTTGTTCAAACTTATTTTTGGTTCTCTTTTTTGGGTTGATGCTTCTTTTATCAGCCCAAAATGTTGGGCATTTGGTTTTTGGTCCATTTAAGTGGATGCAAACAACAAATTTATAGGGTAAAAGAAGCATTAATATTTTTTATTGTATAAATTATACAGGCTCTAAAAGTTTAAACAATTTCAACAATTGTAAAAGGCGTTTTAACAGCGTATTTTTTTCAGTTCTGTGCTTTCCCAGATTTATTTTGATACCATAATCTTATCAACTACAAATAATAATTAGTACAAGGGAAAATCTTTTAAACAGAAACTTATTCTAAATTTGATCAGTATTAGATTTTTAATGGCTTTATTTAACTCATCCCGGCAGAAAGCATTAATGCGGAAATTCGCAATCAACATCAAGTTTCTGATGATGTTTACCGCAGTAATTGTGATTATATTCACTTTGCCAAAACAGGCAAAGTTTCGTTATGAATATGGAAAGGGAAGAATATGGAACCAGAAAGACCTGGTTTCGCCCTATAACTTTGCTATTTTAAAAACCAATGCCGAACTCGATGCTGATAAAGATGCTGCCTTGCGCAGTATCAGCCCCATTTACGAGTACGATCCTCAAATAGAGAAGCAGGAGCTGGAAAACTTTAAAAACGATTTTGAAATTAAGTGGCACAATGCATCCTTAAACGAAAAGCAAAAGGATGTTTACCAGCGTTTAGGCGTTAATTTACTTGCTGCTATTTATCAGAAAGGCGTACTGGCCTTAAACAAAAGGTTTCAGCATGGCGGAGAAAATTATGAGGTAACGATATTACAAAATAAGGTTGCACAAAATAAAAATACGTCTGAACTGTTTACACGAGAGCGGGCGCTTGGCTATTGCGACCAGGTTTTAACACAACACAAGGAAACAGATAAATCGTTTTTAATTGGTTTGCTGCAGGACCACATACAATACAACCTCAACTACGACAACCCTTTAACGCTGCAATTAGAGAAAGAAACGCTCGACGGCTTATCGCAAACGCGTGGTATGGTGCAAAAAGGAGAGTTGATTGTAGCCAAAGGTTCTGTAATTAACCAGGATGTTTACCAGAAATTAGAATCGTACAAAAAGGCTTTTGAAGATAATGTACATGTAACCGGCGATAAAACAATGGTTTTGCTGGGCCAGTTTTTACTGGTTTTCCTGATTATTACCCTGCTGATCGTTTTCTTGTTCCTTTTCCGCAGGGACATTTATAATGATAACAGGCTGGTGGGACTGATTTTACTGGTGATCACTTCAATGCTGGTTACCCTTTCGTGGGCCATCCGTTTTCAGTTGCCAAATTTGTATTATATTCCTTATTGTATTGTCCCGATCATCATCCGCATTTTGTTTGATACACGGCTGGCGCTAAACATCCATTTATTGGTAGTTTTAATAGCCGGTTTTTTTGTGCCTAACAGTTTTGAATTTGCTTTTTATGAGCTAACGGCTGGTATGGTTTCTATTTATAGTATTAAAAACCTGATCCGCCGGGAACAGTTTCTAATTTCTGCTTTGTTAATTGCCAGTTGCTATTTAGTTTCTTTTTTGGGGATATCTTTTATCCGTGAAGGAAGTTTCAGTTCAATTGACTGGAACGATTTTTTACCTTTTGTAGTCAGCGTTTTGTTGACCCTGCTGGCTTATCCTTTAATTTATGCTTTCGAAAAAGTGTTCGGTATTACCTCGGATATTACTTTAATTGAGTTAACCAACACCAATTCATCCATTTTACGCGACCTGGCTTTTAATGCACCGGGAACTTTTCAGCATTCTTTACAAGTAGCCAACCTTGCAGAAACAGCCATCTATACCATCGGTGGCAACGCCTTGCTGGTTAGGGCAGGAGCTTTATATCATGATATTGGAAAGATCGAAAACCCGCAGTATTTTATCGAGAACCAAAACCAGGGTTTTAATCCGCATGATAAGCTGTCGTATGAAGAAAGTGCAAGGGTCATTATCCGGCATGTACAAAAAGGTGTAGAACTTGCACGTAAAAAAAACCTTCCGGAAATTATTGTCGATTTTATTCGCACGCATCATGGAAATACACGGGTAGACTTCTTTTATCAGTCTTTTTTAAAGAATTTCCCTGAAAAGTTAGTGGATGAAAATATTTTTAAATATCCGGGGCCAATTCCTTTTTCAAAAGAAACGGGTGTATTGATGTTAGCCGATTCGGTAGAAGCCGCATCAAGGGCATTAAAAGAACCTAATTTTAAATCTATTAACGATTTGGTAGACAGGCTCGTAAATTATAAACTGGAGCAGGGACAGCTTAAAAACAGCAACATCACGCTGAAAGAAATCGAAACCGTAAAAAGTATCTTTAAAAAGATGCTGATGAGTATTTATCATGTACGGATTGATTATTAATAATTTTTTTTGCTGAGAAAAGTGAATTACTATATTTGCACTCCTTTAAAAAAGCAACGCTTTACGAAAGAAGCAAAAGGTGAGGTGCCTGAGAGGCCGAAAGGATCAGTTTGCTAAACTGACGTACGGGAAACTGTACCGAGGGTTCGAATCCCTCCCTCACCGCCAAGTATTACCCCTAATAAGCTGACTACCGGCAAATTGGGGTTTTTTATTTAATTTGGAGCCATTAAGCTAATTTAAGTAAAAGGCAACAGTATAAAATATAGTTATATTTTATACTTTAAAAGATTTTGTTTTATCCCCAATGAACAATTAATAGGAGCATACAATAGCATTTTAGAGAGGTACAGCTCAAGATTTTAAAAAAAAGTTGGTGCTATTAGGTTAAACAATTAAATTCTTTCAAATAGACAACAGTAGATTTTTTTAATGTCAATGGTACAATTAAACCTCAAAAAATTTGATTAGGTGTAATAAGATAGGTGTAATAGTTTAATGTAATGGTTTTGAAAGCTAAGAAAGACTTTTTAATGGATGAACGTA
>NZ_WPIK01000011.1 GCF_009754915.1 Mucilaginibacter arboris | reverse complement strand
AACTCAAAGGATATTCTATAAGCATCAAATGCTTCTTCAACAACTTTCATAGATACTTTTGATTATAAAAGTAATTCAGTTATTCAAAAAGTAAATACTATCTTTCGTTTATCAATTTCAGTTTGTTCCGACTGAGATATTGGATTACCTGATTTTTCGCTCATTTCGCTTTTCCACCAGCTTGGTAAGCTTTGATCTTTTCTGCCACATCAACCATTGGCGCTATCCAAATATCTTTTTCATTTTTTTTCAGGTAATGCAGCAATTTGCTGTGCTCTTTCAAATCAACATTGATAGTATGTCCGCCGCCAACGCCATGAAAAAGGAATACCAATAAAGTATGCGATTGCTGCGCTTTTTTTACGAGGTCAATCATATAACCTGCTGATTGCCCATTAATCATATAACAATCAATATTATCCAGGTTTACTTGTGCAGCAGTTTGCAATCCCGGACTAACTCCTCTTGCACCAACAAAATCATTTTTCAACTGATTATAAAAATAAACATCACCAATTTTAAGGTCGCCGCAAGGGTAAGCAAATGTGCGCTTATCTTTTCCGTCAATTGCTTTCAGCAAAGTGTTGTTGATTCGGATCTCATCCACTGCCCGGTTTACTGAGTATTTACTCAAATCGTGATCGGGAGAAACAAAGCTACGGCCAGGCAAACTGCCGTCGCAAGGATGAAAAAGCGCATGGTTGCCTAATTCATGTCCGTGTTTTGCTGCCAATCGCCACTCATTTAACCGTTTATTTATTACTGGGGAGGAACCGATCAGATAGAAAGTTCCTTTTAGTTTTAATGAATCCAATGCAGGAACAACATTATCCAGGTCCACATCTATGGCATCATCATAAGTAAGTACAACGGCGCACTGCTTATTGTTCCAAACCTGATTGTTTTGAGCTTTTACTTGCGACAGATAAATTAAAATTAGTACAAAAGTTAGAATGTTTACTTTGATATTTTTCATAGCTTCTTTTATTACGATTAATTTTGAGGCGGCTATTTCTACTTATTAAGATCACCAGTTTCAAAAGGCGGTGCAGGCAAGCCTTCTTTGTTATACAAATTAGCGCCTTCCGGGTTATCTGCCCAGGCATATCGTACGTAAACAGGATCCGGGACTTCATCACTTGAAACAATAACCTGATTACCTTTAATAGTAGCGTTTGCCCAAACAAACTTTTTATCTGCTCCGGCAATGGCAAACTGCTCGAGTTCAGCACCATCTTTGGCCACTAAACCGCTTCCTGTATTACTAAAATTAACCACAATTTTATTGCCTTCAATTTTTGCTGTTTGGTAAATTGGGCCTGATGATACAACTTTCGTATTGCCATAAGCTAACTTTTCTGCGGCAAGGGCAAGCCTTTCGCCTACATCTTTTTTATTTAAGGGATGAATATCATTCCATTCTCCGGCATCAATAGCAACTGCCATAGCAGTATTAGGTACAGCAAGTGTTTTTAACTGGGCTTCGCGCAGTTCGGCCCATTTGCTTTCAGAAGGAGAATATTGAACCTCCATAAAGTTAGGTAACTGGGCATAAATAAAGGGCAGATTGCCTTCTTGCCACTTGTTCCGCCAGTCTGCAATCAGAGCTGGCAATAATTGTTCATACTCTTTGGGTTTATCCGTATTGGCCTCGCCCTGGTACCATAATATTCCTTCAATTGTATAATCAATTGCAGGTGCAACCATGGTATTGTACAATCCGGCAGGTTCATTTTGGGCAGAAAAACTAATGCCGTTTCCTATGCTTTGAACAGGAGAAAACACCTGACCAACTTTATACTGCCAGTCGCCGCGCAAATCTATTTTTTGTCCATCTACCAACATATGATAAGGTTTATCAGGTACAAATCCGCCTTTGCCAAGAGTGTTGGTTAATCGTACTACAATCAAGTTTTTGCCAGGTTTAAGTAAGCCTGCAGGCACAACATATCTTCTGGGCGGATACTGGTAAGTAATATTGCCAACCTGTTTGCCATTAACATAAGTTTGATCTGCATCTACCATACGGCCCATCATTAATTGAGCTGGTTTGCCAGCCAAATTAGCAGGTAAATCAATTTCTTTTCTAAACCAAACTACACCGTTTAAACCACTTATACCTTGATCGGCCCAATAACCAGGCAGCCAGAAAGGATGCCAGCCTTGGGGAACATAAGATTCATCATACCAGGTTTTAGGTCCTGTTAATCCTTTATCCAGTTGTTTAAAAGGTTTTCTATTGGCCTCGTTTTTAGCAAAGTTCCGTAAATTTTGGTTGATAAAAGCAGTATCCCTAATTTGTGCAAGCCTTGCGGCATAAGTTGGAATAGGTTTAATCCCATCTTCGCTTATCCAAGCCTGAATAGGTGTGCCGCCAACACTGGAATTGATCAAACCAATTGGAACATGGTATTTAGTAAAGATTTTCTTTGCGAAGAAATAAGAAACCGCCCCAAAGTTCATTACATTTTGCGGGGTGGCTGCCATCCATTTTCCCGGTTGTAAATTATCATGGACTTTGATTACATCGGACGCAGTCGGAACAAAAAAATTGCGGATTTGCGGATAATTAGCATTGGCAATTTCATCAGGATATTTCTCCTTCACCCGTTCCATTGGAAGCACCATATTTGATTGTCCCCAGCAAAACCACACATCGCCAATTAAAATATCCTTCAAAACAATATGATTGCTTGCTGTAATATCCATTGTATAAGGGCCGCCAGCTTTCATTGCATTTAATGCTATCTTCCATTTACCATTAGCCGGTGTAGTGGTGCGATAGCTTTTACCGTTAAAATTCACCCTCACTTTTTCTCCGGTAGCTGCCCAACCCCAGATATTTGCTTTTGCATTTCGTTGCAGCACCATACCATCACTTACCAATTGGGGCAAACGAACTTGGGCAGAACTTTTGAAGATGACCAGGACAAGCAGACAAGCTATCGTTGTTGAAAAATATTTATTTAACTTCATATTGATGAAAAAATAATTAAAAGCGATTAGCTGTCTTTTTTTGTTTGATGCTTCTTTTAGCACTAATATTTATGTTTTTGCTGAAAGACAAAATGATATTAAGGGCAGTTTAATTGTCTTCCTGATGTTTTTGATACTTCTTTTATGCCTTAAAATACATTTTGCTTCTATGTCTTTTTGTATAGTTGCAAGAAGCAAGTACCAGATTTGATGTGCTAAAAGAAGCATTAAGGATTTCACTGTGGAAATTTAAACAGTGTAAGCTTCAAGGGTTTCTATAAATCCCGGAAATTTCCGGGATTTTTTTTACTTGAAATACTTTTTTGCGAATTCTATAAATGTTGGCCAGTTTGGTACATCCGTATGTCCGCCGCTATGCTGGCGGAAAGCAATGTCACCAGTAATTAAAGCTGTTTCCACCGGAGGAAATTCTGTTGTTCCCAAATCTTTTTTACCCAACAATTTGTAAACAGGGCCGGCAGTAACGGCAGCCATAAACATGCCTCTGGTATCAACCCAACCATCACCATTTTTTCCACCTCCTATAAAAACAGGCCTTGGTGCACACATTGCAATCAGTTCATGCGAATCAACAGGTAAATCGCTCCATTGCAATGGTCCTGCATATTTTAGGAAGTTGCCTGCCATCCAATGATATTCGCCTGTACTGGCAACATTTTCTACCAGTTCGCCGGCGTTCCTGCGATGTAATTTAGCACCGCCTTCTCCCGAAGAACTTACATAAGCAATGGCAAAACGCGGATCGTAAGCCATGGTTACTAAGGTAGCTTTACCATAACGGGAATGTCCTTCCAGTCCAACTTCTTTTGCATTAACAGCCTTATCTGTTTCAAAATAATCTAAAGCCCTGCTTGCGCCCCAGGCCCAGGCACGTAATGCGCCCCAATCGTCTGGTTTTCGTGGCTGGCCTTTGTTTACTAAACCGATAATGCCTTTGGTTAACCCGGCGCCATTATCCGCCTGAATACTATTTGGAACGATAATAGCATAGCCCCAGCCTTGCGCTAAAACCTGCTGCTGCCAGGTTGGCCCGGTTGGTGCGGGAGGTGGCGGCGGTGTTCCGGTTGCAGCGGCCGGACGGGGAGGGAAACGAAACCCACGTGGAAAAACAAAACCAAACTGCATGATTACGGGAACAGGACCGGAAGCCTTAGCTGGTGTAGTTAAGGTTAATTGTATGTTTACGGTATCCTGCGGATAAGAAGAATTATCAACATGCCCGATCAGCTTTTTAACGATTACGGGTACACCGCCATTGGTTGTATCGGTTACGCTGGCAACTTCCCAGGTTACTTTCGGAACATTTTTTGGGACACGTCCGTAAATTTCGCGGTCAAAATCTTCTTTTATTTCTGGCCGTCTTTTATTCCACCATTCTTTTGCTGTGGTAACTTTCTTCCCGTCTTTGAGCACCAATGCTTCCGGAAGGTTTGGATAAGGGTTTGCCTTGGCCTCATCATAGTTCGCTGCATTTGGTGCATTAGGATTGTTTCCGTCTGCTCCCGGCCTTAATGCTTTGATATTTAGTTTATCCATCATCAACTGGTGGTCTTGCTCGGCGGTTAGGTTTTGGGGAGGGGTGGGGTTGTTTTGTTTTTTCGGTACACCCTGGCCCAAAGCAAGGCCTAATGTTAAAGCAGGGATAAAAAAAGCACAAGTTATTTTTTTCATGATTTTATCTTTAAGCTCTTAAGTTGTTATATAACATGTAATGCTTCTTTTATCTTCCAAATCTATAAGGAGCAATCCTATGTTTAGAAAAGTATAGATAGCTCAATTTTTTGTCGATAAAAGAAGCATGCAAGTACTTCTTTAAGATTTGAACTGTTATATAATGTTATATAAATTGATAACGTTTGATTAAAAAGTAAAGGCTACCGATTTGGCAGCCTTTACTTTTATACTTTAACTAATCTTATCATAATTAAATTATTACATACCTGATAAGCCAGCTTTAAAACCAGCATAAGCAGGTTTTTTAGCATATTTTGCATCAAATAATAAAGGTGCATCAGGAGAAGAAGCAGTATTTAACCAACTGTCCGTATCAGAAACTCCCCAAACAGTTACACCGTAACGCTGAGCAGCCGGAACATTTTTAATATAAGAGTTTATTACATACTGATACATATTTGCCTGATAAGCTAATAAGGTAGGTGTAGGTGTAAAAGGATTTGCTTTTGCGCCATTAATTACAATGTCAAGTTCAGAAATCCTGACCTTTAAACCTGTGGAAGCAAGTTTTTTAAACATATAATCAATGTTATTAAGATTTTGCCCTAAGCTAATGTGCATTTGCGTACCGATGCCATCTATAGTAGCTCCATATTTGTTTAACGCAGTTACCATAGCTACCATTGAGTCAACTTTTACAGTAGCATATTCCAAGTTGTAATCATTAATAAATAAAACATCGTTTGGAGCTGCTGCCCTGGCTGCTTTAAATGCTGTTGTAATGTAGCTGCTACTGTATTTATTACCTAAATATTGTGCATATAAAAACTGACTGGTAGGGGCAGAAATGGTAAAATTAGTATTTGTACGAACCTGGCCATTATCAAGTAATGGTTCATTTACTACATCCCATGCTTTAATATTAGGGTAACGTTGCAAAGTTGTAGTAATATAACGGGTCATTTCTGTAGTAATAGCAGCTGTTTGCTGTGTAGGCGTTAGTGTTGTAGTTGTTGTGGTAGCACCTACTATACTTGCCAGATCAATATAATAGGTAGCTGCTGTGGCACCTAAATCAAACGCAAGCTGCATAGTAGTACCTGTGGCTGTATAAGAATAAGTGATTTGGGTCCAACCAGTAGTAACTGCTTTGCCGCCTTGATAGTTAACTGTTCCGTCGGAACTACGGATTTCAAATTGTATAGTAGTTGCAGTACTGCCTTTGATCCAAAAAGAAACAGTATAAACGTTTCCTTTGGTAACAGGTATAGGCATACGGTTAATAATTTGCATATTGTAATTTTGTCCGGCTGTTGTAACAGTAGCTTGTAAAGCCCTGTTTCCGGAATAGGCAGCCGATCCTGTAGCAGCCGAAAAAGTACCTACTGAGTGGTTTAAATCCTGCCATCCGGTAAAGATATCGCCGGTAGTTGCATCCGGGCCTGCTTCAAAATCACCATTGGTGATTAGGTTTGTGGTTACAGGTGCGGTTGTAGTTGGCGCTATAAGTGAATTTAAATAAGTAGCGCTCTGTTGCGAATGCCAAACCAGGTTATGGCCGAAAACACTCAACCCATTACTGGTACATAAAGCATACAAAGCATCTGCTGTTGTATAATTATATACACCGGTACTGCTTACAATAGAACCTTCTTTCAATTCATTACCAAAAGTAACATTGTTACATTCCCTTTTTACGGTTGCTAAATATGCCGGAATGGTTGACATGCTTGAGTAAGTAACAGCCATACCCATGTTAGGAAAACTGGAAGCGGTTAACGCTTTTAATGTACCAGTCGTATCTGTAAAATTACCCGTAGATAGAGTGTTAATCTCTGCATTCTTCTTGCACGAAGAGCTTAACAGAGCAGTAATAGCCAGTATGGCTAAACCTGCTTTTTGTAAATGCTTTTTCATCTTTTTATTTATCTTTTTAAACAAGCCGTGCTATAATTAAGCACAGCGTGTTTGGATTTATATATCAATCAACTTAGAAACCAGGATTTTGAGTTATTTTTGGCCCTACAGTAACCAAGTCGATTTCTGTTTGTGGTATTGGACGAAGCACTTCAAAATCCTTTATGTTAGGCCCTGCTTCAGCATTATACTGTTGCACACGGCGTACCAACGATTGGGTACGGGTTAAATCCCACCATCTCAATGATTCGCCATATAATTCACGTGTACGTTCATCTAGTATAAAATCAAGCGTAACCTGTGCCGCCGTGATCTGCATATTAGTAACAGCATTAGTTGGAGCGGCTGGTGCAGTTGATGGACGGGCTGCAGCACGTGTTCTTAACACGTTAAGCATGGCAGCAGCAGTAGTGTTATCGCCCATTTTAAAAGCAGCTTCGGCAGCAATCAAATAAACTTCAGAAAAACGGAATAACACATTAGGCCGTTGAGAAGCATCATTTACGTTAGGACGTAGCGGATCATCAAACTTTTTACAGGAAGGAAAGAACGAAGTGGTATAAGGATTAGCATTAGTACCGGTTGCTGTGGCAATAAGGCTCGGACGTAAAAACACTATACCTTTAAAGGCAGCTCTCTTAGTTGCACCCGGATCGTAAGGCGGCATCCAGATAGCTGTATCTGCACCAACTGTAAGTGTTCCTCTTGGCGTGGTAATGTTTGCAGTATTGGATATCCATGTAGTCTGGAAAGTATTCCAGTAACGATAATCATTAGTTTTATCAGCAAAAGCTACATTTTCTATATAGTCAGCATTTGGCCGAACACGAAAAAAAGGCCGTCCGTTAGCTAAATCACGAGTCATTACTGAACCGCCAGTACTGCCTGAAGGATAGCTGGGATTTACAGTTGGATAATTAGGGCGGTAAAACCAAGCCCATCCATTAACTGCGCCGCTGGAAGGTGAAGCAGTATAATTCCCATATTTAGGATCAGTACTATGTTCAATTGCAAACAAGTCTTCGGTATTAGTCGCATCATTAGCCTCTAAATAAGCATCTGCATAACTAGCGTATAAACCGACACCATAAGTTCCCTTATTTGTAATCAAAGTTTGAGCAGTTGTTAGCGCCATCTGAAAATCAGTTGATTGGGCAGCGGCTGACCAGCCTCGTGTTAAGTAAACTTTAGACAGTAAGTATAAAGCTGATGCTTTAGTAGCTGAGTGTCCTCCAAAAGGCGAAGCTGCACCAGTTGATGCAATAGTTTCACCTGGTTTATTTTGTAGCTCTGTTGATGCCTCGGTTAAATCTTTAATGATTTGTGCATAAATATCAGCCAGCGGTGCCCTCGTATCAGACAGAGTAGGTGTAGTGATAAAGTTGGTATGTAACGGAATAGAGCCAAAAGTTTCCAACAAATGGAAGTAATAAAACCCTCTTAAAAATTTGGCCTGTGCTAAATATGCTGTTCTGGTTGGCACGTCAGCAAAAGCAGTAGGCCCATATTGCAACACCCCGTTTAACGTATTGATATCCTGATAAGCAATACCAAAGATGCCATATAAGCCATTATAAACATCACCAATATTGTTTACATAGTTTGAATAAGTACCAAAAGCTAAACCTCCAGTACTGGATCCGCCACCTACCAATGTTTCATCTACGCCTGAATTTGTATAATAAAGAAAACCTTCTGTACCCCATAAATTGCGCATATCAGAATACACACCAGTAATACCACCAAGTACACCACCTGATGTAGTAAAGAACTGAGGCGTAATACTGGCTTTAGGGTCTTGTTCCAGTAGTTTTTTACAGCTCGATGCGCCAAGTATGCCTATTGCTGCTGTAAGTAAAATCGCTATTTTTTTATATGATTTCATATCTGTTATTATTTTTATATAATTAGAACCTTGCATTTACACCAATGGAATAAGTACGTGCCGGTGGGTTAGCTAAGCCAACAGTAATGGCACGGCCTAAAGCATTGGCCGAGAAACCGGAAGCTCCTGCAAGCTGATTACCATAACCATTACCTTCAGGGTCGATACCTAAGCCACTT
The DNA here is from genome assembly GCF_009754915.1 of Mucilaginibacter arboris. GTDB lineage: Bacteria > Bacteroidota > Bacteroidia > Sphingobacteriales > Sphingobacteriaceae > Mucilaginibacter_A > Mucilaginibacter_A arboris. The sequence goes on along the minus strand of NZ_WPIK01000011.1, from coordinate 158,965 downwards.
TTAACTAAAGGAGAGTAAACGATAAATGGATTGTTACAAGTTGCATAAATTCGTAATGAACTGAAAGCTCCTTTAATGTATTTAGTAGGAATGGTATAGCCTAAGTTGATACTGCGCATTTTGATGAATGAACCATCACGGTATTGCAAGGTTGAACCATTGACAACACTGCTTGAACTTGCATCTGGTTGCGGATAATCATTGGTTGGGTTGGTAGGTGTCCAGTAATTAACATTAATCTGATTTACGCGGCCCTGGTTAAAGAAAGGATAAGCAGAGCCCGTAGCATCAGCAGTTATACCTGTAACCGCTACTTTTTGACCCATACGGGCAAAAGCCACAAATGATAAGTCAACGCCCTTGAAGCTAAATGTATTGGTTAATCCTGAAGTAAACTGGGGCTGATAAGTACCTAAAATCTGGCGATCATTAGCATCAATCTTGCCATCGTTATTTACATCCTGGATTTTGATTTGACCAGGTCTTGATCCATAAGAAGCAGCTAATACAGCTTCGTTTTGTTGCCAAATACCGATCTTTTTATAATCATAAATTACGTTAAATGGCTGGCCTACAAACCATCCGTTACTAATATCTTGTTGTAAATTGTCATGCAATGCTGTAATAGCGTTACGGTTAAAAGCGATATTAAAATTAGTCGTCCAGTTAAAGCCTCCATTTGTGCCTTTGATGTTAACACTAGACAATGCTATTTCCAAACCCTTGCCTTTTGAACTACCGGCGTTAACGGTTGTTACCTGTGCACCGTTACTTGCTGGTAAAGCTTCTGACTGTAATACATCATAAGTTCTTTGACTATACACATCAACAGTACCGGTTATACGGTTATTTAGTACACCGAAATCAAGCCCTAAATCAATGTTATTGGTATGCTCAAATTTAAGATTGGGGTTAGGCAGGTTGGTTACTAAATAACCATTTTGGCCGCTTGTACCAAAGTTATACGCATTTGAACTTAAATTACCCAAAATTGTATAAGGGGCTACGTTTTGATCAGCCGTTGTACCGTAACCGGCCCTTAATTTTAAATTGTTAACAAAGGTCAGTTTTTTCATGAAATCTTCGTGGGCAATATTCCAGCCTAATGCAAATGCAGGATAAGTTAGGTACTGATGTCCTGCTGCAAGTACAGATGAACCATCTCGGCGGACTGTAGCTGTTAATAAATATTTATCATTAAAGCCGTAAAACGCACGAGCCATGTAAGATATCAGACCTCTTTCGGAGTAACCAAACTGACTGTTACTAACGGATACAGAATTAGCATAGAATAGATTATAGCTTTGCAGGTAATCAGCAGGTAAGCCCAAGCCGCTAATTCCAGTATTTTGGCTATGGTCTTTCTCAGTACTATATAAACCAGTGAAAGTGATATGGTGCTTTTGATTAAAAGTTTTATCATAAGTGATAATATTTTCCAACAACCAGGTATAGTTTTCACTATTGCTTACAGATTCACTTGTAGCAGCATTTGAAGTATTAGTGTTTTGAATAGTACCTACCGGAGAGTAGTTATTGCCTTGGTTTTGACCATAAGCCAAACTAGCATTTAAATGATATTTGAATCCATCAAAAATATTTGCCTCACCATATATCAGGTTATTAGAATATATTCTTCTGTTAAGTGCTTGAATATATTGATTATTCTGTAAAGTTAAAGGATTCACTTTGGTTGCATCTACAGAACCAACCATTGGCAATAAATTTACACTGCCATCAGCATTATACGCAGAGGTAAGCGGGCTTAAAGAAGCGGCATTATACAGCAATCCGCTTACACCATTAGTATGTTCTAAACTTTGGAAAGAAGATAAACCTACTTTAAAAGTTTTACTAATGGTATGGTCTAAGTTTGCACGCAAAGAACCACGGTCGAAATTCTGGGTATATTGAATACCTTTTTCATAATGATAACCGCCACTGATTGCAAATTGTGTTTTTTCATCACCGCCGGAAATACTTAACTGGTTGTCCGTAATAAATCCTCTTCTGTAGAGAAATTTTTGCCAGTCAGTACTTGTACCATTTGCCAAGCCGGCAAGTTCTGCACTTGTAAACGGATAAGCTGTTGTTTGAGATGGATTACCTACAATAGATTGCTCTTTTAAAGCAGCATACTGGGTGCCGTTCATAAATGGATACTCGGTAGTAATTTTACTTGTACCATAATTAGCACTGTAAGTTACTTGAGTACGCCCCGCTTTACCTCTTTTAGTGGTAATGATAATTACACCGCCAGATGCCCTTGAACCATAAATTGCTGTGGCTGAAGCATCCTTTAATACATCAATGCTGGCAATATCATCTTGATTAATATCATTAAAGCTGCCACCGATAAAAGGCACGCCATCTATTACAAATAAAGGCTGGTTCTGACTGTCGGCATTGCCCTGCGTAGAAGCAAACGAACGTTCACCGCGTAAACGGATTTGACCGGTTGCACCTGGAGTGGTACTGTTTGAGGTGATGTCCAAGCCCGCTATACGGCCTTTCAACTGGTCGATCACGTTAGGTGATGCTGGTACTTGTGCAAGGTCTGCACCACTTATAGAAGATATTGCGCCCGTTACATCAGATCGTTTCTGTGTACCGTAACCAACTACCACAACTTCAGTTAAAGCATTGCTGCCAGGGCCTAACTGTACATTTAAAGTTGTGTTGTTTCCAACAACAACATTTTTACTAATATAGCCGATAAAAGAAATCACCAGCGTATTACCAGGAGCGGCAGATATGGTATAATTACCTTCTGCATCTGTTGATACACCGGAAGTAGTGCCTCTTACAGTTACTGAAGCACACCGGGCAGGCCTAAACCTTTTTCGTCGGTTATTTTACCTCTGATGGTTCTGTTTTGGGCGAAAACTGCTGTTTGCCATAAAAAAGTTTGCAGGATTAAAAGCAGGGCAAGGACTGCTTTTTTACTTAAAATACTTCCCTGGCGATGGAACGACAGAAGCGTTTTAGTATTTGTTTTTTTCATAATAGTAAGTTAAATAATAGTTACAAGGCTTTAATACCTTACAACATTTACAAATAGTATGTATAATAATTGGATTGATGCTGATTTTCTACAATATATGCTAAGATATTGAAAGGCTTTACCAAAGGCGGACTGGCGCCACTTGAATTGAGTAAGATTTTCTTCATTCAATTTATGTTTATTTAGGCTTTAATATAATTGATGTTACTTATAAAAGAAACACAATCACAAAAAATACTGCTTTAAAATGTACTTATACGGTTATTAATATTGGTTGGCTAAAAGTATGAAAAGATTTTTTAATTGCAATCGATTGCAAAAAAAAAATTAAATTTGTTGAAATTTAACTTAAGCCTCTTTTTAAAAGCTATTCTTAATCAATTATACTATTGAAAATCAGTTATATAAACCTAATTTTTTTGCAAAGTGGACAGTAATTAAAAAGGGTTTCTTATTTTTTACAATACTAATGCAATGGTAATTTAATCTATATCAAACGTAATCGGTTGCATAAAGCATTTATTTCGCCAATGCTTCTTTTATCACTAAAAAATAAAAGACGTTTATCCTGACCATCAAAACCAATTTATAACATGAGTATACGATTATTTCTACCAAAACCCTTAATGTTAGGTACTCTGTTGCTCGGCAGCACTGTTTTTTGCCATGCCCAAAACCAGCAGAAAGGCTTAAAGGATTACTACAAAAATTATTTCCCAATCGGGGTTGCCGTATCGGCCAGATCAGTTCAGGGCAAAGAAGGCGAATTTATCTTATCACAGTTTAACAGCCTGACACCGGAAAATGCGATGAAAATGGGACCGATCCATCCTGAAGAAAACCGGTATAACTGGCGGGACGCAGATTCTATCGTCAGTTTCGCCCAAAAACATGGTTTAAAGGTGCGCGGACATAATTTGTGCTGGCACGAACAAACGCCCAACTGGATTTTTAAGGATGCCGAAGGAAAAGAGGTGGTAAAAGAAGTATTGCTGAAACGCTTGAAAGACCATATCACCACCGTTGTTAACCGTTACAAAGGTAAAATTTATGCCTGGGATGTGGTAAATGAAGCAATTGATGATGACCCGTCTAAATTTTTGCGCAATTCAATGTGGTATAAGATCTGCGGGGAAGATTTCATTTTTAAAGCTTTTGAGTATGCACACGAAGCAGACCCGAAAGCCATTTTATTTTACAACGATTACAACACCGAACGTCCGGAAAAAAGGGAAAGGGTTTATAAGCTTTTAAAAAGATTGGTTGATGCAAAAGTACCAATCAATGCAGTTGGTTTACAGGCACACTGGTCTGTTTATGAACCGACCGGGCAGGAATTGATCGAAACCATTAAAAAGTTTTCTTCTTTAGGCTTGAAAGTCCAGATCACAGAACTGGATGTTTCCATCTATCCCTGGGAAAAAGATAAACGCAGTTTAAGGCCGGGAGAATCAGATGCTTACACTCCTGAAGCTGAACAAAAGCAGATAAACAAATATGCGGAGGTTTTTAAAATTTTTCGGGATTATAAAAGTGTAATTACAGGCGTTACTTTCTGGAATGTTTCTGACAAATACACCTGGCTGGACGAATACCCGGTTGCCGGAAGAAAAAACTATCCTTTATTGTTCGACCAGAATGAGCAGCCTAAAAAAGCTTACTGGAGCGTTGTCAATTTTAAATAAGCCACTTCTCATAAAATCTTTTTCATGAAAAAATCTTTTCAACAACATTCTCCTGCAAACCAAAAGCGCGTAGCTTTTATAAGCCATGCTTCTTTTACCGGCATATTTTTAGTGTTGCTGTTTTTTATCATCAATCAAAATGCTTATGCCAATATCGGTGATGACCTTTATGTTTCCTCTAAAAAAGTAACCGGTTCTTTTACGCTTTCCGCAGCAGGAAAATCCGCCGCTATTAACGTTAGTGAAACTGATTTTCCAGGTGTCATCCGCGCAGCAAAAGACCTGCAAAAAGATGTTGCTGCCGTAACAGGTGCTCAACCTGATTTCTCCACTAAAAAACCATCGGTAAAAGAAGTAGTACTGATTGGGACGATCGGAAAAAGCCCGGTAATTGATGGTTTAATCCAGCAGAAAAAACTGAATGTAGCCGGAATAAAAGGTAAATGGGAAACTTTTTTAATACAAGTGGTAGAAAAACCAATGCCGGGCGTTGACCATGCTTTGGTAATTGCAGGAAGCGATAAACGCGGGACTATTTTCGGCATTTATGATGTTTCCGGCCAGATCGGTGTTTCGCCCTGGTATTATTGGGCCGATGTTCCGGTAAAAAAACAGAAAGAATTGTACGTCATTGCCGGACGGCACACACAAGGAACGCCTGCTGTAAAATATCGCGGTATTTTTATTAACGATGAAGCGCCTGCTTTTTCCGGTTGGACGAAAGCAAAGTTTGGCGGCGTGAACCACGAAATGTATGCGCACATGTTCGAGCTGATACTTCGTTTAAAAGGCAATTATTTGTGGCCGGCCATGTGGGGAAATGCTTTTAATGATGATGATCCGCTTAACCGTAAAACGGCTGATGATTATGGCGTGGTGATGGGAACCTCGCACCACGAACCGATGGACCGTGCGCAAACGGAGTGGAAGCGTTACGGAAAAGGGGAGTGGAACTACCAGCATAACGGCGAAGTCTTGCGTGATTTCTGGAAAAAAGGGATCCAGAACATGGGAAATGCAGAAACGATAGTTACCGTTGGTATGCGCGGCGATGGCGATATGCCGATGGAAGAAGGCAGCAACATTAAACTGTTGGAACAAATTGTTGCCGACCAACGCAAAATTATTGCTGATGTTACCGGCAAAAAACCGGAGCAAACGCCGCAAATGTGGGCTTTGTACAAAGAAGTGCAGGATTATTACGATAAAGGCATGCGCGTTCCGGACGATGTAACGCTTCTTTTATGCGATGATAATTGGGGAAATATCAGGAAATTACCAAAACCCGGCGAAGCCAAAAGGAGCGGAGGTTATGGCATTTATTATCACTTTGATTATGTTGGCGGACCGAGAAATTATAAATGGCTCAACACCAACCCGATCAGCAAAACTTGGGAGCAGATGCACCTGGCAAACGAATACGGTGCCAACCAGGTTTGGATTGTAAATGTGGGCGATTTAAAACCAATGGAATTCCCGATTTCTTTTTTCCTGGATTACGCCTGGAACCCTAAAAAAATAGGGGCAGACCAATTGCAGGAATACACAAAAGACTGGGCGGCAAAACAATTCGGGCCGCAGTATGCAACAGAAATAGCAGCTATTATTTCGAAATACAGCAAATATAATGGTCGGAGGAAGCCGGAATTGTTAGATCAAAACACGTACAGCTTAACTAACTATCATGAATTTGAAACTGTTGTTGCTGATTATAATAAGCTGAAAGATCAGGCAGAACAGCTGGACAAAAAAATCCCTGCTGCTTATAAAGATGCTTATTACGAACTGGTTTTACATCCTGTTTTAGCGTGTGCCAACTTAAACGAAATGTATTTAGAAGCTGCCAAGAATAAGTATTATGCAACAATTCATAATGCTACTGCCGCTAATGCAGCAGCCGATAAGGTTAAAGCACTGTTTGATAAAGATCAGCAGATATCGAATTATTATAACGATACGCTTGCCAACGGTAAATGGAGCCACATGATGGACCAAACGCATATTGGTTATACTTACTGGCAGGAACCGCGGATAAACAAAATGCCTTCTGTTACCAGGCTTAATCCCGATAGTGCAAAAAACACCACTTTATTGCCTGCAACGAGCAACGGGCACACGGAAAAGGTAAACGGGACTTCTTCTGACAAAGATGGCTATATAGCTATTGAAGCAGAGCATTTTAGCAGGGCCAAAAATGGGGCTAATATTGGATGGAAGGTAATACCTGATTATGGAAACACGTTGTCAGGAGTAACGCCATGGCCTGTTACCGCTCTGCGGGTTAAACCTGGATCAAATATGCCATGTTTAGAGTACGATGTCAGTTTAAAAGATACCGGCACTGTAGCAGTTACTACTTTTGTATCGCCTACATTAGACTTTCGTAACAAAGATGGCTTGTATTATGCAGTATCTATTGATAATGAACAGCCACAATTGGTTAATATTGCTACTAAAGTAGATAGCCGGGAGTGGGCAGCTGCTGTAAGTGATAATGTGCGGAAGCTGGTTACCAAACACCATATTTCACAGCCGGGTAAGCATGTGCTTAAATACTGGATGGTGGACCCGGCAGTTGTTGTACAAAAATTAGTTTTAGATTTTGGCGGAGTAAAACCAAGCTATTTAGGCCCGCCGGAAAATTGGAGGGTAAAATAGCTCAATTTTTAACCGATAAAAGAAGCAAGGCTTCTGCACAGTATTGAGTGCAGAAGCCTTTTTTGTAATACCTGAATCATAAAAATCAGATTTAAGCCCGGTTTAAAACTTTTATTAATACTTTTGTTTAACAAAAATGTTAAACACTAAAAATGAGTGTGCGCGATAATAAAACTGAGCAATTAATTAAAGATACCGCTAAACGTATTTTTTTTGCGGAAGGTAAGCTACATGCTACCACGCAGGAAATTGCGGATGCTGCCGGGATCAACAGAACATTACTGCATTATTATTTCCGTTCGCGAGATATTTTATTTAAACAGGTTTTTGAAGAAGCGATGCTAACTATACGGGCGCGAATGGATGAGATCTTTGAATCGGGAGAACTTTTTAAAGAAAAAATTGAAAAGCTGATAGCTGTTTTTTTGCAGGAAGCCATTCTGTACCCATACCGCGAAATATTTGTAATTACAGAACTGAACAGCAACAGCAAAGCTGTGCCTATGGTTAGCGAACAACAAAAAATGCAGTTTTTTTTGAACCAGATAGAAGAAGAAATGAAGGCTGGAAACATAAAAAAAATGGACCCGAGGCATTTTGTGATGAACTTATTTGCTTTAATGGCTTATCCGCTTATAGCTGCTTCGCTCAACAAAAACATTTTTAATTTAAATAATGATGACTATTTAGCGTTGATGCACGAACGCAAGGCAGTTATCCTGCAAACCATTTACTCTTGATTTTTACCCGATAAAAGAAGCATTTACAAACGAATTCCAAATTTCCACCAATAAAATTACATGAAAAACCCAAAGCTATACCAGTTGGTATTCCATAAACAATTCATTTTTCTGGTTGCTGTTTTCCTGCTGGCCGCTTCCTGCAAAAATAAGGGCGATAAAAACAGTATGGCCGCCGCTGCAGATCAGCCAAAAGATTATACAGTATTGGAATTAAGTCCGCGAAAGGCTGTTTTAAATACTGATTTTCCGGCCAGTATCCAGGGACAGCAAAACATAGAGATCAGGCCTAAAATTGATGGTTATGTAGAAAAGATTTATGTTGATGAAGGTTCAATTGTTAAAAAAGGGCAGTTGCTTTTCAGCATCAGCGCACCACAATATGAAGAGGATGTACGCACCGCCGAGGCCGGGATTTTAACCGCACAAGCTGATGTAAGTTCGGCAAAAATGGAGGTTGAGAAAGTAAAGCCATTGGTAGATAAAAATATCATCAGTCATTATGAATTGGAATCGGCACAATATACTTTACAATCCAAACAAGCTTTGCTGTCACAGGCAAAAGCAACTTTATCTAATGCGCGCATCAATTTAGGTTATACGCGTATCAGCAGTCCGGTTTCCGGCATAATTGGTTCTCTTCCTTATAAATTAGGAAGTTTGGTTAGCGGCACCACCACAGATCCGCTTACCACGGTTTACAATACAGGTAACGTATTTGCTTATTTTTCTGTGAACGAGAAACAGCTGCTCAACTTTACCCGGAACAGCAAGGGCAATACGTTTGAAGAAAAAATTCAAAGTATGCCAAAAGTATCTTTGCTACTATCAGACGGGAGCAAATATGCTTACGAAGGGAAAATAGAAACAGTAAACGGATTAATTAATTCGGCAACAGGTTCTGCTGATACACGTGCTGTTTTTATCAACCCAAAAGGCCTGATCCGTAGTGGAAGCAGTGCAACGGTACGTATTCCCTTAACGCTCGATTCTGCCATTTTGGTTCCGCAAAGTGCAACTTATGAATTACAGGACAAGCGATTTGTAAATGTGCTGGATAAAGGCAACAAGGTTAAAAGTGTGGCCATTGAAGTGATGCAGAACACACCCGGACAGTTTTATGTAGTACAAACCGGTTTATCTAAAGGTGATAAAATTATACTTGAAGGTGCCGGAACTTTAAAAGAAGGCACACAGGTCAAGCCAAAAGAAGCTGATGAAAATAGTATCTATCAGGATTTAAAATAATCCTACAAAACTCAAAAAATGCTTAAACGATTTATAGAACGGCCGGTACTTTCTACCGTAATTTCCATTCTCCTGGTTATTCTGGGTTTATTGGGATTGCTTGCCCTGCCGATTTCGCAATATCCCGATATTGCACCGCCTACAGTACAAGTTTCTGCCAGTTATAACGGTGCCAATGCAGATGTAGTGCTTAAAAGTGTGATCATTCCATTGGAGGAACAGATTAACGGTGTGGAAAACATGACTTACATGACATCTACCGCAACCAATGACGGAGGTGCCAGTATCAATATTTTTTTCAAAGTAGGGACCAATCCCGATCTTGCCTCTGTAAACGTACAAAACCGGGTGTCGCGTGCAACCAGCCTTTTACCTGCAGAAGTTACAACAGCAGGTGTTACGGTATCTAAAAGCCAAAGCAGTAATTTACTGATTTTCTCTTTATACAGTGATAACAAAGCTTACGACCAGACTTTCTTACAGAATTACGCTAAGATTAATCTTGTTCCGCAGATACAACGCGTTACCGGCGTAGGAAATGCGAATGTTTTTGGTTCTAAAGATTACTCCATGCGCATCTGGCTAAAACCGGATTTAATGGAACAATATAGCTTAGTTCCCAGCGATATCAGTGATGCCTTGGCCGAACAAAATATTGAAGCAGCACCGGGTAAATTCGGAGAAAACAGCGATCAGTCTTTCCAATATGTGATCAAATACACGGGTAAACTGGTTACCGTTACGCAGTTTGAAAACATCGTGATTAAATCTGCAGGTAAATCGCAAATTTTACGGCTAAAAGATGTAGCCCGTGTAGAATTGGGTGCATTAAATTATTCCAACAATATCCAAACGGATGGTTTACCGGCAGTTGGTGTAGCAATAAGTCAAACAGCAGGTTCTAATGCACGGGATGTGATTGCAGAATCTAAAAAAATTATTGAAGCAGCTTCCAAAACATTTCCGGAAGGTGTAAAATATACCTATTTGGTGGATGCAAACCAGTTTCTAAGTGCTTCTATTGAAAAGGTTGTCCATACGTTGATCGAAGCTTTTATTCTGGTTTTTATTGTAGTTTTTATTTTCTTACAGGATTTTCGTTCCACTTTAATTCCGGCAATTGCAGTTCCGGTTGCCATTGTAGGTACGTTCTTCTTTTTAAACCTGTTCGGCTTCACCATCAATTTACTTACACTTTTTGCTTTGGTGCTGGCTATCGGAATAGTGGTGGATGATGCCATTGTGGTGGTAGAAGCCGTACACGCCAAGCTGGATAAAGGCTATAAATCTGCCAGAAAAGCCAGTATTGATGCCATGAGTGAAATATCAGGGGCAATTGTTTCAATCACCCTGGTAATGGCCGCTGTTTTTATCCCGGTAACTTTTATCAGCGGTTCTACCGGTGTTTTTTACAAGCAATTTGGTGTAACGCTGGCAGTTGCCATTATTTTATCAGCTATCAACGCATTAACGCTTAGTCCGGCTTTATGTGCTTTATTGTTGAAACCGCATGATCAGGAACATGAAAAAACAGGACTTTTAAACCGTTTCTATACCAGTTTTAATACAGCTTTTGATACTGTAACGCACAAATATAAGCGTTCGGTCAACTTTTTGGCTGGTAAAAAATGGCTTGCACTATTAGGTATTGCGCTGTTTGCAGGCGGGTTATTTTACCTGATGAAAACCACGCCATCCAGCTTTGTACCCAGTGAAGATCAGGGAACTGTTTTTGCAAATATCAGTTTGCCACCGGCTTCTTCTATGGAACGTACAACTGTAGTAGCTAAACAAATAGACAGTATTGCACATACTATTCCTTCCGTTGCCCATACTTTACGTATTGTCGGCCAGAATTTTGTTGCCGGTTCTGGCAGTGCTTATGCCATGGTTATCATGAAATTGAAACCCTGGGACGAGCGCCCGGATGAAGATATCCAAAGCGTAATCAAAAAACTATTTATTAAAACCAGTGGCATACGTACGGCAAGTATTTTCTTTATCTCTCCGCCAACCATTCAGGGTTTTGGTGCAAGTAGTGGCTTTGAATTTCAGTTGCAGGATAAAGGCGGGCATACCACGGATGAATTTTATAAAGTCAGTACAGATTTTTTAGCAGAATTAGGCAAACAACCAGCCATCCAATATGCCACTACTTCTTTTAACCCTAATTTTCCGCAGTATCAAATCAATGTAAACGTAGCCAAATGTAAGGAAGCAGGCGTTTCGGTTAGTTCTGTTTTAAGTACCATGCAAGGTTATTACGGCGGTTTATACGCCTCCAACTTTAACCAGTTTGGTAAGCAATACCGTGTAATGGTGCAGGCAGATTATCAGTACCGGGCAAACGAACAGGGCTTAAACAAAATCTTTGTGCGTAATGCAGCCGGGGCGATGGCACCGATCACCGAATTTATAACGCTAAAAAGAGTATTCGGGCCAGAATCTATTTCCAGGTTTAACCTTTTTTCTTCCATTTCTGTTACCGGTGCGCCCAATGCTAATTTTAGTTCTGGCGATGCTATTGCAGCCATTCAAAAAGTAGCAGCCGAAAAACTTCCTTCGGGTTACGGTTACGAGTTTTCGGGTTTAACCCGGGAAGAACTAACTTCCGGAAGCCAATCATCCTACATCTTTATTTTATGTCTGGTGTTCGTTTATTTTTTATTGAGTGCGCAGTACGAAAGCTATATTTTACCTTTTGCCGTGTTGCTTTCACTGCCGATCGGTTTGTTCGGGACTTACTTTTTTGCCACGCTGATGGGCATCGACAGTAATATTTATTTACAGATCTCCCTGATCATGCTGATTGGTTTGCTTGCTAAAAATGCTATCCTGATTGTGGAGTTTGCTTTGGAAAGAAGACGGGCTGGTATGGATTTGTTGCAAGCTGCCATTGAAGGTGCAGAAGCTCGTTTACGCCCAATTTTGATGACTTCCTTCGCCTTTGTTTTTGGCTTGATGCCATTGATTTTTTCTACCGGCGCCGGTGCTTTGGGTAATAAATCTATCGGGACCGGTGCGGTTGGCGGTATGCTTGTCGGTACTGTTTTTGGCGTGTTTTTTATCCCGGTACTGTTCATTATTTTTCAGCATTTGCAGGAAAAAATCAGCGGTGTACCTCGGCCAGAACCTGAAGAAACAGATGAACAATTAGAAGAAGCGGCTAAATACTGATCAACAGCAAAGAACAGATCAACAATTTTCAAAAAGTATAAAATGAATTTCCTATATAAAAAACAGCTTGTTTTCTTTTTCGGATTGATAAGTGTACTGGCATCCTGCAAGATCACAAAGTCTTACAAAGCGCCAGATCTCAATACCAAAAACCTGTTCCGCGATCAGCTCACAACAGATACTGCAACTTTAGCAAACAAAAAATGGCAGTCGTTATTTGCTGATACTATTTTAACCGGATTGATAGAGGAGGGGTTGAACAGAAACCTGAACCTGCAGACGGCCATTCAGCAAATGGTTGCAGCGGAAGCCACTTTACGACAAAGCAAAGCTGCTTTTTTGCCAACTTTAGATGCTTCTGCCGGTGTTACCAGAAGCAAATCATCCCTGGCAAGCTTAAATTATCCAGCGGGCATTTCCATTAACACCTTAACAACCAGCTATCAGGCAGCATTAAACACTTCCTGGGAAGCAGATATTTGGGGGAAACTGCGAAGTGCAAAGCGTGCTGCATTGGCCGGTTATTTAAGTACTGATGCTGCAAAAAGAGCCGTTCAAACGCAACTGATCGCTGATATTGCCAACAGTTATTTCAATTTACTGGCTTTAGACAGGCAGCTTGAAATTACCGAGCAAACGTTACAAATCCGGATTAAAGATGTAGAAACGATGAAGGTGCTGAAAGAAGGCGCCGTGGTTACCGGAGCGGCTGTGGTACAAAGCGAAGCAAACCGTTATGCGGCCGAAGTTTCTATTCCGGATTTGAAGCAAAGTATCCGCGAAGCAGAAAACGCTTTAAACATTTTGCTGGCCAGGGCACCAGGGCCGATACGCAGGGAAAAGCTGGCCGACCAGCGGCCAATTGCTGACTTGCAAACCGGGGTTCCGTTGCAATTATTGGTAAACCGGCCGGATGTGCAGCAGGCAGAATATAATTTTCGGAGCGCTTTTGAAAATACCAATCTGGCCCGGACTTATTTTTATCCGGCTTTAACGGTTACGGCTTCTGGCGGTTTATCTTCCTTACAACTGAAAAACTTTTTTGATAATTCTATTTTTTACAATTTAGCCGGTGGCTTAACGCAACCTATCTTTAATCAGGGCATCAATAAAGCACGATTGATTACAGCGAAGGCACAGCAGCAGGAAGCTTTAAATAATTTTCAGCTGCAATTGTTAACGGCAGGGCAGGAGGTTTCAAATGCTTTATATGCTTATCAAACAGCAGTAGAAAAACAGGAAACACGCAGCAAACAGCTGGACGCTTTGCAAAAAGCAGTGGATTATACAGAAGAGTTATTGCGTTACAGCTCTGCCACCAATTATACAGATGTTTTAACCTCTGAGCAAAGTTTATTAGCGGCACAATTAAGTTCAATTAATGACCGGTTGCAGCAGTTGCAGGCAGGCGTAAATTTATACCGTGCTTTGGGCGGAGGCTGGAAATAAGCAGGATTAAATTAGGGTTTTACAGGAAATAATACTGTTTTTACATACTAAATTTTATGTTGAAACAGAGCTTGGCCGGATGAGGTTAAATTTAAAAACCGGTTTGAAAAAACATATTGTCAATAATTCTGATACTTCTTTTATCACCTAAAAATGGTTAACAGTTTTACCAAACACCAATTTTTGGGTGATAAAAGAAGCATTGCCTCTAAACGCTTACCAATATTTTGTATAAATCAATACTGCTCAAAAATTTCTAAAGCCTCCACATTGCCTTGCTGTACGGCCAGGTCTGCTGCTGTTAACCCGCGGCTTTCCCTAATTTCTTTGTCTGCGCCATGTTCCAATACTATTTTTACCAGTTTATTTCTGCCAAACATAGTAGCGAACATCAAAGCTGTACCACCGTTTCCGTGCTGTAAATTCAAATCTGCCCCGTTTGCAATCAATAATTCGGCTATTTCGGGGTAACCTTTAAAACACACGCCCATTAAGGCTGTATTTCCGCCAAAATCCTGGGCGTTTACATCAGCTTTAGCTTCCAGCAAAACCTTTGCTGCTTCTAACTGCTCATTGTAACAGGCGATGATTAAAGGTGTGTAGCCTCTTTCGTCCTGAAAATTTACGTCTGCATCTTGCCGGATTAAATCTTTTAGCACGGCAATATTTCCGGTACGGGCAGCATCAAGAAGTTGCGTGTTGATATTCATGAATAAAAAAATAGGGTTTAGGGTAAATATAAACTGGTTATAAAAAAACGATACTGTTTTTAGTGTGCTAAAAACAGTATCGTTATCAAAAGGACCAACCCTATTAATAGGGCCTGGCTTCTGTAGATTCTTCTTCGGCCTGTTTTACAGCTTCGTCTGTGTGCGCAGAACCAATAGGGCTTCCGGCATGATCAGTACCTTTAAATTGCTTTAAACCTGCTGCAACACGTTGTCCATAATCGGCGTCACATTGCGTGAAAAGTTCGATCATTTTATCCTGAATATGTTGTTTAACAGGAGCGAGGGTACTCACCAGGTTTTTAATCAGGTCTTCTCTTTCCCAATCTTCAAAATTCCGGTACGTTTCTCCCGCCTGGCTAAAGTTATTCTGCCGGCTGATTTTTTCCCTTACCAATTTCGCATTGTACAGTGGCGTATAGTCTTTACCAGATTTTGGTGCTTCTTTTACGCCACCTAAAGTTGATGGTTCGTAATTAACATGGGCATTAATACCAGTTGATAAATCCTGATGGTAAGCCATTTGTCCGTCGCGTTGGTTGGTCACTGCTTTTTGTCGGGGCGCATTAATTGGCAATTGCAGATAGTTTGTTCCAACCCGGTAACGTTGTGTATCAGAATAAGAAAAGGTTCGGCCTTGCAGCATTTTATCGTCAGAAAACTCCAGTCCGTCAACCAGAACACCTGTTCCAAATGCAGCTTGCTCTACTTCAGCAAAATAATTTACAGGATTACGGTTCAAGGTCATTTTGCCAACCGGCAACCATGGAAACTGTTCTTTCGGCCAGATCTTAGTATCATCCAAAGGATCGAAATCCAGTTCCGGGTGTTCGTCGTCACTTAAAATCTGAACATTTAGTTCCCATTGCGGAAATTCACCTTTTTCAATGGCATCGTACAAATCCTGGGTAGCATGGTTAAAGTTTTTGCCCTGGATTTCTTCCGCCATTTCCTGCGTTAAATTTTTGATGCCCTGCAATGGTTCCCAATGGTATTTTACCAAAACTGCTACGCCAGCTTCATTAACCCATTTATAGGTATTTACACCAGAACCTTGCATCTGCCGGTAATTTGCCGGGATCCCCCAAGGGGAAAACAGGAAAGTAATCATTTGCATGGCTTCAGGCGTATTGCTGATAAAATCAAAAATACGTTCTCCATCCTGGCGGTTAGTAACAGGATCTGGTTTAAAAGCATGTACCAGATCAGGGAATTTCATGGCATCACGTATAAAAAATACTTTTAAGTTGTTTCCAACCAAATCCCAATTGCCTTCTTCGGTGTACATTTTTACGGCAAAACCACGTGGGTCGCGCAAGGTTTCCGGCGAATGCCCACCATGGATCACACTGGAAAAGCGGACAAATAAAGGCGTTTCTTTGCCTTTTTCCTGCAAAAATTTAGCGCGGGTATATTTTGCAATTGGTTCATTTCCAACTGTTCCATAAGCTTCAAAAATGCCATGGGCACCGGCACCGCGTGCATGTACAACACGTTCTGGAATACGCTCTCGGTCGAAATGAGAAATTTTTTCCAGAAAATGATAATTTTCTAAAGTTGCCGGACCGCGGTTACCAATGGTCCGTAAGTTCTGGTTATCATAAACCGGATGACCTTGCCTGGTAGTCAGAAGATTGTTTTCTTCGGAGGAATCTGTGGCAGCAGCGCTTGCCAACGGATTTTTTTTCGGATCAATCATAGCTTAGTTTTTTAGTTACTACAAATTTATTACACTGTAGTTTAAAAAACTATTCAATAAGCTCTTATACTGATATTTATTATCTATCCAGTATAGATAAAACCTATAATTATTAATCATCCTTAATCAGTAATTCCTATACTTTTAACACATATTAAGCGTCTTATAATAATTATTATGTTAAGTATAATATTATCTAAATATATTATCAGTTTGAATTTAAAGGTATAATCTAAGCTTGCGGGCAAGAAATATTTTGATGTATAATAAAACTAAGGGCCGGATCAAGATAGAAAGTACCTTCTATAAATACATTTTCAAACCAAAATTTTCTTTTTTCAGTACAGGCCTCCATAGTGCAATTAAATGTTTGTAAGCTTTTCCTACCGGCCGGATATTTCGGTCAAGGTCATACAAGCCCAACGGATTAACGTTACCGGCATCGTTACGCAGTGCAGAATCCCAATCCACCTGATCAAGCAGGCTAAACCAGGTAAAACCCACGATTGGAAAACCATCCTGTTTAAAACGGTAAATGTTTGCCCATTCCTTTTTTAACCAATCCACTGAGCCGGGTTTGCTAATGTTGGTTTCGGTATGCATGACCGGAAGCCGGTAACGGTCATAATACTGTTGAGTAATCACATAATATCCAAAGATTTCTCCGGAAGCAGAAGTGCTACCGTCTGCATGTACCATGTGTTCGTTACTTGCATAATAATCATTCCCCATAATACACTTGGTCCTGATTACCTTATTGTCCATAAACCACTTGTATTCCTTGGCAGTCATTCCGTTAGCCAAAAGGTACAAGTACATATCAACACTTACCGAATGGCCGTAAGAAAGATCTAATGAAAGGAAGCGTTTCTGATTCAGAAAATCAGCTGTTTCACGGCAATCCGGTTCTTCCACGTGAAAATATTCTGATGATTCGCTCTGAATAAAAGTAGCTTTAGGCTGAACCTCTGAAATAGCGTTCATAGCCAGTACATTTGCTTTGCATAGGTTTTTCAATGCAGTTACAAAAGCTTTGTCGCTGCTTAAACACTCATTCCACCAGCCATACTGAGCGGAGAACATGGCACAAACAAAAATTTCGTTAATTGGCGTATAAAATAAATGGTCTGGATAACGTTGCGCAAATGCTTTGGCGTATTCGCCGAAGTGGACAGGCCAGTCGGTATTTTGAAAATCACCGATCCAATCCGGCACGCCAAAATGACAAAGATCAATAATAGGTTTTATGGATAGGTTATTTAGTTCTTTTAAAGTTTCATCTGCAATACTCCAATCATATTTTCCGGCACCTAAGTGAGTGGAATAATACGGAGGCCCATAACGCAAAAACTCAATCCCCATCTCTTTTACCAGGCCAAAATCTTCCTTCCAGCGACCGTAATGACCGGTTTTTTTCATTTCATCTATGCGTACTTTTTTCCCGTTTACTATTATGGTTGGATAGCTGTTTTCGATGCCAGTGGCAAAAATAAATTTGTTCATGGGGTAATGTTTCTAAAATTTATAAAATGTCAAGCCGGCCACCATCGGCTACCAAAGTAGTGCCGTTAATAAATTTTGCTTCGTCTGATGCCATAAAACAAATAGCTGCGGCAAGGTCTTCGGGCTGGCCAACTTCACCTGTAATTTTTTCATCCCCGTCTTTAACTTCCGGGTTTGCCCATAACATCGGCGTGTTGACAGCGCCAGGCGCAACGCAATTAAAGCGTGCCTGTTCTGCTTTATACTCGCGGCTTAACCCCCTGGTAAATGCTTCTATTCCTCCTTTACTGGCAGCATAAGGCAAAACGGTTGGCTTTGTTTGAAAAGCATGAACCGAGCTTACATTTACCACGGCACCGTTTTTCATGTGCGGAAGGCAGAATTTGCAGAATACAAACACCGAACGGAGGTTCACACCCTGCACCTTGTCCCAGTCTTCGATAGATAAGTCAACAATTTTTTTAAAGGTCATCATTGCAGCGTCGTTAACAACTACATCTACCCTATTGTATTTATCTACCACCGTTTGTACACATTTTTCAATTTGTTCGGGCACGCCAACATCTACCATAACAAACATGGCCGAGCCACCATTCTTGGTGATGGTACCTACGGTATCGTTCCCGCTTTTGCTGTCGCGGTCGATTACAATTACGGTCCCACCCTCTTTTCCCATTTGGATACAGGTGGCACGGCCAATTCCGGAACCTCCGCCGGTTACCAGGCAAATTTTATTACTAAATCTCATTGTTGTTTATTTTTAAGTGTTTTTGATATAGTTTCGATGCTTCTTTTATCAGTAAAAAAATGTAAGTGTTTGATCTTAATTGATTAATAGGAACAAATACCAATTTTTATAAGGTAAAAGAAGCATTGGCTTTATGCTGATGCAATTGTGATATTCTTAACCTACTCTCGCCACTGGGTTCTATTTTCTGCTTTGTAAAAATACAACTACCTCCGTTAGTTCTTTTTTATTAAGTATCCCGCCGTAAGCAGGCATGTTGCCCCCGCCATTTACAATCCGGATAATCATATCCCCTTTAGACAGCCGCTGCGCTATTTGAGAAAGGTCTGGCCCTTTTATTCCGCCCTGATTATTGATCTTATGACAGTATAAACATCCTTTGTTATAGAACAAGGCCGCACCCGCATTAATTTCGGTATCGGAGGATTGTATATTTGCTGTTGTTAATGGTTTGGCTTCAAAGCGTGGCGACCAGGGTGCTTTTTCTCCAAGTAGAAACAGTGTAAAAACAAATATGATCACGCATGCTGAGCCAAAAACCGCCCAAGGCCGCCTGATGGGATGACGTTCGCCTTTGTTGCTTACAAAAGGCAATGCCAGCAAAATCAGGATTGTAAGCATTGGCCCGATAATGATCATGTAGGATTCAATCCTGGCAGGCATCAAGGCAAACAAAGAAAAAATGGAAAGCATGTACCAATCCGGTGTGGGCGTAGTATTCAAGTGCGCCGGATTTGGTGGCGTGGTTAATTCAGGCGGACCAAAAACAATTGCAAGAATTATAATTGTAATAATGGTTCCGACCCCAAAAACAACATCACGCCAGGCGGCATAAGGCCAAAAAGGAATGCCTTTGTCCTTCAGCATATCCTGGTACCATTTGCGATAAGTTTTTGGATCAACTAACCTTCCCACTTTTGGCGGTTCTGAAATCCCGTTCCGGATAACCAGCATGAGATGATATCCAACAAATAAGAAAATGATTGCCGGAATAATGAATACATGATAAGAGTAAAACCTGCTCAAACTATGTCCGTTAATCGTATTTCCGCCAAGTAATAAGCGTGCGGCAAATTTACCGATGAAGGGCAATCTTCCTAATTGTTCTGCTGCTACGACAGAAGACCATACGCCGTTAGAATCCCAGCGTAATAACTGGCCTGTAAACCCCATGGCGATTGTAAGGAAAAATAGTAATACACCGCTGATCCATGCCATTTCGCGCGGATATTTGTAGGCTGCAGTAAGATATACCCGGATCATGTGGATACTCACCATAATAATCATCATCGAAGCACCGAAATAATGCATCCCGCGCAATATATTTCCAAATGCTGCCCGGTGGGTAATAAACTGTAAAGATTGATAAGCCTCAGCCGATGATGGTTGATAAAGTAAGGACAAGGCAACCCCGGTTACGACTTGTAACACCAGGCAAAACAACGTGGCACTGCCAAATACATAGCTCCATTTAGCGCCTGGCGGTACCAGATGCTTTAAAAGCGGCGAAAATATTTCTGTAAAGCCGCTGCGGTCATCAATCCAATACCAAATCTTTTTTAATGTTTTCATACCGAACTGTTAAGCGCTGATGCTGGTAATAGGTATGGGAGAAGTTTGTATTTCAACAGTATTGTTAGAAATTCTTGTTGGATACTGCACTAAAGCTTTTGGCGGAGGGCCTGCTGCAACCGAGCCATCTTTATAATAAACACCGCCGTGGCAAGGGCACATAAACAAACTTGCTTCTGCCTCCCACCTTACCGGGCAACCTAAATGGGTGCAATTAGCCGAAAATGCAGTAAACTTATCTACTGCATCGCGCCTGAGCCAGGCCGCCGTATGCGAAGTAATGCCAGACCATTTTTCTGCATCTGCGTTTTCGAAGGTAACGAGTTTTGTGGCACCGATATCAAAGCCATCCAGTTCGCCAACTTTACGCCAAAACTTTGGGGTTTTTTCGATCAAAGGTGCAAACAAAGCACTAAAAACCGGCACTCCGGCTATTACCGCGGCCAAAGCACCTAAACCAAGACTAAGTTTGACTAAAAAGCCCCTCCGCTTTTCGTCTGTTGATTCTTTATTCATGTCTTAATATATTTATCCAGCCTGCCAATGCCGTTATAAAAATCAAGATACCGGCTGTCAGGATTACCCATGTAGTAAGCATTCCCCAAAACATAAACGTAAGCCCCATTACCAGAAAAAACGGCCAGTAAGTAGGTTTTGGCAACACTTCTGGTTTTGCCTTTTCCCAATCTGCTTCGGGTGTTATTTTGGTTTGCTGATTCGCTATTTCATTCATGATGTACAGTGGTTTTAAGATCAATACTTTTTTCATTTGAATAACTGGTATTGGCAAACCATCGCTGTAACAAATAAATACAACCAGTTAGATAGACAAAGCAGCAGGGAACCCACATAATTAGTCCGGCTGCCTGTTGATCGGTAATTTGGGAAATGTTCCAGGGATTGCTCCCAGCCATTCCCGACAATCCATTATCATAATGATGATAGGTAGTAAGAGGTGCGAAAGTAATAAGCAGCCCAAGTAAAGAACAGCTTACGCAGGCAGTGAAAAGATAGACAATACCAGCAAGCGGGTGAACGTGCAGCTTTTTGTCTGGGCCCAAAATTGGCCAGCTAAAAACAGCACCGGCAAAAAGCATACTGCCAGCATGTATAAGCGGAACTATACTTGTTACTTTGTTCATAGCAACAAACGAAGCATCAAAAATGGCAGGAATGTGCCAAAACCACATGACCAGAACGCCGGTCAACCAAGCTATCCAGCTATATTTACTTAATATTTTTGAGAATGCAGATATCCCATTTTCAAAAGGATCAAGACATTTATCAGGTATGCTGAGAACTAATAGCGGGCCGCACATCAGCAGAAGTACAATATGCGATATCATGTGTGCAAAGAAATAATAGTGCATGCCTAAAAAATGCAAAGGTGAGCACTCGGCAAGCAGGAACAGAAGAATGGCTAAAGTGAAGCAAAGGTTATTATTTGTTCGTTTGAAACCGGAAATTCTATAATATAATAATATTAAACCCGCTAAAAACAGTACAACAAAAAGGTTGAAGTGCCATTGGTAAATAATCGGTTTCATCTCCATAGCTATATAAAATGAGGTGTAACATAAACCAAAAGAAATACAAAAGCCCAAACGATATCCACAAAATGCCAGTACATGCCTACGGTACTGATTATTGAAGATGCTGAATTGTTATAATCACCCGCAAAAGCCAGGCAAGTAATGATACCGATAACAATCAGGCCTATAAAAACATGTAAGCCATGAAAACCAGTAAGGGTAAAAAAACTAGTGCCAAAAGAACTACTGCTGATGCTGACGTTTTCGTGCAGTAGCTTGCTATATTCCCTGGCTTGTCCTAATAGAAAAATAATACCTAAGATTAAAGTAAATATTAACCAGAACTTTAAACGTTTGATATCATTTTTTCTGTAATTCACTTCGGCCCTCCAGTAAGTAAAACTGCTTGAAAAAAGCATGATACTAAATACACCTGTAGTTTTAATATCCAGATGATGCAACAACTGGGTTTTAAAACCAGTTCCAAAAGAAAAATAAACGAAAGCCATGATCAGCGATACAAAAAACATCGCTTCTGTGCCGATTACCAGCTTCATCATTAATTTATTTCCCATATTTATTTGGCTTTTTCCAGTCAGCGTCTTCCGGCCTTTTATAATCACGGTAAGGCCTTGTACTTTTTACAGGCATAACTCGATCGAAATTTTTTAATTCAGGGGGTGAAGAAGTCATCCACTCCAGCGTATTTGCATCCCATGGATCAGCAGCAGCTTTATCCCCACTTCTGATTCCTTTTACTATAATATAAATTAACAAGCCAACCGCGATAGCCATTAAAAAACCACCGACTGTTGAAATGAGGTTTAGAATTGCCCAGCCCGGTAGGTTTGGGTAAGTGTATACTCGCCGTGGCATTCCCATTGCGCCAAGTGCATGCTGTACCAGAAAGGTAAGGTTAAATCCGGCTACAAACAGCCAGAAAAACCAGCGGCTCAACTGTTCATCAAGCATTTTTCCGCTGATTTTTGGAAACCAGTAGAACAAGCCTGAAAACAGCCCGAAAAGGCTTCCTCCTATAAAAACATAATGTAAATGCGCTACTACATAGTAAGTATCTGTGAGCTGCCAATCAATAGGTACGATGGCAAAAGACACACCGCTTAAACCACCGATGGTAAACTCGACCAGAAAAGCAATAGCAAAAAGCATCGAAACTTTGAAACGAATGGCACCTCCGTACATGGTAGCAAGCCAGTTAAATATCTTGACACCTGTAGGAACGCCGATTAACAAACTGCTGGCGGCAAAAAAATTATTGACTGTATTGCCTAAACCAGTGGCAAACATGTGATGCACCCAAACGCCAAATGCCAGTAAAGCAATGGCCACTCCAGACCCTATTACAAATGCATAACCAAATATAGGTTTGCGGCTATATACCGGAAATACCTCCGAGAAGATCCCGAAGATGGGCAGGATAAGGATATATACCTCAGGGTGGCCAAAAAGCCAGAACAGATGCTGCCATAAAATGGCAGATCCACCGCTGGCTGAACTGAAAAAGTGCGCGTGAAGCTGCCTGTCGAGCAAAAGCATAATCAGCGCAGCATTGAGTGAAGGAAAAGCAGCAAGCACTAAAAAAGAATTAATCAGGATCATCCAAACAAAAAGAGGCATTTGTTTGAGGCTCATCGATCCAATCCTGAATTTCAAAATGGTAACAACAAAGTTTACAGAAGCCGAAACTGTTCCGATTCCTGAAAGCAACAAACCGAAGCAGTAGTAATCAATACCCGGAGAAGATGAATAATTGTATTGATTGAGCGGCGCATAATTAAACCACCCTGCATCGGGCGCTCCTCCTGCCAAAAAACTAAAATAAAGTAATATTCCTCCAAAAAAAGTAGCCCAAAAGCTAAAGGCGTTCAGCCTTGGAAAAGCCATATCATTAGCCCCGATCATTAATGGCAGCAGGTAGGTAGCAAAACCAAATATTGCAGGTGTAAGCACAAAAAATATCATGGTTGTGCCGTGCATTGTAAACAGTTGATTATACGCTTCAGGCGAAAGTAAGTGGTTGTTAGGAACAGCTAACTGTAGGCGTACCACTAAAACTTCAAGTCCGCCGATAACAAGAAACAATACGGATAACCACAGGTACATGATGCCGATCTGTTTATGATCCACAGAAGATATCCATTGCAAAACGCCCTGACTACTGCTAATACTTAAATCAGGCAAAGCTTGCTCGGGTTCGGGTACTTGTAAGTAATTCTCTTCCATTACTTTAGTTGTGCAAGGTAAGCAGTAAGTGCACGGATACTGTCCTGCCCGAAAATAAAACGTGGCATATGTGCCCCTGGTTTTACTTTTTGGGGATCAGTCAGCCACCTGTATAAATTTTCAGGCGTATTGTCTAACATTCCTGCAAGCATTGTTTTCCGGCTGCCAAAATGGGTAAGGTTTGGGCCTTGCAAACCGGCAGCCCCGGTACCGTTTATGCTATGGCAACTACTACAAGAAGCGTAAGTAAACAATGCCTGGCCTGCTGTAACCAAAGAATCATTTGGCTGCTTTTCATCTGCCTGGTTTGCATCCAGCCAGTGCTGATAATCAGTTGGTAGTTGCGCTACTACCCGGATACGCATCCAGGCATGCTGCTGCCCGCAGAATTCACTGCATGCGCCTTCGTAAATTCCCGGTTTATTTATGGTTACCCACAAATAATTATTTATTCCGGGTATCATGTCCATCTTTCCACCTAAAGCAGGAACCCACCAATCGTGTATTACATCTGTAGAATTCAACTGTAGTAGCAACCTTCTTCCAACCGGTAAGTGAATTTCGTTTGCAGCAATAACTTTTGATTTTGAGTAACGTGCTTCCCACCACCACTGATGTCCCGTAATGGTTAAATCAGGAATTGCTGTGCCTCTTGCAGGTAATACAGCACTCATAGTAGTTAAAGACCAGAAAAAAAATACAATCACTAATACCATCGGCACACCAACCATTAATATTTCAAGCCTGCGATTGCCAGTAATTTGTTTGGGTTCAGATATACTGTTTTTAGCACGATATTTTATAGGAATATATATGGCAAGCAATGCCACCAGTAACATCATAGCTGAAGATGCCCAAATAAAACCTATGGTTAATGAACGGATTTTTTCCGCTTGAGGAGAAGCAGCATCAAATATGGATTGTGCTGTGAATAAAAGAAGATCTTTTGCCATTTCAGGACCTGTTTAAATTCGTATCAAAAAAACTGATGCTTCTTTTAGCACTATAAAATTTGAATTTGACACTGTTCGGTATAAAAAACAAATGGCAAATGCAAATTTTTAGGTGATAAAAGAAGCATGTCAATCATCCTGAACAAAATTTAAACAGGCTTGCAGGGAAGTAAAAATTATAATGTAGCATCGGCTTGAAAACTTAACAGAAGTACAGATATATTTAAAAAAAACAATCATTTAGGGAAAATAGTTTTTATACTAACGATATTTATTTTATATAAAAGTAAGAAACTGTTTAAAAATGTGATGTTAAAAAAGCTATAAAGGGCATTACGAAAAGTCTGATAAAAATCCTTGGTTTGAGTTACGACAACAAACCATGAAATCTCAAAATTTAAGTGATGCCCAGTGGCAAAAGATAGAAAAATATTTAACAGGTACAAAGCGGATTAGGAAACATACCTTGCGGGAGGATATTGACGCTGTGTTTTATGTTTTAAAGACCGGCTGTCAGTGGAGGCTGTTACCTTCCTGCTATCCTAAATGGGAACTGGTCTATTACTATTTTTCAAAATGGCGGACAACGATGATTTATTGCACATAAACGATATGTTAAGGGAAGATGTCCGCAGAAAGGATAAGCGCAATAGCCAGTGCTCGGCCGTAATTATAGATAGCCAGTCTGTTAAAACAACGCGCAAAGGTGGTTTTAGTGGCACTGACGGAAACAAGAAGATCAAAGGGCGCAAGCGCCATATAACAGTAGATACAATGGGGAACATTGTAAATAATATCGTCCATCCTGCAAACTTTCATGACAGTAAGGCTGCGTACTTAGTTATTAAAGACTTGAGGGAAAACCAACATGGAATAAAAGTCATCTATGCAGATGGTGGCTATAAAGGAGAACTGATCGGTAACACGAAGAAGGAATTCGGTTATGAAATAATTATATCACCTAAAATAAAAGACGAAGCCAAAGGAAAGGTAAGCCCGAAACGATGGGTTGTGGAAAGGACTTTTTCCTGGCTGGAAAACTTTAGACGGCTAAGCAAAGACTTCGAGTTCCTGCTCCAGTCCAGCCAGGCAATGATTTATTTGGCCTCCATAAAATTATTACTCAACAAAATTTAAACAGTTTCTAATGGTTGCAATTTAAATTTGATCCTTAGGCATACTCAGGTTTGGTGCCCATGCTTCTTTTACCGGGTAAAATTGGTGTTTACATTTAATCACTAAAGACCTATAATGTTTTCAAAACCTTATAGGTCTTTAGTGATTAACCGGGTAAAAACTGGTGTTTGTATTTAATCGATCAAAAAAACAATGGTTAACATTTTTAGGTGATAAAAAAAGCACCGGCCTCTAAAAACAAAACCTGACGACCAACATTTATAGGCGATAAAAGAAGCATCGAACCCCAAAAAAAGAGGGCCAGAAAAAAAAGTTTAAACAACTTCTTTATATAAAAGTAAGGATATTCTCAATAGTTATACTTATTTGAGTTTTAATTTTATCCCTATTCTTTTTCTTCAAATTTCAGTTTATGGCGCAGGCGATATAAGAGTATGCAACCTGCTTTAAAATTTTTCACTTGAAATTCAGGCAATTTCTATCCTTTTTTGGATACAGAATATAAAAAATAAAATTTACACGCATCAAAGAAGCATGGCATCCATTAGATGAAGCTGGGAGATGAATTTATCATTCACACAAGCCTTGATGATTTTTAGGCGATAAAAGAAGCATCGCTAATAATTAGAATATAGTTTAAACAGCTTTTAAGTAAATTTTCACATTTTAGATTTCGATCGTAAACAACAAGGGCCGGCTTTATCAGCCAGCTCTTTTGTTGTCAAAAAAAAATTATCTCAACCGTTATTTTTTAAGTGCATCAATCCTTTTTTGAACAGCTGCTGCTTTGGCATCTTCTTTTTTGCCGATATAAACTGTTTTCAAATTGTTTAATGCATCAACTGATGTTGGGTTAACTTCTGTTGCTTTTAAAATATACGGTTCAGCCTTTGTAAACATTGCATTTGATTTTGCAATTGCTGCCAGATATTCTTTTTGTTTGTTAGCCGGAAGTTTATTGGCGCTATTAAAAATATCAATTGCCGGGCTCATAATCACAAAACCCATATTCAGGTTTGCTTCAAAATAATTAGGATCAATATCTAAGGCTTTTTGGTAATACTCTTGGGCTTTAGCATAATCTTTTGCTGAAGAATAAGTTAAACCAGCATAATAATACAAAGCTTTGTTTTTCGGATCATTTGCAATAGCTGTTTCAAGCTTTTGGGTTACTTCTTTTTTGTTTCCTGCCTGGATATTTAATTCAATTTCGCGTTTTGCCAATTCTGCATTTTTAGGATACTTTTTAGTTGCTTCATCCATCACTTTAATGGCAGAAGCCGTATCTTTTTTCTGCAGGTATAGCGTAACTAAATCCTGGTAAACCCCTAAACTTTTAGAATATTTGGTAGTAACCAATTTTTTGTAATTGCTGATGGCTGCATCATTGTTCTTAGCATTAGCTGCTGCTAAACCAGTATATAAAATAGCGTTGGTATCTTCGGGAAAAGACTGGCGGTAATTGTCAAAAGCAGTATAAGCTAAGTCATATTTTCCGCTCTGGTAATCCTTCACCCCTTTATTTAACTGATAATTGGCAATTTGTATTTTAGCATCATCGATCAGTTTTTTGTTTTCGCCTTTTGTGTCTGCATCCTGTGCTTTTTTATAAGCATCTTGGGCAGTAGTTATTAAATTCTCTCTTGATTGCTGCGTAGTATCATTAGCCAAAGAGCCATAAATAGCTGCTTTTAAGGCATAAGTTTGTGGTAATTGTGCTGTTTTGTCGTTTGCAGCAGCTTTGTCTATAGATTCTTTTGCTGTGCCTAAACTTGTTTGTGCAATTTTACCGGTCCTAACAACTGTGTATTTGTCGTATTCGGTTTTTGCTGTTGCAAGTTCTGATTTCTGCGCCATGGCAGTTGTAGAAACTACAAGTGTAAATACACTTGCTATTACATACTTTGTTTTCATGGTTAAATTAATTTATAATCTGATTTAGTTGAGTGCTTATTCTGTTAGCTTGGGCCAAATTACCAGTTTTATCGTAAAGTAACTTTAAGGTTTGTAAAAACTGCGGGTCATTGGGGTTCATTTCATTCGCTTTTTCGAGATAGTTACGGGCAAGGTCAAAATCTTCTGCAGATTTAGCCGGTTCTGCCGCCCCCCTTTTCATATATAGAACACCTAAATTAAAAAAAGGGTCATAGCTTTTCCGGTTTAACTGAATTGCTTTTTTATAAAAAATTTCTGCCTTATTTGTTTGGTTTAAATGGTCATAACAAACAGCAGCAAGAAAATTAATATCATAATTTTCAGGTTCTGCTTTAACCAAACCCTCAATTAAGCCTCTTAACGCAACGTAATCCTTTTTGTTATTATAAATATTGGCCTCTTCAAAGAGCAGTTTTTTATTGTCAGGATAAATTGCCCTGGCTGTTTTTATGGCGTTTAATGCTTTTGTAGTATCGCCAAGTATTTTATAAATTTTTTCTGCTGTTAAAACAACCTCTGCCCCTGCTTTACCGTTTTGTAACAAATTATCATAATAGGCAGCAGCTTTGTTCAGCTCTCCCATCCGGTTTACGGCGTAAGCCATATAAACTTCAAGATGTTCGGCTGTGGGGAAAATAGCCTGGGCTTTTTCAAAATTATCTACTGCAGAACGATAATTATTGCGCTGCAGATCATTAAAACCTCTTCTGATATACGCGTTGGCTAAGTTTCTTTTGATGTAAGTAATCTCCGGCGAGTAGTTGTAAACTTTTTTCTTCTTAAAAAGAGTATCAGCATAAATGTTAGTAGTGCTGAGGAAGTTATCCGGCATTTTCAAAGTATTTAGCGAATCTGCATAAGCAATAGTCGAATAAACTACTGCTTTGTAAACGCTTTTGTACATTTTTGCCGAGTCTGCCCGCGTTTGTATCGTTTTATCAATTGCTTTTTTAGCTTCGCCGAGGTATTTTAAATCGTGTTTCTGATCATAGAAAGCCAGGTTATTAAACACATCCTTCAGTTCTTCGGATTGCGAAAAAGCGAAGGATGTGGCTTTAACTAAAAAAAGTATTGATAAAAGAAGCTTTCGCGCCATCTTCAACATTTACTTTTCGGGTTGATTTTCTTCCGTTTCGTCGTCGTCCAAATCAGCGCCGTCATCCAAACCATCTTCATCTTCTTCCGGTTCAATGTCCGGTTCATCTTCGTCATCTTCATTGTCGATCGGATGTTCCTGGTTTGTCATTGGGTTTTCAGCATCTAAAAGATGTTCAACGGCTTCTTCAATTTCGGCAGCAACTTCTTCTTCCTTTTCAATTGTTGCAACAGATGCAATGGCATCTCCTTCTTTTAAAGAAATTAGCCGAACGCCTTGTGTTGCCCTTCCCATTGAACGTAAACCACTTACAGCAATCCGGATGATAATGCCCGAACGGTTGATAATCATCAGGTCATCTTTATCCGTAACATCTTTTATGGCTACCAGTAAGCCTGTTTTTTCTGTAATGTTCAATGTCCTGACACCTTTTCCTCCCCTGTTGGTAACACGGTAATCTTCAATATCCGTCCGTTTGCCATATCCATTTTCAGAAACAACCAGAACGGTGGTTTCAGAGCTGTTAATGGCAATCATGCCAACTACTTCATCATTGTCGGTATCCAGCGAAATCCCTCTTACACCAGTTGCTGTCCTACCCATCGGCCTAACTGTTTTTTCGTTAAACCTTATCGCACGGCCGGAACGCAAAGCCATTAAAATTTCACTGCTTCCGGTAGTTAACCTTGCTTCTAATAACTGGTCGCCATCATTAATGTTGATGGCATTGATACCATTTGAACGAACACGGGAATAAGCTTCGAGAGAAGTTTTTTTAATGATACCTTTTTTGGTACACATAATTATAAAATTGTTCTCTAAGTATTCCTTGTCTTTCAGGTTGATGATTTTAATATATGCTTTGATGTTTTCTTCCTTCGGAATATTGATAATGTTCTGAATGGCACGGCCTTTGGAAGTCCGTGTCCCTTCCGGAATTTCAAAAACACGCAGCCAGAAACAGCGGCCTGCTTCTGTAAAAAACAACATGTAGTTATGGTTAGAAGCAATTAATAAATGTTCGATAAAATCAGCATCGCGACTGTTGCTGCCGATAGAACCTTTTCCGCCTCTGCCCTGTGTACGATATTCTGTTAATGGTGTACGTTTAATATAACCTTCGCGGGAAATAGTAATAACTACGTCTTCGTTTTCGATGAAATCTTCCGTCATCATTTCTGCGGAAGAATGCATGATCTCGGTTTTCCGTTTATCACCGTATTTTTCTTTTACTTCAGCCAGTTCATCTTTAATGATCTGCATCCGTAAACTTTCATCTGCCAAAATCGATTTCAGGTAATCAATCTGCTTCATTAATTCCGCATATTCCGCCTTAATTTTATCGCGCTCCAGTCCGGTTAAACGGCGTAGCGTCATATCCAGAATTGCACGTGCCTGTATGTCGCTCAATTCAAACTGAGTGATCAAACCTTCGCGGGCTTCATCTGGTGTTCCAGAATTTCTGATTAACCGGATTACTTCATCCAAATGGTCTAATGCAATCAGTAAACCTTCTAAAATATGTGCACGTTTTTGTGCATCTGCCAATTCAAAACGGGTACGGCGAATTACAACTTCATGCCTGTGCTCCACAAAATAATGTATCAGGTCTTTCAGGTTCAACTGCATTGGCCTTCCTTTTACCAGTGCAATATTATTAACGCTAAAAGAAGTTTGCAGGGAAGTGTATTTATAAAGGTTGTTTAGTACGATAGCTGCATTAGCATCTTTTTTGATCTCGTAAACAATGCGAATGCCTTCGCGGTTAGATTCATCGCGGATATCAGAAATCCCTTCAATTTTTTTATCATTGATCAGATCAGCCGTGGCTTTGATCATGATCGATTTGTTAACCTGATAAGGTATTTCGCTTACAATAATCCTTTCGCGGTCATGCCCATGCGTTTCAATTTCAGCTCTCGCCCTTAAAACTACACGGCCACGGCCTGTTTCTAACGCTTCGCGGATACCTTCTACACCGTAAATAATACCGCCTGTAGGAAAATCAGGCGCTTTAACGTGCTGCATCAACTCGCTGATCTCGATGTCGCGGTTATCAATATAAGCTACTGTGGCATCTATTACCTCCCTTAAATTGTGGGGTGCCATATTCGTAGCCATTCCTACCGCAATACCAGATGCCCCGTTTACCAGTAAATTTGGTATGCGCGCCGGTAGAACAGTAGGTTCTTCTATCGAATCATCAAAGTTAAGCTGGTAATCGATGGTGTCTTTGTTAATATCGGCCAGCATTTCTTCGGCAATACGTCGAAGGCGCGCTTCTGTATAACGCATTGCTGCCGGGCTATCGCCATCAACAGAACCGTAATTTCCTTGTCCGTCTACTAACGGATAACGTAAACTCCAGTCCTGCGCCATACGTACCATAGTATCATAAACAGAAGAGTCACCATGCGGATGATACTTTCCCATTACTTCACCAACAATACGGGCTGATTTTTTATAAGGTTTGGTGGCATTTAAACCCAGATCGAGCATGCCAAAAAGTACACGGCGGTGTACGGGCTTTAAACCGTCCCGAACATCGGGCAAAGCCCTGGAAACAATAACCGACATCGAATAATCGATGTAGGCTGATCTCATTTCATCTTCAATATTAATCGGAATTATCCTGTCTTCCGGATGTTGCTGTTCATTACCTGTTTCTTCGGCCATTGTTACATTTTAGGTTCTTAAAAAATGGTAATAGGCAAGCCCTGCCATTACCGCGATTTAACACGCGAAATTAAGAATTTAAACCGTAAAAAGAGCGAAAAATACGGATAATGATCCCAGGATTTGTACGATAAATGCTTCTTTTACCACACCTTTTTTTATGCCGGTAAAAGAAGCATTGTTCTAACTTGCCCAATCAATACCTTTATGCAAAAAGTCCAGGGTTTTCTCCTCTTTACTGCCCGGGGCTGGTTGGTGGTTATACATCCAGCGTGCTTGCGGCGGCAGGCTCATCAGGATCGATTCTACACGGCCATTCGTTTCCAGTCCGAATTTAGTACCGGCATCGTAAACTAAATTAAATTCTGCATAACGGCCGCGGCGCTGGTACTGCCAGTTTTGCTCCTCCTCGTTGTAGGTTTTATTTCGGTTGCGGTTAACCAGTTCAGAATAAACCGGAATAAAAGTACGGCCAACACTTTTAGAAAACTCAAAAATATCAACCCAGCTCAGTTCATCATTAGCTGCCAGCCGATCATAAAAAATACCACCGATGCCACGTGTTTCGTGCCGGTGTTTAATAAAGAAGTATTCATCGGCCCAGGTTTTAAAACGGGGATAAAATTCGCGGTGATAAGTATCGCAGCAGTTTTTAAGCTGCCGGTGGAAAAACCGTGCATCTTCTTCTATCACATAATGAGGCGTTAAATCAATTCCGCCGCCAAACCAACGAACTGGTTTATCGCCAAAAACAGAAGAAGGCATTTCAAAATAACGGATATTCATGTGGATGATGGGGACCCAGGGATGGTTTGGATGGATTACGATAGAAACACCCGTTGCAAAAAAATCATCCTGATCTACATTCAATACCTTTTTTAAACCATCTGAAAGCTGGCCATGCACTGCAGAAAAATTTACGCCGCCTTTCTCAATCAGGTTTCCGTTCTGGATAATTCTGGTACGGCCACCGCCGCCGCCTTCCCGCTGCCATATTTCCTGCTCAAAATGTGCTTTGCCATCCAATTGTGTTAATGCCTCGCAAATCTCGTCCTGGATCGATTGATATTCTTCTGCAATCTGTTCTTTCGTAATCATCACAACACTATTTTTGAGGTTAAATATCTTATTCTTTAATCCTGTTTATACGTTTATGGCAGTAGTTGAGTTTGGCTCATGCTGGTCATCTTCCATATAATCCAGGTCTTTCCCAAAGCTTTCTTTTAGCTGATTGATAGAGAAAAATGCAATTACAACAAGCAAAACCATCATGGCCCGGGCGCTGGTGATAATCCCGTAATTTGCCACTAATTTTTCAAAACCATAAGTAATTGGTATTAATGCGCCTCTTACAAAGTTGGGTACCGTAGTAGTAACCGTTGCCCTGATATTGGTGCCAAATTGTTCGGAAGCAATAGTTACAAACGTTGCCCAGTAACCGCAGCTAAAACCCATAAACAAGCAAAGCCAAATAAATTGCTGTGCACTGATATTTGTACTTTGCAGATAAACAAAAACACTGATAAGCGAAAGAACATGAAAAACCATCATCGTTAGCTTTCGTGATTTTGTAAATTGGGCTAATAATCCTGCTACCAAATCGCCGGCAGCAATACCAAAATAAGTATATAAAATGCCTGTACCAGCGCTTAAAACAGTGGTTGCATGCAGTGCTTTTCCTATTTCAGGCGCTTGCGTAACTAAAATACCAACCACGTACCAAAGCGGTGCACCAATTAAAATGCAATACAAGTATTTAAAAAACCTTTTGCGGCTGGTAAAAAGCATCAGCATGTTTCCTCTGCTTACATTTGCATGTTTTGCTTCTTTAAACATACCGCTTTCAAATGTTCCCGCTCTCAGCAACAACAATAAAAAGCCTAATCCGCCACCAACAAAATAAGCCATTTGCCAGGTATAATGTTTGGCTACTGTTGCTGCAACTGCTGCACCAAATAAACCAACTACCGCTACCATCATGGTACCATAACCACGATTTTTTTTGCTGATGGTTTCGCTTACTAAAGTAATCCCTGCGCCTAACTCTCCAGCCAGGCCAATACCGGCAGCAAAACGCACCAAACCGTACATTTCAATAGAATGCACTAATCCGTTAAGAAAATTAGCTATCGAATACAGTAAAATCGAACCAAACAACACTTTAATCCGGCCAAATTTATCGCCAATAATCCCCCATAAAATCCCACCTAATAATAAGCCACCCATTTGCATGTTCAGTACAAATTCTCCGTTTAGCCGCATGTTTTCCGGCTTTACGCCTATATCTTTAAAACTTTGCAGCCTGACGATAGAAAAAATCACCAGGTCATAGATATCAACAAAATAACCTAAGGCAGCAACAATGACTAAAAAAACGATGTTCTTTTTGTTTGCAGAATCTAAAGCAGTCATTTAAATTATGATTTGTGGAATTATAAAGGTTGTAAATATATTTAATTTCAAAGGATGAAAAGCAAAAGCCTTTACAATTAAAAGTATGATAAAAGAAGCATTTGTAATTTGCGCTGTAAAAGCAATCTGTAATTATTCAAAATTCGGATTATCTTAGCCTGATGGAAAATTTTGTTCAGTATAATCCTACAAAAGTAATTTTCGGACGGGAAGTTGCAGACCAGCTTCCCGGAGAAATTTCCTGGAAAAAAGCTTTAGTGGTTATCGGGGAAAGTTCTGCTAAAAAAAACGGTTTATACGCCCGCGTAGTTTCTTTAATGAATATGGCCGGCCTGGAACATATTACCCATGAAGGTGTAAAAGCAAGCGCCAGTTACCTGGATGCCGATGAAGCTGTTAAAAAAGCAAAGGCTTACCTGGCAGAAGTAATTATTGCTATTGGCGGCTGTTCGGCCATTGATGTGGCCAAAGCTGCGGCTATTGGTTATTACAGCAACCATTCCGTTTGGGATTTTTATATGCTAAAAGAAGCACCGCCGCAAAAAGCACTTCCGGTTTTAAATATTTTAACCATTGCTTCTACCGGTTCGGCCATGAACAATAATTCTGTTTTGAGCGATCCGGAAACCGGAATCAAAAAAGAGTTCAGCTCGCCTTTATTTTATCCAAAAGCTGCCTTTCTCGACCCTTATTATTCT
Organism: Mucilaginibacter arboris; assembly: GCF_009754915.1. Lineage (GTDB taxonomy): Bacteria > Bacteroidota > Bacteroidia > Sphingobacteriales > Sphingobacteriaceae > Mucilaginibacter_A > Mucilaginibacter_A arboris. The sequence continues at coordinate 124,071 of NZ_WPIK01000011.1, read as the reverse complement.
GTTACCGTTCCGGCCAGGCAAACTGCTTTTGGCGTTTCTACCATGATTGCTTATGCCATTCAGCAGTTTCTGAACGAAGGTGATGCGCCTTTAACCGATTATTTTACGGCTGATTTGGTGCGCCTGGCTATCCAAAACGGTAAAGAAGTGATGCAGAATTTGCAGGATTACCAGTTACGGGCCAACTTGATGTGGATGGCAACTTTGGCCTTGAATGATACATTGAGCAATGGAAGAAATTATACGGATAAAAGTATTTCGAGTATTGCTTTTGCTTTGGATATGCGTTACGAGATTGGGCACGGCGCATCTTTAGCTATTGTTTTATGTGCCTGGCTGAAGTATCATCAATACCGATATTTAAACCGGATCAGGTTTTTGGCGAAGCATATTTTTGCTTCCGAAAGTTTTGATTACGATGCTACTGCAAACGGATTTGTAAAAAAGCTGGAGGATTTTTACCAGTATATCGGGGTTCCGGTAAGGCTTTCTCAGGCAGGTATCGGTCCAACAGAAAAACAGCAAATTTTACAAAGCTTTCAGTTAAATAAAATAACGGTGAACAATTATAAAATGGCCGATAAAGACTACGAAGCGCTTTTGGAACTCATGTGGTAAAGGTTAGAGATTTTGGTGATGCTGTTTTTATCGCCTAAAAATTGGTATGGTTATCCTGCTGTTTAACCAAAGCAAGGTCTTTTGTACCAAAAGGATACCTTCCGCCAAAATCTTCTACCCAATAGTAATTGTAAACATAAGCGCCTATTTCTTTAAATGCCGGGTTCATCAGGTTTTTACAATGCTTCTCGCTTTTAAATAATTCCTGGTTCACTTGTTCGATGGATTGTTGTCCGGCGGCAATATTTTCGCCTATTATGTAACGCTGAAAACCGGCAGTTCCGTAACCTGCTTTCTCAAACCGGTCGCGAATATGATCGCCATTCTGGCTTTCATGACTAAAGTAATTGTGATTGGCCATATCCATTGCATGGGCAGCAGCGGCAGTTGCCAAACGATCGTTCCAAACAACAGGCGCTACCGGAGGCATGTAAGTTGTACCGCAATTGCAACCACGGGCACGGATTTGATTGATCTGGCTGAGGACCTCAGCTTTAAAACTAAAATCTTTGCTGGTAAAAGAAGCATCTTCTTTTATAAAAGATACACTTAAAAATAAAGGAACAACAAGCAGGAATTTTAAGTGGTTTATTTTTAAGCGCATTTTAATCCAGTTTTTTGAATTATTGGATAGTAAACGCAAAAGAAAGTTTAAAGGTACAGGCTAATTAAAGTTGACAGACAGCTCGCCAAATTTCTTCATTTACCGGAATACCTTCTGCTGTATTTTTATTTCTGGTGATCAGTGTTTTTTCTCCCGGATACCAAATTTTTCCTCCGTTTTCATCCGCTTCGCTGGATTTAGTAAAAGAAATAATTTGTTCGATGAGATTTTGGTGAAGGTCAGGCTGATAAATAGCAATAAAAGTTTGTGATACGCCAGATTCTTTTCCGGCAGCCGTAATTTCTTTGGTTGATTTTCCTCCGGTTAAAGCCGTAAGTACGATGTCCAGCATCAATGATAATCCGGAACCTTTCCATAAGCCAATGGGTAAAGCCCTTTCAGTTTTACGGATGGCTGCTGCATCGGTTGTTAAATTTCCTTCCTCATCATAACCTCCGGGAAACGGAAGCGGTTGTTTATTCAGTTCGTGTTCCTGTAACTTGCCGTACGAATATTGGGAAACTGCCATATCCAGGACCATATGTCCTGCTGCTTTTGGCACCGCAATTACAATCGGATTGTTGCCTAAACGAGGTTCTTTTCCTCCCCAGGGCGGAACATTGGCAATGGTGTTGGTAAAACAAATACCGATACAACCAGCATCTGCTGCCTGCCAGCCATAAGTGCCGCCACGCATCCAATGGTTTGTATTTTTGATGCTGACACAGCCTATTCCGTTAGTTTTTGCCAGGTCCACTGCTTTTTCCATTGCAAAAGAAGCATTGTACATCCCTGGCGCTAAATGTCCGTCCAAATGCGCCAAAGTTCCGGTTTCGCTTAAAACTTCGGGTTCTGCTTCCGGTTTAACTAAACCATTTTTTACCAGGTCAACAAAAACAGGAAAACGGTTGAGGCCATGCGAATAAACACCGTCTAAACTATTAGCCGCAAAAATTTTTGAACATAAAGCTGCTTTTGTTGCAGAAAAAGAATGTTTTAACAGTATCCTTTCAAACTGCTGTTGTAAATCGTTGTAAAATACACGCATCTGTTTTTAACGTTCTTGCAAATAGATTGTTCAAAAAGAAATCAGCAAAGAAAAAATGAAAATTCAGGACATAAAAAAAGCCCTTCAAATGATGAAAGGCTTTAAATTTCGATGAGTATATGTTTTATATCAGATTTTTTTTACGTTTACTGCCTGTAATCCTTTTCTTCCTTCTTCAACATCATATTGTACGTTGTCGTTATCTTTTATGGCATTTACACCTCCCTGAACGTCTTTGAAGTGTACAAACAGATCTTTACCATCATCGGTAACGATAAAACCATAACCTTTTTGAGTGTTAAACCACTTTACTTTTCCAGTTTTCATAACATTTATTAGAATTAAATTAGTGGTTTAATTTAAAAAAACTATACTGAAAAATAAAAATAATTAAAACAAAAAAAGATGCTGTTTTTATGCCCATAAAAACAGCATCTCAAAAAACAATAACCTACTACTTATTGGGTTGCGGCGTCATTCTCAAATAAGGTTTCACTTCTGTAAAACCTTTAGGAAATTTATCAGGAATATCTTCTGTTTTGATAGCTGGTAAAACCACTACATCTTCGCCTTCTTTCCAATCAGCGGGTGTAGCAACGCTGTGGTAAGCCGTTAATTGCAGCGAATCAATCACTCTTAATATTTCCTGAAAATTTCTTCCGGTGGATGCAGGATAACTGATAATCAGTTTTACAATTTTGTTTGGGTCGATGATAAAAAGCGAACGGATGGTTGCATTAACAGAAGCATTCGGATGGATCATATCATAAGCTTCTGATATTTCTCTGTTTTCATCAGCAATGATCGGAAAAGTAACTTCCACGTCCTGTGTTTCGTTAATATCATTGATCCAGCCTTTATGCTGTTCTACAGAGTCAACGCTTAATGCAATTACTTTTACATTGCGTTTTTCAAACTCATCTTTTAAAGATGCTGTTTTTCCTAACTCTGTCGTACAAACCGGTGTATAATCTCCAGGGTGCGAAAATAAAACTCCCCAGCTATCGCCTAAATAGGTATAAAAATCAATTTCTCCGACAGATGTTTTTGCCTTGAAATTTGGTGCTTTATCGCCCAGTCTTAAACTCATAAATTTAAATTTTAATGTTTATAAATACTATACTAAGTTAGTAGAGAAATGTTTGTTCTGCAAATTATTGTCAATAAAAAAAGGGAACCTGTTCAGGTTCCCTTTTCAAGCTAAAGCAGCATTTTTTATTTTACAGAATCAACAACAGCTTTAAAAGCTTCCGGATGGTTCATGGCTAAATCAGCTAAAACCTTACGGTTTAAAGTGATTTTTGCACTGTTTAATTTCCCCATTAATTGAGAATAAGATATGCCGTGCTGACGTACACCCGCGTTGATACGCTGGATCCACAATCCTCTGAACTCTCTTTTTTTGGTTTTACGGTCGCGGTAAGCATACTGTAAACCTTTTTCAACTGTATTTTTAGCAACGGTATAAACCTTGCTGCGTGAACCCCAATAACCTTTGGCGAGGTTCATTATTTTTTTTCTGCGTCTGCGGGACGCTACTGCGTTTACTGAACGTGGCATTTTTTTGAGTTTTTGGTAGTGGGTGTTTCAGTAAAGAAAACTTGTAAACCCGAATACCTGGTTAAATAATGAGTTATTTTCCTATTGCTAACATACGTTTAACGTTGCCCATGTCCGCAGCAGAAACTAAACTGGTGTGACCAAGTACACGTTTGCGTTTGGTTGACATCTTGGTTAAGATGTGGCTTTTGAAAGCATTTTTTCTGGCAATTTTACCGGTTCCAGTAAGCTTAAAACGCTTTTTAGCACTGGAATTGGTTTTCATTTTTGGCATAATCTTTTTTTAAACTATTTATTTTTTTGCTGCTTTAGGTGCTAATGTAAGGAACATCCGTTTCCCTTCTAATTTTGGTAACTGTTCCACTTTTCCAACTTCTTCTACGGCTTGGGCAAAACGGAGCAATAAAATCTCGCCCTGTTCTTTATAAACAATTGCCCTTCCTTTAAAGTGTACGTACGCCCTCACTTTTTCGCCAGCTTCTAAGAATTTCTGAGCGTGTTTTAGCTTAAATTCAAAATCATGGTCGTCAGTGTTCGGGCCAAAACGGATTTCTTTAATAACAGTTTGCTTGGCATTGCTCTTAATCTCTTTCAGCTTTTTCTTCTGTTCGTAAATAAACTTGTTATAGTCTATAATTTTACAAACAGGAGGCGTTGCGTTCGGAGAAATTTCTACCAGGTCCAACTCCTGTTCTTCGGCCATTGCCAAAGCAACTTTGGTATTGTAAATTCCGGGTTCTACGTTATCTCCAACTAAACGAATTTCAGGAACTCTGATGAACTGATTGATACTATGTTCAGCTTCTTTCTTTTTAAAAGGAGGCCGTGGGCCCCTGCTGAAATTTGGTTTGTTTAATGCCAAGTTATATGGTTATTTCTTTTTCTATTAATGATTTAAATTCTTCTGTAGTCATACTGCCTAAATCGCCTTCACCGTGTTTTCTTACCGAAACTGTTCCTTCTGCTGCTTCCTTTTCCCCAACGATAAGCATGTATGGTATCTTTTTTACTTCAGCGTCCCGAATTTTTCTTCCGATCTTTTCGTCCCTCAGGTCAATAAGACCGCGAATATCGTGTTTTTTTAATGTTTCTGAAAGTTTTTTTGCATATTCTTCATATTTTTCCGATATGGGTAAAATAGAATATTGTTCAGGGGTAAGCCACAGCGGAAAATTACCCGCGCAATGCTCAATTAACACAGCCACAAACCTTTCTAACGAACCAAAAGGCGCACGGTGGATCATCACCGGGCGATGCTTCTGATTATCACTTCCGGTATATTCCAGCTCAAAACGTTCCGGTAAATTGTAATCTACCTGGATGGTTCCCAGCTGCCATTTTCTGCCCAAGGCATCTTTTACCATAAAGTCGAGTTTAGGACCGTAAAAAGCCGCTTCGCCAAATACGGTTACTGTTGGCAAACCTTTTTCGTGCGCTGCTTCAATAATGGCTGCTTCTGCTAACAACCAGTTTTCTTCCGAGCCGATATATTTGGTTTTGTTTTCCGGATCGCGCAAAGAAATTTGAGCCGTATAATCAGCAAAACCTAATGATTTAAACACATAAAGTACTATATCAATTACCTTTTTAAACTCTTCTTTTACCTGGTCCGGGCGACAAAATAAATGCGCGTCATCCTGCGTAAAGCCACGAACGCGGGTTAAACCATGCAATTCGCCGCTTTGTTCGTACCGGTAAACGGTGCCAAATTCTGCAAAACGGACCGGAAGATCTTTATAAGAACGGGGTTTCGTTTTGTAAATTTCGCAGTGGTGCGGACAGTTCATTGGCTTCAGAAAAAACTCCTCTCCTTCCTGTGGTGTTTTTATCGGCTGAAAAGAATCAGCGCCATATTTTTCGTAATGGCCGGATGTTACATATAAGTTTTTATGTCCGATATGCGGTGTAACTACTTGATCATAACCGGCTTCTTCCTGTGCTTTTTGTAAAAACCTTACTAATTTTTCGCGCAAGGCTGCACCTTTTGGCAACCACAAAGGCAAACCCATTCCTACTTTTTCTGAAAATGCAAACAGTTCCAGCTCTTTGCCCAACTTGCGGTGGTCGCGTTTTTTGGCTTCTTCTAAAAAGTGCAAATAATCTGTCAGCTCGCTTTGTTTCGGATAGGTAACACCATAAATGCGTGTCAGTTGTTTACGTGTTTCATCGCCGCGCCAGTAAGCGCCGGCAACGCTCATTAACTTAATTGCCTTGATAAAAGAAGTATTGGGTATATGTGGGCCGCGGCATAAATCCGTAAAATTTCCCTGCGAATAAAAGGTAATGGAACCATCCGGCAAATCTTTGATTAAATCCAGCTTGTATTCGTCACCTTTTTCGGTAAAATATTCAATAGCATCTGCTTTTGAAACCGGTTTGCGGATATATTCTGATTTGGTTTTGGCCAGTTCTGCCATTTTATCTTCGATCTTTTTAAAATCATCAGAAGAAAACGGCTGATCGCCAAAATCAACATCATAATAAAAACCAGTTTCTATAGCCGGGCCGATCCCAAGTTTAACGCCCGGATACAAAGCTTCTAAAGCTTCGGCCATTAAATGCGCTGAGGAATGCCAGAAGGTAGCTTTTCCTTCTGCATCGTTCCAGGTTAATAATCTAATTTTTGCATCTTCTTCAATCGGGCGGCTAGCATCCCAAACTTTGCCGTCAATTTCGGCAGCTAAAACATTTCGGGTCAAACCTTCTGAAATGGAACGGGCAACCTGCATGGCCGTAATGCCTTTGTCGTACTGGCGGACAGAGCCGTCGGGAAGTGTTAAGTTAATCATCTACAACTATGATTTAAATTTTTATGTGATAAAAACAGTATCCATCACCTACAAAGTGATTTTTGCAAAAGTAGGATTTTGGAGGAGATTTTGGTAAGAAGAAATTATGCCGGTAAAAGAAGTATTGATAGTAAAACTTATATTTGATGGTATGGAAAAACCTAAACAAGAATTGGATTCCGTGGAATTGGAACGTTTAAAAGCAAATTTAAAATTGAGTTATAAAGAACGTTTTGAAATGCTGACCCGTTTATACAAAATCCAGCAAACTATGGACCGGGCTTCTATCGTTCATAAACCATTTATTAACAACAAGTAAACCTGTGGACATTTTTGATGAAGAAATATTAAATTTTTGGAAAGCTTTGCAAGATTATGATGTAAAATACATTATGATTGGTGGTTTCGCTATTAATATGCACGGTTATCAAAGATTTACAGGCGACATGGACATTTGGCTAAAGGACACTCCGGAAAATAGAAAACAATTACGTAATGCGTTTATAAGCTGCAAAATGGGTGATTATCCAATACTGGAGTATATGCAGTTTGTACCCGGTTGGACGGAGTTTTTGTTTAAACAATAATTTAATCTTGGATATTTTGACTGATATGAAAGGTTTGGAAGGCTACAGTTTCGATGAATGTTTGGAAATGGCTTCGATTGCTGATATTGATGAAGTAAAAGTTCCATTTCTTCATCTTAATCAGTTAATTGAAAATAAAAAAACAGTTAACCGGCCAAAAGATCAAATAGATGTTTTAGCATTGGAGGAAATTAAAAAGTTGCGGGAAGATTTTTAATTTTTAAAGGTAAATTATCAATTTAATACTTCTTTTATCAACTAAACTTTATCCCTAATCCCTAAAATTTAAACAAGCTTTTACTTCTTACAAAGAGTGCATTTTCATTCGTTCAGAGTTGTACTCTATTTCACGATACAGATTTTCCTGTTTCTGCTCCTCTGTCCAATAAAAATTCTTCGATGCCCTATTTTTTTAACTTTTATAATGCTTAAATCTTTTCAATTTCATTTACAGGAAGTTTGGTGATTTTTGCAATAAACTCAATAGCTAATCCCTCTTTTTTTAATTCGCGGGCAATAGCAATGGCTTCTTGCTGTTTACCTTTTTCGATGCCTTTTTCAATGCCTTTTTCGATGCCTGTTTCGATGCCCTTTTCGATACCTTTTTCGATGCCTATCTTTTCAGCCCTGTCCAATAAAAATTCTTCGATGCCCATTGTGATGCTTTTGTCTGTTAAATTACTGATCTCTTGTTCAAATTTAGTAAACATCTCCTTGTTTTCAAAATGCAGGTAATAACGCAAAAAATTCATCACTTGCCGTATTTTGTACTTTGGCATTTGTTTAATAAGCAGTCGTTTGGCCAAAGCGTATGCCTGATCAAATAGTTGCTGATCTTCCTGTTTCTTGCTGGTGAGCACCAATTTTGCCGAGAGTACAGCCAGGGCAAAAGGGTTATTGCTTGCCTCCAGTGCCGCTTCGTCCTGGTCGAGGATTTTATAAGTATTATAGCTGTAATGTACCTTTGTCCCAAGGTATTCCCTTTCATAGAAACGAGGATGGAACTTTTTGGTGGTATCGGCAAAAATAGCAAATGCGGTAATTGGTTTATCATACCTGTCCAGAATGCGGTAATAATACTGGAACATCCTCTTTGCAAAATCCTGATCGGTATAGCCCTGTACCTCCACGTGTATCAGTATCCATTCTTCCTTCCCGTTCTGCGTAAATACTTTAACCAGTTTATCCACATAGCGCGGGGCATATTGGTTTTGTTCTGGCGGAAACAACTGTTCAAGCTCTTTGTCGAGGTATTCAAACCCTTTTTCGAGGTCGAATATTTGTTCTGCATCACGATAAAAGAATTTTAAAAAATCATCAAATAAATCTTCTAAGGCAGCTTTCCAAAGGATATCATTACGGTTCATGCTAAAAATTTAAAAGCTTCTAATGTACCCGGATTATTGGTGAATTGCTATACCTTAATTTATGCCCATACTTCTTTTATCACCTAAAAATCTACCTCAAACATTCCCCCAGCCACCAGCCAGAACATCAGCCAGGTGTACTGTTTTGAGCGGTAAATTATTCTTATCGATATAACCTTGCAAATGCAGCAGGCAGGAAGCATCGGTAGAAATAATATAATCAGCTTCCAAAGCCAGCGCTTGATCTATTTTTTGCTGTGCCATCGCTGTAGAAATCGCTTCAAATTTTACCGCAAATGTTCCGCCGAAACCGCAGCAAGTGCTGCTGTCGGGCAGTTCCAGCAATTCCAGTCCGTGGACTTTTTCAAGTAATTTTCTTGGCTCTTCCTTGATTTTGCATTCGCATAAAGCAGCGCAACTATCGTGGTAAACGGCTTTGCCTTCCAGTTCAGCTCCAAAATAATCATGCTGCATTACGTTGATTAAAAAGTCGGACAATTCATGAATGTGGTTCTGGATAGAACGGCATTTATTATGAAGAGCGGTATTGGTAAACAGATCATTATAATAATTCTTCACCATTCCGGTGCAGGAAGCCGAAGGCGAAACAATAAAATGCTGATCGGTAAAATCATTCAGAAATTTATTGCCTACAGCTTTGGCATCGTCCCAAAAACCGGCGTTAAAAGCTGGCTGGCCACAGCAGGTTTGTGCCGGATTATAAATGATTTCGCAACCTGCTTTCTCTAACAATTTTATGGTGCTAAAAGCAGTATCCGGGTAAAGCTGATCGATAAAACAAGGGATAAATAATTCAACTTTCATTTAACTTTCCGGATTTTTAAGGCTGTAAAATTCAGGATTATTGCTGCTACTTTTTTCGCCTGATCGTAAAGAAAACAATAAAATCAAACCAACTACAAACAAGATGGTGAGGAATAAAATAGAATTGCGCATATTTCCGGTTAGTTCTTCAATAAAACCAAATCCAAACAAGCCGGCAACAATAGCTACTTTTTCGGTCACATCATAAAAACTGAAAAAAGAAGCTGTATCAGGAATATTTTCAGGCAAAAACTTGGAATAGGTAGAACGGGAAAGCGATTGGATCCCTCCCATCACCAAACCAACAATTACCGCCAAAATATAAAACTGGGTTGCTGTTGTAATAAAATAAGCAAAAACGCAAACCACAATCCATAAAACTACAACAGCCATTAATACAGTTACGTTACCATATTTTTCTGATAGTTTAGACATTAATGTTGCGCCGCCAATCGCAACCAATTGAATAATCAGGATGATGGAAATTAAGGCCGCAGTTCCAAGATGAAGTTCTTTTTCGCCAAAGTTTGCAGCAACCAGCATAATGGTTTGTACACCCATTGAATAGAAAAAAAATGCCGGTAAAAAAAGCTTTAACAAAGGCATGTTTTGCACTTGTCGCCAAACTTTTTTCAGTTCCTCAAAACCGTTGTGCACTTTTTGCTGATTTAATTTATTGAAGTTCGGACTTCCTTTTGGCAGCACTTTGAATGGAATTTGTGCAAAACCAATCCACCATAATCCAACCAATAAAAAGCTAAGCCTTGCCGGGAAAGTTCCGTCTGTGATTCCAAAAGTCTTTGGCGATAATACAAATACAAAGCAAATGATCTGCAAAAGCACGCTTCCGATATAACCGTAAGTAAAACCTTTTGCGCTTACCGAATCCTGCTTGTCTATTGTTGCTATTTCTGGCAAATATGAGTTGTAAAAAACTTGTCCGCCGCAATAACCAATGGCAGCAAGGGCAAAACAAATAATACCGATTTCTAAAGTATCAAGCTTGAAAAAGTACAAACCGCAGCAGGCCAAAGCGCCGATCCAGGTAAAAAACTGCATGTATATTTTTTTATTGCCCCGATAATCTGCAATAGAGGTTAAAATTGGGGTTAAAATAGCGATAACTAAGTACGCAACAGCCAGCGCATAATTGGAAAGCGCGGTGTTAACAAAGCTTTTTCCGAAGAAAAAAACTTTATCGCCATGTTCTTTCGTTGTGGTAATAGCGGTATAATACGCCGGAAAAATGGTAGAAGTAATGACTAAATTGTAAGCAGAATTTGCCCAGTCAAACATAGCCCACGCCCTAACCGTCTTTTTGTTATTTTTGATCTCCATACTGTTGCAAAGTAGGTATAATTTTAGAAACCGGGAATTAGTATGAAACAGGAAATAAAATGTCCGCACTGCCATGAGTGGACTTTATGGCGCGGCCATATAGACGACCGGTGTTTATACTGCGGAGAATTTCTGGAAATAGAAAACTTTACCAGATCAGTAGAAAAAAAAATAAAACAGGAAGTAAGAAAGGAAGAAGATTTTTTATTCGTAAGGCCGGAAGACAGTAAATTTGTTAAAAAATTTAAAACTACTATGCGGCCTATCCGCCAGGTATTTTTCTATTTACAATTGGGTTTTGTGTTTTTCATCAGTCTTTTATTATGGGTAATTGGCATTCTTTCAGCCTGAAATGAAAACCCTGCTTAATCCCTGGTTTGTTGCTTTTTGCCTGATGTGGGGCGTTCTTTATTTTGCCCGCATTACCCATCATCCTATTTTATATTTAAACGGACATTTAGGCGATTTCCTGGCTGTTCCTGTAATTGCCAATTTGGGTTTATGGTTTCAACGGATTTTTATTGCTAAAAGAAGCACGTATGTTTTAAAACCTGGCCATGTTATTTTTATCGTGCTTTATCTTTCCATTGCTTTTGAGTGGTTGCTGCCCACTTATCACCCGGAAATATTTACGGCAGACTGGACTGATGTTTTGCTTTATATAATTGGCGGCTGTTTCTTTTTTAAGTGGATGAACAGACCATTGGAAGCAACCGGTACAAAAGGTTCAGCTTAAATTTCCAAACAAACTATTCATGGTTACTGTATTACGGTTATGGTATCCAAAATTGAACGTAACGAATGGCAGCAGCAGGCAGTTGAGATAACACTTAACGATTTAAAGCATTTCGGTACTACCGTAATTATTGCCCCGCATCCGGATGATGAATCTCTTGGTTGTGGCGGTACAATTGCATTATTGCGGCAATTAGGTTTACCTGTCCATGTTATTTTTGTTAGCGATGGCAGCAGGTCTCACCCTAACTCCAAAAAATATCCGGCAGAACGGTTAAGGCAATTACGGGAAACCGAAGCATTGGATGCTTTGAAAATATTAAATGTTCCGGCAGCCAATGCTTCTTTTATGCGGTTAAAAGATACAGCCGTACCAAATCAAAAAGATCCGGGTTTTGATGCCGCTGTACAACAAATGCTGGCCAGTCTTCGGCAGATAAAACCCGAAACAGTACTGGTAACCTGGGAAAAAGACCTGCATCACGATCATCAGTCTTCCTTTCAAATTTTAAAAAAATCGGTAATACAATTAGAAAAGCAGCCACGTATTTTGCAATATCTGATCTGGATTTGGGAATTAGGTAAGCAGAAAGATTTGCCTGGTAAACAAAGCATTAAGTGGTTTAGGGTTGATATCGAAACAGTTGCAGCTTTGAAAAAAAATGCTGTAGCAGCTCACGTTTCGCAAGTGGGCCGTTTGATTGATGATGACCCGGAAGGTTTTATCCTCTCTCCCGAAATCCTTGCCCATTTTGATTATACTGATGAGCTTTTTATAGAAGCAACGGTTTAAAAATTACTGATATGCCCGAAAACAACAACTCGCTTCCTCCCGATTATTTTAACGAATTTTATAGCCACAGAAGCGACCCGTGGAACTTTGAAAGCAGCCCGTACGAATTAAGTAAATACAAAGCAACGCTTGCTGCTTTACCTCGCGCAGAATATCAGAATGTTTTTGAAATAGGCTGTTCAATAGGTGTATTAACCCAAATGCTGGCACCAAAATGCAAAAAGCTATTAGCAGTAGAACCGGCAGATGTTCCGCTTGAAAAAGCTAAAGAACGGTTAAAAAGCAAACCAAACGTATCTTTCCAAAAGATGTTCGTTCCCCAGGATTTCCCTGAAGATCAGTTTGATTTGATCCTGCTATCCGAAGTTGGCTATTTTTTAAGTTGGGAAGATTTAAAAAAGCTTGCAGATTTAATGACCAACCATTTACAGCCTGGCGGACAATTGCTGCTGGTACATTGGACCCCAGTTGTGCCCGAGTTTCCTTTAACCGGAGACCAGGTACATAATTACTTTATGGATTTATCCTTACAAAAACAGCATCTGAAACATTTACTGCATCAGCGTAAAGAAAAATTCAGGCTCGATTTGTTTGAGAAGATGTAACACCATTAACATTAACAAACGCACGTAATTCCTGGATTGCTTCTGTAATGTGGACTAATTCCCATTTCTTGCCCCATTTTCCCTTGCCAATTTTTTTACGCACCTTTTCCCACAATAAACCAAAATACTGGTTTGCAATTAATTCATTATGCAGCCATTGCGGGTTTACAAGCAAATCTTTGGCAACATTTTCAAACGCTTCCCGGTTATAAAAGCCATGTTTTAAATATTCTTCCCGGCATTGCCGTAATACACGCTTGCTTTTAAATTTAATTAACCAGGCTTTTGGCGGTTCAACTTCCTGCGTATAGCCGTACCTGATGTAGCCCGACCATCTTCTTAACTGCTCAGAAAAACCAACTTTTACCCTTCCGCTCATCCGGGTAGAAGTGTAAGCTTTTACCGCAGGTGTTTTCCTGATGCGTACATCCATGCGTTGCAAAGCCTGATGAAAAGCATTGTCCTCTAAAAAAGGAACTTCCGGCAACCGGCCAACCTGCTCATACACAGCACAAGTTACAGCCATACTGGCGCCAAAATACTGATAATGCCTTGGCCAGGGGTCATGCTCTTCCGGATCGATCAAGGCTTCGGCCCTTGCTAATAAACTTCGGTAAGCCACATCCCTCAAATGGTATAACCTGGCTTTTTTTCGGTTGCTTTGAGTTAAAATCCTGCCGCCTACTGCATCACATCCTTTTGCAATTTCCTGCATGATGTGATAAACCCAGCAGGCATCAACCTGTGTATCGCCATCGGTAGAAGCAATAATTCCTGTACAGTTTCCATAAGTTGTTAAACGGTGATGGGCGGTATCCATTAAAAGCCTTCGTACAAAACCAATGTTAGCTTTTTTTGCAGGAAGGGTAACTTCTGCTATATGTAAAGAAAACTCAGGATATTTTTTCTGATAGTTTTGCGCAATAGTAAACGTTTGGTCGCTGCAATTATTTACCAGCAGTAAAACTTCGTAAATATTCTGGTTTAAAAGTGTCCCGCTGGTGTCGGTTTGCAGCCTTAATGCATCTAACGTTTTACGCAGGTTTTTAGATTCGTTTCGTGCAGGAACAATAACAGAAACCTTTAAAGAACTTGCCGGAAGTGCTGCATGATCAAATATCCGGTTATAGTTAAAAACGTTTTTTGTATTGCCAGTGTATTCTGTTTGCATCTTTGCTTAAAATGTAACCTAATATGATGCTGTTTTTATACCCATAAAAACAGCATAGCACTACAACCAAAATTTATTATAATTGTTGAACCTGTTAAAAATTTAGGTAGATGATGCTTGTCAAAAATATTTTATTTTTAATTGTCAGCCTAATAAATTAGTAGGATTAAGGCTGATTATTTTAATCTAAACTGTGAAAGTAATATAATTCTCATAAAAATAATTCTGATATTCAGCAACAAACTATAGCCTCATTCACCTGTCTCAATATTGTATGTCAACTACTCTTTTAAACCAGGTCAGTATCCTTAAAGGTATTGATCGTCCTGACTTTATCCGTAATGAAACCCTGGCCGATATCTTCCGGCAAACAGCAAAAAAATACAGTGTAAAAACAGCATTAATATTTGGCAATAGTTCTGTTACCTATCAGGAATTAGACCGCTGGAGTGATGCCATAGCCGCTAACCTTGCAGCAAATGGTATTAAACGAGGCGATAAAGTAGGGATTTGGTATAAACGCGGGTTAGAGCTGCATGCTGCTATCATCGGTATAATTAAAGTTGGCGCTGCTTATATTCCGGTTGACCGTGAAATTCCGGCCGAACGTGTAGAAACAATTTTTACCGAAGTGGAAGCATCTGCCTACATCAGCGAAGATTTACTGAACCTGGATTTTGAAAGGTTTGAAGTAAGGGCAAAACCTACAGCAAATGAGGAAATTGTGCTTCCCGAAGGTCCTGAGCCTGATAATCTCGCCTATGTTTTATATACTTCCGGCAGTACGGGTAAACCTAAAGGCATTCCTATTGGCCATAGGCAGATCTGTCATTTGGTACGATCAGAGCAAAGCGTAATCAACATCAGGGAAACTGACCGTGTTTACCAGGGATTTTCTGTTTCTTTTGATATGTGGTGCGAAGAAACCTGGGTAAGTTATTTTGCCGGGGCAACACTTTGGGTAGCTGATAATACTACTTCAAAAGCGATAGACGAACTAAGCGATGTACTAAACAGCGAAAAAATAACAGTATTACATGCTGTGCCCAGTTTGCTGGCTGTTATAGAAGATAATATTCCCTCTTTAAGAATGGTAAATGCCGGCGGGGAAGCTTGTACGGTACAGGTTTTAAACCGTTGGTCAACCCCGAACAGGATATTTTACAACAGTTACGGGCCTACAGAAACTACCGTAAGCGCTACTTTTGCCCCTTTAAAACCCGGTGACCCGATCAGCATCGGCGATCCTCTCCCTAATTATAACCTGGCCGTAGTAGATGAAAAATTAAACCCGCTGCCTTTTGGAGAACGGGGCGAATTGGTTATTTCTGGCCCTGGCGTTGCTGAAGGGTATGTTAATTTGCCGAATTTAACACATGAAAAGTTTGTGCTAAAAACAGCTGCCCTGGAAGAAATGCCAGGCGAAAAGATTTATCGTACCGGTGATGCCGCATTGATTAAAGAAGATGGCAGCATTGAGTTTTTAGGCCGTTTTGACGATCAGATTAAATTGCGCGGCTACCGGATTGAATTGGGGGAAATTGAAACGAAGTTAAGTGGTTTGCAAGATATTTCTGCCGCTGCTGTTGCTGTTAAAAAAGATAGTTCCGGGCAGGACCAATTGGTGGGTTACGTAGTTACCGAAGGAGGAATTGCTATAGAAGAAAACCTGTTGCGGTTAGAACTTGCCAAGGTATTGCCTTCCTATATGGTGCCTGCCATAATTGTTTTACTGCCTGAAATGCCGCGCATGCCAAGCGGAAAAGTAAACCGCAAGGCATTGCCAACGCCAGAATCATTACTGCAAACCATACCAAACGAAGCTGAAGAAACACTGGATTTAAATGCATCGCTTTCAGACCGTTTACTGAATATGCTGCGCGTTACTTTCCCTAATAAAACCATTGATCTATCAATGGATTTTTTTAATGATCTGGGTGGCCATTCCCTCCTTGCTGCCGGATTGGTTTCAAGGTTAAGGCGGGAAGGCGGTATCCCGAAAGCGTCTTTACGGGATATCTATCTGCACCGTCCGCTGGAAAAATTAGTAGAAGTTTGGGGGCAGCAAACACCGGTCGATAAAAAACCAGAGCGCAAATTTCATAAGGTAAACAAAGCACGTTACTATAGCTGCTGGCTGGCACAAACCCTTGCGCTTGGCTTTATCTATTCAATTTTTGCCATACAAATTTTTATTCCGTACCTCGGATATTATTATGTTCAGCAGGCTACAGATAATTTGGGTTATGCTATCGTAACTTCCCTGGTTTTATTTTGCTTCGTTCCTCCCCTGTTTTTCTTAATTTCGATCGGCTCAAAATGGCTGGTTATTGGTAAATTTAAGGAAGGTGATTATCCTTTATGGGGAAGTTATTATTTCCGATGGTGGTTTGTTAAAACCATACAACGTTTGCTAACTGTTCAGTTTTTAAACGGAACACCATTATACCCTGCTTATTTAAAGCTTTTTGGAATGAAAGTAGCTGCCGATGCACAGTTGGGCGATTTTACCTCGGGCGCAGAAGATCTCATCACTATTGGCAATGATGTAAGCATCAGTTCGGGCGTTAACCTTAACAATGTAGTGGTAGAAGACGGATTGTTAAAAATCCGTTCAATTGTTTTGGGTGACCATGCTTATCTCGGCAGCAGTGCAATAGTTGCCGGCGGGGCTGTAATGGAAGCCTGGAGCGAACTGCAGGATTTAAGTTATTTGCAGGAAGGCAAAACCATCCGTTCTGGTGAAGTGTGGCGTGGTAGTCCGGCACAGTTAAAAGAAACCAAAAGCATATCCGATCTGCCACAACCGCTTCCGGTTTCTGCCTGGACTAGAAAAAAATACATGCTGATATTCACACTATCACTGCTGGTGTTTCCTTTTACCATCCTGTTGCCGCTTTTACCTACCATTATTACGCTAAACAGGCTGGATGATGCCGCCCCTGATTATAATTTTACTTACATGGTTGTTGTTCCGTCATTAGCATTGGTTTACATCCTGCTTTTTGCTTTTGAAACGATCGTGCTAACCCGATTACTGCAACGCGGCATTAAACCAGGAACTTACCCTATTTACAGCACTTTTTATTTACGCAAGTGGTTCGCAGACCAATTAATGTCATTAAGCCTCATTGTTTTGCATCCCATTTATGCAACCGTTTATATATCTTCTTTCTTTCGGGCATTAGGTGCTAAAATTGGTAAAAACACAGAAATATCTACTGCCAGCAGTGTTACGCATCCACTGTTAAAAATTGGCAGCGGCGCTTTTATTGCTGATGCCGTTGTTTTAGGCGAATCTGATATCCGCGGACAGCAGTTAATTTTAGATTATACTGAGATTGACAGCGGTACTTTTGTAGGCAACAGTGCTTTAATTCCGCAAGGCACACAGTTGCCAGGCAATATGCTGATCGGCGTTCTGTCTATCCCGCCAGAAAAAAAGGAACTGGAACAAAATCATGCGAAAGACTGGTTTGGCTCTCCTGCCATTGCGCTTCCACGAAGACAGGAAAGCAATCCATTCTCAGAAGAACTAACCGCTAAGCCAAGTTTTTTAAGAAAACTGGCCCGTGGAACTGTTGAATTTATACGGATTGTCCTTCCGGAAACAGCCATCATCATTTTCTCTATTTTCTTTATTGCTTATGGGCATGATTTGATTACCCAGCAACCCTGGTACAAAATTATTTTACTTTTTCCCTTGTACTATTTAGGTTTTATGGGATTGCCTGCTTTTTTTACCACCGTAATTTTGAAATATGTTTTTATCGGCAGGTTTAAGGCGCAGCAAAAACCAATGTGGCACAATAAAGTATGGCGAAGCGAAGCCATCACCACCACTTACGAAGCTTTGTCTGTTCCGTTTTTGCTGGATTACCTGCGCGGAACACCCTGGCTGCCCATTACCATGCGGATTTTAGGTGTAAAAATTTGTAACAGGGTTTGGATGAATACGACCGATATTACCGAATTTGATATGGTTTCTTTGGGCGACGATGTAGCCCTTAACGAAAACTGCGGGCCGCAAACCCATTTATTTGAAGACCGTGTGATGAAAGTTGGAACTGTAAAAATTGGTTCACGCAGTTCTATTGGTGCCGGAACAATTGTGTTATACGATACCGAAATTGGTACAGACTGTAAAATAGACGCTTTATCTTTAGTGATGAAAGGCGAAAGATTAGCGCCCGGAACAGATTGGACAGGCAGCCCGGTACAACCGGTATAGATTTTTATCTGGTAAAAGAAGCATGTGCTTCTTTTACCAGATATTTTTTAGCTGCGGTACTTAAATTTAAAAAAAACCGAAACGATTTTTTTTACATTAAACGTTTCGCATTTTTGTATTGCCACAATACCAACAATACAAAAAAGCGAAGCACGTATTTATATTGTTTAGAGATAAAAATTGTTATAAGATTAATTTTGAAATAATGATCACGGGCTTGATATTTAGAAGATTAACTTTTATAAGCAAGTTGTAATTTTCTATAAAAATAAAAGTACACATTTGTAACCGACGTAACGAAAGGTGCGTATATTTAAGAGTTGCCTGCAATGCTAAATGACTACAACCATTAAAAACATTATTCTACTTTTCTTAATAGTTTGTTGTCTAACAAGTTGTTTATTTGATAGCAGTTCTAATCGTGTTACCGGAAAGTATGAAGTATTATGGATTGATCTTCCAGAAAATCAAATGTTGACTAAAGAAAGCGAATTACATTCTTCAAGTTCTTCGACAATTATTGAACCTTATGTTTTTGCTGTTGGGCATAATGAACATTATATAATTGCAAAACAACATCCGACAAATGGTTTTCAAGGTGGTTATAAAATTAATGTAAACAAGACTAATTATTATATTTTAGACATTTATAGAGAAAAAGACAAAGTTTTTGGACCATTAACACTTAAACAATTTGATAATTTAAGGTCTGAATTGAATATAGAGAATATAGAATTTGATCAAACTTATCCTGATAGTTATTGACAAAAAAGCACTACAGGCAACATTGGTTTGGCAAAAAACTGGCTGACGAATTAAACATCAACTTTTATTTCGCTATTTTGCTTTAGTTTCAGCAGAAGGAACAAAATTTAGCTGGTAAAAGAAGCATCAACATTTGAATATAAATTTAATTTTGGTCTGGGCTGACGGAATTCTATTTCCAGTTCTTCGCCAAGCCTTTTCCGTTGCGTGCTATACTTTCTGACCATCTACAAGCTGACAATAATTGTCTATTTTAGCGATTATGCTTGACGACCGCTATCACGTAGAGACATCACCAGACTTACAAACATTCGAATTTATAAGCCTTGGGCCAAAAGGTAGTGTTACAAAAGTTGTTCGCTATTCAGAAATTAATATTAAAGGTTTTTACAACCTTGGTTTTGGTGACAAAGACCCGATAACAGATTACATCAGCGACCTAACCGTGACTAACAACAGCGATAGTCAAAAAGTATTAGCAACTGTAACAGCAACACTATATGCTTTTATGGATGGTCATCCTGGTGCAACAGTTATCGCTACTGGCAGTACAGAAGCACGGACAAGGCTTTACCGTATGGGCATTACCAATAATCTGGCAAACATTGAAAAAGACTTTATTATACTTGGACTGACGGAAACGGACTGGGAACTATTTCGAAAAAATGCAACCTATGGTGCATTTTTAGTACGCAGAAAAGTGTAAATTTGTAAACATGAAAACAAAGAAAGCAAAGACCGAAAAGAAAGAACTTCCCAAAGACTTTAAGGTAAACTCATCTTTGGCGGACAAATATGCCGACCAGCCGTTGTTTAAAGACAAGGTTGACAGGGCAAACTATATTCTTAAAACAATAGGGCTTCCCAAGGTCTAACGGGCAACAAACAGTACAGCACACAACATTGGTTTGGCAAAAAACTGGCGGACGGAATAAACATCAACTTTTATTTCGCTATTTTGCTTCAGTATCGGCCGAAGGAACTTTTTTTAGCTGATAAAAAAAGCATCAACATTTGAACATTAATTTAACTTTGGTTCGGGCGGACGGATTTCTATTTCCAGTTCTTCGCCAAGCCCTTTCCGTTATGCGCAATTTGTGTTTTCGCCAGAGAAAGTTTGCTAAAGATTTTTTTGTCCCAAAAAATCAAAAACACAAAAAGTGGCTAACATGGGTTTGGCAAAAAACTGTCTGACAGTTTACAATTTAGCTTTTGTTTTGCTATTTAGCTTCAGTTTCTGCTGAAGGAACAGAAATTTAGCTGGTAAAAGAAGCATCAGCATTTGAACATTAATTTAACTTTGGTTTTTGGGCTGAAGGATTTCTATTTCCAGTTCTTTGCCAAGCCTTTTCCGTTATGGGTAATTAGCCGACCAAGCGCCGAAACTTCTAACTTAAAAGTAAACT
This sequence comes from Mucilaginibacter arboris, assembly GCF_009754915.1. Classification (GTDB taxonomy): domain Bacteria; phylum Bacteroidota; class Bacteroidia; order Sphingobacteriales; family Sphingobacteriaceae; genus Mucilaginibacter_A; species Mucilaginibacter_A arboris. The sequence goes on along the minus strand of NZ_WPIK01000011.1, from coordinate 103,629 downwards.
TCGGCTAAACAACCGCTGACGGAAGTTCTATTTAGATAAACTTCAATGTTGCTTTTTATGTTGTTAAAATTAAAGTGCCAGTTTTTATTGATGAAAATTGGGTTAGTAAAATAAAACCATGCACAATTTTGATGAATTAGTCTACAGAGGCACAGTATTTACATTAAACACATTGGAAGATGTTAATTCCAAGGTTATAGAAGAACTTCAAGTAAGTGCATCAACTATTGCTGTAAAAAATATTCAAATGATTCAATTACAAAAAGCAATCTTAGCGATTGGAATGTTTTCGTTATTCGACTCAATATTGCAAGAAGGATTATCATGTCGTAATGGATTTGAAGAGGCAAAAAATATACTTGTTCAAAAGGGAAAAGTTGAACTTCAAAATCATTTCAATAACTTTATTTGTGCTATTAATGTATTAAAACACGGCCGAGGAAGAAGTTATGATACATTAGTTTCAAAATCTGAATCATTGCCTTTCAAAATAAAATTGCCGGGAGAAAATTTCTTTGATGAAGGCGATGTTTCAGAAATTTCTACTTTAATTGAGGTAGATGATAAATTTGTTTTGAACTGCGCTGAGTTGATTGAGCATGTTTCCAAAGAGATAAGAATGGAGATTCCAGATTATTTCTTATAGAACCACTTTTAGTTTTTACAAAGTCCATGAAATTAAATATCGTTAATTAACTACCCATAACATTGGTTTGGCAAAAACTGGCAGACAAAAATTATTGAACTTTGATTTTTCTATTTTGCTTCAGTTCAAGCAGAAGGATCAGAATTTAGCTGGTAAAAGAAGCAAAAATAAACGATAGCTTTATGTAGATACTTGTAACATACAAAAAACAAAACATGGCCAAAGAGAACGATTTGAAAAGATTCATAGATGCACAACATTCCGATTATCAAACGGCTTTAGCAGAAGTTAAAAGTGGTAGAAAACGCAGCCATTGGATGTGGTATATTTTCCCGCAAATTCAAGGTTTAGGTTTTAGTGAAACTTCAAAATTTTATGCAATAAAAGACGTGCATGAAGCAGAAGGGTTTTTAAAACATCCAACTTTAGGGAGCCGGCTGATTGCTATTTGTAACGAATTGCTTAAACTTGGACCTACCGATGCAAACAAAATATTTGGCAGCCCGGATGATATGAAATTAAAATCATCTATGACTTTATTTGCTGCCCTGCCTAACACCAATCCTGTATTTCAATTGGTGTTAGAAAAATTTTTTAAGGGAACAAAAGACCAGAAAACTTTAGGGATAATTGATAAACAATTATAACCTTTTTAATCCTAAATAATTTGTAGTTAGTTACTTTTGATAAAATTGTTCCTCGTTCAGCCTAAGCAAATATTATCATTTCAAATTATAATCTTAGCAAAAAGAGAGAAATCTTCTTCAAAGAACACGATCAGATTTCTTTAAAAAGGTTTCTCTCTTTGTTAAAACCGATACTAATTTTACCTGCATAAAAGAAGCATCAAATCCAATTATGCCAGATTTCTTCCGGCATTTACAATACCGTAAACGGTACGGATAATTAACTTGTTATATAAATTAGTTGTTTCCTGGTTGAGTTCCGGCGAATTTAATTGCTGCAAAGCATAATGCTGAATAACAACCAACGGTAGTATAATTTTTTCGCGCAGGGCGATAGATTGTCTTTCTACCGGCGATTCTTCCATCAAAACTTTGGTGTCAGAAAGTTTTAAAAGTAAAGAACTTGTTAATTCATATTCATTTTTTAGCATCGTCCAGAAAGCACCATAAACAGGATCATTGGCTAAAGTTGCCGTTATGTTAAAATTGGATTTAGACATAGACATCATACAATTATCAATAATTGTCTTGAAAAAGCTGGATTGCCGGTACAGGTTTTTCAAATCTTCCCATTTGCCTTCCTGTTCCATTTTTTTCAATGCTGCCCCTACACCATAAAAACCAGGAATGTTTTGTTTTAACTGGCTCCAGGCAGTTACAAAGCTAATGGCGCGCAAATCTTCCAGTTTTAGTTCTGCGCCTGAGTTTCTTTTTACCGGCCTGCTGCTGATATTAATTTCTGATAGCAATTTGAGCGGGCTTAAATGTTCCAGATACGGCAGGAACAAGGGGTTTCCGCGCAGCTCCATAAAGTAACGGTAGCTTTCATCGGCCATATTTTGAATCAATTCGCGGCCATTTTCATCAATTGTATCTCCGTTTTCCTGGTTTAAGGCTGATACAATTCCGGCGTTAATTAATTGTTCCATATTAAACCTGGCGCTGTCAACAGAGCCATACTGCGTACTGATAGTTTGTCCCTGTATGGTTAACTGGATGTAATCGTTAGCAATTTCATGGCCCATAGAAGCATAAAAACGATGTGTTTTGCCGCCGCCGCGTGCCGGAGGGCCGCCACGGCCATCAAAAAAAGCAAGGTCAATATCGTATTTCCTGGACATCGCCGTTAACTCTACTTTTGCTTTGTAGATAGACCAGTTGGCCATTAAATAACCGCCATCTTTCGTACTATCTGAAAAACCAAGCATGATGGTTTGCCTGTTGTTTCTTTTTTTGAGATGAGCCGTATAAAATGGATTAGTATAAAGTTTTTCCATAATTCCGGCTGCTTCCTGCAGATCGTTTACTGTTTCAAAAAGCGGAACAAAATCAATCGTTAAACTGTCGGCTTTCCAACCGCTCCATAAAAACAGGTTGACCAGTTGCAAAATATCAGATGCCTGTTGGCAATTGCTGATGATGAAACGATGACATGCTTTTTCGCCGTTCATTTCCTGTATTTCGCGCATGTAACGAATGGTATCCAACGTATCCTTCACCATATCATCAGCCAGGTCCGGACTGTAAAAATCTGCTTCTACAAAACGGATATTCTTTAATTTTTCTTCCTCGGTCTGGTCATAATAATCTTTTGGAAAACGGTGCCTGATCGGTGATTCCCTTAAACAATACTGGTGCGTTTTGCGCAAAATCCTGCTGTCCTGGCGTATATCCAGCGTAGCGAAATAATTACCGAAAATTTTTACTTTACGGATCAGGTCATCCACCAAATTACTAAACAAGCCATCATGCTCTTTTTGCAGCACTTTTTTAATAGCTTCCAGATTTTCTAATATTATAGCCTGTTGGTTTTTTGAATGCAGTTCTACAGGCCGGGTTTCCTTATTAAGCTGCTTATCCAATTCGGCCATATATTGTTCTACGCCACGAAACGTAAGCCTTTTGCGTAATTCCTTGTAATCGCGGGCATAACACCGGTAAATTACTTTTCGCAATAATTCGGTTACTGCCTGTGTAGCTTGCAGGTTTACATTTGGGTTTCCATCGCGGTCGCCACCGGGCCAAAAACCTAATTCTAACGTCTGGTGCTCTTCTTCCGCTAAAAAATCAAACTCGGTGTCTAACTTTTCTTTAATTGAAGAAGCAGACTGGTAAAATACGTTTTCTAAAAACCAGGCCAAAGAAACTGCCTCGTCAACCGGCGTTGGTTTTTCTTTGTTTAAAAAAGGCGTTTTCCCTAATTGCTGTAGCAGTAAATAAATCTGGTTAATGTTATTTACTTTTAATGCTTCGGTTAATTCGGTAATAATCCCCAAAACACTTCCCGGATAAAATTGAGTTGGATGCGCGGTTAAAACCAAACGCAATGAAAACTTTTGCAAAGCCGCCCGAACTTTTGCATGCGTATCCGGCTGGTTAATTACTTGTTGTAACAAAACCTGCATCGAACTGCTATCGTCACCGGTTTCTAATTTTGAAAATGCAGAATCTTCAATCGCATCAAATAATACTACCTGGCGTTCAATATATTGTATAAAACGAAACAGGAGATGGAAACGGTCTGCATCTTTTATATATTGCTGGTATTTATTAAAAAAGCTTTCAATAATTTCTACCGGAGATAATTTTTTACTGATGCCTTCTTCTACATGCGATTTAAAAAAAGGCAACAAAGTACCTGTGTACTTTACCTGGTAGAACGGAAGTGTTAAAAATAAGCTGTTATATAAGTCAAACCGGGTAACTACTTCATTATTAAATACAAATTCTTTCTGACTGAGTTTCATATTATATTGGTAACATTATCTTCGGCAAATTAAAGATTTAATAAGTTTAAAGTGTATTTTCTATCATTTTTTTATTGGTAAAAGAAGTATCAACTAAATTGAAATTTCTTAAATACTTTTACTGGCACTAATTTCAAAACATAAAAAGCAAACTTTTTTCTGAATTTACTTATATTGTTACTATGCTGCAGCTATCTACCAGAAAAATTTCAAGCTTCTTTTACAGTCAGTATTTTTCGGATGGCTTGCGTATTACGTTAGGCGTATTAATTCCGGTGCTTTTGTTTAATGGTTTTAACCAACTTGCCGACGGCGTTAGTTTCGCTTTAGGCGCTTTATGTGTAAGTGTGGTAGATTCGCCAGGCCCGGCTATTCAAAAGCGCAACAGCATGATTGTTTGCTGTTTGCTCATACTGCTGGTATCGCTGCTTACTGGTTTTATACAACATAATCCGTTTTTTCTGGGGATCGAAATCGTGCTCCTTGCCTTTTTCTTTTCGATGTTTGCAGTTTACGGCAATCGCGCATCTTCTATCGGAACTTGTGCTCTCCTGATCATGATTTTTATGATTGAAAAGCGCATGCAACCGCAAGAAGTCGTTACTTCCAGCCTGTTGATTTTTGCCGGAGGAATTTGGTACACGATATTCAGTTTAACCTTTTTTCGGATCAGGCCATATCGCGCTGCACAACAAGCGTTAGGAGAATGTATAAGTGAAGTAGCAAAATATTTAAGGTTGAAGGCAGATTTTTATGCTGAGAAAACTAACATTGATGAGGACTACAAAAATCTGGTTTCGCAGCAAATTAATGTTAGCCAGCATCAGGATGCTGTACGGGAACTGTTATTTAAAACGCGCGCAATTGTAAAAGAATCAACGCATACCAGCCGAATGCTGATTCTAACATTTGTAGATCTGGTAGATCTTTTCGACCAGATTACTTATACACATTATGATTATGAAAACCTGCGAAAATCTTTTTTAGAAACAGGTGTACTGGAGGAAATATCAAAGCTTATCCATAAAATGGCAGAGGAAATGGAACAGATAGGTTTTGCTGTTCAATCCAACAAAAAGCATAAACGCACTAATATCCACAATTCGGAACTGGAACAATTAAAAAGCCATATCGACCAAATTGGAGCTGAAGATCAGCAAAAAAGCACTTTATTTTTAAAGAAAATCCTGGTAAACATCCGGAACATTAACCAGCAATTGGTTGATATGGCAAGTTATACGAATGAAGTTCCAAAAACTGCGGAAAAAGCTTCAAACCTTGAATTTTCCCGGTTTGTAACCCATCAGGATTATGCGCCGCGATTGTTTTTCGAGAACCTGACTTTTAAATCTGCCTCTTTTAAACATGCTTTGCGTGTTGCAATTGTTTGCGGCATTGGTTTTACCCTGGCAAAAACAGTAGCAACAGGCCATCACAGTTACTGGATTTTGCTAACCATTATCGTAATCCTGAAACCAGGGTTCAGCCTTACCAAACAACGTAATTTTCAAAGGCTTATCGGCACTTTGGCCGGCGGATTAATAGGCGTTTTGATACTGCTTTTTATTCCGGATAAAACCATCCAGTTTTTTATCATGCTGTTTTTAATGCTGTTTACCTACAGTTTCTTAAGGCTGAATTATGTTGTAAGCGTAATTTTTATGACACCTTATGTGCTGATTGTTTTTGGTTTTTTGGGTGTTGATTTGATCCATACTGTTGAAGAACGTGTTTTGGATACTGTTATCGGTTCTGCACTTGCTTTTTCTTCCATTTTTATTCTTTTTCCAAGTTGGGAATCCGATCAGTTGCATGGAAATTTAATTAAAGTTTTAATCAGCAATCAGGCTTATCTTAAAACCATAACAGAACGATTGTGCGGAGCACCTTTTAACGCGGTAGAATATAAATTAGCACGCAAAGATGTTTATGTAGAATCAGGAAACTTATCAGCTACTTTCGAGCGGATGATATCTGAACCGAAAAGCAAGCAAAAGCATATCAAAGATCTCCATAAATTTGTGGTGCTTAATCACATGTTGTCTTCTGCCATTGCTGCTATTGCCGCAAATTTACCTGATAAAAACAGCAATAATCTTCAAGTTTCTTTAAAAATGGCTCGCCATGCACAAATTATTTTAAGGGAAACAGTAAAAAAATTAGGCCCGTTAACAGAAACTGATGCAAAAATATTTTCTTCAGAAACAGAAGCAAATCCAGTTGAAAATAGTAGCGATAACGAACAAGCAGATGGTTCCTTTCTGGAAGATCAGTTACGGTTTATCCTGAAAATCTGTGTCGATATTGGCAAAGTTACAGATGTTATTCTTTCCTGATCAATGCTTCTTTTATCACCTTAAAACTTCTCTGTTAAATGTTTCCAATAGCGCTTTGGCACGTGCTGCAAGTGAAGTTTGGTGTTTTTCCGCGCTGGAATATTTACGTGTTTAAAATAATCTTTCCACAAAGCCTGGTACAAAGTTTCATCTTCAGAATAAGACGAAAAAATTGTTTTATTATAAGGTTTTCCGCTGGCAAAATCCATCTGTATAAATTCCGCTTCGTTCAAATCATAATAAATTCCGTAAGCTCTTTTAATGTCGTAAATAATCCAGCGCTGGTCGGCATACCTTCGTTTAAAATGGGGCAAAATTAAGGGCAGAACATTAAAATCAGGTTGGATGGAAGCATAAAAAATACCATCTGCCATTTTTTGAAAACGGACAAAAGCCTCCATCCTGTGCTTTTCGCGGCGTACTTTTTTAAGTGTATCAGAAAGGCGCATTACATATTTGTTCCCAAAATCTTCTTCCACCTGTGTATTCGTACTAAAAACATAGCGGATAAAACCTAATAAATTATCGTCCTCGCCTTCTATTTCCGATAAATGCGTGGCATATAAACGTTGTACGCCGCCAGCCGAAAGCCTTTGGTGCAGGCCTTTTAAAACACGGTTTGCTTTAACCGTATCAGATACAATGCTTCTTTTAGCATCAAAAAAATTGGGTTGCACCATGCTTTCTCGGCAAACTTTTACCAAAGCCATTTTATGCTCGTAAACCTCAAAAACCACGGTAAGCAAACCTTCAAAAGTGCCGTCGTAAACTAAAGTAATCATCTTAAAAAAGGCTTAGCTGATTAGGTTTTTGTTTGAGGTATTTGCTTTGCGATCCGGCTAAAATAAATTGCTTGATCCTGGTCCCTGATAATTCCCTCCGCTCAAAATCCCGGCTGTTGCAAGTGATAAAATAACGTGCCCGGTTGATAGCAATTCCCATTGATTTCAAATTTTCCCAATTCAGTTTTCCAAACTTGCGCCCGCTTACAATTTTTTGTGCCGATTGCAATCCAATTCCCGGAACACGTAAAATTAATTGCAGATCAGCTTTATTCACATCGATAGGAAAATGTTGTAAGTTTCGAATTGCCCAGCTTAACTTTGGATCGATATCTAAATCCAAGTGAGGGTTATTTTGATCCACAATTTCCCGCACATTGAATCCGTAAAAACGCATCAGCCAATCCGCCTGATACAAACGATTTTCGCGCACCGTTGGCACTGCTGTGCTTAAACCTGGCAAACGATTATCATTACTAACAGGAACATAACCCGAATAATAAACCCGTTTTAAGTTGAAGGAATTATAAAAATGATTGGCGGTATATAAAATTTGCCGGTCGTTTTCCAGCGTTGCACCAATTACCATTTGCGTGCTTTGTCCGGCCGGCGCAAACAATGGTGCTTTTTTAAACAGGTTTTTTTCTTCTTTGCGAAGGATGATTTCATTTTTAATAAAATTCATCGGTTTGATCATATCCTTTTGGTTCTTGTCGGGGGCCAACAATTTTAATCCGGCTTCGGTTGGCAATTCTAAGTTTACACTTAAACGATCTGCATACAAACCAGCTTCAGCCATCAGTTCATCACTTGCTCCGGGAATAGATTTAAGGTGAATGTAGCCGTTAAACTTGTACTCGGTCCTCAACTTTTTTGCAATGCGGACCAATCTTTCCATGGTATAATCTGCATCTTTAAAAATCCCGGAACTTAAAAATAAACCTTCAATATAATTCCGGCGGTAAAAGTTCATCGTTAAATCCACCACTTCCTGCACGGTAAAAGCAGCACGTTTAATGTCGTTGCTTTTGCGGGAAACACAATATGCGCAATCAAAAATGCAATGGTTGGTCAGTAATATTTTTAGCAGCGAAACGCATCTTCCGTCTTCTGTATAAGTATGGCAAATGCCGCTGCCGGTATCGCCCAAACCTTTATTTTCGTTTTTGCGCTTGCTGCCGCTGGACGAGCAGGAAACATCATATTTGGCAGCATCGGCTAAAATGGAAAGCTTTTCACGGATTCTATCATCATTCATACCGCTAATATACTAATATTTTTAGCAAATTGTTTCAACTAATGCAAACAAAAGTTTTAAACAGGAGTTTAAACATTCAAATACGAAAGAAATGGAATTATTATATACCGCAGTAGTTACTGCAAAAGGCGGCCGTGAAGGCACCGTAAAATCAGCCGACGGCGTTATTGATTTACAATTGAAAAGGCCGGCAGAAATGGGCGGCGAAGCAGGTTATGCCAATCCCGAACTGCTTTTTGCTGCTGCCTGGGGAAGTTGTTATTTAGGCGCTTTAGGTTCTGTTGGAAAACGTGATAACGTAGATGTAAGCGAAGCAACGGTAGATGTGCATATTGGTTTTAACCAGGAAGGCGCTTCTTCTTATGCTTTATCTGCCGAACTGCACGTTCATATTCCGGGAATTGATCTGGAAAAAGCACAGAAACTGGCCGATGCTGCACATAAAGGTTGCCCCTACTCCAAAGCAACACGCGGAAATGTAGAAACAAAAATTATTGCAGAATAAGCAGTTGGTTGTTCCTGATTAAATTTTAAAAGCTGATATTTTATCGGCTTTTTTTATGCCTGATATTTTAAGAAAAAAATTTAACAAAACCCAGTACTTGTTTTCCCCAGGTTTAATATGCTATTTGATAATAAAATAATTAGCTGAATGACTTAAATTGAATCTTTATAAAAGTAAAATCGTACAAAATATCCAAAATATATAAAGCCAAATGACGGATATTCTAAAAAGGAACAATGTAAAAATTTTTGGAAATGGTAAGGAGACAATTTTATTTGCTCATGGTTTTGGTGGTGATCAAAAAGTATGGAAATATGTTTACAATGCTTTTACAGAAAACTATCGGGTAATTCTCTTTGATTATGTTGGAAGTGGCAACTCTGACCACTCTGCTTATAAACCAGAGCTTTATAATTCACTCAGAGGTTTTGCGCAAGATGTATTAGATATTTGTGCTGCTTTACAGCTTCATCAGGTTATTTATGTTGGCCATTCTGTTAGCAGTATGATCGGTTTGCTTGCTGCTTTGGAAGAACCAGATTACTTTCAAAAGCTCATTTTTCTTGGTCCGTCTGCACGCTATTTAAATGACGGTGATTACATTGGAGGACTGGAAAGAAGCGACTTGGATGGTTTGTTTGAAATGCTGGATAACAATTATCTTGGTTTTTCTCAGATGATGGCGCCTGCAATTATGGGAGAAAAAAATTCTTTAGAAAAGCAGGAAGAACTAACAGAAAGCTTTATTGCAGCCGATCCGGCTATTTCCCAAAATTTTGCACGTGTAACATTACTTTCAGATCATCGGCATAAACTGCCTTTTTTAACGGTGCCAAGTTTAACGGTACAATGTATGGATGATGTAATGGCGCCGGAAACAGCCGGGCAATATATTCATGAAAACACGATAGGAAATATTTATCTGGAACTACATACAAGCGGTCATTGTCCGCATTTAAGTGCACCGGAAAAAGTTATCAAAGCCATAAAAGATTATATTAAAACGGAAATTTTTGCCTAAACCCACGTGAACAGACTACAGCCTGAAGAGCAGAACTTGCTAACAAGTACAGAATTTTTGTATGAAAATTCGCCTTGCGGACATTTATCTTTTCATCCGGACGGAAAAATTTTCCGCGTTAATAAAACCTTGTTAAATTGGATCGGGCTGAATAATGAAGAAATTATAGAGCAAAAGAAGTTTCATGATATTTTAAGTGTTGGTGGAAAGCTTTACTATCAAATGGTGGTTTTACCTTTGTTAAACCGGCAGGGTTTTATCAATGAAATTAACTTTGATATCGATTTAAAAAACGGCACTGCTTTTCCAAGTTTAGTTAATGCTGTAAATATTAAAGGTGATGACGGAAAAACAATAGCTGTACATGCTTCTATTCTTAAAATTACAGACCGGAAAAAGTACGAATCCGAACTTTTAAGGTCAAAACAATTTGCAGAAGAAGAAAGAAAACGTTTCGAATCACTTTCCAATATTATTCCGGAAATTATCTGGACAGCTTTAGCTAATGGAAATGTGAATTTTATGAACGAGCGGTTTTTCGAATATTTCGCTTGCAAAAATGAAACCCCAAGAAAAACTGCACTATTACATTTAATTCACCCACAAAAAAGAAAAGAATTATTTAGGCTTTGGATTGAATCAGTAAAAAACGGAGAAAAGTTTGAAGCAGAAGTTTTGCTTAAAAAGCAATTTAACAATTACGAGTGGTTTTTAATCCGAGCTATTCCTTATAAAAATTCCAATGATTATATTGAAACGTGGTTTGGCTCTTGTACCAATATCCACGAACACAAAATGCAGCAGTTGCAAGCTGTAAAAAACCTTAGTAATAGCTTGTCTGAAGCCAGTGAAATTATCTCTTCCAAAGAAAAAACATTAGAAGAAATTGCTTACAGCCAGTCGCATTTAGTAAGAAGGCCGCTGGCAAATATTATTGGATTAGTAGAAATGCTGGAAACAACAGAAGAATCATCGGCAAATAATTCAATTGTTGGAATGTTAAAACAAAGCGCAGCTGAGTTGGATGTAATGGTGAAAGATATTGTATTAAAGGTTTGAATAGTTTTACAATGGTTTGATACTTCTTTTATCACCTAAAATTTCTGCTTTGTTAGGAAGATCCAAAAATGGATAAGTAACTTTAGAAAGATGTAAACCTTGCGGATAAGCTAAATCTAAAATTGCAGGTGTTTCTTTACTGATTAGATGATGTTCGAATTCATCAATACTCATTTTTCCGGTTCCAATTTTCAATAGTTTTCCAACAATAATACGGATCATTTTACTTAAAAAACGATTGGCAGAAATTTGAATTTGAATATTTTTTTCACTTTCATCCAAGTATAATTTTACAGAACTTATTTTGCAAATTGTATGTTCATATTTATTTGGTGTTGTACAAAAAGCTTTGTAATCCTGATATAAAAGCAACAGTTGCATTGCTTTTTTTACTTGTTCTATGTTCAGGTTTTTTAGTGCGTAAAAAGAGCTTGTACTGCTTATAAAAGGGTTTTTATAAGTATGGATCAAATAATCATAAGTCCTTAAACAAGCATCAAAACGTGCGTGCTGCTTGTCTTGCATTTCCAGAATATCAAAAACTGCGATATCATTTGGCAAGGCACGGTTTAAACGAAATTGTAGTTCTTCTGTATTTGCAATATCAATATCAGCATGAAAAAAAAACTGGCTTGCATGAACGCCAGCATCTGTGCGGCCACAACCGTTAATTTGAATTGAAACTTTTAAAACCTGACTTAGTTTGGTTTCTAAAACCTGTTGAACAGTAATTGTATTTGGATGTTTTTGCCAACCGCTGTAATTTGTTCCAAGATAAGCAATATGAAAAAAGTATCTCAAATTTTTATTGGCTAATCTTTTGCTGTAGTTTGGATTTTACAAACAGCAACCGCTTCTTTAATAACGAAAATCTTTTCATCAGCGAAATACTGTTTTTAACAGCTAAATTATGATTTGCATAACTAAAAATTGCTGCCTGCCGCATAAATTGCGCACTTGAACTTAACTTTCCGTTTTTTTCTATAGCAACATAGAAGCCATTTGTACAACGAAGCATGATAGTAGTTGCATTTACCGGAATGAGGTCGAAAGTTTCTGTTGCATTCATTTCTACAGCGCTTGCTGTTAAGTTATTTGTTTCTCCTGCCGTACTTAAATACAGGTTATTTGCTGCTTTTATGGCAACTTTTCCGTAACCTAATTCTTCTAAAGTAAGCAAGTTCTGCAAATTGCCTGCTTGTCCAACAGCATATAATTCAATCTTATTTTTTAATGAAACACGCTTCCCTCCTTTACTTCGCAATGTAAATGTTGGTTTTTCTGTTGATGTTTCTTTTATCGATGGAATTTCATCTAAACTTACAAACTGATAGCCCCGTTCCAGCAATTGCGGGACCAGGATTTTAAGCAGTTCTAAAGTTTTGTTTCGTGGTTTAACCACGTCCATATCTGCAATTTCATCATGAAATACCACTATGCCCCGGCCTTGCTGCTCAATATCTGTTAAATAACGGGCTGCTGCCTCTTCTGCAGGCCAATTATTTTGCCAGTAATAACAATCTATTCCTGCAACTTCCCAAAAAATCGGGCCGATATGGTTTGCGGTCAATATGCTCCGGTTCAATTCGTGTGCAACTTCGGGCGACCATTTTCCATAAGGTGCGCGAAAATAAACACGGTTACTTGTAACATAAGGTTTGATAACCGCATCGGTACGTACAACCTGGTCAATGATATTACCATCAACCGAAACATAATAAGGAATATCCGGGTGTTCGTAAGTATGGTTTCCTACCAAATGGTCCATTTCCTTCAACTGCTGCAAAATATCGGGATGATGATAAGCATACTTTCCTACCACAAAAAAAGTAGCCTGAATATTATTTTCGTATAAAAAACGGGCAATATCGGCAGTATGTTTTCCAGGGCCGTCATCAAACGTGAGGCAAAGTGTTTTTGCAGGAAGTTCTGTTCCGGTAAATGATTGGGTTTGGTACAAGTAAAAAGCTTTATTTAAGTTAAACAATACGGACGTTGTTACGCTGCTTTATCAAAAATAGTTAAATATTTTTGTGCAACTACCTGCTTGTTATAATTACTTAAGTATTCGGCCAGTTCTTCCTCAGTATAATCCGGCTGGTTTTTATTTAACAATGCTTCTTTTAGCAGCATATTTAATTGTTGTACATTTCCGGATTCAAACAACCTTCCAAAATCACCCACAGCTTCTGCCAAACCGCCGGAATTGGTTGCAATAACACGGCAGCCGCAAGCTAAACCTTCCAAAGCAACAATACCAAAACCTTCTCTTCCGTTAGATGGTATTACCAACGTTTTACACTGGTTCAATATTTCAACAATTTCTGTACTGCTTTTTGTACCGGCAAAAGTAATTTGGTTGGTCAATTCAAACTGGGTTACTAAAGCTTTTAAATAATCCATCTCCGGCCCATCACCAACAATAGTTAATTTAAAAGGCTGAGGTAAATTACGGCAAGCTTTAATCAAAGTGTCGCAACCTTTTTGAGAAACAAGGCGGCCAACAAAAACAAAGTCGTTTGGCCTTTCTGCTAAGTTTTCCTGCTTAAAAACAGTATCATCATAACAGTTATAAATTACTTCTGAAGATGTACGTAAGGAATTAGCAATGCTTTTACTAACAGCAATATTTTTTGAAGAAAATTTAATCATTAATAACTTTAAGATTGATAAAAAGCTTGTTTTGTTAGTTAACGAAAAATCATTTTGAGAAACAACCCATCTTTTTTTAGGATTAAGAATAAGCGGCCAAACCCCTTTTAAAGAAATGTTGGGCATATAATATACATCGCACCATAAAAACATTTTAACTACTTCTAAAAATCCAGGCGTGTAGTAAACATCAATATCTTTTAAAACTCCGGTCTGTTTTTGGTAAGCAATTACTTTAACCTCGTGCCCTTTATCAATAAACTCTTTGGTTAAATTAAGTGTTAAATTTTCGATCCCGCCGCGCATAGGATAAAATACGGTACTAAAAATTAAAATCTTCATGATTGTAGGTTTAATAAGATCAAAAAATGAAATGAGAGGTTATCAGATTTTTGAATAAAATCTAAGCAAGTCAGCTTGAGTTCTTACCGAACAATTTTTAAAGGTGATTTTTCAGATGTATTTGTGTTTGCTGGAGATTGTTCTTTTTTAGAGGAAAAGAATGTTAAAGCAGAAAAGACGAAGTGCAATACTTTTTTCATGATCCAGTGTTTTTAATTTTTTAAACTTTTTGTTGATTGATTCCACAGCGATATAGCCAACAAAAATGCCAGGTAAAAGAAGCATCAAACTTGTGAAACAATTAAGTTCTACTTAGAAAAAATAACTTGTAATGTTTGGAATGAATAAGAAATCAGATTTCGCTGAAAGCAATAAATATTTCATCAAGCTTTTTATACAAGCTCTTTAGCTTTTATCAAACAAAAAAATTTTGCGGTAAAAGAAATGCGTACGTTTCTCTTCGAAAAACGAAAAGCAATTAAAAAATTTAAAACTGATTGTTTGATAAAACAAAAGGATCAACAAACGTGGAAGTTGTAGAAGTTTGGGGAAGAAGATCAGCTTATGTTCCACAAGTTGGGGAAAGGTATTTGCAGCAAAATCAAAATTGTGCTTTTTTTATTACTGTAAATTATTTGGAGAGATAAAACTTATCAGTCGAGGTTTTCAGTTTGTATCTACTTAAAAACAGACAAATACTTTTGTGCAACCACATGCTTTTTATAATTGCTTAAATAGGCATCCAAATCCTGCTGCGTATAATTTAATTGATTGGTATTGTTTAATGCTTCTTTTAACAACTGATTTAATTGCTGCACATTACCAGATTCAAATAATTTGCCGAAACTGCCAACAGCTTCTTCCAAGCCACCAGCGTTGGATGCAATAACGCGACAACCGCAAGCTAATCCTTCTAAAACAACAATTCCAAAACCTTCTTTTTTATTGGATGGAATTATTAAAAATTTATGCTGATTTAAAATCCTTGCAATTGCAACACTGTTTTGTGTTCCGGTAAAAGTAATGCTATCTGTAAGGTCGGATTTCTTTACCAGGTTTTGCAATTTTCGCATTTCCGGCCCATCACCTACTATGGTTGCTTTAAATGGCCTTGGTAAATTGTTACAAGCTTTAATTAGTGTATCACAACCTTTTTGAGAAACCAGGCGGCCAACAAAAATAAAATCATGTGTTCTTTCTGCCAAGTTTTGCAGAGTAAAAACAGCATCGTCATAACAATTATAAATAATTTCTGATGGTGTACCTAACGAAGCAGCTACACTTTTGCTTACAGAAATATTTTTTGAAGCCCGTCTGATAAAAAATAATTTGACGAGAGATAAACAGCTTCTTTCACTAAGCGAAAAATCATTTTGTGAGACAACCCACTTTTTACCCGGATTAAAAAGTAACGGCCAAATCCCTTTTAAAGAAATATTAGGCATGTAATAAACATCGCACCATAAAAATAATTTTATAGTTTTTATAAAACCCGGCGTATCATATACTTCAATGTCTATTAAAGGTTTATTTTGTTTTTGATGCGTAATTACTTTTACCTGATGCCCTTTCTTAACAAACTCTTTACACAGATTAAGGGTTAGGTTTTCAATACCACCTAAAACAGGATAAAATACAGTACTAAAAATTAGTATATGCATTTAAAGAGGATTATAAGTAACTATCCAAGCTACAACAAGATGATTTATATAAATTATATAAAAATAAAAATACAATATTATTTTAGTATATTTTGAATTATATGTAATTGTTTTATTTAATGAGGTTGTTTAAACTTTTTGGTACCAATTTAAATTTGGTCCTTCGGCAGGCCCAGGTTTGGTGCCCATGCTTCTTTTACCGGGTAAAATTGATGTTTACATTTAATCCACTACCTGACCTAAAAGGTTTTGAAAACCTTACAGGTCTTTAGTGAAGGGCCAACATTTTTAGGCGATAAAAGAAGCATCGGCCTAAAAAATCAAAATTTAATGACCAGCATTTTTAGTTGATAAAAGAAGCACCGGCCCCTAAAAGCAAAACCTAACGACTAACATTTTTAGGTGATAAAAGAAGCATCGGCCCCAAAAAAAGAAGGCCAGAAAAAAAGTTTAAACAACTTCAATATTTTAAATAGCAACATTTAGTTGGATGATTCTTTAATTATAAAAAGAACCCTTTAGAGCCAAACTATACAAGGTATATTTTAAAAAGAATATTTATGTAAATTTCATTTTATAAAAAAATGATTAGCAGAACGGTTTTCTGTATTTTGCTAACCGTTCTGCTAATTTAATTGCTATTAAAATTACAATATATATTTGTAAACCTACTTCAAATACACGTAAGTAATGCCATCGCCGCCACGGTCGGCGTGTTCATCTTCTACATGGCTTACCTCATTGTATTTTTTCAAATAATCACGGATCAGTTTTCGTAAAATACCATCACCTTTTCCGTGGATGATTTTCAAACTTCCCACGCCCATCATAATGGCACGGTCCAGGTATTTTTCAATTTCATACAAACTTTCCTCGCCCCGTTTGCCGCGCACATCAATCTCCGGACTAAAACTTGCCGTATCATTTAATTGCTGGTTGTAAGAACGGCGTATCTCTTTCGGGACTTCTTTTCGGGCTATTTTTTGTACTTTTTTACGTTTGGCAACAGTCCGCAAATCTCCAATTGCAATAATTACATTGTCTCTTGCAATTTCCATCACCTGTCCCATTGTTTCAGAATCGTTCAGTTTTACCCAATCGCCAACCGCAATTTCCGGTGCTTCTTTTACCGGCACAATTTCTGGTTTAACCGTATTTTTCTGCAATTCTTTTTGCAGGTTTTCCCGCAGGTTACGTATTGTTTCCTTATCGGCATTACTGCTTTTTATTTCTGAGATGGTATTTTCTACCAACCGGTTAGCATCCTGAATAATCGTTTTGGCTTCTTTTTTTGCTTCGCGGATCAGTTCTTTTTTATTTTCTTCGAGATAACGCTTCAGTTCTTCATTCTCCCGAAGCAAAACATTTGCTCTCCGCTCCTGCTTCTGTAAATTTAGTTTCGCATCCAGCACTTCCTTTTTATCACGTTCCAAATCAATCAACAGCGTATCTACCTTTTTCTGGTTCACGCCAATTTTGTTTTTTGCCGAGTTGATTACGTAAGCAGGCAAACCAATTTTTTGTGCAATTTCAAAAGCATACGAACTTCCGGGTTTTCCAACTTCCAAAATATACATGGGCCGCAATTGCAAGTTATCAAACAACATCGAAGCATTTTCCAATCCGGCAGTGTTGCTTGCAAACAACTTCAGGTTAGAATAATGCGTTGTAATTACGCCTTTTACCTTTTTTTGATTGAGGGATTCCAGAACAGCTTCAGCAATTGGTCCGCCAAATTGCGGATCTGTTCCTGTTCCAAATTCATCTATTAAAACCAGTGTTTTACTGTCCGCCATCTCCACAAAATATTTCATTTTAGAAAGATGCGCACTGTAGGTACTCAAATCACTTTCTATAGACTGATCATCGCCGATATCAGAAAAAATCTGCCGGAAAACACCGGTTTCACTTTGTTCCGCTGCCGGGATTAATAATCCTGCCTGAACCATCAGTTGCAACAAACCAACCGTTTTCATACAAACAGATTTTCCGCCGGCATTCGGACCGGAAACAACAATGATCCGGTCCGTTTCATCAATCTTAATATTTAACGGGACAACGCTTTTTTGCTCTTTTTTATGCGATAAAAGAAGCAATGGGTGGCTGGCGTTGATCAAGTTAACCCGCATTTCCCGGACTAAAACCGGCATTTCTGCTTCAATATCCAAAGCAAACAAAGCTTTTGCACGGACAAAATCCAGCTTGGTCAATAAGCCATGGTAAGAAATTAAAATGGGAACAAAAGGCCGGAGTTCATCAGTTAATAAAGTCAGGATTTTAATAATTTCCCTTCTTCTTTCAAATTCTAAATCCCGAACGCGATTGTTTAACGTAAAAACTTCTTCCGGTTCTACATAAACCGTTTGTCCGGATGAAGATTCATCATGGATAAACCCTTTTAATTTCCGCTTATTTTCTGCTAACAAAGGAATACATAAACGGCCATCGCGAATGGTTAAAGAACCGTCTGCCGTCCAGCCATTGTTGCCTGCATTCTTAAAAATCTGTTCAATGGTTTTGCGTGCAGCTTGTTCGGCTTGTGCAATTCCTGAGGTAATTTCCTGCAATTCACGTGAAGCGTTTGGCCGTACTTTTCCTTTCAGATCTAATACACGGTCAATTGCTTTTAAAATATTTTTCTCGATCGGCAGATGCTCAAATAAAGCTTCCAGATTTGGATATAAACCGGCACGTTCATTAAAATAAGCCAGCACCGCAAAAACGGTTATCAGCGATTGCTGCACCTGAAAAAACTCGTCTTCTGATAAAAAAGTCCCTTCCACACGTGCTTTTTTTGCCAGTGTTTTAATGTCGTGAAAATTGCTGATCGGCAAAGCCGTATCGTTAGAAAGGATATTTTTAAATTCAGATGTTTGTCGTAAAAACTTCTGTATCTGGTCGAAATTGTTCATCACCTGGATCTTATCTACCATTTCCTGGCCCATAATGCTCAGGCATTTGGCTTTGATCAGTTGTTTTATCTCCGTAAAACCCAGTTTATCTTCACTGTTTTTGGGGTAAATCATTTAAATTATTTGTGGTCCACAATATTTTTTGATGCTTTTTTTACCACTGCTTTTTTAGGTTTTGTTGTCGAATCCCGTTTTAAACTTTTCTTTCGTGCAGAATCAATTTTAGCAGCGTTAATTTTGGCAACCTTTGCCAAAGAATCGGTTACATGCTTGCTTTTTTTAATTGCCAGCGCGTTCTGAATTTTGGTCAAAGAATCATTTTTTGCTGTAAGCCTTTCTGTTACAGCTTTATAAATCTGGCCCATTTGTTCTAAATGGACCGAGTAATACTGGTAACTTTTTTTAAACTGGACAGAATCAACATGATGCTTTTTAAAAATAGCAGCATACAAACCGTTGCCGCGATAGCTTAAACTATCGGGCATTTGAGACCCTGTACTTAAATAACCATCAGCAAGATGAATATCAACCAAAAGCGGAACAAACTGGTCTTCTTCAATTAAATTATCAGGAGCAGCTTCGCGATGACAAGCAATCAAAAACATCAGCAATAAAGAAAACAGGATTTTATAAAATCGCATTGTGTAGTTTTGCAACAATTTTATTCAAATTTACGGATTAATGAGCATTGCAGATAATATCAGTAACTTAAAAAAGGAAACTGAACACAGTAACGTAAAGCTGATTGCGGTTTCTAAGACCAAACCGGTAGAGGTTTTGCAGGAAGCTTACAACGCAGGGCAACGGGTTTTTGGCGAGAACAACGTGCAGGAACTGGTTGAAAAACAGGAACAATTGCCCAAAGACATCGAATGGCATTTAATCGGCCATTTGCAAACCAATAAAGTAAAATACATTGCTTCTTTTATCAGCTTAATCCATTCTGTTGACAGCTTAAAATTGTTGCAGGAAATTGACAAGCAGGCAGCCAAAAACAAGCGCGTAATTGATTGTTTATTGCAGATTTATATTGCTGATGAAGAAACCAAATTTGGTTTGGGTTTTGATGAAGCAATAGAATTACTGCGATCTGAAGAATTTACAGTTTTAAAAAACGTGCGGATTGTTGGCGTGATGGGAATTGCGACAAATACAGAAAATCAAAAACAATTAAAAGAAGAGTTTTACGAATTACATACTTTTTTTAACGGATTAAAAACAAGCTTTTTCAGGAAAGAAGATTCTTTTAAAGAGATTTCGATGGGCATGTCGGCAGATTATAAAATTGCGATTGAACAAGGCAGCACGATGATTCGGGTTGGCAGTTTGATTTTCGGACAACGCTTAATTCCTCATTGGAAAAACAACTAATTATACATGGATTTATTGATAAGAGAAGCCAAAAAAGCTGATTGCCCTCGTCTGCTCGAACTAATTGCCGAACTGGCTTTATTTGAAAAAGCACCCGAAGAAGTTACCGTAACGTCGGAAGAATTTGAAGATGCAGGTTTTGGCGAACAACCAGTTTGGAAAGCTTTTGTAGCCGAAGTTGATGGTTTTATCGTCGGTTTTGCTTTGTATTACATCCGTTATTCTACCTGGAAAGGTTGCCGCATGTATTTAGAAGATTTGATTATTACTGAAGCTTACCGAAGCAAAGGAATCGGCATGAAACTGATAAAAACACTGGTAAAAGAAGCATCGGAAAAAGGTTTCAGCGGAATGCTTTGGCAGGTTTTGGATTGGAACGGACCGGCAATCGGTTTTTATAAAAAGTTAAACGCTTCTTTTGATTCCGGCTGGATTAATGTTTCGCTATCCAAAGAACAATTATCACATTTTGATTTGTCGGATTTAGGCTAAAAATCCTTCAGCAGCAAACACCAATTTTTAACCGATAAAAACAGTATGCAGGTTTTCAAATTTGGCGGCGCTTCTGTAAAAGATGCAGCCGCTATCAAAAATTTAGCTGAAATAGTTCGTCAGTATCAGGAAGATGAATTGCTGATCGTGGTTTCGGCAATGGGAAAAATGACGAATGCGCTGGAGCAATTAACAACAGCGTACATCAACCAAACGGCCGAAGTACAAACAATTTTTGCAGGAATAAGAGCGTATCATGATCAGATTTTAACCGAACTTTTTGATCCTTCGCATCCAATTTTTGATGAAGTGGAAAACACTTTTGTAGAAATTGAGTGGATGATTGAAGAAGAACCGCATGATGATCCCAATTTTATTTATGATCAGATTGTTTCCATTGGCGAGCTGGTTTCTTCGCGCATTGTTACGGCTTATTTAAACCAAACCGGAATTAAAAGTAAGTGGCTGGATGTACGCGGCTATATCCAAACCGATAATACTTACCGAGAAGGTTTGGTTGACTGGCAAAAAACAAGCGAAAGTATCAAAGAAAGTATTCCTTCATTTCTGCAAAAAGAAAAAGTTGTAACACAGGGGTTTATCGGCGGAACTTCCGAAAATTTTACCACAACTTTAGGCCGGGAAGGTTCCGATTATACGGCTGCCATTTTTGCTTCCTGTTTAAATGCTGCCTCTGTTACCATTTGGAAAGATGTTGCCGGTGTTTTTAATGCTGATCCGAAACGCTTTCAAAACATAATTAAATTCGATCAGCTTTCTTACCCGGAAGCGGTTGAAATGGCTTATTACGGCGCAAGTATCATTCACCCAAAAACCATTCAGCCATTGCAAAATGCGGGCATTCCTTTATTTGTAAAACCTTTTTTAACGCCGCAGGACAACGGAACGGTAATTTTAGGCGAAGAATTGCCGGTAAAAGTTCCGGTAATTATCGTCAAAACAAACCAGGTTTTAGTTTCTGTTTCTTCCAAAAACCATTCTTTTATCACCGAAAATCATTTAAGCGAAATTTATAAAATTTTGGCAGAACTTCATTTTAAAGTGAACCTGATGCAAAACTCTGCTTTGAGTTTTTCTTTTTGTGTGGATTTTGAAAGCGGGAAATTTGAACAATTAATGCAGAAACTTAAGCAGGATTTCAATTTTAAGTACAATACCGGGACAGATTTAATTACTGTTAGGCATTATGAAATTTCTTTATTAAGGGAATTATCAGCCGGAAAAACAATTTTATTAGAACAATTAAGCCGAAATACCGCACAAATATTAATCAAAGCTGAAAATTAAAAAATTGCAATGCTGTTTTTACCGGGTTAAAACTTACGCTGCCCACATGGTTTTCATCAACTTTAAAACTTGTAATTTCCCAGTTTTCTGCTGATTGTATAATTGTTTCCGGGTTTGGATGAATGCCATCCAGCCCTGGAATTGCTGTTAAATCATCAACCAAACCCTTTCCCGTTGCTTTTAACAAGCATTCCTTACGTGTCCATAACTGGTAAAAGCTTTGGATTGGATGAGCAGAATTTTCAATAAAATCAGCTTCTTCCTGGTTAAAACTGAAGTTTAACATATTTTGGTAGGTAAAAGAAGCATTGATCTTTTCCACATCAATACCAACAGGCGTATCTGCAATAGCAACCAAAATACAATTGCCGGAATGGGAAACGTTAAAGTGCAATTGGCCGGAAAAGGCGTTTTCTAAACAAGGTTTTTTGTTTTGATCAGCTTTAAACCGAATTTCTTTCGGATCAATTCCGGTATACCTGCTTAATAAAATGCGTAACACAGCTTTACTTAAAACATGCTGGTTACGGTCGTTTTCCTGTTTGTAACGCAGCGCTTTTTCTGTTTCCGGCACAGAAAGCAAAGCTTGCAGGTTTTGTAAATGTGGTTTTAACTGAGAAACAGATGCTTTCCAAACAGCAACCGAACTAAAATCAGCGTAAACCTTTTCCGGAGCTTTAATCCAGGTAGTTTGGCTTAAATTGTTGATATATAAACGAGTGGAGGCCATCTGCTTAAAAACCTGTTTTTTTTAACTATTTTAACACTTATTTATGTTTATTTTTAATCTGAAAACCTTAACTTGTAATCAGATTACATTTTTTTTAATATTTACCAACTTTGCTTGTAAATTTTTTAAAAGTATAAAAAATAGTAAACTTAAAATTAGAACTGTTGTTACAACAAAAAACACAATGCTATGAGTATCAAAAAAGATTTGTTGAAAAAAACAAAAGAGTATGCAGATCATGCAAAAGAATTTGCTAAAGATCATGCAAAAGACTATGCAGAATACGCAAAAGGCTATGCAAAAGATAAAGCTAAAGACTATTCATCGGAAGCAAAAAAGTATGCAAAAGATAAGACCTGCGGCAGTAACAATGCAGCTTCTGTAGCCATTGCTTTAATTGGCGGCCTTGTTTTAGGTGCAGCTTTGGGCGTTTTATTTGCCCCGGATGCAGGAACCGAAACCAGGACCAATATTGGAAATTCTTTGCAGGATTTAGGGACTACCGTTGCTGATAAAGCACAACAAGGCAAAGAAGCCATTACAAATTTAAAAGACAAAGCGGTTGATGCCGTAAAATCAAAAATTAGCGGCGAAGGTGCCGAAGGCGAAGACCCGGATATTGACCATCCTTCTTTCAGCTAACTTCAACCTAAATTTTAATAAAAGAAGCCATTTGTTAAACAACAAATGGCTTCTTTGTTTTGCCGTAATCATTCAGATTTCCAACATGATCTTGCCGATGTGTTCGCTGCTTTCCATCAACTGATGTGCCGCTGCTGCATCTTCCAGTTTAAACGTTTTGTAAATAACTGGTTTAAACTTTCCGGCTTCCAAAACCGGCCACACGTTTTCTTTAATTGCTGCGGATAATTGTGCCTTAAAAGAAGCATCCCGGTTTCGTAACGTGCTTCCGGTTAAGGTTAACCGTTTTTTCATGATATCCGATACATCTATTTCTGCTTTGCCGCCTTGCATCGCATTGATATAAACCAAACGTCCGTCTGCTTTTAATAAGCGAATGTTTTTAAGGATGTAATCGCCGCCAACCATATCTAAAATTACATCTACGCCAATGTCTTTTAAAACTTCCTCAAAATCTTCTTTTTTATAATTGATGCTTCTTTTAGCACCTAAATCTTCGCATGCTTTGCATTTCTCTTCGCTTCCGGCTGTTGCATAAACTTCGGCCCCAAAAGCTTTTGCTAATTGAATTGCAGTGATACCAATGCCGCTGCTTCCGCCATGAACCAGAAATATTTCGCCGCTTTTTAAGCTTCCCCGAAGGAAAACATTCTGCCAAACTGTAAAAACAGTTTCGGGAAGCGAAGCAGCTTCTACAAACGACCAATTACTTGGAACAGGCAGACAATGCCTGGCATCAACCACGGCAAATTCTGCATAACCGCCGCCGCCAAGCAAGGCACAAACTTTATCGCCGGTTTTCCATTGCGTTACTTCTGCACCAATTTCTCCCACAATTCCGGCAACTTCCAGGCCCGGAATATCTTGCGGAACATTTGTTGGGGCCGGATAATTTCCTTTTCGCTGAAAAACATCCGGACGGTTTACGCCTGCTGCTTTTATCCGGATTAAAACTTCGTTTGGTTTAGGTTGAGGTTTTTCGCGTTCCTTTATTTTTAAAACTTCCGGTGCGCCGGGTTTTGTAATTATGATGGCTTTCATTTGCTTTTTTTCAGCTAAGAAAACTGCTTTAATTGATTTATTGTTTCTGCCTAATTGTTACAATGATTTTTAGGTGATAAAAGAAGCATTCTCCACATGTTGCTTTACAAAATCAGCAGCATAAGCTTTGATCATATCCCGAACTCTTCTAAACTCGTTCATCACTTCTTCCGGCGTTCCTGTTGCCTTTGCCGGATCAGGAAAGTTTTGGTGAAAACGTTTTATATCTCCTGAGAAATAAGGACAAGCTTCATTAGCATTATCACAAACCGTAATCACATCATCAAAAGGAATATTTAGATATTCATCTACATGGTTAGAAGTGTGGTGGGAAATATCTAAACCATCTTCTGCCATAACCTGAATAGCTTTTGGGTTTACGCCATGCGTTTCTATACCTGCACTGTAAATTTTTGCCTTTTCTACTGCAAAAAGCCGCAAATATCCTTCGGTCAATTGGCTGCGGCAACTGTTGCCCGTACACAGCACTAAAATGTTTTTCATGGAAAATATAAGTTTGGATATTTTGGATTGGTTCAATAAAATTAACAGCATCCGGAACCTGGTGTACAACAAGCATCAGCGGCCACAAGGTTTTTTAATGCGATCCTTGGTTTTTCTGCTACTGTTGGTGTGCAGCATTCTTCTCCGCTCGCTGTTGTTCCGCAACTGCCGCCTCTTTCTATCGCTTTACATTGTACAGCATCTGGCCTAAGGTCAACAGTCATATTTTCGCCAGAAATCACAAATTCATTTGGAAACATTTGATGGGTTTCAAAATCAGAATTTCCAAATTCAATTTTAACAATACCATTAGGGTTTAAAGGCAGCGATTTTTCTACCAGATTAATAATAGAAAGCGCTTTTTTTACCTGCATTGCTTTTTCCTGCTGCCCGCCCTGCGGTTCCCATAATTGAATAATAATTTCTGTCCAAGCGTTCATTACGCCACCACAATCTACCGAAGTAATTGTGGCTTGTTTAATTTCTGTAATGTGATAAGACGCTTCTACCCGTTTGTTTTCTGCATATTGAAATTGAAGAATTAGTTCCGGATTTTGTATTAATTGTTCTTTAAATGTTTGCCAGTTAATGGCTTCTTGTTTTTTCATGACCTTTCTTTTATTGTAATATTACGATGATTGATTTCAAATTTTTTTTAACAACAGTTTGTCTTCAAATCATAACTTTCAAGGAAAGCCTTAAGCTGGGTTTGAAGTTGTTTCCAAACGGTAGGATTGATACAATAACAAACGCTCACGCCTTCAATCGTTCCCTGAATCAAGCCTGCTGTTTTTAACTCTTTTAAATGCTGAGAAATGGTGGCTTGTGCCAATCCAAGTTCTGAAACTAAATCTCCGCAAATGCAGGCATTGGTTTTAATAATTTCCTGAAGGATGGCAATTCGTGCGGGATGTGCCAATGCTTTCAGCAAAACTGCAAGCTTGTTTTGTTTTTCTGTAAATATTTCTGTTTTTGTAGTCCCCATAATACATCGCAATATTACGATTAAAAAAACAAATGCAAAATTTATTTTTTGAAGAAGGAAACAAAAAACGCTGCTAAAAGAAGCATTCTGCCCTTCTACACCCAGCTAAAAAGGCTTTTCTTATTTTACCGATGCTTCTTTTATCGAATAAAAATTGGTAAGGAAGATTGTATTGATATTTCAACCTAAATTACCAAAACAAAAAAGGCCGCCAGTAATGGCAGCCTGATTTTAAACACTAACAAAAGGTTTAATTAATGCGCTTTTTCTACTTTTTTAACATGTTTTACTTTCGTTCCGCTGTAGTGTTTGTGTTTGCTGAAAACGTTGTGCACTTTTTGTGGGACTGTTGTTGTTTTTTTAACTTTAGTTTCGTCTTTAGTTACTTTTTGTTGTGCAAAAGAAGCAACAGACATGGTACAGATCAGCATGAACAATAACAACGATTTTTTCATAGTTTAAATTTGTTTTATTTAGGTTATACGTTTTTGATACCAATTGGTTATCAAAACGTTTGCAAGATAACTTAAAAACCGAGTTTTCAAAGTTGTGCCGGCAGAGAAACAAAATTTATTTTATTCCTGGCGTAAAGTAACTGTATTGCCATCAGGGTCTATAATTGTGCAAAACCTGCCCCACGGTGTATCATCTAATTTACCAACCGTTACGCCTTTGTCTGTAAGTTGTTGCATTTCAGTTTCTATGCTATCAACTTTAACAACAAGCCCTTGCATAGATCCGGGAGACATTTTTTCAAACCAGTTTACTAATGTTATTGATGCTTCTCCACCTTCAAAACCCATTTGTAACCAGGTTTGTCCGTTGCCCATTGGTGTTTCGGTTATAAGCTGAAAACCAAGTTTTTGATAAAATGCTTTTGATGCTTCCTGATTACTTACAGGAACAGAAACTACTTCAATCTTTTTCATAATCGTGATTTTAGGGTTTATATTTAAAAATTGAACGCTTAAATATACTTCTTTTTAATATCTTTTTAAATCCAAATTATGTTGATTATAAAGGTTTTATACTGGTAAAAGAAGCATTCAGTTTTCAGCAGGTTATAATTAAAGCACACAATTGCACTTCTCCAAAAAAAAACAAAACCAAAGTTTTGCAGATACATTAAATTTGCATCGTTCTTAATTTTTGTTTTGATAATGGCAAACCAGCGCTTTTCGTTTCGTTTTAAACTTCGGTCAACAATCCTTTTTAAAGCAATAGTATTTTTTTCGCTGATAACAGGCGCTGCTTTCGCCCAGGAAAATACACCGGTAAAAACAGTATCAGATTCTGCCAAAGCTATTCCTGATACTTTACTTTTTCGGATTGAGCAGGCACAAAACGCGTTAACCCAGATTAATACGCATAATAAAACGGGTTATAACCTGGAGCAGATCAGGGCAGAACTGCCGGATGTTAAAGCTAATGTTGCCGAAATTAAAGAAGATATTTTAGGTTCATCGCGAATTATTGAAATTAAAACGTTGCTGAGTTATCAAAGTATTTTAAAAGGCGAACAAAACCAGCTTGCCGGCTGGCGCAAAACTTTAACAGCTTATAATGATAATTTGAGGCAGATGTCGAAACAGGTTGTCACTTTTAGTGGTGATACACTTTTGTCTCCTGCTGGAAATGATACAACTCAGAAAAAATTATACAGCGGCCAGTTAACAGACTTGCGCTTAAAATTGCAAGAAACGGGAAAAACCACAATAGCCACAATGGATAGTGTGGGCAGATTGCTTGCTAATGTTTCTGCACTTTATTTTGAGATAAATGATTTGCAAACTAATATTAAAGAACGTTTAACAACATCCGGGCAAAGTGCTTTTGGCAAAGAATCTCCTTATTTATGGTCTGCACCGCCAATTACCACCACAACCAATATCAGTAAACTTTTCAGGACTTCTTACCAGGGCCAAAACCGGATTTTATCTTACTTTATTAACAACACCTGGGACAACCGCCTGCTGCTGATCCTGTTTGGAGCAGCTTTTTTTATCTGGGTTTTTCGCAATTTTAAAGTCGTAAACAAACTGCCGGCTAACCCAAAACTGGCTTCTTTAAAGTTTAACTATATCAGTACACTGCCTGTTCTGGCCACGCTGATTGTAGTACTGAATTTAACGCCACTATTCGAGCCAGACTCGCCCCCCTCCTACGTTGAACTCATCCAGTTGACCTTGCTTATCGTGCTAACGTTGTTTTTCAGGCGCCGCATCAAACCTCAATTGTTTAAGTTCTGGCTGCTGATTGTTGCATTGTATATTGCCATTACCGTAACCGTTGCCATTATCAATTATGGGCTGATTTTACGCTGCATTTTTATCTTTTTAAACCTCAGCGCTATTTATATGGGTGTTGTTTTTTATAAAAAGATAGATAAAAACATTATCCATAAAAAGTTTTTAAAGCCAGTAATTGGTGTTTACCTGCTGCTGAACGGCCTTGCCATATTCCTGAACCTGTTTGGCCGGATTAGCCTGGCAAAAGTTTTTAGTCAGACCGCTATTGTTTCGCTTACACAGGTAGTTGGGTTAGCTACGCTGGTACATATTTTATCAGAAGCACTGGAACTGCAAATCAGGATCAGTTCCTGTTCCGAAGGTTTGCTCTCCAAAATTAATTTCAGTAAAGTACGCAAAGCTTTCCAAAAAGCGCTTTCTATTATAGCTGTGCTGCTTTGGCTGCTGGTGTTTTTTATCAACCTTAACTTCTCTGGTGCTTTATTTTCTATTGCTGAGCGTATGTTGAGCAAGCAGCGCACATTTGGCAGTATCAATTATACACTGGGCAATATCTTACTTTTTGTAATTATTATTTACCTCTCCAACTGGTTGCAAAAAAATGTCGGGGTTTTATTAGGCGAAGGCAACACTACATTTATGGGCAAGGCCGAACAAAAAAGTTCTAAGCTGGCGCTGGTGCGTTTGGTTGTATTGTTGGTCGGCTTTTTTTTAGCAATTACGGCTTCCGGTGTCCCTATTGACCGATTGACGGTAGTTTTAGGTGCACTGAGTGTTGGGATTGGCTTAGGAATGCAAAACATTGTAAATAATTTTGTTTCTGGCATTATCCTGATTTTTGAAAAGCCATTCCAGATTGGGGATTTTGTAGAATTAGCCGATAAAAAAGGCAAAGTATTGGATATTGGTATCCGTGCAAGCCGAATGTTAACGCAGCAAGGCTCGGAAGTAATTGTACCAAATGGCGATTTACTTTCCGGAAGGCTGGTAAATTGGACATTAAGCAACAGTTATTTAAAAACAGAATTGTTGTTTAAAGTTAATAGTGATGCAGACCTTGCGCTTGTAAAAAAAATTATAGAGGAAGAAGCAACGAAGGCTGAAGATACCGTCAAAAATACACCGGTCGAAATTTTATTTAATACCGTTGCCGCAGATAGTATTGAACTAAAGTTACAAGTTTGGATCAATAGTATTTATAATGAAACAAGTTTTAAAGGAAAAATGTTAGAACAGCTTTTTACAAGGTTTAAAGAAAAAGGCATTAAAATGATGTAAGTTCTAAAGCAGTTTTAATATTGGATTAATATTTGGTTTGAAACAGCAATACTAATTTTACCCTGATAAAAGAAGCATCAGTACAAAAGTGAAACTTATCAGTTGGATAGAAGGATCAATTATTAATTGTATCTTTTTGATAATTGTTCCCGCATAATAAATAAAATATTCCTGATAAAAGCTTTGCTATGTTGTATTTCATATTTGCAATTTTGGGGGTCTGCCAAATCAAGCTCATTCAAAATCGCTTTTAAAACTTTTCTGTAGTTCAAATAGCATTCTGCATCTTTAAACTTCAATATAAAAATTGGATCTGTTGTATAGTGCGGGACCGGAATGCCGCAAGCCATAAATTCGTAGAGATAATGGGGCTTTAGTTCAACGCCCAAATAAGAGGTTTCCTGAGTTTCCATATTATACCAGTTAAAATATTTTTTATTTTAAATAATAACAGGCATACTCTAAAATAACAACAAATAATACTTCTGTTTACTATAACCTGCCTGTGTATATATTAATTCAAACTTTAAAAAAAATAGGTCTTTATAAATATAGGTAAAAATATAATATTAAATAATAGATTTTTTACGTATAATTACTCTAAATAAGAGCGGTTTTTACGCTTTTTAAAAGCTATAATTATTTTGTTTAGACAGTATTTGCAGGGAGTAATGTTAGGTTAAATTATAAATTTTTTTTACTAAACCACCGAATGTTACAATAACAGATTAAGCAGTGTAAGTGTTTAATCTGATAAAAAATAAATCCGCTAATTTTTTAAGTCGGGGTCAATGCGGGCGGCTGGTTCAAACTCTTCTATTTTCCAATATTGTATATAACCTGTTTTATTATCAGGGAGTTTAATTGCTGCGCGGATCCCATCCGGCTGGCCTAAATCTATTGCTATAAATTTAACACTATCGCCAATTGTTAATGTCCCGGTTATCTGCTGGTCATCGTCTAAAACAGGTATATCCTGGTAAGCATCCGCCTTTTTGTCCCAGGTATTGATCCTTACTTTTTTATCTGCATAACGCTGTTCCAGCTTTCGTAACGTATGCACAAGGTTGGTATCGTACTCAGGTGGTGTTTGCTGGTGGATACTTCTTTTACAGGATAAAAATCCAAGTATAATTAACAGGATGAATAAAAGCTTTCGCATGGTTTGGTTAATTGTAAAAAGCGGAAAAGGTGTTTTTGATGATAAAATTCCTTATAAACTGGCCGTAAAACTCCAATTAATCCGGCTTTTGCCATCCCATTAATTGCATTACACGCAAAAACTCCTGTTGTAAAGGCGCTTTAATATGAATTTGCATTTGGGTTACCGGATGTTGGAAGGACAGTTCCGAAGCATGTAAAAGCATGGTATCCATTTCCCAATTTTGTTTAAACATCCGGTTTTGCTTATTACAACCATGTGTCCGGTCGCCAATAATTGGATGAAAGATATGACTAAAATGTTTACGCAATTGGTGCATCCTTCCGGTTGTTGGTTTTGCTTCAACCAAAGAGTACCTGGAAGTTGGATGCGGTCCAAGTGCAACATCAAGTTCTGCCCATTGCAAAGTTGTATAAGCTGTAAAAGCATCCTGCAAAGTACCGTTCTCTTTCCGCAAGGGATAATCAATTTCCTGTTGTCCGGGCGTGTGGCCGCGTACAATTGCCAGATACTTTTTTTGCACTTTGTTTTCTGCAAATTGCTGCTGCATCGCTTTTTCGGTTTCTTTATCCAAAGCAAATACTAAAATGCCGGCCGTTTTTCGGTCAATCCGATGTACCGGGTTTACCCATTGGTTGATCTGGTTTTTTAACAGCTGCAAAGCAAACTCGTTTACATCGCGGGCAATAGACGAACGGTGGACAAGCAAACCATGTGGTTTATTGATGGCAATAAGGTACTCATCGCGGAACAAAATTTCTAAAAACAAGGGCAAACAGGAGTTAATATTTATGTTGATGCTTCTTTTACCGGGTAAAAATTTACCTGATAAAAGGAGCGGTTGATGAACCAGATTTAAATAGTTTTAGAATGAGCATTTACCTGATCTGTGGCAGCTTTTTCATTTTGATAAGAAAAGAAAAGGCCGATAACACCAGCAGTGATACAAACATCAGCTACATTAAAAATGCCGGTCCGGATATTTTGGATGCCAAAATTCATAAAATCAGTTACATGCCTGTCAAATAAAACCCGGTCGATAATATTTCCAACGCCACCGGCAAAAACCAAAGCAAAAGATAAAATCCTGATCAAAGTAAACTCTTTTATTTTAATTAAGGCATAAATAAACAAGGCCGATAAAAACAGCATTGGAACCACGCTGAGCAAAATAAAATTATAAGGCTGAGGCAAAGTTGCACCTAAACTTAAAGCTGCGCCTGTATTTTCTGCATATTCTAACCGAAAGGTATCGTGGAAATAAGAAGTTGGCTCCCTGTTCATCAACTGTTCTTTTGCAATATTTTTAGTAACGCGGTCGCAACTAATAAATGCAAAAGAAAAGATGCAAAATAAAATGATTTTAAAGTTGGTTTTCATGCTGATGTTATTATCTTTTTAAAAAAGCTTAACCTGGCTGACGGATGACTTATTATTTGTAATGCAAACGTATTTATTAGCCTGCCCTGTGCAAAAATACAAACAATAGTACCGTTTTTATTTAGGATGAAAGTTCCTTATTCCAACAAAGCCAGGTTTTAAATGCGCCTTTTAAGCGTTAGCAGCAAACGCGCCGGTATGTTTTGGTGCATCACTTCTAACAATAAAGTACGGTCGTTTTTGGAGCGTAAAATTTCATCTATTTCCTGTAACGACATCCGGCTTACTTCTTTAAAATTAATAGACAACAGTTCATCATCTTTTTCAATGCCTAATTGATCTGCTGCCGAACCTGGTTCTACCCGGCAAACAATAATCCGATGAAAATCATTGCCCGCTGCAAAATATTCCAAGCCGCTCATATCATGCTCAAATGGCTCTTTTAAATTATAACTCGGTTTTAAATAAAGATAGCCTTGCTGATAATCAAACAAGAGCACAAATCTTTTCAGCAGGTCAATCCCTATACTGCCGTCGCGTTTTATGGTAGTAACTTTATCCATCGCGCTGCAAGAATCAGGAAAAGCCGTAATTACCTGGCGGAATTGGTAGTTTCCAATTTTCATTTCATCAACACGGCTCATAAAGCCGTTAATTGGCCCGCTTAAGCCAACCCCCAGGTTAGCGGCTGTTATAAACTTATCGGGCATGGTACTGCTGCTGTTCCAGCCGTTTTCTACAGATAATGGATGGCCGGCACCCAGATCAACCATTAATTTTAACGGCAGGCCACACCCTTCTTTAAAGTTGATATTGGCATTTAAATAAGGTTTTTTGTCTTCGATATTCAACGGGATCTTTGTTCCTTTCCGCCAGACAGGCACTTTATGTGTGCTAAAAGCAGTTAGGGTACTATCGGTAAAATTTATTTTTACGGGGAAACTGTTAAAAAAATCATACCCAATCAATCCATGAATATGGATGCCGGCAAAGGAAGAAAGGTCTAAAACATCTTTGCTGAGGATAGCAGCCGATATGTTTTTGCCTTCAATACCTTTTATTTTTACATCAAGTACTGGTACCATCCAGGCGTCCAGGTCTTCACCTTCGCCCAAACCCGTAACTTTTACTCTTTTTTTGTATTTCAGGCTGAGCGAATCAACCAGTAGCGGGTCTGTAATCAGCATCAATCCGCAGCCGGTATCTAAAATAAAATTATAAGGGCCGCGATTGTTGATCTGAACCTGCACAACCAGCATATTCCTGATAAACCGGAATGGGACCAAAGCCTTGTGCTGCCCGTTAGAAATAGTAAAAGTTTGCCCGCAAACAGGCATAGCAATAGCTGTTAGCATAAAAACAGTTAACAACAAAAACCACCGGTAAAGGTGACGTTGCAGCCAGGAAACTAACACGGTAATAATTTTTACGTTGTGTAAATTTACTAAAAATTCAAACTAATACTGTTTTTACGGATATAAATTTTATGCCTCTCTGTAAGTAATTTTATTTCAAGATATAGCTACTTGTAGCTATTGCAGGTAAGATGCTTAGATTGTTAAATTTAAAAAACTTAGAACCTGGTTTAAAAGATATTTATATTCAGAAGCCTGACAATAAATGCTGTCAAAATTAAACTGCTAATTGGCATTTAATTTTGCATGCTTCTTTTATCGGCTAAAAATCTGATCTTTTATTTTTTAAAGCAAGCTGCAATACCAATTATTTAGTGCTAAAAGAAGCATGTATTTTTTTCTATAGGAATAAATTAAACAATACCAGAACCTGCAATGAAAACACTAACTCCTGCCCAGCAAAAAGCTTATCAGAATTTAAATATTGATACCAGCCATCGCGTTATCCTTTCTTTGGATGGAGGTGGCGTAAGAGGGATTTTAACGCTGCAGCTATTAAAAAAAATCGAAGAAATAGCAGGCATTCCGTGTTACCAGTTTTGCGATATGGTTGCAGGAACTTCAACCGGAGCAATTATTGCCGGGTTAATTGCTTTTGGTAAAACAGCAGCCGAAATCGAGCAATTATACATCCAGTTTGTAACCAAGGTTTTTATCAGGAAGAGTTTGTTGGCCAACCGCTTTATCAACCCTCCGGCCTATGATAAAAAGAATTACCGCGAAGCGCTTAAAAGTGTTTTGGGCGATATTACTTTAGAGCAAACCAACCGCAAAACCGGCGTTGATATGATGATTACGGCAAAAGATGTAACCGATAACGAAGAAACTTTTTTTAATTGCTTTGAAGTAAACGGAGAGATTAAAAATGTTTTTAAAGATGCTTTGCTGCGTACCGTAATGGAGGCCACAATGTCTGCACCAACTTATTTTTCTCCTTTAGAAAGGTTTATCGATGGCGGCACAACTACCTACAATAACCCTTCGCTTGCTGCTTTATTAGAAGCAATTTGTTATAGTGGAAAAGGCAAATACCAGGCTGATAAAATAACGATGTTTAGTTTGGGTACAGGAACAAAGGTACTTTCGGTTACTCCCGATCAGGCTGCAAGCCCTACCGGGCCTGATGCATATTTTTGGTTAAATTATGTGATGGACGAATCCGGTCAGGACGCAAGTTCCATGCAAACTGATGTTTTCCGTAGTCCCTTGCTTCAGCTCAACTACCGCCGTTTCCAGATCTCTTTAAACTGCGAAGCTATGCAACTGCTTCCCGATAATGATATTTCGGGCATCCATGCAGTTAATGCAAACCGGATAAGCGGATTGACTAAGGAAGATTTGAATGGCATTTCTATGGATGATGTAAGCAAGTTTGATTTATTGAAAGCAATTGGGCAGGCCATGACGGATTACATTATGAAAGAAAATAAATTTACCAAAGACCTAAACAATACGCCAACACACCGCGACGAACTGGTTACTGCCTTTTACGGTGTAAAGAAAATACAACCTTTAATCAGTCAGGCCGGTTGGGTCAATGGTTTGCCTTCCTGATGAATTTCCTGCTTTATGAAAAGCTTTTTCTCTTCGGGTAAAGGTATGATGGCCATTTTTGGTACAGTACTGGTAATTGTGTTTTTAGGGGCCAGTTATATGTACGTGTATATCCCGATAAAAGAAAGAAGGATCAGGGAACAAGGCTTTCGTGCCATGCAAAACATTGACCGGAACATCCAGTCTAAAATCCAAAACAGTGTTTCGCTTTTAAACAACCTGCTTTCGGCCTATATCAGTAAAAGTAAACTGGACACCAGCATTCAGGGGTATATTAAAAAAAATACTTTTGGAAGTTTTAAGCTTACGCCGATCGAACCGGTTAATGCAAGTGATTTTAAAAAAATATTTAGTTCTGGCAGCGATAGTGCTTACAATATTGCGGAGGATATATTTGCACAGCAGTACATTTTAAATTTTTATAAAAAAAGGGCTGTAAAAGAAGCATACAAAATAAGTATGAAGGTGGATGTAGTGCAGTTTTTTAAACCTTTAATGCCCAACGATGTACTATTTGACGAATATGTAGTTTTTAGTGGTAAAAAAACTGTTTATCAAACTTTTCAGTCCGGATTGAGCGAGGTAAAACCGGACTCTTTATTAAGTAAAAAAAATGGCATTAAGGGTGCAAACATCCTCACAAGGGAAATCGGAGGCACAGTTTACCAGATTTTTCTACAACCTGTCGGGTTTACCACAGAAGGTAATTTGATTATTGCAGGATTGCTGACCGACGAAAAATACCAGTATGAAAAAAAGCAGTTGCCGCCTGGTGTTGTGCAGTTGCTGATTATCATTGCCATAGGCATTATTATTTTATTTCCGGGAATAAAGTTATACCACATGGGCAGCCAGGATAGGTTGGCCCTCTTTGATGCGGTTAGTTCTATTGCTATCTCGATGCTGTTGATGTCGCTGCTGTTTTTTTGCCTTTTTAAATACAACGTCAGGTTTAGGCAACTTAAAACCAATGATTCAAAAGATGTTATAGCCGATAAAATAGTGGCAGCTTTTAAAAAGGAAATAAACCTGAATTACAGGATCCTGAAAGATTTGGATTTGCTTGCCTATAAAAACAAAAGTTTTCATCATGATATTGGGGAAATTGGCAAAAAAAACAATTTAGTAACTAAAGCATCAGGCAAAAATCCGATTTCAAGCCCTGCAGAAACTAATTTTAAAAGCCAGATCCAGGCCATATTAGAAAAAGAACATTTTCCCAAAACAGATTTTAACCAGGTTTACTGGCTGGACCAGTACGGGCAGGAACTGTTTAAATGGGACTCGCTCAAGTATAACGGGCCGCATGGTAATTATGCCCAGCGCAGTTATGTCAAAAATATACTGGTAAACAAAGCATATCTTCTTAACGGAGACCCGGCAAAGCCTTATTATTTGGACCAGATAATTTCATGGACTACCGGGGTTTTTACTACCGTAATCAGCCGCCCCTCTATCCTGTCCACTGCTGATAGCAATATTGTTGAAGCCCTTGCTTTCAACATGAAATGCCTGGACCGGGTTATTTTACCTGCGGGCTACGGTTTTGCAATGATTGACTGGCATGGAAAAGTACTATATCATGCCGATAAAAACCGGAACCTGAATGAAAACCTGCTGCAGGAATTTTCTAAACACGAGGAACTGCAAAGTTGTATAGAATCGCATTCACAAAAGTCGTTTAGCACAGCTTACTTGGGCAAGGATTATATTGTAAAGGTTAAACCAATAAAGGGCCTGCCTTATTTGATTGCCGTTTTTAGTGATAACAGTTTTATTGATACCCGCGACATTGAGATCTATTGTTTTACCTTAGCTATGTTATTTGCATTTTTCTGTTTTCTGGTACTGGAATTGGCAACAGTTTTCCTTGTTTCTTCTACCGGCTCTTATTTTAAAAAACAACATTTTTCTATCAATTGGATCGGGCCCAAAGCTTCTTTTCATCACTACTATATTTTGTCGTCTATATTCAATATTACGGTTATACTGCTGCTTAATTTCACATTTAAGGTTTCAACTTTTGCAGAATTTTTCTTCATGTTACTATTTTCGGCCACAGCTATCCTTACCTTTTTAATTTGCTTGTTTGCCCGCAGGTATCAAAAAGAAAACGATAGTTCTCTTTTGATAATTAAACAAAGGGCAATATGGGCACTTGTGGTTTTTATCGGGTTAATCAATTTGCTGGCTTGTATAAGCCTGGATCAATTTACAAGATTTTTTAGCTTTGAAACCATAGCATTAATTATGGGCATTGGTTTATTTGTCTTTGGTGATTATTGGATTAAAATCCTGGGAAAAATTGGCGCAAATTTAAAAAAAAGAGTTACTCCTTTTACCCTGGCTTCCTGGAACCACGTCCACAGCTTTACACTCATGATACTTACCCGGCTTATTATTACAAGTGGCATCCCGGTAGTACTGTTTTATGTGATGGCTTACAATTACGAACAAAATTTGCTGATCCGTTACAGGCACTATGATTTTGCACATCGATTAATAGAAAAAGAACCAAATGCAGACAAACCATATTTAAACGATATTAAAAATGGTACCAGTGGTGTTTATACGGATAATTCCTGGATCAGTTCAGTTGCCTATTCAGCAAAGAGCGATACAGTTCAGAATTACCTTCCCGAAGAGAAATTAACTATCAATATGTTGAAGTTTTTTCACTTTTACCGGGATTCCTCTGCCATTCGCGAAAACCACCTTTACCAGTATAATGCCGAAGACTCAAGCTTTTTTTATAACCATTTATATAAGGGCCCGCTTAAAGATACAATAGGCACTAAAACCTTTGTACAAAACCCTTACAAAAGTGGTTACATAAAAGTTCAGTCGAAAACCCTGAATTATCGTTTCCCTTCATTTTTTAAAAATCAGGGAATACCCTTTTGGCTGCTGATGCTTCTTTTACTGCTTATTTTTTATAGGTTGATCTTAAGCATCATCGAAAAACTGTTTACACTTAAACTGCCTGAAACAGAGGTTTGGGACGCGATTGACAAAGAGGTTTTGCTTTGCAAAGACCTGAATAAAATGTTGATGGTTATTGGTTTGCCTGGTTCTAATAAACTAAGTTACGTATTAAGTAAGATCAGCAGTAAAGAATTGAAGCAAGACGATGGTGGAACTTATATTTACGATAGGAAGCAAACCGGAAACAACAATGTTTTGCTTCTTGACCTAATTCAGATACCAGACAATCCAGACCCTGCTTCCGAAGATAACACCCGTTGGAAGAAAATCGAAGAAGGCGTTTTTTCAAATGATTATAAACTTGTTTTAATCAATCATTTTGAATACAACATTAAAGATGAAACAACTAACCGGATTAAACTTAATTTACTGGAAAGGCTGATGGTGGAAAATAAATGCAAGATCATCATCTTTTCCACCATTCATCCAACTGCTTTTTTAGATTCATTAAATGCACAGGCAGAAGAAGTTTCGGGCAAAAGTTCATCCGTACAAGACAAATCAACTGCGGGCAAGGCATCGGTACAGGACTTGGACCGCTGGCATATATTACTTGGCCATTACCGCTTGCTAATCCATCCCATCGAACATAAAGATTTTGATAGAAAACTTCCAGACTGGCAGCAAACTATTGTGAAGGAAACGCAGTACACGCACTTTTTAAATAATATGCAAGCTGCCGCTATCCAGGCAACCCGTTCCTTTGCACACCATAAAATACCGGACAACAGCGATTCACTTGCATTTAAGTTGCAGGTTACAGCACATTATTTTTACATGTACATCTGGCAGTCGTTAACTAAAGAAGAGAAATTTTTACTATACGATCTGGCCGAAGATGGTTTGGTAAATGGATTTGATGCCTACAATTTAAGTATGCTTATTAGTAAAGGTGTTGTTGTTCGGGATGATACAACTTTAAAACTGTTTAACCGTGGGTTTCGCAACTTTATCCTGACGGCTATTGGTAACACTGAAGTCCGCAAGATTAAAAGCCAGATGCAGGACAACGGCAACTGGGGCAAGCTGAAAACCCCATTACTGGTCGTGATCTTTGCCATCCTGGCTTTCCTGCTCACCTCACAACAGGAAGCTTACTCCAAACTAATTGCTTATGTAAGTGCTCTTGCCGCAGGTATCCCGGCTGTTATTAAACTTTTTTCGCTTTTTGATACTAATAGTGCGCAAAAGAGCGGTTAGGGAAAAATTTTGGTTGTAATTCTTTGTACCCAGCCTTGTAATCATTATCACTTAAAACTAACGCTTAAAATAGCTATTTGTAGCTATTGCTATAAAATGATAAGGAAGATAAATTTAAACATTCTTTTCAAGAAGTAAAAGGAATGCAACCTTGCTTAAGTTTGAGATTTTTTTAATTTCTAAACGGCTGTTATGAGAAAATTTTTATATTTTTTACAAGCCTTGCTTTCGGCATTCCTGCTTGCTGGCTGCACTTCTGTAGAAAACAATAATGCAACTTGTACAATTGCCTGGATTGTTATTGCTGCAATTATTATCTTCTTTTTTGTGATGGCAAAAATTACGAATATTTTACGTGATGAAATAGGCGATTGTCCTGCTTACGAAAAAAAAGTGCAGGAAACATTAACTGCTTCTTCCCAAAAAGATACTTCTATCAAACGGCCATATAGTTTATCCAGAACACAATTAGCTGTATGGACAACTGTTATCAGTTGTACCTACATTTATGAAGTGTTATGTGTCAATTGCAAAAATATTAACATCAATACAACTGCATTAATATTAATGGGGATCAGTACAGGAACTATTGCCGTTGCCGGGTTAATAGATAAAAACCAAATTGAACAAGATAGTCCCCGGCATCAGGACGAACCTTCTAAAGGTTTTTTTACTGATATTCTTTCTGACGACAATGGCATCAGCATTCATCGTTTTCAAAACTCTATCTGGACAATTATCGCTATTATCGTGTATCTCCACCATGTATTTAACCAGCAGTTGCAGGCTGGTACTTGTTTTCCGGAATTAGATCAAACACTCCTTGCTTTAACAGGGATTAGCAGTGCCACTTACCTTACTTTAAAAGGCAAAGAAAATACAAATCCAGCGGTAAAACCTTAAATAAAAATCTAAATTCAGTTATTGGCGTAAACTAATTAATTACAAACAATCCAAACAATCGATGATAAAAATATTGCAATAGACAATAATGGCATACTTCTTTTATCGGTATAAATACTGCAATAGTAATATTACAAGCTTAATATTTAAGTTTTTATACAGATAAAAGAAGCATAATTATACTTGTTGATAAATTACATTTAATTGTAAAATACAAGTTAAATTACAAATGGATTGGCTAATGAATGCAAGATTTTGACTTAAAGATAATTCCTTTTTGAATTTTAAATTTTTCTATTTAAAGCAAAACAATTTTCTACTGATTTAATAAAATAGATAATTTATGGCAAATTCCTTATTACAAGGGGCTGTACGCAGCCGCCCTCAAACTGGTAAATCACAAAGTCATAATGGTGTTCAGCCCTTATCCCCTTTAACCTATAAAACGCAATCCTTTCAACCCTTGCCTCCTCCGTTAGGCGAACCGCCTTATCATTATACTATTGAAACGGCTATACCAGATATACTGAAAGTGGCAGCAGATGCGGGCAAAATTGTTTTTCATGCGGTTGGGGATACCGGAGGCATAAAAGACCCTGCCTACCAAACACAAGTAGCGGCTGCCATGAAGCGCGACCTATATAATAACAAACCTGCTGATGCACCTGCCTTCTTTTATCACTTGGGTGATGTTGTTTATTATAATGGCGAAAAAAGCAAATACTATGACCAGTTTTATGAGCCGTACGATCATTATGCTGCACCTATTTTTGCCATACCCGGAAATCATGACGGAGACCCTATAGGCCCAGAGCAAAAATCGCTTGATGGATGGGTTGCTTATTTTATGACTGAAACCCCACATGTTGATCCTTTATCTCAGGACGCCCCAAGGGTTACCTTATCACTGCCCAATGTTTACTATACTTTGGTATGCCCCTTTGTTACCATTGTTGGTATGTACACTAACGTTCCTGAACATGGTTCGATTGATACAATCCAACAACAATGGTTAACCAACGAACTTCATTCGGCCCCTAAAGATAAAGCGCTTATTGTAAGTTTACACCATCCCATCTATTCTTTTGACGACCATCACAGCGGAAGCCCCGGAATGGCAGATGCCCTGCAGCATGCTATCAATGATTCGAGGCGGGTACCTAACCTGGTATTAAATGCCCATGTGCACAATTATCAACGCATAGAAAAGATAATTACCAACAAATCTGTTACGCCCTTTCTGGTGGCAGGCAATGGAGGATACCATCATCTTCACAATTTAAATTCTAAAATTAATACAATTGATGGGCAAACGGGTGCCAAATTAATTTATGGAGATGATAAAAACCATGGTTACGTTACCTTAACAATTACTAATAAAGAAATTTCAGGCGTTGTGTCTGCTGTAGATAAAACCACAGGTAACGTTACTATCACAGATAAATTTAACTATCCGTCTACAGCCAGGTATTTACAAGATAAAGAAGTGATCAGCCTTTAAGCAAAAAAACATAGAGCAGTTTAGCACTTGTTTAAATTTATATTCTTGGAATTTATCATGCTTCTTTTATGCCTGTAAATTTTGTTTTTTAATCTATAAAAATTTGTAAATTGTATGTTTTTAGGTGATAAAAGAAGCATGGAAAATAACCCGGTCAAAATTTAAACAAGCCCAGGATGTAAAAAAAATTATTTTCAAAATCCCATGATATGGCAAAAAAATAAAACTTCTGAAGATTGATAAAAGGAATATCCCTTTTCTTTTTTGATAATTTTTTTGATTTGGACAAATGTATAATTCATACAATGATCAATTTTATGGATACGAATTCTCAACAGATCATACAAGTTTGCGAAGCGTGTTTTAATGCCAACAGCAATAATTGCAGTGGTTTTGCCAAAGCTGTTGCTGCTGCTTTTAAGGTTATTTTAACCGGCCAGGCAGATGATATTGTTAATCAGATCCAATCTCCCGTCTGGACACAATTAACCGGTGGGATTGAAGCAAAAGATAAGGCCGATCACGGCTTCCTGGTTATTGCAGGATTGAAAGGAAATGAGCATATTCCTGCCCAAAGCCATGGCCATGTAGCCGTTGTGGTCAGCGGGCCTTTAGATGCTGTACATCATCAATATCCTATGGGTTATTGGGGCCAGTTGGGTGGCGTAGGCCAGAAAGATCAGCCCCTAACCCATTCCTGGAACCAGGAAAGCAGGGATAAAGTAATTTATGCTTGTGTGAAAGTTTAATCTAATAATCAGGAATTCATCATGCCCTTCTTCGATTTCCACCTTCATCCGGTTTTAAAAAGCCTCTTTTCTGAAGATGTTCCGGCAACGGGATTAAAAAAATTAAGCCCTTGGCAAAAGATAGATAAGCGGAACATTCCTTTCCTGTTAAAATGTTGTACAGATTTTGAGTACATCCTGCAATCACAGGGAAACTTAGCACAACTTTGTGTAAATGATTGCAACTTCGTTTGTGTTGCATTGTATATACCAGAGAAAGATATGCTTACGGCTGATTTAATCCAAAGCAGTACGCGAGGCCCGCTTGGTGTTTACTTGCAGGCAAACAAGATTAATGCAATTATCAATGGCAATCCTTACAAGATACTTAGAACTGATGATTGGGTAACGTTAACCAATGCAAGTAAATTTGGTATTACCGATAAGAAAGTAAAACCAATTCAAAAAAGACAGGATTACAATGAAAGCGATACCAATACCATTCATGCTGTTTTTAGTGTAGAAGGTTGCCATACGCTTTCTTCCGCTTTACAGCATTTTGATGCTGCTGAAATT
The DNA here is from genome assembly GCF_009754915.1 of Mucilaginibacter arboris. GTDB lineage: Bacteria > Bacteroidota > Bacteroidia > Sphingobacteriales > Sphingobacteriaceae > Mucilaginibacter_A > Mucilaginibacter_A arboris. Next base: position 61,018 of record NZ_WPIK01000011.1, on the reverse strand, counting down.
ATTACAAACTTGGATGATCTGAAAAGCAAAGTTGCGTTATTGTCCATCAACCTGACACATTTGGAACAATCTGAAATTTGTAACCATGCTTTTGGCATGCAGTTTTTAAGCGCCGAAGGTTTCAGGCCAAAAGGTAACCGGATTGCTGCCGGAGGTATAGAAATACTGAAGCATTGTTACCAAAACAAAATCATGATCGATTTAAAGCACATGAGTTTGGCTGCAAGGCAACATTTATATAGTTTGAGAAATACACCTGAATTTGCTGCAATTAATCAGCCTATGGTTTGTACCCATGCTGGTTTTACAGGTATTTCTATCAAACAAATTCCGGATTATATTTACAACACTCGTTCGTTTACAAACGGTTATACTTTGCTTTGGCAAGGCAAGCCGGTAACAGGCGGTAGTAGGCCGCGGCCTTGTTTCAATGCTTCCAGTATCAATTTGTATGACGAAGATATTTTGCAAGTCTTAACGTCAGGAGGAATGATTGGCTTATCTTTAGATAAACGTATTTTAGGTTACCAGGAGTTTGAAGAAGAAACTTCGGGCAGGCTTGATTACCCTTTGGAAGCAGAATATGTTTCTAACCAGGAAATTGCTGTGTTTTTAGGAGAGGGACGGACAATAACCGTTGGCAAAGCATTTGAAGAAGATAAGTGTTTAGGCTGGGATGAAATTGAAGAAGGCGGCGTAGTAAACCCGGCAGTTGGCAATTATCACTTAAAACATTTTATGGCACATTTGCTGCATTTAATTACTGTTGCCAACAATAATAATTATGAGGTAAACAAAGCATTGGCTCAGGTTTGCATTGGTTCTGATTTTGATGGTTTGATCAATCCGGTCTGGGTTTGTGATACTGCAGATGAACTTTTGTATTTTAAAGATCAGTTTGAACAAGACTTTGCTGGGTTTGCAAAAGATGCAGAAGTACAATTGCCACCAGGGTTTGATGTGAAAATATTTTCTAACAAATTATTTTTTGAAAACGGAAGGGACTTTGTCTTGGGCCGTTTAGATGTATTAAACCGATAATACCTTTACTTCATCTGCTCCTTAATAAAAGCAACAGTTTTACTGTAAGTATCTAAAATTTCATTACCGCTCCAGCCATGCCCTTTACCCGGATAAGTAATATAATTTACGGGAACATTTGCATTTTTAAGTTTCACATTTAAGCTGTCACTTTCGCGGATGGGAACAATTGGATCGGCAGTTCCATGAAAAATTATTGTTGCCGGGCTTTTTTTATCTACGTGCCCTAAAACACTGGCATCGGCATAAACATTCGGAATAGCAGTTGGCGTGCCGTTCATTAAAATAGCCAAATCATGATGTGCGGTATAAAGATCGGCCATATCTGTAGGGCCAAATAAATCAACAACAACTTTAACTGCATGTTCCGGGTCGTGGTTAAAAGCTTCTACCAAAGCCAATTGCGCACCTGCACTTTCCCCTAATAATATCAGCTGCTTTTTGTTGATCTTATATTCCCTGGCCTTGTCTTTTATAAAAGCAACCGCTTTATCTACATCATCAATTTGTGCCGGCCAAATATTAGCCGGGTTTTGCCTGCTTGCCAAACGGTAATTAATATCAAAAATAGCATAATCAGGGAACCCGCTTTGTAACGGTTTGAGCCAATGTGTCATGTTGATTTTGTCGCCGCCAATCCAGCTTCCGCCATGAATTAATATAATGACCGGTGTTTTACCTTTAGCATTTTCCGGAAGGTAAACATCCATTTTTTGTTTTGGGTCGTTACCATAAGCAACATCTTTGTTTATTGTTTGTGCCGCTGCCTGCCAGCCTGCAACCAAAAAAAGGAAGATTATTTTTATACTTTTCATAATATTTTTTGTTGAACTGTTAAATTAAAACCCTGCTTTGGCTTTATCCGGAAACTATTTTTTCGTGCTTCTTTTATCACCTAAAAAATTGTGCCGTTTGGTTAACAACTAATTTTTAATTTTATACTTGTAAAAACAGCATCACTTCAAAATATCCCTAATGACTAAACTTCAAACAAAATTCATAGCAATTGCTTTACTGCTGTTGTTTTTTTTTAGCACAATCGTTACAGCCCAAAAAAGAAAACCGATTGATGCCAAAGCAACTAAAGAAACAAAAGCTTTATATGCCAACCTTTGGAAGCTTTCTAAAAATCATACCTTATTCGGCCACCAGCACGACACACAATATGGGCATGGCTGGTTTGGCGATGCTAACCGTTCGGATGTTAAATCGGTTACCGGCTCTTATCCTGCTGTTATTGGGATTGATTTCAGCGATTTTTCCGGCCGTTCTCCTGAAGAAAGCGAAAGGGCAAAAGCAGACGACCGGCAAACGGCCATTAATACTTACAACCGCGGCGGTGTAATTACGGCTGCCTGGCATTTTAACAATCCGCTTTCTAAAGGTGGTTTTTATTGGGTCGATTTGCTTTCCAGAGCTTCTGTTCCCGATTTAATTCCGGGAGGAAGCGCCAACAATCAATACAAAGAAATTTTAAAAGGCATTGGCAATTGGGCAAACAGTGTTCGCGGAGCAGATGGAAAATTGGTACCGATGATTTTTCGCCCTTTCCACGAAAACGACGGCGATTGGTTTTGGTGGGGAAGAAAGCATACCAAACAGGAAGATTTTGTAGCGCTCTGGCGTTTTACCGTTACTTATCTGCGCGATAGTTTAGGCGTTCATAATTTTATTTATGCGTTTTCGCCGGATGCAAAATTCAGGACGGAAGAACAATATTTAGAGCGTTATCCCGGAGATGCTTACGTAGATATGTTGGGAATGGACAATTACGGCGATATGGGCCGCGACCGGTACGATTTGCCAACTGCCGCTAAAAAGTTAAAGATCATTTCTGATTATGCCATTGCCCACGGAAAGTTGGCTGCCTTTACCGAAACCGGTTTAGAAACAATCCCAAACCCAACCTGGTGGACAGGAACTTTGTTAAAAACAATGAAAATGTATCCAATGCGCTTGTGTTATGTTTTGGTTTGGCGGAACGATAGAAGCTCTCCTACTCATTTTTACGCGCCTTTTCCGGGCCAAAAATCTGTTCCTGATTTCATTCAGTTTTATAACGATCCATATACTTTGTTTGAAAAGGATTTACATCATATTTATAAAAAGGAGAAGTTTTTGGGGATTTTTTAGTTGAAGCATTTGCAATGCTTCTTTTATCGATGTTTTTTATGGATTTGGTGGTGTTAATGTAATATTTATATCATTCTCCGGATTGTAATCTTCAACCAACCAATCGTCATAACCATAATGCTTATCTCCCCGTGGAGACTTTTTGGTATCATAAGTATCTAATAAATGGTTAAATAAAGCATTGTAAATTGTGCATTCCTCCTTAAACAGATAACGCACTTGCAAACCTTTAATAAACATTGAATTTATAGCGAAAGGAACAAATTTGTAACTTGTAAATTTTGCTTCGACCATGCTTTTTAAATCTTTAAAAACAAGTTCAAACTCTTTGTATGGAGACACAGCTAAAGCGTTGATAGCATGAAAATCAGAATCGAAATTATCCTCATTTTTATCTGTAATAATGGTTTCATCAACACCATAAATTGTAAAAAACTTACCTGCAAGGCTAACAGCTAAACTCAATTTCTTTGTTCTTTTTAATTGATTGTGTTCAAAGTTTTCTATAATTAAATCGCAACTAAAACTTGGGGCTTGTCCATAAGTTGTTCCTATAACTTCTATATTAAATTTTTGGCTGATTTCTTTTTGAAACGAAACCCAGTTACGATTATAATTATCACTGTTATGGATATTTTCTATGATAACAGCCGTAAGGTTTTTTATCCCCGGATAATTAATATACAAAGAACTATCATGCGGAATACCTATAGGATAATATAATTTAATAGCTTCATATAGAGGCCAAAAATTATATTTAACAGAATTAAAGGAAAAAGCATTCATTTGTTATTTGCTGTAAACTTGATCTAAAAATAAATACCGTCCACGGTTTTGCTCTTTTTCCTGTTTGGTTTGAATGCCAATATTCATATAAGATACATTGTTGCCACTGATAGAATTCCATTTAGGCAAACCTGCACCATTTGGATTTCCGGTTTTTACAAAATCAGCAAAGTATTGCAGCATGGTTGCTGATATTTTATAGTCTTCCGGTGTCCAGGCATAAACCTTGTTTGTTGCTAAGTTTCCCATAGCATATTCAATTTCAAAAGCATGGGGCGCTCCTGTCATTACCGCGGGTTTAACAGTTGAACCGGGACTTGTATTTTCAGGTGCATTTACTACTGGAGGCTTTGGTTTGGAGAATATATATCGGTAAGTTGGTTTGCCACTGGTTTTACTATGCAGATCGAGCCATTTCCAGGTGCTGTAAACAATAAAACGATCGCTGGCCAAAGCCGTGGCAGATCGAATTACTTCATCTTCTGTTTTGGCAGGATACAATTTTAAAACTTCATCAACATGTTCCGGAAAAAGCTGCTTTATTTTACTTGAATAATTTTCCGGTGTCGGTGCATCGTTGCCCATTAAAGATTGGTAGCCTACTTCTGTCGAATTCCATCCGGCCAATAATGGAACATGTGCTTGTTCGCCTGCTGCAAATATTGCTACCGGTAATTTGGGTAAAAAGTAACCATCAACCGTAGCGCCGGTTTTAAAAGCATCAGGTTTGGAAGCCGCATCAAGCAAATCATTAGCAGACATAGCACGTAAAGCCGCTAAAGAAGTAGCATTAGCTTTTTCAGCAAAAGCAATCCCTCTTTTTTCGCCTTCTGCTAAACTAACCGGAGCAGCGGTTGGATTGATCATGGCACCGCTTTCGCCAATAGCGCCGGAAATTAAATTTTTAGATAAAGGCGAAGCCATTTGCGCAAATACGGATATAGAACCTGCAGATTCACCGGCAATAGTTACGCGTTTAGGATCGCCGCCAAAAGCAGCGATGTTTTGCTGCACCCAGCGTAAAGCTGCGTTCTGGTCCATTAAACCGTAATTTCCGGAAGCATGGTTCGGAGATTCTTTAGTCAACTCCGGGTGCGCCAAAAAACCAAAAACGCCTAACCGATAATTAACCGTTAGTGTTACAATGCCTTTTTTAGCCATACTTTCTCCGTCGTAACGGGCTTCAGAGCCATCTCCTGCTACAAAACCTCCCCCAAAAAAGTAAACTAAAACCGGGAGTTTTTCTGTTGAGGATTTAGCAGGTGTCCAAACATTTAAGTAAAGGCAATCCTCGCTCATTCCTGCTGAACGAAAAATCATATCGCTAAAAATCCTTTTTTGCATGGCATTATTACCAAACCGATCGGCTTTTCGTACGCCGTTCCAGTTTTCTGCCGGTTGCGGTTCTCGCCATCTCAAATTGCCTACAGGAGGTTTGGCAAACGGAATACCTTTAAAGCTGCGGATGCCGGAAACTTCCGTAGTCCCCTCTAAAATGCCGTTCACTGTTTTTACCTGAGCAGGATTGGCTTTGGATGAATTGGTTTGTGCAAAAGATATGACAGGAGCAAGCTGAACAACTGCCAGCAGTAGATAAATAAGTTTCATGTTACAGGTTTAATAATTACACGCAATATAAAGATTTTCTGTAGATAGAATTTTTAATTAAACAGGAAGTTGTGCTAAGAAAGCAGGATTTAACCGGATTAATAAGGACAATGCCATAATTTTACCGGTAAAAAAATATCCTTAATACTTCTTTTAGCACTATAAAAGAAGCAACCTTTCTGTTCCTTTTTTAAAAAATACGAAAACAAACACCTATTTTTTACCGGTAAAAGAAGCATGCTTTACCCGGAACTGATGCGAAGTTTTTTAAATATAAATTTAAACCGAGGGTTAAGCAATTATCCACAAAAGCCTTTTTTAAAAACCAAAAGCCATCCGCAGAGTTAAATAATGAGTGTATCAATTTCAACACATAATAAAAAAGGGATATGTTTACACAAAAACCAATTGAAATTTGGGGCGGAATCGAAGGTACAATTAATCGTGTAGGAAATAATTACATTGACCAGTCAGAATTTTCCGGCCATTACAACCGTGAAGATGATATAGACCTGATTGCATCTTTAGGTATTAAAATGCTGCGTTATCCTATTTTATGGGAAAAGCATCAGCCTGAAAAAGACCAGGAAATAAACTGGGCTTTTGCAGAAAAAAACCTGCTTAGGTTAAAAGAACTAAAAGTAGAACCGATAGCTGGTTTAGTGCACCACGGCAGCGGTCCAAAACATGTTAATTTTTTTGACGGTAGTTTTGAAGAAGGCGTTGCAGCGTACGCCAAGCTGGTTGCCAAAAGGTTTCCCTGGCTCGAATATTACACGCCTGTTAACGAGCCTTTAACTACTGCCAGGTTCTGTGGTTTATATGGCCATTGGTATCCCCATGAAAACAACGCATATTCTTTTTACAGGATACTTTTAAGCGAATGCAAAGCAACGGTAATGGCCATGAAGGCTATCCGCGAAATTAATCCGGAAGCTAAACTGATACAAACAGAAGATATTGGAAAAGTATACAGCACACCTTTGTTAAAATATCAGGCTGATTTTGAAAACGAGCGCCGCTGGCTTTCTTACGAACTGATAACTGGAACGCTAACACCAGAAAAGCAGATGTGGGGATTTTTATTAGGCGTTGGCATCAAAGAACACGAGCTTTCCTACTTCCTCGAAAACAACTGCAAACCACATGTTGCCGGCTTCAATTATTACATTACTTCTGAGCGTTATTTAGACGAAGGCCTGCAAAAGTATCCGCAGCATGTACATGGCGGCAATGGCAGGCATCAATATGCTGATGTAGAAGTAGTACGTGTTCCTTATCCTGATGAAACCGGACCGCTGGTTTTGCTTCGCGAAGCCTGGGAAAGGCTTGGTTTACCTATTGCCATAACCGAATGCCATTTGCATTGTACCCGGGAAGAACAGATGCGGTGGTTTAACGAGATGTGGGAAAATCTTAATCATTTAAAAGAAGAAGGCGTAGATATTCGTGCACTTACAGCATGGGCCATATTCGGTACTTACGGTTGGAATATGCTGGTAACTAAACCTTGGGGAGATTACGAGTCGGGCGTTTTTAACCTAAATTCCGGCAAACCACGCCCAACAGCAATGTCAAGGATGATACAGGTTTTAGCTAAACATCAGGTCTATTATCATCCGGTACTGGAAACAGCAGGCTGGTGGAAACAGGAAAAAAGAATTATTTATCCCGACCATCGTGTTTTCAACATTAAACGCCGTAAACCTTTACCTAAATGCCAGCCTGTGCTCATTATAGGAAAATCAGGAATGCTGGGTACTGGCTTTAGTAAAATTTGTGAGGAAAGGAATATCCATCACCTGTGGCTTGATGGCAGCGAACTAAACCTGGATAACCCGGAACCAATAGAACAGATTATCGAGGAATTAAATCCCTGGGCAATTATTAACACAGAAGAATTTGCAGAAATAGATCAGGCAGAACAAAAACCAGACGAATGTTTTGAACTGAATTTTAAACTGCCTTCTCTTTTGGCAGAAGTTTGTAAAAAATATTCTGTTAAAATGCTTACTTTTTCTTCGGGGTTTGTGTTTGACGGCAGCAAAACCTCTTCTTATTTAGAAAGTGATTTGGTAAATCCGGTTAATGTTTACGGACAAAGTAAAGCAAAAGCCGAAGCAAGTATAACCGAACAAAACCCGCAGGCATTAATTATCCGTATTGGAAGCTGCTTTAGTTGCTGGGAAACTTCCGGCTTTGTAGCTGCCATTCTTTCGCGGTTAAAAGAAGGCCATTTGGTTACGGCAGCAAATGATGTTTCTTTTTCGCCTACTTATATTCCAGACCTGGTTCATCAAAGCCTTAATTTATTGTTAGACAATGAATGCGGCATTGTCCATGTTACCAATCAGGGACAAACTACTTATGCTGATTTTGCCCGTAAAATAGCAGAACTTGCCGGCTTTAATACCGGATTGATAAAAGGCGTACCGGCAGCAAAACTACATCAAAAAGCAAAAAGGCCGCTGAATACAGCTTTACAAAGCGAAAAAGGCGTTAAATTACCAGTATTTGAAAGCGCATTGCGGCATTATCTGGATGTGATCGATTACGTTTACCTGCCCGAAAAAATTGCCGTGTAAAAGAAGCATTGCTTTAACTTTTAAAAAAGCTATCCGAAACCGGTAGCTTTTTTAAAATGCTTCTTTTATCAGCATAAAATCTACATTGGGATTAACCTGCAAAAAATATAAAACCCCAAAGATTTTATGCTGGTAAAAGAAGCATGGAAACTGATTTAACAATTCTTGCTTTGGATATTGTTAAGTAAACTTTTTACTTTGCATTAAAATGATAACTGCAGAAACAGAGCAAAAGCTGATTGGTAAAAATATCAACCCAACAAGCATGCGCTTATTGGTGCTTGACCTTCTTTTGAAACAAAACTCTGCCATCAGTTTGAGCGATATTGAGAAAGGACTTGAAACGGCCGACCGCATTACCATTTACCGTACTTTAAAAACGTTTGAAGAAAACGGACTGGCGCACGCAATTGATGATGGTACGGGCTCTCCAAAATACGCACTGTGTTTGGAAGAATGCGATGCCAACAAACACCATGACCTGCATGTTCATTTTTATTGCACCGTGTGTAAAGAAACCTTTTGCCTTCCTAACTCTAAAATTCCGGCTATTTCCCTTCCGGCAGGTTTTAGCTCGGCAGAATTAAACCTGGTGGTTAAAGGCGTTTGCAATAAATGTCCGCATTAATGCAATTGCATTGCATTGTTTAAGTGTGTTATTTTGCAGTAAAAATTGCTATGCACGCCCATTCCCATGATCATGCCGGGCATGATCATTCACACCACCATCATGCCCAACCTTTAACCCATGTAAATACTGCTTTTATCGTTGGTATTTCCATGAATTTTATTTTTGTAATTGTTGAAGCCATAGCCGGGCTTTATATCCACTCGGTTTCACTCCTTTCGGATGCCGGGCATAACCTGGCAGATGTAGCCGGATTAGGACTTTCGCTGCTTGCTTTCCGCTTGTTAAAAGTTAAATCCACTAACCAATATACTTATGGCTACCGTAAAACTTCCGTTCTGGTTGCTTTGTTCAATTCAGTTGTTCTGTTGTTGTCTATCGGCGCCATTGCTTACGAAGCAGTTTTACGTTTGATCCACCCGGAACCTTTACCCGGATTGACGATTGCTATTGTTGCCGGCATCGGTATTTTTATTAATGCCATTAGTGCCCTGATGTTTTTGCGCGATAAAGACAAAGACATGAATATTAAAAGTGCCTACCTACATTTAATGTTCGATGCGCTTGTTTCTTTTGGCCTGGTTGTAGGCGGTGTTATTATTTATTATACGCACTGGTTTTGGTTGGACAGTGTTCTAAGTATTGCTATTGTTTTGATCTTGATTTCGAGTACCTGGAACCTGCTTAAAGAAAGTTTTCGCTTATCTGTTGATGGCGTACCGGATGATATTGACATTGAGGACCTGCGGAAGATGGCGATAAAGATCCCGGGGGTTAAGGATTTGCACCACATCCATGTTTGGGCAATCAGTACCACAGAAAATGCTTTAACTGCGCATTTGGTTTTGGAAGATCAGGTGCAGGTTGCCGAAGAAAATAAGATCAAGCACCAACTGAAACACAATTTTGAACACCAAAAAATACAACACAGTACCCTGGAAACAGAACGGGAAAACGATGGTTGCAATACTACCCTTTGCGATTGATTTCCTGCAAATAAATCCTTAAAACAAAGATAATTGCATTTGTTCCCTTGCAACCTCTACCCTTTTTTGCTTCAAATTAGTACGAAACAAACCATTAATGTGATAAATTGCAGTTTCTGAATAACGCGAAGCCACGATAATTTCTGTTCCGTTTGCGTGTTCGTTAAACAGTTTTTGTACCAGTTCCGGACAATTATTATCTTTTGATAAATGCGATAATAACAGATGGCTTAAAAAAGGCGGACGATGAACGTTAAAAACTTCCAAAGCTTGAGCATTAGATAAATGCCCTTTACCTCCACGGATCCGTTGTTTTAGATGATATGGATAACGTCCCTTCATCAGCATTTCATCATCATAATTTGCCTCCATAAAAACAGCATTGCAATGTTTAAAATGAAGGATAAGTTGCTGACAAACAGAACCAATATCAGTAAAAACACCAACATTAATTCCGTTACATGAAACAACAAAACTATGTGGTTCGCAAGCGTCGTGATTTTTTGGAAAAGCTTTGACAGATAAGTTTCCAATTGCAACAGGTTCAAAAGCCTGAAAAGGTTTTGGTTGTTCCAGTTGCAAATTACCAAAATGTTGCGTAAGCGGGGTAATATAAACAGGCAATTTATATTTTTTAGAAAGCACTTCTAATCCGCGTATATGGTCCGAATGCTCATGCGAAATAAAAATTGCCTTTACTCTGCTCATTGGTAAAGCCAACCGTTTCATCCGTTTTTCGGTCTCTAAGCATGACATTCCGGCATCTATTAATACCGCTTCTTCCTCATTACCAATGTAATAGCAGTTACCGTTACTTCCCGAATTTAATGAAGCGATGAACAAAGACATGAAAGCAAAGTAACATGTTTTTAGCTGATTTTACTACTTCTTTTAGCAACCTAAAATTTAACTTTTATATTTTTTTTCTTTTAGCACTAATTTTTTATCGATAAAAGAAGCATCAGTTATTAAGTTACATTAACGCAGCAACGGATTTTTCTCTTTGCTAAACAGTTCATAAACCTTTTTATCTACAAATTTTGGAATAAATTTACTTAACAAAACTGTTAATTTTCCCTGACCAGTCATCACCAAAACACGTTCACGTTTTTCTATTCCATCTGCAATAATTCTGGCAACTTCTGCGGCTGTCATCATTTTTTCTTCTTCCATAGAAGTTTCGCCATGCGCCGTTCCGTCTTTTGATAAAGCAGTACTTCGGATGTTGGAAGCGGTAAATCCCGGACAAGCAGTCATCACATGCAAACCAGTTTTTAAATTTTCTACCCGTAAACTATCTAAAAAACCGTTCATCGCAAATTTGGAAGCCGAGTAACCCGTTCTGCCAGGCAAACCTTTAAAACCCGCAATCGAAGAAATGCCAACAATGCTTCCTTTTGATTTTAACAATTCTTCCATTGCATACTTGGTGCAGTAAACGGTGCCCCAGAAGTTTACGTCCATGAGGTTTTTCAAAACCACCAGATCCAAATCCTTAAACAAAGCGCGCATGGAAATACCAGCATTATTTATCAAAATATCGATACTTTTAAAAGTATGAATAGCCTGATGAATTAAAGCTTTACAATCTTCTTCTTTGCTTACATCGCATTGAACTGCTACTGCTTTTATGCCATATTTTTTTTCGAGGTTTTGGGCAATCTCACATAAAGTAACAAACTGCCTTGCGCCTAAAACAAGGTTTGCCCCGCGGGAAGCCATTTCGTTTGCCAAAGCTTCGCCAATGCCGGATGAAGCGCCTGTTATTACAACTGTTTTTCCTTTAAAACTCATGTAAAAATGTTTATATTGAATGTTATGTGCTTATAAGTTTATGCTTTTTGTCATTTTGATTGAAAGGAGAAATGACAACGCGATTTTTATGCCGATAAAAGAAGCATCACTATTTAATCGAACTTTCATACAAAACTCGTGTTGCAATAGAGCGGCCTAACGTAATTTCATCCACATATTCCAGTTCGCCGCCAAAAGCGATTCCGCGGGCAATGGTAGAAATTTTAAGCGGAAAATCTTTTAGTTTTTTGTTGAGGTAAAAAATAGTGGTATCGCCTTCCATCGTTGCACTTACGGCAAAAATCACTTCGGTTACTTCGGTATTTTTTATCCGTTCAATTAAAGAATCAATATTGAGGTCAGAAGGCCCAACGCCATCCATCGGCGAAATTAATCCGCCTAAAACGTGGTACAAGCCGTTGTACTGGCTGGTGTTTTCTATCGCCATTACATCGCGCGTATCTTCTACCAAACAGATTAACTGATGGTTACGGCGTGGAGAAGCACAGATTTCGCAAACTGCCTGATCGGAAATGTTATGACAGGCCTCGCAAAACTGAACTTCATTGCGCAACTTACTAATGGCATGGCTAAAACGCTCCACTTCCTCTTTGTCCTCGTCCAATAAATGCAGCACCAAACGAAGCGCAGTTTTTTGTCCGATTCCGGGAAGTTTTGCAAATTCGGCTACGGCGGTTTCCAGTAGCTTGGAAGAAAAGTTCATGGTGCGAAAATAAGAAAAAGTTGATGGTTTATAGGGAATGGATCATGGGTAATAGTTCATGGATAAAGCAGATAATCCGAATATGTTATTACATTTATTTTTTTGAATTAATTACGATCAATATGGCGTTTCGTTTTGAAGAATTGAACATTTGGAAAAAGGCAATGGATTTGAACGAGGCTGTTTTTCTGTTTAGTAAAACCTTACCAAAAGATGAACTTTTTGTACTTTCTTCGCAAATGAAAAGAGCATCAGATTCGGTAGTATTAAACATTGCCGAAGGATCAACCGGACAAACTAAAGCCTCTTTTAAATTATTTTTGAATTATTCTTTACGTTCTGCCATAGAAGTGGTAAGCTGTTTGTTTATTGCAAAAAGAAGAAGTTATATTGATGAAATACAATTTAAAACGCTTTACGAGGAACACGATGTGTTGGTAAAAATGATTACCAACATGAAAAAATCCTTAGATTAATCACTAATATATCCTCTATGAACAATAAACCAATTGCCATCAACTTCTTACTATGAACCATCAACCCAAAACCATCAACTAACTCATGGCTCCTGGAATTTTACTTGCTTTTATTATCGGATATTTTTTGGTGCTGATCCTGATTTCCTGGCTTACGTCGCGCAATTCGTCTGATAACGATACTTTTTTTGTGGCCAACCGAAATTCAAAATGGTATCTGGTTGCTTTCGGCATGATTGGTACAGCTTTAAGCGGCGTTACTTTTATTTCCGTTCCGGGAAAAGTGGGTGCGCCTTCCGGCGATCAGTTTGCTTATTTTCAGTTTGTTTTAGGTAATGCTGCCGGTTTTATAATCATTGCTACGGTTTTGCTGCCGCTTTATTACCGGCTTAAACTTACTTCTATTTACAGTTACATTGAAACTGCTTTAGGCACCTGGAGTTATAAAACGGCTGCTGGTATTTTCCTGATTAGCCGTACCATTGGTTCTTCTTTCCGATTATATCTTGTGGTGATCGTTTTACAAAAATTCATTTTCGATAGTTACCATGTTCCGTTTGCCGTAACCGTTATGATTTGTTTATTGCTGATCTGGAGTTATACCTTTAAAGGCGGATTAAAAACCATCATTATTACAGACAGTTTGCAAACACTTTTTCTGGTGAGTTCGGTGTTTTTATCCATCTTTTTTATTTGCCGAAGTTTGCATTTAAATGTTTTTGAAGCAGCCGAAACCATCAAAAACAGTAGTTATTCTAAAATCTTTTTCTGGAATGATCTCCTGTCCAGCAAACTCCATTTCAGCAAACAGTTTTTAGGCGGATTGTTTATTACTGTTGCCATGACGGGTTTGGACCAGGATTTAATGCAAAAAAACCTGAGCTGTAAAAACATCGGCGAAGCACAAAAAAACATGTTCAGCTTTACAGCCGTCTTCGTGCTCATCAATATTTTCTTTTTAAGCGTGGGCGCGTTACTCTATATTTATGCTGCTAAAAACAGCATCAGCGTAACCAAAACCGATTATTTGTATCCAACCATCGCTTTAAATTATTTAGGCGTTTTACCTGCTATTGTGTTTATGCTGGGTTTAACGGCTGCTACTTTTGCCACAACAGATTCGGCCTTAACGGCATTAACTACTTCTTTTTGCATTGATTTCCTCAACTTCAATAAAAAACAAAACACTAACAGTGCAAAAATGGTTAACGTACGCCACTGGGTACATATTGGTTTTTCGGTATTGCTGTTTTTAACCATCATAATTTTTAATAGCATTAATAATGATGCCGTTGTAAGTGCTATATTTAAAGTTGCCAGTTATACTTACGGACCGCTTTTGGGTTTATACAGCTTCGGACTTTTTGTAAAGCAGCAGCAGGTGAATGATAAGCTGGTTCCGTTTATTTGCCTGGTTAGCCCGCTGGTATGCTATTTTTTAAGTACTTCATCTAAAAATTTATTAGGTGGCTACGTTTTTGATAATGAATTGATCATTGTAAACGGTTTAATTACTTTTTTCGGGCTGATGATAACTTCACGCCGTAAAAGCCTTATGCCAACCGTTTAATTTAAATTTTTGTATTTTGAGTGATATTATGACAAGCGACGAAAAAATAAGACACGCTTTTGAAAACCGCAACTGGCACGAAATCAAGGTAACAGATTCGTGGCAGATTTTTAAAATTATGGCCGAGTTTGTAGATGGATTTGAAAAACTGGCCAAAATTGGGCCTTGTGTTTCCATCTTTGGCTCTGCCCGTACACATAACGAAAATCCATACTATCAATTAGCCGAAGAATGTGCCCGGTTATTAAGTGAAGCTGGTTACGGCGTTATTTCCGGTGGCGGCCCAGGCGTTATGGAAGCTGCCAACAAAGGCGCTTACGAAGCCGGAGGAAAATCGGTAGGACTGAATATTGAACTGCCATTTGAACAGTTTCATAACAAATACATCGACCGCGATAAATTACTGGAGTTTGATTATTTCTTTATCCGAAAAGTGATGTTCATGAAATATTCGCAAGGCTTTATTGTATTGCCCGGCGGTTTTGGAACGATGGATGAATCTTTTGAAGCTATTACTTTAATCCAAACTGGTAAAATTGCCCGTTTTCCCATTGTTTTTGTGGGTGTGGATTACTGGAAAGGTTTGTTTGAATGGATCGAAGAAAAAATGTTAGGCCAGGAAAAAAATATCAGTCCGGATGATTTGAACCTATATCGTGTAGTAGATACTGCCGATGAAGCGGTGGAACATATTTTCAGGTTCTATAACAAGTATGTTTTGAAACCGAACTTTTAAGAATAGTTTGTAATCTGTTTACAAAAAGCGTCATTGCAAGTTAACGCAATGACGCTTTTTTGTAAATACAATTTAATCTACACTACTTTGCTTTAGCAGTAGCGCCGGGAACCGCTGGTTTTTTAGCTTGTTCTACCATACCAGCTACATTATCAGCCAGCGCTTCAGCACTTTCGCCTGGCATAAAACCTATTTTTTCAAAACGAACAATTCCATCACGATCAATAATAAACTTTGTTGGAATACCAACGATCTTGTAATCTGTATAAAGCTTACTTTTTGTTCCGTCAGCAAAACGTTGATCAAATAATACATTAAAAGTATAATTGTTTTTAGCGATAAAATCACGTACTAATTGTTTATAGTTTTCAGTTTTCTCGCGTGTATCGACAAAAAGAAAAACCACATCCTTATCATCTTTGTAACGGTTTACTGCCTGCTGCATGCCAGGAAACGAGGCTTTACAAGGCCCACACCAGGTAGCCCAGAAATCAACTACAACTACCTTTCCCTTACAGTCGGCTAACGAAACCGTTTTTCCGTTCATATCTTCTAAAGCGAATGCAGGTGCCGGTTGATTGGTAATGTATTCAAATTTCGGCGCAGGAGTTGTACTTTGCGAGTGTCCGTTTAACCCGCTTAACAAAAGCGCTGCAACTGCAACCGACTTAAGATATTGTTTCATGCTATTCGTTTGTTTTTTAAAGAATTAATTAAAGTTGAATATAGTTAAAATTGTGTTGATAAAAGAAGCAATATTATTTTATGCTTTTTATGCTTTGCTTCTTTTATCAGCATGAAATTGTACTTTATTTAAGCATGCTTACTTTTTCTGGTTTAGTTAAATCCGCTTCAGATACAAGTTCAATCATGGAAGAAACTTCATCTTTTATACTTTCTGCCGTTCCTTCAAAACCTACTTTTTTAAAGCGGATGTTTCCGTTTTTATCCAATACAAATTTGGTTGGAATGCCATCTACACCAAAAGCACTAACTACTTTTGATTGGCGGTTATCATCTCCTTTCTCATCCATTAAAACATTAAAAGTGTAATGCTTATCAGCAATAAACTTTTTAACGCCTGGTAAATAACCATCGCTGTTTTCCCAGGTATCAATAAATAAAAACTCCACGTTTGGATTGTCTTTGTATTTATTTACCGCTAATTGCATCCCGGGAAAAGATGCTTTGCACGGACCGCACCAGGTTGCCCAAAAATCAATTACCACAACTTTGCCTTTTAAACTGGCTAACGAAACAGTATTGCCATCAAAATCTTTTAACGCAAAAACAGGTGCGGGTTTATTTATCATCTCTTTAGCAAGTTTTTCTCTGGCTGCATTTGCAGCAGCATTTTTTAAGGAAGCAAAATACTGATCGTAACCGGTATCAGAACCTTTTGCTTTTATGTACATTGCCTTTAAATCAGCATTCATACTTTCAGAGCTTTTACCGTTTTTGATGGCCGTTTCTATTACCTGTTTTGCCTTTTGTTCTTCTCCTGCTGCTTTTAAAATCAGTGCGAAATGCTCATCAACGTCAGCATCGTTTCCTTTTGATTTTTCATAAACGGGCTGCTCGTAGCTTAACGCTTCTTTAAATTTGTTTTGTTTGAATAAGATGAAGGCGTACGTGTCAGCGTACGTGTCATAAGAAAATTCATAATCTTGTTTCAACATCTTTGGTGATCTTAATGCTTTCTGACCAGGATTAATAATTTGTTGTTTTGTTAAATCTAAAGATTGTTTAGATATTGTTGCTGCCTCCTCTAAATGCTTTCCGTTTTCAACCCAGCCAGAGGCAACGTTGTTTAAACCTGAAGCTAAATTGGATTTGTCTTTTATCTGATTTTCCCAACGCTTATAATCATCTATCTTTCCTTGTCGCAAATATGTTCCTGCTAATTGCATTCGAAAGTTATCCTGAACTGTTTTCTTTTCGGTTGTGCTTTCGGGAAATTTCTTTATATAGTCATAATATAAAGCTTCCTTTTTAACCAAATCTTTCTCATTGTTAAAAGCAGTAGCCAATTCCTTGCTTGTAAATTCGCCATTAGGATACTTTGATTTAATTATTGAAGTTAATGAATCGGCAGTTGGCTTTTTGTTAATTATATTAAGAAGAGTAATTGCTAAAAGTAAATCTTTTTCCTGATCACTTTTTATTAACGAGTTTAATTCCTTATTAAGAGAATTTGCGAATTCAGGATTTGTACTCATGCCCAAAAGAGAGTAATAATCTGCTTTGTATTCATTTTTAATCTCAGGATAAAGCTGAAATTCTTTACTGTATAGCAAGAACGCTTCGTTTTTATCCGTTTTGATTTTGGCAAAATCCTGTCCGATACCAGTAAACAATACAAATGCTTTAGAAGCATAAGCACCGGAAACAGGTTTTTTATCTTTGTAAACCATGTATAAATAACCTTTTTCCTGATTATCGTCTACAAATTCATCTTTGCTGATTTTTATAAAAAAAGCTTTTGCTGTATTTGGAACGATAAAATCACCTTTTAACAATTTCCCCTTTGGTTTTAGGTCGATATCTGCTACGGGATAATCTTTATTGTCGAAAAAATAAACAGCAGCATTCAGGTTGCTTTTATCTTGTAAAACTGTTCCTGTTGGATTATAAGTAACCGTAATTTTTTTACCGATAGAAGGATAAGTTTCAGATAGTTTTAAATGAGTATTTGGTTGCGAAAAAGCAGTTTGCAGCGTTAAAATTCCGAGTAATGCTATGATTGACAACAGATTTTTCATTTCAACTAATTTTTTAGGAAATATAGAAAATGTACAGCAATTAAAAAAAAGAAACTGATGCTTCTTTTACCGATAAAAAATTTACTCCAAATGGCTTACACCGCCAGAAACCACAAACTTCATCATATCTGCCGCACTTTTATCAATTGGTTTAACACGGCTGGCCGGAACAATCACCAACTGCCCCGTAAAAGAATAAGAAAACGGAAAGTAAACCGCTACATCTTCCGGCAAACCAATAACATTTAAATCTTTATGGGTTACAAATCCAATCCGTTTTAACCCAAATTCGTCCATCGTAACCAAAACTGGTTCGTTAAATTTTTTCTCCTCTCCTACAAAAGCTTCCGTTAAATCTTTTACAGAAGTATATACAAAATTAAACAAAGGCAAACGGTGAAATAAGCGCGAAAACCAATTGTAAATAGGTTCGGTAATCAGGTTGGTAACAATTACGCCGGCCAGCATAATCACCACAATAATAGTCAGGATACCCAAGCCAGGAATGTAAACAGGCTTTCCCGTTTTAGGATCGGTAATGATCAGGTCGCTGAGATTGAGCGATTTATCAATGGAAGTAAAAATCCATACAATCAGGAAAATAGCAGCGCCAATAGGCACTACAATCAGCACTCCTTTAATAAAATAATTAATTAACGCCCTGAAAATACGGTTCATCTTCCTTGTTGCTTACTCGTAATAATATACTCTTTTTACCCGCTGCGAAATGTTGGTTAGGATTTCATAAGGAATTGTCCCTGCCTGCGCGGCAAGCGTTTCTATCCGAAGTTCCTCATTAAAAACAATTACTTCGTCATCTTCCTGCACTTCAATATCGCTTACATCCAGCATACACATATCCATAGAAACATGGCCGATTGTTGGTGCATATTTGCCATTGATCAGCATTTTTCCGTTACCGTTGCCAAAAACACGAAGGTAACCATCGGCATAACCAATTCTTACTGTTGCAATTTTGCCGTCTTTTTCCAGCATGTCGTTCCGGCCATAGCCTATTGTTTCTCCGGCTTTTACTTTTTTAAGCTGAGAAATACTGGTTTTTAAAGTAGCAACCGGTTGTAAAAAATTATTTTCCTGATCGATAGCCGTATCAATTCCGTACAAACCAATACCCAAACGAACCATATCCAACTGCATTTCGGGCCATCGGCTGATAGCAGAAGTATTAGAAATATGTTTGATAAAAGTATAACCCAGCGCTTTTTCCAGTTGGCTGCATACCTTTTTAAAAGTATTAAACTGCTGAAATGTAAAATCATCATGCTCGGCCGAACCACTGGCAGCTAAATGCGAAAATACCGATTTTACTTTTAATTGCGGATTGTTTTTGAGCAACTGGCACAATTGCGCCACTTCGTAAAACTCAAAACCCAAACGGTGCATACCGGTATCAATTTTTAGATGGACAGGAAAAGAACTAATCGATTTTTCGTTGATAAAAACAGCAAGTTTTTCAAGCAAATTAAAGCTGTAAATTTCCGGTTCTAACTGATACTTAGTTAGTTCTTCAAATGCCGTTACTTCCGGGTTTAAAACCATTATCGGTAACGTAATTCCTGCATTTCGTAACGCAACGCCTTCATCAACATAAGCAACCGCCAGGAAGTCAACCGTGTTAAATTGTAAAATTCCGGCAATTTCAAAACTTCCGCTTCCGTAAGAAAAGGCTTTTACCATTGCCATTAATTTTACGCCCGGTTTTAAAATAGATTTATAATAGTTGAGGTTGTGTTGAAGCGCGTTTAAATTAATTTCCAAAATTGTTTCGTGCGTTTTTTGAGATAAAACCCGGCTGATCCGTTCAAACTCAAAGTTGCGCGATCCTTTTAACAGAATGGTTTCATCTTTAAATTGAAGTGCAGGCAACTGCTTTAATAAACTATCCGTATCTTCAAAAAACTGCTTTTCCGGCGTTTGGAAAAAAGTTTGGTTTTCTGAAATCTCCTTTCCTACACCAATTAGTTTATCTATTTTATTTTGCTTGATCAAATCAGCAACCTGCTTGTAAAGCTCACTGCTTTTTAAGCCCGACTGGTAAATGTCCGACAGAATTAAAGTTTTCTTCGGATGCTGTTTTTGCCGCTCTAAAAAGTTTAAAGCAATTTCAAGTGAGTTAATATCAGAGTTGTAAGAATCATCAATAATGGAACAATTGTGCGTACCATTTTTTAATTCCAGTCGCATACTTACGGCATTCAGCGTTTCCATTCGCTGGCTTACAGTTGCTGTATCTGCGCCTAAAGCAAGCATTGTTCCCCAGCAAAGCAAGGCGTTTTCTATAGAAGCTTCGTCAGTAAACGGAATGCAGCAATTCAATTCTTTTTGCTGATAAAGGGCCTGAAACTTAGTTTTTCCTGATATCGTTTTCCAATCAAAAACAAAAAGATCGGCCTGTTCTGATTTTCTGCTGATGGTAAACGATTTTAAAACGTTTAGTTGCTCAGAAATTTCTTCCGGTGCCTGGTCCTGGTTGTAAACCAGTAAATGCACGTTTTTGAACAACTTTAATTTTTCGCCAAGCTTTTGTTTACGGCTACTAAAACCTTCATCATGGGCGGCAGCGAAATGTGTAAACACACCAATTGTTGGTTTAATCATTGCTTCCAAACGTTCCATTTCTCCGGGCAAAGAAATGCCAGCTTCAAAAATGCCGATTTCATTTTGTGCATCAATCTGCCATAAAGAAAGCGGAACACCTGTTTGCGAGTTGTAACTTTTAGGGCTTCGGACCACATTTTTATCCGGTGAAAGCAATTGGTACAGCCATTCTTTTACCACTGTTTTTCCGTTGCTGCCAGTTACCGCAATTACTTCCAAATTGAACTTGCTGCGATGATATGCCGCCAATTGTTGCAAAGCAGGCAATACTTCTTTTACCAGCAAAAAATTAGCATTGCCGAGTTCAGGTGGAATTTGATAATCTTCCTTCACTACAAAACTAAAAACACAGGCAGCGTATAATTCGGGGATAAAATCGTGTCCGTTACGGTTACCTTCCAAAGCAAAAAACAAGGATTTGCTGGCGTTAGTAATGCGCCGACTGTCCGTTAGTAAATGTTCGATGGTTACTTCGCGGGCGATGCTTCTTTTAGCACCTAAAATTTCGCTTATTGCTGTTAAAGAGTACTTGCCGGGCATGCTGCGAATTTGAAGATATTTCTGTCAATAGAAGAATTTTAACGATTTTTGGGCAGATGGAATCTGAAGACCGAAAACCTAAAATACCCGACCCCAAAACAGCACAGCAAAAAGCGGAGAAATATTGCGTTTACCAGGAACGCGCCCAGCAGGAAGTGCGCGAGAAACTATATAGCTGGGGTTTGCACCAGCGCGATGCTGAAAATATTATTTCTGAACTCATCAGCAATAACTTTTTAAGCGAAGAACGTTTTGCAAATGCTTATGCTTTGGGAAAGTTCCGGCAGAAAGGTTGGGGGAAAATTAAGATTAACCAAGCGCTAAAACTGAAAAGAGTACCCGAAGGCTTAATTAAAAAAGCTTTGAAGCAAATAGATTTGGATGATTATTTATTGAAGTTGAAAGGGATTTTGGAGAAAAAGGACGCTTTGCTGAAAGAAAAAGATGCTTATAAACGAAGCTATCAGCTAAAACAGTATGCTTTTGGCAAAGGTTATGAAGGAGATTTGGTAGCTGAAGTTTTGAAAGCCAACGACTTATAAAAAACTTGAAAAAATATGTTGCGAAACCCTTGCGGATTTTTTGAATCTGTATATATTTGCAACCGCAATGCGAAAGTAGCTCAGTTGGTAGAGCGCAACCTTGCCAAGGTTGAGGTCGCGAGTTCGAACCTCGTCTTTCGCTCTTAGCCTAACAAGCCTAACCCTAAATCCCTCTCCAAAAGAGAGGGACTTTTTTTAGAGAGGACTTTTAGTTTGAAGCTAATATGGTTAATCACCTGCCTGGGTGGTGGAACTGGTAGACACGCAGGACTTAAAATCCTGTTCCCGTTAAAGGAGTGCGGGTTCGATTCCCGCCCCAGGTACTGCATGGGAAAGACATGGTAAATCACAGTCTTTCCCGTCTTTTTTTTGTCTTAAGTTACTGTTATAATAATAAGGGCCACTTCAATCAGCCGCTTGGTTCGATATTCTTTCCAGTCTCATCTCATTTTAACGATATTTCAAATTAGTTGCCCTTTTAGTCAAAACGTCCCCTCTCCATACATGTTTTGAGTGGCCTGTTTCCGTAGGCGCATCAGTTAATGCAGAAGTAACGGGGAAGTGCCGAAAGCTTTAAAACTAAAACCATTATTAATCCCGGAAACAGTGTGCCTGCTGGTGCAGTTCGGCGTATAAAGTTTCTTCTTTTTTTCATGATGATTGATATTAGGCTAAATCTATCAAATATCTAAGCAGTCACTGCATACTTGTGTTTACTACTGTTTATTGGCTATATAAAAATAGCTGATCAACTTCTCTGGAAAAATTAGATTTACTACTAATTATTTCCGGTATTGATAAGTGAGTAGTAAACTTACGGGTATGTTTGTGGTTTTACTTTACTGCTATGGGATTAGCAGCTGGCTTTGGCATTTATAGGGTAGCATAGCAAGTATTCGTTTAATCATTGTCATCTATCTTACTTGGGTTTCGGTTTTTTTACCCTTCTGCTACTGGTCGTTTATGATTAAATTTTATTTAGCTAACTGTTGTTTAAGATAAGAACTTTTAATCAATCTTGGAATGCTTCTTGGTATCGCTCATGGACAGGTACATTACTAATGATATGAATATGCAGGTTGTTGCATACCAATAAAACCATCCCTGATGTCCGTTATTTTTAAATTGAAGTGCTATATATTCTGCCGATCCTCCAAAAATTGATACAGCAATAGCATAAGGAAAGCCAACCCCAAGCGCCCGGATATTTGCCGGAAAAAGCTCGGCCTTGACTACTGCATTGATGGATGTATAGCCGCTGGTTATAACCAGGGCTATCATAATTAATAAAAAAACAGTTTCAAAGCTTTTGGTATGGCTAAGCCCTGATAAAATTGGAACGGTAAACAAAGTACCGAATGCCCCAAAGGCTATTAGCAAAGGTTTACGGCCAAGCCTGTCTGACAGATAACCAAACAGGGGTTGTACCAACATAAAAACAACCAGGGTGAGTATAGATATTAAGGTAGCAGTAGCATTGCTAAACCCGGAAGTGTTTACCAAAAACTTTTGCATATAGGTAGTGAAAGTATAAAAAGCCACAGTTCCGCCAATGGTTAAGCCTATTACCGTAAAAACTGCTTTAGAGTGTTGGGCCAGTTCCTTTAA
The DNA here is from genome assembly GCF_009754915.1 of Mucilaginibacter arboris. GTDB lineage: Bacteria > Bacteroidota > Bacteroidia > Sphingobacteriales > Sphingobacteriaceae > Mucilaginibacter_A > Mucilaginibacter_A arboris. The sequence continues at coordinate 37,880 of NZ_WPIK01000011.1, read as the reverse complement.
GCTTCCCCGTGTTGCAGACAGTGTTTTTTCATCATTAAAGGTTACAGATTCCTGCAAATTACGCCTTAAATACATTACGGTTATGGCAAGTACTGCACCAATACCAAATGGAATGCGCCAGCCTCAGTCGTGCAATTGCTGCTCGTTTAAAAAAACATGCTGCAAAGCTATCAATACAGCCAGGGCAATTAACTGTCCCATAATTAACGTTACATACTGAAAGCTGGAGTAAAACCCACGGTGATTTTTGGTAGCCATCTCACTTAAATAAGTCGCACTGGTACCATATTCGCCTCCCACACTTAGGCCTTGTACCATTCGGGCAAGTACCAAAACAATCGGGGCAGCAATACCGATTTGCCCGTAACTTGGAACAATAGCAATCAGAAGCGAACCCATACTCATTAACATCACCGATAAGGTAAGGGCTTTTTTGCGGCCTTTTTTATCGGCATAAGTTCCCATTAACCAGCCTCCGACAGGACGCATTAAAAAGCCGATGGCAAATATGCCCGACGTATTTAATAGCTGTGCAAGTTGATCACCTTTCGGAAAAAAAGACCCCGCGAAATATAAAGAGAAAGCAGAGTAAACATACCAATCGTACCACTCTACCAAATTACCTAAAGAACCACCAATAATAGATTTAATGCGGTCGGCGGTAATTACTGGAAAGGCTTGTTGTGGCATAAGGGCAATTAACAACTTTTAAATTAAATATTAGAACAATTGAAATTCAATTGGAAGATGTAGGTGGTTTAAGAAACAGGTTAAAGCTATGTTTTCGGATAAGTTGAAACTGGATTTTTTGTGTACACACCTGGTGCAATTTTTGTTTCAACCTTTTGATATAAAACTGCACTTCTAATAATACATAAAGGTTTATAACCAAAAAAATATGTTAAACACTACATTTTGTAAAAGCATTACTTTGGAATTAAAAAAGACACTTACTTTTACTAAAAAAACTTTATGCCAGTCAATTACGGAGTTTTACGGGGAAAAATAACCGATGCCATTCCTTATAATTCTGGTACAGATCATTACCAGATTATTGTTCAGGCAGATCAGCCATACCGCATAGCTGTAGACGTTTATTCTAAGTTTGCCGGTCAAAGTATTGCTTACGCGCCCGATGGCAATACGGTATTAGATACCGACAGGATGGTGATGTATTACAAGGATGAAAATTATAAACATCCTGTTATTAACAGCATATTGAAATGCAAGCAGGGTTTTACCCTTAAAGCTGCCATGCTGCCTTCCATTTGTTTAGATTATGTACATTTTAACCCGCCTCTTTTTCCTTTAAATTTAATGAAAGTGGTGAAACCAAAAAGTGATAATTCGGCAGGCGAAAATCTAAACGGCGACATTGACCCCTGGGTGCAACAGGCAAAAAACAACCCGAATGCAGAAGTTTTTGCTTTTGGTTCGGGATGGAATGATGCACTTGCAGGAAGCAGGCCTGATAACCGTTTTTATTTCAGCCCAAATCCTTCGGTAGGCGTTCACGATATACACATGAACCAGGGCGATACCGGAAATGAGAAAAAAAACAACGGAAGTAAACAGGACGGTGCTCTTTTTATCTACTTTAAAAATACTAATAAATGGGTGGCCATGTTTTTCAGGTTTCAAAATCAAAGCATCCACACAGATGCTAACGGGAACCCGGTTTAGTTGGAGGTGAATTTTTAAGCCGAAAAAACAAACAGGTAAATGGTTTTGTTAGTTGAAACAAAAAAACAAAACCATGAGTACATCAGCCACCACCCACGACCATAAGAAAATACAGAAATGGGCCGAAGAACGCGAAGGTGTTCCGTCTAAAATTAAAAATACCGGTAAAGAGGAAGACAGCGGCGTAATCAGGATACATTTTCCTAAACACAGCGATGCTGACGATCGGTTTGAAGAAATTAGCTGGGAAGATTTTTTTAAGAACTTTGATAAAAATAACCTTGATTTATTATATCAGGATAAAAAAGCAGACGGTGAAATAAGCACGTTTCACAAGTTTGTTGAAAGAAAAAAATAGCAGTTTTGTCCAAAATTGTAACTTGTAAAAGTGCAATGTAATTACAAGTTGAAGTACAATGCTTCTTTTATCACCCAAAAATTTGCAAGGCTTTTGTCTTTTAGTTTACAAGATAAAGTATTTAAAATTTGTGTGATAAAAGAAGCATTCGTAATTTAACAAGTAAGTTTAAAGCAAATACTTATTTAATTTCCTGATCGATATTCTTGTTTACCAACTTGCAATCCCACAAAAAAAGTTTTTTATTTTATAGGGATAACTGATACTTCTTTTATCACCTAAAAATTTAGCTATGTTTAAAATATACCAGCAAATGCTGCAACTTAGAGAAAGAAAAAGAGGTTTCCACCTCGTTACTTCCGAAATCATAAACGCATTGCCTCAAATTGCTGAGATTAAAACTGGTATTTTTCAGGTTTTTATTCAGCATACATCCGCTTCTTTAAGCATTAATGAAAATGCAGACCCAACTGTAAGAAAAGATTTTGAGATGTATTTTAATAAAGCGGTTCCGGAAGATGATCCCAATTATTCGCACAATGATGAAGGATCAGACGATATGCCTGCACATTTAAAAGCAGCAATGTTAGGAAGTTCGGTAACAATTCCAATCCGCAATGGAAGGTTAGCTTTAGGAACTTGGCAAGGCATTTATTTATGCGAGCACCGGAATTACGGCGGAAGAAGAAACTTAGTAATTACGGCCTGGGGAGAATAAGATTTTTAGCCGATAAAAACAGCATTGACAATAGTTACAGCAATAAATTTAATGTTCTCTTACCCTTCTTTTGAGCACGCCGCCTGCTGCTTCTTTAATGGTGCTGGTAAATATAAAAGCTTTCGGGTCGATGGCATGCACCATGTTTCTTAACCGCCTCACTTCTAAACGGGTAACTACGGTAAAAACAATATCACAATCCTGGCTGATGTCAAAACTGTTTTTTAAGAAGCCGCGTTCGCCCTTATAAATCGTTATGCCACGGCCTAATTCCATCACTAATTTTTCTTTAATAGGCTGGCTTTCTCCGGAAATAATGGTCACACCAGTATATTCCTCCAAACCTTCTATCACAAAACTAATGGTTTTAGAAGCCGTGTAATAAGTTAAAATCGAATACAAAGCCGTTGGCAAACCCAGCTCAATGGCAGCAATCAGGAAGATGATAATGTTGATCCCTAATATAATCTCGCTGATGGTAAAACTTATCCGGCGGTTGGTGTATAAGGCAAGCACTTCTATCCCATCCAAGGCACAACCGCCGCGAATGGCCAAACCAACGCCAATCCCCATAAAAACACCGCCAAAAATAGAAACCAGCAATTTATCGGAAGTAACCGGCGGATAATTGATAAAAGCCAGGCAAAGCCCAAGGCCAATAACAGCCGCAAGCGTACGTAAAGCAAAAGTGCGGTTAACCTGATAAGCGCCCATAATAATAAGCGGCAAATTAGCGAGTACAATTACATAAGCGATATTAACATGATAGAGTTCATGGATGAGCAGGGAAATACCAGTTACGCCACCATCAAAAAACTGGTTCGGGATCAAAAAGCTTTTTAAAGCAAAACCGCAAAATAAAATACCGGCGATAGTAGATAAAGTATCTCTTACGGTGTGTGAAAATGGGATACTTTTCATGAAAGGGTTATCTTATTTTTGATTTAACAAGCGCTAAATGTTCTTCTTTTTTATTTTTTCTGAGTTTGATAGCCGTTTCTGTAAAATAGTGATGGCTTTCTAAAAATCTAACTTGCAAACGGTTCCATTCATCCTCGGTACTGATGAAGCCGAAGATAGAAAGTTCGTTAAACAGTTTATCGCCAATACTAAAAAAATCATCACGGCCTAAATAATCCAAGTCGGCATCGGCTAAAATTTCTTCCAGATGGTTTTTGGGCGATTGCGGTATTTTTGTCGCCATAATCATTCCGCATATTCTTTCAATTTTTTCAGGCGGATAATCAAATCGTGGCAGGTTTTCTTTGGCAATCCGGCAAGATTCTTCTTCGTGGTCTTTCGCTCCTTTTAAAAAGCCGGAATCATGGTACCAGGCAGCAGTAAGCAGCAGTTTCATTTCCTCGTCAGAAATTTTTTCCTGTTCCCCGATTAATTTTGCTGCGTCACAAACATCCAGAATATGTTCTACGCTATGGTAAGATAAACGCTTGGGCAACTCTTTACTTAGCTTGTTTAAAATAAATTTACCCGCGTTTTCAAACTGCATATTCTACTCATAATTAGAATGCTAAGATATTAATATGTTTTGTTTTGTAAAATGAATGAAACAGGATTGATTTAATTTTCGAAGGAATTATTGGTTCAAACCTTCAAACTACAAAGTTGGATACTTCTTTTACCGCCTAAAAATTGTGGTTTTAAAACTGATAGTCCTTCTCCAAAAGCAATAATTTTTTTTGATAAACAACTTGTGTAAATATTATTCAAACCATATCTTAGCCTACTTATTTTATAGAGTTTATGTACTACTTCTTTTACCACCTCTTTTTATGTGAATGCCTGCCTTGTTGTTGTTGAAGCAAACAACACCTTCTACCATCTCAAGCAATTTATGATCAACCCAAATTCAATTAATTTAATTCATGGAAATTTCTACATCCAATTTAAAAATCCGTTTACTTTTTATTTTACTGCTGCCCCCCTTCCTGTCTTTCGCCCAAATAAATGGCAATTACTTGTTAAGCGGAATTGTAAAAGATGATAACGGACAAACGCTTCCTGGTGTTTCTGTTAAAATTACAGGCAGCACTGCCGGAACTATTTCTGATACGCAAGGCAGGTTTTCTATTGCCACCAATGCAAAATTTCCTTTGCACCTGGTGTTTTCAAGCATTGGTTTTAAGCCGCAGGAATTTGTGGTGAACAAACCGGGAAGCCAGCTAAATATACAACTGGTTACCCAATCTATGATTGTAAACGAAGTAGTGGTAACCGCTTCCCGGCAGGAAGAAAGGATTATGCGTTCGCCGGTTGCTATTGAGAAACTGGATATCCGCGCCATCCGCAACTCTCCTGCCCCAAGCTTTTACGATGCTTTAGAAAACGTAAAAGGTGTGCAAATGACTACTTCCAGCTTAACTTTTAAAGTACCCAATACGCGCGGTTTTAATATCCCGAACAACTTCCGTTTTATGCAGATGGTTGATGGCGTGGATATGCAGGCAGCAACTTTAGGCGTTCCGCTTGGAAATGCAATTGGCCCAACAGAACTGGATATTGCAAGTGTGGAAATTACGCCCGGCGCAGCTTCTGCTTTGTATGGCATGAACGCTATTAATGGTATGGCCAACTTGATCACTAAAAACCCTTTTGCTTATCAGGGTCTAAGCGTTTATCAGCGTACAGGTGTTAACCACGTAGATGGAATTGACCATTCGCCAAGTGTTTTAACCGAAACTGCGGTTCGTTACGCTAAAGCTTTTAACCACAAATGGGCTTTTAAAATCAACGGAAGTTATATGCACGGTATCGACTGGATCTCTAATTCACAGCAAGACCAAAACCCGAATTATTTACCGAGCGCCAATCCGGCTTTTCCGCAATTGAACGGTGCTAACAACACTGCTTATGATGCCTGGAACCGTTATGGCGATGATGCCCTTGCAGGAAGTAACCTGGTTTCTATAAGTGGCTTAACCATTAATGGTAAAGCCAACCAAACCTTGCGTGTTGCCCGTACCGGTTACTACGAAAAAGATTTGGTGGACCCGGAAGTTAAAAACATTAAAGCTGATGCCGAATTGCATTTTAAACCAAACGAACATACCGAAATTACTTATAGTTACCGCATTGGTGATATGGACGGAACATTCCAGCGTGGTAATAAAATTAGGTTGGATGGCGTAATTGTACAAAACCACAAGTTGGAAGTGAAAGGCAAAAACTTTAAAATCTTAAGTTACATCTCTTTGGAAAATACCGGTAACTCTTACAATGTTAAACCACTTGCCGATAATTTAGATTTGTATAGCGGCGGCAGTAACAGCGTTTGGGCTGCAAAATATAAAACAGCCTTAGTAGCACAATTAAACAATGGCGTTGATTTGGCAACTGCAAACAATATGGCACGTGCTGCTGCTGATGCAAGCCGTGTTGTACCGGGAACACAAGCTTTTAATGATCTTAAAAATACCATTATTGGTATCAATAACTGGGATATTAAATCGAGTTTAATTCCGGATGCACCCGCTACAGGCGGTGCAGCTTTAGTTCAAAAAAGCCGGATGTACCATGTGGAAGGCCAATGGGACTTATCAAAAACGGTAAAAATATTCGATTTATTAATTGGTGCCGATGCCCGTTTATACCAGATTATTCCGGATGGAAATAACTTTGTTGATTTTTCCCGCCCTATTGCCGATAGAAACAAACAGCTTCCTGATGGCAGCTTTGGCAACGATGTATATTATAAAAAAGTAGGTGCTTTTGCACAGGGAACAAAGGCTTTTTTTGATGAAAAATTAAAGCTGGTAGGTTCTTTAAGGTTTGATTACAACCCGTATTATGATCCTAAAGTTACGCCACGTATTGCTGCCGTTTATTCTCCGGTTGATAATCATAATTTTCGGGTTACTTTTCAGCAAGGTTACCGTTTCCCTTCTTTGTTTGAAGCTTTGTCTTACGTAAATAATGGACGCGTAAAAAGAGTAGGCAGTTTATCTTTTATCGATCAGGGTTTGGGATATTTAGAGAACAGCTACACGCAAACCTCTGTGATCAACTTTAATAATGCCGTAGCAGCAGCCGGAAACACAGATGCAGCAGCTTTAGCCAACCGAAATTTATTACAGGTTGCAGATTTGCCAAAAGCCCGCCCGGAAAAAATAAACTCTTTTGAAGTTGGTTACAAAAGCGTAGTGCTGGATAATAAAGTAGTAATTGACTGGGATGCCTACTCCAACATTTACAACGGCTTTTTAGGCCAGGTACAAGTTTATGTACCAAAAGCAACAACCGTTGGAACTGATGCAGCAGTTTTGGCCATGCTGGACCGTAACCGCGATCCGGCAGCAGCAACTACAACAACAGCCGCAAGTGCCGGACAAGACCGTTACCGCGTTTACACCAATGCCAAGAACGATTATCATAATTATGGTTCGGCTTTAGGCGTTACGTACAACTTTTATCAGAAATTTAGTTTGGCAGGCAACATCAGCTTTAACAAACTGGTAGCTAATAAAACCGATGATATTTTTGTAACCGGTTTTAACACACCAATTCTTTCTACCAATCTTTCTTTTGGCAATCGCGAAATTGTTAAAAATTTAGGTTTTAATGTGATTTACAAATGGCAGCAGGGCTTTTTGTGGGAAAGTCCGCTGGTAACTGGTAATGTTCCGGCAATCCATACTTTTGATGCACAAGTAAGTTTGCGTGTTCCTCAATATAAAGCCAACTTTAAATTAGGTGCAACAGATTTGTTAGACCGGCGGTACATTCAATATGCCGGCGGCCCAACCATTGGCGGCTTGTATTATCTGGCCATTACTTTAGATGGCTTGCTGGAAAAATAGCATACTGTTTTTACCGGTATAAAAACAGCATCAGCGCTGTCATTTCGCTCGAAAAGAGAAATCTTTTTTAAAATAGATATCTCCTTTTTACAGAATGACGGCGCTTTTTTGTTAAAAATTCTTTCCTTTAAAACACAATCACGACTTTAGAAAAATGAAATCTATTTGTGTTTTCTGCGGAGCAAATTTTAATGGTGATGAACAACTGAAAACTGCAATTGGTCAACTGGCAGAAATTATGGTAAACCAAAACATTTCCTTAATTTTTGGCGGAGGGAAAGTTGGCGTAATGGGATTAATTGCAGATGCTGTTTTACAACGCGGCGGAAAAGCAATTGGTGTTATCCCTACATTTTTAATGGACAAAGAAGTTGGCCACAAAGGCTTAACCGAAATGCATGTTGTAGAAAACATGCACCAAAGGAAGCAATTGATGAACGAATTGTGCGACGGCATCATTACTCTGCCTGGTGGTTTCGGAACATTGGAAGAGTTTTTTGAAGTATTGACTTGGCTGCAATTAGGTTTACACAACAAGCCTATTGGCTTACTAAATATAAACGGTTTTTACGATTTTTTGCTAAAACAAATGGATGTAATGGTAGAAAACCGTTTTTTGAAACCTACAAACCGTAACTTGGTTTTAAGCAGCAGCAAGCCGGGGGAATTAGTTAAACTGATGCAAAACTTTAATACTTTGCCGGACGAAGTTTGGTTTAAAGATCAAAACCTTACCTAAAAAAGTATGCTAAAAGAAGCATTGTAATTTTACGGAAGATCACATTTTCCTGGTTGCTGCTTGTTAAAACATTTCAAACATTAAAAAGCATCTTAAACGGGGAGTTTAAGATGCTTTAACCAATTATAAACCTAATCTGAGAGAGAATTATTGTTTTATACGTTACAAAAAGCATTAAGTTTCAAAATTTACTTGTTTAACAGTTAATAGTTCTTTTTTTTCAGAAGAAACTTTTTTCCTTTTCCCATATTTATAAATAACTTTGGTAGTTAAGATTACTCCCGGGCAGTAAGTATTATTTAAAATATATTTTACTCCTTTTCTATTTGCCCTTTTGTTGTTCGGCATCATCCTAATAAATGTTTTACCTTTATTTGCATCCAAGGCAAACCCTCATATTTTATTAAATTTTATTCTACATTTTTAATGGAAAACGCTAAAGAAATTCCGGCCGAACCAAACAGGGCTGATCTTGAAATATCAGAAGACAAAAAAAACGTTACACCTTTAAAGCTGCACCGGCAAAAACCTTTTCCTATTGTGGCCATAGGCGGCTCTGCCGGCTCCTTTCAAGCTTATGAAAAATTTTTTACACACATGCCTGCCGATAGTGGTATTGCTTTCGTTATCATTTTACACCTCGATGCCAATCATTCTGGTAACGTTGCCGAACTGATCCAGTCTTTTTCACCCATGCCGGTACAACAGGCAGAAGACGGCATTTTGGTTCAGCCTAACCATGTTTATATTATCCCGCCCAATAAAGACATGGGCATACATAACCGCAAACTACTGCTTTTTGTACCAACAAAAGGGCTTGGCCTGCGCCTGCCTATTGATTATTTTTTGCAAAGCCTGGCAGAAGACCAATGGAACAAAGCCGTTGCCATTATCTTTTCCGGTATGGGTTCTGATGGTGAAACCGGCGTAAGGATTATTAAGGAAAAATTAGGCATGGCGATGGTGCAAGACCCGGAAACAGCACAATTTGATAGTATGCCCAAAGCTTCTATCGGTACAAATCTGGCAGATTATGTTTTGTCGCCCGAAGAAATGCCGATAAAACTGATCCAATACCTTAATCATCCGGCATTAGATGAAGAACCGGTTGAACAAATAAAATCAGAAATCAGGGACACAAATTCTATCCAGAAAATACTGATGGTGTTGCGCGGCCATACCGGACATGATTTTTCCCACTATAAAAAAAGCACTATTACCCGCCGTATTGACCGCCGGATCGCTTACCACCAATTGCCGGATTATTCTCATTACATTAACTTTTTGAGGGAAAACCCATCTGAAATTGATGTGCTTTTTACTGAACTGCTTATCGGTGTAACTAAATTTTTCAGGGACAGCCAGGCTTTTGAATCACTTAAAGAAAAACTTTACCCTATTTTGCATTATAAAACTGATACCGAACCGGTAAGGGTTTGGGTAACGGCTTGCTCAACAGGCGAAGAAGCTTATTCTATTGCAATGATATTAATGGAATGCTTTCATACAATAAAAGTTAAGCGGCTGCCAAGAATCCAGATTTTTGCGACTGACTTGGATATGGAAGCTATAAAAATAGCACGTACCGGCCTGTATAAAAGTAATATTGTTGCTGATGTTTCTCCTGAAAGGATAGAGCAGTTTTTTAGTAAGAAAGGCGACAGTTACCAGGTAAAAAAAGAATTGCGGGAAATGATTGTATTTGCACACCATAACATTATTAAGGATGCCCCTTTTACCCGTTTGGATTTATTAACGTGCCGGAATGTGATGATTTACCTGAATACAGACTTGCAGAAAAAAATCATTCCTATTTTTCATTACTCATTAAACCCACAGCGTATTTTAATGCTTGGCCCTGCAGAAACCATTGGTGGTTTTACAGATATGTTTGCCCCGGTAGATCCGAAATGGAAAATATTTGAACGGCGTGAAAATCCTTCCAATTCAGTTAAAACAATTGATTTTCCGTTTAATGTTGCCAAACAAACCTCCACTAATCCAAAGGAAGAAACAGTAACAGTTAAGAAAAAAACACTGGCAGATAGTTTTAATAAATTTTTGCTGGATACTTACACGCCTGTTTCTTTACTGGTGAACGAAAAAGGAGATATTTTATACATTAACGGCAAAACCGGAAAGTTTTTGGAGTTGAATTCTGGCGAAGCAGCAACCAATGTTTATGAAATGGTTAAAGAAGGGCTGAAATATGTCCTTCGGAATGCAATCCATCAGGCGCGGATCCAAAAAAATACAATTACCGTAAACGATATTAAAATTAAAGAAGATAACCATACCAGGCTGGTAAATATTAAAGTCAGCCAGATGAACGATGCCACGTTTGACGGCCTCACCTTAATTATCCTTGAAGATAAAGGTATGGTAAAAACAGCATCGGCTTTAAAAACAAAAAAAACGGCTAAACCAGAAACCAATGCTTTGGCAAATGAGCTGGAAAAAGAACTGGAATACACCAAGCAGCAATTGCACAGCACTATTGAGCAGATGGAAACTTCGCTGGAAGAACTAAAATCTACCAACGAAGAGCTGCAAAGCACCAATGAGGAACTGCAAAGTACCAACGAAGAATCGTTGACCACGAAGGAAGAAATGCAATCGCTCAACGAAGAGCTAATGACCATTAACACTTCATTTCAGTTTAAAACCGAAGAGCTGACGCGGTTGAACAATGACATGAAAAACCTGCTGGACAGTACAGAAATCAGTACCGTTTTTTTGGATAACCGCCTCATGATTTTGCGTTTTACACCAACGGCAAAAGCTTTGTTTAACGTTATTGCTTCTGATATCGGCCGTTCGATCACCGATATTGTATTTAATTTTGACCTTCCTGATTTTAAAGCTCATATACTTCAGGTAATTGAGACCCTGGTATCAAAAGAAGTAGAAATCAGGACCCGAAAAGGAGAATGGTATAACCTGCGTATTATGCCTTACCGCACGCTTGATAATTTTATTAACGGTGTAGTGCTCACTTTCACCAATATTACTTCTTTAAAAGTATTGCAGAAAAAAGTGGGTACGATGATTGAATATGCCCAATCCCTCGTAAACATAATGTCTTCCCCTGCCCTTTTGCTAAACCAAAAACAGGAAATAATTACCGTAAACCAGGCTTTTAAAAACTTTTTTCTTCTGGAAGAACAGCACTTAAAAGGAGTTCCTTTTCCGGTTGTTTTGCATGAGTTCTGGAAAACTACAAAGCTGGATAAGCCCGTCAAAAATTTACCGCAAGAAAAAGCGGTGATGGAATTAGAACATGATTTTCCTGCAATCGGCAAAAAACATTTAACCATTACCAGCATGCCCTCTGTTAATAAAGATACTGCTGAAACATTGCTGGTCATGATTGTTATTGAAGAGAAAGCGCGCAGGTAATTTTGAAGCCATGAACAACGATAAAAGTAAATTGCTTGAAACATTAAGGCGAAGGGCAGAAAACCTGTTAACAACCGATAAAAACAGTATTGGTGATTTGGAAACCATTGAAGTTAAAAAGGTTTTTCACGAGTTGCAGGTACACCAGTTGGAGCTTGAAATGCAAAATGATGAATTGCAGGTTGCTTCGCAGGAACTGGAACAACAACGTTTAAAATTTACAAATTTATTTGAACTTGCACCAATAGGGTACTTTGTTACCACTAAATCCGGTATCATTCAGGATGTTAATTTCGCAGGTTTACAATTGCTTCAGGATGATAAAAACAAGCTGGTTGGAAAGCCTTTATTATTGCATGTGCATAAAGATGATAGAGATATTTTTTACAAATATTTCAGGTATTTACATTTAATTACGCAGGCACAGAGCTGCCAGATCAGGCTGATTAATACACAAAACCGGGTTTTTAACGTACAAATAGAAGGAATAGCTTTGCATACGGCAACAGGCCCTATCTGCTACTTAACTGTAACCGATTTTACCGGAAAGCAACAGGCCGATCTCGAATTAAAGGAAGCAAAAAAGAGGCTGGAGATTGCACTGGATGCTTCTTTAACCGGAATATGGGAAATTGATATTGTAAGCGGAGAAATTTACCTCGATAATTTTTGCTGTTCGCTTTTTGGCTTTAACCCCAACAGTTTTGATGGAAAATATGATACTTTGCTTGGCAACATCCATCCTACAGACCGTAAAAACGTGGATGACCACATCCGGAAAACAATAACACAGGAAATAGAATTTAATATTAAGTTCCGTACCCAAATACCAGAAGGAAACGTTCGTTACATCCAGGCAAGGGCACAAATTATAACAGACCAGGAAGATAAAAAGCGCTTTATCGGCACTTTTACAGACATCAGTGAAAAAACAATTTTAGAGCTTGAAGCGGCACATATTAAAGAAGAGCAGCAACAGATGATTTTGGCAGCCGGGTTACAAGCCGAAGAAAACGAAAAAAGAAGGATAAGCGAAGTATTGCACAATGGTATTGCCCAAATGTTGTATGCTATAAAAATGAGTATTGGCCAGGTAAACAATACGGATGTAATGCCATTATTTGAACATATTAATCAATTACTTAACCAAAGCATTAAGGATATCAGGAATGTTTCTTTTGAACTGGCACCTTCCATATTAACAGACTTTGGACTGGCTGCCACTTTAGAGGATTTGGCGCTTCGTTTATCAAATGAGCAGCTTTTGGTAGTTACCAAAGTTTGCAACATAAACAAGGATGCAGATTTTCAGTTACAGCTTAATATTTTCCGTATTATCCAGGAATTAATTAATAATGGTATTAAACATGCTTCTGCAAGTAAAATCATTATTGAAGTTGTAAAAAAAAATAAAACAATTGGGATTACCGTTTCTGATAATGGAATTGGTTTTAAACCCGATAATAATAGTACAGAAACACCCAAAGGAATAGGTTTAAGCAGTATTAAAAATCGTTTGGGACTTTATAAAGGAACAATCTATATAACATCTGAGCCGAAAAAAGGTACAATAGTTCATATCAGCCTTAAAGTTTAAATAAAACTGGTAGTATAATTATCATGGATCAGATTAAATCAGTAATTGTAGTTGGCACATCGGCCGGTGGCTTACAAGCCCTCAGTCAAATGTTAAAAAATACTCCAGAAAGTATGGATGCCGCCATATTTGTTGTATTACATGTATCGTCCCACTCTACCGGAAACATTTTAGTACAACATTTACAAAAACAAACTTCATTTGTATGCCGGATTCCGGAAGACGGAGAAGCTATACAAGGCAAACATGTTTATATAGCTAAACCGAATTTTCACATGCTTTTAAAGCGTGGAATTATACGGATGATCAAAGGCCCGCACGAAAACCGTTGGCGGCCATCTATTGATGTACTTTTTCGATCGGCAGCAGCAAATTACAATTCTAAAGTAACAGGAATTATTTTAACAGGTTTGCTTGATGACGGCACATCCGGAATGATTGCCATTAAAAGATGTGGCGGCACTTGCATTGTACAGGAACCGGATGAAGCAGAGTTTTCTGACATGCCAAAAAGTGTTTTAAACCATGTAGAAGTTGATTACAGAGTACCTGTTTCTGATATTGGATATATACTGGATGATATGAACTCACAACCTGTTAACCCTGAAACTATTGTTCCTGATGATATCAGGATTGAGGATGAAATTACCGAAAAGATGAACAGCAGTATAGATAGTTTGAAAAAAATTGGTACACAAAGCAACTACACCTGCCCGGATTGCGGTGGTACTTTATTTTTAATCAACAGGAAAGATTCGCTGCTCCGCTACCGTTGTTTTACCGGCCATGCATATACGGAGCAATTGCTTCTGGATAAACAATCTGAAGCGTTGGAAGATTCTTTATGGATAACCATCCGAAGGATGGAAGAAAGAAAAAACCTGTTACAAGCAGCAGCAAAGCACCTGGAAGAGTTAAACCACGAAGGCCTTAAAGCCGAAAAATTAGAACAGGCGGAAGATATAAACATCCATCTGGAAAGATTAAAAATGCTTTTGGTTTCGCTGAGTATAAAAACCGGATCAAATAATGGATTTGAATAAACAAAAGTTAAATTTGTATCGGTAAAAGAAGTATTGTTAATGTTGTCCGGAACTTGTTTGTAGCAACATTGAAATTGTTTCAGGAATTCTCATAAAGAAAATCTTTTCTAATAAGATGCTGAACATGTTAGGCATGATATTTCACAAATTTTAATAACAAAGCCGACGTAGCTCAGCTGGTAGAGCAGTGCTTTCGTAAAGCAAAGGTCGCAGGTTCGATTCCCGTCGTCGGCTCATCACAATTATAAAACCAATAATGGAAACAGAACCGTTTGAATTTTACATTCACCACCTCGGTGAAAAAGTACATTGCCGGATTGAGCCGAAAGGCGATGATTTTGAAACCTATTTTGACGGAAAATATCAAACCCGGATCAGGTTCGACCAGCACGGCCATTGCTACCAGTTAGGCGGCGGGCCTTTAAACATGGAGACCATGCAGGCAATAGAAGATGGCATAGAAAGTCACATGTTGTAAACAATTACTGTTTTTCTTTTAAAACTTTACAGGCCAAGATGCGTTGCATCAATACACGAAACATAAATTTCGTTGCTAAAAGAAGCATTATGGATACGCTGAAAAAATTTGCCGCAATGGAAAAGATCGTTCACGAGCTGGAAGATTTGAGAAACAGCCAACAGGCAATTATTCAAAAATTAGGAAAAATTGAAGTTGACAATATGGATCTGGGAGATAAAAGGCTGGATACAGAATTACCTGATATGCACCAGCGCATTTCTGATAACCTGGATGCCATTGCTGGTATTTTAGAATATTTTGCCGGAAATACCGACAAATTCCACGATACAAATAATGTTGAACAACTAAAAGAAGAAAAAGCAATCAGGGAAGCTGCCGGAAACGAAGAATAAGCTGCAACTGGTTTAACATAAAAAAGGCACTGCTTGGTGCCTTTTTTATGCTGGTAAAAGAAGCATGGCCTACTCTACACTTTTGCCTTTCATTGCAACGCTGATTGCCTGGTCCATTAACCGTTCTGCAAAAGGGCGCGTAAATTCGTTTAAAGCATCGATCTTTTTCAGGATCAGGTCCTTATCGCCTAAAGTAAGCGATTCTTTCAGTTCTGCAACCAATTTTAAAGTAGCTGTAATTTCTGTTGCTGCTAAATAAGCTACATTTTTTTCTACAAAACGCTCGGCAGTATAAACCATTTGTTCGCCTTCTGTCCTGGCTTCGATCAGCATGCGTTGTTTTACATCTTCCTGGGCATGTGTAATACTGTCCATCAGCATTTGCTCCACTTCTGCATCCGTTAAACCGTAGGCCGGTTTAACTTCCACTTCCTGTTTTACACCGGAGCGTTGTTCCACAGCCTGAATGGTTAAAATGCCATCAGCATTCAGTAAAAAGTTAATATCCACTTTGGGGAAACCGGCCGGCATGGAAGGGATTCCTTTCAGATCAAATTCGGCTAATTTCCGGTTTTCTTTTACCAGATCGCGCTCGCCCTGGTAAACAGCAATTTTCATGTTCACTTGTCCGTCAATTGAAGTTGTGTATTGCCTTCCCGCTTTTGTAGGGATTTTTGCGTTGCGAGGAATGATCACGTCCATCAAACCGCCCATCGTTTCAATTCCTAAAGAAAGCGGTGTAACATCCAGCAATAAAATATCGGTACGGTTTCCGGCCAAAATATCAGCCTGGATAGCTGCGCCTAAAGCAACAACTTCATCCGGGTTTACTTCATCATGAACCGGTCGGTTAAAAAATTCGGAAACCATTTTTTTAACCAATGCTGTCCGCGTTGATCCGCCAACCATTACCACTTCATCTATTTGGTTAACTTCCAGTCCGGCATCTTTTAACGCGTTGCGACAGCTTTGAATCGTTTCTTCTACTTTTGGTAAAATGAGCGATTCGAAAGTTTGACGGTCAATGGTACACCAAATATCCCCTACTTTTTCATTGAACAAAATTTGGTTTGCGAAAGCTTTTTTAGCTTCTTCAGCTTTTAGCCTCAATTCTTGTTGCGGCACATCCAATTTGTTTTGCAGGTTATTTTTTTCGATCCAGTAATTTACAATTAAACGGTCAAAATCATCTCCGCCTAAAAAAGTATTGCCATGGGTTGCCAGAACTTCAAAAATGCCGTTTTGGATTTGCAGGATGGAAACATCAAAAGTTCCGCCGCCTAAATCATAAACAGCAATGGTTTTGGTTTCATCCGGGTTTAAACCAATGCCGTAAGCCAGGCTTGCAGCTGTTGGCTCGTTTACAATCCGCAACACATCTAAACCCGCTAACTTTCCGGCATCGCGCGTAGCCTGACGTTGCGAATCATTAAAATAAGCAGGAACGGTAATTACTGCCCGGTTTACCGGTGTTTTTAGGGCATGTTCTGCCCGTTCTTTCAGTTCTTTCAGGATCAGGCCCGACAGTTCTACCGGCGTATAAAAAGCATCGCCGACTTTAATTTTTACTAAACTTTCGGTATCGTCGTCTATAATTTTGTACGAAAAGAAGTTCTGGTAATCAGCAACATCTTTGTAAGAACGGCCCAATAACCTTTTAACCGAGAAAATAGTGTTCTGCGGATCGCTGATCAAATAATCCCTGGCTTCATTTCCAACCGTAATTTCGCCAGACGGGCCAAAATGGATCACAGAAGGCACCAAAAAACCTTTTCCCATATCGTTTATCACCTGCGGATTTTTATCAGGATTGATAAAAGCCACCAGCGAATTGGTTGTACCGAGGTCGATACCAACGATTATTTCTTCCTTTTGTATAGAACCGGTTGTTAAATTAATTGAAACTTTAGCCATGATGCTGCAAAGTTAGGAGTTTTGGTTAATGGCGTGTCATGATAGTGTAGAAGGGGTTTGGAGAGCATGTTTACTTTGATTGGGGAAGAAGCGGTTTTTTTATTCGTTCTTTTTCATTAGGGAAAAAAGAACAATAAAAGGGCGAAAGCCCGATCTTAAAGTTTGTGTTGTACTGACTTGTTTTTTTCTTTGTACGTTCTTTTGCTTGATCAAAAGAACCAAAAATCAAGAATGCCGGATCGCCTCCGGGCGGCATTCAGCCCTGCGCGCCTGTGTGGCTACCTTTCTGGCGCTGTATCAGTTGGCAATTTGGCCACCGGCAAAGTCATCGCCCTGGTGCGGAAAAGAACGTTAAATCAAAGTTTAAAGAAAACTTGGACATTTCTCTTAGGATGTATTCTATACAATAGAACCTTTCAAACATTCATCTATAAAACAAACTTTTAAAGGCACCAACTGCGTGAAAATAAATAAATTGTTTATTTTACCTCCGCTAAAATCTTTAGAATGTCTGCCCAAATCCAGCTTGCAGCCCTGCTGTTTTTATCAACCTTTTTTGGGTGCTGTTTTTATGCACAAAATTTTGGAGAGATCTGGCCTCCGCCTAATCAGAACTTATAACCCGAGCAAATGGAACAAAAAGGTGAAATATTGATCTACCAGTCCTCATCAGGCAATACCCAGGTTGAAGTAAGGATAGAGAATGAAACGGTTTGGCTTAGCCAAAACCAAATGGCAGAACTGTTTCAAACCACCAAGCAAAACATCAGCCTGCATATCAGGAATATTTTTACTGAAGGGGAATTGGATGAAAATTCAACTGTCAAGGATTACTTGACAGTTCAATTAGAAGGATCAAGAAAGGTAAAACGCGCTACTCAGTTTTACAACCTTGATGTGATCATATCGGTCGGCTACCGGGTTAAATCTCATATCGGCACTCATTTCCGAATTTGGGCTACAAAACGTTTAAAGGAATACATTATCAAAGGTTTTGTGCTGGATGATGAACGGTTGAAAGAAGCAAGAAATAATTACTTTGATGAGCTTCTTTCCCGTATCCGTGACATCCGCAGCAGCGAAAAAGTTTTCTATCGCAAAGTTTGTGATATTTATGCCACAAGTATGGATTACGATGCAAACCATGACCTTACCAGGGATTTTTTTGCAACCATCCAGAATAAATTTCACTGGGCCATACATACACATACGGCAGCAGAACTAATTGTGCAAAGGGCCAACGCAAGTAAACAAAATATGGGCTTAACTAATTTTCCTGGCAGCCAGATTAAAAAGCAGGATGTAATAGTTGCCAAGAATTATTTGAACGAAGACGAGCTGAACCAACTCAACCGCATCATCAGTCAATATCTTGAATTTGCAGAGTTACAGGCATTGCAACGCAAACCGATGTATATGAAAGACTGGCTTGCAAAATTGCATGGCTTTCTTACTCTAAATGACCGTGAAATTTTAGAACATACCGGTAAAGTAAGCCACTGGCAGGCAGAAGAATTTGCTTTTAAAGAATTTGAAAAGTACCAAAAGCAATTGGATACTGCCCAAACAGACGAGTTAGATCAAGCGGTAAAAAAGTTATCAACCCAAAAGAAGAAATAACGGCGATAGGTTTAGCATTACAAAATAAACGGTTAGCAGAAAGATAAATAAATGATTAATTTCCGTCCGCAAAATTAATCCACATCTAATGTCTGCCCCATCCAGGTTTGCTGTCCTACTGTTTTTATCAACCTTTTTTTTATGCCGATTACATGCGCAAGAGTTCGGTGGAAATCCGCCTTCCATTAAATGGCAGCAAATTAATACGCCAACTTTTCGTGTTATTTTTCCGAAAGGATTAGATTCTTCTGCAAGCCGCGTAGCCAATATCATTACTTACATGAACCGTGATATTGCACCTACAATCGGTTTCAGGCAGAAAAAGATCAACATTGTCCTTCAAAATCAAACCACAGTTTCTAACGGTTACGTCGGCCTTGCCCCTTTTCGCAGCGAATATTATTTAACACCGGACCAGAACAGTTTCGAGTTGGGAAGTTTGCGTTGGACAGACCAATTGGCCATCCACGAATACCGCCATGTGCAGCAATACAATAATTTTGATGTTGGTTTAACTAAAGTTTTTCATGCCATTTTTGGTGAAGGCGGACAAGCAGTATTAAGCACCTTAACCGTACCCAACTGGTTTTACGAAGGCGATGCAGTTTTTAACGAAACTTTAACAAGCAAACAAGGCCGCGGCCGCTTGCCTTTTTACTATAATGGTTACCGTGCGCTTTGGTCGGCAGATAAGAATTATAGCTGGATGAAACTGCGCAACGGCTCTTACCAGGATTTCGTTCCCAATCATTATCCTTTGGGTTACATGCTGGTTGCTTACGGACGGGAAAAATACGGAGATGATTTCTGGAAAAAAGTAACACACGATGCAGCGGCTGTAAAAAAAACTTTCCGCGGAGCAGTAAAAACTTACTCCAGCGTAAGTTATCTGCAGTTCAGGACGCAGGCTTTAAATTATTTTAAGAACGAGTTCTCCGCAGAAGACAAAAAACAGCAGGGGCCAAAGCATTTTGCAGCCGACGAAGAATTTCCGGCTTTTGTTAACGATACTTCTTTTATCTATGTAAAAACTTCGTACAGCAAAGTACATCAATTTATATTGAAAACTGGCGCAAAAGAGAAGGTAATCAGAACACGCGATAATTCTTTAGACAACCAATTCTCTTACAAAAACGGAAAAATTGTTTATGCGGCTTACCGGCCGGATATCCGCTGGGCGTACAAAGATTACAGCAGTTTGCAATTATTGGATGTTGCAACGGGAACACAAAAAAGCATTACTAAAAGAAGCAAATACTTTTCTCCGGATTTGAGTGAAGATGGAAAAACGATCGTGGCCGTACTGCAATCCCCGCAAGGGAAAAGTGAATTGCATTTGATCGATGTTGGGAGCGGAAAAGTGCTTCAAATTGTACCCAATCCGCAAAAGCTTGTTTATACTTATCCCAGGTTTCTAAATAATGAAGCCGTTATTGCTGCTGTCAGAAATGCAAAAGGCATGATGAGTTTAGCTGAAATTAACCTTGCAACCGGCCATGTCGGGAGTTTAACACCTTATAGTTTCAGGGTGGTCGGCTTTCCAACCATCAGAAAAGACTCTGTTTTTTTTACGGCTTCTGCGGAGAAAAACGACCAGTTATACATGCTTCTTTTACCGGGTAAAAATTTGTATCAGCTTAAAAACAAAGCTTTAAATTCGGAAATTGGGAATTATGAAGCAACCGTAAGCAGTCGCCAGATTTTATACAGCAGTTTTACGTCAGCCGGTTATCAACTGCACCAGATCGGGAAAAACGAGATCGATTTTCAGCCGGTTTTAGAAACAGAACTGGCATCACCTTTATCAGATTTAAACATCAGTAACCTGGAAAAAAACAATGCAGATTTGCTGGCTTCTGTTCCGGGCCATACTTTTCCGGTTAAAAAATATACCGGCCTTTCGCATTTGTTTAACTTTCATAGCCTGGAACCTTCTTTCAGCGATCCTGATTATACGCTTTCTCTGGTTGGCGAAAATATCCTCAATACTTTTCAACCCGAAATTTACGGTACTTATAATCGAAACGAAGGCTACAAAGAAATAGGTTTTGATGCTGTTTATGGTGCTTTATTCCCTTATTTATCCGGCGGTGTAAGTTATACTTTTGACCGGAGGGCCTTATACCGCGGAAGCAATGTTTATTGGAACGAGACGCAATTGCAAGGCGGTTTTACTGTTCCATTAACTTTTAGCAATGGCAGAACCTTTAGTAATTTAAGTTTCGGCAGTAATTATGTGTATAACCAAAGTATTTATACGGGCGCTTTTTCGGCTTTGGGTACGCAAGCTTACAGTTACCTGGATAATACAGTCCGCTTCAGCAGCCAGAACCAGAAAGCTTACCAGCAGATCTATCCAAGTTTGGCACAAACAGTTACATTAAATTATAAAACTGCAATATCCTATTATAACGCCAACCAATTTTTAGCAAATGCTTATTTTTATTTCCCAGGATTATTTAAAAACAACAGTTTGGTTATCAACGCCGCTTATCAGCAACATCATGGCGCTAATGGGTTAAGCCTTTTTTCTAACCAGCTTCCTTTTTCAAGAGGTTATACGGCCGAGAATTTAAGCAGGATGAACAAGGTAGCAGCCAATTATCATTTCCCGGTTGCTTATCCCGATGCTGGTTTTGCCAGCTTTTTTTACCTGCTTCGCATCCGTGCAAACGTGTTTTATGATTATACCCGCGCTTCTGATACTTATGCAAACGGGAAACCTTTTACCGCTAACTTCCGCTCTGCCGGTACCGAAATTTATTTCGATTCCAGCTTATGGAACGAGCTTCCCTTTACTTTTGGTTTCCGCTATACGCGTTTAATAGATCAGGACTTGTTTGGCAGTTACGGCCCAAACCGCTTTGAACTGATTGTACCTTTAAGTTTCTTTTAGCAGGCAAATTTGCAGGTAATTGTTTTTAAATAAAACAGGTAGTTAAACTTGTTTTGTATTTTCGCCCAATAAAAACAGCATGCTGCTACAAAAGATACGCTCACTTCCATCTGGTTTAAAACCTCCTAAAATCCTAATTATTGGCGACCTGATGATCGACCAGTACATCTGGGGAGATGCCAACCGGTTGTCCCCGGAAGCACCTGTTCCGATAGTTAACGTGAACAAAGAATCCAATACTTTAGGTGGGGCAGGAAACGTAGCCCAAAACTTAATTTCTTTTGGGGCCGAAGTGATTGTTGCAGGTTTAATTGGCGATGACCAGGCCGGAAAAGAACTTTTGGCGGTTTTGGCAGATGAAAATGCAGACCCAACGGGAATTGTAATCGACAGCAAAAGGCCAACAACGATCAAAACACGGATCATTGCCGGAAGCTACCAGATTGTACGGATAGACCGTGAAGTAAGCGAACCCATCAGTCAAACTTCGGAAGACGAACTGTTCCATAAAATCCACGCTCATCTTGCCGAAGCAGATATTGTCCTTTTTTCTGATTATAACAAAGGTGTCCTTTCCCCTTCCCTTTGTCAGCGGGTGATTACTTCTTGCAATTCCATCGGTAAAAAGGTTTTGGTTGATCCGAAAGGGCTTGATTTTGCCAAATACAAAGGTGCTTTTATCATCAAACCCAATAAAAAAGAACTCGCGCAAGCGGTAAAATTCGAAAAGATCGGCAGTACACAGGAATTGAAAAATGCTGCTTCAGCCTTATTTGAACTAACGGATGCCGCTTATCTGGTGGTAACTTTGTCGGAAGAAGGAATTGCTATCCTCACAAAAGAAAGCTACCAATTATTAGACGTTAAGGCAACCGAAGTATTTGATGTAACCGGCGCGGGAGATACCGTTCTGGCTACTTTGGCTTATTTTATTGCGCTTGGTTTTTCGGTAGAAGAAGCCTGCGAACTGGCCAACCACGCAGCGGCAATTGTGATCCGGCGGGTTGGAAGTGCCACAACATCGGTTCAGGAAATTTTGGAAGATATGGAAAACGATCATCATAACCACAATTAGAAATGGTAGCAGAAGAATTAAAAAGCCATCAGGAAACGATCAGCAAAGTAATCGAAATGCTTCTTTTACCGATAGAAAATGGTTGTGCCATAATCACCGAAACGGTGTTAAAAGGAAACAAACTGTTAATTGCCGGCAACGGCGGAAGTGCATCAGATGCGCAGCATATTGCTGCCGAATTTACCGGCAGGTTTGTAAAAGAACGCAAACCTTTGGCTGCCATCGCGCTTTCTACCGATACCTCTGCCTTAACTGCAATTAGCAATGATTACGGTTTCGAAAACGTTTTCAGCAGGCAATTAGAAGCTTTAGCTGTTCCCGGAGATCTTTTTTTAGGGATTTCTACCAGCGGCAACAGTGCCAATGTACTCAAAGCCTTGGAATCGGCAAAAAAAGCAGGTTGTAAAACATTAGGCCTGTCTGGCCGTGACGGTGGAAAAATGAATAGTTTGTGCGATTTGAATATTGTTGTCCCTTCGGATATTACCGCCCGCATCCAGGAAATGCATATTTTAATCGGTCATATTTTTTGTAAAGCTGTCGATGATTTGTTTTGAAGATTGATTTTCAAATGCTTCTTTTATCACCTAAAAATCATGGCCCTTTAAAAACATTTTAAACCGGATACTGCTATCATTTACATTTTTATGCGGTAAAAGAAGCATGCTTCTTTTACCGCATAAAAATGAGCAACCTAGTAATAATTGGTTAGCGTTTACAATCAAAAAACCTACATCACCCGCATCACTTTCCCAACCGTTTTTTTACTTGCCTGTGTTTGTGCATCCGGCTGGCTTCCACCTGCATTCAGCATAATACTTCCGGGGATTTCTTTAGAATTTCCCTGTTCATCAACTAAGGATAAGTCTTGCGGCGTTAAGGTAAAGCTTACATTTCTGGTTTCGCCGGCCTTTAAAAATATCCGTTTAAAACCTTTTAATGCACGGATTGGCGCAGTAGCATTGGATTTTAAATGCGATAAATAAAGCTGTACAACTTCTTCACCATCCATTTTTCCGGCATTGGTTACTTTAACACTAACAATCGTGTTTTTGCCAACTGCTACCTGGGTTGGGGTTTGTATTTCTCCGTATTTAAAAGTGGTATAGCTTAGTCCGTAACCAAAAGCATACAAAGGCTTTCCTTTAAAATAACGGTAAGTGCGGTTGTTCATGGAGTAATCTGTAAAAGAAGGCAAATCTTCATCGCTTTTGTAAAAGGTAACCGGTAAACGGCCTGCCGGATTATAATCGCCAAATAAAACATCTGCTAGGGCAGTTCCTGCTGCTTGTCCGCCGTACCAGGCGTTAACAATGGCAGGAATATTTTCTGCTTCCCAGGGAGTTGCAATAGCGCTGCCGGTCATCATTACAAAAACTACCGGTTTGCCTGTTGCTTTCAGGGCTTTTAACAAGTTCGTTTGTATTTCGGGCAAAGCGATGGAAGTACGGTCGCCGCCATTAAAACCAGGCTGGTTTACCTTCATTTCCTCACCTTCTAATTTTGGCGAAATCCCTCCTACAAAAACGATTGCATCTGCATCTTTAACCTGATCGGCAATGGCTTTTAGGTCTGTTTTCCCTGTTAAAGCTGCTGTAAAGTTGACTGCTTTGTCATAAAGCACCTCTGTTCCGCTGCCTAATTTTTCTTTGATGGCTTGTAAAGGCGTTGATAATTTAGTTGGATGGCCGTTATAATTTCCAAGAACTGTAATTGAATCATTGGCATTCGGACCTAAAACAGCGATCTTTTTCAGCTTTTTGCTTAGCGGAAGTGTTTGCTGCTCGTTCTTCAACAAAACGATAGATTGATGAGCCATTTTCAAAGCATGTTCCTGATGGGCAGGGCTTTCTAAAACACTTAACGGAATTTGTGCAAACTTTACTTGCTCAACCGGATCGAACAAACCCAAACGAAAGCGAATAGTAAACAATCTTTTTAAAGAAACATTAATTTGATCTTCAGTCAGCTTTTTATCCTGCACAGCCTGAATTAAGGAATGATAAGTTACCTTTCCGCATTCTACATCCGTTCCATGTAAAACAGCGTCTGCAGCAGCGCTTTCTGCATCGGGACTGGTTTTATGATGCTCGTAAAAATCATCAATTGCACCACAATCCGAAGTCACATAACCTTTAAAATTCCATTCATTGCGTAAAATGTTGTTCATCAGCATATCACTGCCGCAGCAAGGCTGGCCTTTAAAAGCATTGTAAGCACACATTACACCGGCCACTTTTGCATTTACCACCAACTCGTGGAAAGCCGGTAAATAAGTATCCCACAAATCATGGTCGCTTACGTTTACATCAAACTCATGTCTTGATGGTTCTGGTCCGCTATGTATCGCGTAATGTTTGGCACAAGCCGCTGCTTTCAAATACTTCGGATCGTTGCCTTGCAATCCGGAAACAAATGCTTTTCCCAAAGTTCCGGTCAAGTAAGGGTCTTCGCCGTAAGTTTCTTGTCCTCTTCCCCAACGAGGATCGCGGAAGATATTGATATTTGGTGTCCAGTAAGTTAAACCTAAATAAATACCTGTTTTGCCCGTCCGTGTACTTTCGTTGTTAATTGCCCGTCCTTCTTCAGCCGTATAATCTGCCATTTGGTGCAAAGAATTAGCATCAAAAGTAGCGGCCATGGCAATAGCCTGCGGATAAACAGTTGTTTTAAAAGAGGTGCGTGCCACGCCATGCAAACACTCGTTCCACCAGTTGTAAGCAGGAATATATAGGCGCGGAATGGCAGGTGCTGCGTTTAGCATCTGGTAAACTTTTTCTTCTAACGTTAAATGCGAAACCAGGTCGTTTACACGCGTTTCTATTGGCAGATCCGGGTCCTGGAACTGATACTGAAAATGCTTTTTTACGGACCATGAAGGAAGCAGGAATAGTAAAAAAGCAGCAACTGCTGCCAGGTTAAAGAAGTTTTTCTTCATTTTATTTAGGTCTTAGTTAAGAAAAGAAATGATGTACGAATATATTTCTTTTTCTGAACGAACCTAAATTTTTATACCGTAAAAGAAGTATCAGCCAATTTACAAAAAACCTATTTTTAATTTTAATTTAACCGTTCAATTTTTTACCATGATAAAAACAGCATTTGTTTTCCTGCTGATGTTTACTGTTGCTTCGGTTAAAGCGCAGTACAACTCCAAGGTGTATAACTTGTACCTGGATTTTAACGAGGCACAATGGAAAAACCAGCCAAACATTGCCTTGCAAAAAGCAGACAGCATTTTAGCAAGTCCGGAAAAACTGCCGGAAAAAGCACAAACCAATTTTTACAGAAGTTTAGCCAAATTGTATGAAGACCATCAGCAAACTGATAAAGCCATTATTTATAATGAAAAAGTTGTTGCTGCTGTTCCTGATTATTACATTGCACATCGGGCTTTAGGTTATTTGTACCTTTTGCCAGCAAATACTTTGGTTGAGAAAATCAATCAATCGCAATCCAAGCCAGCCGAACAGCAAAAGTACCAGGAACAATATTTTAGGTTGATAAAAACAGCATTGCCGCATTTGGAAAAAGCCGAAGCTTGCGACCACGACGATACAACTTTAAATTTGATTAAAAGCTTGTACCAGAAGTTGAATGATAAAACAAGTTTGGCTTCTTTGGACAATCGTTTGAAGTTATTGAGGAAGAATTGTATAGACTTGTTAACAGATTAATATTTAGTAGCTTTAGTTAAGCTCACTAATAATCTTATTCCACTTTTCTTTGTGTTCAAATTTCAATGCTGTATCGTTTTCTAAAAGGTTCACATATTTATCAACGAATTCAAAACTATTGTCAAGCAAACGTAAATAATACTTTAATGAAGGCATTATACCATTAACAATTAATTGACAACCATGGACATTTTTAATACGCTGGATTTCTTTCTCGATTTTTTGGGATTCCTCTTTGTTTGTTTTTGGGGCAGTGGACAAAATGTAATAACGGTTTACAGCCGTAGTTTGAAATTTAGAATATGCATCTAAAACAAGCTGAAGGGAAATTGTAATACCATGCTTAACCTCTACTGCTTCAAAAGAACGGTTATTTTCGTCAATAATTTCGATGTCTCCAATTCTGCCACTTCTTGCATCTGCTGATGTATGGCTTTCAATTGGTAAAAGTTGTTTACCTTTAAATCGCTTTGCCTCATTTATTAAACATTCATAAATGGCATAAAATGCTAGAACAGGAAGTCTCGATGCACCTTCTGCTTTGTATGAAGCATGAAAATGTACATCTAAAACATTTAAAATTGAATTGATAGAAAGTGTTGTTGGTTTTGCTAAATCGATTGTATGTTGATTTCGCTTTAGTATAAGCCCTTGTAATATATAACTTAGGTAATCTGTGCAGTTAGCACCATTTTGTATGTTTTCAAGCAAAGTTAGGAATGCAGCCTTTAAACCACTGGGGTTAATTGCCCCTTTGTAATCTTTATCATAAGGTACTTTTTGTTCTAACGAACGTGTGAGCCAACCACTCTCTGCCATTGCAGGAAATTTGCACTGTTTTAAAAAAGGCGTAATATTTTTACTGTCAAAAGTCCTTCCAGAATACCCATTTTGAATGCCTTCTTGATGATTTCTAATATCTTGTTTTGGATGCAGTATTTTATAAACGACACTTGTAATAAAAACTGTTAGTACACCTTTTGCAGATTCTGAATATTGTAAAACCGTATTTAATAGTGCTTGTTTTGCTTGGTTTAAGTCACTTTTGATTGTATCATCTGAACCAATAGCTAACATGGCATTGGTATATTGTTCATTCAAAAACTCTTTTATCGTTGCTGCCATTTACAAAAGTTGGGCTTTAATCTGTTTTGCTATCTCTTTGATCATTGGGATACAAACAGAATTACCAATTTGTCGATACAATTCTGATGTATTGTTAATTTTTATAAAATTTTCTGGAAAACCCATAATTTTATAACACTCCGCAATCGTCAATTTCCTTACTTTTCCTTCATCAAAAATCCAAAACCGTCCTGAAGATTCTTGTGAAGGGAGCGCTGGATGCAATCCTTCTGTCGAATATATTCTATTAGGTTGTTTATGAACCCGTGATAAATGTTCGGTTCCTGGTCTTACACCAGCTTTACGAATTTTTTTGTTACGATAACCTATAAATACCAAACCTGATTCCTGTTTCTTGAAATCTTTAATAATTGTAAAAGGCTCGTTTAAATACTCAAAATCAACATCTTTATCCAAAACATCTTTTAATATTGTTTTAGGCTTAGTTTCCAGTTTTGAAAAATCAAAATAATCCGATCGATGGGCGATAATTACAATCCTCTCCCTATTCTGTGCTACACCAAAATTAGATGCATTTAATACTTTCCACGAAACTTTATAATCCAACAATTCTAAGTCTTTAATAATAGTTCTTAAAGTGTTTCCTTTGTCGTGGTGTACTAAATGTTTTACGTTTTCAAGAAACACAACTTTCGGTTTTCGCATTTCAATTATTTGAAAAACGCTGTAAATAAGTGTACCCCTTGTATCTTCAAATCCCCTCATCTTTCCTGATATACTAAAAGGTTGACAAGGAAAACCTGCTGTTAGTACATCGTGGTTTGGAACAATGTTTAAATCAAGTTTTGTTATGTCTCCAAATGGCACTTCACCAAAGTTAATTTCATAAGCTCTTTGGGCGTGAAAATTAAATTCAGAAGTAAAAACGCATTTACCTTTTAGTTCTTGCAACGGAATTCTAAAACCACCAATGCCAGCAAAAAGGTCAATAAATGTAAAATCATAAGGCTCGGGCGGTGGAAACGGAATATCAAACCTCATTGGCAAGTAAAGTTGCATTTGCAAATCTTCCATAATGTTTAAGTGTTCCCTTAATGAGTATAAATAATCTATTGCTGGCTGTTGGTAATGTTGTGCAATCCCGTTCAAATGATTTTGAAAATAATGGGTCAAGTTAGCCAAATCGTTATTATTTGTTTTATCTACTTCAATTTGAAGTTTTTCTTTTACAGTAGAGTAATTAACCATTATTGAGCTATATTCTTATAAGTGTCGCAAGTTCGCTTTTTTTGCTTAAACTTGTGTTTGATGAGAAACGATTTAATTAAAATTTATAGATACTGTCATTACTGTTTAATTCTTTCAAATAACTATAGAAATATGGTTATTCTTAGTTACAAATCAAGTTTTAACTTGTTTCAAACAACAAGGGATCAAAACTTTTTTCAGCATAATTTCGTTCCTATAACCATGAAACGCTTAATATTAATTGCAATTACCGCTGCATCTGTTAGTTTTTTCGGATGTCAGAATATAAACGGACAAAATAAGGTTGCCAGCAATCAGCCTAAAAGAAAAATTGTAAAAACAGATGCGGAATGGAAAAAAGAACTTTCGCCGAAAGCTTATGAAATTATGGTACAACGAGGAACGGAACCACCTTTCCAAAATGCTTATTACAACAATCATCAAAAAGGGATTTACGTAAGTGCTGCAACCGGAGAACCTTTGTTTTCTTCGGATGATAAATTTGAATCAGGAACCGGCTGGCCAAGTTTTGTTAAACCGATTGACATGAGTAAAATCGAAATTGTGCATGACAGCAGTTACGGTATGGACCGCGATGAAGTGATCGAAAAAAGTACCGGCTTCCATTTAGGCCATGTGTTTGATGACGGCCCTGCCAACAGAGGCGGAAAACGTTATTGTATGAATTCAGCTGCGTTTAAGTTTATCAAGAAATAACAGCATACTTCTTTTATCAACCTAAATATATGAATCCGCTTTATTAATTTAAAGCGGATTCATATTTTAAGCCCAAAGTTAAATCAACCCAATCTGGGTTAACCGAGCGGATCATTTTTTCTTTCTGGCTCCTGGTAAAGCAACTAACCATTTCAAAACGCTTTACAGCAACTGCTTCCGAGTTTAATTCTTCAAAATAAATCAAACGGTTCAACTGGTCAGAACTGTTAAAAAACAGGTTGGGCATTTGCTTGTAAAACTGCAACGTTTTTACCAGATCAGAACACATACCAACGTGTAAACTGTTCCGGTTACGGTCAGTAATAATATACATAATTTTTTTTCCTGGTTTTGTTGCCGAACGAACATTTAAATTTTGCATAATTAATATTTATTACTAATTTTATTCGCACTAAGGTACTAATATAATTAGCAATACCAAATTTTATGTCAAAAATTTCATCAAACATTAAATATCTTCGGAAGAAAAAAGGATTAACGCAGCAACAGTTTGCAGATCAGCTACATATCAAAAGATCATTAGTTGGTGCATACGAAGAAGACCGTGCTGATCCGAAGTACGAATTGCTAAATATAATAGCAAATTTCTTTGAAATCCCAATCGGAGATTTTATTAACGAAGACATTAACGACAAATATTTGCCGAAACCAAAGGCAGAAACTAACAATGTACGCATTTTAAGTGTTTCTGTTGATAGCCAAGACAGGCAAAATATTGAACTGGTCCCTTTTAAAGCCAGCGCAGGTTACTTAAATGGCTATGCTGATCCTGAGTTTATCAGTCAATTGCCCAAGTTCCATTTGCCAATGTTAAAACAAGGCACTTACCGTGCTTTTGAAATCACTGGGGATTCGATGCTGCCGGTTTATCCGGGTTCTATTATTGTTGCTGAATATTTAGAAAACTGGTCGGAAATTAAATCCGGAGAAACCTACGTAGTTATCAGTAAAGACGACGGCGTGGTTTATAAACGGATCGGCAATAAATTTAAACCGAACAAAAAGTTGAAATTAGTTTCAGACAACCCGGTTTACGAACCTTACGAAATCAGCCCGGAAGATATTCTGGAAATCTGGAAATCCAAAGCTTATATTTCCATGCACTTTCCGGAACCAACGCCAGACCCAACAATGGAAAGTTTAACTTCGATGATGACACAAATGCAAAAGTCAATTGCCAAATTGCAACAAGGCAACAATTAAGTTACATGTTTTTAGTTAAACTTGAGGATACTATCTTTATCCAATAAACTAAATTAAAAACTATGAAAAAATTATTGTTAATGCTTTGCTTTGTAGCAGGCATAACTTCCTTAAGCAAGGCTCAGGGTGGTGGCAGACAAAGAATGTCTCCTGCCGATCAGGCAAAACAAATGCAAACGCGATTGAAGTTAAATGACGATCAAACAACTAAAATTACTTCCATTTTGCAAATGCAGGCTACCAAAATGGATAGTATTAGAACTGCTGCCAATGGTGACCGCCAGGCAATGATGCAGGGAATGATGTCTGTAAGACAAATGACTACCCCAAAAATTAAAGCTGTTTTAACCGCTGATCAGGCTACTGCTTATGATAAAATGTTAGCCGACCAACAAGCGCAAATGCGTGCCAGAATGCAAAATGGCGGTGGTGGTGGTAATGGCGGCGGTGCTGGTGCCCCTCCTTCACCTCAAAAATAATTTTTATCTTTATTTCTGAAAAGCGGCCCCGGGCCGCTTTTCTTATTTTAGCGCAAAATTAAAGTAAGTTGAACCAGGCAGAAAAGTTTATTCAGCAAAAATTAGCACAACGCTTACAGGATGACAATTTTAGGGTGCTAAAAACAGCATCAGGTTTAATTGATTTTTGCTCGAATGATTACTTAGGTTTTGCACGATCTGAAAAACTGAAAGCATTGGTCCAAGCTGAGATCAAAAAATATCCTGCTTATTTAAATGGCTCCGGTGGTTCGAGGCTGTTATCGGGCAACACTGCTTTTACAGAAGAACTGGAGCAACAAATTGCAACTATTCATCAGGCAGAAGCCGGATTAATTTTTAATTCCGGTTATGATGCTAACCTCGGCTTATTTTCCTGCCTTCCGCAAAAGGGCGATACTATTATTACTGATGAACTGATACATGCCTGTATTATTGATGGCGCAAGATTAAGTTATGCCAACCGTTTTTCGTTTAAGCATAATGATCTGGACGATCTGGAAAAAAAGTTAAAAAATGTAAAAGGCATTTGTTATGTAGCGGTAGAAAGTGTGTATTCGATGGATGGAGATACAGCTCCGCTAAAAGAAATGAGCCAACTAACAGCAAAATACAACGCAAACTTAATTGTAGATGAAGCCCATGCAACTGGTGTTTTTGGAAAAGGATTGGTGCAGCAACTGCAATTAGAAAAGCAGATTTTTGCGCGAACGGTAACTTTCGGAAAAGCTTTGGGTTCTCACGGAGCAATTGTTTTAGGCAGCAAAAATCTGCGCAATTACCTCATCAATTTTGCACGGTCTTTTATTTATACTACGGCACCTTCTTTTCATCAGCTTTTAACTACTCAAATGGCTTACCAGTTGCTGGAAAATTCGGCAGAAGAACAAAATCAATTATTACTACTGATCGGGTTATTTAAAAAAGAGGTGCAAAAGAAGCAAGCCAATTCTTTAATTGCAAGTAACAGCGCCATACAGTCTGTACTTGCTCCCGGAAATGCTCATGCCAAACAAATTGCCGAATATCTTCAAAAAAACGGATTTGATGTACGGGCGATATTAAGTCCGACTGTTCCGGCAGGAATGGAAAGGCTGCGAATTTGCATTCATGCTTACAATTCTACTGAAGAGATTACTAAACTTGCAGCTTTAATAAATGGAAATGAGCAGTAACCGCGATTCCATTTGCTATCAACAATGAACTATTTACGATGAACACTCCTCCAAAACCTTTATTTGTAACCGGAATCGGTACCGGCGTTGGTAAAACGTATGTTTCTGCAAATCTGGTAGAAACAATGCAGGCTGATTACTGGAAACCGATACAATCCGGCGACTTGGATGCATCCGATACCATGAAAGTTAGAAGTATGGTTAAAAACAAAACTTCTGTTTTTCATCCCGAAGCTTACCGTTTAACGCAGCCTTTTTCTCCGCATAAATCTGCTGAACTGGATGGAATTGTGATTGATCCGAAAAAAATCATTCTCCCTCAAACACAAAACCGGTTAATTGTGGAAGGTGCTGGCGGATTAATGGTTCCGTTAAATGATACTTTTTTTATGATCGATTTAATTAAGCAATTACAGGCCGAAGTTGTTTTGGTAGTGATGAATTATTTGGGAAGCATTAACCATACTTTGCTTTCTATTGCAATGTTGCAACATGAACGTTTACCTATTAACAGTGTTGTTTTTAATGGCATAAAAGAAGCATATTCTGAAGAGTTGATTAAGAAAAAGCATCCTGAGTTGAAGTATGAATATTTGGAATGGAGGGGAAATTAATTTCTTTTTTGCGTTCTTTTTTCCTAATAAAAAAGAACCAAAAAATCAAGAATAACTGATCTGGGCACCCGTTCAGACCTTTGCACCTGGGTTGCTACTTTTCCGGTTATCAATTAACAAATTTGTCATTTCGATCAAAAGGGAGAAATCTTCATTGAATAAGTAAGATCAAACCGCTTTTAAGAAGATCTCTCCCTTTTGATCAAGATGACAACTAGTTAATTTACATCAACAACAACTTCTTTTTCTAAACTTAGCAACCAATTGTTAAACAAAGTTGCCTCAATTTCTACTGCTTTTACCGCATGTTTTTCCCATTCCGGAGAAAATTGTTGTAACTGGTTGATCATTTCTTCCAAATGGCCTTCTTCTTCCAGAATAATTGATTTTACGTTTACCTTGCTTTCTGCTTCACTTAAAACTTCCTGATATACCGGATATAATTCATCAGCCCTAACTTCAATAGCATAAGTAACCAATAAATAAGCTGCAAAACGAAGTTCTTTCCCTGATAATTGCAATTCTTTTTTTAAGTAGCGGCAAACTTCTACATCTAAACGGTTTAAATAAAACCTGCTATCGCGGGGCGCTAATAAATAATCAGCAGCATAAGTGGGACATAAATTTTCACCTAACTTTTCCAATTGCTTTTTCAGGTAAAAAGCATGGCGATGTTCTTCCGCAGCATGCTTTAAAATGATGTAGGTTACGGTTTCCGTATCTTCACTTGCAGAAATTTTCCGTGCGCCGGTATTCTCCATCAGAGATAAAGTGTTCAGCCATTTAGCATGTAAAATTGGATTGGCAATTATGGATGAAAATAAAGCGTTTGTGTTCATAATTAAAAGGTTTCTAATGCATCTTCAACAGCAGCATAAAGCTGGCCTAACTGCTCATCGGTGATACAATAAGGCGTTAAAAAATAAATAATATTGCCAAGCGGACGCAGAATAATGTTTTTACTCAGGAAAAACTGGTAAAGCTGGTCGCGTAAATTGCTGAAATAAGACGTTCCACTTTCTACATTAAATTCCATTGCTAAAATTGTTCCGGTTTGCCGTACCTCTTTCAGCTTTGGGTTGATGCTGTTTTTATCGGCAAATTCTTTGTGCCGTTTGCAAATCCGTTCTATGTTTGTCATCGTTTTTGGATCCATAAATAAATCCATACTGGCTAAAGCAGCCGCACAAGCAACTGGATTTGCCGTAAAAGAATGGCCGTGAAACAAAGTTTTGTGTTTATCCTCGGATAAAAAAGCATCATAAATTTGGTTGGTACAAGTGGTAATTCCTAAAGGCATTGTTCCGCCGGTCAATCCTTTGGAGAAACACATCAAATCTGGTTTTTCCTCCAAATGATCCATTGCAAAACGTTTTCCGGTACGGCCAAAACCAGTCATTACTTCATCAGCAATCAGCAAAACACCTTCCTTGCGGCAATGCTTCATCAACCCGTCTAAATATTTGGCTTCATACATCAGCATTCCGCCTGAACCTTGAACTAATGGTTCAAAAATAAAGCAAATGAGTTCAGGGCTGATAGCTGACAGCTTTTGCTTGATACTTTCTATATTTCCTTCATTTGGCAAATCAATAAACTCAACCTCAAACAAATACGGATCAAAAGAAGCCGTAAAAGCACTGCGCGCGCTAACCGACATAGCGCCAAAAGTATCGCCGTGGTAAGCATTATGAAAAGCCAGGATTTTAGTACGGGGTTTGCCCTGGTTGCCCCAATATTGCATGCACATTTTTAGGGCAACTTCTACCGCTGTAGAACCATTATCAGAATAAAAAACTTTCTGCTGGTTTTCGGGGAGAATTGAGAGTAAGCCTTCCGCTAATTCTATAGCCGTTGGATGTGTGAAACCTGCAAAAATAACATGTTCTAAAGTTTTGAGTTGTTCGGAAACTTTTTCGGCAATATAAGGATGCGCGTGGCCATGAATATTTACCCACCAGGAAGAAACGGCATCCAAGTAAGCTTTTCCCTTATCATCAAACAAAAGTGCGCCTTCTCCTCTAACAATCGGAATTGGCGGCGCAGCAGTTTGCATTTGTGTGTACGGATGCCAGATAACTTTTAAATCGCGTTCGGTCCAATTCATTTTATTGTATTTAAAAGTAATTCCACAGCTTTTTGATCGGCCGGAAAAGTAACATCGTCTATTTTAAGCTGATTCAGATCAAGCCAGCGGAAAGACTGTAAAATTCCATCTGCACTTTCGCCATCAAAATCAAACGGTACTGTTTTTACCGGCAAATTTATGGGAGCAATGTTTTTAACAAGATAATAAACGCTGATAATTTGTGTATCATCAAAAGCTGATTTCAAATAAAAATCTGTTGTGTAAAAGTGGCTGATAATTTCTACTTCAAAATTGCATTCTTCTATAAATTCCCGCTTTAATCCGTCTATCAAACCTTCTCCGTATTCTAATCCGCCTCCTGGAAACTTGGAAAAACGCATGCCGTATTCCTGCTCGTCGCTGATTAAAAGCTGCTCATTTTCGTTAATGAGCAAACCATAAACACGCACGTTAAAAGGATATTTTTTCAGCATAAATTTTAAGCAGGTAAAAGAAGCATCAGCAAAAATATCAGGTGTTTAAGGCTTGTAAAACCGGACTTGGTTCTGTTGCAAAATGCTTGTTGTTTTGCGCTACACGTTCCATGTCCCAAACGTAATCCATTGTTTTTTCATGGGAACGGATGGGGCAATTGGGCATCCGGCAATAGTAACAGCATTGGGGTATACAAGGATCAGCATGAATAAAAAACTCGGTTTTAATATGTGCAAACTTGTTTACGTATTCATCAGCTTTAGAAACTTCGTAATGTACGCGGGTTAAGTCGAAATAATTTGGCAGTGTCATGTGGCAATCGATATGCAGCTCGTTTCCATAACGCTGTGCACGCAGGTTATGAATATCGATCCATTCCTCTTTTCGGTTTTCGTTCAGGATTTTAAGAATTTCATCAACCATCGAAAAATCGGCTTCGTCCATTAAACCAGCAACAGATTTACGCACCAGTTTATAAGCCGTATAAAGAATAAACAGGCCCACAACGATAGAAAGAACACTATCCAGCGCCAGTATTTTAGTGAAATGAATAAGTACCAATCCGAGCACTAAACCTGCGCTGGTTACCGCATCTGTTATTAAATGCCGGCCGTCGCCTTCAATGGTAATGGAAAGCATCTTTTTTCCCTGCTTAATCATGTAAAAACCAAGCAAACCGTTTATGATACCAGTAATACCGATAATAATGGCACCGGTTAACAGTTCCTGCACTTGGTGTGGATAAAAAATATTGTAAACAGATTTGATCAGAATAATAATGCCCGCAACCATAATGAGCGCCCCTTCCAGGAAAACGGAGAAAAACTCCACTTTACCATGTCCGTAAGGATGGTTGATGTCGCGCGGACGGGCAGAAAACCAGATGCTGAAAAAAGCAAAGGCACTGGCTACAACATTGACGATACTTTCGGCAGCATCGGTTAAAATGAAGTTGGAATCAGTAATAAAATATGCAGCAAACTTGGCAACCATCAGGATAGCCCCGGTAATTAACGCATAAAGGATAATTCTTTTCTGATGTTGCACAATGCTGTTTTTATCCTGCAAAAATATAAATAACCTGCCGAAATTGGCTTTAAAGTTATTTTCTATATTTGCCGCCAATAATCCAATCAGTATGAGTATTTTAAGCGATAGAATAAACAACCTTTCAGAATCTGCAACCATCAAAATGGCTAAATTAGGCCGCGAACTGGCTGCAAAAGGCGTAGATGTAATCAGTTTAAGTTTTGGCGAACCGGATTTCCACACGCCGGAACATATAAAAGCTGCTGCAAAAGAAGCAATGGACAAAAACTTTACGTATTACACACCAGTTGCCGGCTACCCGGACTTACGTAAAGCCATTTCAAATAAATTAAAAACTGAGAATAATCTGGATTACGATCCTTCAGAAATTGTAGTTTCTACCGGAGCCAAACAAGCTATTGCAAACGCTGTTTTGTGTTTGGTTAATCCGGGTGATGAAGTAATTATTCCAACGCCGTACTGGGTTTCTTACTCGGAAGTAGTGAAATTAGCAGAAGGAGAACCTGTTTTTGTAAATGCAACAGCAGAGCAGGATTTTAAAATTACGCCGGAACAATTGGAAACTGCAATTACACCAAAATCCAAGTTGTTTATGTTTTCTTCGCCTTGTAACCCAACAGGAAGTGTTTATAGCAAAGAAGAATTGGCTGGTTTGGTAAAAGTGTTTGAGAAATATCCTCAAATTTATATCATGTCTGATGAGATTTATGAGCACATCAGCTATTTACCGAAGCATGAATCTATCGCACAATTTGAATCGGTAAAAGACCGTGTAATTATCATCAATGGTTTTTCCAAAGCTTACGCCATGACAGGCTGGCGCATTGGTTACACAGCTTCTAACAAAGAAATTGCTACCGCTTGTGATAAATTACAGGGACAAATTACTTCCGGAACCTGTTCTATCACCCAAAAAGCTGGTGTTGCAGCTTTAGAAGGCGGATTGGAAAGTGTGGAAAAGATGCGTGTGGAATTTAAAAAACGTCGGGATATTGTTTATGATCTGCTGAAAGAAATACCTAATTTAAAAGTGAATTTGCCGGATGGTGCGTTTTACTTCTTCCCGGATGTAAGCGCTTATTTTGGAAAACAATACAACGGAAAGATTTATGCTGATGCTGCCGAACTTTCTATTTATTTATTAGAAGAAGCACATGTTGCCGTTGTTGGCGGAGATTCTTTTGGTGATGATAATTGTATCCGCCTCTCCTACGCTGCTGCAGAAGATAAATTACGGGAAGCTGTGAAACGGATTAAAGAGGCGTTGGGAAAATTGATTTGATGCTGCTTTTATCGGTAT
>NZ_WPIK01000010.1 GCF_009754915.1 Mucilaginibacter arboris | reverse complement strand
TCAGCTTTTATTGGAAACCTAATTTCCCCCTAAATAAGTTTAAACAACCTCAATGTTTAAATGTTTCCCTCAACAATATCCAACTAAAAATAATAACCAAAAAAAGAAGCTGTACGTATAAGAAAACCTATAGGTGCATTAGTTGAAAACTAAATAGCATGGCCGGCAAAGCAATAATTTCGCTATAGCAATTATGGGTTATAAAAATATTCATTTTATTCATCAGCTTTTTCAGCAACAAGTACAACAAACACCAAATGCAGTTGCTGTTTCTATGGCTGGCAAACAGCTTACCTATCAGCAATTAGAGGAATCGTCTAATTTGCTGGCAGGCTTTATAGCTGAGCAGGCATTTTCTTCCGGCCTCATTTCCATCAGCACTACCCGTTCGCTGGAAATGATTGTTGGTGTTCTGGCTATTTTAAAAGCCGGAAAAGCCTATTTGCCTTTAGATCCGAATTACCCAAAAGACAGGTTACAACAACTTGTCTCAGATTCGGGAACACAGTTTTGCCTGGCACCAAAAAATGAAAAAGGTTTTTTTGAAAAACTCGGGCTTCGTTCTATTCAGCCCGAAGAAAAATCGGCAGTAAACTTATCTGATATTAATCCCGGCGATTTAGCTTATGTGCTTTACACTTCCGGTTCTACCGGTGCGCCAAAAGGTGTTTGTATGGGCCACGCTTCGCTGGTTAATTTAATTACCTGGCAAAAACAGCATTCGGTTGCCGCGGAAGATTCACGTACTTTACAATTTGCGCCTTTAAGTTTTGATGTTTCTTTTCAGGAGATTTTTGCTACGCTTTGTACTGGCGGGCATTTAGTGCTGTTGACAGATAACGAACGGCTTAATCCAAATTTACTGTTGCAATTCCTTCAGGACAAGCAAATAAACCGTCTGTTTTTACCTTTTGTTGCTTTACAATATTTAACGGAAGCTGCGGTTTCCGGCAAAATTTTTCCGCCTTTTTTACAGGAAGTGATGACTGCCGGAGAACAGTTAAAAATTACGCCGCAAATCAGGCAGTTTTTTAACTCTTTGCCCGGCTGTGTTTTGTTTAACCAGTACGGGCCAACAGAATGCCACGTGGTAACACAATTAAAGTTAGCCGAAGATCCGCAAAACTGGCCTTCTTTACCTTCTATCGGAACAGCTATTGACGAGGTAGAAGTTTTGATTCTGGATGAAGAATTAAATCAAGTTGCAGATGGCGAAACTGGCGAACTTTGTTTAAGTGGAAAATGCATTGCAGAAGGTTATCTCAATCAGCCAGAACTTAATCAGGAAAAATTTCCAATCATAAATCATCCGGTAAAAGAAGCATTGCGCATTTACCGTACCGGCGACCTGGCCAGAATTCAGCCGAACAAAGAGATTGAGTTTTTGGGACGGATAGACCATCAGATAAAAATTAGAGGTTACCGGATTGAGCCGGGAGAAATAGAAACACTGCTTAACCAATCAGCAGCAGTTAAACAATCGGTTGTGGTTGCGTGGGAAGATGTTCCGGGTTTAACCAGGTTAGTTGCTTATCTGGTTGCTTCCGGAAACCAGCAGGATACAACAGTTTTAAGGCAAATCATAGCCCAAAAACTTCCTGATTACATGATGCCTGCTGCTTTTATCTGGCTAAAAGAACTACCATTTACCAGCAGCGGTAAAGTTGATAAAAAGCTTTTGCCAAAACCAGATTTTAAACGGCCGGAACTAACATCATTTTACAAAGCACCTTCAACAGAAACCGAAAAAAGAATTGCAGCCAACTGGGAAGCTTTATTACAACTGAACGAAATAGGCACAGAAGATAGCTTTTTTGAACTTGGCGGAAACTCGTTACTGGCTTTAAAAAGCATTGCTGCTTTAAAAGAGCAATGGCAATACCAGTTGCCGGTAGCAAAACTTTATCAATTTCCAACCATCAGCGGCATTGCTAAATATTTTTCAGGTGGAGATACTTCCATCATAACACAAAAAAACACCGGTAAAAGAAGCATTGGCCGGGAGGTTGCTGTAATTGGAATGGCTTGCCGTTTTCCCGGGGCAAACAATATAGGTGAGTTTTGGGAGATTCTGAAAAACGGCAAAGAAACCACCAGTTTTTTTACGGATGATGAACTCGATCCGGCTATTCCTTCAACTTTAAAAAATAATCCTGATTATGTTAAAGCCAGAGGTTTAATTGATCATGCTGATGAGTTTGATGCTTCCTTTTTTGGCATCAACCCAAAAGCTGCTGAATTGATGGACCCGCAACAAAGGGTTTTCCTGGAATTAGCGCGCGAAGTGCTGGAAACAACCGGACATTTGCCGGAAAAATTTTCAGGAACAACTGGTGTTTTTGCAGGATCAGGAAACAACAGCTATTATCAAAATAACGTATTTACAAATACAGAAAAGGTTGAAAATGTAGGCACTTTCCAGGTAATGGCTTTGAACGAAAAAGATTACATTGCCAGCAGGACCGCTTACGAACTGAATTTAAAAGGACCGGCAGTTAGCGTTTATGCTGCCTGTTCTACTGGTTTGTTAGCGATAACACAGGCAGCAGAAAGTATCCGAAATGGTCAATGTTCTGTTGCTGTAGCCGGAGCATCTGCCATAACTTCTCCTTTAAAAAGCGGAAGTTTATATCAGGAAGGCGCGATGTTTAGCAAAGACGGACATTGTCGCCCTTTTGATGCTAACGCACAGGGAACCGTTTTTAGCGATGGCGCAGGCGTGGTACTTTTAAAAAGCCTGGAAGATGCAGAGCGTGACGGCGATACTATTTTTGCAGTGCTAAAAGGAGCAGGCGTAAATAACGATGGCTCCGGCAAAAGCAGTTTTACAGCACCAAGTGCAGAAGGACAGGCAAATGCAATTGCAATGGCATTGGCCAATGCACAAGTTGACGCAGCTTCTATTTCCTATATTGAAACACACGGAACAGCAACGCCAATTGGCGATCCGATAGAAATAGAAGGTTTAAAACTGGCTTTCGGAAAGCAAACTGATCTGCAATTTTGTGCAATTGGTTCTGTAAAAAGCAATTTTGGCCATTTAACGGCGGCTGCCGGCGTTGCTGGGTTTATCAAAACTGCTTTGGCTTTGCATTATCAGCAAATTCCGGCTTCTATTAATTATAATCGGCCTAACCCGAATATCGATTTTGAGCATAGTCCGTTTTTTGTAAATACAGAATTAAAAAATTGGCAGGTAAAAGAAGCACGCTTTGCAGGCATAAGTTCTTTTGGTGTTGGCGGAACAAATGTGCATGTAATTATGCAGGAATATCTGCAAACGCCAATTGAAGAAACAGCACCAAAACCAGCTTGTTTAATCACTTGGTCGGCCAAAACAGAAGACAGTTTACAAAATTATACAAAAAGTTTAATTGATTATATCGATAAGTATCCGGAAACTGCTGCTGCAGATATTGCTTACACGCTTCATCATACCCGGCAGGATTTTAATTTCCGTGATTTTTTAGTTGTTTCTGATGTACAGGATTTGCAGGAGAAACTGGAACTCGCAGCTGTAAAACCTGCACAAAAAAACCTTCAAAATAACCGGTTAAAAGTAGCATTTCTGTTTCCGGGACAAGGTTCTCAATCTGTTAACATGAACCTGGAATTATATCAGCAGGAAAGTGTTTTCCGGGATGCAGTTGATGAATGCGCCATTTGGCTGAAACAGGAATTAGGCGAAGATATCCGAAATATTATTTATCCTGATTCTTCCGGCCCTGCCTCCGCAGAAAAACTAAAACAAACTTTATATGCCCAGCCTGCTGTTTTTACCATGCAATATGCAATGGCTAAATTATGGTTAAGCTGGGGATTGCAGCCTGAAAGTGTAGCCGGGCACAGTTTGGGCGAGTTTATGGCAGCACATTTAGCAGGGGTTTTTAGCCTGGAAGATGCCTTAAAATTAGTAGTTGCACGTTGTAAACTAATGCAGGTTTTGCCTGGCGGAAGTATGCTTGCGGTCAAAATCTCCCAACAAAAACTGGAAAAAATTTTACCAGCAAGCCTATCTATCGCAGCAGTTAACAGCCGGGATATTATGGTTGTATCTGGGGAAGATGAAGCTATTGCTTCTTTTAGCACCCAATTAAATGAGCAGGAAATTCCGGGCCGATTGCTGGAAAACAAACATGCTTTCCACTCTGCCTTGATGAATCCGATCCTGAAACCGTTTGAAGCAGTGGTAAAAACCATCGCTTTAAATCCTCCTAAAACACCAATAGTTTCTACCGTTACCGGAACCTGGCTTAAACCGGAAGAAGCAACATCTGCAGGTTACTGGTCGGCTCATATCCGCAATACGGTTTTATTTGCTGATGCTGTAGATACTTTGCTCATTGATCAGCATAACTTCCTGATTGGCGTTGGTCCCGGCAATGCTTTAGCGCCTTTAGTTCGGCAGCAATGTGTAAACAAAAATGCAATGTTTGCCAGTGCAGTAGCACCAACCGGAGAAAAAGAATCTGTATACGCCGGAATGCTGAAAGTGCTTGGACAATTATGGGCAGAAGGTTTTAAACCAGATTGGAAAGCCTTTTACAGCGGGCAAATCAGAAGAAAGCTCCAGCTTCCGCCTTACGCTTACGATTATAAAAAGTGCTGGGCAAACCCAATTTCTACAGCATTTAAAACTGATGCTGGGCCATTATTACAACAGGAAAATATTAAAGCACAAAAAATTCAACCTGAACAACCTAAAGTAATGAAAATAAATAAGTTATCAGAACAAATTAAAACCATTCTTTATGATGCTTCGGGAATTGAACTGCAGGAAATGCAGCCGGATTGCACATTTATAGAAATGGGCTTTGATTCGCTTTTGCTTACACAAATCTCGCTTTCATTAACT
The DNA here is from genome assembly GCF_009754915.1 of Mucilaginibacter arboris. GTDB lineage: Bacteria > Bacteroidota > Bacteroidia > Sphingobacteriales > Sphingobacteriaceae > Mucilaginibacter_A > Mucilaginibacter_A arboris. The sequence goes on along the minus strand of NZ_WPIK01000010.1, from coordinate 168,151 downwards.
AAAAAATTTAATGTACCTGTTTCTTTCCGTAATCTGAACGAGCAGTTTGATACGATAGAATTACTGGCTGCCTATTTAGAAACAAAGCTGCCAAAAGAAGCTTTTCAGGAAGAAGTAGTTCAGCAGATGCCAAGTTTTTCTGTTCCAATTCAATCCACAAATTCTGGCCAGGACAATTCTGTTTTAAACTTATTAGCTCAGCAAATCCAACTGATTTCCCAGCAAATAAATTTATTGCAGGATGATAAAAAAACAGGGATAAAAGAAGTATTTGTTGCTGCGGAACAGAAACCTGTTGAGCTGCAATTATCTGCAGAAGAAGCAGCAGAAATTAAAAAACCATTTGGCGCAACGGCACGCATCCAAAAAGAAAAAGAAGAACTTAGTGTGCTGCAACGGGATTTTTTAAAGAACCTCATCAAACAATACAATCAAAAAACAGCAAAAAGTAAAGCCCAAGCTCAGGAAAACCGTGCTTTTATGGCCGATCCGCGTGTTGTTTCCGGGTTTAGTCCTGCTACTAAAGAAATTGTTTATCCACTTGTAGTTAATAAATCCAAAGGTAGCCATTTATGGGATGTAGATGGCAATGAGTATATTGATGCTTTGAATGGTTTCGGCAGTAATTTTTTAGGTTATCAGCCTGATTTCGTCAAAAAAGCTTTACAGGAACAATTAGAAAACGGATATGAAATCGGTCCGCAACATCAACTTGCAGGAGAAGTAAGCCAGCTTATTTGCGAATTTACCGGTGCAGATCGTGCTGCTTTATGCAATACCGGTTCTGAAGCTGTTTTAGGTGCGATGCGTATTGCCCGGACCGTTACAGGCCGCCCGCTCATTGTTGCTTTTTCGGGTTCTTATCATGGGATTGTTGATGAAGTAATTGTTCGCGGAACAAAAAAACTGAAGTCTTTTCCGGCAGCACCAGGAATTATGCCGGAAGCAGTTCAAAACATGCTGATCCTGGATTACGGAACAGATGAATCTTTAAAAATTATTAAAGAAAGGGTACACGAACTGGCTGCTGTTTTGGTAGAACCGGTACAAAGCCGAAGGCCGGAATTTCAGCCAATAGAATTTTTAAAAGAACTACGGCAAATTACCGAAGAAGCAGGCACGCCATTAATTTTTGATGAGGTAATTACCGGTTTCCGGATGCATCCGGGCGGCGCGCAGGCTTTGTTTGGCATAAAAGCAGATTTGGGAACGTATGGAAAAGTAATTGGCGGCGGATTATCAATTGGTGTAATTGCAGGCAAAAAACTTTTAATGGATGCGCTTGACGGAGGTTTCTGGCAATACGGAGACGATTCTACACCCGAAGCCGGCGTTACTTATTTTGCCGGAACTTTTGTACGCCATCCGCTAACGCTGGCTGCTACTAAAGCCACTTTAAACTACTTAAAAGAACAAGGCCCGGACTTACAAAAAAAGATCAATGCCGAAACCAGCAGGCTGGCAGAAGCAATGAACAAAACTTGTAACGAACATCAGTTGCCCATCTACATTGCAAGTTTTGGTTCTTTATGGAAGATTAAATTTAAACACGAATACAAACATAACGAACTGCTGTTTACCCTGATGCGAATGAAAGGAATCCATATCTGGGATAATTTTCCTTGTTTTTTAACCCAGGCACATACAAAGGAAGAAGTAAACCGCATAGCTAAAATTTTTGAAGAAAGTGCATTAGAACTGGCGGCAGCAGGTTTTTTAGGATTTAACGAAACCAGGAACCAACTGCAAAAAAGTATGGTAAAAGAAGCACCGCCAATTCCGGGTGCAAGGCTTGGAAAAGATAAAAATGGAAACACGGCCTGGTTTATAGCACACCCGGAACATAAAGACAAATTTTTGCAGGTTAAACAAAATAATTGAATTTGAACACAGCTACAGAACCTTACTATTTAGAACCGGTTGATTTCGATCCTTTTTCAGGGCCCGAAATTGAATTGTCTATTCCCCTGGCAAAACCGCAGGAAGAAATCTGGCTTTCCTGCAAGCTTGGTGGTGATGATGCCAACCGTTGTTATAACGAATCTGTTTCTTTAAACGTGAAAGGCTGCCTGGACCAAAACTCACTGCAGCTTGCTTTACAGGATTTGATCCTTCGGCACCAATCTTTACGCAGTAATTTTAAAAGCGATGGAACTGAAATTTTAATTTACAGAAGCTATCCTTTAAATCTTATTTACAAGGATTTATCCAATCAAAAAGAGCAAGAACAGCAAGTATTTATAAAACAGTTTTTGCAGCAGGAAGCCCAACAGGTTTACGATTTAGAAAACGGTCCGCTGTTTCGTACTACGCTTTTCAAACTTGCTCCGCAGGAACATTATTTTACGTTTAGTGCGCACCATATTATTTGTGATGGCTGGTCGTTAGGGATTCTGTTACAGGATTTAAGCAAACTTTACGTTGCTTACCAGCAAGGGCGAGAACCCAAATTGACGGAAGTGCCGCAAATGAGCAACTACATTAACGAACAGTTGCAGTTTTCGGGATCCAAAGCTTATCAGCAAACCAAACAGTTTTGGTTAAACCAATTTGACGGAAAAATACCTGTTACAGAATTACCGACAGATTATCCCCGGCCTGCTTCCCGAACTTATAAAAGTCAGCGTGACGATTTTAAATTAAGTCCTGAACTTACCTCGGCCATAAAAAAAACAGGCGCTAAAAAAGGTTGTAGTTTTGTTGTCACACTGCTTTCGGCTTTTGAAGTTTTGCTGCATAAAATAAACGGACAGGAAGAAGTAGTGCTCGGGCTTCCGGCAGCCGGGCAGGCAGCAAGTGGTTATTATGGCCTGACCGGACATTGTGTAAACTTACTTCCTATAAAAAGTGTGCTAAAAGAAGCATCAACTTTTAACACCTATCTCAAACAACGAAAAACAGAAATCCTGGATGCACTGGAACATCAGCAATTAAGTTTAGGCAGCCTGCTTAAACTGCTTCAGTTTCCTCGTGATCCTTCCCGTATTCCGCTTGCGCCCATTGTATTTAACATGGATATGAATATGGACGATGGCGTTAAGTTTGAAAGCTTAACCCATCGTTTGCATTACAATCCGCGCGCTTACGAAACTTTTGAGATATTTTTAAACGCAAGCGGATCAGAACAGGAATTAACGCTGGAATGGTCATACAATACCCAACTTTTTAAAGCAGGAACTATCCGCTGGATGATGGAAAGCTTTGAAATGCTGTTACAGGTTATTTCACAGGAACCTGATCGTTCAATCAGCAGTATCAGCCTTCCCTCGAAAAACGTTTTAAGCAAACAGTTAAAAAAATGGAACAATACGTTTGCGGTTTATCCGAAAGAAGCGCTTCCGGTATTAATCAGCCAAAGCCTAAAAAAGCATGCGGTAAAAACATCAATCCACTTTCATCATACTTCTATCACCAACGGCGAACTGTTGTCAAAATCCAACCAACTGGCCGCTTTGCTCCTTAAAAAAGGCATCAGGCAAGGCGATTTAGTTGGTGTAGCATTAGACCGTTCGATAGAAATGGTATTAACCATATTGGCTGTAATGAAAACAGGTGCGGCTTATATTCCGCTTGATCCTACTTATCCGAAGGAACGCATCAATTACATGCTGGAGGATTCTGAAGCCAAACTATTACTCGTTAATCAGAAATATAAAGGACAGTTTGTATCTCCTGCAGAAGAAATGCTGCTGGAAGAGATATTACCACAATTAAATCAGTTTTCGGCAGAAGAACCAAATGTAGAAATTAAAGGTTCAGATCTGGCTTACGTGTTATATACTTCTGGTTCAACCGGTAAACCAAAAGGCGTTCTGATAGAGCATCATAACATTGTTAATTTGCTAAACAGTATCCGGAAATGGCCGGGTATTTCTGCTGAAGACCGGATGCTGGCCATCTCGACTATTTCTTTTGATATTGCCGGGCTGGAACTTTTTCTGCCATTAATTTGCGGTGCGGAAATGGTTTTGGCAGATACAAAAACCGCAAAAAATGGTGACGAATTATTAAAGCTGATAAAAGCAGCTAAAGTAAGTTTGATACAGGCCACTCCGGCTACCTTTCGTTTGTTAATTGCTTCCGGATGGAAAGAAAAATTACCTGTACGGATTTTTTGCTGCGGAGAAGCTTTGCAGCCTGATCTGGCTAAAAATTTAACTACTTTATGTTCCGGTTTATGGAATATGTATGGCCCTACCGAAACAACCATTTACTCTACCGGAAAACATATTAATACGGATGAGCTGATTACTATTGGCCGCCCTATTGATAACACACAAATTTACATTCTGGATGAACATTTAGGCCTGCTTCCGGAAGGTGAAATCGGCGAAATATTTATTACAGGAGATGGCGTTGCAAGAGGTTATTTAAACCAGCCCGGCTTAACAGCAACGCGTTTTCCTGATGATATTTTTAGCGGTGTTTCCGGTAAAAAAATGTACCGTACCGGAGATGTTGGACGCTTTTTATCAAATGGTGAAATTGAGTTTTTAGGACGTGCAGACCATCAGGTTAAAATAAGAGGCCATCGGGTAGAATTGGGCGAAATAGAAGCCCGGCTTTCTTATCAGGAACACATCACTCAGGTTGTAGCAATAGCGCGCGAAGACCAGCCCGGGAACCAGCAACTGGTAGCTTATGTTGTTGCGCCTCATGTAAAAAAATACGACGAAAAGCAATGGATACATCAATGGAAATCTGCCTTAAAAGAAGTACTGCCCCCTTTTATGATACCGGCACAAATTGTAATCCTGCCTGCATTACCGCTAACGCCAAATAATAAAATAGACCGGCAGGCTTTACCTAAACCTAATGCTTTGCCAGGTACGGCAGTACCAACTGAAACTATTTCTGGTTTTATTGCACCGAGAACAGATGTAGAAAAATTAGTATCAGATATCTGGTGCGAGGTTCTCGGGCTTCCTGCCATTAGTATTTACGATAACTTTTTTGAGATCGGCGGACATTCGCTTACAGCAGTTAAGATTATGAATTTGCTGGAAAAAGAAACCGGACAACGTTTGCCACTTGCATCGCTATTTGAATCTTCCACCATCGAATCATTGTCACTACTGCTGCAAATGGATGGAAAATCTATTACATGGGATTCCCTGGTCCCTATCAGGCCAAAAGGCAGCAAAGCACCGCTTTATATGGTTCATGGCGCCGGACTAAATGTTTTGTTATTCAATACTTTAGCTACTTACATGGATCCCGATCAGCCTGTTTACGGCTTACAAGCAAAAGGTTTAAACGGCATTGATGAGCCTTTAGATAAGCTGGAAGATATAGCTGCACATTATGTAAGCGAGATCATCAAACATAATCCAAACGGGCCGTATATGTTGGCCGGTTATTCTTTAGGCGGAACGATTGCTTACGAAATGGCAAAGCAACTGCAGGAATTAGGCAAAGAAGTAAAAATGCTGGCACTTTTTGATTCTTATGCAGATCAAACCAAGTACATTCATCCTTTGCCTGTACGGCTACTTCATAAAATCTGGAATTATAACTGTCGTTTTCTATATACGTTCGTGCTGCTGGCCAAAAATCCGGTTAGCACTTACAAGTATAAAACCCTGATGATCAAAAGAAAAGTAACCAAATTTTACTGGAAAATAAACCCGGCCAAAGGCAAAGACCAGGTTGGTTTTTTTGGTTATGCTAACGAGATTGACAGGATGAACCAAAATGCTGCTGCACATTATCATATTACACCTTATAATGGAACTATTGATCTTTTCCGTGCCAAAGTGAGGACGTATTATATGGAAGACCCTAAATACCTGGGATGGGACAAATTTGCTTTAAAAGGAGTCCGCATTCACGAAATCCCCGGAGACCATAATTATATTTTTGCTCCTCCAAACGATAAAGAATTTGCACAAGTATTGCAAAATTGTTTAAACCAATCCGCCTAACTAAGATGCGGATTGGTTTACATGCTTCTTTTACCGGATAAAAATTATTGTTTTAATCCTCTTTCGAAACTAATTAATGTAGCTGATTACAAACTGCTTTTCAGCTTCTTAAATCAGTTTATCTGGCGTAATAGGTAGATCCCTTACGCGTTTTCCGGTTGCATGGAATACCGCATTTGCAACTGCTGCTGCCATTCCGATCAGCGATATTTCCCCTACGCCTTTTGATCCCATCGGGTTGATGTACGGATCTTTTTTATCGATAAAAACAGCATCGATATGCGGAATATCAGCATGGACCGGAACATGGTAATCGGCAAAGTTGTTGTTTACGTACCGGCCAAAACGGTTATCCATAATGGCTTCTTCCATTAAAGCCATGCCGATACCGCCGATTGCCCCGCCAATAACCTGGCTTCCTGCTGTTTTTTGGTTGATGATTTTACCGGCATCTGCGCAGCTTACTACTCTTTTTACCCTGACTTGTCCGGTTGCCGGATGCACATGCACTTCAACAAAATGCACCGAAAAAGAGTAAAACGAATATTTTTGCCGCTCTGCTCCCGCCCTCGATTCTTCTGTTGCATCCAATGAAGGCAGGCTGTGCTTTTTCAAAACATCAGTATAGGATATATTAATAGATTGATCTTTCGAAGATATTTTTCCATTCTCAAAAACCAGGTCTGCCGGTTTTACCGCAGCAGATTCTCCTTGTCCGGCAGCTAATGCAGCCAGTTTTTGTTTTAAGGAAACGCAAACGGCAGTAACGGCGGAACCAACTGTAGAAACGGTGGAAGAACCGCCCTGGCTCGGTGCTTTCGGAAAAGAAGAATTACCTAACTGGAATTTTATTTTATCCGCAGGGACCTGTAATACATCTGATGCTATTTGTACCATTGCCGTTGCTGTTCCCGGCCCAATATCTGTTGTGGCGCATTGAATAGTGTAAGTACCATCAGCCGACATTTGGATGCTTGCCGTAGCCGCACTCCTGCCGGCAGAAAAACTTCCTGTTCCCATACCATAACCTACCAGCATCCCATCTTCTGATTGCATGGAACGAGGTTTAGGGTTACGTTTAAACCAGCCAATGCGTTGGGCTGCTTCCTGATAACATTCTTTTAAATACTTGCTCGACCACGGCAGGTTTCGTTCCGGATCAATATCAGCATGATTTCGCAAGCGTAATTCAATCGGGTCTAAGTTTAACTGATACGCCAGCTCGTCCATCGCACAATCCAAGGCAAAAGCACCGGAAGCTTCTCCAGGACCACGCATCCAGGTTGGCGTGCTTACGTTTAAAGGTAAAATTTTATAACTAGTATTTACATTTGGACAGGCATAGAGAAATTTTGAAACGTTGACCGTTCCTTCCGTAAATTCTTCATAAGCAGATGTTTGTCCGATAACTTCATGGCTGATCCCAACTAATTTACCATCAGCAGTTGCACCCAGACTAACTTTTTGCCAGGTATAAGGGCGATAACCTACCATCGTAAACATTTGCTCGCGGTTAACGACTAATTTTACCGGACGGCCAACTTTTTGTGCTGCCATAACCGCTGCAATTTCGTGCGGCCAGGTACGTAAAGCATTGCCAAAAGCACCGCCAACATAAGTGGCAACAACCTGTACATTTTCCGCAGGAATTTTAAATGCCTGTGCAATAGTTCCCTGTGCCCCTTTTAACGATTGTGTTTTATCATAAACAGTAACTTTATCCGCAGCATCCCAAACCGCAATAATAGATTGCAGCTCCATAGGGTTATGCACTTCTGTCGGGATTACATACTCAGCTTCTATTTTTACCGGCGCTTTTTTGTAAGCATCAACTTCTCCGCGAACATAATCGCCGGTAGAATTTCTGTTTTTTGCCTGAGCAGGATAATCTGCATGGCTTACATTTCCATCAAAATCTGTTTGAAAATCTGCTTTCTGATATTGTGCACTTATTTGTCCTGCTGCAAACTGTGCCCTTTCCAACGTATCAGCCACAACCAAAGCAATTGGCTGGCCATAAAACATAATGATGTCATCCGAAAAAATACGTAAAGGTTGTCCTTTCGTTGTCGCTCCTTTTGCCGGGTTTGACCCTTCTGAATAACCCGGAATTTTTGGTGCATTGAAATGAGAGATCACCGCTAAAACACCTGGCGCACGTTCTGCTTTTTTAGTATCTAAACTTTGAATTTTACCGCTTGCAATAGTGCTGGTTGCCAAAACGCCATAAGTTAATTTCGGTATCGGAAACTCTGCCGAATAGCGGGCCGCACCGGTAACTTTCAATCTTCCGTCAACCCGATCCATTGCTTCAACAGCTTCCAAATTAAAAAAATCTTGCTTTTTCATAAATTTATGCTGTTGCTGATGCTGTTTTTAATGCCTGAATTATTGTATTAGGTGCCATTTTCAGTTTGAAGGAGTTGTATTTAAAACCTTTTGCGCCTTGCATCGCTATTTCGGCAGCGTGTTTAAAGGTTTCTTCGGATGCAGGTTTTCCAACTAAAGCTTTTTCGGCTTCGGTTAATCTCCAGGGTTTATGCGCAACGCCGCCCATGGCAAGCCGTGCTTCTTTTATCGTACCATTTTTGATGTTGAGGGCAGCCGCAACAGAAACCAGTGCAAAAGCATAAGAAGCACGGTCTCGCACTTTTAAATAATGAATATTTTTGCCGAAACTATTATCAGGAATTTCTACGCCGGTAATCAGTTCATCTTTAGCCAAAGTGTTGTCTTTCTCCGGATGGTCTCCCGGTAAACGATGAAAATCCGTAAACAAAATTTTTCTATCGCCTTTCGGCCGGGAAACCAAAACCGTTGCATCAAGCGCTGCCAAAGCAACGCACATATCACTTGGGTGAACAGCAATACACTGCTGGCTAAAACCAAAAATAGCATGCATCCGGTTTATTCCTTCCAAAGCGCCGCAACCAGAACCAGGCTGGCGTTTATTGCAGGGCAGATCGGTATTGTAAAAGTAATAACAGCGCGTACGCTGCATCATGTTGCCGCCTACGGTTGCTACGTTTCTTAACTGTGCAGAAGCTCCGGCATTTAATGCCATTGCCAATAACGGCTGGTTTTGCAGCACTAATTTATTATCGGCAACGCCGCTGTTGGTTGCCAATGCACCGATATATAAAGAATTTGCCTGCTTTTTTATTTCAGCAAGCGGAAGATTATTAATATCGATCAGCTTTTGCGGGGCAGTAACGCCGTTCTTCATCAGATCGATCAGGTTTGTCCCGCCGGCAATAAATTTAGCAGAAGGGTCTTTTGCTAATGTAGCAACTGCTGTTTTACTGCTTACAGCCCTTACATATTGAAACTGGTTCATACTTTTTGTCCTCCGTTCTTCACTTCTGTAATGGCATCTACAATATTCGGATAAGCACCGCAACGACAAATGTTTCCGCTCATATATTCCCTGATCTCTGCTTCAGAACCTGCATGTCCTTCACGGATACAAGCAACTGCCGACATGATTTGTCCCGGCGTACAATAACCGCACTGGAAACCATCGTGTTTAATAAATGCTTCCTGCATGGGGTGCAATTGTATTCCGTTTGCCAAACCTTCTATCGTGGTTACCTTTTTGCCTTCGTGCATTACGGCTAATGTTAAACACGAATTCTGGCGCCTGCCATTTATATGGACCGTACATGCACCGCACTGACCATGATCGCAGCCCTTTTTTGTTCCGGTGAGCTGAAGTTGTTCGCGCAGCAGATCCAGCAGAGTAACCCGCGGCTCAACAGATAAGCTGTGTTTAACGCCATTTACTTCCAGCTTTAGCGGTACTTTTTCAAAAACTGCAGCAAGTTTTTCGTCTATTTCATTTTCGGCAGCAGTTACCAAACTAACCGGCGTTAGCGCAACTGCTGTTAAAACAGAAATTTTTTTAAGGAAATCGCGACGGCTTGAACCTGTATTTTCATTCGGATTATCTTCCGGCGCAGCACATTGATCTTTCTCCATAAATATTGAATTTTTCTCACCTTAAAACTACTCTTTTTATCAGCAAAAAAAAGAAAGTAAACGTGTGATTTTTTTGTGATAGTTAATTTTTAATCAGCGCTTTTGCCAGATTTTTTCTTTCTGGTTTAACTTCTGGTAATAATGGTTCAGGCGCGTAAACTGAAGCGTTTCTTTACTTCCCAATCCTAAAAAACCGTTTGTTTCTAAACTGTTATCAAACAGTGTAAATACGCGCTGTTGCAGTTCCTGGTTAAAGTAAATGAGCACATTTCTGCAAATAATTAATTGGAAGTTGTTAAAAGAAGTATCGGCAGCCAGGTTATGTGTAGAAAAAACAATCCGCTTTTTTAACTGATCGTCCAGCTTCACTAAATCATAATGGGCGGTATAATAATCAGAGAAATTTGCTATGCCGCCCGCATGCATGTAATTTTCAGTATAATGCTTCATGGTATCTTGCTGATAAATACCTGCTGCGGCTACTTTTAATACTTTAGGGTTAATGTCTGTAGCGTACACTACAGATTTTTGCAACAGTTGCAGTTCTTTCAGGATAATAGCAAGGGAATACGCTTCTTCTCCGGTAGAGCAGCCTGCATGCCAGATGCGGATAAGCGGACAATTGTTTAAAACTGGTAAAACCTCATTCCTCAGCGTTAAAAAAAAAGAAGGGTCCCGGAACATTTCTGTTACCGGAACTGTAATTTCAGCAATAAACCAGTCTAAATATTCGGGATTGTGGATGAGCAGGTAACGAAAAGCGGTAAACCCTGAAAATGACCGAAGTTTGAAAAGCCGGTTAATGCGCCTGTAAAGTGTTGGTTTAGCATAACCGGTAAAATCGTAACCGTAAATGTCGATCAGATCGGTTAATAACAGCGAAATTTCCTCTTCATTCAGCAAAATGATCTTTTTTGAACCGGTAAAAGAAGCAGCAACATTTTGCCATGCTTCTTTTACCGCCTGTTTTTATTTAATGGCCTGGTCGTAAAGCCAAACACGCAGGAGGGAAATTAGTTGATCAATATCTACTGGTTTTGAAATATAATCCGAAGCGCCGGCTTTTATACATGCATCGCGGTCCTGGGGCATTACTTTGGCAGTTACGGCAATAACAGGCAGATTTTTAAAGTCAGGATGCTGCCTGATCTTGCTGATACTTTCGTAACCATCCATTTCCGGCATCATCATATCCATTAAAACAATATCTACGCGGTGCTGCTCCAGTTGTTCAAAAGCTTCGCGGCCATTGGTAGCTGTAACGATATTCATTTTATATTTTTCAAGGGATTTGGTGAGCGAAAAGATGTTCCGAACATCATCATCGGCAATTAAGACTGTTTTATTTTTAAGTACTTCCGTAAGTGCCCCCGATTTTTTAAATATTTCGCCATTTGCAGCTACAGCCGTTTCCTTTTTTTCCATAATGTGCAGAAAAAGGGCAACTTCATCCAGTACGCGCTGGTACGACTGTGCTGTTTTTACCACGATAGAATCTGCAAAACGCATGATCCGGCTTTCTTCAGCTAATGAAAGATGTTTACCGGTAAAAACAATAATCGGAATACGGTCAAGGCCAGGCTGCAGGGTAATAACTTCCAACGAATCGTAAATAGCTTTGCCCGAAACGCCCATGTCCATAATTACACAGTCTACTTCCCTTTTTTGTAGTGTATCAATACTGCGGTTGATGTTCCCGGAGATTTCTGAAGTGATACTAAATGATTCCAGAAAATAAGAAAGCGCTTTGGCATGCTGCTCGTTATCTTCCACAATCAACACTTTTTTCGGGCTTCTGCGCATGGCATCCTCCAGTTTCTCAAACAAACCTTTCATCTGCTCAATGGCAAGTGGTTTATTGATAAAATCAATTGCCCCTTTTAGCAGGCTTTCTTTTTTTACTTCCAGTGATGACATGATGTGCACCGGGATATGCCTGGTAGAAGGGTTACTTTTCAGCTCTTCCATCACTTCCCAGCCATCTTTAACCGGCAATTGTATATCCAGCAAAACAGCGTCGGGCTTGTACTGCTGTACCATTTCTATGCCTTGGTCGCCGCGTACGGCAACCAGGCCTTTGTAACCCTTTTCGTGGGTAAACTTTAATAAAGCATTGGCAAAAACCGTATCATCTTCAATAATCAGGATTACTTTATCATTTTCTTTCAGTTTATCCCGGTCGTCTTTAATCTCTGTAGGAATTAAAGTTGATAAATGTTTAACCCGTCCGTTGCTGCCAGCCGGTGCTTCTTTTACCGGCAATTTTTGTGTAGCTGCCGGTGCCGGATAAGTTACTGCTTCAGATTCCAGTCCTGCAGGTTTTCCTTTTGGAACAGATAAAATAAACTCGCTTCCTTTGCCTGGTTCGCTAATTACACGGATTTCTCCCTGCAACAGTTCTGCCAGTTTACGGCTGATGGAAAGGCCTAAACCTGTGCCACCGTAATTTCTCCTGGTAGAGCCATCTGCCTGGCGGAAAGGTTCAAAAATAAGCTCTTGGTCCTTAGCAGAAATACCGATACCACTATCGGCAACAGCAAAACGGATAAAACCATTACCTTCCGCTTCAATTTTCAGGCTAACTTCACCTTTAGTGGTAAATTTAAGGGCATTTGAAAGCAGGTTCTTTAAGATCTGCTCTAATTTAGGCTTGTCGGTTTCGATCCTGTCTGGTAAAGCAGGACTAACCGACATATTTAAAGTTAGTTTTTTTTCTTTTGCTACCGGCGCAAACAACGCCTGCATCTCAGAAACTACTTCACTAATCGGGATCTTTTCGTACTCCGCGTCCATTTTACCGGCTTCAATCTTCGATAAGTCCAGGATTTCGTCAATCAGGTTAAGCAAGCCTTTTCCTGAATTTAAAATTACTTCGGCAGATTCTACCTGCTCGCCAGATAAGTTTCCTTCATCATTTTCATGCAAATACCTGGAAAGCAACAAAATAGAATTTAATGGCGTGCGCAGTTCGTGCGACATGTTGGCCAGAAACTCCGATTTGTACTGTGTAGTAATTTCCAGTTCTTCGGCCTTGCGCTGTATTTCCTGGTTGCGCTCTATAATCATCTGGTTGCGCTCTTCCAGCAAGTGGCTGCGCTCTTCCAGTACCTGGTTAGATTGTTCCAGTTCTTCCTGCTGTACGCGCAGTTCTTCATCAGATTGCTGTAACTTTTGCGTGTAAGCTTCCAGTTCGCTGTTCATGTTTTCGAGTTCGCGCTGCCGTTTGCTTAATTCTTCGGCTTGCTGTTGCGTTTGCTGTAGCAATAACTGCAATTCCTGATGGTTTTTAGCAGTATGCAAGGCAATACCGATGTTTTCGACTACTCGTTCTAAAAATTGGATGCTGAGATCAGGATAATTTTCCAGTGAGGCAAGTTCAATCACGCCAAAAATAGCTCCTTCATAAGAAACAGGAACGGCCACAATATGTGCAGGCTTAATTTCGCCGCTGGCATAACTAATGGCAATACTGTTTTTATCGATGTTTTTTAACTGAATGATTTTTTTACTGGTTGCACATTGTCCGGTTATCCCTTCGCCAACCTTAATTTCCTGCAAATGGCCGGCAGCTAAAGCATAACCGCTTTGCAACTGCAATACATCATTTTCCAAGGTATAAAAAGCGCCGACATTACTTTGTGTATATTGAACCAGAAAGTTGAGTATTTGTGAAGTTAGAGTTTTTAAATCTTTCTGGCCCAGCATCTTATCATTGAGGTTACTAATACCGCTTTGCAGCTTTTCATTTGCTTCGAGGTTACTGAAAGCGTAAGCAAGCGACTCAGCCATTTTATTTAAAGAAAGCGATACTCCGCCCAGGCTGTCCTGTTCATCATCGCTTACGCGGATCTGGTAATCGCCGTTAGAAATTTTATTGGCAACCTGATGGACCAGGCTAAGCCTTTTGGCCATTGCTTCATCTTTATGCTCTAAATCCTGGCGAAGTTTTATGTTTTCATGGTATTTTCCGCGAAGCTTAAAATAATAGATCAAAGAAACCAGTAAAGACAACAGGGCAGCGAAAACAATAATCAGCGGGGTAAGGGCCGTTAGCGAACGTTGGAGGCTGGATGATTCTGATAAAATCCTACGCTCCTGGTTTTCCAATTTGCTCACCTCGCTCCGCAGGAAATCCATTTCTTCCTTGCCCTTTTTAAGTTGCCCTAAACTGATACTTTTACCTGCCCGTTTATCATTAATTAATGATTGCAAAGAGTTTAACCTGTTTGCAATTACATTTTTTAAGTGATTGATATGCTGCTGCATATCCCGATCATTGGCTGTAAGCCGGCTTACTTCTTTTATCGCACTAAAAACTTTTTGATCGGAGCCATTATAAGGCTGCAGAAAAATTTCATCACCCGAAAGCAGAAAACCTCTTTGTCCGGTTTCTGCATCTTTCATGGTCGAAATAATGTTTTCGAGCTTTAAAATAACAAGATTACTTTGATCAACCTTTTCGGCATTATCTAAAAGGTTACGGATGCTGATATAAGAAGCGATCGAGCTGATCAGGACAAGCAGCAGGGACAATCCGAACCCTAATTGTAAATCGCGGCTAATTTTGGTTTTCATAAAACCGATAAGTAGTTAAGATTTTAAAGTTTGTTCCTGGTTATGATAAACAGGAAGCGTAAAATAAAAGGACGAACCTTTGCCCGGCTCGCTGTCAACCCCGTAACGGCCGTGGTGCCTTTTGATGATTTCGGCACAGATATACAAGCCCATCCCCAGGCCCTGGAAACGGTTGGACGATTCTTCTACCCGGTAAAATTTGGTAAAAAGCTGTTCCTGTTTATCTTTCGGGATACCAATTCCGGAATCGGTCACATTAATCATTACTTCATCGCATGACAACAAAGAAACATCGAACAATATTTCTGTTGAAAACGGCGAGTATTTGATGGCGTTGGTTAAGTAGTTCAGGATAACCTGTTCAATACGGATCTGATCGCCATAAACTTTTGCGCCTGCCTCTCCGGTCTTGATAATGCTATGGCTGGGGAAAGTCTGGCGGATAATATCGACCGCATTATCAATAATCGGGTCGATCTCGTACACCCGGTTCTTAAATTCAAGTTTGCCGCTTGCAATTTTAGACGTGTCCAGCAAATCATCGATCAAAATGTTCAGCTTTTCTAACTGCTGGCGGGTACGCTCCAGGTATTTTTTGGCATCTTCTTTCAGGTCGCGGTCAACCGAACGGTCTACCATCTGCATATACCCTTTAATAGAAGTTAAAGGCGTTTTGAGTTCGTGGCTGGCCATGGTAATAAACTCATCCTTAGTTCGTTCTGCCTGTTTCCTGAACTCGATTTCTTCTACCAGGACCTGCTGCATATTTTGCAGTGCACAAGTTTGTTCGTACAGTTTAATAAAGGTTTTTACTTTAAGCACCAATACGTCCGGGTCAAAAGGCTTTATCAAATAATCGCGGCCGCCGGAAGCATAACCTTTGCTGATAAACTGTTTGTTTACGTTTACGGCAGAGAGAAAAATAATAGGAATGTCCTTGGTTTTGCTGTAACCGGAAATAGATTCGGCCACTTCAAAGCCATCTAACCCGGGCATTTGCACATCCAGGATAATCAAATCATAATTATTTTTCAGGACTTTTTTTAATGCTTCTTCCCCTGATAATGCAGAATCTACTTCAAACTGGTGTTTTTCGAGTATCCTTCTTAGAGCAATTATATTTTCAGGCCTATCATCAACTATTAATATCATTCAGTCAGTCGTGAGAAATAAGGCTAAATTAAAAACATATTTTCTTATTATGGAAGAAAATGCTTGTAATTGGTTTTAAAATCATTGTATGTTCAAATTTTACAAATGCCTGCTTTAGTTTTTGCTGTTGGTTTTTAGCAATGCTTCTTTTATCGGGTAAAAAACAAGGCCATCACCTTTACTCCTTTAAATAAAGGGACCCGCAATGTTTCTTACTAAAATAAAATTCAATCCTATCAATACTAAAATTAGAACCCGAAAGATAGGCGTTATATTGCCCCTCTTGAGAAGGTTTACGAGTGCCTTTCGTAAACAAGCTATTCGTTCCAGGTGCTTCCCGTTCAGGTTGAAACCATGCTTCTTTTACCGGCATAAAATCACAGACAAGCATCAGCAGCAAAGGCAGTAATAATAAAGTTTCGGGTTCAATCAGCAGGCTCCTGCATGAATATCCTGCTGAGCATTTCGTACAGTTGCGGGTGTTTTTGTTTCAGCTTTTCGGGCTTTTCAAAAAAGTATTCGGCAGCAACTGCAAAAAACTCAGCTTCGTTGGTCATGGCATAAGGGTCAATATCAGATTTTCCGTTTTCTATCTTTCTGATCTCTTCATGTACCAGTTTTAACCAGGGGCGCGAAAATCCATCAGGCAAAAGATGTTCCGGCAAACCATCCGTTGCACCGTCTTCCTTATCTAAAAGGTGTACAAACTCATGGACCGCTGTATTTTCTTTTCCTGCGGAAGCAGAAAAACCTTTCCGCAAAGCTGCCCTCGAGAGGATCATTTGTCCGTTCATAAACCCGCTGCCTACCAGGCCTGCTATTTCCCTATTGCCGCCTTCAAACTTAAAATCGTTGTTAAAGGTATCGGGGTATAAAATAACATTGCTCAACTGCGGGTACTTCCATTCTTTAAAACCAAAAATCGGGATCAGCGCACTTGCTGCAATTAAAACGCAGTCCAGGTCTTCCAGTTCCAAACCCACACCTTCTATGCGCGTGTTCTGCAAAAACTCTTCTACCTTTAACACAAAGCGCTGCTGGTCTTCGGGTTTTAACTGCTGATAAAAGTGTACGTGCTGTTCAAGCAACAAACGGTATTTTTCTTGCTGCCCAAGGTCTGGACTATGCTTGATGAATGGCTTTTTGAAGATAAAATAGCCGATCAGGAATATAATGACAAGTGCCGCAAGCAGGTAAAATATCATAACGGTTTTTATAGGATAAAAGAAGCATACTTCTGTTTATATTTTACCAATAAGGATTATGAGATAGATTTGTTCAAAGAAATGAGGCAAAATAACAAGAAATAATCTTTCTGCTTTCCTGCACATTTTTCCTCAACAAGCTAAAAACAATCGATCTGTATCTCCTTAAAAGTCATTGTAATTTCAATTAACCATAAGCCGGGGTTTTTATGATTATGTCGGATGAAAATAGTATTAGCTTTAAAGCAGAAATTTTTTTATCCATGAAAAGAGCCTTTACTTATATTTTTATGGCGGCCATTGTTGTTTTGTTTACCGCTGGCTGCAATTCGTCATCCAATAACCAGCAAACTAAGAAAGCGCCCAAAAGACAACCGGTTAACTATGCCAATTACGTGATCGAAATTATTACTTACAAGACCAAAAAAGGTGTGCAGCAGGCAGAATATACCCGCCTGGATTCTATTGTACAGCAAAGATACACGCAAAAGCAACCCGGTTACATCAGTAAAGAAAGCGGGATCGACCAGCAGGGCAACTGGCTGGTGGTATTGTCATGGGACAATGCTGCCCATGCCGATGCCGACCAGCAGGCCTTTATTAAAAACCCACTATGGAACGGTGTGCAGAAAATTATTGACACGGCAACGATAGACCGCAAACGCTTTTTTGTGAAAGACGACCAGAGCAATTCTTTAAAAGATGTGAAACCGTATGTAATTGAACTGGCTACTTTTAAAGAGAAAAAACAGGTGCAGCGCGATACTTTTGAAAAACGCGACCAGCAGGTGGATGCCGATTACATCAGCAGGCAAACGGGTTATATTACCCGCCGTACCGGTATTGCCGAGGATGGCGAACGCCTGATGATGATCTACTGGAAAACACTGGCGGATGCCGACGCCGGGATGAAAGAGTTTTTAAAAGAACAGTCTGTGCAGGACTATTATAAAATGATTGATTGGAAAACAGTGGAAATGAAACGTTTTCAAGCGGTTAACTAAACAGTGGTTTTGTATTCCATAAATGTTCTACCACTTGTAACTACTAACAGCCGGAATTTTTCTTGCTGACCGCTATTTGGCAAACAATTGGCCCATATCTTTAAAGGCTTTAAATTCTAAAGCATTCCCCGAAGGGTCCAGGAAAAACATGGTTGCCTGCTCTCCGGGTTTTCCTTTAAAACGGATGCCAGGTTCAATCATAAACTGAATATGTTGCGCTCTTAGCCGCGCTTCCAGTGCCTGCCATTCCTCCCACTCCAGCACTACACCATAATGCGGAACAGGAACATCATGCCCGTCAACCGGGCTAACATGGGTTTTTATTTCTCCCGCCGGCCTGGGTTTTAAATGGATAACCAACTGATGGCCATACAAATTAAAGTCGGTCCAAAGTTCATCGCTCCGTCCTTCGCTGCATGCCAATACTTCCCGGTAAAACTTTCTTGCCTCTTCCAGGTCGTAAACGGGTATGGCAATATGGAAGGGGGTTAATTTATTCATGGTCTTTTAACGGCTAAATCAAAAATTGTTATTTGCGAATGCTGTTGTGCTATGTACCGCTATTATGCACATTTTTCTTTTGGTGGAGGCGGTCCAGGGATTGCCCTGAATTTTTCTTTGGATAAACAGGTTTTGTCTTAGTAGTTCTTTTGGCTTGACATAAAAGGACCAAAAATCAAGCATTTCGGATCGCCTCCGCGGCATTCAGCCCCTCCCGCCTGCGTGGCTTCCGGCTTGGTGATGACCTTTCCAACGGACATAATTCTTTTTAATTCACCATTTCTTACACTTTTCAGAGCGGCTTGCAAGGTAACCACCCAGGTGCGCAGGGCTGGACGGACACCCGGAGGTGATTTGTCCGTTCTTGATTTTTTGGTTCTTTTTCATCAAGGAAAAAGAACGAAAAGAAGGGCGAAGCCCGTTTGAATACAATAATATGTTATAAAAGAAGCATTATTTTTTTGGCAAACCTGCGGTTGCTGCTGTTATGTTCTTTTTGCTTGAACAAAAAGAACCAAAAATTCAAGAATGCCGGATCGCCTCCGGGCGGCATTCAGCCCTCGCTCCTGCGTGGCTACCTTGCAGTTCAATAACTCGATCAATACCGAAGCAGCCAGTCGTCGCCCTGGCGTGGGAAGGCCTGACAAAACGCCCGGAGGGACCGGGTTTGTCTTGATTTCGTTGGTTCTTTTTCATCAAGGAAAAAGAACGAAAAGAAGGGCGAAAGCCCGATTAGATACAAAATATTAAGCTATAAAAGAAGCATCGCTTCATTTAGCAAACCTGCGGTTGCTGGCTTTATGTTCTTTTTGCTTGAACAAAAAGAACCAAAAATTCAAGAATGCCGGATCGCCTCCGGGCGGCATTCAACCCCTCGCTCCTGCGTGGCTACCTTGCAGTTCAATAAGTTAGTCAATACCAAAGCAGCTGGTCGTCGCCCGCCATGTGTAATTGCAGTTCAATAACTCGATCAATACCGAAGCAGCCGGTCGTCACCGTGGCGCGGAAAGGCCCGACAAAACGCCCGGAGGGATCGGGTTTGTCTTGATTTTGTTGGTTCTTTTTGGTCAAGCAAAAAGAACATATTGCAAGCAAGCAGGATCGCTTCCGGGCTGCATTTATCACTTCCACCGGGCAATAGCCTTTCCCCTGCACTATCATCTTGATAAAAACAGCGGCAATTCATTAATCCTCTTACACGGCATCGAAAACCAGGCTATGATGCTGTTCCCAGTTACTTTTTAATACATCATGCAGTTTTTGCGTCGTACATTTTAAATCATTGGTGGTGATGCCCAGGGGCGTGCCATAGCGCTGGTAGTTAAATAAGGAAGCCTTCCGCTTTAAGAAATTACTATGCCGTTGGATGTACTCGTCGGGGTTAACCACATAAAGCATGATCAGTTTCTGCCGGCTTACTTCTACTATATCTATATGGGTAATGTCGTCCCATTTAATCAACCCTGAAGAAATCCCGCTGGAGTGGTCCGTAATGCCATTCGCATCAATAATGATCCCCGGGATCTTTTGAAACAGCTTAAGTAGTATAGCTACGGTGCAGATGCCAAAGAACAGGATCGAAGCAAAGCCTATCATTAATAAAAACATCCGGTTGATGGGGAATGTAGGAACCGCTTTCAAGGCTTTGCTAACTAACCAGATCCCTGTTCCTACAAAGCATAGTGCGCCCAGTAATATCAAGGTCAGTTTGAATTTACTTAACGGGAATTCGATAAATTTTTGGTTTAGGTAAGGGTTAGCATCCATAACATAAGGAATTAGTTGATGAAAAGCAGAACATCTAAATATAAGATTATTGGATTGAATCCTGCAAAAGAATTATTCCACAAAATGTTAACTTTTTTACTTTCATCGAAGATTATCGGTTTCTTACTGGTCGGGATTTGCAATCCCGTCCTCTGAACTAAGGATTTCCAATCCTTTTATTATCCATCATTAAACACAAACCTTAACTTCTAAATGGGTTGAAATATCCAAATCCTGACTGGTTAAAAGCATCTTTGTTTGTTAAACAGGATCATAGATCCTAAGCCCAAAGGACGGGATTACAAATCCCGAACAGTAGAGGGCGAAAGCCCGATTGAATACAATAATTTATGTTATAAAAGAAGTACGATTTTTTTTAGCAAACCTTACGGTTGCTGGCTTTATGTTCTTTTTGCTTGAACAAAAAGAACCAAAAATTCAAGAATGCCGGATCGCCTCCGGGCGGCATTCAGCCCCTCGCTCCTGGGTGGCTACCTTGCAAGTTCAATATACTTGATCAATACCGAAGCAGCCGGTCGTCGCCCTGGCGCGGAAAGGCCTGACAAAACGCCCGGAGGGTTCGGGTTTGTCTTGACTTTTTGGTTCTTTTTGGTCAAGCAAAAAGAACGTATTGCAAGCAAGCGAAGGTTTGCTTAAAAAATATATATTAAGCGGGCGAAAGCCCGATTGGATACAAATAATTAAGCTATAAAAGAAGCATCGCTTCATTAAGCAAACCTACGGTTGCTGCTGTTACGTTCTTTTGTCTTGATACAAAAGAACCAAAAAATCAAGAATGCCGGATCGCCTCCGGGCGGCATTCAGCCCCTCGCTCCTGCGTGGCTACCTTGCAATTTCCCTTTCTTTCGGTTAAGCTTTACTGTTGAATGCTTCTTTTACCGGTTGTTTTTGGTGTGCCGCACTGTCATCCCGAACCGCAGGGAGGGATCTTCTTTCAAATTATAATATGCCGTCAGAACGATGGCCGTCCTACTTCCCCTCTTGAGAGGGGTGTGTTCTTTAGCAAACCTGCAAGCCGCTACTAATAAGAACCTGCTTTCGTTTCAGCATTTAGAAATACGGCTTGCGTTGCCTTAGCGCCTTCACCATCTATATAATTACCTAAATACCATTCCTTTTTAGGGTTTTCTTCAATTGATATTAAAGAAATTTTTTTAATGGTATCATAGCCATCTTCATAGCCTTCTGTTATTACTAAGGCATCTTGTGGGAGTGTCTGTAGTTTTTGTATCAGTTGCGAAACGGTCATGGTATTACAAATTACTTTTATGTTTTAAATTAACCGTCTTTTTAGTTTAAACCAAAATTAAAGGAGCTTACAACGGAAATAGAATCTCCGCCCTACTCATTACGAATGAGTTGCTCTACCGAAAAAAGACATACCTGCCTTTCTATAATTAATTGTACCCTGAGACAGACGGTTTAGAAAACCGTTGCCCTATCCAGTTCAGCTTTTAAAAGACAAGTTTAAAGGATAACAATAATATATTGTGGTTTATTTAAACACCTGTTTAATTGAGTTGTCTTACTGGTCGGGATTTGCAATCCCGTCCTCTGAACCAAGGATTTCCAATCCTTTTATTATCCACCATTAAACACAAACCTTAACTTCTAAATGGGTTGAAATATCCAGATCCTGATCGGTAAAAAGCATCTTTGTTTGTAAAACAGGATCACAGATCCTAAGCCCAAAGGACGGGATTACAAATCCCGACCAAGTAGAAAATCATCGTATCATTTAAAACCCGCTACCAGCTCCTTAAACGAATAAAGCTTTTTAGCTCTATACTTTTCTTCCTCAACATATAACCAATTAAAATTAACTCGGTCTTGAACTATATTTATATCCTCGCACCATTGTTTTAACCTTTGTATTTTTAAAGGCACGTCTAAATCGGCGTTGCCTTTAGTTTCTATAATCCAAATTCGTTTTTCAGTTTCTTTTACAATAAAGTCTGGATAGTAATTAGAAATTCCACCGTTAGCATTTTGGTAATCTATTTTAAAGCCTAATCCAAAGTAATTTTTTACAAAAGATATTATATCGGTACAATTATCCAAGTAAGCCGCAAACTCCAATTCTAAATAGCTATCACCAATTATCTTATTGAAAACAGATTTTTTAGGAAGTATATAACTTTGATCATTAGTAACAAAAGGACGGCACTTTCCAACTTTAATAAAACCATTAATTTCTGCTTCTCCTTTATCCAGAATAGTTAGTTGGTTAATTGCTTTAAAAAAGGTTTCCAGAATAGTTCTTGTGGATGCTGTTGCTGAAAGATTACGAACCGTATTTAAATCATCAACAATTACTAATTGTCCAAAAAGAAGATTTTGTATAAAATACTTAACTTTTTCATAAAGAACATCATATCCGCTAATTAAACGAAGTTCCCGCATAATTGCCCTTGTAAAAAAGCCTATTACATTTTGTGGATCAATAGAAAAACGGGATTCTAATTGAGTCGTATGGGTTATATAATCTTCTGCTATATCTCTAAATATAATTTCTCTTTGCTCTGCTTCCGTATAGTTTTTATAAAGCAAAGTTTGAAAAGAAAATGTATCAGGATTTAATGCTGATAGGTTTTTGTATTCTCTAAAAATTCTCGGCGTAAGTATAGGTATTTCGATTTCCAGTTTTTCTATATCCTTTTGCGGATTTTCCTGATCTACCTCAATAACTAACGGTGCTTTTGGTTTTGTGCCGTTACCCATTCCGGTACGTTCCAGTTCAACACCTTCGCTTTTTATTGATTCAACAAAATCCATAAAAGCATCTGTTCCAATTACGCTTACATATTCTGTTACATCTTGTCCGCGATACATTCTGCGTAATCCTCTACCTAAAGTTTGTTCTGGCAAAATATTACTTTTAGAACTATAAGCGCGAAGCCCTACAATAGTAGTTACATTTTTAACGTCCCATCCTTCTTTTAGCATCAAAACAGAAACAATTGCTTTGTAAGGACTTTCGATGCTATCTATTTCATTTGCCTGTTTTCGTAAAAGTTCTAACTCGTCTCTGTTTTTGCTGGTTACCGTTTCTGTTATTTCGCCGCTTTTATTGGTGTGAATAGTTAATACTGCTCCTTTTAATTCAGGATATGCGTTTTCTAAAAATTCTGCTACTTCATCACAGTTTTTAGTGTCATCAGTCATGATGAATAAAATAGCTTTCTTGTTAAGCTTGATGTGTTCGTCGTAAGCTTTTTTCCATTCCAAATAACCTAAATGCAGGTAATCTTCATAACGTTCTGAAAAACGTGAACTTTGCTTTTCACTTAATTTGGCACGACTTGCCAAATCTGGCAAAACCGGATGTTTAACAACATCTTGGGCTATAGCTTCTACCAGCGGATAGTCTGCAATGGTTTGTACAAAGATAGAACCATTGTTATGCCTTGGAGTAGCCGTTACATCAATTTGAATGGACAGCTTTGAACCTTTTTGCAACAGTTGATTATGTATATCCTGAATAGATTTAAACCAGGCTAACTTTGGATTGTGCACATGATGTGCTTCATCGTTTAAGATTGCAATTTCATCAATTTCTCTTACAATTTTACCCAAGTCAACTTGCGATTCATTTGTTTTGGTTACCGGTTTTGCCCCTAAAAAGTAAGATGTTGTATCTTCATCAATAAAAGAAGCATCCTGATCGTTGCTTTCATAAACACGGTGTATGTTTGTTAAAAAGATGTTTCCTGTTTTATTTACAATTCTTATTTCGTCTTGGATATGCAGAGAAAGTTGGAAATCGTCCTGCCAATTCTGTCCATTAAAACCATTATCGGGGATTACCGGGTCTTCAAAAAATATCTTTAAGCCATCAAAGTCATTGCGGATACGATCAAGCACGATAATGTTAGGTGCAATAACCAAAAAGTTGCGTGCTAAGGTAGAGTTAGGTTCATACAATTTGTGAAAATAAGACCAAGCCAATGCCAAACTTAACAACTTGGTTTTGCCGCTACCTGTAGCCATCTTCACAACATACCGCTGCCAGGTTTCATCAAACATTCCAGCAGAAACAGAACCGTGAGAATCAAAGCGTAACAAATCATATTTATCTTTCGCTTTTACAACATCATACAAGTAAATAATAGTTTCTATGCCTTCCCGCTGGGCAAAGTAATATTCAAAACAATTTACCATTCCATCAAAGCCTGGAATTAAATGTTCTGTTTTAAACCACCAGTTTAATAATGCGATACTAGTTTCTGTAGCGCCTGCATAGTTTTCATCCCGCCATATTTTAACTTTCTTTCTTAAACTATCTACTAAGGGCGGCATTAAATGATCGTAACGCTGCTCACGCAGAGTTTCTTCTGCGGGAAACCAGCGCAGTTTAGGATCAAGGATTTTGTGAGGGTCTTTTGGAAAACTTGGATGCAGAGCCATCTATTAACTGTATTTTAGAATATCATATAAACAAATAGCTTTTCGAAAATCTGTCTTGTTATAGTACTTATCAAAATTATCGTTTAAAAAGCTTTGCAGTGTGATAAGGTTAATTTTAGAATGATCAAGTAAATGCAGATATATTAAAACATGTGAAATGTCTTCGTTCTTGATTAAATCATCCAGATCGTTATATAGATTTACTTTTGGTTTGTGTGCTACGTATCCTGACCCTGGCATTAACTTGTTGAAATTAATTTTTTTTAGCCTACTTAAAACAATGTCAGAGAAAGATGGATATTGCGTTTTTAAATCATTTAGCGAGGTAACACCAGTTGCTTTTAGGTATTTATATATTGGAAAATACTCTATATTCCCTATTATTTGAGAATAAGTTGAAGTAAGTAACTTGTCTGCAACATACAAGTTGCTATCAGAAAGAATATCTGTCAATATATCTTTTGGTGATATACTTCGATAACCATAATCATGTACAATATCGGCAACGCCAAATCCAAAAGCTGCTTGTATGTTATCAAGCTTGCTATAGTCGATGTTGTTAACATCAATGTACATTTTATCACCAGGTTTGTTGCTTACTACAAACTCATAAAACATATCCTTTAGTCTGACTAATAGTTTTGTTGGTATTGTCTGTTCCATTTTTTGCAATGCAGTATAAATGGCACTAAAATCTTTTGTTTTAATGTGTTTTATAGGCAGAAAAATACCATTACCTATAGGTAGAGTTCCATCCATAAATGTTGGATCTATAATGCTATCGTCATATTCAACAAATATTAATCGATCTTTAAATTTATCATAATTCTCTTTTTGTATGCATTGAAATACTGAATTTATGATATTTAGAATGTTAGGATCACTTAATGAATAACCCAAAAATACAATGGGATGTTCAACAAAAATGGTAAGCAATTTTGCTGTTAAATATGCATTACGATTATTGTAGTCAACATAATCTCTACTAGTCAACACTAAAGAATCAGGTTTGGAACTACACCCGTGAATTTTAAATATTTCCCCAAAATTTAATGTTTCTGCAAACATCATTTCTTGTCCTATATATGTTTTAAAATCAATAAAAATCTCTTCTAAAAAACAATCCCAATTTGTTGTAATTACTCCTGCGACTTTTATTTTTTTTAACTCTTCAATTTCATCTATTAAATGTTTTGGCAAAAGTGATTTTGTACCTATATAATTGGATATTACATATTTTAACGGAGTATCCTTATTACCCCATTTGAGTATTTCGTCAGAAATATAAGGATATTGAGTTTTGTAATCCAATTCATAAAAACTTTCGTAAAATGCATCACTTATAAGCCTACCCAGAAGCGGGTAATCTTTATTTGATTCTGTTAAGTAATATGGAAAAGGTCGTGGTAAATTAATTTGTTTACAAACATTCTCTAAAAGGTCTTGCCAATTTTCCATACCGATGTAACGTCTGGAAAACCCGGAACCGACAAAAAGGTATGGCAAATTACCAACATCCGTTAAATGCTTTACAAGTTCATCTACCATAAGTTTTAAATTGAGATTTCTATTACTTTCATCGTATCATTTCCAAAAATATCCACAACCTTAACTGCAACCTTATATCTACCACGTTTTCCATATTCAAAAGCAGCAGAAGTTAAATCCAGTTTGCGGTCTTTTTTTGTTCGAAAACTTTGCCATTCATTTTCAAAAACATAGTCCCCTGTCCAAACTTCTTCGTATTCATCCATTAACATTTGAGTTGGGGGTATGCTGCCATCTAAACGTATTTGAGGTGCAGGCGTACGATTGATGCGGATAAGTTCTTTTTTATTTTCAAAGTTAAAATCAACGCTCCAGTAATCAATCCAGTCCGTCCAGATTTTAGTTAATTGTTCGCGTTGGGTGATTCCATTTTTGTCTTTAATAACTTTTACTATTTGTCCGGCATCTACTACAATTTTGCTGCCTCCGGGTTTTAAAGCTGCTTCTGCATGGGCAATAGAATCCTGATTGTAGAAAACAGAAAAATCTGTAAGCTGTATGCTTACTTTTTTTTCCAGAACAATTGGTTTTACTTCTATAAATGAAACATCATGAAAAACTACCTGATTACGGTCTATTGCCCGTTTATCAAATACATCTCGTGGAATATATTTTAGCATTAGGTCAATGCCTTTGCTTTTAGCTTCTTCCTGTACTTGCGGAAACAAACCCATTTCGAACTCAAAAGCTAAAATATCTGCTTTAGTAATGTATTTCTGTCGGCATTCGTTAATCACTTCCTCTACATATAAACGTGTAACCGGGAGGTTAACCGGGCCAATGGCAACCAAACGGTTTTGCTTTTTACCATGAAAAGTATTAAAGTTTGCAACAGGTTCTGCTTTATAAGCATGTAGAATTAATTGAATAAAATGCTTTTCCTTTTCAGCTAATTGTCGTTGCTTTTCTGCATCACGCAAGTTTGGATTGATACCTACGTAATGCTGGCGTTCATATTTGCCTAAATTTAAAATTTCAAAAGCTCGGTAGTCTTTACCTGTATTTTTTAATTCGCGTTGAACACCAATTAAACGTTTACGAGTGGTATGAATAGCAAATTTGCCTAAATCACTGCCCATCCATTTACGTCCAAGTTTTTCGGCAACAGCTAAAGTTGTACCCGAACCGCAAAAGAAATCAGCTATTAAATCACCTTTTTTAGAAGATGATTCAATAACTCTATATAATAAATTTTCAGGTTTTTGAGTTGGGTAATCTAATCTTTCGACAGCTTGTGAATTTATAAAATTAATTTCCCAAACATCAGGAGCAATGGTTTCGCCTACATTCACATTTACAACTCTGGCGTAATCATTTAGTTTTATTTGTCCTTTTTCTATAGCGGTATTAACTTTTTCTTGGTTATATACAAGTAATTGAGCTTGTCTTTTTCCTTCAATCATAACAGAGTTTCTATCCCATCCTTTTTCATGTTTAATCTTTTGACCCTCTGTTGATTCTACATACATTGGATTAATTTTGATGTCATTTCCCTTGCTATAAAATAGGATATTATCATGCATCTTTTGAAATGTGCTACTTGCTGCTGTCCATCTTCTGTAATACCAAATAATTTCATTGCGATAATATTCTTTTCCAAAAATTTCATCTAGGATCAAACGCATGTAACTATTAACTCGCCAATCACAATGAACATAAATACTCCCATCAGCAGCTAATAAATCCCGCATTAAACTTAAACGTTCATAAATCATAGCAATAAAGCTATCCGCACCTTTGCCCCAGGTATCACGATAAGCCAATTCTTCTAAAACAGAAGGTTCTTTGGTAAATTCATTATCACCAATTTCAATATCAATGCTAAAATCAGCGCCAACATCAAAAGGAGGGTCTATATAGATCAGTTTTATACCGCCTTGTGCTTCAATTTCCTTGCGCAACGGGCCATTTTTTAAACTGCTTAAAATAAGTTTGTTATCGCCCCAAATCAGTTTGTTTGTCCAGCCTTTTAATTGCCTGCCACGCATATCGGTCTCAAACAGGCTAAAGTTTTCTCCCCCGGCTACTTTTTCCTTTCGTGGCTCATCTACCTGTTCAATGGTCTGAAAAGGCAGTACAATATTGCATACTTCATTGGTTTTGCCGTTCCAGGTTAGTTCTACTTCTTTGTTGTCTTCAAATAATAAAAATCGGTAATGGTTTGGTAAAGGTTTTCCGGCTTCTAATAAATTGGTTATATCTCGTATTTCGTTATCGGTTAGCTTCATTAAAAATCAAAAGAAATAAAAAGGAAAAATAAGTAACGTAAATGGATTTATGAGTTAATGTTAATAAATAACGTATTTAATTTTATCTGACCCGGGATATACTTCACTATCACGTAACCTAACTATCTGATTACCCGTAAGAAGTACGAATAATACACCTAATTATATTTAACCTTTAACCCCACTTAAACTTAACCGTTATGCAACCTGCTGTAAAGAAATCACCTTTATTGTTTGTTACCTGGCAACATTTACATATACTTACCCAGCAATGCGAAACCACCTGCCGACTGGAGCTATCGCGTTATTGCAGCAAATATGGCGTGGAGCGGCTGCACATTTACCAGCTTTGCGAAGAGTACCATTTAACCCGTGAGCAACTGTATTTCCACCTGAACATGTAGTTTTGGGTAAACCTGTTACCTATACCCAATGCCCTTCTGCCCTGCCGAAGGGCATTTCTTGTTTTCATGCTTTTTTTAGCATACAAAACTTATAGAAACAGTTGCGGAAGCCAAAGCAGGAAGTGCATAGATGTCCGACACAACGAAAAAATGCTTTTATGGTGCACTGGTGAGCAAAGGTTTAATAAACAAGCCTAAAAACCCAAAGGAATAGCCGGAAACCTGCTGGTAAAAGCCAGAACCCTTTAAGGATATGATAAAGTACTTAAAGGAAAAGCCAGAATACTTAAAGGAAATGCCAAAGTACCTGTAGGAAAAGCCAGAATACTTAAAGGAAACGCCAAAGTATTTAAAGGAAATGTCAAAACACCTGAAGGAAATGCCAAAGTACTTTAAGGAAACAGGCTTTTACTTAAAGGAAAAAGCCTGTTTCCCTACGGATTTTCGCATGGTTTTACAGGAAACAAGGCTAAACGGTAAAAACAGACAGGAAAACCTAAAAACGGTGTTTCCGGGTAAAGTCTGGTAAAAAACAGTAATGTTTTTAAAGGATGGGTAAAAGCCGGTAAATGCTGCAATACACGTTTTTTGCTTTGTAAAAGCAGCACTATTTTCGTTTCAGCAGCCCGGAAATGGTTCTGTGGCGATAAAAAAAATAACATGAAAAAGAATGTTACCCTGATTAAAGATTACTCGAAACTAACCGATTCTAACCTCGATTTGAAAGGCGGAAAAATTATTGCCAGCCTGACAAACAACACCGACTTTCCGGCCACTGTTCCTACCCTGCATGATTTTACAACGGTTAAAAACAGCTATTCTCAAAACCTGGTTGCAGCTTCCAGCGGCGACCGTGCCGCTATCGCCATGAAAAACCAGGAGAAGGATTCGTTGCTTGGCGCCATGCGGATGCTGGCCATTAATCTGGAAGGGCTATCATTAGGCAACCAGGCCAAACTTGCCGGAACCGGTTTTGA
This sequence comes from Mucilaginibacter arboris, assembly GCF_009754915.1. Taxonomy (GTDB): domain Bacteria; phylum Bacteroidota; class Bacteroidia; order Sphingobacteriales; family Sphingobacteriaceae; genus Mucilaginibacter_A; species Mucilaginibacter_A arboris. Next base: position 138,460 of record NZ_WPIK01000010.1, on the reverse strand, counting down.
CCTTGCCGCTACCGGCAGCAGCGTACCGGCAATGGCTGCACCAACAGGTTATACACTTGCCGACGGTTTAAACACCGGCGAACTGAAATCGACCGTAAAAGGTGTTGCCCAGGCCATTATGTACAGTCACGAATATTCGCTGGCCCAGCCAGACGAGAACACCACCTGGACTACCTGGGTTACCACTACCGTTTCCTACACCTTTACCGGACTGCCCAGCGGGACCCGTGTTTATGCCCGCGTTGGTGCCATTGGCCGCAAAGACCAGTTGGCGTATTCGGATGTGCTGTCGCGGATTGTGCAATGATCGCCATTTGTGAAACAGTAGTGGGGGCTTCAAAAGCCATTGCTACTGTTTTTATCAAGTGTTTTATAATCAAAATTAGTACAGCTTAATATACAAACTCTACCGGGTATCCGCTCAAGTGCAGAAAGGCCAGAACAAATGCCCAGAGGGATGGGGTTGTCAGGCCTTTCCGCGCCAGGGCGACGAACTGGCGCTTTGGTATTGACTAACTTATTGAACTTGCAAGGTAGCCACCCAGGAGCGAGGGGCTGAATGCCGCCCGGAGGCGATCCGAAATGCTTGATCTTTTGGTTCTTTTGCATCAAGGCAAAAGAACGTAAGAAAAGGGCGAAGGCCCGCTTAATATATATTTTTTAAGCAAACCTGCGGCTTGCTTGCAATACGTTCTTTTTGCTTGACCAAAAAGAACCAAAAAGTCAAGACAAACCCGATCCCTCCGGGCGTTTTGTCAGGCCTTTCCGCGCCAGGGTGACGACCGGCTGCTTCGATATGACTAAGTTATTGAATTGCAATTACACCTGACGGGCGACAACCTGGCGCTTCGGTATTGATCAAGTTGTTGAACTGCAAGGTATACACCCGGGCGGGAGGGGCTGAATGCCGCCCGGAGGCGATCCGGCATTCTTGAATTTTTGGTTCTTTTTGTTCAAGCAAAAAGAACATAAAGCCAGCAACCGCAGGTTTGCTAAATGAAGCAATGCTTCTTTTATAGCTTAATAATTTGTATCCAATCGGGCTTTCACCCGCTTAATATATATTTTTTAAGCAAACCCCCGGCTTCCTTGCAATACATTCTTTTTGCTTGACCAAAAAGAACCAAAAAGTCATTATAATTTGTTTTACCTTGACAGAAACCTTATAATTGTCAATACGACAATTTAGCCAATTCTAACTGAAATTACTTTCCCGCATGAAGAAACTAACGCTCCCCTCCCTTGTATTCGGCTGCCTTTTTATGTTTAAAGGTTTAGAAGCACAAAACCCTAAATTAACGGTAAACCTGAATAAAGCTACTGCAAACGTAAGCCCGAAACTATATGGGCTGATGACCGAAGAGATCAATTACTCCTACGATGGCGGCCTGTATGCAGAACTGGTAAGAAACCGTGTTTTTAAGGATAACCCGAGAGAGCCGGAACATTGGACAGTGGTAGAAAAAACAGGTGGTAAAGGAAGCATTAAGCTGGATAACAGCACGCCGCTTAATCCTGCCCTTACCACTTCTTTAAGGCTTGAGGTAGAGAACGATAGCGGCAGCACCGGTATTGCCAACGAGGGCTACTGGGGCATCCCCGTAAAACCGCAAACTACTTATAAAGCTTCTTTTTACGCAAGGGCCGCCACGGAAAATGCTGCGCCTTTAACGGTAAGCATCGAAAGCACTACCGGCCCGGCTACTTATGCTGCTGCGCCGGTTACGTTAAGCGGCCACGGTTGGAAAAAGTATGAGGTAACCTTGCAAACCAAGGCCGGTATCCAGCCCACTGCTGCTGCCCGCCTGGTTATTTCCACTTCTAAAAAAGGCACTTACTGGTTTAACCTGGTCTCCTTGTTCCCGCCTACATACCATAACCGTGCAAACGGCAACCGGACAGATATAATGGATTTGCTTGCCGGCATGAAACCTGCTTTTCTGCGTTTCCCCGGCGGCAATTACCTGGAAGGCGATCTGTTTGCTACCCGTTTCCCCTGGAAGAACACTTTAGGCGGACTGGAAAACCGGCCCGGCCACCAGGGCCCCTGGGGTTACCGCTCTTCCGACGGCTTAGGCTTATTAGAGTTTTTGGAGTGGTGCGAAGACCTGAAAATGGAGCCTTTGCTGGCTGTTTATGCTGGTTATACCTTAAAAGGCGACCACATGGAGGCAGGGCCGTTTTTAAAACCTTTTGTGGATGAAGCTTTGGAAGAAATTGAATATGTAACAGGCGATGTAAATACCAAATGGGGAGCAGAACGTGCCAAAGACGGCCATCCTGCCCCTTTTAAACTGACTTATATTGAGATTGGCAATGAAGATGGCTTTGACCGCTCGGGCAGTTACGAAGCCCGTTATACCCAGTTCTGCGATGCCATCCGGGCTAAGTACCCGCAATTGCAACTGATCTCTACAGTAGGTGGTAAAGACGGCCTGGGTTCCCGGTTTAAAGTTACTACCCGCCGTCCGGATGTGTTCGACGAGCATTATTACCGCACGGCATGGGAAATGGAAGAAGATGCCAGCCATTACGATAACTACGACCGCAAAGACCCGAAAATATTTGTAGGCGAATGGGCCACGCGCGAAGGCTTTCCAACTACCAATATGAACGCTGCTTTAGGTGATGCCGCCTGGATGACGGGCATGGAACGCAACTCAGACCATGTGATCATGTCGTGCTATGCGCCGCTGTTTGTAAACGTTAACCCCGGCGGGATGCAATGGAAATCGGACCTGATCGGTTATAATGCCTTAAACAGTTATGGTTCTCCCTCCTATTATGCGCAAAAGATGTTCAGCACTTATTTAGGTGATAAAATAGTTACTGTAACCGGTGAGAATATACCCACGCAAACCCGCAGCCCGAACAAAAAGGACAGCACAGCCGGAAGGATGCCTAAACCTATCCCTTCTTTGTTTTATGTTGCTACCAGAAATACCCAAACAGGTGTGCTTTACCTGAAAGTGGTGAATGCTTCGGACAAGGCGCAAACTGTTGCCATAGACCTGGCAGGCGCCGGGAAAGTAGCCGGAGAAGGAACGCTGACGGTATTAAAAAGCAGTAAACCGGAGGATACCAACACGATAGAGGAGCCGAAAAAGATTATACCCGTTAATCGGAAGATCAAAGGCCTGAGCAAAATGTTCAGCAGGGTTTTTGAGCCTTATTCCATTAGTGTCCTGCAATTGCAGATCAAATAAAGGCGATTGCAGGGGCGATTGAAGCATTGCCCCTGCAACCACCTTTTTGGACCGGGCGGTTCATCGATTATTACTACACCTTCCGCGGCGGTAAATCAAACGCTATTGCATTGTGTTCAAAATGCCCTTTGTGCGAGCCATCGCAAAAGGGTTTATTAGCGGATAAACCGCAGCGGCAAACCGAAACAATGGTGCGCCCCTGCAAACCGTAATTGTTGCCCTGCATATCCACGATCTCGAAATCGCCTTCTATTTTTACTGAACCATTGTTGTTGATGGTTAATTTTGTTGCTGCCATAGTTATTTTTTTCGGGGGCAAAGGTAAGTATTGCTGCGAAGCCAGAAAAGGCATAGCCGGGCTTTGCTGCAATACAAACTGATTCTAAATAGAAACAATATTTATTTTTTTGCACCAATAATATTTATTATTAAAAAGGAGTTTGTTTATTTTACCTTTAATTTTCCATGCTTCTTTTATACAGGTAAATTTTTATTGTTACTGGTTTTCAGGTTGTGCAAGTACATCGGCCTGTTGTTTTTTAGGTGATAAAAGAAGCATCAACCCATTTGGACTAATGTAATATGCTGCACCGATTTCCTGTAAACCACTTCATTTTTAAATATTATAGTACATTTAATTACTTCTTATATTTTCAGATACATCCTTTTTCTTAGCCTTTAATAAAACCTGTATGTTAGATGAAGTAGTAACCACAGCACTTTTGAGCGAATTGGGTTACCTGATTGTTTGCATTGATAAAAATAGCCGGGTTGTAAAAACTTACGGCGATACCACTAAATACTTCCTTCAAAAGAATTTTAATGATAACCTGGCCAAACTTTTACCTAAACCGTTGGATATTGCTTTTAATACGCTACGCACTACTGTTTTACAAACCCAGAAAAGGGCAGCCTCGAACGGTATTAAAATTAAACAAGGCGAAGGTGTTTTAATGATAAACCTATCTGTAAGCCCGCTATCAATTAATAACCAGGAGCAGCAATTGCTGATGGTTACCTTTGCTGAAGATAAAGCCGCAGCACCACAAGGGCAGGAAGATTTTGTGTTTGATGAAAAAATATACAGGGACCAGCACACACTGCACCTGGAAGCGGAACTGAAGGAGCTGAAACATAAGCTTCATTTAGCAGCGGAAAAAACCGCCGCTTCTCACGAGAACCTGCAATTTTCTAACGAGGAAATGCAAGCGGTAAATGATAAACTGCATACCATCAATCTGGATTATCAGTTAAAAAACAAAGAGCTGCTGGAACTGAACGATGATTTGAATAATTATTTCAGGAGCAACATTAACGGCCAGTTATTTATTAACAAGGATATGCTGCTGATGAAGTTTTCGCCAAGTGCCGTAAAACTGATTAATCTGATTGAAAGTGATATTGGCAGCCCGATCGGTAACATTACCACCAATATTAAGTTTGAAACGCTGACAGAAGATATTAAAAAGGTACTGCAGGAAGACTGTACGGTTACCAAAGAAATAGAAGCTATTGACGGTAAATGGTACCAGGTAATAACTATGCCTTATTTGCAGCAGCCCGACAATGCCATTAAGGGCGCTATCCTGACTTTTAACGACATTACAGAACTTAAAAGGACACAGGTAGAGCTGGATAAAAAGAACAAGGGCCTGCAGCGCGTAAATGCCGACCTGAATAATTTTGTGCATACCGTTTCCCACGATTTGTTAGGGCCTTTAAGCAATATAGAAGGTTGTGTGGCGGTAATCCATAAAATGGAAGTTCAGGATGAGCAGCTTAATAAATTTTTAGCGATCATTAATTCTTCGGTCAAGAAATTTCGCCTGCTCATTAAAGACATTGCTACCATCGCCAAAATAGAAAGCGAAATGCTGGCCATGGAAATGGTTGACCTGGAAGAAATGATGGGCACTATAGAATGGAGCCTGGACAATAAGATTAAATCATCAGGCGCAGTAATCCATAAAAACTTTGAGGTTAAGCAGATCCTTTTTTCGAAAAAGAACTTAAGGAGCATTGTGTATAACCTGGTTTCCAATGCTATTAAGTTTAAAAGCGAAGGACCGCCGGTAATCTATATCCGTACGGCTACCATTAGCGGCGAAATAGTGCTAACGGTACAGGATAACGGCATAGGGATCCCTTCCGACGGCATCGACCGGATTTTTGATATGTACGGCAGGTTGCACCGCGACGTGGAAGGTTACGGTATTGGCCTGTACCTTGCAAAAAAGATCATCCATGCGGCAAGCGGCAACATCACCGTAGAAAGTGAGCCCGGCAAAGGCAGTATGTTTAGTATCTACTTTAAAGCCGGCCCGAAGCAGGGTTAAAGATTGTTCTGCTTAGCTTTGCAAATGCAGCCATTTCTTTTTAATGTTCCAATTGTTATTACAAATTGTATTTGGGGGAGACGAAAGGCAGGCCCCTTATTGCTGCTGAATTTAACCTTTGTATTAATTTACCTGCTAAAAGAAGCATTGTCCTTTTTTGCGCCCGGTTTAAAACAACATTACCTTTAGAGGCAACCTGAAATAGAATGCTTCTTTTAGCAGCATAAAACGAATAGCAATAATGTTATGAACGATTATTCTGGTTTATAGCGTTATCCTTTTAACTTACAAAACCAATTTTTTGCGTTAGCTTCATTGTTATTGCTTGTTGGGGTTAAAGGTAATCTTCCAATAAATTCCGAATTTATCGGCAAGCATTCCATAATGTGTACTCCAAAATGTTTGGGTTATCGGCATTATTATTTTTCCTCCTACCGCCAGGCCATTAAATATGCGATAGGCTTCTTCCTCATTATCCGTACTGATGTAAAGATAAAAGTTGTTCAAAAATACCGTTTTTGACTGTTCGTGTGTTTCTAAACTATCGCAACCCATTAAAAGGGTTTCTGCATTAAGTTGTAAGGTGGCATGCATTATTTTTTCATCTTGTGCCATCGGAAACCATTGTTTGTCGCCCTGGGGTACATCTTTATAGCGCCCCATAAATAAAATATTGCCGCCAAAAATTACTTTATAAAAATTGAATGCCTCTTCACAATTATCTTTAAAAACCAGGTAAGGGTTTAAGGTCATCATAATTTTTGATCTTTATGTTTTATGACTGTCCGTAACTTGTACTATTAAATAATGTTTAAATTTAGTAGAAAAAGGGGACAAGATTCACTAATTGACCTATAAGGTTTTGAAAACCTTATAAGTCTGTTAGTGAATGGTTAACATTTTTTAGGTGATAAAAGAAGCATCAGCCTAAAAAATCAAAATTTAATGACCAGGATTTTTAGCTGATAAAAGAAGCATCGGCCCAAAAAAAGAAGGCCAGAAAAAAGTTTAAACAACTTCAGTATAAACATATTCATTTGTGAAATTGGCCTAAAGAATGGTTTTAATAATTAGCAGGTGTTCTATTACCAAAACTGATACTCCCGGGTTTACCAATTTTACGATTAAAGCTTATCTTTAGCATTCCAAAAACAACCCTATTCAATATGCCTCCACCTGTTAGCCAGCAGCAACTCTCCTACCATCCATATTTAGAAGGGGGTGGCGAAATGGGGCAATTAACCCGTGGGTTTGATTGGTCTTCAACCGTAATTGGTACTCCGGAAAACTGGTCGCAAAGCCTGCTTACTACCGTTAGCATTATCCTTAATTCTAAGTTCCCGATGTTTTTATGGTGGGGCCCAGAATTGATCCAGTTTTATAACGATGCTTACCGGCCCAGTTTTGGAAACGACGGAAAACATCCAACAGCTTTAGGCCAAAAGGGAGCAGCATGCTGGCCGGAAATATGGCCTGTTATCAAACCTTTAATAGACCAGGTGATGGCTGGCGGAGAAGCTGTTTGGCATGAAGACCAATTGATACCGATTTACCGAAACAACAAACTCGAAGATGTTTACTGGACTTTTAATTACAGCCGCGTAAATAACGAAACCGGAAAACCAGGCGGCGTACTGGTAATTTGCACAGAAACCACCAAACAGATAAAAGCCTATAACGATTTAAGCAGGGCTAAACAGGCTTTGGAAATGGCGCAGGCAGAATCTGAAAGCCAGCGGGACAGGTTAAAAAGGTTTTTTATGCAGGCCCCTGCCGGGATCTGTATCCTTAACGGGCCCGATCTGGTTTTCGAGTTGGTTAATCCTTCTTATCAGGAACTTTTACCAGGCCGCAATCTGTTAGGCAAGCCTATTTTAGAAGGCCTGCCAGAAATTAAAGAAAATGTGTGGGGTATATTGCAGGATGTTTATCATAACGACAAAAGTTTTGAAGGGAACGGGGTACATGTACCGTTGGCAAGATATATAGGCGGGCCAATAGAAGACCGTTACTTTAATTTTATTTACCAGCCCAGGCACAATGCAGAAGGTTTGGTAGATGGCATATTGGTTTTTGTTTTCGAGGTAACAGAAATGATAAACGCTAAAAACAAACTCGAAAAAGAACAGCATAAGTTACAGATGGCCATGATAGCGGCTGATTTAGGTACGTTTGACCGAGACCTGGAAAAAGGCACATTGGAATGGGATGAGCGTTGCCGGGCCCTTTTCGGGATAAGCCACCAGGAGGCCGTTACTTTTGAAGATGATTTTTTAAATGCCATCCACCCTGAAGATACCGGGCGGGTAAAAGATTTTATCAATAAAGTATTTATTAAAACGGTTAGCAACGGCGATTACGATATTCAATTTCGGACGATCGGAAAAGAAGATCAAAAGCTCCGTTGGATACGCTCCATGGGCAAAGCCACTTTTGATGGACAGGATAAGCCCGTCCGTTTTACCGGAACGGTCCTGGACATTACCGAGCAGAAACTGAACGAGATCCGCAAGAACGATTTTATTGCGATGGTTAGCCACGAACTTAAAACACCGCTTACTACAGTAAAAGCCTATGTGCAGATGTTAATGGCCAAATCGAAAAAAAATGAAGACGATTTTACTTTAGCTGCGCTGAACAAGGTAAACAAGCAGGTAAAAAAGATGACCGGGATGATTAACGGTTTTCTTGACATCTCCCGCTTAGAAACCGGAAAAATACATCTCAATAAAACTTACTTCCTGCTCCATGACCTGCTGAAGGAAACGGTTGAAGAATTGGCTTCCGCTACCCAAAGCCATACTATTTCTTTCATGGCTTGCGAAACCATCAACTTATATGCCGATGCTGAAAAGATCAGGCAGGTGATCAATAATTTAATCAGCAATGCTATCAAATATTCGCCCAAAGGAAAGCTTATCGAAATTGCCTGCCAGCAAATTGATGGTATGGCACAGGTAAGTATAAAAGATGAAGGTATGGGTATTAAACAGCAGGATAAGGAAAAACTGTTCGAACGTTTTTACCGTGTAGAAAACGCGCATACAAGCACCATATCCGGTTTTGGTATTGGTTTGTACCTTTCTGCCGAAATTATCCAGCACCATGCAGGAAAGATATGGGTGGAAAGCGAAATTGGTAAAGGCTCTACCTTTTACTTCAGCCTTCCAATTTATCCAAGATAAACCTACTGACTAAATTTTACCGGCATAAAAGAAGCATTCTGCATCAGTGTTGAAGCGACTGTATCTGGTAAAAAGTCATAAATGCATTGCAAATAAAGTATTGGAAATAAACAGGGGCAGAATTGCTTTTAGTGTTTTTAAAAGGATTAATAGGAACAGGAAATAAATTGTTTGTTTATACATTTTTACATGCATGTTTATAAAAAAGCAAGTTTTTCTTATTAAAAACAAAGGTGTAAAGCAGGTGTTGGATTTGGATAAAAACCAATAACAAAACCAACATGAACATTACCTTGGCCCAGGCAGAAGCAGCGATAGTTGCCGCCAAACAGAAAGCAGCAGAATTAAAAACTAAAATGAACATTTGCGTAGTAGATGCAGGCAGCAACCTGGTAGCATTTGTACGAATGGATGGCGCCTGGATCGGTTCTGTAGATATTGCGCAGAAGAAAGCAAAAACAGCGGCCTGGTTTATGATGAATACTTCGGCTTTAAGCCCTTTGGTACAACCCGGCAAACCCCTGTTCAACATAGAACATTCTAATAGCGGACTAATTACTTTTCCGGGAGGTGTAGTAATTAACAATGCGGCAGGCCAGATAATTGGTGCCATTGGCGTATCTGGAGATACGGTAGAAAACGACCATGAAGTTGCAACTGCCGGAGCTGTTGCCGTAAAATAATTACAAGCCTTAATTTAGGCTATGCTTCTTTTATCACCTGATAATTGGGCGCTAATTTTTATGCGATAAAAGAAGTATAGCAATTATAGGAATGTAACAACTTTACATTTATAGAACATGGTATGTTATATAAATGATACAATTTTAATTGTCGGGATTTTCTAAAGGTAGTTTTAAATCAAATTCAGCAATAAAAACTGTTGAAGTTAACAAACAAAGCATTCCGAAAGCAAAAAAGAAAACGTAAACTTTAAGGTTGATATTATAAGTAAAAGCAGGAAACTTGTAATATCAGTTTACTTATTTACGGTTAAAATTTCAGATGAAAATAAAAGTTTGCTTATAAAACGACAATTAGAAGATTACCGGCCCATCATTAACAAAATGTTGGACATTGCAAAAACCAATCTTTCACATCAACCTTTTGCTTCAATTTTAAATATTCTGCAAAACAGTTTCAGGTTCAGGAACAGCACTTAAAACCTGAAACTTGGTTACAATAATTTCCAGTTTATATTTTTTTATCTGCTGTTCATCATAAAAGCTCCGGGTTTGTATTTTACCTTCTACATGAAGCAAATATCCTTTTTGTAATTGCCGGCTATTTGTAGCGGCAACATCTTTAGGTATTTTAATATTATGCCACTCTACCAATTCAAAATCTTCACCATTCTTTTTGATGATCTCTTTTGTTACCAAAGGAAAACATAAAACTTCGGGCTGATCTGTAAAATTATGCAATTTTGGTTCTTTACCTATATTGCCTACAAGGAATACCTTGTTTATACCTGAATTTGTAAACATAACGTACCAGAAAGTAAGGGTTTGTATTCGATAAATTATATTGCTTATAACTAATTCAATATTAAAAGTAATTATTAATCTTAGGTTAAGTATTAGTACCCGTTTAGTTGGGTATTAATACGCATTTTGGGAATACTGCTAATCAATTCATTTACTTTATCCATCAGAACAGATAAATTAAATGGTTTAGCAATAAATGCATTACAGCCGTAGTGGCCCAGCGATTGAAAAACTTTGGGATAAGCAGAAATAATAATAACCGGAAGCTTGCAAGTAACCGGATAATTTTTAACCCTGCGGCAATGTTCGCCACCATTTACGCCATCTAAAATATAATCAATGATCAAAAGATCTGGCTTGTGTTGTTTAACAAGCGGTAATATATCGTCTGTCCCTTCAAAAGTTTTCACCTCAAAACCTTCATACCTTAATACTTCTTCCATCACCTCTAAAATTCGTGGATCATTGTCCAGCACTAATACTTTTTTCAGCATTACTTTTTAAATTAGGGTTAAAACTGATTTCAAATATTTTTTAATTTGATATACTTAGTTCTATTGTTAAACCTGTTTTATTAAGAAACACTTAAAAGGCTTAGAAAATTTTGAGGTAAGGGTTTCTTTTCTACAGACTTTATTGGATCGATACAGATAGGTTGTGATGAATAATATTGTTGTGGTTTCGGAATTAAGAAGCCTGATAAACTTTTTTTAGGCCCGCTTTCATTTTCTTAACAGTTAATGATACAAAACTGCTAAAAGTATTTTTAACCGCCAGACGTATAAATACTTTAGCATTAATGAATTAATACCTGTTTTAACTTAAAAATAAAACCCAATAGAAGATTAAAGCTGAGGCAGCAAAAAATGTTTAAACTTGGATACCCGGACCAGCATCATTGTAAAAACATAAACCAAACCTATGTAAAAAAAGAGCAGGCACACGCCCATCTTTTCAGGAGTTTAATCTTTTTAGCTGAAGCTTTTTTTAAAGAAATAGGAATGGATGGCAAATATATTTTTATGCCATAAAAGAAGCATCAAACAAAAGTACAAGCAGAAAAACGGTAACAATTTTAACATTAAATAATCTGTTTCAAACTTGCAAGTCTGGCACAATTATTAAAAAAAGAATTTGCCGGATTGGAAAAATAATTAGATAGAAACATCAAAATAAACAGAACTTAAACTGATTAACTAATTAAGCCCCCTAAAATAGCATAACGAATAAGTGCAGCTGTGTTTCTGCTGCCGGTTTTATCAATTAAATTCTGTCGATGCCCTTCAACCGTACGTTTACTTGTATATAATTTATCGGCAATTTCCAAATTTGTATAACCTTCTGCAATTAAACTTAATACTTCTATTTCACGTTTAGAAATATCTACATCTGCAAGTTCATCCGGAATTACAACATCTTGTTTCTTAATTAGTTTATCAAGCATCCGTAAAGAAAGTTCATGACAAACATATCTTTCGTTATTTCTGCAAACATGTAACAAAGCATAAATTAGTTCTGTTGCGGTAACATTTTTTAAAATATAACCAATCGCACCGGCTTTAAACGCTTCTACAACATATTTTTCATGATCGAGCATAGAAAGGACGAGCAGCTTTACTTTAGGAAATTTGTTTTTAACCTGGGCAGCCAATTCTATTCCAGTCATCTGGGGCATATTAATATCGGTTAAAATAATATCCGGGTCTAAGCCATTCTCTAATAAGTCTAATGCTTGCCTGCCATTAGTAGCTTCGGCAACCACTTGTAACTCATTTTCTTTTTCTAAAAGAGATTTAATGCCGTTACGGACCACATTGTGGTCCTCCGTTAATAAAACACTGATCATGCTGTTATACAATTGGATTTTTAAAAATCAATAAAAAAGCAAACCGAGTAGAATATATAATTACGTTTCTTTTTTAAATAGCAAATTAACAGGTTTTTATCTTAATTTTTTGCCATTAAAAGAAGTATATCTTACCAAATAAGGCATTATAATTTAATTCTGATTTTAAAGAAAATAAAGCCTATTTTACCTTGAAAAATTTAATCCGCTCAGGTTTGTTAAAAACTATTTTATTGCTTGTACATTTATCTTAAACCTAATAAACGCAATATGCTCAGATTATTATTTCCCCTCAAACTTGCTGCACCTGGTTTACTGCTGTTTCTTTTAACAATAAAGGCACCTGCACAAACCCAGCCGCAAGTAATCCCGCTTTGGCCAAAAGGTGCGCCGGGTTTTGAAAGCAGGCGCAACATTCCGGAAGAAGCTAAAGATTACTGGGTAAAAAATATAAATAACCCTTCTGTTACTGCTTTTCTGCCTCCAAAAGAAAAAGCTACCGGTGCAGCCGTAATTATTTGCCCCGGCGGCGGACACAGTTTATTAGTATATACTGCAGAAGGCGTAGAACCAGCCCGGTTTTTAAACAGTTTAGGTATTGCTGCTTTTGTATTGAAGTACCGGTTAGGCCGCGAAGAAAACTCGCCGTACAGTGTGGATATTCATCCAAAACAGGATGCTTACCGTGCAATGCGGCTGGTAAGAAGCCGGGCAAAAGAATTTGGTTTGGATACTAACCGGATTGGCATGCTTGGCTTTTCTGCCGGTGGCGAAGTAGCAGACATGATTGCTTTTGCACCCGGAAAAGGAAACCCGAAAGCGCTTGACCCGATTGACCGCTTAAACGGCCGTCCTGATTTTTTAATGCTGGTTTATCCGGGGCCTAAATATATTCCGGAAACTATTCCATCCGATGCACCTCCTGTTTTTTTAACGGCTGCCAATGATGATGCCTGCTGTTCCATCAGTATTATCCAATTGCTTGAACGTTACCGTGCTGCTAAAGTACCTGTAGAAATGCACTTGTTTGCGCATGGTGACCATGGCTTTAATATGGGCAACCGTTCTAAATTAAAATCGATCAATACATGGCCGCAACGCATGGCCGACTGGCTTTCTGATACACACATTTTACAGCCTGTTACCACAACAAGTAAACCATAATTTTTATTGAAACAACAAAGGCGGCCAAATCTGGCCGCCTTTGTTGTTGATACTATTTTTACCAGCAAAAAATTTACTTGCTCATATCGCTGTTGCTAATGAAAGCAATATGCTTGCTATCAGGCGACCAGGAAGGTGTGTTGATAGAACCTTGCCCGCCATAAATATAAGCCAGCACTTTTGGCGTTCCTTGCCCGCTAATGGGCAACATCCGGATATAAACATGTTTGTAAGGCGGATGAATGCCAGGTTCTACTTCTGTTTTTAGAAAAGATAAAAACACCATGGATTTTCCGTCCGGAGAAATATGTGCAAACCAGTTATCATAATCGTCTTTGGTTACCTGCTCCTGTTCGCTGCCGTCGGGTTTCATCCGCCAAATCTGCATCAAGCCAGAACGAACAGAATTAAAGTAGATATATTTGCCATCGGGCGTGTATTCTGGCCCGTCATCTAAACCTTTTTCAGTAGTTAACCTAACTTCTTTTCCGCCGGTTGCAGGTACTTTATATACGTCAAATTCGCCGTCCCTTTCTCCGCAGAAAACCAAGCTTTTGCCATCCGGCGACCAGCCATGCAGGTAAGAAGGCCCTTTGGGTGTAATTTGTTTTGGTGTTCCGCCAGTAACCGGAACCGTGTAAACAATAGACCCGCCCAAAGTATTTACCGAACTGCTTAGGCCGAGCATTTTTCCATCAAAAGAAAGAACATGGTCGTTATTGTTGTTTTTAACGTCGCCCGTGTTTAACAATTTAGGCTGACGGTTAGCCAGGTCAAAGTTGTACAGTAAGCCTTTGCTATCGTTAAAAATAAGGCTTTTACCGTCTTTAGTCCAGTTAGGTGCCTGGATAGAATAAGGAACAGTATAAATGATCTCCCGGTTTCCGGTTGCTATTTCCATTAGTTCGAGGTTACTGCCCAAAGTCATTTGTGTCCGTTGATCGGCATTTCCTGCAAACGGAACGGTAATACGAACATCACGGAAAATACCCGTTTCGGCAACATCAGCATTGTGTGAACCAACAAATAACCCAACATAAACGTCATCGCCTAAATCTAAATCGGATACTTCTTCAGTAACAAAAGGTTCGCCGTATTTTGCTACGCGCATGGTGTAAGTATTGCCTTTTCTTTCTAACTGGATAATGTTGGCATGGTTAATTTTAGATTTTATTTCTTCGGTTGTTGCACCTGCTGTCCTTCTGAATTGCAAAGAAGTTAAACCGTCGCCATGTTCTACCGCGTTAATTTGTGCCGAATTTCCGTCTAAACTTTTACGTACCATCCAGCCAACTTTCCGGTGTTCTTCTACCCCGTTCCAGCCCGCAAATTCTGCTTTGGTGTAGAGTATAAAATCGCCTTTCATTTTCTTCCATACATAATGGAATTCATCATGATCGAACCAAATATTATAACCGGCACCAGAAATAACATACTGCTGCGTTTGCGGGATAAAAGTACCCGAACCAGGTTTTACATTTTTGCCAACATCGGCCTGCCCGTCAAATATTCCAATTTTTTGTGCTGATGCAGCATAAGACAACAGCGATACCAGCACCGGTAAAGCTGTTTTAAATAGATGCTTTGTTTTCATACTGTTTTTTATCGGTAAAAAAGCCTGCCATTTTATTATGTTTAACAACAGGGGCCAAAGGATTTAATTTTGAAGTTGTGTAGGGTTTTCTCTTTTGATGCTTCTTTTATGGCATAAAAATGTTTATTATAAGCCTCGGCCCCTCTCCAAAGGAGAGGGAAGCCACTGGCAGACTTGTCTAAACAATAGAAAGGCGGCAAAAAGGCTTACCTTCTAATACTTTTTACACCAGGTTTTTTTTGATGTAGTTAATACTTTGGGCGATGCTGTTAAACGGATCGCCGGGGGTTTTATCCTGTTCTACAAAAAAATATTGTAAACCGGCTTTATCGGCATATTTAAATATTTTTTTAAAATCGATAGAACCATTTCCAACTTCTGTAAAATTATGTTCCGGCGTTTTGTCCATATCTTTTACATGCCATAGTGGAAAACGGCCCGGATGCTGGTTGATGATAGCAATTGGGTCCTGCCCTGCTTTGCTTACCCAGTAAATATCCATTTCCATTTTTACCAGGTTTTTGTCTGTATCATCCAGCAATATTTCATAAGGGTATTTGCCGCCCTGTTTATCAAACTCAAAAGCATGGTTATGGTAACAAAGCTGGATACCGGCTTTTTTACACCTTTCGCCTGCTTTGTTAAACTGTTCTGCTATTTGTTTGTAATGGTCTAACCCTCCGCGTTCTGATTCTGCCAAAAAAGCACAAACCATGTATTTGATACCAACAGCGGCAGCATCATCCACGGCTTTGTCCCAGTCTGTCATTAACGTTCCTTTTACGGTTTCGCCATTTGCTTTTTCCTCGCCTAAGCGATAATGGCTGCTTAACATTACCAATCCATTTTGTTTTAGCAAGCGCGAAAATGCTGGCGCTTCCATCCCATAAAACTTTTGCGTGCCGGTATAAGTTGCACCCTCTACAGAATTGTATCCAATTTTAGCTACACGTGCCAATGTACCGGCAGGATCGCTTTGCATAGCATCCCGCACCGTATATAATTGCAGGCCAATGTATTTATGGTTGTAATTTAGTAAACTTGGTGCTACTAACAAACTGGCAGAATAAACAGCAGAAGATTTGATAAACGAACGTCTGGTAGTCATGATTTAAGTATTAAAATGGTTTATTGATTGGTTAGCATCAAAGGAAATGCTTTTCAATTATAGAAATTTAAGCTTGTATATATAAACACAAATACTGCTTTTACCAGTACAAAATTAGCATGGTAAAAACAGTATGAACACTTATATTTGAGAGTAAGGAGCCGGAACAAGAAACGTGGAGGTAATGCGGGAAACATTTTTTTTGTCTGAATATTCGGGCATGGAACTGATCCTTTTCCAATCCGGATCGCTGCCAAAGGCCTTCCATTTAGCATCGTGGTCTTCCATGTTGTCAAACGTAATTAGGTAAGTTAAATTCGGCCGCATCTCTCCAATCAAAGTTTCCGCAAAAAATACCGGTTTAAAATTGAGCCTTTTAAATATGGCTGCTTCTCCCGCCTCGTTAAACATCTCGATCTTCTTTTTCCCGGTGAGTTCGCTTGCGCTTTCATATCGTCTCAATTCAAAAAAACGTTCCTTTTTTTCAGGTGCCATTAGTTTTGGGGTAGATGCAAAAGCCTGCAAAAGGGAACTTTCTATCCGGTCGTAAGCCGGGCCTGTTGCCTGCGCTTGCAAATATGCCGCACCTGCTTTTTGATAAGTTGCATCTTTTAATAAATTATCCTGAACTTTTAAAAAAGCTTCTAAAGAGGCAAAAGGTATCAGCACAAAAATGCGCGTTTGCCCTTCCGGTTTCATTTCTGTAAACACACCGATATTTTTGCTTCCTAATTTATTTAATGCCGGAATGGCTGCCTGCTGAAAATAATCTTCCACCAGTTTTTGCTGGGCCTGGTCTTTCAGTTTATAAACCCTCAACTCATAAAATTCGGTAGCTGTTTTTTTCTGAGCATCTACATCTGCAACAGCCGATAAAACATTAGCTGTTAATCCTGCAGTTACAGCAGTTTTAATAAAAGAGCTTCTTTTCAAGATTTTAGTTTTTAATTGATGTTACTTTATTAATCAAATTATCGGCATAAAAGAAGCATCAGGCCAGTTCCTTCCGGTTTAACTGGTCAACAGCATAATCAGCAGCGCGGGCAGTTAAAGCCATATAAGTAAGCGAAGGGTTTTGTGATGAAGTGGAAGTCATGCAGGCGCCATCCGTTACAAAAACATTTTTGCATTCGTGCAACTGGTTCCATTTATTTAGCAGGGAGGTTTTTGGGTCTTTGCCCATTCTTACGCCGCCCATTTCATGAATATCTAAACCAGGTGCCTGATGCGAATCACTGATCTTGATATTTGTAAAACCAGCCTTGGTGTACATTTCTGTAAACTGTTCAAAGAAATCTTTCACCATTTTTTCATCATTGTCATCATAAGCGATAGAAATATCAAGCAGCGGCATTCCCCAATCGTCTTTCCGGTTTTTATCCAATCTTACAAAGTTTGTTTCTTTTGGGATTGTTTCCCCCATCATGTGCGACCCAACTTTCCAGGGCGATAATTGCGGATGCAGCATGTTTTCTTTAAAACTGCTGCCAACGCCTTTTGAATCGGCAATAGAACTTCTGTAAGAACCAAAACCTGCTGCGTAGCCGCGCAAAAAGTCCGTTTCCTGTTTATAAACATTTCTGAAACGCGGCATGTAACCTCCGCCTGCGGGGTTTCTGCCATCTATTGTCAGATCTTTAAACCCATCGTATTCTGCATTAATCCTTGCCCGATAGTTATGAAAAGCAACGTATTTGCCTAACAAACCGCTATCATTACCTAAACCATTTGGAAAACGGTTTGAAGTTGAATTGAGCAACAATAAATTAGTATTGATGGCGGCTGCGTTTACAAAAATAATTTTAGCATAGTACTCTGTTGTTTCTTTAGTGTGGGCATCAATCACCCTTACACCTGTGGCTTTGCCTTTTTGTTCATCGTAAATTATAGCTTGCACAACTGCGTTAGTACGCATGGTTAAATTACCCGATTTTTCTGCCCATGGAATAGTTGACGAATTTGCGCTAAAATATCCACCAAACGGGCAACCGCGCTGGCATAAAACCCGGTTCTGGCATTGGCCTCTGCCCTGATCGTAATGAATTTTGTTGGGTTTTGATAAATGCGCACAACGGGCACTGATAACATGCCTGTTTTTATAGTTAGCGTTTACTTGTTTTTTAAAGTAATCTTCCACACAACTAAGCGGATAAGCTGGTAAAAATTCGCCGTCAGGCAAATTATCAATACCATCGCGGTTTCCCGAAATACCGGCAAACTTTTCTACATAACTATACCAGGGAGCAATATCTTTATAACGGATAGGCCAATCTACAGCAAAACCATCACGTGCAGGCCCTTCAAAATCAAAATCGCTCCAGCGTTGTGTTTGCCTTGCCCAAAGCAATGATTTTCCTCCAACCTGATAGCCGCGGATCCAATCAAAAGGTTTAGTTTGAACATAAGGATGGTCTGTATCTTTTACAAAAAAATGTTCCGCATCTTCACGGAAAGCATAACACCTGCTTACAGAAGGGTTTGCTTCGCGAATATCCAGCGGAATTTCTCCGCGATGTTCAAATTCCCAGGGATATTTGTTTGTAGTTGGATAATCTTTAATATGCTTTACATCCCGGCCCCGTTCTATCATTAACGTTTTAAGTCCTTTTCCGGTCAGTTCTTTTGCTGCCCAGCCACCGCTCATTCCAGAACCAATTACAATAGCATCAAAAGTTTGTGTCTTAATGCTGTCTATATTAAGATTAGCCATTTTTAGCGTGATTTTTTAAATTTTTAACAGGAAAATAACCATTGTACCTTCCCGGAACCAGTTCGTAAGGAAGTTTTGTTGTCATAACATATTTAGACATGCCGTAACCCTGCACCGTTAACTGCTTTTGCATCTGGTAAAAAGCTGTTAAAGCAGGTTCTGTCTGCTTGTTTTGCTCTATGCTGAGCAATACATCTTCCCGTTGTTTTGGTGTACATTCAGCAAAAGAATGTTTATAACGTGCTTTTGTAAAATCTTCCAGTTGCGCCAATCCTTTTATAAAATTGTCCTGGTCTTTTTTATTATGGCAATCGTCCATCATCTTCAATACAAACTGATGCACATTTAAAGCCTTAGCACCGGGAGAATCTGTTTGCGGAATGATCGTTTCGGCAACATTTGCAACCAGTTTTTCCTGCGCAGCGTTAATGTGCATTTTATTTAGCTTGATCGAAACCTTTCCGTCCTCATGCTTTAAACACGAAGGAAAAAGAAAAACACCACTGGCTAAAATGGTCATGTTTTTAATAGCAGATCGCCTGTTCATCATCTGTGTACTTTAAGTTTTTATGTTGTTTAGCTGTTTCAGGCTGAAGAATAAGAAGCGGGCATAAACCTCATGCTTCTTTTACCGGCCTAAAATTTACCTGCATTTACAATTCCCTCACCCAAATATTACGATAGCTAATTGGTTCACTTTTATCACCATGGGCTTGCAATTTAATAGGTGCGCCGCCACTGTAAGCTTTGTAAACCGGCTGGCCAACATAAAGCGTTTCTCCTTTTAAAACAATATGGTTTTGCACCAATACGCCATTAAATATAACCGTTACAGTTGCAGGTGTATTAACAGAACCGTCTGTTTTAAAAGTTGGCGCCTGCCAGATTACATCGTACGTTTGCCACTCGCCTGGTTTTTTGTTTGCGTTTACCAGCGGAATAAATTGTTTATAGATACTGCCTGCCTGCCCGTTTACATAAGTTTTGTTGTTGTACGAATCCAGGATTTGCAGTTCGTAACCTGCATCGCCTTTTCCGGTAGAAGCTAAAAAAACACCGCTGTTTCCACGAAGCTGGCCTTCACCGGTAATATTTGTTGGGATTTTCCACTCCACATGCAACTGGTAATTGCTAAATTTTCTCTTCGTTTCAATATTTCCCGTTCCTTTTTTAACCGTAAAATAATCGCCTTCCACAGTCCAGTCAGCCGGTTTACTATTATCTTCCGTAGAAACCCATTGGTTAAGGTTGCCTTTGCTAAACAAGATGATCGCGTCTGAAGGCGGATCGGTATTGGTTTTTCCGGGAGTTACTACAGGCGGAACAGGTTCGTAAAACTCGGTATCTTCATGTTTTGCAGTTTGTTGTGCATTGGCCATAAAAAAACCCCCTGCTAAAATGGTTGTCAACAAAATAGATTTACGCATATTTTTTGCAGATAAAAGAAGCATGAACTAAATTTATTTAAGCAGTTCGTTTTTGATGTAAGTTGAGCTTTGGGCGATGCTTTGATAAGGATCGATATTGGTAAAATTTTCCTGTTCCATAAAAATATGCTTCAACCCTGAAACTTGTGCCAAAGCAAAAATCTTTTTGAAATCAATGCTGCCGCTGCCAATCTCGGTATTTAATTCAGGCTTGGTTTTATCCATATCCTTAATGTGCCACATTGGAAAACGGCCGGGATATGCTTTAATTAACTTTTCTGGGTCTTGGCCTGCGCGTACAACCCAATAAATATCCATTTCAAAACTCACTAATTTTGGATCGGTTTCTTTTAGCAAAACATCATACAACATGGTTCCATCAATTGGCTTAAATTCAAAATCATGATTATGATAAGCTAATTTTAAACCTGATTGCTTACAAAGTTCTGCTGCCTTGTTCATATTTGATGCAAGCTTTTTAAAGTCGTCCACCGATTTGCGCATATCTGCACCTAAATAAGGAACGGTTAAATAACTTTGGCCTGCTGTTTTAGCAACTTCAATATAAGTTTTCAGGTCATCACTGCTTCCGCCATTTAAAAACGGATCAATCCCGTAATGGCCACTTGGCGTAACCATTCCATTGTCTGCTAAAGTTTGTTTAAACTCTTTCGGGCTTAAACCAAAAAATCCTTTTTCTTTATCGTAACCAAAAGTTTCCAGTTCCTGATAGCCAGCTTTTGCAGCTTTTGCAATTACTCCTTTTATATCTTTACCAATTTCATCGCGTAAGCTATACAATTGCAAGCCAACTTTATAAGCAGGTTTGGCAAAAAGTAAATCTGGCTGAAGCCACAGGGCAGCAGCAGCAAAACTGGTTTGTGCTAAAAAACTTCTTCTTGTTGTCATTCTTGGTCAATAGGTTTTATAATTGGAAACTGGAACTTACACATCACATATTTCAATTGCTTTTTTTAGCGATGCAATTTTATCTTTTTGCTTCGGAATAAACTCCTGGGCCACATAACCTTTAAAGCCGGTTTTTACAATTGCCCGCATAATAGCCGGATAATATAATTCCTGAGTATCATCAATCTCATTTCTGCCCGGCACGCCGCCAGTATGGTAATGCGCAATGTATTGATGATAATCTGTAATATTTCTGATGATATCGCCTTCGTCAATTTGCATGTGGTAAATATCGAACAGCAATTTAAAATTTTCAGAACCCATTCTTTTAGCTAATTCTCCGCCCCATGAAGTACGGTCGCACTGGTAATCTTTATGGTTAATTTTACTGTTTAGCAGTTCCATTACCAGCACCACTTTGTGTTTTTCGGCCAGGCCAATTACTTTTTTTAAACCTTCTACACAATTGTTCCAGCCGGTTTCGTTATCCATACCTTCCCTGCTTCCGCTGAAACAGATCAGGTTTTTGTATCCGGCTTTTGCAACCAGCGGAATCATCTCAGAATAATTCTTCACCAAAGTTTCGTGGTATTTTTTATTGTTGAAACCTTCCGTCAAACTAATCTCGGCACCGTTGCACATGGGTGAATCCATTCCATGGTTTTTCAGGATTGGCCATTCTTTTGGACCGATCAGATCGATTCCTTTAATACCGATTTTTTTTGCCTGTATGCAAAGTTCATCCAACGATAAATCATTATAGCACCAACGGCAAACCGAATGATTGATGTTTCCTTTAAGTGCTAAGGGTTCCATTTTTAGTGTGGTAAAAGAAGCAATTGTACTGCCGGCAGCAACAGTTGCTGTACCGGCAAGTAAGTTTTTGATAGCAGAACGGCGGTTTTGTTTTGATGCCATAATTTTATCGGTTAAACATCTAAACGCATATCTTTTTGCTCGTCGAGGTTCAAAGCAGGATCAGTTGCCATGCTGTTTTTATCCCTAAAAAATAAGAGGAACAAAACCATAACTACTGCGGCTATTCCTGCCGGTATCAGCCAAATGGTTTGCCAGTTATGGGCTGTTTCTGATGTTTTATATTGATCAACAATACGTCCGGCAATTAAAGAACCAATCAGCATTCCGACACCATAAGTAGCTAAAGTAATAAAACCCTGGGCGGCACTTTTAAAACGTTCTCCTGCCAGGTTATCCGTATAAATTTGTCCGGTAACGAAGAAGAAATCATAACAAACGCCATGTAAAACAATACCTAAAATTAGCATCCAGTAATTGGAATTGGCATCGCCATAGGCAAACAAAACGTAGCGTAAAGCCCAGGCCAGCATTCCTACAGCAAGCATTTTTTTAACACCTAACCTTACAAAAAAGAAAGGGATCATCACCATAAATAATATTTCTGATACCTGCCCAAGTGATTGCGTTACCGTTGTTGCCTGCATGCCTTTTTCCTGGAAAAAAGGATTGGCAAAACCATAATAGAATGCAAGCGGAATACAAATGGCTATAGAAGCAATAAAAAAAATGAGATAAGAACTGTTTTTAAGCAAACGGATAGCATCCAAACCTAAAATTTCGCCAATAGTTGTACTTTCCCCACGTTTAACAGGAGGTGTTGAAGGCAGCGTAAAACTGAATAAACCAAGCACAACAGATGCAATAGCAGCCATTTTAAAAGTGTTTACCAATGCTGCTTCTCCGCCTTGTTTGTCCCAGTTTAACCAACTGATTAATGCTCCTGCCACGATCCATCCAATAGTTCCTAATACCCGGATTGGCGGAAATTCTTTACTTGGGTTTTGCATTTGCCGGAAAGAAACAGAATTAACCAATGCCAGCGTTGGCATGTACAGAATCATGTAAACTAAAATAACCGGGTAAAAAGAACTGAAATTTGTTGCTGTTGATGCCCACCAAAGCAGCGCCCCGCCTAATAAATGCAAAACACCCAGGATTTTTTGTGCGGAGAAAAACTTATCGGCAATTAAACCGATAATAAACGGCGCAACAATAGCGCCGATGGATTGTGTGGTAACAGCCGCACCGACTTCTATTCCGGATGTTTTTAAGTCTTTTAATAGATATGTTCCTAAAGTTACAAACCATCCGCCCCAGATAAAAAATTCCAGGAACATCATGGCAGATAACTTGGTGCGGATAGCAGCAGTCATAATTGGTTTAGTTTAAGGTTAGATTAAATTGGATTTATTTTAAAGACAGAACATATTTTGCCATTTCCTTAGCATCAGCTAAAGCTAAATTTGGATGTGGGGTCATCGGTACATCGCCCCAAACACCTTTACCGCCGGAAATGATTTTATTAGCCAGATAAGTGATATTTTTATCGTTTGAAGGATATTTTTTAGCAACATCTTTATAAGCCGGCCCGACTAATTTTTCCTGCTCTTTGTGGCAACCCAAACAATCAGCCGAAGCAATTAATTGTGCACCTTTTGAAGGGGCGTTGCCTGCATTAGAATCTGTACCAATTTTAGTCGCATTGGTATCGGCGTCGCTTTCCTGGCTTTTTGCGCTTTGATTGGCTGCTGTTGTACTGTCGTTGCTTACATTTTGATCAGACTTATTGTTACTGCATGCGGCAATAACGGCACAAAGGCTAAGGATAATAGCTGTTTTTTTCATGGTGATAATTTAATTTTTGAAGCTGCTGAAGTATTATCGAGAAAAGCTTTTCGTCTGATTTCCTTTACAACTACAATAGTTTGTATTTAATTTATATTCCTAATAAAGTTCTGTTAAAAGAAGCATCCGCACCGGAAGCGGCAAAATCATCAAATGCTTTGTCGGTTACCCGGATAATATGGTTTCTGATAAATTCTGCCCCTTCCCTAGCGCCGTCTTTCTGATTTTTAAGTGCGCACTCCCATTCTAAAACTGCCCAGCCTTTGTAATCGTAAGCAGCCATTTTACTAAAAATAGCTTTGAAATCAACCTGGCCATCGCCTAAAGAACGGAAACGGCCGGCACGATCAATCCAATTTTGGTAACCGCCGTAAACGCCTTGTTTTCCTGTTGGGTTAAATTCTGCATCTTTTACATGAAACATTTTAATGCGTTCGTGGTAATTGTCGATGTAAGCCAAGTAATCCAAACACTGCAATACAAAATGCGAAGGATCATAAAGCAGGCAGGCACGAGGATGGTTATTCACTTTTTCCAAGAACATTTCGTAGCTTATGCCATCATGCAGGTCTTCTCCCGGATGGATTTCATAACATAAATCTATTCCGCATTCATCAAACTCATTTAAAATAGGTAACCATCGATTTGCTAATTCTGTAAAACCAGTTTCTACCAAACCAGCCGGCCGTTGCGGCCAGGGATAAACCATCGGCCATAATAAAGCACCGCTAAAAGTAGCATGTGCTTTTAATCCTAAATTCTGTGATGCTTTTGCGGCATATTTTAATTGCTGAATTGCCCATTCTTTCCGGGCGTTTGGATTGTTACGATATTGCTCAGGCGCGAAAGCATCAAATAAAGTATCGTAAACAGGATTTACAGCAACTAACTGTCCCTGTAAATGCGTTGATAGTTCCGTTATTTCTAACCCGAAACTATTTACTTTTCCTTTCAAGTCATCCGCATATGTTTTACTTTCTGCTGCTAATTTTAGGTCGATAAAAGAAGCATTGTTAGTAGGTAACTGGATGCCCTGAAAACCAAGATCGGCAGCCCAGCGACAAATAGCATCTAAACTGTTAAAAGGTGCTTCATCACCAATAAATTGTGCTAAAAATATAGCTGGGCCTAATAAAGTAGTCATAGTAAATTATATGGTAAAATCAGTCCATTTTTTTTCTGATTTGCCGGAAGCAATTACGTTTTCTATAAATGCCATTCCGCGCACGCCTTCTTCAATTCCCGGAAAATCCAACCATTCTTTTTCAGGCTTTTTTCCTTCTAAACCTGCTTTTATAGTAAAAGCGAAATTTTTATAAAGATTGGCAAAAGCTTCCAGGTAACCTTCGGGATGGCCAGCAGGTGTCCGTGTATTTTGTTGCGCAAAAGAACTGGTATAACCTCCGCCCGTACGCCAGATTTCTACCGGTTTGTCGAGCAGCATTACCTTTAAAGTATTTGCATCTGCCTGTTGCCACTCTAATCCTCCTTTTTCTCCGTAAACTCTTATTTTAACATTGTTTTCTTCTCCGGCAGCAACTTGCGTGGCTACTAAAATACCGCTTGCTCCGTTGCTGAATTTTAACAATACGGCACCGTCATCATCTAACTGACGGCCTTGTACCATTATATTTATATCAGCACAAAGCTTTTCAATTTGTAAACCGGAAACATATTCGCATAAATTAAAAGCATGTGTGCCAATATCGCCCATTGCCCCGGCAATGCCGCTTTTTGTCGGGTCTGTGCGCCAGGATGCTTGTTTATTGTCTGTTCCTTCTTCAAATTTACTTAACCAGCCTTGCGGATATTCTACATAAACTTTTCTGATTTTTCCAAGTTTGCCAGACAAAACAATCTGCCTTGCTTCTTTTACCATCGGATAACCGGTATAAGTATGGGTGAGGCAGAAAAGATTTCCGGTTTGTTCAATTACTTGCTGTAAGTCTTTTGCTTCCTGAAGCGAAAAAGTTGCAGGTTTATCCAGGATAACATGAAAACCATTTTCCAATGCTTCTTTTGCAGGTGCAAAATGGACATGGTTTGGTGTAACAATGCTGATAACCTGTACCCGTTCGTTTTCCGGAAGTTGCTTTTCTTTTTCGATCAGTTCCTGCCAGGAATTATAAATCCGATTGTCGGGCAAATTTAGTAACAAACCGCTTGCTTTTGATTTTGCAGGATCACTGCTGAAAGCGCCACAAACTAATTCATACTGATCGTCCATTCGTGCAGCAATGCGATGAACAGCACCAATAAAAGCACCTTGTCCGCCACCAATCATTCCTAATCTTAGTCTCATTATTAACTTTTTGTATTGATTAGGAAAGTGCCCAGGCTTTTTCACCTTTTTTATAAGGCACATCGCCATCATATTTTCCAGGAACCGGCAAATAATGTAAAGCTTTGGTTGCGCCAACTTCTGAAGTGAAATAGCCTAACATCGTGAGCTCTTTCATCATCCTGAAATAATGGTTCGGGTCTTCTTTCTTTTTAGTTTTTTGATAGGCTTTCTGCTCGTTATCCAAATCTACCAGCAAAGCTGTACGCTGTTTCGGGTCGGACTCTAAAAACTTCTTGCCGTTCTTTTTCTGGCTTGCTTCATCCAACTGGGATAAGCCTTTGGTAAACACTTTCTGGTCTTTTGGCAAATAACAATCTTTTACCATTACCGCCATAAACTTACCAATACCGGCAGCTTTAGCACCAGGCGTATTGGTAGCAGGGAAAATAGTATTGCCCACTTCATCTAAAAAACTAATTTGCTCTTTACTAAATAGTTCGCTTACTTTTTCGTGCGTTGATTTACATCCACCTTGTACAAAAAGCTCGGCGCCTACTATTGTTCCGCCAAGCAGCCAGGCAATTTTGGTAACAGCTTCTCTTCTATCCATATTTTTAGTGCATAAAAACAGTATGTTATTAAACTTTTAAATTATTCCAGCCCTGACGGTAATCGCGTTTTACAAAACGGTTTACATCATCAAAATTGGTAATCTTCATATTTTGGTTATCCCAAAGCATTTTTATATGGCCGCCTTTTAAATCATTTCCCCTTACTGCTAAATTTGCCATCAGTAATGCTTCTGTTAACGGGCCGGCAACTTCAAATGGTGAACTCACTTGTTTTTTGCCATAACCTGCCAAACATGCTTCTACCCATTGTCCGTAATGGCCTTCGGCCTGGCCTGGCACACGCTCTATGGTTTGCTTAACCTGTACTTCATTGGTGCGGGATGTTGGTAATAATTTAGGATCAGCAGAATAAGTACTGGCAATCATTTTTCCTTTTGTACCGATAAATAGCGTTCCGTTTCCGTCGTCGCCAAACTTTTCGTTTGCGCCTAATTCTTCAGGCCTTTCCGGCTGTATGCCCCCATCCATCCAATGCAGCGTTATATCTCCTTTTGTTTTGTTTGTTTTGGGGAAAGTTAGGGTAATATGGCTGGAAGGCGGACAACTATCCGGAAAAATACCGCGTTTAAATTCATCTACATAAACACTTCCCACACTTGCCTGTACATCTTTTGCGTATTGCAAACCCAATACCCGGAAAGGCGCTTCTACCAAATGGCAACCCATATCGCCTAAAGCGCCCGTACCGTAATCCCACCAGCCGCGCCAGTTAAAAGGGATTAGTTTATCTACATAATCTTTCTGAGGAGCTGTGCCTAACCACAAATCCCAATCTAAC
This sequence comes from Mucilaginibacter arboris, assembly GCF_009754915.1. GTDB lineage: Bacteria > Bacteroidota > Bacteroidia > Sphingobacteriales > Sphingobacteriaceae > Mucilaginibacter_A > Mucilaginibacter_A arboris. The sequence continues at coordinate 111,130 of NZ_WPIK01000010.1, read as the reverse complement.
TCTTTAGGAACTTCTGCTTTTGTTGTTGGCCATGGAATACCTTGCGGCCAGACCGGGCGATTTGTCCAGCAGTAAACCGTATGCACATCTCCAATCAAATCATTATCGTACCATTCTGTTAATTGCCGTGTTCCGTCATTCGATGCGCCCTGGTTGCCCATTTGGGTTACCACTTTATATTTCTTAGCTGCTTCCGTTAACATCCGCGCTTCGTAAATATCATGTGTTAACGGCTTTTGCACGTACACATGTTTGTGGTGTTGCATGGCAGCCAAAGTAATAATGGCATGGTTATGATCTGGTGTTGATACTGAAACCGCATCTATGTGTTTTGCTTCTTTATCAAAAAGTTTCCGCCAGTCTTTGTAGTATTTTGCTTTCGGAAAACTTGCTACAGATTTTGCAGCACGACGATCGTCCACATCACACAAAAAACCAATTTCAGCCTTACCGCTTTTATAAAAATTGGTTAGATCACTTTCACCTTTTCCACCAACGCCGATGCCGGCAATTATCAATTTATCACTTGGTGCTGTGTATCCTTTTCCGCCTAAAACAAAGCGCGGAACGATGGTAAAAGCCGCAGCAGTAATTGCAGCATTTTTTATAAAAATGCGCCGGTTTACTGTTTTTTGCTGATCGTTTTCTTTAGTCATGAGAATAAAATGCTTCTTTTATCACTTAAATTTCAGTATCAAACATTCAACTTTTTCATTTCACCAACAGCATGGTCAACAGCACGGGCGGTAAGTGCCATATAAGTAAGCGAAGGGTTCTGGCAAGCAGCCGATGTCATGGCAGCACCATCTGTTACGTAAACATTGGTTGCATCCCAAACCTGGTTGTGCTTGTTTAATACGGAGGTTTTCGGATCAAGGCCCATACGTGCAGTTCCCATTTCGTGGATACCTCCACCTAAATTATAACCATTATTATAAACTTTTACATCTTTTAAACCGGCAATTTCCATCATTTCTTTGGCATCCTGCATCATATCTACACGCATTTTCTGCTCGTTATCTTTAATGGTTGCGTCCATTGCCAAAACCGGCAGTCCCCATTTATCTTTTTTTGTTTTATCGAGATAAGTACGGTTTTCATGATAAGGCAGCGTTTCGCCAAAGGCACCTAAACCCATCGTCCAGCTTCCTGGTTCTGATAGTGCATCTTTAAAATCTCCGCCAATATTCATTTCGGCAATTTCACGGCTCCAGCCTTCCCTGCTCGCACTTCCCTGGTATCCAAAACCGCGGATATAATCTCTTTTATCACCAAATAAATTGCGGAAACGGGGTACATAAATACCATTGGCACGGCGGCCAAAGTAGTATTTATCTTCAAACCCTTCAACCCTGCCTTTTGCACCACAACGAAAGTGATGGTCCATTAAATTATGGCCCAGTTCGCCACTGCTGCTGCCTAAACCATCCGGCCAGACATCGGTAGCAGAATTCATTAAAACCCAGGCAGAGTTTAAGGTAGAAGCATTCAGGAAAATTACTTTCGCTTTGTACTCGTAAGTTTGATTGGTTTCTGCATCAAGCACTTCCACTCCGGTTGCCTTCTTGCTGTTTTTATCATACAAAATTTTAGTAACGATAGAAAACGGGCGAAGCGTTAAATTACCCGTGGCCACAGCTGCTGGCAAAGTAGAAGATTGCGTGCTGAAATAAGCACCAAAAGGGCAACCCAGCCAGCATTTATTTCTATATTGGCAGTTAGTCCTGTTTTTAAGCGCTTCGGTAATATTGGCTACTCTTCCAATAACCATGTGGCGCATATTTTTATAATGTGATTTGATACGTGCAGCTACGTCTTTTTCTACCACGTTCATTTCCATAGGCGGCATAAAATCGCCATCCGGCAATTGCGGCAAGCCATCGCGGTTGCCACTAATTCCTGCAAATTTTTCTACATAACTGTACCAGGGAGCTAAATCCTTGTAACGGATAGGCCAGTCAATAGCAATACCATCTTTAGCATTCGCTTCAAAATCATAATCGCTCCAGCGGTAAGATTGCCTGCCCCACATTAAAGAGCGTCCGCCAACATGATAGCCGCGAAACCAATCAAACGGTTTTACTTCGACATAAGGGCTTTCCTTTTCATTTGTCCAGTAATCGAGGTTCATTTCGTTCAAAGTATAATCTCTGCTTAAAACGGGATAATCCTTGATCATTTCCTGGGTTTTACCTCCGCGGTGCGGAAACTCCCAAGGCGCTTTATTGGCATTTACATAATCTTTGATGTGCTCAATATTTCTACCGCGTTCTAAAAGGATGGTTTTTAGCCCCTTTTCCGTAAGTTCTTTGGCGGCCCAGCCGCCAGAAATACCGGAACCAATAACAATAGCATCATACACGTTGCTGGCCATAAATTAAAATAAGAAGATTATAAAAAGTTAACTGGTTGTAAAGGCTAATGTAGAAATTACTTTTACTATTTCTTTTTAAAGATAAAAAAAGTTATAAAATGACTATCATTTGCAGAAATAGTGTCTGCAAATTTAAGGGCCTGTTTAAATTTTGTCCTTTTGTTTGATGCTCCTTTTATGCCATAAATTTTAAATGCCCTGTGCTTTTGGTTTTTTGGCTAAAGCCTGTTGTCGGTTATCCTTTGTCCACGGCCTGAAGGCCGTGGCAACTGTAATTTAAACCTGACTGGGAGCTCTTATCTATACAGGGCGATTGGTATCGACAAACAGAAAATCTGTCGTAAAACCAAGCTTTGAAATTGCCACGGCCTTTAGGCCGTGGGTTGTATAAACGCAGGTAGCGGCTTTAGCCAAAAAAGAAGCATACAAAAAATGGGGAATAAATTTTAAACAGATCCTAAACCTCATTAGAGATAAGTGTTGTTGCTTCAGTATTTACCTAAGCCTGACCCATGCTCTTTTTATATGTTAAATTCATATATTACTTTTGCACTTTAAATTACAGATGAGTAAGCACGGAAGAATATTAGTAGCCATGAGCGGCGGGGTTGATAGTTCGGTAGCAGCAGTAATGCTGCACGAGCAGGGCTACGAAGTGATTGGCCTGACCATGAAAACCTGGGATTATGCTTCCTCCGGCTCCAGTTCTAAAGAAACAGGCTGTTGCAGTTTAGATAGCATCAATGATGCGCGTGCACTGGCTGTTGGATATGGTTTTCCGCATTACATCCTGGATATCCGAAGCGAATTTGGTGGTTCTATCATCAATAATTTTGTAGGTGAATACCTCTCAGGCCGTACACCAAACCCCTGCGTGCTCTGCAACACCCACATTAAATGGGAAGCTTTATTAAAAAGAGCGGACAAATTAGACTGCGAATTTATTGCAACAGGCCATTACGCTAATATCAGGAAGCAGCATAACGGCCGTTATGTAATTTCTAAAGGCCGCGACGAACACAAAGACCAATCTTATGTTTTATGGGGCGTTTCTCAAAAAAACTTAGCCCGGACCCATTTTCCACTAGGATCGTACACTAAAGCTGAGATTAAGAGTATGGCCGTAGAAATGGGGCAGTTAGAACTGGCTAACAAAAGCGAAAGCTATGAAATTTGTTTTGTGCCTGATAACGATTACCGTGCCTTTTTAAAGCATCAGGTAGAAGATCTGGAAGAAAGGGTTGCAGGCGGAAATTTTGTTTTAGGTGACGGAACAATAGTTGGCAAGCATCAGGGCTATCCTTTTTACACGATCGGCCAACGCAAAGGTTTGGGTATTGCTTTAGGAAAACCGATGTTTGTTACTAAAATCGACCCAAATACAAATACTGTTGTTTTAGGTGAACAGGAAGACTTGGAAAGCAGTGAAGCCTGGGTACGTGATTTTAATCTGATCAAATACGATAATTTGAATAACAGCGTTGATGCAATTACCAAAATACGTTATAAAGACCAGGGGGCTTTAAGTACAGTTACTCAAATGAACGACCATCTGAAAATAGATTTTCATCACAAAGTTGCAGGTATTGCACCTGGACAATCAGCTGTTTTTTATGAAGGGAATGATCTGCTGGGCGGAGGATTTTTAATTTGACCGATAACAATATCAACTACTTCTTTTATCGATACTTTTTTCTAAATGCAATTTTGCTATATATAATAAATAGCAGCAAATATTGCGTTTGGAGTTTGTATATGCTTACTTTGCAAAAACTATCCTATTAAATGGCAAAAAATTTACTAATTGTAGAATCACCGGCAAAAGCCAAAACCATTGAAGGATATCTGGGCAAAGATTTTACTGTGAAATCGAGCTATGGACATATTCGCGATTTAGTAAAATCTGAAGACGCCATTGATATTGCTAACGGCTTTACACAAAAATATGAAGTTCCTGCTGATAAAAAGCAGGTGGTGAACGAGTTAAAGAAATTAGCTAAAGAAGCAGACATTATATGGCTCGCTTCCGATGAAGACCGTGAAGGCGAAGCCATTTCCTGGCATTTGTTTGAAACTTTAGGTTTAAAAGATGCCAATACCCGCCGTATTGTTTTTCATGAAATTACCAAACCGGCAATTTTAAAAGCGATTGAATCTCCACGAAAAATAGATTATAACTTAGTAAATGCCCAACAGGCACGCCGGGTATTAGACCGTTTGGTTGGTTTTGAACTGTCTCCTGTGCTATGGAAAAAGATAAAACCTTCACTTTCTGCAGGACGCGTACAATCTGTTGCGGTCCGGTTAATTGTAGAGCGCGAACGGGAAATCAACAAATTTAAACCTGAAGCTGCTTACCGCGTGGTTGCTGTTTTTACCACCGGAAAAAACAGGGAAGTATTTAAAGCAGAGTTACCAACACGTTTTGTACAGCAAAGCGATGCAGAAAAATTTCTGAATGATTGTGCCGATGCTATCTTCAACATTAGCAGTTTAGAAACCAAACCTTCTAAACGTGCCCCGGCTGCACCATTTACTACTTCTACATTGCAACAGGAAGCAAGCAGAAAACTGGGCTTTTCGGTATCCAGAACAATGTCTTTAGCACAACGTTTATACGAATCCGGAAAGATTACTTATATGCGTACCGATTCGGTTAACTTATCGGATACAGCTTTGGACGCAGCAGCAAAAGAAATTAATTCTGCCTTTGGCGAGAAATATTATCAGTTCAGAAAATATAAAACCAAATCAGCCGGTGCACAGGAAGCACACGAAGCTATTCGTCCAACCTACTTCAACCATCATACTACCGATGGCGATTCTGCTGAAGTACGTTTGTATGAACTGATCTGGAAACGTTCTATCGCTTCGCAAATGAGCGAAGCTTTATTTGAAAAAACAACTGCTAAAATCAGCATCTCGACCAGGAAAGATGAGCTGGTTGCAAACGGCGAAGTATTAAGGTTTGACGGTTTTTTAAAAGTTTACTTAGAATCATCTGATGAGGAAGAGGAAAACAAAAACGATCACAACAGTGAGAATGCCATTTTACCGCCGCTAACAAAAGGCCAGCAGTTAAACCTGCGGGATTTGAATGCAACTGAACGTTTTACCCGTCCGCCAGCCCGAAATACCGAAGCAAGCTTAGTTAAAAAACTGGAAGAACTGGGCATCGGCCGGCCATCAACCTACGCTCCTACTATTTCTACCATCCAAAACCGTGGTTATGTAGTAAAGGAAGACCGCGAAGGCAAAACGCGCAATTACCATGTGTTAACGCTGATAAATAAAAAAGTTGTTAAAGAGCAGAAATCAGAAATTACAGGTGCCGAAAAAGCAAAATTATTCCCGACAGATATTGGTGTTGTGGTAAATGATTTTCTGGTACAGCATTTTAACGGCATTGTAGATTATCATTTTACAGCAGGCGTAGAAAAAAAGTTTGATGAAATTGCACAAGGTTTGGAAGACTGGACAAAAATGCTCCATAAATTTTATGAGCCTTTTCATCAGGAAGTAGAAGAAACCATTAAAACGGCTGATAAGGCAAGAGGCGAACGCGATTTAGGAATCGACCCAAAAAGCGACAAAAAAGTATCTGTACGAATTGGCCGTTACGGGCCATTTGTACAAATTGGCGAAGCCGTGGAAGGTGAAGAAAAACCTGCTTATGCCAGTCTTCGTGCCGGACAAATGATTGAAACCATTACTTTAGAAGAAGCGCTTGAACTGTTTAAGCTTCCGAAAAAGATCGGTGTTTTTGAAGATAAAGAGATGACGGTTGCCATCGGTAAATTTGGGCCTTATATCCGCCATAACAGCATGTTTTATTCGCTGCCAAAAGGTGTTGACCCTTTGGATGTAGATGAAAAAGCCGGTATCGAAATTATTGAAAACAAACGCCAGGCCGATGCAGATAAGCTGATCAAATCTTTTAAAGAAGATCCGGAAATGCGTATTGAAAATGGACGTTGGGGACCGTACATCAAATCCGGAAAACTCAACGTAAAAATCCCAAAAGGAAAAGAAGCAGCAGAACTGACCTACGAAGATTGTAAAGTTTTAGCAGATGCTGCTGAAAAAGAGCCTAAAAAACCGGCGAAAAAATTTGCTAAGAAAAAATAATCTCAACCTGTTGGCATTAGTTAACAGGTTTACTTTGTAATATTAAATGCTTAAAGACCTGCCTCAAAATAAAGTTGAAGACGTAGCTATTGCCGTAGCACTGGAAGCTGAAAACGTGGAAAGTAAAGTTTGGTATGTTTACCTCATCAACCTAAAAAACCAGGAAATTGAAAATGCGCTGATTACTTCCCGCGGATACGGTTACAAAGATGGCGAAGAAGTAAAAACCTCTACATTACGTCATGTTTTTCCAAAAGTAGAAGCCCGGAGTTTTGCTTTGATTGAACCAATTGACGAACAAACTTTTGGCCTTAACAACGAATACTGGCTGAGCTATTATATCAAAGACCAGATTTTCGATAAAAAATTTATTTTTCTGCCCGAAAGTATTGTCGAATCCAACTTTATCCGTTTACCGGTTTTAAATAAACCTGGCGTAATGATCCGATGAAAAACTAAAAAGCTTTAATTATTACCGATGCTTCTTTTATCGCCTAAAAATTAATATTGAATTAAGTTCTGTTGTCCTGAACTTGTTTCAGGTCCTCTCGTGAAAAGCATCTTTATAGATCCTGAGAATCCTGAAACAAGTTCAGGATGACAATCACAATGCTTCTTTTATCACCTAAAAATCAGCATATTTTGCTGATGCTTCTCTCCTTCTCCACCGGATTGTAAGTTTAATTCAGCATTTATTTTATATCAACTGCTTCTACTTATCTTTGTTATTATGAAAACAGCAGAACTGTTAGGCCGCGTAAGCAAGTTTGAGTTTTTAACGGTTGAAGAAGGCCTTTTTCTTTACAACAATGCTTCTACAGCCGAACTGATGTTTACGGCCAATGAGTTAAGAAAAATCCAGGTCCCTCACGGCAAAGTTACCTGGCAAATAGACCGAAATGTAAACACGACCAATGTTTGTATTGCCAACTGCAAGTTCTGTAACTTTTTTCGGCGGCCGGGACACGAAGACAGTTACATTACCGACATAGAAACCTACAAACAAAAAATTGAAGAAACTTTTCGTTACGGTGGAGACCAGTTGCTGTTACAGGGCGGCCACCATCCCGATTTGGGTTTACAGTTTTATGTAGATTTATTTAAGCAATTAAAAGAGCTTTATCCTGATTTAAAACTACATTCTTTGGGTCCGCCGGAAATTGCACATATTGCCAAATTGGACAAGTTAAGCCATACAGAAGTTTTATCTGCCTTAAAAGAAGCAGGTTTAGATTCGCTTCCCGGAGCAGGCGCAGAAATTTTAAATGACCGCGTCCGTCGTTTAATCTCAAAAGGAAAATGCGGCGGAAAAGAATGGTTGGATGTAATGCGTGCTGCCCATCAGCTTAATTTGCCAAGTTCTGCAACTATGATGTTTGGCCATGTAGAAACGTTAGAAGAACGTTTTGAGCATTTGGTTTGGATCCGCGAAGTACAAGCCGAAAAACCTGCTGATGCTTATGGTTTTGTAGCTTTTATTCCATGGCCTTTTCAGGATGACGGGACTTTGCTGCGTAAAGTCCGTGGCATCACCAATAATGTTAGCGGAAACGAATATATCCGGATGATTGCATTAAGCAGGATTATGCTGCCGAATATTAAAAATATTCAGGCTTCCTGGTTAACGGTTGGAAAACAAGTTGCGCAACTGTGTTTACAGGCTGGTGCAAATGATTTTGGTTCTATTATGATTGAAGAGAATGTAGTATCAGCAGCCGGCGCACCGCATCGTTTTACCGCAAAAGGAATACAGGATGCGATTATTGAAGCAGGTTTTGAACCACAATTACGCAACCAGAAATACCAGTGGCGGGAACTTCCTGCCCAGTTAGAAGAGCAGGTGATTAATTATTGATGCTTCTTTTATGGCATAAAAAAAGAGCGAAAAATTTTCGCTCTATTTTTTATTATAAAATTTTAAGCTATTCCTATTTAAAGAATGGCGTTACAATTTGCACTACTTGCGGCATAGTTAATGGCTCATCAAAAGCCTCTGTTGCAGCATTAACAGATGTATTTCCGCTAACTCCAGGCAAGTTTGTAATGGTAACCGGACCTTGAACCACATTATCTTCTCCAGCATAGCTGGCATTAACCGAAGTTCCAATACCTGTATCGTTTGCACCGGTAATCCAAGGTTTAATACTAACACCTCTTGCCCTGCGCAACATTCTTAAATGTGAAGCATGACGGGCTTCTACAGAATGGATATTCAAAGCAGCCGTTAAAACAGTTTTGTTACGAAGTAGAGCTGTAGCTTGTCCTTTATAAGCTCTTACGCCTGTATCTTCAAAAGTTTCGGCAACAGCCAGCCAGATATCACTGCTGGTGTAAACCATAGGGAAAGTTCCTTTGGCAGTAAAGTCAAAATTTGCAGCTGTAAAATTAACCGGTGTACCGCCTAACTGAGTAATTACACCTTGTAAATATTTCACGTGGTTATTTTCGTCTGTCTGTATTAAGGTTAAACCTGCTAATTCGCTTGCACTAAGACCAGCTTTCATTGTGGCAAATGTGGTTGAAGTTAATCCGGCGTTATAAAAATTAGCTTCCAAAAACTCTAATTGTAACGCATAGTTTAACACACCAACAATAGCGCTTGTAGACTGCTGTGCATAAGCTTTCTTAAACAAAGAACCTAAAGCAAAGGGCAAAGCAGCAACAGCTACCTTTGAACCAAAGCTGGTGATATTCTTTATTGCAGCACGGCGCGGGCTGATTTTTTCCTGAAATTCAGGATCAACTTTTTCTATTTCTTCAATTATATTTAATAAGTCCATGATTAGTTTTTTTTAAGAAGTAGGTAAATCGTCTGCGTTAATTTTAGTAGTGATGTAAGTACCAGCGATAGCTAATACTTGTGCCGGAGTTCTTTCCATTTCCTTACCGGTTGAAGCAATGTCAACTACATCGCTTCCAACAAAGCTGTTAGGTGCTATCAAATCTCTAATGTATGCAGCATGTCTTGCTTCAACAGAAACAATTTTACCGGCAAATGTTAAATAATCCGGATTTTGAATTAAGTAACCGGCACCATTATAAGCAGAAACCCCTAAATCTTCAAAAGATTTTGAAGCAGCTAACACACCTGCACGAGTTGTAAAATCAATAGACGTAAAATTAACCTGTAATGCAGGTATAGCACTTGTACCTAAAGCAGCCTTAAAAAATTCTCTATGCGCAACTTCATGATCACGGATATCAGTAAATAAATTTTGCTCGCTGGTACTTGGAAAAATTGTTTTAAAATTAGTGTTTCCAACAACTTGTATGTAAAAAGCAGCTTCGAGTTGCTCTAAAGCATAAGCATAATTTAAAATACCAATATCGCCGCTTCCTAAATATACGCCTGTGTATGAATTCCTGTCTTTTTTACAAGCTTCGGCTGCAAGTAAACCTACAGCAGCAGTACCTGCACCTGCATAACGCAAAAACTGTCTCCTTTGCATTCTTTGTGATGGCTCTGCTTCCGGAGAAGTTAGGAGCTGATCACCTTTTTTTGTGAAAATTTCCATGATTTTTTTAGTTGATTATTAGTTTTATAGTTGATAATTAAATGTATATACGGTTAATGTTTATTGGCAGTTTCGAATTATTCAGTTATTTAAAAAGTAATTAACAGCCAAAAAACAATTAATTTACAACTACTAATATTCAACGGATACTGCTTGAATGGAGAAACTATGTTCGCATGCTTTTGTTTGTGCCTACTAACTATATTATTTACTTAGAAGCCTTAAAGAATAGTTTTTAACTAAAAGGAATTAAAATATTGGTTGAGGAAGCTCATTTTAAAAATAGTAAGATTTTAAAAAGCGAACTTATTTAATCAGGAACAGCATTTGTTTTGGCAGCAGTAAATTGTATTTTGTTTTTTGCATAAATCCAACTGAAAATAAAAAAGCCGGTAATTCTGATACTGCTTTTACCGGTATAAAAACAGCATTGTAAAGTATAGCAGGATGTTTTAAAAATGGAAAAACAGGATAAACTACTTAAAGCCAACGCATTTTTTATCTTTGGGCTTTTAAGGAAGAAAAATGGTTATCACAGAAGTAAAGGATAAAAAAAGCCGGAAAGATTTTTTAAACGCAGCAAAAATTATCTATAAAAACGATCCGAATTGGATTTGTCCGCTTGATGAAAGTATAGAAGCTGTTTTTGATCCTAAAAAAAATAACTTTTTCCAGCATGGAGATTGTACACGTTGGGTTGTTAAGAACGATAAAGGCGAGTTAATTGGCCGTATTGCTGCTTTTATTAATGAAAAAAAAGCTTACCAAAACGAGCAGCCCACAGGCGGTATTGGTTTTTTTGAATGCATTAATGACGAAACTGTTGCTTTCCAACTTTTTGATACCGCACAAAAATGGTTAAAAGAACACGGTATGCAGGCAATGGACGGCCCGATCAACTTCGGCGAGAACGATTCTTTCTGGGGATTGCTGGTAGAAGGTTTTACAGTTCCTGCTTTCGGCATGAACTATCATCATCCTTATTATAAAGCTTTTTTTGATCATTATGGCTTTTACATCCTTTATGAGCAAATCAGCAATCATTTAGATGTGAACAAACCTTTTCCAGAGCGTTTTACAAAAATAGCCAATTGGGTAACTAAAAAACCAGGGTATGAATTCAGAAGTTTCGATGCTAAAAAAATAAAAAGCTTCGCTGCTGATTTTATCGAGATTTATAACGACGCCTGGCAGAATTTTAAAAACTTTACCCCTATCAATCAAGAAACCATATTAGAAACCTTCGAAAAAATGAAGGTAATTATGGACCCTAAACTAATATGGTTTGTTTATATTGATAAAGAACCTGCTGCTTTTATCGTTATGTTACCAGATGCCAACCAGATGATTAAAGGCCTGAACGGCAAATTAAACCTGATTGGCAAACTAAAATTTCTTTACCGCAGATACCACGGTGTTGACCGAATGAGGGCAGTGGTTATGGGCACCAAGCAAAAATTCCAGAAACATGGTTTAGAATCGGCAATATTTATCAAACTGAAAGAATATGTGCTTCCTTTAAAACAATACAAGGAACTGGAACTATCGTGGGTTGGAGATTTTAATGATAAAATGCTTGCCCTGCACGAAGCTATGAATGTAGAATTTGGGAAAAGACACGTTACAATGCGTTATTTGTTTAAGTAAATTCAGGATAATTTACAGCAACAATAACTATGCAATCGCTTTCGGGTGCCTTAACTCTTCATACAATTCGATCACCTTTTTTTGCAGCTCCAATAACTGTGCTTCTCTTTCTAACAGCTTTTTCTGCATACATTCAATTTCAGAAGCCGACTTTTGTTCCTGCTCTGTATCATTAAATGTTAACAACTGTACCACAGACATTTCGTAGAGTTTCGAAATTTGTTCCAGCCTGGATAAATTAATATCTGTAATACCGGTTTCAATTTTCGAAAATGCAGGTATAGATATATCTAATTGTTTAGCTACATCTTCCTGGCTCCAACCTTTTTGATGACGTAACAACCTGATTTTTTTTCCTAAAGACTTCATAGAGCTTAATTATTAGTTTAAAGCAATTTATAATAGTTACAATTTATACGGCTACTTTAGCAATTGGTTATTGGTTTATGAAAAAATTAATTGCATTATAAAATACTTTCAGTAAATGAGGCCAAATCAGTACCGGCAAAAGTGCCCGAACTCATCAGCAACAAATTGCTCTCCTTATAATTCAATTGTTTAAGATACCTGAACAATAATTTCGGATCATCAAAAAAAAGCAGCCCTTCTTTTGCAAATGCCTCTTTTACTTCCTGCGCGGTATAAGGTTCCATGTTTTTTTGTTCAAACGTGTGTTTATCAATAAAAACAATTGCATCGGTTGCAGTGTCCATTGTGCCTGCATATTCCTGCAGAAAAGCTTTATTCAGGCTGCTAAAAGTGTGAAGCTCGATACAAGCTATTAATTTACGGTCGGGAAACTGGTTTTTTACCGCGTTAATGGTAGCCGAAAGTTTAGAAGGGGAATGGGCAAAATCTTTGTAAACATTAGTTTCTGCATTGCTTCCAATTAGTTCCAGCCGTTTTGCTGCACCTTTAAAACTGCTGATGGCCTTGTAAAATGTTTCTTCCTCTATATTTAATGCAGTACATACTGCTTTTGCTGCCTCAATATTTAATAAATTATGATCACCAAAAACTTGCAAAGGATATGCCTGGCCCTGATAAACCAAACTGGTAACGCCGTTATTAATTTTAAAAGAAGGTAAATGATAAGCAATCTTTTCAACAGCAGCAGGATGCGTTTCTACCAATTTCTTCAGCACTTCATCTTGTTCACAATAAATCAGTTTTCCATCTTCAGAAATTGTATCGATAAACAAAGCAAACTGGTCCAGATAAATATCAAAAGTTGGAAAAACGTTAATATGGTCCCAGGCAATACCGCTGATCAATCCAATATTTGCTTTATACAGATGAAACTTTGGCCTTCTGTCTATCGGTGAAGACAAGTATTCATCTCCTTCAATCACAATTAAAGGCGCTTCTTCTGTAATTTTTACCATCGTATCAAAACCTTCCAACTGTGCGCCAACCAGATAGTCAAAATCAACCGATGCTTCTTTTAGCACATGTAAAATCATGGAAGTAATGGTTGTTTTACCATGGCTCCCTCCTATTACAACGCGCGTTTTATTGCAGGACTGCTCGTAAACATACTCTGGATAAGAAAATATGCGGATACCTTTTTGCTGAGCTTCCAGTAATTCCGGGTTATCTGCTTTAGCATGCATGCCAAGGATTACTGCATCCAAATCATTCGTAATTCTTTCTGCATCCCAGCCCTGATTTGCAGGAAGCAGTCCAAACCTGTCTAACCTTGATTTTGATGGTTCTGTAAAAACATCATCAGAACCGGTAACCGTAATGCCTTTTTTATGTAAAGCAATAGCCAGATTGTGCATGGCACTTCCGCCCATTGCTATAAAATGTACCTTCATGTATAAATAGAAGTTAATTTTTAGTTAGAATATCCTATTCCAAACTAATTATTTTAAGACTAAGAAAATTAACGATAGTTTAAAGAATAAATTTTGCTGCAACCCAGTTTTGGTTTTTTTTATGTTCCAAATAGCGCAACTGGTATTGCGACGCTTTTGCTTTTAAAATATCCAGGTCCGGATCTTCATAAAAACCGCTTAAAAACAGCAACCCACCAGGCTTTAAACTGCGCTGGTAAGTTTCCATCTGGTCAAGCAAGATATTTCGGTTGATATTTGCGAGGATAATATCAAATTGTTCTTCAGGTATTGCTTCTTTTGATCCGCATAAAATCCTCATATCTTTAACATGATTTAATGCTGCATTTTCTACAGTGCTTTCATAGCAAACCAGGTCATAATCAATTGCTACAATTTCTGTTGCGCCTTTTTTTGCTGCCAAAACAGCCAGAATGCCAGTACCACAACCCATATCCAGCACTTTTTTACCGGTAAAAACAGTATCTAACATAAAATCCATCATCGTGGAAGTGGTTTGATGATGCCCTGTGCCGAAAGCCATTTTAGGATCGATTACAATTTCAAAAGGAAAATCCGGCCGTGGTTCATGAAAAGTTGCACGAACCCAAACCTGGTCTTTTATTTGAATAGGCTGAAAATTGCTTTCCCAGACAGCATTCCAGTTTTTTTGCGGGATAAGGTTAACTTCATAAGAAAAAGTCAGCATATCGTGGAAAGTTTCCAAACGTTCATCCAACTTTTCCTTATTAAAAAAAGCAGCAGGAAGGTAAGCTTTAAAGCCAAAATCAACTTCTTCAAAAGTATCACAACCGGCTTCTGCCAGCTCGTTCATCAGCAAATCCTGCTGGTATTCATCCTGAAAAATAGTGGTAAAAAGAAGCTCGATGTAATTCATTGTGGAAAGTTGTGAGTGTTATGTTGCCTGTTGTCAGTTTGTATCGCAGTAAAAAAGCTATTAGGATAATATTGGTTTAAGAACCGACAACAGAAAACCCGCAACTGACAACTGTACTTAATTGAACGCTTTAATAATATCTACAAAATCACGGGATTTTAAAGAAGCGCCGCCTATTAGTCCGCCGTCGATATCTGCCTGGGAAAAAAGCTCATGTGCATTTTTAGTATTGCAGCTTCCACCATACAAAATGGTAGTGTCATCAGCAACTTCCTGGTTGTAATTGGCAGCAATTTCATTGCGAATGAAAGCATGGATTTCCTGTGCCTGCTGTGCAGTAGCTGTTTTGCCTGTCCCAATTGCCCAAACGGGTTCGTAAGCAATGATTACCTGCCCAAATTGTTCTGTTGATAAATGGAAAATACCTTCTTTTAACTGGGTTTTAATCACCTCAAAATGCTGCCCAGACTCGCGCTCCTCCAGTGTTTCGCCCACACAAAAAATAGGTTTTAAAGAGTTGTTGAGCACAACATCTGCTTTTTTAGCCAGCAGTTCATTGGTTTCACCAAAATACTGGCGGCGTTCCGAATGGCCCAATATCACGTATTCAGCGCCAACAGACCGGATCATCCGGGCAGATATTTCTCCGGTAAAAGCACCTGCTTCTTCCTGATGGCAGTTTTGTGCACCAACAGAAACCTTAGGATGGTTTTTTGCTAATTGTGCCAAGCTGTGCAAATAAGTGTATGGGCAGCACACAATTGCGCTTTGTTTTCCGGTAACTTCATCATTTACCATGTTTATTACTTCCGAAAAAATGGATAGGCCCTCGTTATATTCCAGGTTCATTTTCCAGTTTCCGGCTACTATTTTTTGTCTCATGTAGTTTTATTATTTTGATGTGTTAAGTGTAGTTAATTCAAAAATATGTTTTAGGATATTGGCTTCTGTTTCATTAAACTCACGGTTCTTTCGTTCAAAAACACGTTTAGCAGTTTCTAATGCTTTGTTTATGGCATAAATTTCTGTGTCCTCAATTCCGCCCCAGGAAAAATCAGGAATAAATTTTTGCGGATAGCCGGCACCAAAAATATTACTGTTAACACCGGCAACTGTACCAGTGTTAAACATAGTATTAATACCGCATTTTGCATGGTCAGCCATAATTAATCCACAAAACTGCAATCCTGTGCCACGCAGTTTTTGGGTTGGATAATCCCACAATTTTACCTCGGCATAAGTATTTTTAAGGTTAGAATTATTAGAATCAGCGCCGATGTTGCACCATTCGCCCAAAACCGAATTTCCTAAATAACCTTCGTGCCCTTTAGAAGAATAACCCCAGATTACTGCATTTTTAACCTCTCCGCCGATAGTACAATGCGGGCCAACGGTAGTAGCGCCATAAATTTTAGCACCCATTTTTACCTGCGAGCATTCGCCCAGAAAAAAACTGCCACGTATGTTTGCGCCCTCAAAAACTTCCGAAGTTTTACTGAGATAAATTGGGCCCAAACGCGTGTTAAAAGTAGCACATTCTGCTGCTGCACCTTCTTCTGCAAAAAAAGCATTTCCCAAAATGGTATTGGTATTACTGATGCTGGCACTTGTTTTTCCTTTAGTTAAAAAAGCAAAATCTTTACGCAGCTCTGTTTCATTCAGCCTAAAAATATCTTCGGGGAAAACCAACCGGACAAATTCAGGCGTATAATTTATGGCCTTAAAAGAAGCAATTACCGCTTGCCAGGTTTTAACATCACCTGATGAAACTTTTGCAGCAATCAAAAAACTGTTCTGTTTCAAAACTTCGCCTTCCTGCAAATAAGTTACAGCATCCACCAAAGCTTCATCGGGGCAAACAGAACCGTTTATCAGTAAATTTTCATCAGCAATTGTAAGCGGAAACTTTTCCTGAAGATAGGGTTGCGTTAAAAAAGAGATGGGCTGGTTAAGGTATTTCTGCCATTTTTCGGCAATGGTGAGAATCCCGATGCGCAGGTCAGCAACCGGTCGTGTAAACATGAGCGGCAATAAAGTTTGTTGTTCGGCACCATCAAAAAGGATAATTCCCATTTGGCAAAAATAAAAAAAGTCCCGGCTGTAGGACCGGG
This sequence comes from Mucilaginibacter arboris, assembly GCF_009754915.1. Taxonomy (GTDB): domain Bacteria; phylum Bacteroidota; class Bacteroidia; order Sphingobacteriales; family Sphingobacteriaceae; genus Mucilaginibacter_A; species Mucilaginibacter_A arboris. The sequence continues at coordinate 94,619 of NZ_WPIK01000010.1, read as the reverse complement.
ACTGTCAAATATTTTAAAAACAGATTATTTTTTGTTGTAACGGGTACGGAATTTATCAATACGTCCTGCTGTATCAACTAACTTCATTTTACCAGTGTAAAACGGATGTGAGGTATGGGAAATTTCCAGTTTAACTAACGGATATTCTTGGCCGTCTTCCCATTTAACGGTTTCTTTTGAATCAATACAAGACTTAGTTAAGAAAGAGTATTCGTTAGACATATCTTTAAAAACCACTAATCTATAGTTGGATGGGTGAATTTCTTTTTTCATTTTAGTTGAGTTCTTTTCAAAAACAGGCGCAAATATAGTTTTTTTTACAGATTAAAAAAACAGCAATTCAAATTTTAGCACAATCGGGATAAATGAACTTGAAGGCCGGAAACCAACTCCTTTTAAAATTGCAACTTCATGACTTTGAAAGAGCTTTTTAAGCAGCAATTTGGAAATTTAACCTAAAAGAATTACTTATATTTGCGTCAACATTTATACTTAATCTAATTAAGACTATGGATCTTCCTATCTATCTTGATAATAATGCTACTACGCCGATGGACCCACGGGTTTTGGAAGCGATGTTACCTTATTTTGTACAAAAATTTGGTAATTCTGCCAGCCGTAACCACGCTTTTGGCTGGGTTGCCGAAGAAGCTGTTGATTATGCCCGCGAGCAGGTTGCCCAGCTAATTGGTGCAAACGAAAAAGAAATCATTTTTACGTCCGGTGCTACAGAATCTGATAACCTTGCTTTAAAAGGCGTTTTTGAAATGTACCAGGAAAAAGGTAATCATATTATTACGATGACTACCGAGCATAAAGCTGTTTTAGATGCCTGCAAGCACCTGGAAAAATTGGGCGCACGTGTTACTTACCTTTCCCCACAACCGGATGGTCTAATTAACCTGGAAGAATTGGTTGCAGCCATGTCGCAGGAAACTATTCTGGTTTCTATCATGTATGGTAACAACGAGATCGGTGTAATCCAGCCAGTTAAAGAAATTGCAAAAATTGCCCATCAGTTTGGCGCTTTGTTTATGACTGACGCAACTCAGGCTGTGGGAAAAATTCCGGTTGACGTAATTGCAGACGGAATTGATTTATTAGCATTATCAGCACATAAAATGTACGGGCCAAAAGGTGTTGGTGCTTTATATGTTCGCCGTAAAAACCCACGTGTTAAAGTTACTGCACAAATGGACGGCGGCGGCCACGAGCGTGGAATGCGTTCTGGTACGTTAAACGTTCCGGGGATTGTAGGTTTAGGTAAAGCTTGCGAACTGGCACGTTTAGAAATGCAACAGGATGCAGAAAGACTTTCTAAATTACGTGATAAATTGGAAAATTCTTTATTAGAGTTGGAAGAGTCTTACGTAAACGGAAACCGGGAACATCGTTTGCCTCACACTGCAAATATTTCTTTTAAATATGTTGAAGGTGAAGGTTTGATGATGGCGATGAAAGATTTAGCAGTTTCTTCAGGATCTGCCTGTACTTCTGCTTCTTTAGAGCCTTCTTACGTTCTGAAAAGCTTAGGTTTATCTGATGATCTGGCACACTCTTCTATCCGTTTTGGTTTAGGAAGGTTTACAACTGAAGCAGAAGTTGACCGCGCAATTGAAGTAACTAAAAATGCAGTAACGCATCTTCGCGAACTTTCCCCGCTTTGGGAAATGTTTAAAGAAGGTATCGACCTGGATTCTATCGAGTGGGCAGAACACTAATTTTTACCCGGTAAAAACAGCATTGTCATCTTGTCTGTTAATAATACAAAGGCAAGATTTTTGAATTACATAAACAACTATTAAAATTTAAAGCTATGGCTTATTCAGATAAAGTAATCGATCATTATTCAAACCCACGTAACGTTGGTACTTTGGATAAAAGCAGCAGTAAAGTAGGAACCGGATTAGTTGGCGCACCAGAATGCGGCGACGTAATGCGTTTACAAATTGAAGTTGACGAAAACAACGTGATAAAAGACGCAAAATTTAAAACTTTTGGCTGCGGTTCTGCCATTGCTTCTTCTTCTTTGGCAACCGAATGGTTAAAAGGAAAGAGCATTGACGATGCCATGAAAATTGATAATATGGATATTGTTGAAGAATTAGCATTGCCACCGGTAAAAATCCATTGCTCTGTTTTGGCAGAAGATGCCATTAAAGCAGCCATCAATGATTACCGCGTTAAAAATGGTTTTGCACCGATAGTATCGGAAAAAGTACACCATTAAGAGAGTTGTAAGTGATGAGTTATAGGTTGTAAGTTTTTAAAGCTTCAACTTTTAAATTCACTCATACTGTTTTTAGCATACTTTTTTATGTATTGCTGAGCAACATAAAACTTACAACGTAATACTTAAAACTCATATAAATGATTACCGTAACCGATAAAGCAAAAAGTAAAGTAGAAGAGCTGATTAAAGCTTCAAACTTGAACGAATCGTATTTTCTGCGGGTTTCTGTTGCTGGTGGAGGATGTTCTGGTTTGTCATATAAACTCGATTTCGACAACGAAATAAAACCTGGAGACCAGTTTTTTGAAGATAAAGGGATTAAAATATCATTAGACATGAAATCTTTCCTTTACTTAGCCGGTACAGAACTTGATTTTTCTGACGGTTTAAACGGAAAAGGCTTTAACTTTCATAATCCAAATGCCAGCCGTACCTGCGGTTGTGGCGAAAGTTTTTCCGTATAAAAATCTTTACAAATATTATTTAAAAAGGGATGCTTCTTTTAGCACCCCTTTTTTGTTTTAGTGCGTAAATAATTTAAGTTTGGCTTGCCAAATTATACATTATAAACTTGTTGTTTCATGAACCCGGTTACCGAATATTCCACTGTTCCCAGTCTTTTACAAAATATTATTCATCATATCCATCCCGATAGTGCTGTTTTTATGACCCATAAAGTGGGCGAAGTTTGGGAAGACATTACTTACAAACAAGCTTTGGAAAAGATCAATGCCATTTCTGCCTATTTTTTAGATATGGGGATAAAGAAAAATGATCGTTTAGCGCTAATTCTGGATAACGGCCCGGATTATGTATATTACGATCAGGCTTTGCAGCAAATCGGTGCAGTAAATACTTCCATCTATCCTACCCTTTCAGAAACAGAAATAGAATATATCCTGAATGATTCCGGCGCTAAAACTTTATTGATTGGCAGTCCGTTTCTCCTCAAAAAAATACTAAAAATTGCCAATAGCTGTACCGAATTAATTCGCATTATCCCAATTTTTGATGACTATCAGAAATATACCGAAAAAGCTAAATTTAATGCAGGCATCATTTCCTTTTCAGCTTTAATTACAGAAGGAAAACAAGTATTAAATGCTTATCTATCAACCATCAACAGTTGTCGCGAAAGCATTTTAACTTCCGATGTTTCTACTTTAATTTATACTTCCGGCACAACCGGAACACCAAAAGGTGTAATGCTTACCCACTATAACTTAACGCAAAATGTGCGTGCCTCTCTGGACCAGATTACAGTTATCACTAAAGAGGATGTATTCCTTTCCTTTTTACCGCTTTCACATGTTTTTGAGCGTACGGCAACCTACCACGTTTGTTTGGCAACAGGATCTAAAATTGCATTTGCACAAAGCCTGGAACTACTGGCTAAAAACATGGCCGAAATTAAGCCAACGGTAGTAAGTTGTGTACCCAGGTTGCTGGAAAGGATACACGACCGTGCTATGAAAAGCGGACAAGCTTCCGGAGGGATCAAAACCAAATTATTTTTATGGAGTTTAGAGAAAGGCCGGAAATTTAGGGTACTAAAAGAAGCAGGCAAAAACCCGGGCTTGATTTTAAGTGCCGAAAATAAATTAGCGGACAAATTGGTTTTCAGCAAAATTAAAGAAAAAACAGGCGGAAAATTAAAATTCATGCTCTCCGGCGGAGGTGCTTTACCAAAAAACGTAGGCGAGTTTTTTGGAGATTTAGGCATTAAAGTTTTGGAAGGATTTGGATTGACGGAAACTTCGCCGGTAATGTCTGTTACCGAATATGACAGACAGGTTTATGGAACCGTAGGCAGGATTATTCCGCGCATAGAAGTAGCAATCCAGAACATTGATACCCAAAAAATATACACCATCCAAACCCACGATACTTTTAAACCTGATTTTGAATCAGAAGAAGGCGAAATTATCACGCGCGGCCATTGTGTAATGAAAGGTTACTGGAACAAACCGGAAGAAACCCGGAATGTAATTGATGCTGATGGCTGGTTCCATACAGGCGATATTGGCCGCTTTTACAAAGGAAACTTGCAGATAACAGACCGATTAAAAAACATGTTGGTTAATTCTTTCGGTAAAAATGTTTATCCAACTCCTGTAGAAAACACCTATTTAAAAAGTCCGAAAATAGAACAGATATTTTTAATCGGCGATAAACGCGAATATGTTACCGCTTTTATTATTCCTTCCAAAGAAATATTGCAGGAAACTTTTGGTTTAAATGAAGCTTACTTTGAACAACCAGATGTTTTTATTGAAGATAAACGTATTGTGGATTGGATGAATGAAGATGTAAAAAAACTATCTAACGAACTGGCCAAGTTTGAACGGATCAAAAACTTCAAAGTAAAACGCAACCCTTTCAGCATGGAAGCAGGCGAAATTACGCCAACTTTAAAAGCCAAAAGAAAGGTGATTGAGAAGAAATATGCGGAAGCAATTGATCAATTGTATTTGCAGGAGATTGATATGGTTTGATGAGGGTTTATTAGTAGTAAAAGAAGTATTTGAAATATTATAATATAATTTAATCGGGTTTGCAATAGCGATTTGAATAAAAGTTATGACTGAGGAATGGATTGGAATTCAATAATATTTATGAGACTTTCGTCAATAAAAGAGTTGGGCGTAAGCTTACGTGAAACCTATCGAACATAAAATTGATTTTCGTAAATTCGCCCATGACCCAACGCTTCTATTTTGACACTTCTGTTTTCGGCGGTTTATATGATATTGAATTCGAAAAAGAAACTACAATGCTTTTTGAAAAAGTTGCTTTGGGACAAATCGTCTGTGTTTATTCAAACCTGACAGAAAGCGAACTTCAAAAAGCGCCACAACGTGTCAAAGACTTTTTCCAAGACCTGAAAGATGAACAAAAAGAAGTTATACGCGTTACGCCGGAAGCTTTAAAACTTGCCCAAACTTATATTGACGAAAATGTAGTTGGGCAAACAAGTTTAGATGATTGCATCCACATTGCAACTGCAACTTTAAGCAAGGTTGACATTTTAGTAAGCTGGAACTTTAAACACATTGTAAATGTTTATAGAATCCGTGGGTACAATTCTGTAAATTTACGGTTAGGATATTCAACCATTGACATCCGTTCACCAAAAGAAATTGTAGGTTATGAAAACAATTGATAAAAAAGAAAAAGAGTTTGACACTGTCAAATTTTTTAGGGAAATTAAAGAGAATATTTCAAAAGACATACAAGGAATGACTTTTGAACAATTGCAAGCTTATCTGGACAAAACAAAATTGCAACCGAAAACACGCTGACTAAAAAGCCTACGCCCAACATTGGTTTGGCAAAAAACTGGCCGACGAATGTTTTATCAGCTTTTGTTTTGCTATTTTGCTGCAGTTTCAGCGGAAGGAACATAAATTTAGCTGATAAAAGAAGCATCAACATTTGATTATAAATTTAACTCTGGTTTTGGCTGACGGGTTTCAAATATCAGTTCTTCGCCAAGCCTTTTCCGTTAGCGGTAATTTTGACACACAACCAGATTGCATTACTAAAGCACATTAAGAAGCATTATGACACAAATGAGGTTTGACATAAAATCAATCCAACCTTATAGAGGTCTTATTTTATTTCCTTTTGTAACCTTTGGACTATTGCTGATTTCTCTTGAAATAAATAAATGGGTTCCAAATGCCGCATTTACTGTTATCTTAATTCTGAGCTTGCTTGCTCTTACTTTTGGACTGTTTTATTATTTCATTTATAGCCAATTCTCAATAATTGTAGATAATGAAAAATTCAAAATCGAATGGATTAGAAAACTTCCGTTTAACTTTGTTAAAACCGAGACAATTCATTTTAAAGACATTAAAAAGATCCGGATCGATCGACAGTTAAATAGTAACCAACGCAGTGTTAAAATTTATTTCGATACACCAACTACCAATAACCAAACAAACAGTTTTTACATAAACTCCTATGACAACAAATTCTTCCGAGGTGATATTTTAAATTTGATAGACTATTTAGATGATCTTTGTAAAGAAAAATCGATACGAGTAACAACTCATTGGGAGGAGTGGAATGAAAAAGGTTATACAAAACTTGTAACTCGAATAATAATTATAGGTTTATCAACTATGGCAATTTATCTGATTTTAAAAACTGCCAATATAATTTAATAAAAAACTACCGCTAACATTGGTTTGGCAAAAAACTGGCTGACGGATTAAATATCAACTTTTGTTTTGCTATTTTGCTTCAGTTCCAGCGGAAGGAATAAAATTTAGCTGATAAAAGAAGCATTAACATTTGAATATTAATTTAACTCGCCTGGTCGGGATTTGCAATCATGATCTTTTGAGCTTAGGATCTGTGATCCTGTTTCTTGAAATCAAAATAGTAGATTTTTCCTGTCTTTTCTATTAATACTTCTTTTATCACCTAAAATTTGGCATTAAACCTATTTTTGCCAGCTACAATTTTTGGTGAAAAATTTATGAGTAATCACCATCTTTTGAGCTTAGGATCTGTGATCCTCAAAGCGCCTACACAAGGCCGGTTTCTGGCAACAGTTAAAAGTTTACACTGACTTTTTCGCAATGCTGTTTTTATCAGTGTAAAATCTGTAAACAAGTTTTTGGGTGGTAAAAACAGTATTGCCAGCCAACTTTAAGTTGCTAAAATGCAACTTGGAAGTTCTAAATAACAAATCAACTTTACGGTTTTGGCTACACAAAAAACAATCCCGGACTTTTAAACCGCCGTCTTTAAGCTTAAATGTTCAAGTATGTTTTTTACCGCTTCTGGCAGGTTTTAAAAAATCAAAATTTGTATTTGACGCTTTTAAATAAACTGTTTGAAACATTTGGTTTGACAAAAACCAATGGCCGGAAGTTATCCGATATTTGTAATCTTGCTTATCTTTAGTAAGTGTTTTTGGGCTGACAGATTTTAAATATCAGTTCTTCATCAACCCAGGAACGTTACCTGTTAGAAGCTGTTTTAAATTTTGTTCAAATTATTTGATATGCTTCTTTTATCACCTAAAAATCTGCAAGGTCATTTGCTTTTTGTATCTTTTGGCAAAGGGCAAATGCTAATTTTATAGTGCTAAAAGAAGCATCAGGATCAATCCTGAGAATATCGAAGGATCTGATATAAATTTAAACGGCTTCTTATATAAACCGATACGTTCCTACAAAAAAAACTAACGGACTTTGTCCCCTGTTTGGAATGTCGATCGTTATTAAGACGAACAATAAAATTTTAAACAAATGAAAGAATTTTTATTAGTATTTAGGGCAGATTACCAGTCTATGCCTAAAGCATCACCTGAAGAAATGCAGGCAAACACCCAAATATGGATGAATTGGATTGCAGGCTTTGCAGCACAAAACAAATTATCTGACAGGGGAAACCGTTTGGTAAGTTCAGGCAAAGTATTGAAAAGCGATGGCATAATTTCAGACGGGCCATATACTGAAATCAAGGAATCAATTATGGGTTATACACTCATTAAATCTACATCGCTTGAAGAAGCAACAGCTTTGGTTCAAGATTGTCCAATTCTTTCTATTGGCGGTAGCGTGGAAATTAGAGAAATTAGTGCAATGTAACTTTTTGCAAAAGCCTTTGCAGACAATGCAAAGGCATTTTCTATGATGAAACAAAATGAAATAACCCCACATTTGTTTAGGACAGAGTATAGCAAAATTGTAGCTGTACTTTGTAAAACATTTCAATTAAAAAATATTGAAATTGCAGAAGATATTGCAAGCGAAACTTTTTTAAAAGCATCTGAAAGTTGGGCTGTTCACGGAATACCGGAAAACCCAACAGCGTGGCTTTACGCTGTTGCCAAAAATAAAGCCAAAGATTATTTCAAGCACTTTGCCGTGTTTGAAACACAGGTTCAGAAAGCGATAAAACCAGGTGGAATTGAAGCTGAATGTGATTTTGAATTCACCAATCAAAATATTGCAGATAGCCAATTAGCAATGATTTTTTTAGTTTGCAATCCAATCAATTCTGCCGGGGCGCAAATATGTTTAGCACTACAAATTCTTTGTGGTTTTAGCATTGAAGAAATCGCTAATGCTTTTCTTACAAAAACCGAAACTATTAAAAAACGTTTGCAGCGGGCAAGGAATAATCTTCGCAACGATAATTTTCAAATCAAATCGTTAAGCCAACCTGAAATCAAATTACGGTTAAATACCGTTTTGAAAACTTTATACTTGCTGTTTAACGAAGGCTATTTTTCCAAAACCAATAATCTACCTATCAGAAAAGAACTTTGTCTGGAAGCCATCAGACTGACTTTGACATTGACAGAAAACATATTGACCAATACACCGCAAACAAATGCTTTATTGGCGTTAATGTACTTTCAAAGTTCAAGACTTGATGCAAGAACAAACGAAAAAGGCGAAGCAATTCTTTTTAACGAACAAAACAAAAATTTGTGGGACAAATGGTTAATTGAAAAAGGCAACAACTATTTGATAAATGCCTGCAACGGAAACGAAGTTTCAAAATATCATTTGGAAGCTGCCATTGCCTATTGGCACACAACACCAACAGAGAAAAACAAATGGCAACACATTTTACAGTTATACAATCAGCTTATTCTTATTGAGTATTCGCCCATAGCGATGTTGAACAGGGTATTTGCTTATGCCAAAGTTTACGGACACAAAAAAGCTATTACAGAAGCCGAAAAACTTAACCTGACAGACAGCAACTATTATCACGGATTGTTAGGCTACTTATATGCAGGCACGGACATAGAAAAAGCGATTTCTCATTACCAACATGCCATTAAGCTTACAACATCCAAGATTGAAAAACAAACGCTAACAAAGGAAATTGAATTATTAAAACTAAAAAAGGACAAAAAAACAATTTAGAAAAAATTTTCATCAAAACAGAAATAGAATTATTATGGCAAACATGACAGTGATCTACAAAACACCAAAAAATAAAGAAGCATTTGAAAAACATTATTATAACGTTCACATTCCACTTGCAAAGCAGCTTCCGGGTTTAAGAAAATATATAGTAAATAAAGGGAACATTATCTCACCTTCAGGTAATGAGGAAACGTTTTGGATTGGCAATTTATATTTTGACAATTTAGAAGCGATAAAAAAAGCATTTGATACAGATATTGGCAGACAATGTGCAGAAGACAGAAAAATATTAGCACCTGACAATGGCGATGTACAAATTTATTTATATGATACAGTTAGCGTTTAATAAAAACAGCAGATAAGATGGGTTTTTTCGTGAGGCGGACGGAATAATTCTCAACATTTGTTCTTTATCGGATTTTAGTTTGGGCAGAAGTTTTTCAATGGGCATTAGTTTTAACATCAAAACTTGTAATTTTATTGGCATAAGTTCGGGTGGAAGAATACGAGAAGTTTGCAGCCAACAACAATTGGAAAAAATTGAAAGCTATGAGAATCTCAAAGTAGTAGAATGACAAGAAGCGAAACTATAATTGCAGTAAAAGACGTTCCCATAAGTTCAAAATGGTATCAAGATCTGTTAGATTGTAAAAGCAATCACGGTGGTGACACTTTTGAAATATTAACCGATAAAGACGGAACAGTTATCTTATGCCTGCATAAATGGGGAGAACACGATCACCCGACAATGACAAATCCTAAAGTTACTGTTGGCAACGGGCTTATTCTGTATTTTAAAGTGTCTAACTTTCAAGAGATTTGGAGAAACGCAGTTCGTTTAAAACTGAACATTGAACAAGAACTGCACTACAATCCTAATTCAGGAAAGCAACAATTTATTCTAAGGGACTTGGACGGTTATTATATCATTGTATCGGAGTAAGAAATAACACCACGAACTGACGATGCAACAACAACGGCCCGCTAATAGTGGTTTTGTGTCAAGTGGGAAAAGGTCTTCATCTGAAAGTTTTCTAACTTCAGTTCCTGCTTTACTTAATAAATTCAGCGATAAAAGAAGCATCGGCATTTGAATAAACTTGTAAAAAAAGCTAACACACAAAAATTTCACATTTGTTTCAATGAAGTTGTTTAAACTTTTTTCCTGGCCCTCTTTTTTGGGTTGATGCTTCTTTTATCACCTAAAAATGTTAACCGTTGTTTTTTTGATTGATTAAATACATTCAAACATCAATTTTTACCTGGTAAAAGAAGCATGGGTACCAATCCTGAGAATATCGAAGGAGTCTTTAAAAATTTAAACAGAAACCTAAAAGTTTAATCTTCAACTTTTATTTTTTAATGTAAAGCTAAGAATGAGTCTAGCCAGTTTCAATTTCACCTTAATAAGTTGATAGAATAAATCGGCAAATAATATTTTCGGCTAAAATTAAAAATCGATACTACTGCCAGTCATTTTAATCACTTTTGTTGCTTACCATAAAGCTTATGAATTTTAAAAGAATGTTGACTTTTAAAGTTAGCGCATTGCTTGCCTTGTTATACCTGATATTGGCTTTATCATTATTCGTCCCGGCAGGAACAACTAAATATAAGGCAGCATGGATTTATTTAATGGTCTTCATTTGCGGAACATCTATATTGACTTTCTATTTTCTAAAAACAGACCCAAAATTAATTGAGCGTAGAACACATACGGAAACAAATAAGACACAAATAATGCTGCAATCTGTAAATGGCTTGCTATTTGTTTTGATGCTCATACTTCCCGGCATTGATTTCAGGCAGCATTGGTCAACTATCCCTTTTTATATAACGTTACTCTCCGAGGTGGTTGTATCGACAGGATTTCTGATCGTATTTATCGTATTCAAGCAAAATACATATCTGGCAAGCAATATTAAAGCTTATCAGGGGCAGAGGGTTATTACTACTGGATTATACGCATGGGTCCGTCATCCTATGTATAGCGGCGCTTACCTGATTATACTGTTTACCCCTTTATGTCTGGGGTCGTATATTGCTTTATTGCCTGCAATTATCATTTCATGCTTAGTTGTTGCCAGGGCAATAAATGAAGAAAAAGTGTTAGCAAGAGATTTGACTGGATATATCGATTACTTAAAGAAAGTTCGCTATCGCTTTATTCCTTATATTTTTTAATCAAAAAATTTTCAGCATCGTTTTGCAGTTATCCCCTCGGGTCGGGATTTGTAATCCTCTGATCGGGGATTTGTAATCACGATCTTTCAAGCTTAGGACCTATGATCCTGCAATTACGACCTTTAAACTTAAGATCTGTCGATCCCCAACTAATTGCCCATCACTTTCACTCAGGTGGTTATTTAATAATTCTTCAGGCTGATGGAATTAGCCGCTTTCAGGGGCATTTCAATCATCATATTCTTCCAGGGCGTGTAAGGTAAGATCTTCCATATCTGCTGACTAAGCCATAGCTTAACCCAAGTGGTGGGCAAAAACCATTCCGCCCCTTCGGCTAATTTTTGGCACGATGCAACCAAGGGTCGCATTTGTCCTTCATAGCTGTTAAAAGCCCTGGTATGATCGTCATGCGCCATCTGCAACTCGCCTGCTAAAATATAAGCGCCTATAACTGCCATACTGGTGCCCATTCCTGACATGGGCGAGGCACAGTGAGCTGCGTCTCCCATTAGCACCACCCGTCCCCGCGACCAACGGTTCATTTTAATCTGGCTTACCGAATCAAAATAAAAATCAGATGCACCGCTCATAAATTTCAGCAATTGCGGCACCTGCCATTCTTCCCCCTCAAACCGCTCACGGACCATTGCCTTTTGCTGGCCGATATCTCGGTAATTATAAGTAATTGCAGGCGAGGCAAAATATAAACTAGCCCTGGCCTCGGTATCCTGTTTCGCACTAAAAACGCCAATGCGCTTGCCCAATGTTCCATAATACAAGCCTGCCATTTCTTTCAGTTCCATAAAATTAGGCGTGGTAAAAATGGCGAAGTATATTCCCAAGTGATGCAAGAACTGCGCTTCATCGCCAAAGGCTATTGTCCGTACATTGGAATGCAGCCCGTCCGCACCAACCACCAGGTCAAAGCGACAGGGTTTATTCCGGCTGAAGCTTACCTCTACGCCGGCCTCATCTTCCTTTAAAGCTGTGATACTGTCATCAAAAATATATTCGGTATCATCTTTTGTAGCCTCGTAAAAAACATTCGCTAAGTCACCGCGCATAATCTCCAACTTGCCGCTGGTAAAACCATCCGGCATACTGGCCACCTTTTTATTGTTTTTATCTACGATAGTGATCTTACCCGCGCGGGTTTCGAATTTTTTAATTGCGTCCACGATATTCATCCGCTCCAATACCTGCATGGCGGGGCCACGAAAGTCTATAGCATAGCCACCTGGCCGGATACCTGGCGCCCGCTCTACCACGGTCACCTTAAAGCCATAGCGGTTCAACCAAAAGGCCAGTGCCGGCCCGGCCACACTGGCGCCGGATATTAATACTTTTTTTGTTTTCATGTACCAAAACTAAACCGAAGCCAAACGAAGCACAATCTTAAACAGGCAAAGCAGATGAGTGAAGCGGTAAAAGCAGGGATATTTACGGTAAAGGAACGTTTGATGATGAAAGATCTTTGACTTTGCTCTGAAATCCCACTGATCACAATGCTTCTAATTTACAGTCCGGCCCTTTCGGGCTAAGGATTTTTAATCTCAATCTTAAACTTTTTTTCTAGCCCTCTTTTTTGGGTTGATGCTTCTTTTATCGCCTAAAAGTGTTAATCCTCTGGTTGGGATTTGCAATTCAGCTACTTAACTTACTATTCAAATCAAAATTGTATATTTGATCTATAACGACTTATCAAGTAAATCTCGACTGGTTGGGATTTACAATCACAATCTTTTGAGCTTAGGATCTGTGATCCTGTTTCTTGAAATCAAAATAGTAGATTTTTCCTGTCCTTTCTATCGATACTTCTTTTATCACCTAAAATTTGGCATTAATTTTTCAAATACTATGATCTTAGCTGAAGCGGCAAAAAACAATGTATTGCTTTGGCTATATTGTTTATATAAGAAAAACCTATTATCTTTATACGTATAAAAAAAATAAAATAAACACGTATATCATGAATACGAAATTAACTTTAACAATTGAACAAGCCATAATAGAAAAAGCAAAAAAATATGCCAAAGATAAAGGGCGCAGCTTATCAGATTTAATTGAGAACTATCTTAAAGCAATTACAAAAGATAGCGGTCCGGAAACTATCGAAATTACGCCAACTGTAAAATTACTAAAAGGCTCTTTTACTGGCCCAGCAGATCTTGATTATAATAAAGAACTTTCAAAACGGTTGTCCGAAAAGTATTTGTAGGCAATGACAAGAATTTTAATTGATACCGATATTATCTTGGACTTCTTTTTTGACAGGCAACCATTTTCGAACGTTGCTGCCAAGATATTGTCTCTTTGTGAATCAAAGCAAATTACCGGTAGTATAACACCTGTAATAATCAGTAACGTTTATTACCTTTTAAGGCAAACAGCAAAACACGAAAAGGTTATAGAAAAATTGAAAATGTTAATTTCTATTACCGAAATATTAGTGATTGACAGAAATGCAGTTGTACAGGCTTTAAGTTCAGATTTTAAAGATTTTGAAGATGCCTTACAAAATTATACGGCAGAACTGAGTAAGGAAATAGATTTAATTGTTACCAGAAATACAAAAGACTATAAAAATAGTGCTTTGGCAGTAATGACACCTGACGATTATTTAGAAATGAGAATTATTAACCGTTAGTCTGATTTTATAAATCCGCCTTTTGAGTAATACAAGACATCTAAAAATCCCTTCTTTATTAATACTTCTTTTACCACCTAAAATTTAGCATTAAAACCTATTTTTGCCAGCTACAATCTTTGGTGAAAATATAATGAGTACAAATCTATCCGAACAGGAAGTCCTACGCCGCGAGGCGCTTCAAAACATACGTAATTTAGGTATTAACCCTTATCCTGCCGAAGCTTTTCCGGTTACTGCAACTGCACAGGAGATTTTGCAGGAATTTGAAAAAAATCCGGAGAAATATAAATCCGTTCAAATTGCCGGCCGCATCATGAGCCGCCGTATTATGGGCAGCGCTTCTTTTGCAGAGTTGCAGGATTCAACTGGCCGTATCCAGGTTTATGTAAAACGTGATGATATTTGTCCGACTGAGGATAAAACTTTATACAATACTGTTTTTAAAAAGCTTTTAGATATTGGTGATTTTTTGGGTGTTAAAGGCTTTGTTTTTATTACGCAAACCGGAGAAATTTCTGTCCATGTACAGGAATTAACGATCCTATCGAAATCTTTAAAACCACTTCCTGTTGTAAAACGTGATGAAGAAGGACATATTTTCGATAGTTTTACCGATCCTGAATTGCGTTACCGACAACGTTATGTTGATTTAACGGTTAACCCGGAATTCAAGCAGATCTTCATCAACCGCTCTAAAGTGATCAAAACTATGCGTAGTTATTTTGACGACCAGGGCTGGATGGAAGTAGAAACACCAATTTTACAATCCGTGCATGGCGGTGCTGCTGCCCGTCCGTTTAAAACACATCATAATGCTTTAGATGTTCCGCTTTTCCTGCGGATTGCCAATGAATTGTATCTGAAAAAACTGATTGTTGCAGGATTTGACGGTGTGTATGAATTCGGAAAAATGTTCCGGAATGAAGGAATGGACCGTACGCATAATCCTGAATTTACCGGGTTGGAAATTTACGTAGCTTATCAGGATTACATCTGGATGATGGGCATGGTAGAAGAATGCCTGGAAAAAGTAGCCTTGGCTATCCACGGAAAAACTAAAATTCAGGTTGGAAAAAATGAGATAGAATTTGCAGGACCGTATGAAAAACTTTCCATGTATGATTCTATTTTGAAATATACAGGCATCGATGTTTCAGCAATGGATGAAGCGGCTTTAAGAGAAACTTGTAAAAATCTGCAGATTGAAGTTGATCCGTCTATGGGAAAAGGAAAACTGATCGATGAAATTTTCAGCGAAAAAGTAGAAGCGCAATTAATCCAGCCAACTTATATCACTGATTATCCTATTGAAATGACACCGCTTGCCAAAAAACATCGTAGTAAAGAAGGTTTGGTAGAGCGTTTTGAGTTGTTTGTAAACGGAAAAGAAATTGCAAATGCTTACTCTGAATTGAATGATCCGATTGATCAGCGGGAACGTTTTGAGGAACAATTATTATTAGCCAGCCGTGGCGACGAAGAAGCAATGGTTGTGGATGAGGATTTTTTGCGCTCTTTGGAATACGGGATGCCGCCAACTTCTGGTTTAGGTATCGGTATTGACCGTTTGGTAATGCTGATGACTAACCAAAGTACAATCCAGGAAGTTTTGTTCTTCCCGCAAATGCGGCCAGAAAATAAAGCGGTAGTTTCTTCAACAGAAGATTTTGTAAAAATTGGCGTTCCGGAAGAATGGGTTCCGGTAATTCAGAAAATGGGGTTTCACACCGTTGATGACCTGAAAAAAGCAGTGCCCAACAAAGTATTTAATGATCTGGGCGGAATGCGGAAAAAGCTGAAATTGGATATGACTATTCCTGCAAAAGAAACGGTGATGAGTTGGTTTGAATAAACATTATCAACTTCATCAAATCTTAACATAAAATTAAAGACCGGTTAATAACAATTGCCGGTCTTTGTTTTTGAAAAGATTTAATATTGAAGCAATGACAAACTCAAGCCTTGAAATAAAAGATTCTGAATACTTAATCAAATTTAGCAAACAGCAATTTGATATAGACTTTGTAAAAAGTATTTTAGCTTTTATCAACCAAAAATTGTCGGTAAAAGAAGCATCAACAGAAACAGGAAACGTGAAAGATGCGGAAGATAATTTTTATAAAGATGACTATTTTAGCCACCTCGACGAAAAATAGAATATAGGTTTAGAACTTATTTCTGTAACCGCCCCGAACAACTTGTTGTTTATCCATTTGGGCCATCTGGCCTTTCATCATCTTGATCTGCTCGGCCAATAACTTATTTTTATCGGCTTTTTGCGCTTCCTTTAAATACATTTCGGCTTCGCGCTTATTGCGTTTTGACATCGAAATTCCAGCCAGGCTTAATTTAGCTAAGGCAATATTGTGTGACATGGTCATGCCTAAAGACAATGCTTTCTTAAAGTATTTCTCAGATTTAAGCGGTGATTTATTGGATTCGATTAAACCCAGCAACAAATTGTAATAACCATGCTGCGTGTGGAACAATTGCTTTTCGTAATCGGTAATCTTCATCAAAAATTGCTCTGCTTTCGGCATATTTTCTTTCCGCATAAAATATTGCGCAATCAGCATATTTTCGTTAAAAAAGAAAGTAACCAAAACCAGTCCTCCAATCAGGAAAACCAAAACAGCCCACCACCAGAAACCAAAAGCAGCCAGGGTAACTGCAGCGCCCAGGATAACACAGGCAATAACTAACCGAACAATATTACGCATTTGATGTATATAAAATTATTAAGCAAATATCTGCTTATTTGTACGTTAAATCAATTATTCCAAACATTTTATGTCGATTGCATTAGAACCTTCCTGGCTGGAAATTTTAAAGGATGAATTTGAAAAAGATTACATGATCAAACTGAAAGCTTTTTTGCAGCAGGAAAAAGAAGCTGGTTATACTATTTATCCAAAAAGCAAGGATATTTTTAATGCTTTTGCCAAAACGCCTTTTGATGATGTTAAGGTAGTAATCATCGGACAAGACCCATACCATGGGCCAGGACAAGCGCACGGACTGGCGTTTTCTGTACAAAAGGGAGTTGCCGTTCCGCCTTCTTTACAAAATATTTTTAAAGAGTTAAAGCAGGAATTTATTGATTTTAAAATTCCGAAAGATGGAGATTTAACGCAATGGGCTGGGCAAGGCGTTTTACTGCTGAATGCAACTTTAACCGTTCGTGCCAACCAGGCTGGTTCCCATCAAAAAAAAGGATGGGAAATTTTTACCAATAAAGTAATTGAAGAAATATCGAACCGGAAACAAGATGTCGTTTTTTTATTATGGGGGAAATTTGCACAAGCCAAAAGCGAACTGATCGACTCGCAGAAACATCATTTGTTAAAAGCCGCGCATCCTTCTCCGCTTGCTGCACACAATGGTTTTTTTGGTTGCAGACATTTTTTAAAAACGAATTTAATTTTAGAGGGGAAAAAATTGAAGCCCATTGATTGGCAAATTACCTAATGCTTCTTTTATCGCCTAAAAATATACGTTTTATCATTTTCACCATAAGAGAAATTTCTTCGAACTTTTACAATCGCTCACTTTGGATAAGATCCCTCTTTCATCAGTGGCATCTACTACATTAACCTTTTTTTTAAGCTGATGAACCGTTTCTTTTAACTATACAGGCTATATTTTTTATCAGCTTAAATTGTTATTAAACTAATAATGATTTATATATTCGTTAAAGCCAATTAACCTGCTTTTTAAAGCGAATAGAGCTGTTTTTACCTTACTAAAATTGTAGTAACCGTTATTATTTGTAGCTGTTGTTAAACTATTGGTAGCTGTAATAAGTTTAACAATAGTACCTGCCAGCATCAGCAAAAATGAAAGAGAGTAGCAGGTTATTCATTGACATAATTAGGTTATTGGAATTACTAAAGTTAAATAGCTATTTAGTTACTACTAAAATAATATGTACTAAAAATGTTGCGTTATATAGCTAAAAGCCTGAATACTTACTATTACGTAGGTAAGTTAATATAAATAATATTTTACCATAAGTGTAAGCTTTATTATTGTAAGGATGACATGATTAAACAATTACCTAAATTTATACTGGCCTTACTGGTACTGTGTTTAACTGCTATAAATTTAGTTAAGGCACAAAGTGTATCTAATGAAGGTACGGAGTTTTGGTCTGTTTTTCCTACACACGTTCCTAATCAACCAACACAACTTGCTAACATCAGTATTTTTATCACCGGCAGTCAAGCTTCTACCGGAACGGTTTCAGTTGGGAGTTATTCACAAAAATTTACGGTTGTTGCCAACACTGTTACCGAAATTCAGGTACCACGGGCAAATGCTTATATTAATGATTTTGAAGGTGGTACAGTCCTTACTAATCGGGCTATTCATATTGTGGTAGATAACGGGCAACCTGCCGTAGTAGTTTATGCACATATATTTGCAGGCGCGCGGTCAGCAGCTTCGCTTATTTTACCTGTTAAAGCTTTAGGCCAACAGTATTACAGCATGAACTACCAGCAAACGCCAGCCGTAGTTTCTGGCGGCCAAAATTTTATAGTATTGGTAGCAAGTGAGGCAAATACAAAAATATTTATTAAGAAGGGAAATACAGATTTGGTTTCCGGAGGGATTACACTTACCAATATTGGAGATGTGTACGAATACTTATCTAATAGCGATTTAACCGGAGCCTCAGTAACGGTTGATAGCACTACCTCAGGATGTAAGCGTTTTGCTATGTTTTCCGGAAGCAGCGGCGATGCAATTGCTGATCCGAGTTGCTCGCCACATTCTATTGATCCATTATATCAGCAAAATTATCCTATTGAAAGCTGGGGAAAAACTTACGGCTTTATTCCTTTTAGCATGAAAGCGCCGGGTAGCAATGTTGCTACAGAAAGAACATTGGGAGATTACGTGCGTGTAGTTGCTGAAGCAGATAATACAAACGTGCAAATTAACGGGGTAACGGTTGCTACACTTAATAAAGGCGGCTTTTATTCGTCTCCAACCCCGTTAAGTCAGCCTGCCAGTATTTCTGCCGATAAACCGATCAGTGTAGCCCAATATGCTTTAACAGCAAGTTGCTCTAATATAAATGGAGCTCAGACTTTAGGAGATCCTGATATGGTTATCCTAAATCCTATCGAATACAGTATTAAAAACATTACTGTTTATTCTTCTACCCGTGAAGCAATTACTGAGCAATATATAAATGTGTTGATAAAAACAGCATCTGTAGCGAGCTTCCGTATTAACGGCGCTGTACCAACTACGGCTTTTGTGCCCATGGCTACTTTGCCTGGCTACTCCTATTTACAGCTTAATTTAAACGGTTATCGCACTAATAATTTCAACCTTACGGCTGATGATGGTTTTAATGCCGTAGCCTATGGTTTTGGTCAGGTTGAATCCTATTCCTACTCTGCCGGAACAAACCTGGCAACAACCGTTACTGCCAATGCAGTTGATCCGGTAACTAATTTACCAATTACATCTGCTTGTGTTTATGATAATTACAATCTGCAGGTAACTTTAAATGTTCCTACCCAAAAAATAGTTTGGACTATCACTCCGTCTAATCCCGCAACCGTAATTAACACACTTAACCCTGTTGCTAAAGATACGATCATTAACACAAAGCCTTACTACATTTATGTAATACCTAAACCTGCTATTTTCAATAAAGCAGGGTTATATAATGTTAATATTGTGGCAGATTTACCACCTTCAACTGGCGGTTGTACGATAGGTGATCAGAATTTTAATTTTCCTTTTACCGTTTACAGCGCACCAATTACCGCTTTTACCATGCCTGCAAGTGTTTGTGCCGGTTCGGCAGTTACTTTTGCTGATAAAAGTACCGACAGCAGCAAAGTAATTAAAAGCTGGATCTGGAAATTTGGCGATGGCACTACTTCTACCCTGCAAAACCCAACACATACTTACAGCAAGCCTGGCATAGATACCGTTAGTTTAACTGCAATTTCTGAAAGCGGATGCCAAACTACTACCCAGAAATATTTAACTGTAAATAATTTACCTGTTGCTGCTTTTACCTATACAAATGCTGTATTTAAAAATTTTGCTGTATTTTTCAAAGATGCTTCAACAATAGTAAACGGTAAAATTGTTAGATGGGCCTGGACTTTTGGTGATGGCAGTACAGCTACCAAAAGTAATAATCTCACTTTTGAACATGATTATACTGCCGCCGGAACTTATCAGGTTAAGCTAATCGTAACTTCTGATCTGGGGTGTCAGGACACAATATCAAAGTCGGTAACAGCTAAACCTGCCTATAAGCCTGATTTTAGATCGCCTCAGGTTTGCTCCGCTGATTTAAGTGCACAATTTTTTGACCTCACTGCGGATAGCGTTGGCACAAATGTAGCTTTAACTTATTTATGGAATTTTGGTGATGCAGATGCAACAGCCGCTAACCCAAATACTTCTACAGATAAAAATCCGGCACACCGGTTTAGCAAAGCTCAAATTTATCAGGTTACCCTTACAGTTACAGCCGGCGATAGCAGTTCTGCAAGCATCACTAAACCTTTCCAGGTAAATGGTTCTATGCCAAAAGCCGCTTTCAATATTATTACCCCCGGCAATGTTTGCAGCAATCAACCCATTACTTTTGAAAATCAATCTACCGTAGATATTGGCAGCATTACTAAAATTGAATGGTATTTCGATTACCAGAACCAGCTGGGCGTTGTGGTAACAGATGTAAACCCGGTAGCCGGAAAACGTTATATACACCAGTACGACATTTTTAATATGCCTGCAACTAAAACTTTTACAGTTAGAATGGTAGCGTATTCAGGCATTACCTGTATTGATATAACTGAAAAAACCATCACCTTAAATGCTAATCCAAAAGTAGTATTTACGGCATTAGGAAGCGTTTGCCAGGAAGTTAATCCGTTTCAGTTAACCCAGGCCGAAGATGTTAGTGGTGCTAATGGTAAAGGCGTATATACAGGCGCAGGTGTTACTGCTGGCATTTTTAATCCGGCTGCTGCAGGTATTGGTACACATCAAATTAAATATGTTTTCACATCCAGCACCGGTTGTGCCGATTCGCTTACTCAAAACATCACCGTAAACCCTACGCCTGTAGTAGATGCTGGAAAACTTATCCGGGTCCACATTGGCGATATTGTAAGGCTTTCCCCAAAAATTACCGGTAAAATTTTTAGTTATAAATGGACACCTGCCACTGGGTTAAGCAACGATCATATTGCTAACCCTATTGCTACGCCTTCGGATGATATTACGTACCGGCTTACCGTAACTTCTACCGATAGCTGTACTGCTGTAGATACAGTTGCCATTCGGATTTTAAAGATCCCGGTTATCCCAAATACTTTTACGCCTAATAATGACGGGGTAAACGATGTATGGAACATACAGAATTTAGACAGGTACCCGGATTGTATCATGGATATTTACAACCGTTATGGTGTAAGGATGTTCCATTCCATAGGTTACGGTACTGCCTGGGACGGCCGGTATAACGGACAGGAAGTACCTGTTGGTACATATTATTACGTACTGAATTTAAAAGACGGCACAAAAAATTATGGCGGTTATGTTACCGTTATTCGGTAATTGTAAATAACTTTATAAACAATTATAAACTTTTTGTTCGCCACTTGTTAAAAGAGTAGAACAGTACACATTATTTTTTACCGGTAAAAGAAGCATTATGAAAAACAAATCTATTTTATTTTCTGCCTTAGTAATACTTTGTATAGCAACTGCATGCAACGAAAAACATAAAAATTACGGGCTGGAACGGCAAGATACTGTAAATGCTGGCGATAGTACAAATAACATCCAAAATAAGGTAACTTCACCAGATACCGTTAAGCACTAAGCAAACAGCATAAAAGTGTTTAAACAGAGAAGCCGGAATAAAATATATTCCGGCTTCTCTGTTTAAAGTAGTCGTTAACTGGTTTTAAACCAATGCTTCTTTTACGGCTGTTTTTTTATGGACTGCTGCTGCATAGGGTTTGCGCCAGCAGTAGCGCCGCGCGGCAGGTTTTGTTGTTTGAATAATTCAAACCTGGATGGCGTAAGTGTTCTCGGCCAGCTGTTATTGTCTTCATCAATATCCGCCGTTTCACGATATGGGTCAAGCCTGATCGACTTTACTTCTTTTGTTTTAGCAAAAACTTTGTCTATTTTCTGTTCGTTTTTGCGCCAAACATAAGCAGAAATACGATCTACTTCTTTCGTTCCGTCTGTATATGTCCATTCTATAATTACCGGCATTACCAGTCCGCCTTTATTGCTTAAAGTTAACTGGTAAAAATAGTTCTTGCTTTCATAAAAACTCCTTTCCTCAGGAGATAATGCATTGTACATCGCCTGGTAGCTTTCCTGCGTAAGCGGTGTTGCAGCAAAACGATCAAACTTGCTGTAAAAGTCTTTTAAAGAGGTATCAGCTTCTACTGCAAAACGCGTTCCTTCTTCCCGGTTTCTTTGCGCGCTGATGTGCTGTAAGTTGTGGTCAAATTGCTCTTTGTCGTACCTGGCATTAATTTGAGGGTTTTTAGTATCCAACGTATAAAGTTTAACGCTGTCTAAAGAAATATCAACCGGATCAGTTCCATAGAACCAGCCGCGCCAAAACCAGTCCAGGTCAACTGCAGAAGCATCTTCCATCGTCCTGAAAAAATCTGCGGGCGTTGGATGTTTAAAAGCCCAACGCTGTGCATAAGTTTTAAAAGCATAATCAAAAAGCTTCCTTCCCATTACCGTTTCTCTAAGAATATTTAATGCAGTTGCAGGCTTTGCATATGCATTCGGCCCGAAACGGGCAATATTTTCAGAATTAGTCATGATCGGTTCCAGCTCGTTTTTCGGCAGTTTCATGTAATCCACTATTTTGTAAGCCGGGCCGCGCTGCGATGGGAAATTATTGTCCCAGTCCTGTTCTGCTAAAAACTGGCAAAAGGTATTTAAACCTTCATCCATCCAGGTCCACTGGCGTTCATCAGAATTTACAATCATCGGGAAAAAGTTGTGCCCAACTTCATGTGTGATCACACCGATCATCCCATTTTTGGTTGCTTCGCTGTAAGTTCCGTCTTTTTCTGTCCGGCCGTAGTTAAAGCAAATCATCGGGTATTCCATTCCGTTAGATGCTTCAACAGAAATAGCGCTTGGGTAAGGATAAGGAAAAGTATGCTGCGAATAAACTTTAAGCGTATGTGCTACCACTTTGGTAGAATAACGGCGGTAAAGCGGGTATGCTTCCGGGCTATAATACGACATGGCCATTACTTTTTTGCCGCCTTCAATTTGCGTTGACATACCATCCCAAACAATCCGTCTGGAAGAAACCCAGGCAAAATCACGCACATTTTCTGCTTCATAAACCCATGTTTTTCGTGCTTGTGCATGGCCTTTCATCCGGTCTTTCACTTCTGCCAGTGTTATTATTTCTACCGGTTCTTTGGATGTTTGAGCCTGGTTCCAGCGTTTTAATTGTGCTGCTGATAATGTCTGGCTGTAATTTTGGCATAATCCGGTTGCGCCTACCACATGGTCTGCAGGTACATCCAGGTTTACTTTAAAATTTCCGAAAACTAAAGCAAACTCGCCGCTGCCGATGAACTGTTTGTTTTGCCATCCCTGGAAATCACTGTAAACAGCCATACGCGGATACCATTGCGCCATGGTGTATAAATAGTTTTTATCTTCCGGAAAATACTCGTAACCACCTCTTCCTCCAATCGTTAAACGATCAGAAATATTATAAAACCAGGCAACTTTAAATTTAAACTTTTCGCCAGGTTTTAATGTTTTTGGTAACTCCAAACGCATCATCGTTTCGTTGATGGTATATGGAATTGGGTTTCCGTTTGCATCTTTTACACTCAAAATATGATCGCCCAGATCCAGGTTGTTGCCCATTATCATCTGCAACTGGCGCAAACTCATTTTGTCCTGCATTTTACTTTCGCCGGCAGTACTGCCCTGTGAATCTTTGCGGTGCTGGTTCTCATCCAACTGCAGCCATAAATAGGTTAAAGGATCTGGCGAATTATTAAAATAAGTTATGGTTTCTGTTCCGTCTAAACGTTGTTTATCATCATTCAGCGAAGCATTAATTTCATAATCTGCACGTTGCTGCCAATATTTTGGGCCGGGAGCACCAGAAGCAGAACGGTACATATTTGGATCAGAAATCATGGTGCCCAATTGTTCAAACTTGTTCCCATGATTTGATCCCGGATTGTTATCATACTGGGCATGGGCAGCAGAACCGATCAAAAAAAAACAGGAAATGGCTAAATAAACTTTCTTCATTTAAAAATTATTTGGTGAAAACGATCTATACACATCATTAAGGCAATGCCGAAGATAGCCGAAGATAGAAAAAAACTCCATTTGGCGGGTTTAATTTTAAAAAGTTTGATCAGCAAAAAGGATAAAAACAATACAGAAATTACAATTATTACTTGCCCGCATTCTAAACCTATATTAAAAGCAAATAACTGGGCAACAATATTGGTACTTTTACCTAAAAGGCTTTTTAAATAGTTAGAAAAACCTAAACCATGTATCAACCCAAAAAATAAAGCTAAAAAATAAGTTAGGTTAATATTTTTTTGTGGGATGCTTCTTTTAATGATATTATTTATAGCTGTAATAACGATAGTTACCGGAATTAAAAACTCGATTAAAGAAGTATTGATGTGGAGGATGTTAAAAACGCTTAAAGCAAGTGTTATGGAATGGCCGATGGTAAAAGCAGTTACCAATATCAGCACTTTGCGCCAGTCTTGCAGTTGGTAAATGCCACAAAGAACGGTTACAAATAAAATATGATCGTAACCCTGCCAATCGCAAATGTGCTGTAAACCTAACTGGAAGTATAAAGAAAAATCTGCCATAAAAGAAGTATTCGCAATTGTACTTAATTATAGCTTTTTTTGAGGGATATTTTTAAAAGCATACGAACATGTTACATTTTCTGTTGATTTTATGGTTCAGCTTCTTCCACCCGTTTTATGTAAGCGTTACCGAAATCAAACAAAATCCTGCCAATCATTCACTTGAAATTAGCTGCCGGATGTTTTATGATGATTTGGAAAAAGCTTTGGAAAAACAATATCATGTGCAGTTGGATATTGTTAAACCAAAAGATAAAGCGCAGCTAAACAAGCTGATTAATGATTATGTAAAGAAACATTTGGTAATCCGTGCAGATGGAAAAATATTAGCTTTAGATTATGTTGGATACGAAATTCAGGAAGATGGCGCCTGGTGTTATTTTGAGGCGAAAGGAATAGACCGCGTTAAAAAGGTAAATGTGCATGATGATTTGTTATACGAGCAGCATCCGGAACAAATCAACATGCTACACATTACGATTAACAATCAGCGTAAAAGTACCAAGGTTGATAACCCGGATGCTGATGCCAGTTTTAATTTTTAAATTTTGTTGATGCTTCTTTTACCGGCATAAAATTAGGGAATAATGTTTAGCCCGTACGCTTCTTCATTCAAAACATGTTTCCAATTTTTAATCAGTTTCTGGTAAGCTTCTCCAACCGGGCGTATTTTTCGGTCTAAATCATACAAACCTAAGGCATTAACAGTACCATTGTTTTGCCGGAGAGCCGTATCCCAATCCACCTGATCCAGCAAACCATACCAGGTAAAACCAACAATTGGAAAGCCATCCTGCTTAAAACGGTACAAATTTGCCCATTCTTTATGCAACCAGGCTACTGCATTTGGTTCGGCAATATTGGTTTCCGTATGCATTACCGGCAAACGGTAACGCGTATAATACTGCTGGGTGATAACATAATAACCGAAAATTTCGCCAGCCGGACTGGTAGATCCGTCTGCATGGACAATATGCTCATTGGTAACGTAATAATCTGTTCCCATAATACATTTTCCGCGGATTACATTATTCATAAACCATTCATATTCAGCATCCGTCATTCCGTTTTGAAGCAAGTATTTATAATGATCAACTTTAAGCGGATGAGCATAAGAAAGATCAAGTGATAAATAACGTTTCAGGTTTAGAAAATCGGCTAATTCACGGCAGGAAGGATCTTCTGCATGAAAATATTCGGATGATTCGCTTTGAATAAAAGTTACACCCGGCTGAACTTTTGAAATGGCTTGCATAGCCAGTACGTTGGCTTTACATAGGTGTTTCAAGGCTGTTACAAAACCTTTATCATCGGTTAAGCTTTCGTTCCACCAACCATACTGACCTGAAAATGAAGCAGTAACAAAAATCTCATTTATGGGTGTATAGAATTTAAGCTGAGGAAACCGTTTAGCAAAAGCAAAAGCATATTCTGCAAAATATTGCGGAAAGTCGGGGTTTTGGAAACTGTCTATCCAATCCGGAACACCAAAATGGCAAAGGTCAACAATTGGGGTAATTTTCAGTTCCTTTAACCGGTTAAAAGTATCATCTGCAAAATCCCAATTGTATTGGCCGGGACCTAAATGAGTAGCATAATAAGGCGGGCCGTATCGTAAATATTCGATATCCATATCTTTAACCAACTGAAAATCTTCCCGCCATCTTTTGTAATGGCCGGTTTTTTCCAATTCATCTACCCTGGTCTTTTTTCCATCGATAAAAACAGTAGGATAACTGTTTTCTATGCCTGTGGCAAACATGAAGTTATTTCTCATTGCAACTAAAGAAGGTTTTATACTATATCATATCGGCCTCGGTAACCAAGCAAATTTTATTTTAAATCTCATAAAATTTTTATCGGAACCAGCTTTAATTGCAGACGTGATTATGAAACTATTGTTTACATAAACTGAAATAAAAAAAGCGATGGTTGTAAAACCACCGCTTAAAAGGTTATTAATTTTTAGGTGATAAAAGAAGCATTATCCTTTTTTACTTAGCAAAGATGCTGCTGCTTCATCCATAAACCATTGCACGGCGCCTTGTTCCGGTTGAATAAGCTGGGCAGGGTATTCTTCAATATCCGTGTCATCTTCTAATACATGATGCACTGCTTCTGCTTTTCCTTTACCATAAACCAAGAAAGCAATATGATGTGCATCGTTAATCATGGGAGCAGTCATAGAAATACGGTACACCTGCTGATCTTCCAGAAAAACAGCTTTTACTGTGGATTCCTGATCTTCTAAAATGGAAGTATGCGGAAAAAGTGAAGCTGTATGGGAATTATCTCCTAAACCAAGCAAAATCAAATCAAACTTAACATTGTAAGGTTTAAAATGAGTATAAACAGCTAAAGCATAAGCTTCGGCGGCCTGCTCTGGCGGCAAAGAAGTATTGACCGGAATGATTTGTGAAGCAGGAATTTGAAGCGGATCAAATAATGCTTTTTTTGCCATTAAAAAATTACTATCAGGATGATCGGCAGGAACATTGCGTTCATCTCCAAAGAAAAAATATACATTTTCCCACACTACCTTTTCTTTATAATCTGACGATGCCAGCATTTCATATAATTTCTTGGGAGAACTGCCGCCAGAAAGTGAAACATTGAACATGCCATTAGCCGAAATAGCTTTTTTTGCTGTTTCGATAAAATAGGCTGCCATGTTAATAAGCACTTCATCTTCTGTAGGGAAGATATTTAACTTTACGTTTTGCATGCTTATTTATCTTTAACTGGTAGTGTAAACCAATGGAAGCCATCGCGGGCAATTAATGCTTCTGCCACTTCCGGCCCCCAGGAATCCGAAGAATAGTTAGGGAACTTGGTGCTTTTTGTAGATTCCCACGAATTTAATATCGGCATAATTAATGCCCATGCTGCTTCTACCTGGTCTGCACGCATAAATAAGGTTTGGTCACCCTGCATGGTATCTAATAGTAAAGTTTCGTACGCCTCTGGTGCCTGACTGTCGTAAGTTCCTTTATAATCAAAAACCATATCTACCGTGTTAATAACCATATCTACACCTGGGCGCTTTGCCTGAACTTGTAAACGGATACTCATTTCGGGCTGAATACTGATGATCAAACGATTTTGCTGCCAGCTATCTGTTGCCTCACTTGGAAAAACTAAATGAGGGACATCTTTAAATTGGATAGTGATAACTGATGCAGACTGGTGCAACCTTTTACCTGTACGGACATAAAACGGAACGCCTTGCCACCGCCAGTTATCTACAAAAAACTTTACTGCAGCAAAAGTTTCAGTATTAGAGTTTGGGTCAACTTTTGCTTCCTGACGGTAACCTGGTACTTCTTTGCCTTCTATCCAGCCTTTTCCATATTGTCCGCGTACGGCAGAATCTTTGATGTTTTCTGCAGTAAAAGGGCGCATGGCGCGCAGTACATCAACCTTTTTGTTCCTGATTTCATCCGCATCAAAATTTACCGGAACTTCTGTTGCTACCAGGCAAAGCAACTGCAGAATATGGTTTTGAATCATATCGCGCATAGCGCCGGCACCTTCATAATAATCTCCCCGATCAGCTACGCCTAATTGTTCTGTAACAGAAATTTGTACGTGTTCAATATAATTACGGTTCCATAATGGCTCCATTAACGAATTAGCGAACCTAAAAGTAAGTATGTTTTGTACCGTTTCTTTACCCAGATAATGATCGATACGGTAAATCTGTTTTTCCTGAAAAATACCAGAAAGTAATTTATTTAAAGATTTAGCTGATTCCAGGTCGTGTCCAAAAGGTTTTTCAATTACAATTCTTGTTTTTTCGGGATTAGTAGCTAACTGACTTTTGGAAATATTTTCTGCAATGATCGGAAAAAACTGAGGTGCAACAGCCAGATAATAAATGACGTTCGCTTCCTGCTGCAAATCTTTTTCGTAGTTTTTTATCAGGTTTCCAAACTCATTATATGTTTCTGCATCGTTTAAATCTGCAGCCTGATAAACTATATTATCAGAAAACTTTTTCCACTGCTCAGGGTTCGCTTTTCCGTTTCTTGAAAATTGATTAATACCTTCCAATAATTTTCCTTTGAAATCATCATTAGAAAGTTTAGTCCGACCGGTACCAATTATAGAAAAATGTTCTGGCAACCAGTTATCCAAAAATAAATTGTAAAGGGCGGGCGTAATTTTACGCCAGTTTAAATCGCCGGTGCCGCCAAAAATAACAAATATAGTAGGCTGGGATTGTATTGATTTCATGATAAATTTTCAGTGCTTCTTTTATAATATAAAAACCGGTAACAGAACTTATGGCTTCTCTTTTTTGTCTTTATCTACATCCGTCCATACAGTGTGAAAAACACCTTCTTTACCAATAAGCTCGTAAGTATGTGCACCAAAGTAATCGCGCTGGGCCTGGATTAAATTAGATGGCATATTGGCTGTACGGAAATTATCAAAATAATTTAACGAAGCAGCATGTGCCGGAAGTGCTAAACCAGCAACAGTTGCCGAAGCCAATACTTGCCTTATAGCTGGCAACGTTTCTTTAATTTTTTGTTGAACGTTTGCATCGGTATATAACAACTCCAGGTCATCGTCTTTATGATAGGCCTGAAAAATATCTTCCAAAAAAGCAGAACGGATAATACAGCCTCCACGCCAAATTTGTGCTATAGAACCTAAATTTAACTTGTAATTATAAGCGATAGATGCTTTAAACAGCAAGTGCATACCTTGCGTATAAGCAGTAATCATAGAAAAATACAGTGCGTCTTCTAACTGCTTTACAAACTCGTCCTGATTTTCTGTTTTAATTTTTGATTGAACGTCAGCATATAATTCAGATAATTCAACTCGCAATGCTTTATATTTAGATAAATCACGCGTAGAAACAGCAGCATCAACAGACGGAATCGGCGTTTCTAAGTCCATTGCTATTTGCGAAGTCCATTTACCGGTCCCTTTTGCGCGTGCTTCATCTTTAATATCATCTATCAGCAAATGGTCACTTCCAGGTTTTTTGAATTTTAAAATATCTGATGTAATTTCCATCAGGAAAGATTGCAGCTTGCCTTTGCTCCAGCCGGAAAAAACAGATTCAATTTTATCATTGTCAAAACCTAAACCATTTTTTAAAATACCGTAAGTTTCTGAAATCAATTGCATAATGGCATATTCAATCCCATTGTGTACCATTTTTACAAAATGGCCTGAAGCACCCGGACCGATGTAAGTTACACAAGGCTGGCCATCAACTTTGGCAGCTATGGCTTCTAAAACAGGTTTTACAAAGTTATATGCTTCTTTATCGCCGCCGGGCATCATGCTTGGGCCTTTTCTGGCACCTTCTTCCCCACCCGAAATCCCCATTCCAAAAAAATGCAGGCCTTTACTTTCCAGGTAATCAACACGCACATTGGTATCGGTAAAATGAGAGTTACCACCGTCTATCACAATATCCCCCTTTTCCAATAACGGAATCAGTTCTTCAATAACGCTATCTACAATTTTACCTGCCGGTACCAGCATCATAATGGCTCTTGGTGTTTGCAGGCTTTGTACAAACTCATGGAGTTCTGTAAAGCCTTTAACCGGTGTGCCATCACCTTCTTTTTCAAGTAAAGCAATTTGGTCAGCGTTTTTGTCATAACCTGCTCCGGCAAAATCATGATCGGCCATGTTTAGCAATAAATTGCGCCCCATAGTGCCTAAACCAATCATCCCGAATTTATATTTAGTATCTGGCATTGTCTTTTTATATTTAGAGTTGATTACTTTTAATGTCTTCTAAAATCTTTTTTGTGGATTCAAATCCAATATGCTGAAAACTATTCATACCAGTCCAGCGTGCCGACTCGGCAAGCATCAGCCGGTCATCAAAATAAAAACAATCTTCTGGACTGGCCTGGGTTATCCCCATTGCAATTTTAAATATTCCCGGATCAGGTTTCCGCATCCCAACTTCGCAAGAGGAGATAAAACCATCGAAGCAACGGTGCAGTTTAAATTTCTTGATCCGGTAATCATTTAATTCTTTACCTTCATTGTTTAACGAAAAGATTTTAAACGGAAAGTCTTTCTTCCATTCCACCAGCCATTGCAACAGATCGGGCAGTTCTTTGGATTCTGAAAACATAAATGATTTAAAATCTTCGCGGGTAAAATCGCGGGTTTTGTTAAAAACAACGTTATCCAGATATTCATCTAAAGTTATTCTGCCAATCTCATAAATATTAAATATGAGATTGTGCAGAACTTCCATTTCCTGGTAATCGACCCCAAACTTTTCTGCCGCTAACTGCCTTGATTCGTGCCCCCAGCCATTTGTTAGCAAAACGCCTCCAATATCCAGAAACACAAACTTGCGAAACCCTGATTCCATTATTTACAGGGTTTTAGACTGATGCTTTTTGTTTTTGTTCTTCAATTGCGGCCAGCAGTTTATCGTAAGGTTTATTGAATTTTTCAATTCCTTCGTCTTCTAATTGCTGGGTGATGGCATCTATATTAATACCTGCTTCTTTTATCTTTGTTAAAACTTCGTTTGCTTTATCTAAACCTTCTTCTAAAGTATTAGCTGCATTTCCATGATCGCGGAAAGCTTCCAGTGTTTCCATCGGGATCGTATCTACCGTATCAGGGCCGATTAAAGCTTCTACATATTTTACATCAGAAAAAGCAGGATCTTTGCTTCCGGTACTTGCCCAAAGCAAACGTTGTGGTTTTGCGCCTTTTTCTTCCAGCTTTTTAAAGCGTTCGCTGCTGAAAACACGTTTGTAGATTTCATAAGCTTTTTTTGCAGATGCAATTGCTACTTCTCCTTTTAAATTATCTAAACCTTTTTCTTTCAGCAAAGGATCAACCAAAACGTCAATCCGGCTTAAAAAGAAACTGGCAACAGAAGAAACATATTCTATTGTTTTACCTGCAGCTGCACGTTCTTCCAAGCCTGCAATATAAGCTTCGGTAACGGCTTCATATCTTTCTAAACCAAAAAGCAGGGTAACATTGATGTTCAAACCTTCGCTGATACATTTTTGAATGGCCGGTAAGCCTTCTTTTGTTGCCGGAATTTTGATCATCACATTATCTTTATGAACAGCTTTCCAAAGTTCTAATGCTTGTTTGGTTGTTCCTTCGGTATCCAAAGCCAAACGCGGCGATACTTCCAGGCTTACATAACCATCAGCGCCTTTTACTTCATCTTCGTAAACCTGCATAAATAGATCTGCGGCACGTTTGATATCTTCTACCGCAACGCCGTAAAAAATATCATCGTTGCTTTTGCCTTCTTTAGCTAATTTGGCAATGTCTTCATCATAATCAGAACTGCTGCTGAAAGCTTTTTCAAAGATTGCAGGGTTCGAGGTTACGCCTCTTACACCATCTTCAGTAATCAGTTTTTGCAATTGTCCCGTATCCATTATTTTACGGTCAATAAAATCCAGCCAAACGCTTTGGCCGAAATCGTGTATTTTTTTTACTCTGTTTGACATGATCTTAATCTTTTAAAGTTTATTTATCTATTTGATCTACTTTGTCCAGGCGCCGTAAATGTCGTTCTGCCCCAATAAACGCTGCTTTTAAAAAGGAGTTTACCAGCTCCTGGGCCACATTGAAACCAACAACACGGCCGCCAATGGCCATCACATTCATATTATCATCTTCCACACCCTGATGGGCAGAAAAATGATCGGTAATTAAAGCTGCCCGAACGCCATGAACTTTATTGGCAGCAATGCAGGCACCAACGCCGCTTCCGCAAACGGCAATGCCGCGCTCTACTTCCTTATTTGCTACAGCTCTTGCCATCGGAATTACATAATCAGGAAAATCATCTAACTGAACCAATGATTGTGCACCGAAATCTGTTACTTCATGACCTAAACCTTTTAAATAATCCCGCAGCATTTCCTTTAACTCAAAACCGCCATGATCTGCCGAAATTCCAACTTTCATTGATGTTAATTTTAGGTTGATAAAAGAAGCATTGGCCTGCTACCTCTCTTTTGGAGAGGGCTAGGGTGAGGCGATGCTTCTTTTACCGGTTAAATTTATGCAAGTAAGGCTTTTGCTTTTTCCACCACGTTATCTACCGTAAAGCCGAAAACTTTAAACAATTCTTCGGCAGGGGCAGATTCACCAAAGCTGTGCATGCCAATTACATCACCTTCGTCTGTTATATATTTATGCCAGCCCAAAGTAGAACCGGCTTCTACTGCCAAACGTTTTTTCAATCCTTTTGGCAATACTTGTTCTTTATAGGCTGCATCCTGTTTTTCAAATAATTCCCAGGATGGCATACTGATTACACGGGCAGCAATACCTTGTTCTTTTAGTTTTGCCTGTGCATCCATTACCAAAGCAACCTCAGAACCTGTTGCAATCAACAACAATTTCGGATTTTCGGCATCAGACAAAATATAAGCCCCTTTTTCTACATTTTCTGCCTTGGCATATTTATCCTGATCGATAGTTGGCAAACCTTGTCTGGTTAATACCAATACTACCGGCCCGCCTTTATGTTCTATTGCCACGCGCCAGGCCTGTGCGGTTTCATTGGCATCCGCTGGCCGGATTAAAGTAATGTTCGGAATAGAACGTAAAGAAATTAATTGTTCTACCGGTTGGTGCGTAGTTCCGTCCTCACCTAAACCAATACTATCGTGGGTATAAATAAAGATAGGATTAATTTTCATGATAGCTGCCAAACGTATCGGCGGACGCATATATTCAGAAAAGATCAGGAAAGTGGCGCCATAAGGAATAATCCCTTTAGTTAAGGCCATACCGTTTAAGGCAGAACCCATAGCGTGTTCGCGAATACCGAAATGGAAGTTCCTTCCGGTCCGGTCTTCTGCCGTAAAAGATTCGTATTTATCAAGGTTCGTATCTGTTGAAGGCGAAAGATCCGCAGAACCACCAATTAAACCTGGCAATTTAGCTGCAATGGCATTCAGTACTTTACCGGAGGCTTTACGGGTAGCGATCTTACCTTCTTCGGCTTTAAAAACCGGAATGCCGTCTTTCCAGCCTTCTGGCAGGTTTCCGCTGCTTAAAAGTTCATATTCTGCGGCAAGTTCCGGAAACTCCTTTTTGTAGGCTTCGTACTGCTCGTTCCATTTTTGCTCTTTCTCGGTACCTTTTTTTCCGCATTCCAGGTAATAATCGGATACTTCTTTTGGCACTACGAAAAACTGGTCCGGATCAAAACCCATACCTTCTTTAACCAACCGAACTTCTTTTTCGCCAAGCGGAGAACCATGTGCACCCGCTGTATCTACTTTATTCGGGCTACCGTAGGCAATATGCGTACGGATTTTAATCAGCGAAGGTTTACGGATCTCGATTTTAGCATTGTGTACGGCATTTTTTATTGCATTAATATCATTGCCATCTTCTACCACTTGTACATGCCAGCCGTAAGCTTCAAAACGTGCGGCCACATCTTCTGTAAAAGTAATATCGGTATCGCCTTCAATCGAAATGTGGTTGTCATCATACAAATAGATCAGGTTGCCCAACTCTAATTGTGCGGCAAGGGAAGCAGCTTCGGAAGTTACGCCTTCCATTAAATCGCCATCACTGCAAATAGCGAAAATTTTATAGTCAAAGATATGATGTCCAGGTTTATTGTAACGGCCGGCCAAATGTTTCTGGCCGATGGCGAAACCAATACCATTTGCAAAGCCCTGTCCTAAAGGGCCCGTGGTAACATCGATGCCGGGGGCCAGGCCATATTCCGGGTGGCCGGCAGTTTTACTGTTTAACTGACGGAAATTTTTCAGGTCGTCCAACGATAAATCATAACCTGTAAGATGCAAATAGCAATATTGCAACATACAAGCGTGGCCGTTAGAAAGAATAAAACGATCGCGGTTTGCCCATTCAGGATTTCCCGGGCTGTAATTCATAGCTTCAGACCATAAAACATGTCCGACAGATGCAAGTCCCATAGGCGCGCCTGGATGGCCGGAGTTAGCTTTTTGAACAGCATCAACCGATAACACCCTTACCGTATCAATACCCAATTGTTCAACGTTTTTTGCTTCTACATTCATTATTTAAATTGTAATTATTAATTAAAAGGTTTAAGAACTGTTTTTGTGTTATTTATGAAGTACATTTTCATCTTGCTGCCACAACCGCGGGCCTCCTTTAATGCCTTCACGGTTAGATACAATCTTAATATTATCATCTAATTTAAAATCGATCTTGGTAGAATTTCCTCCTCCAATGTATAGAAAATCATAGTTAAAAACGGTACTAAAGATGTCGAGCACTTTTTTGACACGTTTGTTCCATCTGCCATTGCCAATTTCGTGTAATGCTTTATCGCCTAAATACTCATCGTAAGTAGTTGTTTTTTTAATTGGGAGATGTGCCAGTTCCAAATGCGGAAGCAATTTACCATCATTAAATAAAGCGGTGCCAAAACCAGTACCAAGCGTAATAACCATTTCGAAACCTTTTCCATTGATCACGCCCATTCCCTGCATATCGGCATCGTTAACTACAATAGCATCCTTACCTAAGTTCTTTTTAAGTAACTCCTGTAAGTTGGTGTTTTTCCATAAATCTGTCCCTAAATTTGGTGCCGTAAAAACAGTACCATTTTTAACATAACCAGGAAAACCGGCAGAAATATGATCATATTCCGGGAAATCTTTAGTTAGCGTTTTAACCGCTTCGATAAGATTTTCCGGGGAAGCAGGGCTTGGGGTTTGTACTTTTTCGTAGGCTTTGAGTGTGTTTCCTTCTGCATCCAAAACAGTGGCTTTAA
This sequence comes from Mucilaginibacter arboris, assembly GCF_009754915.1. Taxonomy (GTDB): domain Bacteria; phylum Bacteroidota; class Bacteroidia; order Sphingobacteriales; family Sphingobacteriaceae; genus Mucilaginibacter_A; species Mucilaginibacter_A arboris. The sequence goes on along the minus strand of NZ_WPIK01000010.1, from coordinate 58,987 downwards.
TATGCGAACCACCAATATCGATAGAAAGAATTTTTTTAAGGTCAGAAGAATTTTGCATTGTTGAGAAAAATTTCCGAAAAGTAATATTATTCTATTAACTCGGCTACATTTAATTACAATGCAGGTTATTTTCTGTTTGTTAATAAATTCAAAATGATTAAAATATTTGAATGACCTATGCTTCTTTTATACCCTAAAAATGTTACAGCAATCAATAAAAATAATTTTGGGTCAAGGCCGTTTTTTTATTTTCAATTAACCGATTGTTCCCTGAATTAGGAGTAGTTAAACACTACTTATTTTTATGGAAAACTTATTACCGCCATTTAGCAAATACGCTTTTTACAATAATAAACAAGTTTATTATTGTCCGCATTGCCATACCGAACTTCATCATCGTATTTCGCGTGGCTGGATAGTAAAATATTTATTTTTCTGGTTGCCTTTAAAACGTTACCGCTGCGATAAATGCTTCAATTTTGTTTATGTTAAACGTGAAAGGCACTGAACATACAGAATTATTTTTCCAACTTATACCCTTTTTAACAATGAAATTGTTAAAACTTTTTTCTATCTCTCTTTTTTGGGTTGATGCTTCTTTTATCACCTAAAAATTTTGGTTATCAGATTTTTGATTGATCAAAGGCAGGAAACACCAATTTTTACCCGGTAAAAGAAGCATGGGTACCAATCCTGAAAATATCGAGGGACATTGTACAAATTTAAAAGCAGCCCTAAAAGTTTAAACAATTTCAATACTACTATTCTAAAAATCTATATTTAACAAGCTGTTTCTCCATTTCAACCTGAATTGAAAGCGCTTCGGCACGTGCGGCTTCAGCAAAATCCCGGCCATTGGAAGCATAAATTACAGAACGCGAAGCATTTATAATTAACCCACAACTTTCATTCATCCCATATTTGCAAACCTCTTCCATACTTCCGCCCTGTGCACCAACACCAGGGACCAATAAAAAATGATCTGGAACTTGTTTTCTGATCGTTAAAAAAGCTTCGCCACGCGTAGCACCAACTACATACATTAATTGCTCTGTAGTTCCCCACGTTTGAGATTTTTGCAGCACCTGTTCGTACAAAGCGCCGTTTTCTGTTTCGGATAACTGAAAATCCTGATGGCTTTGGTTGGAGGTTAACGCTAATAAAATAACCCACTTATTTTGATACGCTAAAAAAGGTATTACAGAATCTGCTCCCATATATGGCGCTACAGTTACGGCATCAAACTCCATTCCTGATGATGCTTTGTTAAAAAAAGCTTTTGCGTACATTTCGCCCGTGTTGCCCAGGTCGCCGCGTTTGGCATCAGCAATCTTAAAAACATCATCCGGAATATAATTACAGGTATCGATGAGATTTTGCCAACCTTTTGCACCATAACTTTCGTAAAATGCAGTGTTTGGTTTATAAGCGATACATAAATCATGCGTGGCATCAATAACGCGGCGGTTAAATTCCATTACCGGATTTGGAAAATTATTTAAAAATGCCGGGATTTTTTCGGGGTCTGTATCTAAACCGATACAAAGAAAAGATTTTTTCTTATGGATTTGGCTTACTAATTGCTGCCTTGAAAACATATTATTGTATTTTAAATCAATCAAAATAAACAAAAATTGCTATAACGGCATCCCGAAAAAATTTTTTTATACAAATAGTTTGAATAGTTATAAATATTATTTACAATTGCAGCGTTTTCCTGACGATTTTCCTGCATTTCAAAAAAACAGAACTATTCTCCAATGCTTTTTTTATCAGTGTAAAAACTGAGATGTACGGTATCAGCAAAGAAAAATTTACATCTACTATTTAATCTTAAGATAAAAGATAAATTATTATTATCATTATTCCTTCTCATGTTTAATACCACCGAACTGAACGATAAGCTCGTGTCTGAGTTGCGTGAAATAGCCAAAGGTCTGGGCGTTGCCCAAACGGATGATTTACGAAAACAAGACTTGATAACAGAAATTAGCAATAAACAAACGGCACCAGCAGAAAAACCCAAACCAGGCAGAAAGCCCAAAGTTACAGAAACTGTGGCAGCAGTTGCAGAAAAACCTGCCGAAGTACCAGAAGCACCGGCAGCAGCCGTTAACGAACAAGCTGTTGCAGATGATAAACCACGGAAAAGAACCAGGACTATTAAAGCTGTAAAAGACAGCCAGTCAGGTGCAATACCGGAAATTGCTTTTCCTGCTGCAGAACGTGTTGAAGCAAAAAGTGATATTCAGGAAAATCAATCTGCAAGGGTTTCCCCTTCTTATGCTGGAAATAATAATGGGACTGCAGAAACTGTACGAAGATATTCTGAAGTACCAAACGAAAGCCGCCAACCTAAGTTTGAAAAACGTTATAACAATAACGGAAACCAAACCAATGGCAACCAAAGTTCAAATAATCTGCAAAATACTAACAATCAGAATAACAACAATCAAAATAACGTACCGAACAAACAGGCTGAAGTTGCAACAAACCTGGATTTTGATAACGTAATTGTTAATGAAGGCGTACTGGAAATTATGGCCGACGGCTATGGTTTTTTACGTTCTTCGGATTATAATTATTTAACTTCTCCGGATGATATCTATGTATCTCAATCGCAAATCAAATTATTTGGTTTAAAAACAGGTGATACTGTTCGCGGGAGCATCCGTCCGCCAAAAGAAGGCGAAAAATATTTTCCTTTAGTGCGTGTAGAAGCTATTAACGGCCGTATTCCATCCGAAGTTCGCGACCGGGTTCCGTTTGATTTTCTAACACCACTGTTTCCGCAGGAAAAACTGAACTTGTTTTCTGAAGCAAATAATTACTCTACCCGTATTATTGATTTATTTACCCCGATTGGTAAAGGCCAGCGCGGTTTAATTGTAGCCCAGCCTAAAACCGGCAAAACTAATTTGCTAAAAGACATTGCCAATTCAATCGCCAAAAATCATCCTGAAGTTTATTTAATCATTTTACTGATTGATGAACGCCCGGAAGAAGTTACCGATATGGCGCGCAGCGTACGTGCAGAAGTTGTTTCTTCTACCTTTGATGAGCCAGCAGAACGCCACGTAAAAATTGCCAATATTGTGATGGAAAAAGCAAAACGCATGGTAGAATGCGGACATGATGTGGTGATTTTGTTAGATTCTATTACCCGTTTGGCACGCGCTTACAATACCGTTGCGCCTGCTTCCGGAAAAATCCTTTCCGGTGGTGTGGATGCCAATGCCTTGCACAAACCTAAACGCTTTTTTGGCGCTGCCCGTAATATTGAAGACGGCGGTTCTTTGACGATTATTGCAACCGCTTTGATCGATACCGGCTCTAAGATGGACGAGGTTATTTTTGAAGAATTTAAAGGTACAGGCAACATGGAGTTGCAGCTTGACCGCAAGTTATCTAACAAAAGGATTTTCCCTGCTATTGACCTTACCGCTTCCAGCACCCGCCGCGATGATTTACTGTTAGACCGCGAAACATTACAGCGCATTTGGATTTTAAGAAATCATTTGGCAGATATGAATTCGCAGGAAGCAATGGAGTTTTTACAGGGACAAATTAAAGGAACGAAATCCAACGAAGAATTCTTAATCAGCATGAACGGATAAGAAGTTTAAGTAATAAGTTTTACGTTGTAAGTTTACTGCCATGCTATAACTTAAAACGTACAACTTAAAACCTACAACTTAAATGAAGAAACACATTCCAAATGCAATTACCTGTTCGCACCTTTTTAGTGGTTGTTTAGGTATTGTCTTTGCCTTTCATGGCCGGCTTGACTTTGCGGCTTATGCTGTTTTTATAGCTGCCTTTCTCGATTTTTTAGATGGAATGGCTGCCCGGTTGCTTAAAGTACATTCAGAAATCGGCAAACAGTTAGACTCGCTGGCAGATATGGTAAGCTTTGGTGTTTTACCTGCTGTTATTATTTATCATTTATTTTATTTGCCAAACATCGGTTCAGGCAGCTCTGTCTGGTGGTACAGCAGTGCTTTTTTTATCGCTGTTTTTTCTGCGCTCAGGCTGGCTAAATTTAATATTGATACCCGGCAAACCAACAGCTTTATTGGTTTGCCTACGCCGTCCGGTGCAATGCTTTCCGCTTCGTTCCCTTTAATTTTAAATCAGCATAATGCTTTTTTTACCGGGTTAATTTTAAACCATTGGTTTTTATTAACTTTTATTGTTATTAATTGCTGGCTGCTGGTTGCCGAACTGCCACTCCTCGCGTTAAAATTTAAAAACCTGGATTTTAAGGAAAATATTTACCGGTACATCCTGGTGTTTTTTGCAGTAGTTTGTCTGGTATTTTTTAAGTTTGCGGCAATACCAGTCATCATATTTTTTTATATTATTCTATCTATCATCCAAATCAGAACCACAAAAAATGAAGTTTCAAGCAGAAATTGATGTGATGCCAAAAAAAGAAATCCTGGACCCGCAGGGAAAAGCAGTTTCAGGAAGTATGAAAAATTTAGACTTATCGGAAATAACCCATGTGCGTATAGGCAAACATATCTCTTTAGAAGTGGAGGCAGACAATGAAGCCGCAGCACACGAAAAAGTAGAGCAGGCCTGTAAAAAATTACTGGCCAACCTAATTATGGAAAGCTATACTTTTAACCTTCATCAGGCTTAAACTCCGGCCTCCATTTGTTTTTTTACCTGGTAAAGCTGTTCTATACTTTTAGTAATGGATTTTTTTGCAGATTCAAATTTTTTGGCCAGCATGGGGTCTGTACCGCCTGCTTTAGCATTAATTTCTATTTCCTGCATTTCATCTTTAATGCGCTGCATACCAAAAAAACCAAGGTTTGATTTTACCTTATGCGCCAATGCTGATGTAGTAGCCCAATCACCGCAAGAAATAGAATTAGACATACTGTTAAAAATTTCTGGCGTCTGGACCAGAAACATATCAATAGATTCTATCATAAATTCTTTGTTACCGTCGGCAATTTCTTCTAAAAAAGAAAGGTCAAACTCTTGTTCACTGCTTTGCGTAATCATATAATCAATAGTAAAAACTAATTAGTTAATTTATATTTTTTTACCAGCAGTCCGTCATTAACTTCCTGCTTTAAACTATGTACTGTTTTATGTAATACCGGATGAATAAAATCGGGTATCAGTTCATCCAGTGGCACCAACGTAAACAAACGGTTATGCAATTCCGGGTGTGGTATTTTAAGCTCAGGTAAGTTAACAATTACTTTTCCAAAAAATAAAATATCTACATCAATTGTACGTGAATGCCATTTTTTTGTTCTTTCCCGATGCAACTTTTCTTCAATTTCCTGTGTTTTTTTTAAAACAACTGTCGGCAACAGGCTTGTTTCCATTTCTACCACCATGTTTAAGTAATCCGGAAGATCGGATACGCCCCATGATTGTGTTTCATAAACAGCTGAACTGCGCACCATCCTTCCAACCGTTTTTTCTAAAAGCCTGCATGCTTCTTTTAGGTACCAATTTCTATCACCTAAGTTACTTCCTAATAAAAAATAAACAAGTTCCATGTTGTAACAAATTATATAAGCAAAGCTCCTACATTTAATGTTATGGTTTTGCTAAGTTTGCGAATAAATAGAAATAGAATACCATTTTAATGAAACAATTTTTCAAATATGTTTTTGCTACCATCATCGGGGTTTTACTTTGCCTCGTGATCTTTACTTTCGTTGTTATTGGCATCATATCTTCTGCGGGAAAAGACAAGAAAACAGAAGTTGAAGCCAATTCTGTGCTTCGCATCTCGCTTGACTATGCCATTAAAGAAAGGACTTCTGCCAATCCTTTGTCTGGTATCCCGTTCCTAAATCTCAGCGTTAAAAAATCTTTAGGTTTAAATGATATTTTGGCCAACATTAAAAGGGCAAAAACCGATAGCAATATTAAGGGAATTTACCTGGATGAAAGCTACATGCTATCAGGAGAAGCTACTATTGAGGAAATCCGAAATGCGCTGATCGATTTTAAAAAGTCGGGCAAGTTTATCATTTCTTATGGTGAAATTTATACGCAAGGTGCTTATTATTTAGCTTCTGTTGCGGATAAGGTTTACATTAACCCAAAAGGCATTTTCGAGTTCCGCGGTTTTCATTCTCAATATACCTTTTTTAAAGGCGCGCTCGAAAAATTAGGTATCGAAGCACAGGTAATTAAAGTAGGCACTTTCAAAAGCGCTGTCGAGCCTTTTATCCTGGATAAAATGAGCGATGCCAACCGTTTGCAGGTAAACTCGTACTTAGGTTCTTTATACGATTATTTTTTGACCGGAATTGGCAAAAGCCGTAATTTGAACAAAGATTCACTATTCAACATTGCCAACAATTTAAGGATTAAATACCCGGAAGATGCCCTGAAATACAAGTTGGTTGACGGTTTGAAATATAAAGACGAAATTCTGGACGAATTAAAAAAACGTACCGGAAAAGAGCAGGACGAAAATATAAATTTGGTTGAAATGAACGACTATAACGATCCTGATCAAAATAAAGATAGCGGTTCGTCCAACAGCCGCATTGCCATAATTTATGCTTCTGGTGATATTGGCAGCGGAGAAGGCGATGATAATTCTATCGGTTCTGAAGGGATTTCTAAAGCCATACGTAAAGCGCGGTTAGATAAAAAAGTAAAAGCAGTTGTATTGCGCATTAATTCTCCTGGCGGAAGTTCGCTGGCTTCTGATGTTTTGTGGCGGGAAGTGGTGATGACCAAAAAAGTAAAACCCATTATCGTTTCTATGGGCGATGTTGCTGCCTCAGGTGGTTACTACATGGCTTGTGCAGCCGATTCTATCTTTGCCCAACCCAATACAATCACTGGTTCTATCGGTATTTTTGCTATCTTACCAAATATGCAAACGTTTTTGAACCAGAAATTAGGGATTACTTTTGATGGCGTTAAAACCGGTAAATTTGCTGACTTGGGTGATGTTACCCGTCCGCTAAACCCTGAAGAACGCATGATCTTGCAGGACCAGGTGAACCGCGGTTACCTTGATTTTACCAATGCTGTAGCTTCAGGAAGGAAAAAAACACAAAAATACATCGACAGTATTGGACAAGGCCGCGTATGGACCGGTTCTCAGGCCTTAAAAATTGGTTTGGTAGATCGTTTGGGAAATTTGGATGATGCCATCCATTCTGCAGCAGCGAAAGCAAAAATCACAGATTACAAATTAGTAGCTTATCCCGAACAAAAAACTTTGCTCGAAAACTTTGGTTCGGGTTTAACTTCTGAAGTAAAAACTTACATGATGAAACAGGAATTAGGCGAAAGTTACCGTTATTATAATGACCTGAAAACGATCCTGAAATTTAGCGGCACGCAAATGCGTTTGCCTTACACGTTAGATATTCGTTAATATTTTTTAAATAATATTTACAAAAGCTGCCTTGCAAAAGGCGGCTTTTGTATTTTTACTGCTTCTTTTACCGATGTTTTTATGGAGAATAAACAAATTGCCAGGCATCTCCGCTTCTTATCGCAGTTGATGGAACTGCATGAAGAGAACCCTTTCAAAATAAAATCTATTGCTAACGCTGCTTTTAAGGTAGATAAACTGTCTTTTCCGCTGGCTGAAAAAACGATTGCCGAATTAGATAAAATTGACGGTATTGGTAAAAGTTTGGCTGAGAAAATTGCAGAATTACTGGAAACCGGAACATTAAAAGAAACGGAAAACCTTCTTAACAATACACCTGCCGGAATTGTAGAAATGTTAGGGATTAAAGGGATTGGCCCGAAAAAAATTGCTGTAATCTGGCATGAGCTTCAGATCGATTCTGTTGGCGAATTGTATTATGCCTGCAACGAAAACCGGTTGATTGAAGCAAAAGGTTTTGGTTGGAAAACACAGGAACAAATCCGCAAAACGATTGAGTTTAATATCGCTTCGCAAGGCAAATTTTTATATGCGCAGGCGGAAGCAATTGAACATGATTTGCTTCAAAACCTGAATGCTTCTTTTACCGGCATAAAAACAGCATCGGCAGGAGAGTTTAGAAGAAATCTTGAAATTATTAATGAACTGGTTGTAGTAGTTGCTGCCGAAAACCGGGAACAAGTATTTTCAGGATTAGATGAAGCGGCGTATTTGGAATTTACATCAACAGATGAACAAAAGTGGAATGGAAAAACAGAACATGGAATGCAGGTTAAACTTGTTTTTTGCGAACTGCAACATTTTATCAAAACTGTATTTATAGAAACCGGAGATTTAGAACATGTACAAACTGTACTTTCTAAAATTGATGATCCTGACTTTCAGCCTGGATCCGAAGAAGAAATTTATAAGAAAGTAGGTTTACCTTACATCGAACCAGAATTGCGTGAAGGAATTTACTGGATAAACAAAGCATCTGCCGGAAAACTTCCCGAATTGATTACTTTTAAAGATTTAAAAGGCACCTTGCATAACCACAGTACCTGGAGCGATGGTGTAAATACGTTGGAAGAAATGGCGTTGTACAGCCGAGACAAGCTTCGGTTAGAATATTTCGGCATTTGCGATCATAGCAAAAGTGCTTTTTATGCCAGCGGTTTAAGTATTGAACGCGTTTTACAACAAGCAGAAGAAGTAGATGCGATCAACAAAAAACTACCGGATTTCCATATTTTTAAAGGAATTGAATCTGATATTTTAAGTGACGGTTCTTTGGATTACCCGGATGAAATTCTGGAAAAGTTTGATTTTGTGGTTGCTTCCGTTCATTCCAATTTAAGAATGACAGAAGAAAAAGCGATGGAACGTATCATAAAAGCAATCGAAAACCCTTATACCACTATTCTTGGCCATCCAACCGGCAGGTTGCTTTTAAGCCGAAACGGTTATCCGGTCGATTATAAAAAGATGATTGATGCCTGTGCTGCAAATGGCGTGGTGATTGAAATTAATGCAAACCCTTTACGTCTGGATTTGGATTGGCGCTGGCACCAGTACGCATTGGAAAAAGGCGTTTGGCTTTCTATCAATCCGGATGCACACCGTACAACTGGTTTGTGGGATATGCATTATGGCGTTCATGTTGCACGGAAAGGCGGTTTATCAAAAGAACAATGTTTAAATGCTTTGTCGGCTGTTGAAACCGCTCAGTTTTTTAAAGCAAAAAAAGAAAAGATTTTTACCCGGTAAAAGAAGCATCGCATTGTAATGAGTTCAACATCTGATCCTGCTATTTTGAAAAAAACGCTTAAAATATTGGTTATCCGTTTAAGTTCTATGGGCGATATTATTTATACAACGCCTGTAGTGCGCTGTTTAAAGTTGCAGTTGGTTGATGCAGAAATCCATTTTTTAACTAAACCTGCTTTTAAATACATTTACGAAGGAAACCCTTATGTAGATAAGCTGCTTCTATTGCAGAAAAATTTATCAGACACAATTTATCAGATCAAAGCAGAAAAATATGATTATTTGATTGACTTGCATAATAACTTGCGAACTTCCCTCATCAAATTTAAAACTGGTATTCCGGCTTCTACCTTCAAAAAACAACCTTTACAAAAGTGGCTTTATTTGAAATGGAAATGGAAATTCATTTCTGATAAACACCTGGTTGACCGTTATTTAGAAACGGTAGCTTTTCTGGGCATAAAAAACGATGGGCAGCCCATCAATTACTACCTGAAAAGGCAATACAAACTACCAGATCTGCTTCCGGCTTCTCACCTGCCCAACTATGTAGTATTTATTATTGGTGCCACGCATTTTACCAAACGCATGCCAAATGAAAAGGTAGCACAAATTTGTAATGATATTAATTTTCCGGTTGTTTTGCTTGGCGGAGATGATGTAAAAATCAATGGCGACGAAATTGCTTCTTTTACCGGCAAAAAAATTTACAATGCCTGCGGTACGCTTACTTTAGACCAATCGGTTTTTTTGTTGACACAAGCGCATAAAATTATCGGTTTTGATACAGGCTTAACCCACATTGCCGAGGCTTTTGATAAACCAGTTGCTTCTGTTTGGGGAAGTACAGCACCTGAATTAGTTGGCGTTTGGCCCTATCAAAAAAAAGATGCAGAAGTTATTGGTGTCGATTTATATTGCAGGCCTTGTTCTAAATTTGGTTTAGAAAAATGTCCGTTAGGCCATTTTAAGTGCATGAAAGACATCCCGAACCAGCAACTCATTAACTTTGCAAACAAAGCTGATGCTTCTTTTTAACCGTCATTCTTATTGACTAAATTTACCTCTACCTATTCATCCTAATTATTTTTGATGATGTTAAAAAAATGTACACTTATCTTTATTTCGCTGTTCCTGTTGTTCCAAACATTAAAGGCGCAAACTGTTAAAATTGGTGCAAAAGCAGGTATTAATTTTGCCTCTATCAGTGCTTATAATAATCCAACCAGTTCAACTTATCAATCTAAAAACTATAGTAATTTTAGGATCGGTGGCACAACAGAATTAGAGTGGCCTAAATTTACTATACAAACTGGTTTAATGTTGGATGGCAAAGGTGGTGAAAACACGTACATCAACCCGGAAACAAGTACCAACAGGCGAAAAAATGCCCGTTTATATTACTTAGAAGTTCCGGTCAGCTTTCTATATCGTAAGAGTACGAAAATCGGTACTTTATTTTTGGGCGGAGGCCCCTATGTAGCTTACGGGCTTTGGGGAAATTACACGCTCTCCGGTATTATTTTTGATTCTCCAATTGACGGAAGCGAAAAAGTTGCGTTTGGAAACAATGAAAACAGCGATTATAAACGTACGGATTACGGCCTCAATTTTAGGGCGGAGATCCGTTTATTACATGGAATCGGGTTTGAATTAAATTATGAATATGGCTTGCGGGATATTGCAACTCCGGGATTGTACGACGATGTAAATATTAAAACCAGGAATAAGGTTTTCGGTATAGCGGTTTCTTACCTGATCAAAAATAACTGATACTTCTTTTACCGATGAAAAAATTAATCTTGATAAGGCATGCAGAAGCCGAATCAATTTTAGAAAGCTTAACTGATTTTGACCGGCCGCTAACATCAAAAGGCAAACAGGATGCAGCACAAATGGCTGCTTTTTTATTAAACAGCGGAAATTTGCCTCAAATTACCATTACCAGTCCGGCTGTACGCGCTTTAGCTACAGCCCATATTTTTACTGCTACTTTAGGTTTGGATGATGCTGTAATAAACGCCAAAATTTATGAAGCAAATGTTGACGCTTTGCTTCAACTACTAAATCGGTTGGAAGATCAATACGAAACTGCGTGTTTGGTTGGTCATAATCCCGGTATCAGTAACCTCCTGTATTTTCTAACTGGTAAAATAACAACAATTCCTACTGCTGCCTGGGCCGAAGTTGAGTTAGAAGCAGACCGTTGGGCTGAAGTAAGCAGCGGGACCGGAAAAATGCTTCAATACAAATACACCTGAACTTATTTGATTAGAGTGTAGGATTTTCCCGGTAAAGACCGCACCAACCCTTGCATTTCGAGGTTCAACAAATTCATGGCAAGAATGCTTACCGGCAGGTTTGTTTGGATAGAAAGGTCATCAATTCCTGTTTGTTCTGCTAATTGCAGCATTTCAAAAATCGTTTTTTCATCTGTTGTTAAATCCAGCGGAAACAACAATTGCTGCTTTTTTACCAATACTGTATTTTCTAACCAGCCCAATTGTTCTGCCAGATCACTATAACCGGTTAGCAAACCAGCTTTGTTAAACCTTACTAAAAAGTTGCATCCTTCAGAAAACTCGTCTCCTATCCTTCCGGGAAAAGTAAAAACATCACGATTATACGAATTGGCAATTTCTGCAGTAATTAAAGCGCCGCCTTTAATGCTTGCCTCTACTACCACTGTTGCATCTGCCATGCCTGCAATAATGCGGTTTCTTTTAGGAAAATTTTCGCGTTCGGGATTGGTTTGAGATGGAAATTCTGTTAATAATCCACCATTTTCCATCATTTTTTCTGCAATGTGAGTATGTTGAGATGGGTAAACACGGTCTAAACCATGTGCTAAAATACCAACTGTTGGAAGCGTTTGCTTAACACACGCTTTATGTGCACAAATATCAATACCATAAGCTAAACCACTGACTATTGTTGCACCATACTTTTTTAAGTGCCCTATCAATTCGTCGCATAATTGTTTCCCGTAAGCAGTTGCATTACGCGTGCCAACAATGCTAATTACCCGTTGCTTGTTTAAATCTGCATTTCCCTTAAAAAACAGCATTACAGGTGCATCAATACAGCTTTTTAATCTTTTAGGATAAGCAGCATCAGTATAAAAAATAGCTTTTACCTTGTTTCTTTCTATAAACCGAATTTCATTTTCTGCTTTGACAAAACATTCTTTATTTAGAAATGCAGTTGCCATTTTTGGGCCGATACCTGGAATTTGTAATAATTTATGTTTGGAAGTTTTAAATATTTCTTCTGCACTTCCGCAATAACTGATTAGGTTTTTGGCAAGCACATCGCCAATTCCAGGAACAAATTTTAAAGCAAGCTGGTGTAGTAACGACATATATACTTTCGTCTAAATTAAAAATTTATTTTAAAGTATAAACAGGATGCTTCTTTTAGCAGGTAAAAATCGTTGCCGAGATAATTAAAGGAAGCTAAGCAGGTATATAAATTACTTTCTTGGTTTCAAAAAAGTCTTCTTCAAAAAAAGCATTTAAAGGAAACTGCTGTACTTTTAAATTAGATTCTGCAATTTCCTTCTCCAAGTCGCCGCCTTTTAAATAAAGCAAACCGTTTTTAAGCTTATTTTTTGATTGCTTGTTAAATTGGTTCTTTACCCAGGGATAAAAGTCTTTTAACTGGGTTACAGCGCGAGAAACTACAAAATCAAATTTTCCGTTAATTTCTTCTGCTCTTGCATGGCTTGGTTTCACGTTAGCTAACCCAAGTGCGTGTGATACTTCTTTTACCACCTTAATTTTTTTGCCGATAGAATCTACTAAATGAAACTGGGTTTCGGGAAATAAGATGGCTAAAGGAATGCCCGGAAAACCGCCGCCTGTGCCTACATCTAAAACAGTTTCTCCACCTAAAAAACTGCAAATTTTTGCTATTCCAAGAGAATGCAGCACGTGCCGCTCGTAAAGCAAATCAATATCTTTTCTGGAAATTACATTGATTTGCCCATTCCAATACGTATAAAGTTCCAGCAACTGTTTAAATTGTTGCTGCTGTTGTGTGCTTAGATCAGGAAAATATTTGAGCAGGATATCAAAAGTCACTATTAATATCTTTTCTCCTTCTATTCAACACGTTTGATAATAAATCCCTTGCCCTAAAAAGTTGTGCTTTTACGGTTCCTAAAGGCAAATCAAGTTCTTTCGCAATTTCATCGTACGACAATTCTTCAAAATAACGCAACATAATGAGGTTACGGTAACGAAGCGGTAAACCTTCTACAATTACTTTCAGCTCTTGCGCCTGCTGTTTTTTGATGGATGTTTCTTCCGGGTTTAATGTATCCGATTTAATTTGAAGCGGTTGGTTGTTTCCTTCTTCATCTACCAAACGGTCTATAGAAAGCGTGTTTAATTTCTTTTTACGGATAAAATCGATACAATTATTGGTAGCAATACGAAAAAGCCAGGTACTAAAAGCAAATTCCGGCTGATACTTATCCAGTTTCTGAAAAGCTTTACCAAAGGTTTCTACCGTTAAATCCTGCGCATCGTCCTTATTATTTACCATTTTCAAAACCATAAAGTAAATGGATTCTTTATAACGCTGCATCAAATCGGCATAAGCCTTCTGCTCGCCTTTCCTGGCGCGCACCACCAGGTTAAAATCATTTTTTGCGTTCTCAGAAAAGTTAACGTTTATTTCCATTTCAGATTTTTTGTAACCGACCCAACTATTCCAAATACATTCAGGTATATATAATAAAACAAATCTAACAGTGGCAACCACCAGATCAGGTCTGCTGCATCGAGTTTTCTAAATATTTTAGGATAAATAATGCTTTGTATAACCAGTCTGAAAATAAAAATCCCGCCTACAATCCAGGGCTCAAATTTTAGTAAAAGTAATACGGTTAGAAAGGTATAAAAAAGAAAGCCACTTAAAGCATCTAAAGTGATTAAAATACGGTTTTTTGTGCGGTAATATTTTCCTACGCCCATGTGCCGCCTTTTCTGCCGGTAATAACTGCCTAAACTGTCTTTAGCTTCGCTATAGGTATGTGTTTCGGGACTGATTTGAACAGTGGTGTTAAAAGCTGTTGCATTTTGATTAACAAACAGGTCATCATCACCAGACAAAAGGTGCATGTGAGCAGCAAATCCTTTAGAACGGAAAAATAAAGACTTGGTATAACCCATATTACGCCCAACACCCATATATGGGTTATTGTTTAATGCTGCCGATAAATAATTAATGGCAGTTTTTATAGTTTCAAACCTAATAAACGTATTAAATAAACCGCCGGTTTTTCGGTAGGGAGAATAACCAAGCACTATTTCTTTCTGATCTGTAAAACCGTCCTGCATTAATTGCAGCCATTGCTCTGAAGCTGGCTTGCAATCGGCATCCGTAAAAAGCAGATATTCGTTTTTTGCTGCTTTAATACCCATTGTTAAAGCAAACTTTTTACCTGTTTTAAAAAGTTTATGTTCGCTTACAGTAACAATTTTCAAATTGGGGTAAGCAGCTTTAAACTGATTGAGAATGTGTGATGAATCATCGTTTGAACAATCATTAACCACTACTACTTCAAAATCAGAATAATTTTGAGCTAAAATAGCAGGCAGGTTTTCCTGTAAGTTTTGTGCTTCGTTCCGGGCACAAATTACAACAGAAATTGGTAAGGTTTTTACTGCAGGATTATTGCTTATAAAATTGCTGAATTTAAATCCGTTGTAATAATAAAACAGGAAATACAACTGGACAACAAAACAAACCTGAAACAGTATAAACAGTGTATAATGTACTAATTCTTCCAAATTAAAATCAATTTTCGGCTTGCGAATTTCTTAAAAATTAACCGCATTACCGTATCCAAAGCAATAAAACATCCGCTAAAATACTTTTATTTCCTACTTTTGCGCCCTAATTGGTGTTTATATAAATGAAGTTTCAGCAAGTTGCCCTTGATACCCTTTCTAAAGCAAGGGCAGGAGAAATTACTACCGGTCACGGAACCATACAAACGCCAATTTTTATGCCTGTTGGTACAGCCGGAACAGTAAAAGCAGTACATCAGCGGGAATTGGCTAACGATGTTAAAGCACAGATTATTCTTGGCAATACCTACCATCTTTATTTAAGGCCGGGTTTAGATATTT
The DNA here is from genome assembly GCF_009754915.1 of Mucilaginibacter arboris. Classification (GTDB taxonomy): domain Bacteria; phylum Bacteroidota; class Bacteroidia; order Sphingobacteriales; family Sphingobacteriaceae; genus Mucilaginibacter_A; species Mucilaginibacter_A arboris. The sequence continues at coordinate 43,699 of NZ_WPIK01000010.1, read as the reverse complement.
TAGAAAAAGCGGGCGGATTGCACCAGTTTATGAATTGGGACAAACCAATTTTAACAGATAGCGGCGGTTACCAGGTTTATTCACTTTCCGAAGTTCGTAAAATCAAAGAAGAAGGCGTAACTTTTCGTTCGCATATTGATGGTTCAAAACATTTGTTTACACCAGAGAATGTAATGGATACACAGCGCATTATTGGTGCCGATATTATTATGGCTTTTGATGAGTGTACGCCTTATCCATGCGAATATGGGTATGCACGAAAATCCATAGAAATGACGCATCGCTGGTTAAAAAGATGTTGCGAACGCTTTGATTCTACTGAACCAAAATATGGTTACCCGCAAGCGCTTTTTCCAATTGTACAGGGTTCTGTTTATAAAGATTTACGCGAAAAATCTGCCGAAGCAATTGCTTTTTTTGAACGGGAAGGAAATGCTATTGGAGGTTTATCTGTTGGAGAACCGGCAGAAGAAATGTATGCCATGACGGAAGTAGTATGCAACATCCTCCCACAAAACAAACCGCGTTACTTAATGGGTGTAGGCACGCCTGTTAATATCCTGGAAAATATTGCTTTAGGTATTGATATGTTTGATTGTGTAATGCCCACCAGGAACGGCAGGAATGGTATGCTTTTTACCCGGAACGGCATTATCAACATTAAAAACGAAAAATGGAAAAATGATTTTTCGGCAATTGATGAAGACAGCGCTTTGTTTAGTGATATAAATTACTCAAAGGCTTATCTTCGACACCTGATCCATTCCGGCGAAATGCTTGGCGCACAAATAGCTACCCTGCACAACCTGAATTTCTATTTATGGCTGGTAAAAGAAGCACGCGAACAAATTATTGCAGGAACGTTTTACAACTGGAAAAATAACATGGTGAAAAAACTTGCACAACGTTTGTAATGCAAAAACTCACAAAGCGGTACCTTAAAATAATCGACTGGTACATCATCAATAAATATCTTGGAACCTTTGTTTTCACTTTAGGCATTTTCCTGGTGATTATTGTTGTGTTTGATATTTCCGAAAAACTGGATGACTTTTTAAAGCACGACTTAGGTTTCTGGTTTATTGTTACGCATTATTATTTTGGTTTCATTCCTTTTTACCTCAACTTTTTATCTCCGTTAATTAATTTTATTGCGGTTATTTTTTTTACTGCAAAAATGGCCGATCAAACCGAAATTGTACCTATTTTAAGCGGAGGGGCAAGTTTTAACCGGTTTTTAAGGCCTTATGCCGTTGCGTCTTCTATCATTTTTATCGTATCGCTGGTATTCAACGTTTTTATTATTCCGCACACCAATCAGCTTAAAAGCAGTTTTGAGAACACTTACGTAAGCAGTGGCAATAACGAATTAAAAAACGAAGTGCACATGCAGTTAGATAAAAGCACTTATGTTTATGTACAGTCTTTTGATGAAGCCCAGCATACCGGTTATCAATTCGTTTTAGAAAAATTTAAACAGGATACGCTGAAGGAAAAAATAATGGCCACCAGGGTTGTTTATGATTCGCTAAAAAGGGTTTGGTCTATGATGGATTATTCGATCCGCTATGTTAACGGGCTAAAGGAAAAAATGGTGAGCGGCGTTAAAAAAGATACTCTTTTAGATATGCATCCTGCTGATTTTGTGGGACATAACGCATACGACGCTATGCCCATGAAAGAACTAAATACAAATATTGAAAAAGAAAAAATACGGGGTACTGGAATTATGGTCGATTTGCTGTACGAAAAATATCAGCGATTTGTTTACCCGCTTTCCTCCTATATTTTAACGCTGATTGGTGTCTCTATGTCTTCCAGAAAAGTTCGCGGAGGTATTGGCTTACCTTTAGGAATCGGTATTTTTCTTTGCTTCGCGTATATTGTTACGGTCCAGTTTGCTAAAGTTTTTGCTTTAAAAGGAGGTTTGCCGCCCATTATTGCTGTTTTTATCCCCAATATTATTTTTGGCATTCTTGGCGGGTATTTACTTAGAAACGCCCCTAAATAAATGAAATTTAATTCTTTAAGTGCTTCAGATAAAAATCTGCTTATCCTTCATGGCACTGTTTTTATCTGGGGCTTTACGGGCATTCTCGGTGCCCTGATCTCTGTTTCTGCAGTTTACTTAGTTTGGTACCGCTTGCTGATTGCCTTTGTATCCCTGTTCCTGTACTTTGTGTTTGCAAGGGTAAATTTCAGGGTTAACTGGCAGGCCTTCCTTCAATTCATTTTTACCGGTGCTTTAGTAGGCATGCACTGGCTGCTTTTTTTCCAGTCCATAAAAATTTCTACAGTTTCTGTCACACTTGTTTGCCTTTCATCAATGACCTTGTTTACTGCAGTTTTCGAACCTTTAGTCACCAATAAAAACATTTCCCGGCTCGAAATTTTAGCTGGTATCATGATCATTACCGGCATTACTTTAATCTTCAAATTTGAATCTCATTACACTAAGGGTATCATTTTAGGATTGATTAGTGCTGCCTCAGCAAGCATTTTTTCTATCATCAACTCGCAATTCGTGAAGCAAAAGTCCGCGCCAGTTATTGCTTTTTACGAACTTTCAGGTGCTTTTTTCTGGCTTTCCTTATACCTGTTTATTATGGGCGGGTTTAAGAACGGATTGTATTTAAAGCATGACGACATTGTATATTTACTTCTTTTAGGTACTGTTTGTACGGCTGTAGCTTATGTTGCCGGTGTTTCTGTTATGCGCCAGTTATCTGCTTTTAAGGTTGCGCTGGTTACTAATCTGGAACCCGTTTATGGTATTATTATGGCTTTCATTTTTTTTGGAGACCTTAAAAAAATGACTACGGGCTTTTGGATAGGGGCTGTAATCATCCTTTCAACCATATTTTTATTCCCCTTGGCACAACAAAAAATTGCTGATTATCGGACAAAAAAGCAAACCCGTTAACACTTTTTCCTTAATATTTCAACCAGGAATAAACCCGCCTTTCTCATCAAATTTCTATCATTTCAATGTTTTTACATTTTAGGAATGTGCAAAATGCTGTAATTAATTTAATACTGTGGCATACTGTTTTTATGACATAAAAATCAGTAACAAATTTAATTTTTATAATTATTACAACAATTAATATGGTGAAAGTCAGTCATTAACGCTTATCAATTAAATTAGAAATAAAAGTAGAAACTATAAAAACAAAAATTTCCGGCTAATTAAATTAGCAAATATCGAAAATGGAATAAAATAAATATATAAAATACTGAAAGTCAGATACTAATCATTATTAACCTTTATTGAAAGTATAGTTATTTTTTAAGAAGTCTTAATGTTGCTGCGACGACTTTAATTGAGGGAAATTATCAAAAGAAGCAGTATAAATATTATGGCTCCTGGTTTCGAAGGAAAAAAATTAAATGAAAATAAATTTCACGTTAGTTAAACAAAGGCTGTACCATAAAAATCATTTTATAAAAATATTTTTTTGTACTTCTGTTGATTAGGAAAAACTATTAATCCTGATTTTAAGAAAACATCCTACCCTAACAAAATGTTGATTAATTTGAAGTATGAGCGCTAAAACTTTATTCGTTATTTTTCTAACCGTTTTGATTACCGTCGTCCTGATGCAGAATGCCGATGAAGTAAAATTTAAACTTCTTTTCTGGGATTTGTATTTGCCCAAATTGGTTATCCTGACCGGCGTCATTTTCCTCGGTATCATCCTTGGTTTATTGCTGGGCAGCCGGCCTTCCAAATCCTCTTATAACAATTACAACAACGAAAACACAAACAACAACCATAACCCTAACGATACACTAAGTGCAGAAGACAGGGATTACATCAGCGATTGATTATGAAAGAAAAAATTGGATTTATAGGATTAGGCAACATGGGTTTGCCCATGGCGAAAAACCTGCTTAAAGCAGGCTATGAGTTACAGGTTTATAACCGCACTGCATCCAAAGCAGATGACTTAGACCAAGCGGCAATTAAAGTTTGCAGTTCTCCGGAAGAAGCCGCGAGAGAGGTACAATACGTTATAACGATGCTTGCACAGGATAATATTTTAGAAGAATCAGTAAGCGGAGACAAAGGCTTGTTAAAATCGTTAAAAAAAGGGGCAGTGCATATTTCTATGAGTTCTATCTCTCCAGAAACATCTGTAAAACTAACTGCTTTGCATAAAGAAACAGAAACACATTATTTAACTGCTCCCGTTTTTGGCCGGCCAGAAGCCGCTGCTGCCCAGAAATTATGGATTTGTACTTCCGGCGATTCATCTTTAAAAGAAGCCGCAAAACCGATCCTGGAAAGCATGGGACAAGGAATTGTTGATTTTGGAGAAGAACCAGGAAACGCTAACGTAGTTAAAATAACGGGCAACTTTATGATCATGGCTTCCATGGAAATGATGGCGGAAGCTTTTACTTTAGGCGAAAAGAATGGAATCGATCCTAAAAAACTATCTGATTTCTTTGGATCTACTTTGTTTAACGCGCCAATTTACCAAAATTATGGTAAACTGATTGCAAACAAACAATACGAACAGGTGGGTTTTAAAGCGAAATTAGGTTACAAAGATGCGCGGCTGGCGATGGCTTTATCACAAAAAAGCGAAACGCCGATGCCTTTGGCCGCAACCGTGCATAACCGGCTGCTTTCTGCACTTGCAAAAGGTTGGGGCGAGCGGGATTGGGTGGAAGGATTTGGGCACGGCGTAACTGATGATGCCGGGCTCTAAAAAATCAAACATCATAAAAAACCTGGTTTGCCTGCTCAAATTTCTGCAAATCAGGTTTTTTGTTGAAGATGCCAAACACAGAAGCCCCACTCCCACTCATTGCTGCATAGATTGCACCTTGTTGATATAATGCTTCTTTTACCGCCTTAATTTGCGGATGGTGCTCAAATACCGACCTTTCAAAATTATTTTCAACAAGCGCTTTCCACTCTTCTACCGGAAGTTTTAATGCTGATCGCAGATCAGATTCTGAACGTACTGGTTTAACTCCTCCATACGCTTCTGCTGTAGAAACATGAATTGGTGGCATCACCAAAACCAAATAATAAGCAGCAAGATCAAGTTGTATTTCTTCAAAACGGTCTCCTTTTTCAAAAGCAAACACAGGTTTATTGCCGATAAAAAAAGCACAATCAGCACCAAGCTGCCTGGCATAATTTTGCATGGTTTCTGTGCTTAAACCTATTTCGCAAACTTCATTTAAAAGCTTGATAAAAAACCCGGCATCCGCAGAACCTCCGCCTAAACCTGCACCAATCGGAATATTTTTATGGAGATGAATGTTTACAGGAGGCAAATCATGTTCTTTTTTGATGAGATGATAAGCTTTTAAACACAAATTATCAGCAGCATTTCCGGGAAGAAAGTTGCCGGAAGAAGTAAAACGCAGTTCATCACTCAACACAACCTCCAGCGCATCGTGTATTTTTATGGGATAAAAAACGGTTTCCAAATTATGATAGCCATCACTTCTTAGTTCAACTACATTTAAACCGATATTTATTTTTGCGTTTGGAAAGACGATCATGCAGATTAACTACTACTACTTTTGAACATTTATAGGATTCCAAAAATAGATTATTTTTCTTTGCGGTTGCGTAATGCTTCTTTTATCAACTAAAAATCAACATGAAACAATACCAGGATTTGATGCGCCACGTTTTGGAAACAGGCAACCAGAAGCATGACAGGACAGGAACCGGAACTATCAGCGTTTTCGGTTATCAAATGCGCTTTGATCTGCAAAAAGGTTTTCCGGTGGTTACTACAAAAAAGCTGCATTTAAAATCCATCATCCACGAACTGCTTTGGTTTTTAAGCGGAGATACCAACATCAAATACCTGAAAGAAAACGGCGTAAAGATTTGGGACGAATGGGCTGATGCAGAAGGAAACCTTGGGCCAGTTTATGGTTACCAGTGGAGAAGCTGGCCTACGCACGATGGAAGTCATATTGATCAGATCAGTCAGATTGTAAATCAAATTAAAAACAATCCTGATTCCAGAAGAATTATTGTTTCTGCATGGAACGTTGCCGATGTGAATAAAATGGCGCTTCCGCCCTGCCATTGTTTGTTCCAGTTTTATGTTGCAGATGGAAAGCTTTCCTGTCAGTTGTATCAGCGCAGTGCTGATATTTTTCTGGGCGTTCCTTTCAATATTGCTTCTTATGCTTTGCTTACGTTAATGCTGGCACAGGTTTGCGGTTTAGAAGCTGGAGATTTCATCCATACTTTTGGCGATGCGCACATCTACAACAATCATATAGAACAAGCTAATTTGCAACTGAGCCGGGAACCGAGAGCTTTACCAACAATGAAAATTAATCCGGAAGTAAAAGATATTTTCAGTTTTAAGTTTGAGGATTTTACGTTGGAAAACTATGATCCTTGGCCACACATTAAAGCGCAGGTTGCGGTTTAATTTTTTAGAGCCTTTAATCAAAACAGATGCTTCTTTTATCATATAAAAATTGTAATGAATATAATAGCTCCTACTAAATCCCTTGCTTCAGCAATAATTTTGCTGCTTTTTTGCTGCTTATTTAAAAGCAAGGCGCAAACCTTGCCGATGCCAGACTACGTGCAGCAAGCTTACCAAAAAGGTACGCATTTGATGGATGGCAAACCGGGCAAAAATTACTGGCAAAACCACGGGCGTTATAATATTTCAATTTCTGCCGCGCCTCCCAATCGTTTAATTCGTGGTACAGAAGAAATTACCTATTTCAATAACAGTCCGAACACGTTGAATGAGCTGGTGATGAAACTTATTCAGAATATCCATAAAAGGAACGCTGTAAATACAAGAAACCGCCCGAATCAGGATACTTTAAGCAACGGGATTGTGATTGATAATTTTGAAGTAAACGGCAAGAAAACAGCTTTACCAGATAACGAAGGCCATTACACCTGGCAAAATGTAGCTTTAGATCGTCCCTTAAAACCAAATGATTCTGTCAAACTAAATGTTAGCTGGCACTTTTTTATCTCTTCTCAGCATGGACGAGAAGGCATTATTGACAGTACAACTTTTTTCCTTGCTTATTATTACCCGCGTGTTGCCGTTTATGATGATTACAACGGTTGGGACCGATTAGATTTTACTGGTGGCCGCGAGTTTTATAACGATTTTAATGATTATACATTCCAGGTTACCGTACCAAAAAATTATATTGTTTATGCAACCGGTACTTTACAAAACCCAACAGAAGTTTTACAGCCTGTTTATGCTAAACGTTTAAATCAATCTTTAACGGCTGATTCTGTTTTTCATATCGCTACAAAAAACGAATTGGGAAATCACTCGGTAACGCTTCAAAATCAAACCAATACCTGGAAATGGAAAGCTACTTATTTAACAGATGTTGCGCTTGCCATAAGTGATCATTTTGACTGGGACGCCAGCAGTACGGTTGTAGATGAAAAAACCAACCGCCGCGCAAGTGTGCAAGCTGCTTATAACGATACTTCTGCAGATTTTCATCAGATGGTAAAATACGGTCAGCACGCGTTAAACTGGTTTTCTAAAAACTGGCCTGGCGTGCCGTATCCTTTCCCAAAAACAACTATTCTTCAAGGTTATGCCGGAATGGAATATCCAATGATGGTGAATGATGAAACTTATGCTGATACTACTTTTTCGAGGTTTGTTGCAGAACATGAAATTGCACATACCTGGTTTCCTTTTTACATGGGCATCAACGAATCAAGTTACGGATTCATGGACGAAGGCTGGGCAACAACTTTTGAATATTTAATTGGCCAGGTTGATTTAGGAAAAGAAAAAGCTGCAGAAAATTACAAACAATTTAGGGTTAACCGCTGGATCAAAAATCGTTCGGTAAAAGAAGTACCAATTATTACCCGCGGAGAATTAACGCCAAACAATATTCTCGGCAGTAACGAATACGGAAAACCATCATTAGCTTATTTAGCTTTAAAAGATATGCTGGGAGATGCGCTTTTTAAGAAAAGTTTGCAGGAATTTATGAGCCGTTGGCATGGAAAACATCCAATTCCCTGGGACTTTTTTTACTCGATCAATAATGCTTCCGGTAAAAACCTCAACTGGTTTTGGAACAATTGGTTTTTCTCCGATAATTACATCGATCTTTCAATTTCAAAATTAGATCAAGTTAAAAAAGGTTATAATTTGGTTATTGATAATATTGGAGGTTTTGCCATTCCGTTTGATGTTAAAGTAACTTATGCTGATGGCAGCACGAAAATTTTCCATCAAACGCCGGAAGTTTGGCAGAAAAATCAGAAACAAGCTTCCATACTTCTTTTATCGACTAAAAAAATCGTTTCTGTAAACATTGACGGCGGGATTTATATGGATGCTGATACGGGCAACAATACTTTAGCAGTAAAATAAGCATGGTTATTTCTCTTATTGTTGCTGTCGCAGCCAATAACGTTATCGGTAAAAACAATCAGTTGCCCTGGCATTTGCCTGCCGATTTGAAGCATTTTAAGCGGATAACTACCGGCCATACTGTTTTTATGGGCAGAAAAACTTATGATTCTATTGGCAAGCCTTTGCCAAACCGCAAAAATGTTGTCATCAGTAAAAGTGTTAAAAAAATAGAAGGATGCGAAGTTGCAGCTTCGCTGGAAGAAGCTTTAAAGTCAGCATCAGAGGAAGCAGAAATTTTTATCATTGGCGGAGCAGAAATTTTCCGCCAGTCTTTTTTCTTGGCAGAACGCATTGAATTAACTTGCATTCATCAGGATTTTGATGGCGATACTTTTTTTCCGGAAATTGATCCTCAAACCTGGACAGAAACACAACGAGAAGATTTTGCTGCGGATGAAAAAAACCCTTTTTCTTATTCGTTTATCACTTTAAAGCGCCGTTGATATTGGAATGCTTCTTTTATCAACCTAAAATTAGTATAACCCATACTTAAAATCATCTTAAATTGTAGCTGTTATTAACGCTGCTATGATTAAAAGAGAAATTATGCAAATGAAAAAACCTAAATACCGTTTTTTTGTTAGCTTTGCCGTCTTGTTAAAAAACCCATAAACAACATAAAATATACATTTAACAGAACATGCAAAGTAAAGGAGTAATTAAATTCTTCGCAATTGTTCTGGCAATCGTCTGCCTTTATCAGCTATCCTTTACCTGGGTAGCACAAAATGTAGAAAAAAACGCCAGAAATTATGCCAAAGGCAATCCTGAAAAGGAAAGGTCTTATCTCGATTCGATCTCTACAGAACCGGTATATCCTGTTTTTAACCATACTTATCAGTACTGCAAAGAAAAAGCCTTGGCTTTAGGTTTGGATTTAAAAGGCGGAATGAACGTAACGATGCAAATTTCGCTGGCCGAACTGGTAAAATCTTTGTCTGATAACAGTACTGACCCTGCTTTTAACCAGGCTTTAGCTAATGCAGAAGTTCAGTCTAAAAACAGTCAGCAGGATTATATTACGCTATTTGTAAACGAGTACGAAAAGTTAAACCCAAACGGTAAACTGGCCCCTATTTTCTCTACAAAAGAAAGCCAGAGCCGCATTAAGTTTGATGCTTCCAACAATGAGGTAAAGCGTTATTTACAGAATGAAGCTAAAAGCGCGGTGGACCGTTCTTATAATATCCTAAGGACCCGTATTGATAAATTTGGTGTTACTGCCCCAAATATTCAGTTGCAAAGTGGTTCTAACCGTATCCTGATTGAATTGCCCGGTGTTTCTGAAGCAAATACAGACCGTGTCCGTAAATTATTACAAGGTTCTGCAAAACTGGAGTTCTACGAAACTTTTGACAATGCTGAAGTTGTTAATTTACTGGCTAATATTAACAATATTTTAGCAGCCAAAGCAAAGTTGGCTGCTGCGCCTGCAAAAGATACCTTAACTGCTACTGCTACTTCAAAAAAAGATACGGCTTCTGCTAATACCAGCTTGTTGAATAAAGTTGCCAAAAGCAAATTAGCAGATACAAGTTCTAAAAACTTAAAAAACAGCAATCCCGCTGTTAGCAGTCCGCTGCTTAACCAAAACATGCTGCGTCCAAATGTTTATGCTTCTCAAAACGGAGGCATGCAGGCGGCACCAGGAGCAGTTGTTGGTTTTTCGGCTGTTGGCGATACTGCTAAAGTAAACAGGCTGCTGGCAAATGCTGATGTAAAAGCAGTAATACCTCAAAACATGAAGTTTATGTGGGGCGTAAAAGCCATGCCGATAAATGAGGATTACAGCAGGCGCTTTAACGATAAAATTCCGCGCGTTGAACTTTATGCGATAAAACTGACAGGTGCCGATGGCGGGCCTGTATTAGCCGGTGATGTAATTGCGGATGCCCGTAATGATTATGACCAGAAAGGAAGCCCGGAAGTACAAATGACCATGAACAGCGAAGGCGCTGCTAAATGGCGTACTGTTACGGCTGCCGCTTCTGCTGATAAGAACAACTTAAAAGCAATTGCTATTGTATTAGATGATAATGTTTATTCTGCACCAACTGTTCAGAACGAAATTGCCGGTGGTGTTTCATCTATTACCGGAACATTTACGGTTGATGATACCAAAGATTTAGCCAACGTTTTAAAAGCCGGCCGTTTACCAGCTCCTGCGCGAATTGTAGAAGAAGCCATTGTTGGCCCGTCTTTAGGCCAGGAAGCTATCAATGCAGGTTTAATCTCGTGTGTTGTTGGTTTATTAGTGGTATTGGTTTTCATGGTTGTTTATTACAGCCGTGCCGGTACAGTTGCCGTTGTTGCTGTTTTTATCAACGTTTTCTTTTTGTTTGGTGTATTGGCAAGTTTAGGCGCTGTACTTACACTTCCTGGTATTGCAGGTATCGTGTTAACGCTTGGAATATCGGTGGATGCCAACGTATTAATTTATGAACGTGTAAGGGAAGAACTTGCACATGGTAAATCTATCCGTATTGCTATTGCCGATGGTTTTAAACATGCCATGCCATCCATCCTGGATTCAAACATCACTACCTTTTTAACCGGTATCATCCTTTACGTTTTTGGTTCAGGCCCGATCCTTGGTTTTGCAACCACATTGTTAATTGGTATCATTACTTCCCTGTTCTGCTCACTTTTAATTTCCCGTTTAATTTTTGAGTGGATGCTTGAAAAAGGCTGGGACATCAGCTTTTCTCATCCCTGGAGTGCGCATACTTTTAAAAACGCCCATTATGCCTTTGTTAAAAACAGGTTTAAGTTTTACACCTTCTCCGGTCTGTTTATCCTTGCCGGTTTAATCTCCATTTTTACAAGAGGGTTTAGTTTAGGCGTTGATTTTAAAGGAGGAAGAACTTATGTAGTCCGTTTTGAAAAACCAGTTGATGCACAACAAGTGCGCGAAGTATTAGACAAAACCTACAATTTAACCACAGAAGTTAAAACTTTTGGTACAGCCAATCCTCAACTACGCATTACCACAACTTATTTGGTTGATGATAACTCGCCTAATGCTGATACCAAAGCTGAAAATAAATTAAAGGAAGGCTTAAAGCAGGTTAATAATCCAAGCGAGATTATGAGCCAGCAGAAAGTTGGCCCTACCGTAGCAAATGATATTAAAACCAGTGCCATCTATTCTGTAGTATTTGCCATATTGGTAATTTCATTCTACATCCTCATTCGTTTCCGAAAATGGCAATTTAGTTTAGGTGCCTTAATTGCAACGGCACATGATGCTTTGCTAGTATTGAGTTTCTTCTCATTATTTTGGGGGATCCTTCCTTTTTCATTGGATATTGACCAGGCATTTATTGCGGCTATTTTAACGGTTATTGGTTACTCCATTAATGATACAGTAGTTGTTTTTGACAGGATCCGCGAATATCTGGGCCTACACCATTCTAAAACAGATGACCCTGAAGCAGTAATTAATGATGCTATCAACAGCACTTTAAGCCGTACCATTATCACAGCTTTAACTGTTATTTTCGTACTGATTGTATTATTTATTTTTGGTGGGGAGGTTATCCGCGGATTTTCTTTTGCCTTGCTGATAGGTGTATGTTTCGGTACCTATTCTTCCATCTGCGTAGCTACACCGGTTATTGTAGATTTTGGCAAAAAAGATTTAAAATAATTTCAATAATACTATTAAAAAGCCGTTTTGATTATTCAGAACGGCTTTTGTACTTTTAAATGCAAACAGAATCGTTAAAATTCTGTAATAAATGTATGGAATCAAATTACAACAACAGCTTTCCTAAAGTCGTAATTATCGGCGCTGGCTTTGGCGGGATAGAACTTGCAACAGATCTTAAAAATAAAGAAGTAGATGTTTTACTTATAGATAAGCATAATTATCACACTTTTCAGCCTTTAATGTATCAGGTTGCAACCGGCAGACTCGAGGCAGATTCGATAGCTTTTTCTATCCGGAAAAATTTTGAAGGACAAAAGAACCTGCGTTTCCGCATAGCTGAAGTACAAAAAATCAACCCGTACAAAAATAATATTGAAACAAGCATTGGTGTAATTGATTACGATTACTTAGTGATTGCTACGGGTTCTACAACTAATTTTTTTGGAAATAAAGAGATTGAGCAACATGCGCTTCCAATGAAAAGCATTCCTGAAGCTTTAAATCTCAGAAGCGCGATCTTACAAAATCTGGAAGCATCGCTCCTTTTAAAAACTCCGGAAGAACGAGAACCTTATCTTACTTTCGTTTTGGTTGGAGCTGGCCCAACTGGTGCAGAATTAGCAGGTTCTCTTGCTGAAATTCGAAATAACATTTTGGGCAAAGATTACCCTGAATTGCATAAGGAAGAAATGAAAGTTTACCTGGTAGATTTCTTGCCGAAAGTTTTAGCCAATATGTCTGAACAGGCATCTAAAAAAGCCCAGGAGTTTTTAGAAGAAATGAATGTAGAAGTACTAACAGGCGTGAAAGTAGAAGCTTACGATGGCGAAGTAATTTCGTTTGAAGGCGGCAGAAAAATAAAAACTAAAAACGTAATCTGGTCTGCCGGCGTACAAGGCGTTGTTCCGGATGGTTTACCAAAGGAACAAATTGCAAAGGGGAATCGTATTTCTACAGACGAAATCAATAGGGTAATAGGATTTAATAACATATTTGCCATCGGCGATGTAAGTTCTTTTGTTAACGATAAATATCCAAAAGGATTACCAGGTGTTGCGCCTGTAGCTATACAGCAGGGAAAACATTTAGCAAAAAACATTTTACACTTGGTTAAAAGTGAACCAACTGAAAAATTTGAATATAATGATCAGGGCTCTATGGCAACAATTGGTAGAAATAAAGCTGTAGTAGATTTAGGAAAAATTAAATTTCAGGGGTTTTTTGCCTGGTTAGTTTGGATGTTTATTCACTTAATTTTATTAATGGGCTTTCGTAATAAAGTAGTGGTTTTTATTAATTGGCTGGGAAGCTATATCAGCCGTAATGGCGGGCAGCGTTTAATTATCAGGCCTTTTTATAAGGAAGATTTAAAAGTGGCTAACCCTGGTCCAAAATTATAACCTAAAACGCCTTATAACTGAGGTGTTTTTAGGTTTGTTGTGTAGCCGATAACATTAATGCTGTTTTTAACAGGCAAAAAATGTATTTACGCTTTACGAATTCAGCAACATTTTATAATGCCGGATGCCTGCTTCTTCAAACTCTTCTCCTAGTTTTTTAAAATTAAATTTCTCGTACAAACCAACTGCTTGTATTTGTGCGTGTAGATAAATATGATCCGCACTGGATGGCAAATCTGCCAGAACAGCTTTAACCAATGCTTGCCCAACTCCGGCTCCCCTGAATTTTTTTAATACGGCAAAACGTTCCAGCTTGTACCCGTTTGCTGTTTTCCGCCAACGCGCTGCGCCCGCTGGTTCTCCGTTTACTTTTGCCAGAAAATGTACCGATTCATCTTCATGTTCCCATTCTAATTCTGGCGGACAATCTTGTTCTTCTACAAATACTTCCCTTCGGATAGCAAAAACATTTTCTAAAACATCGGGATCGTTTACTTTATTTACTTCAATGTTCATTTTTTTCTTCTGAAAAATCTTTATGAGATTTTAGTTTAGTTGAATGATTTTTATTAGCTGCATCTATAGAATGTGATTCATGGATATCAGAATCTTTTCTGGCAAGATTTGTTAATGTACAATAAAACTGATGCAGGTCATCCAATTCTTTTTCAGATAAATCTTCAATACTTACCATCCGGTTGCTGGCGTATTTATTAGCTGCAATTAATTCGTTTAGTTTTAGATGTATCGCTTTTGAATCTTTATTTTGTGACTTTTGGATAAGAAATACCATCAAAAAAGTAACAATGGTAGTCCCGGTATTGATAATTAGCTGCCAAACATCAGAAAACTTAAATAACGGGCCGGTTATAGCCCAAACGATAATGATGATGAGCGCAAGAATAAACGCAGTTGCACTACCGGTAGCCTTAGTTGCCCAGTTAGCAAAGCGCTCAAATAAATTACTGTTTTTTGCCATACATTTTTTTATAAATAAATTTTAACCATACCGAAAATAAAAAACGCCATTGCAAATATAACAACGGCGTTTTATGGGTTTATTTTAAGTAGCTTATAACTTTTCGTTTACATTGATGCAATTTAAATCATCAAAAGCAGTAGTAAGGCGTTTAACAAAGTTTTCTTCGCCTTTGCGCAACCATACACGTGGGTCATAATATTTTTTATTGGGCGAATCGTCTCCTTTTGGATTACCAATCTGTGTTTGCAAATAACCTTCGTTTGCCTGATAGTAATGCAAAATACCTTCCCAGAAAGCCCATTGCATATCAGTATCTATATTCATTTTTATAGCTCCGTAAGAAATAGCTTCGCGGATTTCTTCCTGAGAAGAACCAGATCCGCCATGAAAAACAAAATCGATTGGTTTTTCTGCAGATAAATTAAAATGTTGTTTTACATACTCTTGTGAGTTGTGTAAAATTACAGGCTGCAGTTTTACATTTCCAGGTTTGTAAACGCCATGTACATTACCAAAAGCAGCGGCAACTGTAAAACGGTGGCTTACTTTACTTAAATGTTCGTAAGCATAAGCTACATCTTCCGGTTGGGTATATAAACGGGAACTGTCAACATCTGTATTATCAACACCATCTTCTTCTCCGCCGGTTACGCCCAATTCAATTTCTAAAGTCATGCCTAATTTAGCCATGCGCTCCAGGTATTTGGCAGAAATTTCTATGTTTTCTTCGATTGGTTCTTCGGATAGATCAAGCATGTGGGAAGAAAACAACGGTTTGTTATGTTCTTCAAAAAAGCGTTCTCCATGGGCAAGTAAACCATCAATCCAGGGCAAAAACTTCATGGCAGCGTGGTCTGTATGCAAAATAACAGCAACACCGTAATGTTCTGCTAATAAATGTACGTGCCTTGCAGCCGAAACCGCACCTAAAATACAGGCTTGTAATTGATCGTTATTAAGTGATTTACCAGCATAAAACTGCGCACCACCGTTAGAAAGCTGAATAATAACCGGAGAATTAACAGCTTTTGCAGTTTCCATTACTGCATTAACAGAGTTGGTATTAATTACATTAACTGCCGGTAAAGCAAACTGGTGCTTTTTAGCAAGTTCAAACAATTGCTGTACCTGGTCGCCGTGCAGTACACCTTTCAAATTTTTAAGGTCCATAATTATGATGTTCTTTTTTAAGGTACCGAAGGTAAGCAAAATACAAACTTTGGCAATAAAATCTAAAAAATTAACCTCGTATAAAGCAATTTATACTTCCCGGAACAATTTTATATGCCGATGCTTTTCTAAACATAAAACACGATGATTTTTTTTCGTTAATTTGTGCTTTAAAAAAAAGTATAGATGGCTTGGTTTAAAAGGGAAGAAAAAGGAATTATTACAACTACACAAGAGAAAAAAGAGGCTCCTGATGGTATTTGGAACAAATGCCCAAATTGTAAAAAGCCGCTTCATTATACAGAACAGGTGGAGAACAAATACGTTTGCCACTATTGCAGCTATCATATCCGAATCGGTTCTAAAGAGTACTTTTCTATTCTTTTTGACAATAATGAGTTTACAGAACTTTTTCCAAACCTTATCTCTGCCGATCCATTAAACTTTGTGGATACAAAAAAATATACTGAACGGTTAGAAGAAAGTAAAAATAAAACAGGTTTAAAAGATGCCATACGTGCAGCACATGGCCAAATAGAAGGCCATGATTTGGTTATTGCCTGCATGGATTTTACTTTTATCGGCGGATCTATGGGTTCTGTAGTAGGCGAAAAAATAGCCCGGAGCATTGATTATTGCATCGAACACCGGATGCCATTTCTGATGATTTCAAAATCCGGGGGCGCGCGGATGATGGAAGCTGCTTTCTCTTTAATGCAAATGGCAAAAACATCAGCTAAGCTTGCCTTGCTTGCCCAGGCAAAACTTCCTTATATATCTTTATTAACAGATCCTACAACTGGCGGCGTTACCGCTTCTTATGCCATGCTGGGCGATATTAACGTATCAGAACCTGGCGCATTAATTGGTTTTGCCGGCCCGAGGGTTATCAAAGAAACCATAAAAAAAGATCTGCCAAAAGGATTTCAAACTGCAGAATTTGTATTAGAGCATGGCTTTCTTGATTTTATTGTTGACCGCCGAAAAATGAAAGAACAGCTTGCTGCATTTATCAAAATGATGGATAACTAATATTTTTAGCTTTTTTACTGTTTTTTTAAAACAATCGATTTTGTTTTGGGTTGATTTATGACAACCAATGCAAAACAAAATGAACTCAACAGAAAAAGACAAACAGTTTGATCAGGACAAAAACAATACTCCTGATAACAGCAATTCTTCAACCGATAATACCAACACCATAAAAGATCCGGATACCTGGACAACAGGCGATGAACCGATGACAGGTGCACAACACTCGTATTTGAAAACCCTGTCCGATCAGGCAGGAGAACAAGTGGATGAAACGTTAAATAAAGCAGAAGCATCCAAAAAAATTGATGAGTTGCAGCATAAAACCGGCAGAGGACTGGAACATTAAAATTAATTTACAAACAGTTAGCAGGTAGTGCTTCTTTTATCGGCAATTTTTCATTCTATAATAAATTTATTTTAATGCCGGAAGATTATAATCCTTACCAAAGCAATCAGCAAAAGTTAAAACACATTTTATTTTTTGGCAACAGCCTTACTGCCGGATATGGTTTACCTGCAAACCAGTCTTTCCCGGCTTTATTGCAGCAAAAAATCAACTCGCAACAGCTTTCGTACCATATTGTTAATGCAGGTTTAAGCGGTGAAACTTCTGTCGGCGGAAAAAACAGAATTGCAGGCCTTTTAAACCAACCAATAGATGTTTTTGTACTGGAACTTGGAATTAACGATATTTTACGCGGGATAACAGTTGCAGAAACCAAAAACAATTTGCAATTTATTATTGATACAGTAAAAAACAAGCAGCCAAATATTAAAATGATTTTGTTAGGGATGGAACTTCCGCCCTTTTTAACCGGAAATATTTTAATAGAATTTAGAATGATATTCAGGCAATTGGCGGACAAAAACCAGATGGCTTTTTTACCTTTTTTATTACACGGAGTTGCAGGTAACCGTTTGCTAAACTTAGCAGATGGCGTACACCCAAATGCAAAAGGATATGAAATTATAGCAGAAAATGTATGGCAAGTGCTTAAAACAATATTGTAATAGCATACTTCTTTTATCAACAAAAAATATGCTTTGTACAACTAATTTAAACAGCTGTATTTTTTTGATTTAGCTATAGTTAAAGTGGTTAAAACAGCAATTATAAATCTATTTTTATCAATCAAATCCTGTGTTTTAACTATCCAATATTGAGAAAGAAAAATTGTATTTGTAGTTTCTAACTCCTTTAAATATTTACAGTAATCTGCTTCAGTAAAAAAAATCATTTTAAAAACATCATTGGTATTAGATACCGGCATTGGTAATTGATGCTTTTCAAAATCTGCCGCAGTAAACCTTGCAGGTACAATCTCTAAAAAAACTTCATTCATTATAAATATCAATTGAATTGCATTAATTCTGTTACAATAATTCAAGCATTTAAATAAGCTATACTTAAAATTTATTGTAACAATGATACTTACGGTATATTAAAAACTATGATTATCATTTCCGCGTAAATTATTTATGGAAAATTACATAATTTATCGTAATCTGAAGTTGGAACTGAAGAAAAAAAAAGTAAAACTTTCAGATCTGAAAAAAGAATCATCCAATATTATATCTGAGATTAATTCGTTAGAAGTTAAAATTGAAGAAGATATTAACGGTTTAAATATGATTTTTGATTATATTATTTCTAAAAGAAACAATTTATAGTGAACCGAATTGTTAAACCAAAAACCATTATTTATTTTAATGAAATACCTTTTTATATTGCTAATGATTTTAGGTTTAATCTCCTGTAGCAATAATCCAAAACCCAAAGTTACCGACCAATTAAAAGCCGCAGAGGATACCAGTAAAAAAGTTGATACAAAAAAGAAAGCTATTTTAAACCATAGGTTTTAAATAACGAAGTTGTTTAAACTTTTAGGCTTCGTTTAAATAGGTACAAGGCCCTTCGGTAGGTTCAGGACCGTGCCCATGCTTCTTTTACCGGATAAAAATTGGTGTTTTCCTGCATTTGAATAATCAAAAAAACAACGACCAACATTTTTAGGTGATAAAAGAAGCATCAGCCTAAAAATCAAAACCTGAGCATTAAGGCCTGTTTAAAATTTATTCCGCAATTTTTTGTATGCTTCTTTTTTTGGCTAAAGCCGCTCCCTGTGTTTCTACCAACCCACGGCCTTTAGGCCGTGGCAATTTTAAAGTGTGTTTTTACGACAACCTTTGTTTACCAATGCTGGATTGCCCTGTGCGGACAGGACGCCCGGGCCATGTTCTAATTGGCCGTTGCCACGGCCTTCAGGCCGTGGACAAAGGATAAGCGGCAACAGGCTTTAGCCAAAACCACAAAACCACAAAACATTTAAAAAATCATGGCATAAAAGGGGCATCAAAACAAAAGGACAAAATTTAAACAGGCCCTAACATTTTTGAGGTGATAAAAGAAACATCAACTACAGAAATTAAAAACCAGCGGTTAATATTTTTAAGCGATAAAAGAAGCATCAACCCAAAAAAAAGAGGGCCAGAAAAAAAAGTTTAAACAAGTTCAATATTAAAAGCAACGGTTAACTTTAAAATTAGAAA
Source organism: Mucilaginibacter arboris (assembly GCF_009754915.1). Lineage (GTDB taxonomy): Bacteria > Bacteroidota > Bacteroidia > Sphingobacteriales > Sphingobacteriaceae > Mucilaginibacter_A > Mucilaginibacter_A arboris. The sequence continues at coordinate 24,490 of NZ_WPIK01000010.1, read as the reverse complement.
GTACTGCTGCTTTTTTAATAATTTAACGGTCACTCAAATGGAACGATTCAAATCTCATAAAAATATGCTTCTTTTATCGTATATTTTTCTCTGAAAATTTACGTTAATTAGCTTTAGCATTGCAATTATGAACCGCATGAATACAATTATGCTTAAAACCTTACTGAGTACAATTTTTAGTTTTACCATTTTATTCTGTTCTGCGCAAAACAAACTGTTAACTTATCAGGACCTGCAATACATTATACAAAACAACCCTGCTTTAGTTAATGATTTTTTACAGCAGAAAGATTATCATTTACAGCCCGGTTCAAGTAATACGGAAACACATTTTTTTGAACTTTATGCCGATACAGATTATACAGATATTCTAATCGCCCTAAACAAGCGGCGTACCATTATCCGGTTATCTACCACACATTTGCCTCAGGTAGAAATGATACAAAAAGCATTAGCTGCTTATCCTTTTAAAAACAATAAAGACGCTAAAATTTACCGGATTAAAGATGGAACAATTTCTACTATTGCAATGAAAGAAGATGGGCAGCAGGTAAATGGAACTAAGCTTTATACCTTTGAAGTGGAAAACTAAACCTTAATTTGACCGTGCTTCTTTTAAGAGGCTTTTTTCTTCTTCGGAACATTTTCTGTGATGTAACCATCAAAAGAAATAGATTGTCTGTTTTCGCTTGTTACACTTAAGGTTGCATATCCTGCTTCAGAAATATCAAGTATAAACTTGCGCGTTTCTTTTACATCATGAGGCACAATAATTACTTCCCAACCGCTTCTTTTAGATAAAACACTGTTGTAATCAAAGTTTTTAGATTTAAATTGAATGCCTGTTTCTTTAGGATCAACGGGATTAATTGGCGCTACGTAAGCACGTCCAAAATAAGGCAAATAACTATCAACAGAATCCTTAGAAACCACAACATTATAATTGTAGTTTAAATTGATAGTGCCCCATCCAAGCGGATTAGCCCTTTCTGCCATAAAAATATAGTTTTGGTTATTTACCATTTTTTTAACGGCATCTAATTTTTGTTGTTTTTTTTGTGCCCTTGTATTTTGTTGAGCTTGAGCCTGTACTTTGTTATAAGCATTAAAAAGCAGGCTTATTAATAAAATTGCACGTATTGAAAAACTATATATACTTTTCATAATGAAAAACCGATATTAGAATGTTAGTATGATAACAAACTAACCATCACAAAAATTGTGCGCAATTTTTACCTGGTAAAAGAAGCATTACGATTTAATGCTGGTTTCCCGTTCCATCAGATTGGTAAGCACCAATATCTTTTCCTGGTAAGGTAATTGTTGCACCATAATTACCGGTAGTGATAACTGCCCTCATTGGCGTAAAATCTGTTTTTGACTTATTGATGCCGGGCGAATTGCTTTCAGTATTGAAATTAGAATTACTAATACTTAACAGACGATAAGGTTGCAGATTGGCAGTTATCGGGCCAGGATTAGCTGTAAAATTATAAGTGTTTACATCATAACCATAAAACAGCGGATTATTTTGCTGCGGTGTTGTTGAGATAATGTCTGCACTTTTTTTAACTCCAACACCATCTGCAGAATAAAACTGTGCAACTATTGCAGGCGAATAACCATAGAAATACTGATTATTATAAACCACGTTTGCAACATCCGCATCACTTGTAATGCGGATACCGAATCTGCAATTAACAATCAGGTTATTATAAATAGCTCCTCTTGCTCCTTTTTCATAATCGATAGATCCGCCCCTACCTGTTTTTGTTTGCCTGAAACCACCATTAATCATCGTGTTGTTGTACATGTTAACGTTACATTGCGTACCTGATGTTCCGGCATCAGATGCTTTTAATGAATTAGTAGCAGAACCAATACACATGTTATAAGCAAGATCACCAACTGTACCACTTTTCATGTTAAAAAATTCGCCGCCAACTCCGCCGCAAAGCTCAAAAGTATTTCTCATGATACTGATTTTACCTCCGGCTGTACGAATGTTATCATCTTTAGAACCAAAAAACCAGGAATCTTCAACAATAAAATTCTTTTTAATGTTAGCGAAGTATATCATCCATCTTGGGTCGCCTGAGGCATAAATAGCAGCATCATTATTAGGGCCAGCAGGAGAGCCTGCAAATTCCATGTGTGTCCATTTGATAATTACATCACCACCAAGCGGAGTTGGATTTGAAGCCGTTGCAGCTGCAGGCGTACAAACCATACCGCCCCACCATCCCTGGAAAACATTAGTATAATTTTGAGTAGCTGCTTGTGCATGTAAATCTGCAGCATTGTTAACCGTGATATAATTAGGTTGATCTTTTGTTCCTAAGCTGATAAAGGTCCCATGATTAAATATTTCCGGTGCAGTTGCTGCTGTTTTTCCATCTCCTAAAGCGATTAATTTCACACCGCTTTGCATTAGCAGCGTGTCACCATCATTAATTGTAATATCTGTACTAAAATAATAAGTTTTTCCACTCAGCATAGTGCCTTTTACACTGCCTTTTAAAGTATCAGATTTAATAACATTTCCAGCTTGCACTAATGGAACTGAAATGTTTACGATTTCTTCTTTATGGCAAGCATTTAACAACAAGGTAAGGCCTGCGGCTAAAGCAAACTGATAAAATACTTTTTTCATGTTGATTGAATTATAATTTATAGCGAAGCCCGATTAAATAATATTGCTGATAGCTGTCTTTGCGAACAAATGTATTTTGTCCGGCAGTTTGGAGTTCAACTACTTGACCACTCATAGGATAAGGCCTTCTGATTTCTAATTGATAAGGCGTATTTAGCAGATTGTTAATTTTTGCGTAGCCATATATTTTTTTAAACAGCCGCTTTTCTGTCGAAAAATCTAATGTTACAAATCCTTTTTGCCAAACATCGTTTTCGTAATAAGTTGAAACTGTGTTTATCCTTGCTCCTGTATAAACCAAAGATAATTGGGCATCAAAACCAGTATTAGGTTGTTTGTACAGGAAGGAAAAATTGCCGAGGATTTTGGATTGTCCTTGTAAAGGCCTGCTTTGCAATACAGTTCTTGCTGTTAAAAAACCTTCTCCGTTGCGGTAATCCTCTAATTTTGTAGTTGTAATCTTAGATTCGGTATACGTGTAATTAGCACGGAAACCAAAATTGTGAATGTACTTGGTTACATCCAATTCAAAACCATAATTATAACCTGTTCCAAAGTTGTCTGCTTTTAAAACATAATCTAAGCCAGATTTTTCTAAAGTATATTCTATCGGATTATTTATTTTTTTGTAGAAAACTCCTGCTAATAATTGATCTAAAGCTTTGGGAAAAAATTCATATCGTAAATCAAAATTCTCAGCCGTTACTCTTTTTAGGTATGGATTTCCTACTTCCTTATAATCCGCATCCGGGTCGCCGCCGGTATGTGGTATCAGTTCATAAAACCCGGGCCTGCTAATTGCAGAATAATAAGATAATCTTAAGTTTTGCTGGTCATTCAGCATATATTTGAAGTTCAGGCTGGGCAGAAAATCATAATATTTAATTGAACCTGTTTTTCCTGTTTGTGTATTAGGCAAAGCACTTACCCAGTCTTGGTTGGTGTACTCATAACGCACACCGCCTAAAGTTTGTAACTTGCCGATGGTAAACTTAAACTGGCCATAAGCAGCACCGACGTTTTCGGTAAAATTATAGTTCAAGGCATCGCTTTGTGTACCCTGAATAGTAGATACTACAAAAGTGTTATCATCAATATTACCATTGTAATTTTGTGTTGAATTAGATACCGGTAGCGCTAAAGTATAATTATCATAAGTGCTGTTACGGGTTTTATTGCGGTACATTCCGCCTGCACTAAATTCAACATGAACATCAAAAATTTCCGGTTTAAAAATAAAATTTAAGTATCCGCTTTTATCTTCATCAGTATTGTAACCAAAAATCCTTGTTTGTCCTTTCAAGGCATCAATAGAAACTGGTTGCTGCAAAACCGAACCGTCGGGCTGAGGTGTTCTTCCTGTTATTAAAGCCAGTTCAGAACGATTTTCGTTAGCTGTAGCTTTTGAATAAACAGCAGACCAGTTAATGCTGAAGTGTTTGGCGACATGATGATCGCCCTGTAAGTTAAAATTATAGATCTGCTGAACAGTTTTAACGCTTCTCGGATCTTGTGTTACACGGCCATTTCCAATTGCTGTACGGCCAAGCGTTAAGCTGGTATCAGATGTAAAACGATACTGATTTTGAGTAAGATTAATATACGAAGCATTTAAACTAATGCTATTGGAATGATCAAACCTATAATCAAATTTGGTTATTATAGCAGTTCGTTCCTGCTGAGTACTGTAACTCCGCTTTTCAATACTTTGAACAGAAGGATCATTTGTTGCCGGGTCAACTTCAGTATCAAAGAAAATACTGCTTGTGTTCCGGTACTGGTTTTGATAACTAACAGCGCCTATAGCGCCAAACTTTTTGTTTTTGGTCCTTCCTCCTAAACTTAAATTAAAAATTGTACCTAAAGGTGCTTTAGAATTACTGAAATGTTGCGGATTATTAGGAAAATCCGCCATTGTTGCAATATAATTGGCACCATTATTAATTCGCGAAGATCGGGACGAGCTAATACTTTGATCAAACTTGGTAAAACCATTGGCAGAAACACTTTGCGCATAACCTGTTCCTAAGTTTGCCTGCACGGTGAAAACATCCGGTGCTGTTTTTAGCACCATATTTACTACACCGGCAATGGCATCGCCTTCCATATTTGGCGTAAGCGATTTATAAATTTCTAACCTATCAACAATATCTGCCGGAAAAATATCAAGCGGTACATAACGGTTTTTGTTATCCGGACTCGGGATTTTAATACCATTTACAAGCGTAGAAATGTAACGTTTTTCCATTCCGCGGATGATTGGATATTGAGCTTCTCCATTATTACTGCGTTCCACAGAAACACCGGAAACACGTTGCATCACATTAGCAACGGTAATATCTGGCGAAACTTCTATCGTTCGAGCAGAAACAGCATTTAAAACTTGGTCAGAACGTTGCTCAATTCTACGTGAAGCCTGGTCGCTTCCTGCATCAACTTTTCCGGCAATAGTTACTTCTTTTAACCCATTGCTTTTTGTTTGAAGCGAAATATTAACTGTTTTAACCTCGCCTGCTGCAACTGAAAAAATTGTTTCGGAATCCTGATAAGAGATGAACTTTCCTTCCAGTTCGTAATTTCCCTGCTCAACATTTTTGAAAATAAAACTTCCGTCTAAACCAGTAGCTGTAGAAATTTTACCGGAAGTTTTAATATTTTTCAGTGTAACAACCGCACCAAGCATCGGTTCTCCGGTTTGTTTATCAGTTACTACACCTTTTACAATGCTATTTCCTGCTGCTGTCAGTTTTAAAGAAACAGAAAAAAGAAGGATCAGCAGTAGCAATTTTTTCATCTTGGGCGAATATTAAATTTGCTACAAAGAAAGCTTGCGAACGTGACGATGGAGTAAAGAAGGTGTTAACTTAACATTATTAATATCTGTTGATGTTAAGTTATTATAAACAACAAAACGTATAAATTGAACTTTATCTACTTTAAATTTAGCAAATATTGGTGCATGTCGTCGTTAAGCCCAACCTTTAATGACTTTAGTTTTTGAAGATAAAAATTGCGTACATCTTTCCAGTTATAATAAGGAAACGTTGTGGTTTGCAAACTCTGGATATGCACTTCCTTTTCATTCAATAAAAACTTAATCAGGTAATCTTCACTGCTATTTTTACCGTATAAAATCCAATCAATATTAGAACTAAGCGGAATTACTTTATCAGCCTGATAAACTTGCTGAAAATTTAAAATTGACTTGGATGAAGTAGAAGCTCCTTTCATACCTAATAATGCTGCAAATGGGCCAATAGTTTCTGCATGTCCAAAACGCAGATTAGCAGATATGCTTCTTTTATCGATATAATTTTGAGTTGTATTGAGGAAATCAACCAGCAGCGGAGCAGCAATAATTACCTGGATTCCCATATTATCTGTTCCCGGTCCTTTCATCAAATAATCAGAAGCTGTATCCATCAGGTTTAACGTTTCTAATTCTTTGCAGGTAAACAAAGCATAAAAATCAAGATCAGCAGTTACAAATCCTGCTGCTTTTATTTCTGTTTCTATAGATGGAACGATAGAAGCAAAACCAAAAATATCATCAATAAACTTGTTTACTTCCGAAGTTTTTATTCCGGTCAGGAATTTTTTCGTAAAAAACTTTTTAGCCAGGTTTTTATTAAACTGCTCGATATGATTTTTCTCCTCTAAAAGAAGTATTTGCTTTTGCCAGTCGCCATTTTCTTCAAAAGCTGAATAAGCAGGCGCAACATCATAAAAACGAAGTTCGTCGGTATTGTTATTTTCAAAGCTGATTTTAGGTGATTTACTGTCAATCTTTGCCCCTTCCAAAAAAGCTTTAGCGCTTTGTTCTGTTCTTACTTCTTTAGTGGTAGTAATTTTAATGTTTCCCGAATGCTGAAAAACGGCTTTATAGTTATCAACCATTCTTGCGCCCAGTTGCTGCTGTTCTTTTTCTCCTTCGGAAGATATAAACTTCAGGTTCGGTTGCTCCACTTTCTGCAACTTCATTGCCATTTGCTTCAACAATTTTCCTTTTGCTGTTAAGGCGTTTAAACTGTCGGCCCGTATCAACATTTTCCAGGTAAAAGAAGCATCAACAGCTTTGGTTAAATGCCTTGCGCCGTGCCTGCCAACATGGTTAACAAAAACAGGTTCAAAACCAACTGGTGCAGGTGTTAATTTTTTCTGCTGAGGTTGATAGAGGGTTTTTGTCCCAGAAATATTGTGTCCGCAATTTTGAGCATAAACGCTAAATTGAAGAACCAGGAATAAAAAACTGATTGGCATATACTTCATCATCATAAACAATTTTTTGCAAACTGTAACTTTACAGAACAGCGAAATACGTGTTTTTGCAGAGGAAAGCAATTAAGGCAATGTTAATTTTAGGTTAGGAAATGGTACTAAAAATTAATGCCATAAAAGAAGCATGATACTTCTTTTATGGCATTAAAATCTGACTTGTAAAATTAAGCAGTAACGGGTTGATTAAAAAGTCGGCTTTTCCTAAGTTTTACCACAACTGATTTTGAAGCTGGCTGGTTACTTTTATCAGCAACACTACTAATGGGCACTAAAACATTTGTTTCGGGATAATAAGTAGCCACACACTGCCGGGGAATATCATAAGAAACAATAATGAAGCCTTTTGCTACCCTTTCCCTTCCATCAGAGTTGTTATAAATATCTATCACTTCACCAATTTCAAAACCGCCTTTAATAATATCGGCCGGGTTCATAAAAATAACACGGCGCTCGTTAAAAATGCCGCGATAACGGTCGTCCATTCCATAAATGGTAGTATTAAACTGATCGTGGCTGCGAACGCTCATCATCAGCAGTTCATCTTCTGCAAGTGGTTCAACAACCAGTTCTGTTACATTAAAATTTGCTTTACTATTTAACGTGTCCCATTTCCGTTCACGCGTTCCGTTTGGCAAATAGAACCCTCCTTTTACGCGTACTTTCTGGTTGTACTGTTCAAATCCGTTAACTACTTTCTCAATATCATCCCGGATGTAATCGTAATTCTTTTCAAACTTGTCCCAATCAATTACAGAACGGTTGCCAAAAGTAGCTTTGGCCAAACGGCAAACAATTACCGGTTCGCTTAATAAATGATCAGAAACAGGCTTCAAAACACCTTTAGACATTTGCACTACACCCATGGAATTTTCGCAGGACACAAATTGAGTAATACCATCATGAATATCCAGGTCTGTGCGGCCAAGACAAGGCAAAATCAAAGCTTCTTTACCATGTACCAGATGGCTGCGGTTTAATTTGGTAGATACATGAACGGTAAGATCACAGTTTCTTAAAGCTTCTGCGGTATAATTGGTATCAGGCGTAGCCGATAAGAAATTTCCACCCATGCCAAAAAATACTTTGGCTTTGCCTTCGTACATAGCTTTAATAGAATTCACCACATCCAAACCATGTTCCCTCGGCGGTTCAAAACCATATACTTTTTTAATCTGATCTAATAAAGCTTCGTGCGGCTTATCAAAAATACCAACTGTACGGTCGCCTTGTACATTGCTGTGCCCGCGAGTTGGGCAAGTTCCTGCGCCCGGTTTTCCAATGCTTCCTTTTAATAATAATAAGTTTACCAACTCATAAATAGTATCCACCGCGTTTTTGTGTTGGGTAATACCCATTGCCCAGCAAACAATAATTTTACTTTTCTTTGCTAAAAGATCAGCAACTTCCCGAATTTGATCTATAGAAATACCACAAACTTCTGCTAAATACTCCAGCTCATATTTTTTTATCTGGGAGATAAATTCTAAATAACCAGAAGTATGTTCTGTGATAAAATCATGATCAAAAACAGTTCCCGGTTTCTTTTCTTCTTCTTCCAGTAATAAAAGTTCTATGGCTTTAATTAATGCCAGGTCTCCGTTAACTTTTACTTGCAAAAAGATGTCTGTCAGCCTGGTATTAATACCCATTACCCCTTGAAATTTCTGCGGATTGCTGAAACCAAGCAAACCGGTTTCGTGCAGCGGATTTACGGAAACAATTTTTGCCCCGTTCGCCCTGCCTTTTTGCAAAGCTGTGAGCATTCTCGGATGGTTTGTTCCCGGATTTTGGCCAAGGATAACAATTACTTCCGCTTCGTAAAAATCCTGAAGCTTTACCGATCCTTTGCCAATCCCCAGGTTTTTAGCTAAAGCAAAACTGGTAGATTCGTGGCACATGTTCGAGCAATCCGGCAAATTGTTTGTACCGTATTCCTTCGTAAACAACTGATAAATATAAGCAGCCTCATTGCTGGTACGGCCGGAAGTATAAAAAATAGCTTCGTTTGGATTTTGCAAACCGTTTAAATGTGAGGCAATTGTTTTAAAAGCATCATCCCAACTTATCGGTTGATAATGTGTGGCGCCTTCTGGCAAATACATTGGTTGCGCAATGCGGCCGCTTTTGCTAATGTGGTAATCATCCAGCTTTGCCAAATCTGCAACAGTGTTTTCTGCAAAAAACGGCGGCTTTATACTTTTTGTCATGGCTTCATCGGCAACAGCTTTTGCACCATTTTCGCAATATTCTGCAATAGAAGAACGGTCATCATCAGGATCAGGCCAGGCACAACTCGGGCAATCATAACCTAATTTCTGGTTTAGTTTAAAAAGTGCTTTCATGCCCCGGCTTATAGGCATCTGGCCAAATACGTGTTCGCCGGCAACTACAACTGCATGAACGCCAGCCGCAACTTTGTAAGGTTCACCTAATTTTAAACCGCTAAATTTTTCCGGGTTTTGGGCAGCCGGCTGTTCTGGTTCTTTATTCATTTTCAACAGGTTTTAACCGGGTTATCAAAATAATCAGACTGGTCTTCCGTTTCTTCGCCATCTACACATTTAAAATCTTTCTCAATTAGCAGAAACAAAGTTTTATTTTCGCCAATTGGTAATTCATGACTAAAACCCACTACTTCTGTACTGATCCACTCCTGCACTATTTTCTGGGGAACAAAAAGGGTAAGTTTTTTATCGGTAAAAGAAGCATCCAGCGATTTGCCGTCAAACAATTTCTGTATGGCGTAAACAAATGCGCTTTTACCAAATTCGGTTTTTTCTTCCAGATAACCTTCTTTTCCAAATAATTCTATTTCTGGGCGCGAAAGGCGTAACCGAACAGAATTGCCTTTAATGCGTATTTTCATTGAAGTAATTTTATTATTAAGGTAAAGCAAAAACAATTAATGATAAGCAGTAACTTCTTTTTGATAACCTTTTAAGCTAATCCTTTGTTCTCCGCAGTAAATGTTAAATTTTTCTCCGCGTAAAAAACCAATTAGCGTAATACCAGCATCAGCAGCCATTTGCACAGCCAGGCTGGAAGGCGCACCAACAGCAGCCACAATTTTTATACCTGCCATATAGGCTTTCTGGATCAGTTCAAAACTCGCCCTTCCGCTTAATAGCAAAAGGTATTTATTTAACGGAAACAGGCTTTGCTGCAAGGTTGCACCAATTAATTTATCCAAGGCATTGTGCCGGCCAACATCTTCCCTTGCAAGCATTAAATTTCCTTCGGGATTAAAAAGCGCACAGCCGTGTAACCCACCGGTAGAGTTAAATACAGATTGATTTTGGCGGAGCAGACCGGGCAAACGATAAATAACTTCCGAAGAAAAAACAGCATCGTCCTGTATGTTTTCCGGTAATCGGCATACTGTTTTTACCGCATCAATTGATGATTTTCCGCAAACGCCGCAACTGGAAGTTGTGTAAAAGTTGCGTTCCAGTTTGCCCATATCCAATTCAAGGCCTTCAATCAATTCTACACGGACTACATTTTCGTGCAAACCATTACAATGTTTAATAGAAGCAACTTGTGCAATATTTTCAATGATTCCTTCGGTGAATAAAAAACCAATAGCCAGTTCAAAATCATTTCCAGGCGTACGCATGGTTACCGAAATGCTTTTTTGCTGACGATGTTCAGCAGGACCATAACCAAGGCGGATTTCCAACGGTTCTTCTGCTGCTAAAAAATCTTTTATGGTGATGATTTGCTTTTCATTAACCTTAGTAATAGTAACTGGTGTAACTGATGTTCTCGGCATAAAACTTTATAGCTTGAAAAGTTAACGTTTTAGCCGTATTTATAGTTTTTGAAAGTAAAAATAGAGTTATTAAGATTTTGTTAGGATAAAAGAAGCATTGTTTTGGAAGAAGAAGTTTTATCATGGCTAACTATTTCGGCTCGCCAGAAGAGAAATTTTAATTGTGTTATTTACATTTCAGACAAGTAGAAAACCTAAAAGTATAGGTTTTGGTATGAAACGTAACAATTGTTAATCAATTACAATTTCACTATTTTTAAAATCTATACAAACTTTATTGTCTTGTAAAAAATTCAATCCAATAACACCATCATAATCAGATAGAATACCATGAGCTAAAAAATCATAAACCTGAACTTCAAAGTTTGTCTTGTTAATACCTAAAGAATTTAATACTTCAATTTGATATATTTCAATAATTATAATTCCGTTTGAAGTTTCAATTTCCTTTTCGCCTTTACTGTCTTTTAGTTCATAACCAGAAAAATATAAAACATTACTATCTATAGTGGTATGTGTTGCGGCTGTATCCAATGCAAGCCTAAATTCGTATTTGCCTTCTATAACAGCGTTTACTATAATTACGTCTTCATTTGTTTTACGGTCAAAAATAAATTTGTTCATAAACGCCTTAAAACTCCAATTTTTCTTGCTTGTTTTAAGTCACCGGCAAAAGCAATTGTCACTTTTAAAAAGTCTTTTGTTTTGTCACGGCCAATGTAACAAACCTCTTTTTTATCCTTACTATGATAAAGAACCGTTCCGCCTAAAACAGTTGTATTTTGCATTTGAGGATTGCCCAATAATATCCATTCATTTGGATATAACTGTTTAAGTTGTTCAAAAGTTAGGAAATCCGCATTCATGTTATAGAAGTTTGTACTGCAAATTTACTAAAATTTAGATCTATAATTGATAGTTCGTATAAATGAAGTTGTTATAGCATTGCCTAAAAGGTTAAAGCATCATTTTCAAATTTAGAAACTTTTTAGTTGTAATAATTTTTAGGTGATAAAAGAAGCATTGCCATACTTCTTTTATCCCCTAAAAATAGCTGCTGGTAGCAAAGTTCTGAGTGCCTTTTTTAGTTAGATAAATACCAAGCGATAACTCGTGGGAACCGTTGCCAAAACCGCTAAAGGCCGACATCGAATAATCGAAAGCATAACCAATGCGCAGTTTACTGGTAGCAAAAAATTCTATCTGTGCAACCACGGCACTGGCATTTTGAAAGCTGCTACTGTAGGCAGAGTTTGACAAGAGTTTTAAACTGGTACGGTAAGTTCCGCCAATCCAAAACCGGTCGCCCAATATTAAAAAAGTGTTTAAATCTAACGAAGTAGCTGTACCGGAAGCATTTTTGAGTAAAAAAGATGGCTTGATGCGGGTATCATCATTCAAAGATAAAACTGTTCCGGCAGTCAAGTAAAAGTGAGGGTTAGGAATGGGAACGGTCAAGCTTTTATCACGGTTCATATATTTAGCAACCAGGTTATCGGCAGAAAAACCGGCAAAAAAACTTTCGGAAGTGTATAATACACCAGCACGTGCATCGGGCAAAATAGTGCTTTGGTAACCTACCGGTATTACATTATCCCCGTCCTGCCCTGCATTCAGCTTAGAACCATCAATCCCGGATTGCACCAATCCTGCACCCAGGCCGAACGACAAACGCTGGTTTCCGCTTCCGCCCACTTGCAAACGATAAGCATAATTAGCATAAGCTGCCAAACTGTTTTGGGCACCTATTTTATCTTTAGCAAGTAAAATGCCCAGTCCTACTTTTTCATCGTTTATTGTGCCATCTGCAGCAACAGAAAAGCTTTGCGGCGCACCGGTAACTCCGGTCCATTGCGAACGGTAAAAACTATGTACGTAAAAGTCTTCTTTAGCACCGGCGGCAGCCGGGTTAATGTATAAGCCATTAAATATATATTGACTAAACTGTACCTCCTGCTGGGCTTTTACATTTAAAGCACAGATGATAAAACAAACAAACAAACAGGCTTTTCGAGTTTTAAAACTACTTTTTTTCATGGTCCCACCCTCTTTGCCACATTGTACGTTTCCTTAACAAAGAGGGTTGTGTTTAATTAAATTGCAGAACGCAGCAAGGTGATATAACCTTTGTACTCTTCCTGTTCGCCATTGTTGTTTTTAACTTTCAGGCTGTAAAAGTAGGTGCCTTCATCCAGTTTATCGCCCGTCCAGTTATTCTGGTAGTTTTTAGATTGATATACTTCGCCTCCCCAACGGTTCACAATAATTAATTCGCTTTCCTTATATTGCGACAAATCAGCTATGGTAAACGTATCGTTCTTACCATCTCCGTTCGGGGTAAATACGTTAGGAATATTGATGCCTAAAATCTGTTTGTAATCAATAGCTGTATTATTGGTTGGGTTGCTGTCCTGCTCTGCAGATGCTACTTTTACCGTATTTTTTATAGTGCCATGACGGGAAGCTTTTGCAGAAAAACGAAGTTCTGAATAAGCACTTGCATTCAGCTGGTCAAGTTTCCAGGTTAACAAGCGGGTATTAGGGTCATAAACTGCTTTTCCGTCAACTGCATTGTTTACGGCAACAAAACTTAGTTCGGCTGGCAAAGTATCAGTTACGCTTACCAGTGTTGCAGTTTGTGCACTTTGGTTTTTTACGGTGAGGGTATATTCAAAAGGCTGATCTACGTTAACATCTTTACTGTCTGAGCTTGCTGCTAAGGCAAGGTCAACTGTTGGATTAACTGCTGCTATGGTTTTAACGCCTGCAGGGTTAACCTTTAGTGTTTGTGTAGAAGTAATAGCGTTCCCGCAACTGTTTTTTCCGTCTGCTGTAGCTGTAATGGTAACCGTACCAGCGCCAATCAGGGTAAGCATATCATTTTCAATAGTAACAATACCTGCCGGAGAAGCGGTGTAAGTTATTTTACTGTTATTCTTACTATTTGCAGTTAACCGGAAAGGCGCATTACCGAGCGTTTTGTCAGCTAAAGGATTAAAAGTAATATAGTCTGAAGTAGTCATATCCACTTCTATCCCATCAGAAGCAGCAGATGCACAGGAATTTTGATTATAGGCTACTACAGTGTAAATCCCTGCTTTTCCTGCTGCATAACTTTTTTCATATGCGCCTACTATTACCTGGCCATTTAAATACCACTGGTAACCAGCAGCATTTGTAGTTGCTGCATTTAAAACAGTGTAAGTTCCTTCACAAATGGTAACAACCTGCGTTGGAGGGTTTCCAGCCACGGTACGAAAGCTAAGGAACATAGCAGGTAACAGAATTAACCAGGCAATAAACTTAGGAAATCTTTTTACTGTCATAACTTACAGGAGGATAGCTTCTTTTACAGTATATTTTTATTGCCCTACGGAAATTGCAGGTTTGGTTGGAACCGGAACAATGTTGATGATCTGGCTGGCAGTTCCGGTATTGGTTGAACTTAAAGCATAAGAAACTTTTACACTGTAAGTATTACTGCCTGTAGTATTTGCCGTTGTGGTATAAGTAGCCGCCGTTGCACCGGCTATATTGGTACCATTAAGTGCCCATTGATACAGATAGGAATATTTACTGTTACCGGGATTAGCGGTTAATGTAGATGCACTTACACCGTTAGAGCAAATAGTGGCGCTGCTGGCGGCAATGGTTGGGTTTAATACAGGAAGGACATAAACTTTAAACGGATCAGAAATATCAGATGTGCACTGGTTAGAATTACTCATTACCAGTTGATAGGTGTAATAACCTGCATCTGTAGTAGTTTCGGTGTAAGCACTGTTACTGCTACTTTGTACCAAATGCTTAACACCTGTACTGTCTAACTTGTACCATTGGTAAATAATATCAGTAGCTGTGCTGGCTGAACCTATTTTTAATGAAATACTGCCGCCAGAACTTATTATTTGCCCTACAGCAGAAGAAGTTGTTGGCGGGCTTGTAATACGGTCGCTTGGGCCTGTTATCAGGGTTACCTGTGCGTTTGCATAACTTCCAAAAGCAATAAAGCCTAAACAAAATAATAGTTTTTTAATTAGTGATTGTACACTCATATTCAGTTACTTACTTTGATTATATTTATTTAATGTTTAATATAAAAGGTTTGAGGGAAGGATTGGGAAAGCAGTTTTGGCCAGGAAGAAGTCCTGTAGAAATAATGCCTTTATAACTCTTAAGCAGTTGCCTAGTATTGGGGAACCGTGCCCGAAACTTTTATAGTAAATTGACTTATTTTCCCTGTCTTGATTTTGCAACATATTGTCTGTTTTTTAAGACTATTTGTTTATTGGTTGGCTTGTACGGCATGCCAACTATCAGGGTTATTTTTACAAATATTTATTTTGTTAACTAACTATAAATGTTATTATTACCTATGTTAACAATAGTATATTTTAAAGAAATAACATTTGTATATAAATATTTTTATTTTTATATCAAGAAAAGTGATTAACTTATTTATAAAAAAATATTTTAGTTAACGGAGGAGTACTTTTCTTTTATAAATAAGCAGGAAAAAGCATTTAATCGGAAGGAAACCTGTTTTTAAAAAAAGTCAGTATGTTTTGCTGGCATAACAAAAACAATGATTGTAAATATCATTTAACTATAAATAATATTAGCAGAATAGTGTAATATTTTAATTCAATATCTGTATAAAAAATAACTAAAAGTTTATAGTTTTTCTGCTTTTTAAAGCGCTTAATAATTATTGAAATAAAATTTCAATCCTGTCAAACCAGATTTTTCTACAATTTTTCCAGCTTTAGATATAAAAAATAGATTATATTGATCTGTATCAATAATTTTAATATATAAAAAGTAAATATTTTAAACTTTAGTATTAATGGAGAAAATATATTTACCTTAATATTAATTCCAGTATAATATATCTCATTTTTCGATTTCCTAAAAAAGCAGGTTTAGCTAATTTTTGCATTTACTATCGTTAATACTTCTGCTTTTTAATGAGCATTTTATGTTTTTTAGCAGTAAAAGAAGCATAATGATAAGAAAATCGAACTTTTACTATTATTTGTTAATAATACTAAATAATACTTATATTATAATTTTAAATAGAATTTACAATAACATGTAATACAAAGACTTATATTAATCTAATTAGTATCGGTTCTTTTTAAAAAGCATATTATTTCCGCTTTCTAATCATTTTTAGTGTAAAGCATTTTAAAAAACCAAAATTGTTTCATAAACCATACATCCTCCCTCCTACTATAGGATAAAAATTCTAAACAGGTTATCTCAGTATAAATATTAGCCTTTATTACAGGTTCTTTTAAAATCAATCTATATTTTCTGATGCGGCACAAACAAAACCTGCTTATGCTGTTTTTATAGCATAAATTTTAACAGGTAAATCAGCTTTAAATGGTGTAAGAAATAAACTGGATGCTGAAAAAGATTTTGATACCCGGAAAGAAACTACCAGTGGTACAAACTTTCAGGGAACAATAAGAACTTGTTTAAATTTTATTCAACGTATTGCCGATGCTTCTTTTATCAGGTAAAATTTATGATGTTCCTGTAATTTTTAATTTAAAGATCATCCGCCTATCAACTTTTTATCGGTAAAAGAAGCATTGGATTTCTTATGATAAAAATTTAAACAGGCCATAACTAATTTATAAAAACTATGATGCTTCTTTTATCAGCATAAAGTTGTTAAAAGATGTATTAACAAACAGCAATCATGAAAAAAACATTACTTCTCGCCTTTGCTTTTACACTGGTATTGCCATTGGCAAATGCACAATTAAAATCTGTAACTTATCTGGATGGCAATCAAAAACTAACAGGGTTTGCTATTAAACCACAAAATCCCACACAAAAAAAAGCTGGAATACTGGTTTTACCTGCCTGGATGGGTATTGATGCCCATGCTAAAGAAACGGCTGAACAATTAGCCAAACTTGGTTATTATGCTTTCGTAGCTGATATTTATGGTGAAGGTAATTATCCAAAAAGTCCTGCTGAGGCCGGGAAATTAGCAGGTTCATACAAAAAGGATTACAAAGCCTACCAGCACCGGATTGATTTAGCGATGCAGCAATTAATAAAATCAGGTGCGGATGCTTCGCGGATTGCTGCAATTGGTTTTTGTTTTGGCGGAACGGGCGTACTCGAAATGGCACGTGCTAATTTTCCGGTTAAAGGTGTAGTTTCTTTTCACGGTGGATTAGGAAAAGATGCCAGTCGGCCTGCAGAACAAATTAAACCGAAAGTTTTGGTTTGCCACGGTGCGGACGACCCAAACGAACCACAGGCAGAAATTTTAGCTTTTCAGCAGGAAATGCGTGACAGTAAAGCC
Organism: Mucilaginibacter arboris; assembly: GCF_009754915.1. Lineage (GTDB taxonomy): Bacteria > Bacteroidota > Bacteroidia > Sphingobacteriales > Sphingobacteriaceae > Mucilaginibacter_A > Mucilaginibacter_A arboris. Next base: position 7,459 of record NZ_WPIK01000010.1, on the reverse strand, counting down.
GACTGGCAAATGATTTTTTACGGTAACTCTGTTCATTCTTTTACCGATCCTGCTGCCGGAAATGATAATTCTAAAGGCGCTGCTTATAATGGGTTGGCTGCAAAGCGCTCCTGGGAACACATGAAGCTGTTTTTGGATGAGGTTTTTGCCCAATAGAAATTGAAATAGCTTTTACAGAAAAAAGAGGTTGTTGTAAAAGGCAGCCTCTTTTTTTGTTTTTGAAGAAGGTTAAAAGATTAACAATAGGACTATCAAGGGAGAAATTATAATGGCAATAGGCATTGTTGCACAAATAAAATATAGTTTGTAATGTAAGAGCTTGTTTAAATTTTGTCCTTCCTTTTTTTCATGCTTCTTTATTTCATCAAATATTTTATAGCTTGTACTTTTAGGCTAAAGCCAATTCTTGTTCCCTTTATCCACGGCCTAAAGGCTGTGGCAATTAATAACTGCAATTGTAATGTAGGGTCTTGTTGTTAGGTGTAAAGGTATTGTAAAACAAAAGTGCTTAATTGCCAGGGTCTTCAGGCCGTGGAATTTGTAAAATCAGGTTTGACTTTAGCCCAAAAATCTTAGAATGAAATTTAAACAGGCTCTAAATCTGTATTACTTTCTTATCAAATCTATTTTTTTAAATAAAAATAAATTTAGTTGTTTAACATTTGTTATTACTTAAATTTGAATTAACCTTTTATCCCACTTACTACTATTTATTTTTTGACTGCCCTGGAAGTGTAACTGGCATTAACAGCAATATGATAACTAATTTTAATAAATAATTATTATATGGAAACTTCTCCAATTGAAAGACAAACGCTACGAATTCTATTTCTTGCCTCAGAACCTACAAATGCTGGTAAATTACGTTTAGGTAATGAACTTCAAGAAGTTCGAAATAGATTGTCAACAAATTCTTTTTTTGAATTAAAAGACCGGCAAGCTGTTAAACCCGACGATGTCCTTCAGACAATACTGAACTACAAACCCCACATTGTTCATTTTGCTGGACATGGACAAGAAACTGGCGAGATTTGTTTTGAAGACGAAAAAGGAAATTCAAAAGTTATTCCTCCAGACGCATTGGCATCTCTTTTTAAATTAGTAAATGAATATGTTAAATGTGTTTTAATAAATGCCTGTTATTCTGAAATTCAAGCCAAAGCCATATCGCAATTTGTTCCTATTGTAATCGGGACAAAAAAAGAAATAAGTGATAGTGCCGCAATAAAATTTTCTACTGGCTTTTATACTGCCTTAGATCCGGATCTTTCTCAAAAAAGCCTTTTAAAAGCATTTGATAGCGGCTGCATCTCGATCAGATTTGAAAATTTACCTGAGCACTTAACTCCAATTATTATAGAAGGATTGCCCGAAGTTAGATTTTCTTCGGAGGTTGACACTGCTTTTTTATCAATAGCCCGGCCACAAGGCAAAGTATTTGACGCTTTAATTAAAGGCCTTTCTTTAACCGGGAAAAGAATGGGGGTTTCTGATGACATTGTATTAAAGATCTTGGGTGAAAAAATAACCAAAATGAAATTACACAGTGAAGGTATTGAAGAGTATGAAAAATATTTAAAAGACATCCTGAGGGATGAATACCCTTTATCAGAGACATCGCAACTTGCACTTTTGCAACTGCAAAATGGCCTTGAATTAACCAATGAAGATGTTACAGGTATTAAAGATAAGATTTTATCCAACAAAGATAATTTGACAACTGCTGAGAAATGGTATGACAGAGGTAACGGACAACGTACGATAGGAAATATTGATAAAGCAATTGAATACTTCTCATTGGCAATTGAGAAAGATTCTGATTATTCAGCAGCTTATTATGAAAGGGGCGACTGTTATGATATGAAAGGAAATTTCGACTTAGCCATCTCAGATTTTACTAAAGCCATAGAATATAATAACAAGTGGGAAGTACTTAGTAATCTGAGATCGGCTTATTTTTCAAGGGCAAGGGCTTATCATGCAATCAAAACTGATGATAAAGACAAAAGAAATGAGCTACTGAACTTGTCTTTAGCAGATTGGAACAAAACCCTTGAATTAAAATCTGATCAGCCAGAAGGTTTTTATGGCCGTGGATTAGTATATATTGATTTAAATAAATTAACAGAAGCGATTGACGATTTCAAAAAATCGTATGACTTAGCACCTAAAGACGAGCGAAAACAAAGTTACATATTGGCATTATCAAGGTGTTATTATATGTTAGGACAAAATGATGAATCAAGTAATTGGATGAAACTTTACAAGGGTTCAAAAGAATTATCGATAGACGCTTTTGAAGATTAAAAATAGGATACAATGAAAAATATACTGCAATTAGAAGCAAATGACGGTAGCAATATATTCGTAGAAATTTCTAATGAAGTGCAAAGCGAACCCATGCGTGGAAGTATCACTCAAAACAGAGGAGTTATTGAAAACGTTAAGGAAGGTTTTGATCAGGCTCTTTATCCCCTGCAACAAGTTTCAAATAGTATTATTAATTGTATAAGAGAAATTTCAAATTCCCCTAAAGAAGTTGAAGTTGAATTAGGGTTTAAATTTACCGCCAAGGCTGGAATAATATTGACTAGTTTAGATAGTGAAGCACATTTTCGTATAACCCTTAAATGGACCAATGACAAATGAAACCGTAAAAAAAATAAATCATCACTAAAATATTGGATTATCTTATTAAATACACGTTCAGTTAATTGCTTGCAGTCTATAAAACAACATTGCAGTTCATTTTTACCTTTTGCACTTAAAATTTTTAAGTTTTTATTCGGAAAAATACAACAAAAAGCAAACTCGGACTGTAAACCCTAAATTTGTATAACCGATGCTAAAAGAAGCATCGGTTTTTTCAGCTCAACCCCAAAAACTTCAACTGCTAAGTAAGCGTAGTATAATATAAACCATCAACAAGCAAACCGCCCAGATATGAGTAATAATAATGGTTAAACAAATTGCTTGCGCCAACTTTTAAATTAAGCGTTTTAATGAGGTTATAATTCACCTGGGCATCTACATTTACCGTACCTTTTAACATTTCCGTTTATCAAGCAATTCTACACATCCCTTACCAGGCAGCGGCCCATCTTCCGTTTCCAGCCAAATTCGTCCGGTTAATTTTAACTGCTTATTTGCTGCCATCGCGTAAAAATCAGGAATATTTATCCTGATAAAAACAGCATTGGTCAACAGAAAAACAAGGGCCTTAAACATTTTTATCCTGATAAAAACAGTAAAGTATAAATCATATCAGTAAAAAATACCATTAAAACTATTAATAGTTCCAAGGTTGTTATTAAACTGATGGTACTTTTGTACAGAAATGAAACAAATACCAGTGTACGATATCTGCACATTATCAGCAGAAAAACCAGATCAGGAAGATATTCTGACAGATCGTTTCGCTGCTTATTTGCATCATCACCAAAACCTGCGTTTTCCACACCGGCATTCTTTTTATCATTTGGTCATGTTTACTTCAGGGACTGGGACCCATGATATCGACTTTAAAAGATTTCCTGTAGAAGCTGGCCAGATTTATTTTATGGTTCCTGGCCAGGTACATACCTGGAATTTTGCAGGAAACATTGATGGTTACATCATTAATTTTTCGGATCAGTTTTTTCAGTCTTTATTATTAAACCCTGCTTATCTGGAATATTTCTCTTTTTTTAGCGGAATGGCCGAAGATGAAGTACTTCTTTTATCAGATAAAAATAAGCAAAATGCTATTCGGCTTTTTGAACAGATTTTGTTAGAATATCAGCAAAAAGAAGCATCGTATAAAGATATGATCCGTTCTTTGCTGCTGGAATTATTCATTTCTATTTCCAGAACAACTTCAGATTCAACCTTAAAAAAACAGCCCAAACAAAGCCATTTGCTATTGAAAAATTTTCAGAAGCTGATTAATAAACATTTTACTGATTTGAAGCTGCCTAAAGAATATGCAGATTTGCTTTACGTAACGCCCAATCATTTAAATGCGCTTTGTAAAGATTTTGCGGGAAAATCTGCAGGCGAATTAATACGCGACCGTGTTTTACTGGAAGCAAAGCGCTTGTTAATTAATGCCGAATTAAGTATTTCTGAAATTGCGTATCAGCTTAATTTTTCAGATAACTCCTACTTTACAAAATTCTTTAAAAAGCAAACTGGTATTACACCGGAGGTGTTTAAAAAGAGTATTGACCACAATTATAAATACGATTATCCACAGAACTTTAATTTATAAATATAATGGAAAAGGTTTCTAAAGCTTACGCAATGGCCCATGCTAAATGTCCGCGCTGCCGCAAGGGAAATATGTTTGCCAATAGCATGTATGGTTTTCATACCCAAAAGATGAACAAAAGTTGCCCTTATTGCGGCTTTGTATTTGAGCAGGAGCCTGGTTATTTTTATGTGTCGATGTTTGCCAGCTATGCTTTAAATGTAGCCGAAATGGTAGCGGCAGTAATTGCCATTTATACTTTTACGCATAATACCAGTTCTCCATGGCTCTACATTTTCCTTATTTTGGGCGTTTCAGTTATTTTATCGCCTTTTAACTTTCGCTATTCCAGGGTAATGCTTTTGTATTGGTTAACGCCCAGAGGGGTTAAATATCATCCTGAAATTAAACCCTTGCCTACTTATCATCAAAATGAAGGACAATTAAAATAACGGGCAATATCGGCAGCAATTTTTACAGACGATAAGAACAGCACAAAAAAGCCATTTTAAAATATTGCTGGAATGAGAAAACCGGATGGTTCCTGGATTATAACTGGAAGCTGCAACAAACCTCTCCTGTTGAAACGCTTGCCGGTACGTTTCCTTTAGAATTTGAAGTTGCTACAAAAAAACAGGCCGAAAGCGTGGCGCAGAAATTAAAAAGCACATTTTTAAAAACAGGCGGTTTGGTAACTACCGTTAACCGCAGCGGACAGCAATGGGATTTGCCAAATGCCTGGACACCTTTAGAATATATTGCTATTGACGGATTGGAAAAATATCAGCAGAAAAATTTAGCCAGGGAAATTGCCGAAAGATGAATCAATATTAACGTGCGTCTTTTAAAACAAACCGGAAAATTAATGGAAAAATACAATGTAGTAGATGCAAATTTAAACGCTGGCGGCGGCGAATATCCTTTGCAAGATGGCTTTGGCTGGACAAATGGCGTGCTGCTTGATTTAATGGACCGTTATCATATCAATCCTTAACCGTTCGATGCTTCTTTTATCACTGTTTTTTTGTCGAAGCTTTTAAATTTGATTGGAAGTTCTCAGAATAATCCTTGCCAGTTTTTCACCTATGCAAGTAACTTCAAGTTTAATATGATGATTGTACTTCCTCTTTTTCGATCAATCCTTCATCTGGTTATGTTTTTTAGGTGATAAAAGAAGCATGAACAATTTCGGTATGATTAGTTGTGGTTTCAATTTTACAGCTTAAAACTTGTAATTTTAGCAAAGAAGCCAATAATTTAAAATATGATAACAAAAGAGGAAATTTTCGGGTACGTACCAGATCAAAAATACAATACTTCCGCCGCTTATTTTTCTATGGAATTTGCGGTTGACCAGTCGCTAAAAATTTATAGCGGCGGATTAGGCTTTCTCGCAGGGTCGCATTTGCGCAGCGCGTATGAGTTAAAGCAAAATATGCTGGGCGTAGGCATGTTATGGAAATATGGTTACTATGAACAGGCAAGGGATACCAATGCCCTGATGAAGCCCGATTTTATAGAAAAGGAATATGCCTTTTTACAAGATACAGGCATTGTTTTTACTGTTCCGGTACATGATTCCCCGGTACACGTAAAAGCTTTTCTGTTAAAACCGGAAATATTTGGCTCTGCCCCATTATTTCTGCTCAGTACAGATATTCCTGATAACGATTACGTCTCCCGTACCATAACCCATCGTTTGTATGACCCTCATGAAGCCACCCGTATCGCCCAAAGCATTATTTTAGGTATTGGAGGTGCAATGTTATTGGATATTTTAGGAATAGAACCTGATGTTTATCACATGAACGAAGGACATTCTGTTTCGCTTAACTTTTACTTGCATGCCAAATATAAGAGCCTCGAAGAAGTAAAAAAAAGAGTTGTATTTACAACCCACACGCCCGAAATGGCTGGCAATGAAGAACATCATTACGGTTTATTGAAAGAGATGTCATTTTTTTACCATTTGCAGGAGCATGAAGTTAAATTTCTGCTGAACATGGAGGGCGATAATTTTAATTATACTTTGGCTGCACTAAAATTTTCACGGAAAGCAAATGGCGTATCCAAATTACACGCAGAAGTTGCGCGGGAAATGTGGGGCAGCAATCCGGGCGTATGCGAAATTACCGCTATTACCAACGCACAAAACAAAGCTTATTGGACAGATGCATTATTGGATAATGCTATCAAAAGCAATCATAATGAAGCGATCATCAGCAGAAAAAAAGAACTGAAACGACATTTATTTAAAGAAATTGCCAACCAGTGCGGAAAACTGTTTGATGAAAACATCCTGACCCTTGTTTGGGCAAGGCGATTTGCAGGTTACAAACGTGCCGATCTTTTAATGCTTGATTGGGTAAGATTTTTAAGCCTGATAAACAACACGCAGTTTCCGGTACAAATTATTTGGGCTGGCAAACCCTATCCTGAAGATAATAGCGCTATCGACTTATTTAACCAGATCATCTCCCGGGCAAAGCCTGTTAAAAACTGTGCGGTACTTACCGGTTACGAGCTTGGCCTGTCTGCTTTGTTAAAAAAAGGTTCTGATGTTTGGCTAAACAACCCGCGCTTGTACCGGGAAGCTTCGGGGACCAGTGGTATGACGGCCGCCATGAACGGCAGTATTAACCTTTCTGTACCTGATGGCTGGATGCCAGAATTTGCAGTAAACGGGGAAAATTGTTTTATCATCCAACCAGCTTCAGACCTGCTTTCAACAATAGAAAAAGATAAACAGGAAAATATAAACTTAATGGATACATTAGAAAAAACTGTCCTTCCAATGTATTATAACGATGAACAGAAATGGTTAACTATACTTAAACAAGCCGCCGCTAATATAATGCCCACTTTTGAATCAGGCCGTTTAGCCAAAGAATATTACGAAGTAATGTACAAGGGCTGAACGAAACGGCAATACTGTTTTTAGTGGCATAAAAGAAGCATCAAAAGATTGGGCTATACGAACAGGATTAAAAATGAACAAGGTGTAATAGCTTTACCTGTTACACTTCTATCTACATGGTTTGGGTTTGTAAAGCTGCCTTTGGCTTATTATGGCTGGATGTTACTGATCATACTATTTTACCTCGCGACAGCCGAATTGGCTAAACGCTGGTTTTACAAAAAAATAAGCAATGCGAAACCAATATTACGTACTTTTTTAATTTAGTACGAAATAATAATAGGTTGATGATAGCTATAGTTTTTAGAATAAAA
>NZ_WPIK01000001.1 GCF_009754915.1 Mucilaginibacter arboris | reverse complement strand
AATTAGAAAAAAGACGTGGTGGCCTTCTTCTAATATACTGAATGCCAGTCTACTATACGAATAAATTTGCGTTTATTTTACTGATACACACTGCCTTATTAGTTTTTGTCATGTACTAAATTCTATTTTATTATTCAACTCCAACTTAAACAAAGCAATTTCCTTATCAATATCTTCCGGTTCATCAATATCTCTACCTTCAATTGCTTTGAGATATAAATTTAAAGAATTGGTTAAATAATCACCAATATATTCTATAAAAGGCCAGAAATTTCCGGTATCAGCCTGACTTAAATTAGCGTAATAATTTTGCCGGTCTTCCATTTTAATAACAACCGGAGGAAAACCATTTCGCATCAAAATCAGGTTCATCAAAATACGTGATAAACGGCCATTACCATCATCAAAAGGATGTATCGCAACAAATTTATAATGAAATAAAGCAGCTAAAATTAAAGGATGAATTTCTTTATTCTGACTGGCTTCTTTGTACCAATCCATCAATTCCTGCATTTTTGCAGGTGTTTCTTCAGGAGAAGCATAATAATGAGTTTCGCCTGTAACTGTTTTTACATGGTTTGGTTGTGTTTTATATTTACCTAAAGTAATCCGCTTTTTTGTAGAGATTCCTTCAGCAGTTTGAGCAGGAGAATCATAAGGTTCTACCAGAATCCTTTCATGCAAAGCACGAATATCAGATTCAGTAAAATCACGTTCATCTTTCACGATAGAAAGCAGGAAAAGGATTGCTTCGTTATGTCCACGAATGTCTAAATGATCTTTTAAAGATTTGCCTTTTGCCGTAATTCCGGTCATTAAAAAAGCAACCGTTTCGCCGTAATTTAAACGGTTTCCTTCTATAGCGTTAGAATGATAATTCCATTCCAGACGCAGTTTCTGCATTACTTTATCTTCAATTTCTTGCGGTAAGGGGCGTGACTGGTCTATTTGGTTTTTGAGGGAATCAATTCTTTCTGTCAGTTCTGTTTTGCTGAATTCAACTTCTAATCTCAAATCCATTTTTATATTTTTACTAATTATTATTCAAAGAAACTTCTTGGTTTGGAAGCATATTTTCGCCTTTATAACCAAACAAACACCGCTCTTTTATAACCTTGGCCACCTCGGCAGGCACATATTCTTCCCAGCCTGGCGCGCTTTGTTTAATAAGCTGTAAAACATTATCGGTTTGTACATGCAGGTTGTTTTCATTATAATCCCGGATGTCTTCTATTTTATCGTTCACGATCAAATATTCAAACAAATCTACCAAATGCGCAGGCGGAGAAAATTTTCTGACATTCTGAATAACGCCATCGCTAAAAGTAGGGTAAATAAACAGTTTTACTTTCCGGCTGAATAAGGTAGCAAATGATTCTAAAATACCTCCGGGAAGGTTGATATAATGCTCTTCAGAAAAAATATATTCCAGGTTAGGATAACCTAAAACTACGCCTATTTTAAGTTTAGTGATCTTGGAGAGATAAGCCGCCAGCTTATAATATTCGTGGAAATTAGAAATTAATACCGTTTGGCCGAGCGAACAAAGGATATCTACACGGTCAAGAAAATCCTTTTCATCTATTTCGGCATCCGGGTCGGCATTTCTTTCTTTTAGCGCTTGTAAAGTAAGTTCTGTTATCACCACAACTTTAGATGTATCTACATCCGGCTCTTTCATAAACTGTTCTACGCCACGGGTAAGCATATCCAAGTGTACGTTGATCAGTGGCCTGAAACGTCCTCGCATTACCACAATATGCTTTTTATATAAAATTTCCGATGGTTGAATATTTCTACCATCGGAACCAAAAAGAGCTGCATCAGAAAACCCGTATTTTACCAGGTGCAAGCTCATCAGCCGGTTATCTACTTTACTAAAACCCGGGCCTTCAAAACTGATCATGTCTATCTGAATGCGGTCTTTCGATAAATCGTCCATCAAAGACATTAAAAAAATAGAAGGTGTTTCGTGGTAATAAAAACAGGCATACATCAGGTTTACGCCTAAAATACCTACGGCCTGCTGCTGTAATATGGCATCGTTGTCCAGTAGTTTTACATGGATGATAACATCGTGCGAAGCGCCTTTTGGCTCCAACTGGAAACGTACGCCCATCCAGCCATGGCCTTCGTTTGTTTTATGATAATTTAAAGCAGAAAAGGTTCCTGCAAAAGCAAAAAAAGTGGTTGTATCGCCGCGTTGTTCGGCCAGGCGTTCCAATAATAGTTCGTATTCGTGGTCCAGCATCGACTTTAAACGCTGCTCGCTTACGTAACGCTTTACTTTCTGTGCGCCGTAAATGGCATCAGAAAAAGTCATGTCGTAAGCAGACATGGTTTTGGCTATTGTTCCTGCAGCAGCCCCTGCTTTAAAAAAATGGGCGGCTACATCCTGTCCGGCGCCAATTTCTGCAAAGGAACCATAAATGCCGGAATCAAGATTAATAGCAAGTGCTTTTTGCTTGGTTCCAATATCTTTATTATGAATGTTCATGGTACAACAAGTTATTAGGTCTTGCCCTTTATCGCTCTGTTTAATATCACTACGTAAGCGAAACGACAAAGGTAACTACTATTTAGACTTGTCTCAGCAGTAAAGATATTAAAGGCAATACTGTTTTTACCGGTAAAAAATTAAGATGCAGAGTTTCCAGGTGAAAAAGCAGGAAAATAGAAGTTAATACTAATGATTTACCTAAGATTTAAGAAACAGCTATTTTTTAATGGGTTTACTTCGCCCTTTCAACTCTTAAACCCACATCTGCAACTTCCTTTAAAGGATTATCACGCATATTTTGCTCAATAATAAAAGAATAAGTTCCTTTAATCGGAAAACGAAAATTAGTTTGTAAAGGCAAGCGGTAACTGTACAAATTGCCAGAACCGTTGCCCAGCCATTCACCATCCGGATTGGCTAATTTAAATTCGTAACGAATGATTTTAGTTTGATGATCGGGACTAATTTGATGGACTAAAATAAAAATATTGGAATACTTATAATCAGCCGAATGGCGCAGGTTAAAATAAATATTATAAGGAACAGAAATATCCTCAATTTTAACATCCGTTTTGATTTTGTTGATGTACGGCCAGTTATGGTTACTAATTTCGGTACTCTGATCGATTAAAGTCCCCGGCTCGTTACAAGCCTGGAGCATAAAAAAAAGGCCGATAAAAACAGTTGCTAAAAAGAGCTTTACCCTGATCATTCTGCTTTGTTATTGTTTTGCTGATTAGGATTATTTTGATTGTTCGGGTTACGGTTTGGCCGGTTCCGGCGATGATGCCGGCGGTTCGGGTTTCCTTCACGAACGGCTCCTTCTGCCGGGCGTTCCGGATTATTTGGCTGTACTGTTTTAACCTGTACAGTTTGCACAACTACTTTTGTAACTTGTACTATTGGTTTTTGTCCGGCTTCGGCAACTGGTTTTGGCTTATTCCGGTTATTTTTTTTACGTTGGTTAGCGGCACGGTCATCCAAACGGGTCAGACTATCCTGTCCTACAACATTTTCATAATCAAATGCTTTAACTGTTGTTGCAGTTTCTGCGGCTTTGCTTTCACCTAAATCAGCAACCAATTCGCCGCTTTTGTTAAGCGCCTGTATTTCCCGTACCTGTTTGATAGGTACCGGAACCCAGTTTTCTTCCTTTGGATAGCTAAACCACATCAGCTTTTTAAAAATATCCGTTTTTTGTAAACGTGCATCGCCTTTTTCTGTACGCAGAATATGTACATCATCCGGAATATCTTTTAAAGCATCCATATAACTGTCCAGCTCATAGTTTAAACAGCATTTTAACTTACCGCACTGCCCGGCTAATTTCAACGTGTTTAAAGAAAGGTTTTGATAACGTGCCGCAGCTGTAGAAACTGTTTTAAAATCAGTTAACCAGGTAGAACAGCACAGTTCTCTTCCGCAGGACCCAATTCCGCCTAAACGGCTTGCTTCCTGGCGCATGCCGATTTGACGCATTTCAATGCGGATCCGGAAAGATTCGGCCATTTTCTTAATTAGCTCCCTGAAATCAACCCGTCCTTCTGCCGTATAATAAAAAGTAGCTTTGGTTTTATCGCCCTGATAATCCACATCGCTTATCTTCATCGAAAGGTTCAGGTCCAAAGCCAGTTTCCGTGCTTTGTGCATGGTTTCCCACTCCTGCTCTTTTGCAGCTTTCCATTTTTCCACATCCGCAGGTGTTGCCTTTCGGAAGATCTTTTTGGTTACGTCTGCTTCTTTTACATGCTTTTTTACAAGCTGCATGCGCACCAGTTCGCCGGTGATAGAAACGTGGCCCACATCAAAACCGCCGGTTGTGGTTTCGGTAACAACCAGTTCGCCGTTTTCTAAGTAAATGTTATCTATATTGAGGTAAAAATCTTTGCGTGATCCTTTAAATTTTACTTCTATTATTTGAAAAGGTTTATAATTAGAAGGCATATCCATGTTGGAAAGCCAATCGTAAACATCTAATTTGCTGCAACCGTTTGTAAGGCAAGCGCCGTTACTTTTGCAGCCAGCAGGCGCACATCCGCCTGATGAACAGCTTCCACATCCCATGTTAATACAATATATGTTGAGTCCCTTGCGGGAACGTTTTAAATTTTAAAATTTTAATTAATTGCAAAGATACGTCTAAAAATAAGATTCTCGGATTGGCATTCCGTTCCACATGATAATGCGCTTTATCCAGCTCATCTGCAATTACTTCCACCATGGCTATGGTTAAAACTTTGGCAGCCATATTTTGCGCTACGATCAATTCTTTTTCTGGCAGATGGACCAGGCTTCCCGCACCGGAAATCAGCATACCGCATTCGCGGATGAAGCACATGCCGTATTGCAAAAAATTCTTCTGGTTTTCTCGCCCCAGCTTGGCTAATTGTTCTGTAAAATCGATCAGTTTTAAACCATCATTGGTAAAACACAAACGAAGCCAGCGTGTAAAAAGATCGTGATAACTGCTGTCATCACTGTTAATCCTGTGTAAAGCAGCAGTCAGGTTTCCATTGCTGAGGTAAGCAATTTGTTCTGCTGCATGTTCTGTTTGATGATGTTGCTCCAGATATTCCTGCACATCTGCATCTTTTAATGGCGGAATTTTGACTAATTGCGTTCTGGAAAGTATTGTATTTAAAATATCGTCCTGCGATTCGGCAACTAATAAAAAAAGCGTTTTCTGCGCCGGTTCTTCAATAATTTTTAAAAGCGTGTTCCCTTCTTTATCCAGATATTCCGGCAGCCACATGATCAGGATTTTGTATTCTGATTCAAATGGCTTAAAACTTAGTTTCCGGATAATCTGATGGCATTCTGCAATGTTGATGTTTGCCTGTTTGTTTTCAGCCTCCAAATACGTCCGCCATTCATCCAGGTTCAAATATGGATTATGCAGAAACGCTTTTCGCCACTGATCAATAAAAGTAAGCGCTGTATTATCTTTATGCTTGGCAAAAAACGGATACGAAAAATGCAGGTCCGGGTGCACTAATTTCTGATACTTTCGGCAGGAAGAACATTCTCCGCAGGAATCGTAATCCGACTTGTTTTCGCAGGAAATATATTGGGCATAAGCAACAGCTAAAGCCAAACTGCCCGAGCCTTCCGGACCTAAAAAAAGTTGTGCATGGCTTACCCGGTTTTCTTTTACCGTTGTTAGCAGCCTTTGCTTGATGTTTTCCTGTCCGATGATTTCTTTAAACTGCATCGTTGCAAATTAAGAATAAGAATTGAAATTGTAGTTTGGAAAGTTTTACAGATGATATATTTGATGCGAGCGTTACAATACAGTTTGATGCCAGCACCAATTTTTACCCGATAAAAGAAGTATGCCCCGAATTATAGCTTTTGATTACGGCACCAAACGCATCGGTATTGCCGTAACCGACCCTTTACAAATTATTGCTACCGGACTGGAAACGGTCCACCCAAAAGATATTGTAGAATACCTGAAAAAATACCTGGTAAAAGAAGCAGTAGAAAAATTTATTGTAGGCGAACCCAAGCAAATGGACGGAACGCCTTCGCAATCGGCGCCAATGATAAAAGGTTTTGTAACAATTTTAAAAAAGAATTTCCCTTTAATTCCAGTGGAGATGATGGACGAGCGTTTTACTTCTAAAATGGCTTCGGCAGTAATTGCGCAAAGCGGAATGAAAAAAATTGACCGGCAGGATAAATCCCGCATTGATACCATTTCTGCAATAATTATTTTACAATCTTACCTGGAGAAAAATAGCCGGTAAAAGAAGCATCTGGCTAAAAAAACAGACAGCCTGACTACTTTTTTAAATTTTAATATCTTTGCAGGATGGAACTACCAGATGGCTTGCTTCAAACTTACCTGGAAAACCATTGCGAACCAGAACCACCGGTTTTGCAAAAAATAGCGCACGAAACGCATCTGAAAGTACTGCGGCCTCACATGATTTCCGGCCATTATCAGGGAAGATTATTAAGTTTTTTCAGCAAATTATTGCAGCCTAAAGCCATTTTAGAGATTGGTACTTTTACCGGTTATGCTACGATTTGTTTGGCAGAAGGATTAGCAGAAAATGGCGAAATCGATACGATAGAAGTGAACCCTGAATTAGAGGAAATGTTGAAAACTAACTTTTCCACATCCGGTTTTGTGGATAAAATTAACCTTTATATAGGCGAAGCTTTTAATATTTTTCCCTTATTATCGCATAAAATATATGATATTGCATTTATTGATGCTGATAAACGCAATAATTATAAATATTATGAGTTAATACTCGATAATATCCGGCCTGGTGGATTAATATTGGTTGATAATATTTTACGAAAAGGAAAAATATTAGATAACAAACATCAGGAGAACGATATACGTTTACTCCGGGAATTTAATGACAAAATAACTGTGGATGCACGGGTAGAAAATCTGATCCTGCCGATAAGGGACGGACTGATGATCATCCGAAAAAAACAATTATGAAGAAAGCAATATTGCCTTTACTCCTATTGATCAGCTTTTTTGCAAAAGCTCAAAACACCTCACAATCATATATCGAGAAGTACAAAGATGCTGCCATAAGTATCATGCACGACTATGGAATTCCGGCAAGCGTAACATTAGCCATTGCAATGCACGAATCTGCAAGTGGAAACAGTGCGTTAGCCCGGAAATCAAATAATCAGTTTGGCATGAAAGGGAGGCATTCTTACAAAACATACGATTCTGTGCTGGCATCTTTTGAGGATTTTGCCCGGATGATGACCCAAAGAAAGCAGTTTAGCCATCTGGCAGATAAATTCGATTCTTTCGATTATAAAGGCTGGGCAAAAGGCATCCAGCGCGGCGGTTATGCCAGCAGCAGCAAATGGTCTTCGCAAGTACTTTCACTCATTAAAAAATTCAGTTTAAACAGTTTAGATGAAAAACCCGGTCCCGACGATCAGTAATCTTTTTTAATTGTAATTTTCTGTTGCTATCCTAATTACGAAACAAATTATATTTGTGGTCGTAATACTTCTTTTATGTATAAAAAATGGGCTTTCTTTCTGGCTATAATTGTATTAGCTTCTTGTAGCACTAAGAAAACGGGGATTACTGCCCACCAGGCTTCCCGCAATAATAAAGAAGTACAAAAGCTTAATAAAGATGCGATATCGCATTACACTACTTTTGGTGATGTTAACCAGTACATAGACCGTTTTCGCGGGATTGCTATCCAGGAGATGAATACTTATGGCATTCCGGCCAGTATTACTTTGGCACAAGGACTGATCGAATCTGGAAACGGCAATGGCGAACTGGCCGTTGTGGCCAATAATCATTTTGGTATTAAATGTACTTCCGACTGGAAAGGAAAATCCTATTACAAAAACGATGATAAGATCAATGATTGTTTCCGGGTTTACGATAATCCCGAAAGTTCTTTTCGCGATCATTCAGAATTTTTAAAAAGAAAACGTTACGCACCCTTATTTGAACTGGATAAAAACGATTACGAAGGCTGGGCTTATGGTTTAAAAGCTGCCGGTTATGCTACTAATCCGGCTTATCCGCAGATGATCATCAACCTGATCAAAAAATACAACCTCGATCAGTACGATATGAGTGAAACGGACTATCAGAAAATTAAGCGTGAAGACCGTGTTTTAAGCCAGATCAATAAAAACATTGGTAAACAAACCCGTGATTCTTTGCGCTATACTGCACCTGCAAAACTGCCTGTTGTTCCGGTTGGAGGTAAAATGTACCAGGTTAAACAAGGCGATACTTTGTTTAACGTTTCTAAGCGTTTTGGTTTAAGTGTGGATGAATTGAAAGCAATGAATACCATGGGCGATGATAATATTAAAATTGGCCAGCAATTAATAATAGCCCATTAACGTGTTAATTATTGTTAAGGCTACGCAAAATCTCGTTTTCTAAAAGTAGTTTTGTGGTATAATGCTGAAATATTCTCTATGGTTTCTATGCTTTTTATTATTGTTTGGAAAGGTGCATGCACAGGAAAAGCAAATCCAGGGAATAGTTTTTGATCAAAGCACGAAAGAACGGGTTGCACGTGTATTTTTAACTAATGTTCGTACAAAAGCAAACACGTACAACAATATCAAAGGCGAGTTTACAATTACCGTGAAGGTAAATGATTTGCTTGTTTTTACTAAATCAGGTTACTTTAACGATACTGTAAAAATTACCGCTTTCCAATCTGTTCCGGTTTATTTAAAGCGTTCCAGCATTGCTTTGCGCGAAGTAACCATAAAAGATACTGTTTTAAGTGCCGAAAAACAATTAGAAGCAACTAAACGCGAGTTTAATAAAGCTTATGGCGCGCTTGCAAATAAAGATTTATTAACTGTTGGCAGTAACGGTGCCGGAATTGGTATTGATGCCATATACAATATGCTAAGCAGAAGCGGCCGTAATGCAACTAAACTTCGTGAAATTATTCAGCGCGATTACCGGGCCAAAGTGGTTGATGCCCGCTTTAACCCCATTATTGTTGGTGCAATAACGGGCTTAAAAGGAGACCAGCTTAGTAATTTTATGTACCGTTACCGCCCGGATTATAATTTGGTTTTGATTATGAACGATTACGATTTTATTACCTATATCAAATCCTGTTATAACCGGTTCCGCCGCAATCCTTCCGCTTATTTCTTACCTCCGTTACAACCTTTAAAATGAAGTGGCGTTACCCGGTTTTAGTCGTTCCTTCTCTTCCGGCAAACGGAATGGCATTATTTCCCTTCATCCTGGTAAAGCTCGAAAAATCGCGGTTTGATGAAGCAATGGTTCGGCACGAAATTATCCATCTCCGGCAGCAAATAGAGTTGCTGGTCCTGCCCTTTTACTTCTTTTACCTCATCAATTATTTATACAACCGGTTAATTTATAAAGATCACTTTGAAGCTTATATGAATATTGTTTTTGAGCGGGAAGCTTATGCAAATGATGCTTTTCCAGATTATTTAAAGCGGAGAAAATTGTTTTCGTGGGCGAAGTATTTTAAAAACTAATTAATGAATTGCCCTTAAAATGAATATTTCTTCTGAAAAAAATCATTTTTGCTTTTCTTTGTACACTATGCATAAGCTTCCGGCTTTTCTTTTCATGCTTCTTTTACCACTGCTTTTTATAAATAAAACGCTTGCACAGAAAAGGGATTCTATTAAAAGGGATACTGTTAGAACGGATACCATCAGGACCGATACCGTTAAAACGGACACGGTCAAAATCGATACTAACCTGCTAAACCGTTTCCGGATAGAACCTGGCAGGAATATTTTGCCGGTACACTTGCAGCCTTTAAGCCTTCGCCCGGAATTTATCCCGGTACCCGGATTAGACTACAAGGTAAGTTACTGGCGCAAAAACATCATTTTCGGCCTTAACATTAACCAATCTGCTTTTAGTAATAACTGGAGCTCGGGCGGGATCAGTTCTATCGCCGTAGGCTCTAATTTCGATTATAAAACCGAGTACAACAAGGAAGGTAAAGACTTTATTTCAGAACTAATCATGCAGTACGGAAAGGTTAAAAACCGCGGCCAGGTGGAACGTAAAACCAACGACCGGATTTTTTGGGACAATAAAGTTTCTATCAATTTTTCCAAACATTGGGATTTTTACGGCTCGCTCAGTTTTGAATCTCAGTTTGATGAAGGTTTTACGTACTCCAGTGACCCAACAGTAGCGCCTGTTCTTATTTCAAGGTTTATGGCCCCGGGTTATCTCACAGAATCTATCGGATTTGAGTATAAGCCTGCCCCTTATTTTACCGCAAGGTTTGGTACCGGAACAGCCCGGCAAACATTTGTGTTAGATGATGCTGTTTATCACGGCGATACCGTTGCTTATGGTGTTCGTTTAGGTAATCATGTGCTTAACCAGCTTGCTTTTCAGGTTGTTTCTAACATCGATAAAGACATTGCCAAAAACATGAATTTGAAAGCACGTTATCTGATATTCATTCCTTACGACACGCCTTTTAAAATGACACACCGTTTGGATGCAACTTTAACTGCAAAAATTAACCGGCTGTTTAATGTAACGCTAAACGGAACCTTACTTTACGATCCGAATACTTCCGTCAGGCTTCAGGCTTATCAAAGTTTAGCATTAGGCGTTACCTATAAATTTCCTTCCTGGAGATAGATGATTAATCTCAATTTTTACCCGGTAAAAGAAGCATCGTTAAAGGTGAAGGGTGGAAAGGTTAAAGGCGGAAAGGTTAAAGCTGAAAATAAAATCATATTAATCCATCTTTCCGCCTTTAACCTTTTACCTTTCTGCCAATAATCTTAAATTCGCCTTGTAATAAAATGATTTTAAAAAATGTTTGATAATCTTTCGGATAAACTCGACCGCGCATTCAAGGTTTTAAAAGGACAAGGTTCGATCACGGAAATTAACGTGGCCGAAACCATGAAAGAAATCCGTAAAGCTTTGCTCGATGCCGACGTAAACTATAAAACAGCCAAAGCTTTTACCGACGAAGTAAAGCAAAAAGCTTTAGGCGAGAATGTGCTTACGTCTATTTCTCCCGGTCAGTTGCTCACCAAGATCATGAGCGATGAGCTCACGAAACTGATGGGCGGAACTACTGCCGAACTTACTTTCCCGGCAACGCCAACCATCATTTTAATTGCCGGGTTAAATGGTGCAGGTAAAACTACTTTTTCTGGTAAACTGGCCCTTTTCCTTAAAACACAAAAAGGTAAAAAGCCACTTTTGGTTGCAGATGATGTTTATCGTCCGGCTGCAATTGAGCAATTAAAGGTTTTGGGCGGGCAGATCGGCATTCCGGTTTATGCAAACCTCGAATCAAAAGATCCGGTTGCAATTGCTTTGGAAGGTTTAGCTCAGGCAAAACAAAACGGAAACAACGTTTTAATTATCGATACTGCTGGCCGCTTAGCCATTGATGAAGCCATGATGGTGGAAATTGAGCAGGTAAAAAAAGCATTAAACCCACACGAAATTCTGTTTGTAGTGGATGCCATGACCGGTCAGGATGCGGTTAATACAGCAAAAGTATTTAATGATCGTTTAGATTTTACCGGAGCAGTTTTAACCAAATTAGATGGTGATACACGCGGCGGTGCTGCTTTGTCGATCAAATCTGTTGTAAACAAACCAATCAAATTTATTGGGACCGGCGAAAAAATGGAAGCGCTGGATGTTTTCCACCCAGACCGGATGTCGTCACGTATTTTAGGAATGGGTGATGTAATTTCTTTGG
The DNA here is from genome assembly GCF_009754915.1 of Mucilaginibacter arboris. GTDB lineage: Bacteria > Bacteroidota > Bacteroidia > Sphingobacteriales > Sphingobacteriaceae > Mucilaginibacter_A > Mucilaginibacter_A arboris. The sequence goes on along the minus strand of NZ_WPIK01000001.1, from coordinate 385,098 downwards.
TTGAACGCGCGCAACAGCAGTTTGACGAGAAAGAAGCAGCCGAACTGCAAAAGAAAATCCGCAAAAATAAATTCGACTTTAACGACTTTTTCGGCCAGATCCAGCAGATCAAGAAAATGGGCAACATGAAAGACCTGATGGGCATGATCCCGGGCGTTGGAAAAGCGATGAAAGATATTGATATCCAGGATGATGCTTTTAAATCGATAGAAGCCATCATCCAATCCATGACACCGAAAGAAAAAGAAAACCCGGATATCATTAACCAAAGCCGCCGCATGCGAATTGCAAAAGGTTCTGGTAATGATCTGGCAGAAGTGAACCGTTTAATCAAGCAATTTGATGATATGCGGAAGATGATGAAGCAGTTTAGCAACCCGGCGCAAATGGCCAAAATGATGCGCAATATGCCAAAAATGTAACTGAAAAATTTCAGGGATGATTTTGAGGGCCTGTTTAAATTTCTTATTAAGAAAATGCTAATGCTTCTTTTATGCCAGTAAATTTTGTTTTAGCATTAGCCAACAATAAAAAGGATGAAGATTTTGTAATTTTTTAGCTGATAAAAGAAGCATCTAAAATAGATTGAATAAATTTTAACAGGCTCTAAATGTATAATGCTTTTATATTTCGTTTGCAGATAGCAGTTTTCATGATGGAATAGTGGTAATAAGTTTTTGAGGAGCATATTGCATCCCAATAAACATATTCGTCCTGAAACTTCTGCAAAGTATACTTTTGAAAGCCTGTCTTTTTCTTCCCGTTTTTTTCCATTTTAACGCTCTGCAGCGAGAGACATTCGGCATTTTTGTTTAATATCGCAATTAACAAAATCCTGAAACATTCGCTGCTGGTTTTATAACAGCATACTTTTTAAAGCACAACCCTTTTCTGACAGCTTATCATATTTTTTGTTTAGCCTGCGTGTTTAGTTAGTTTTTTTAAAAGTTAATCAAAATAATTACTTTTAAAGTTATAATTAGAAAGAGGGCCCGTTACTCTTAAACCTGGATTATAACCTTATCACTAATTAAACCAAGTAGATGCAACAGAAATATTTACGTTTAATTGGTCTCATTGAAAAGCAGTACAATTCATTAGCTGAGAAAGGGACTAAAATACCTTTCGGATTACGCACAGATAATGGGCTTTTACATATTTTTGGAGGCAAAGAACCTGCTTTTACAATTACGCTGAAGGATGAGCAAGCCGTTAAAGCATTAAGCACGCTCGACCAGAATGCAATTGTTAGTGCTTACATTGATGGCAGGATAGATATTGATGGCAGCCTTATGAGCGTTATGGGATTAAGAAATCTCTATTCCGATAACAGAGGCGTACGTTTTCTCTGGCGATTTATCCAGCCATTTCTTTTCGGCCAGGTAAAGAGTGATAAAAAGTGGATCGCCAATCATTACGACACCGACGAGGAGTTTTTTCTTCTTTTTTTAGATCGAAGGCACAGAGCTTATTCGCAGGCTGTTTATTTAAATGATAATGAAACGCTTGAAGATGCTGAAACACATAAGTTTGATTTTGTATTAGAAGCTGTAAAGGCAAAGCCGGGAGATCGTGTACTCGACATCGGCAGCGGTTGGGGATCTTTTGTTGAATATGCAGGTAAAAAAGGGATACAAGTTACATCGCTTACTATTTCGCAGCGCTCCCAGGCGTTTGTACAAAAATTAATTGAGCGCGAAAACCTTCCATGCCAAGTATTGCTTGAACACTTTTTTGAACATCATCCTAACGAGAAATACGATGCAATTGTTAACTGCGGAGTTACAGAACATTTACCCAACTATCCAGAAACATTAAAACACTATGAAAAGCTGCTAAAACCCGGTGGATATATTTATTTGGACGCAAGCGCCGAAAGGGTTAAACATGCACAAGGAACATTTATAGAACGTTATGTTTTTGAAGGAAACGGATCGCTTCTTTGTTTGCACGAGTACTTAACAGAAGTTGCAAAAAGCCCTTTTGAAGTTATAGGCGTTTGGAACGACAGGCATAATTATTACCTCACTACAAAAGAATGGGCAGAAAGGCTGGACCATAACCGGGAAGATATTGAGCGAAGATGGGGAAAGAAACATTACCGGATTTTTCAGTTGTACTTGTGGGGAAGCGCAGAAGGCTTTAATTCCGGATTGCTTGACGCTTATCGGATAGTGCTTAAACTGTTAACACCCAATTCCTAAGTTTTAAGAATTTTCATAATTTCTGTTATACTTCTTTTATCACCTAAAAAATTTACTCGATTTTCAATAATTTAAGTTTTAAGCAATTAAAGAAGCATTGCAGGAAATTTATACCGTTAAAAGAAGCATGGGTTTATTTAATGGGAGTAATTGAAATTGCCGTCGCTATCGGTTTGCTGGTTCCTTCTTTAAGAACAACAACTTCATAGCTGCTGATTTTATCTGTAAATATTCATTCAGCAGTAAAACATATTGATTTGAAAAAGCAATTGATCAAGGAAAGGGAATCAGATATTTTATTTTAGAATCTATTTAAAACACTTTTTCCAACTATAATTCTTCTTAAAATTGTTATTATTTAATTTTTAGTTAATTTCAGGAAATTTATCAACCTATTTCCTGTGCTTGTAAAAACTTTTGGTAGTGCTGTTTATGGTATCGAAGCTACAACGATAACTGTTGAAGTAAATATTACAGGCGGCACCAAATATTATGTAGTTGGCCTGCCGGACAATGCCATTAAAGAAAGTTATTTCCGTGTAAAATCAGCCTTAAAAAACTGCAATTACCACATGCCCAAACAGCAGGTGGTTGTAAACATGGCGCCTGCTGATATCCGCAAAGAAGGTTCTTCTTATGATTTAACCATTGCTGTTGGTGTTTTAGCCGCTTCCGGGCAAATAGTCCCAGACGAATTGGAGAAATACCTCATCATGGGAGAACTTTCCTTAGATGGCGGATTACAGCCTATCCGGGGCGCTTTACCAATTGCTATACAAGCACGAAAAGAAGGTTATAAAGGCTTTATCCTGCCTAAACAAAATGCACGGGAAGCAGCCATTGTAGATAATTTAGCGGTTTTTGGAGTGAATTCGATCACGCAAGTAGTAGATTTTTTAAACGGAGAAAAGCCATTGGAAGAAGAAGTGGTAAATACCCGGGATGAATTTTACCGCAGCATCAGTTTATACGATGCTGATTTTTCGGATGTAAAAGGACAGGAAAACATCAAACGTTCGCTGGAAATTGCTGCTGCCGGCGGTCATAATCTTATTTTGATTGGTCCGCCCGGAGCCGGAAAAACGATGCTGGCTAAACGTTTGCCCTCTATTTTGCCGCCTTTAAGTTTGTCTGAAGCTTTGGAAACTACGAAGATTCATTCGGTTGCCGGTAAACTGGCTGCTGCAGATGCATTGGTTTCTGTTCGTCCGTTCCGCTCGCCGCATCATACGGTTTCTGATGTGGCGCTGGTTGGCGGCGGCGGAAATCCGCAGCCTGGAGAAATTTCTTTAGCGCACAACGGCGTTTTGTTTTTAGATGAACTGCCCGAATTTAAGCGAACAGTTTTAGAAGTGATGCGGCAGCCGTTAGAAGAACGAAAAGTAACTATCTCAAGGGCTAAAATGAGCGTGGATTATCCTTCCAGTTTTATGCTCGTGGCTTCTATGAATCCTTGCCCCTGCGGTTATTACAATCATCCCGACCGGGAATGTGTTTGCGGGCCAGGAATCGTACAAAAATATTTAAGCAAAATTTCGGGTCCTTTATTAGATCGGATTGATTTGCATGTAGAAGTAACACCGGTTAATTTTTCAGAACTATCTTCAGAAAGAATCTCAGAAAAAAGTGAAGTTATCCGCGAACGCGTAATCAAAGCAAGAGAAATCCAGCAAAAAAGATTTATAGAAAAACCGGATTTGCACTGTAACGCGCAAATGGAATCTAAAATGGTGCGGCAAGTTTGCAAGATTAGCGAAGCCGGACAAATCCTCTTGAAAAAAGCAATGGAGAAATTAGGTTTAAGCGCCAGAGCTTACGACAGGATTTTAAAGGTTGCCCGAACCATTGCAGATCTGGCCGGAACAGAAGATATTCAGATTGAACATTTAGCGGAAGCAATACAGTTTAGAAGTTTGGACCGGGAAGGCTGGGCGGGATAAAGAAAGTACAAGATTTAGTGATAAAAGAAGCATATAAATTTTGTACGTTTGAATCTAAAGTTGTATCTATTTATAAATCCTTTATCCGTTATTTTTTCTGCTAACAGTTTAGAGAATCTGAAAAACTACCACACTTGGGAATTTTGGAGCATGCGTTTATCTGTTCTTTGTTTTGCTTTTGTGTCCTACATCATTTGGATGAATATTTCGAGAAAGTTTAAGCATCAGAATTAAGTTCGTTATAAGAAAATAAACCATTTTAAACCTCAAAACATGAATTTAGAAGCCCGCAAAATATTATTTGTACAAGAATTTCTTAAACTTCAAAACGAGGAAATTATTGGCGGTTTGGAAAAATTTCTTCGCAAACAAAAAGCGGAGTTATTAGAAAATGATTTAAGGCCAATGAGTATGGAACAACTTAACAAAGAAATTGATCAATCATTAAACGATGTAGAAGATGGACTTGTTATGGAAGCCAAAACGCTTAAAAATAAAGTTGGGGAATGGAAATGATTATTTATTGGACGCAATTTGCAGAAGATAAATCGGAAGACATTTTTATTTACCATAATTTAAAGCAGGAATTAGGACTGCCAAAAATTTAGTAAACGGGATTATTGATGCAACAATTAATTTAGAACAAAACCCTTATATCGGGCAGGTTGAGGATTTATTGTCGGAAAGGATTCAGGAGTTTCGTTACTTGGTATTTAAAAATTACAAAATTATATATTGGGTTGATAACACAAATAAAAAGGTCTTTATTTCAAACATCTTTGACACCAGACAAAATCCAGATAAAATTAAAATAACGCTTTAAAGTATATCAAAAAGCTTGAATCGCGAAGGTTGGGTTGAATAAGTTAAAGAAAAATTAGTGGTAAAAGAAGTATCACAATAAATCATCAGACTTAAATCCGATTCGTTTACGTGGATTTTCTATCTCTTTTTTAACTGTTAATCCATCCAGGTATTTAAAAATCGCATTGATATTCTTGCCGTGAGTGCTTAGTTGCTTTTTTATTTCTTCTATTTCGATGCTTAGTTTAGCACCATCCGTTAATACTTGCCTGATTCGTGTAAATATACGTACTACCTGGATATTTACCTGAATAGCTTTTGAGCTATTTAATACACTTGATAGCATTAGTACGCCATGTTCAGTAAAAACATAAGGCAAAGTTCTGCGTCCGCCATAACTTGAAATCACAACTTGTGATTTCAAGTTTTCCCATTCCACCTTATCAAGCTGAAACATAAAATCTTCTGGAAAACGCTCTTTATTTCTGTTCACAGCCTGGTTTAATACTCTGGTTTCTACAGCATAAAGTTCCGCTAAATCACTATCCATCATTACTTTTTGATTCCTCAAAAAATAAATTTTGCTTTCTAAAACCTGGTCAGAAATAGAAGTAACGCTTTTTTTATCGGGCATTTTTATTGCTTTAACAGGCACAATATCACAAATAAATCTGGTAAAATATCGGTACGAAAACGATGTTTGGAGATTGAAGAAGAAAGAGTATGAGTTTGTGGAGACAGGAGCAACTTCAATAGATCATTTGCCTAAAACAAAAAACCGCATTATATTATATCGATAAAAGAAGCATCAACTCAAATAACAATGCTTCTTTTACCACCTAAAATTACATCAACCCCCTATCGTGCAGTTCTTTTTGTTTTTCCTTTTCGCGCCGGCGTAGTTCGCGTTTTTCTATGCGGATTTCTTTCGGGGTTTTTCCGGCTGTATCAACCTTTTTTTCGATGGCTTTTTCTACGGTAGAATCTTTCTTGCCAAATAAGCGCTGAAAGAAGTTAAGATGCTGCAAAGCCCCTACGCCTTCATCACCATCCTGATTTAAACTGTCAGCAGCAGTAGTATCAACAGGTGCCATTTTAGGCCGCAAAGCTTCTCTTAGCCTTACCGTATAAAAACCATAAGCAGATGAATCCGAAGGCGTATAACCTTTAGAAGCCATTAAACGGCCAATCAGGTTAAAATAACCGTGCAAATAAGGTTTTAAACTGCCGTCCGGTTCAAAAGAATACAAGCCTGATTTTGGTTTTGGAACGATGCTGGCCAGGTAAATACTTTCACCAATAGTGAGATCGGCCGGAGATTTACCGAAATAATAACGGGAAGCTTCGCCAATCCCATAAATATTCCGGCCCCATTCAATAATATTGAAATACACTTCCAGCATCCGGTTTTTGGTACTGATGTTGTTGTTTTCAATGATCCACACGATGAGCGTTTCCTCAATTTTTCGGGCAAGCGTTTTTTGTCGGCTTAAAAAAACGTTTTTAACTAACTGCATAGAAATGGTGCTTCCGCCCCGTTTAAACTGCTTTTCTTTAAAATCAGTAGCGATAGATTTGCGGATAGATTCTTCTACAAAGCCATGATGCCGATAAAAAGAAGGGTCTTCTGCAGTCATCACTGCATTTCGCAAATTAGGGGAAATCTGATTTAAAGGCGTAAAATTAGGGTTAGCAGGGCCAACAATTCGCGGAGGCATTGGCTTACCGTTTTCGTAAGGCGTGTAAACAAAAACCTGATTAAGTTTAGTCAAATCTGTTTGTCCGTATTGCAGCACTTTAAAGTTCTCTTTTTCCAACCAAGAATCAAATTGAACATTATCGGCATCTTTTGTATTGAGATAAAACTTCAGGCCATATTTCAATTTTCCGGAAACTTTAATTCCGGCTAATGATTCAAATAAGCCGCCTGGAAAAGAGTTAAACAGCGATTGTGCATCCAGCCACTCGGTATGCAGTTTCAGCTCATAAATTTTTGTAGGTTTGAGCGTGATCTTGATGAAAGGGTTAGCCGAAATATTTTTAAGGTGGATAACGGACGAACTATCGACAGAAACATAATTTTCGCCTATAAAAACATTGGCATCAATTGAAGCGCTTGGAACTACAATATCATTGGAAGCAATTTTAGGATGGTTGATCAGCAGGTTTTTAACAAAGCAGGAGCTGTAAATCTGCGTTTCATCTCCGTTTTGTTCTTCTTTTTTCAGCTCGGTACCAATGGTATCAAAGTTAAGTTTTAATCCGTATTTCTTCTCAATAAAAGGTAATTCTACTTTTTTTCCGTCTGCATAAAGCTGTAAGGCAACGTTCTTTTTGGCTGTATTTACGTTGCCGGCAATGTGCCAGGTAGCATAACCGTTATTAACCAGAATGGTAGAATAAAGCCTGCCACGTTCAATCGTAGCTTTTGGTATTTGCAGGTTTAATTTGTTACTGTCGTCACGAAAAGCAATGTCAAAATTGGTTAAGTTAAGATCATCCGGAATTTTATACAAAAATTGGGTCATTAAGTTATGCGCAAAATCGGCCAGGTTTGCCCCGGCTTTTTTAGATGTGCTGTCTTTTTGCTTTTTAAACAAAAACTCGTAATTGCGTACTCCTTTTATGCTGGTTAAATTAAGTTTGCCATCTTCCATAATAATGGTAGAAAGCTTAACATTACCAATCAGCAATGGCCATACCTTTACACTTACCTGAAAATGGTTAATATGTAACAAGCTATCTCTGTTAAAAGGAACGATGGTAATATCTTTCAGGTTAACGGTAGTAAGCCCGGTAAAGCTGGCAGAGCCTATTTTTACATCTAAATTATACTGGCTTTGGGCTTTTAATTTAGCTTTGCTAATAGCTGTTTCAAGTAGAAACTGCCGTTTTGAATAAGCAATTAAACCGGATATTAGCAGAAGTATCAGTAGGGAAACGAAAACAATCAGACCGATTTTAAGATATTTACGGTTTTTTGGGCGCATCAGTAAATTTTGGCTAAAACTAAAAAATCTTTTCCGCTGCCAAATGTTCTCCGACAGGATATTTTTAACAAAACGATTGATTGTCTGTTTTAAACATGTCGCAAACCAAAAAAATAAATGAGTATTACACGGGAACAAGTATTAAAAGCATTAAGTTATGTAGAAGATCCGGATTTGAAAAAAGACCTGGTTACCTTAAACATGATCGAAGATGTAGCAATTGAAGGAAACCGTGTGAGTTTTTCTGTAGTTCTTACTACGCCTGCCTGTCCGCTAAAAAGCATGATTGAAAATGCCTGCCGTAATGCCATTTTACATTTTGTAAGCAAAGACGTAGAATTGCATATCAACATGACTTCCCGTGTAACTACACCTAAAAACGTTGGTGTTCCGGGCGTAAAAAATATTATTGCAGTTGCTTCTGGAAAAGGTGGCGTTGGCAAATCTACAGTTGCTGTTAACCTGGCGCTTGGATTAGCTAAAACAGGCGCAAAAGTTGGATTAATTGATGCTGATATTTACGGGCCATCTATTCCGATTATGTTTGGTTTGGAATGCGCAAGGCCAAAAGCATCAGAAGTTAATGGAAAAACCAGGATAGAACCAATTGAAAAATTTGGTATTAAACTCCTTTCTATTGGTTTTTTTACTGATCCTAACCAGCCTGTTCCATGGCGCGGGCCAATGGTTTCTACAGCAGTAAAACAGCTTTTTAACGATGCAGACTGGGGCGAACTGGATTATCTGGTTGTTGACCTTCCGCCAGGGACCGGCGATATTCATATCACTTTAACCCAAACTTTTCCGGTTGCCGGCGCTGTTATTGTTACCACGCCGCAAAACGTAGCTTTGGCTGATGCAAAAAAAGGCATTGGTATGTTTATGATGAATGCTATTAACGTGCCCCTGCTGGGTATTATAGAAAACATGGCTTATTTTACGCCTGCTGAACTGCCTCAAAATAAGTATTATATTTTTGGAAAAGGTGGCGGACAAAAGCTTTCAGCAGAACTTAATATTCCGTTTTTAGGGGAAATTCCGCTGGTAAAAAGCATTAGCGATTCCGGAGATGCAGGTGTACCGGTTATTCTGCAAGAAGGAAACCCAATGGCGGCTGCTTTTTTTGATATGGCAGAACGTGTGGCACAGCAGGTTGCAATCCGAAATGCAAAATCAACAGATACGGTTGGAGTTAGATAAAATGATTATTTTTACTGGATAAAAGAAGCATTGCAATGAATTTAACAGAACAGGTGGAAGAAGCATTAAACACCATCAGGCCATTTTTAGATGCCGATGGCGGTAATGTTTCGATAGAAGAAATTACTGCGGAAGGAGTAGTAAAATTACGGTTGCTCGGCTCCTGCGGCTCTTGCCCGATGAGTATTATGACGATGAAAGCCGGAATAGAACAGGCAATTATGCGGGCTGTTCCGCAAGTTAGCGCAGTAGAAGCGGTAAATTTAACGGACATTGATGATCCGCATGCTGTACTGCCGCAAAACCTACAGTAAAATTAATGTTAACTATTGTTAAATAGGATTTTGAACCAGCAGCAGCCAAAAAATTATTGCTTCTTTTGTGCCTGTTTTTTTAGTATTGGTTTGAAATATCACGCTTTATTTTCGAGGGATTAATGATATCATGAAAAAGCTGCTTTTAGCTTTAGGTTTACTAATTTCTTTTTCTGCTTTTGCACAAAAAGCAGAACGGCAGTTGGTGCAATTTACCGGTATCATTATCAATGCTGATAGTAATAGGGTTGTTCCTTATACCAATTTAACCAATATTTCCTATAAAAATCAGGTCGTTTCCTCTAATTACGAAGGCTATTTTTCATTTGTAGTACATGAGAAAGATAGTATCCGTGTTTCTTCTGTTGGCTATCTTACGCAAACTATCGTTATTCCAGAAAATATAACAAACAAAAGCTATGTCTTAAAAATTAAACTGCGGGCAGAAGCTATTAATCTGCCGCAGGTACGCGTTTTTCCATGGGCAAGTACCGATGAGTTTAAAAGAGATTTTCTGGCTGTAAAATTTGCCGATGATGACCTGGCTATAGCAGCTAAAAACCTGAATAAAGGATCGGTTATAGCAATGTCCCGGACCTTGCCTTATGATGGCCAGACGAATCAGATCATGAATTTGCAAACTATGCATAATAACCTGATGTACACAGGTTCGGGGCCTACCAATCCGCTACTTAACCCAATTGCCTGGGGAAGTTTGATCAGGCAGATTATCCGTGGCGATAAAAGCCGCCAAAGTGATGACAGTAATTAACGGCCTTTTTTAACTGCCGGAAATTTCATTTTATATTCTGCCTTTACAATTCCTTTGGAAATATCATTCAGTTTTTTCTGTATCAGCCTTTTACGTAAAGGACTTAAATGATCGGTAAAAAGTTTACCGTCCGTATGGTCGTATTCATGCTGGATAACACGTGCAGCCAATCCTTTAAAGCTGTCTTCGTGATGTACCCAGTTTTCATCGTAATAGGAAATCCTGATATTACTGTTGCGGTAAATATCTTCCCGAATATCCGGAATACTTAAACAGCCTTCGTTAAACGGCCATTCTTCTCCGCTTTCTTCTACAATATGTGCGTTAATAAATACTTTTTTAAAATTTTTAAGTTCAGGTTCATCCTCATCAAAAGGTGTTGCATCAACCACAAACAAACGGATTGACTGGCCAACCTGAGGCGCTGCCAAACCAACGCCGCGTGCAGCATACATGGTTTCGTACATATCTGCAATTAATTCTTTCAGGTTTGGGAAAGCAGGTTCAATATCTTTTGCAACCCGTTTTAATATCGGATCGCCATAAGCAACAATAGGTAATTTCATTACAGCAAAAATAAGGGTTTTAATTTTCCGGCTCAAATATTAAAGTAAGCATACCATTCGGATTAAAAATTTCATTGCTGATAGTTAATAATTCTTCGGCTGTAACCGCATTTATTTTTGCAAAAACTTCTTCCAACGTATCTACCCGGCCAAAATCCATTAAACTTTTTGCCATCGATAAAATCAGGCCCAAACGGTTTTCTTCTGCCAAAGCAATCTGTCCGATAAATTTTTGTTTTGCCTGATGTACCTGAACCGTTCCTAATTTTTTGTCCCGGAGTTTTTGTAATTCTTTATAGACCAATTTCATCGCTTTTTCTGCTTTTTCTGCATCAGTTCCAAAATAAACAGAAAATATACCGCTGTCTGTTAAAGGCGAATAATTGGATTCTACGGTATAAGCAATGCCATGCTTTTCCCGGATCTCCAGGTTTAAACGCGAGCTCATCCCATTTCCGCCTAATAGGTTATTTAGTAAAAGCAGCGCTGTTTTTTTAGTGCTAAAAGAAGCATAAGCGTTGCTTCCTAAAACGCAATGCGTTTGCGAGATCTGTTTTGGTAAACGGATCAGTTCTCCCGCTGCATTTTGTGGTTTAATCCGGTTTTTAGATTGGTTGTTTTCCGGCACTTGTCCGAAATAACGTTCTGCCAGTTTGATAACCTTGTTAAAGTCATAATTTCCGGTTACCGCAAAAACAGCTTCATGTGTATTATAATTTTGTGTGATAAAAGAAGCAATGTCAGCCCGTGTTAAAGCGCTTACAGAAGCCGGAGTGCCCAAAATATTGCGGCCTAAAGCATGGGTTTTAAACAACATATCTTCAAAATCATCCTGGATGGCTTCTTCCGGCTGATCTTGATAAGAAGCAATTTCATCCAGGATCACACCTTTTTCTTTCTCCATATCTTCTTCCGGGAAAGTAGAATGAAAGAAAATATCTTCCATCAGATCCATCGCCCGCTCCAAATATTCCTTCAAAAAAGAAGCATGGATGCAGGTATATTCTTTGGTGGTATAAGCGTTTAAATCGGCGCCAACAACTTCCAAACGGTTTAAAATCTGGTTCGTATTTCTTCTTTCCGTTGCTTTAAACAATAAATGTTCTATAAAATGGGCTAATCCGTCTTTTCCTGGCGCTTCATCGCGCGAACCGGCATTAATCATTAAACAGCAATGTGCAATAGTAGAATTTGAAGGATAGTATAAAATCCGGATGCCGTTTGGCAACTGGTGCGTTTGGTATATCATCATAAATCACGACAAAGATAAACATAAACTGTGCGAATGAATTTTAAGAAACCAATGCAGATTAGTTAGTTTTGCCGGAAAAAATTCAGTATAAAATATGAAGCCGGACGAAGTTGCAGTAGCAGATAAAATATTTAAAAGAATGATTGGTTCTGAAACCATCCAAAACCGGATTGTGGAATTGGGTGAGGAACTTAATCAGGAATTTGAAGGGAAAAAACCAATATTTTTAGGTATTTTAAATGGCTGCTTTTTGTTTATGGCCGATTTGATAAAGCAAATTGATGTTCCTTGCGAAGTAGCTTTTATGAAAGTATCTTCTTACCACGGCGGAATGGAAAGCAAAAAGGTAATAACAGAAGATTACGACCTGAAGATGGACATTACCAACCGCCATATTGTTATTGTGGAAGATATTGTAGATACCGGCCATACGATGCGTTTTATTACCGATAAATTGGTTGCACGAAATCCGGCTTCGGTTAGCATTGTTACTTTATTGCATAAACCGGATGCCATGGAGCATCAGATAGATGAGCTGAAATATATTGCTTTTAAAATTGAAAACAAATTTGTAGTTGGTTATGGGTTGGATTATAAAGGCTTAGGCCGAAATCTGAACGACATTTATCAGGTGGTACAATAGAAGTTTTAATACAATTGCAACGCTTGTAAATTGAAAAGGCGTTAGGTTAAAGAGCAACAGTACAGGATGCTTTAATAAAGTAATTTATGCTACTTTAGCAGGCATAACCAATTGTTATTTCCTAAACTTAAACTTTGTATGGCCAGTGCAAGGGACTGCTTTTTTAAAAAGAATATTTGTGTAAGTATTTTCACTTTATTGCTGCTGCAATTTTTTCTGTTAAAAAAAGCAAGGGCAAACGAAGTACCGGTACAATTCCTGGGCATAGAAAAAGGCCTGTCAAACAACAACGTAACCTGCATCTTTAAAGATCATTACGGTTTTATGTGGTTTGGGACCTTTCAGGGATTAAACCGCTATGATGGCTATGATTTTAAAGTTTTTAAAAATAAGCTGGACGATACAACCTCTTTAGCCAACAATTATGTTTCTGCCATTGCCGAAGACGGTAACAACAATATCTGGGTTGGCACCCAGCGGGGCATTAGTATTTACAGCAACCTTACCGCTAATTTCTCTTCTTTATATTATCGTCCTTATCGCGCTGCCGTCAATTTAAAAGTTACTTCCTACATCAACAGTGTTAAACCTGATGCAAAAGGAGATCTGTTTATTGCAACCAGGGAAACAGGCTTGCTTATCTGCAAAAAAGGTTCAAATAAAGCCTTCCAGGTACCTTTGCGAAACACATTCCATCTCAACCTGCAATACAATGTTCAGGCTATAACCATTATTGGCGATAAAATCTGGCTGTTTATAAAGGATAAAGGTTTGTATCGGTACAACAGCAAAACAGGAGGTTTAAACCTGATAAATGCAGCTATAAACAAAGCAAATTGCATGGAAGCCGATAACCAGGGAACACTTTGGATAGGCACAAATAATGGTATTTACAGGTATAGCATTTCAACAAATACGTACCAGCATTACACGGAGCAGGCCAGTAAATTATCCGGAAGTGTAGTTACCAGTTTTTGTATCGATAAAAACAGCATTTGGATTGGTACAGATGGCGGCGGCATTACGATTTTAAATACAACAACAGGCAAAATATGTTATATGCTTCCCGGTAATGATAAAAATGCATTGAATAGTGGCGCTATTTATACAATTTACCAGGACCAGGACCTGCGGAAATGGATAGGAACGCTGCGTGGCGGCATTAACATCATCGACCCTAAAAAGAATAAGTTTAAGCTGATCGAGCATAATTTGCTCAATAAAAACAGCATCAACAATAATTTCATCCTGTCTTTTTGTGAAGATGCCGGCCACAATATTTGGATCGGAACAGATGGCGCCGGGTTAAATTACTGGGACCGCAGGCAACGCTCTTTTATCAGTATGACGCATAATCTTGCTGATCCTCAATCCTTAAGCAATAATTATGTAACTTACATCCTGCAGGATTACAGGAACAATATCTGGGTGAGTACGTATGGCGGTGGTATCAACAAATACAAAAGCGGGAACCATTCTTTTGAACACTACACTTGTTATAACAGCGTAAGTAAGCACGAAGACGAAGACCTTTGGTATTTGCTGGAAGATCAGCATAAAAACTTATGGGCAGCAGCTGGTTTTGAAGGCGGGCTTTACCAGTTAAACCAGCAAAAAAACCAGTTTGAACTTTTTGATGCCAATATTAAAACCATTTTTTCATTAGCTAAAGATCATTCCGGCCAATTATGGGCAGGCACATTTAATTCTTTAGTTAAGGTTGATACAATAAGCAAAAAGCACCAGGTTATTAAAATAGCTTATCCTGTCCGTTCCATTTACGAAGATGAAGAACATTATTTATGGCTGGGTACAGAAGGCGGCGGTTTACTGCGTTTTAACCCTCAAAACAATCAAATTGAGCATGTAACAGAAGCAAATGGCCTGGCCAGCAATTCTATTTTAAATATTTTGGAAGATAAAAGCCATAATTTATGGCTGAGCACTTATAACGGGATTTCTAAGTACAACGTTATAACCAAAAAGATTTCTAATTTTTTTGATTCCGATGGTTTACAAAGCAATCAGTTTAATTACAATGCAGCTATAAAACTTCAATCTGGCGAGTTTTTGTTTGGCGGGATAAAAGGCTTCAATATTTTTTACCCTGATAGCATCAAACCGGATATACGTGCACCGGAAGTATTTTTAACAGGATTTAAAATTAATAATGTTCCGTTAGAGCAGGATGCTTCTTTTACCGGCAAAAAAAGTGTGCTGGGTTTAAACAGCATCACAATCCCTTACGATAAGGCTGTATTGTCTGTAGACTTTGCTGCGCCCGAATATTCTTATCCTGATAAAATTAATTATGCTTATTTTTTGCAGGGATGGGACAAAACCTGGAACGAAGTTGGGAAACTCAGGACTGCTAATTATTCCAGATTAACCGAAGGGAATTATATTTTAAGGGTCCGGGCAACCAATACCAGTGCCGGCTGGAGCCCGAAAGAAAGGGTTATCCATATCCAAGTCCTGCCGCCCTGGTACAGGACTTGGTGGGCATACGTATTATACTTTTGTGCAGCGGCAGGAGCGGTTTATTACTATTTGCGCTATCAGAAAAAGCAGTTTAGGCTGGAACAGGAAGTTGAGATAACGCACATCAAAGCAGAAAAGGAGCGGGAACTGAATGAAAAACGGCTTTCTTTTTTTACCAATATCTCGCATGAATTTCGCACCCCGCTTACCTTAATTATCAATCCGGTAAAAGATCTTTTAAATACTAAGGGCAAAGATGCGGATACAGCCGATTTGAACATTGTTTATCGTAATGCAAAGCGTTTATTGAGTTTGGTTGACCAGCTTTTACTATTTCGAAAAGCAGAATCCGAAACAGATAAACTTAAAGTTATTGAATTGAACTTTTTTGAGCTTTGCAAAGAAATTTATTTATGCTTTGCCCATCAGGCAAAAAAGCATCACATTTTATATGAGCTGAAATGTGAGAATGAATGGATTAAGGTTTATGCTGACCGGGAAAAATTAGAAATAATATTATTTAACCTGATCTCTAATGCGCTAAAATTTACACCTGATGGCGGAACGATAACGGTACAGATTAAGGAGGATGAAAAGAATGTTTTTTTAGCCGTAAAAGACAGCGGCTGCGGAATTACAGCTTCCGCAGAACAAAAGTTATTTGATAAATTCTATCAGGCACCTCATAAATCTCCTTTAAAAAACGGTTTTGGAATAGGCTTATTTCTGGTTAAAAGCTTTGTTGAAAGTCATAAAGGCAAAATTTCTTATCAAACAGAAATAGGTAAAGGAACAGAATTTCTGATCAGTTTACCAAAAGGAACATTGCATTTTGCCCCCGAATTAATATTTGAGAACGACACCAAACATTATTCTATTTTAGAAGAATTGATAAATGTTGATGTTTTTGCAGAAGAAGCACTTACGGATAAAAAAGCGCAAAACCTGGAAGTCTTAATTTCAGACCAGCAATCTATATTAATTGTAGATGATGACCAGCAGATCAGAGAGTATATTACACGGTTGTTTGAACAGCATTACAAGGTTTATACCGCAGAAAATGCGGAAGACGGGTTTAAGCTGATCAAAGAAAAAGTGCCTAACCTAATTATCAGCGATGTTTTAATGAATGGCGAAAGCGGAATAGCATTGTGTAACCGCATTAAAGCAGACGATCATTTAAGCCATATTCCGGTTATTTTGCTTACGGCAAGTTCTTCCTCAGAAATAAAATTAAAAGGGTTGGAAGAAGGCGCTGATGATTACATCAGTAAACCATTTGAAAAAGAACTGCTGGTTGCACGGGTAACCAACCTTTTAAAAAGCCGGGACAATTTGCAGAAGTATTTTTATAATGAGGTAACTTTAAGATTCAACAACCTTAAAATTTCGGAAGAATACAAGAGCTTTCTAAACCGATGCATTGCTATTGTAGAAAAACATTTAACCAATCCTGATTTTAGTATTAAAACCCTGGCTTCCGAAATCGGTATGAGCCATTCTAATTTATATAAAAAAGTAAAATCTATTTCCGGTCAGTCTGTTAATGCTTTCATCCGTTTTATCAGGTTAAGAAAAGCGGCAGGACTTTTAATCGATACGGATTTAAATGTAAATGAAGTTGCTTTCCAGGTTGGTTTTAATGACCTGAAATATTTTCGGGAACAGTTTAATAAACTGTTTGGTGTAAACCCCTCAGAGTACATTAAAAAACACCGTGTTTGTTTTCATAAAAACTATTCGCTTCACGAAAAAGCATCTAAAGCGAGAGTTTAATTATACGGATGCTTCTTTTATCGGTAATTAATTAATAATCAAAAAATTAAGATAAAGAACCAAAGTTTTTGCAGGGGAAGATAAAAGACAAAAAGTAATTTATCCCCCTGTAATTTATCATTTTACCCCTCACGCTTACCGCTTAACAATCCGAATTTGGCTGCCAGAACCAATTGCCTGATTTAGGTCTGATAGCAATATCTATAGCTGTTGTCGGCCTTAACATTACTGTTTTTATTACCTAAAAATTCCTTCAGAAAGTACCATTTCATGTATGGTATGATAAAGATTAATTAAGGGAAACTATAGTGATGTATTGAACTGTACGAAATGCTTGAATAAATTAACTACTAAATACCAATTATGAAGATGAAAATTTTTACTAAAAAGGCTTTTCCCTATTTAAGTTTGGTAAGGCTATGCATTCTTTTTGTTGTGCTTCTGTACGAGAACGTATCCGCACAAACCACTTCTCCCAATATTAATATAACCGGGAAAGTAACAGATGATAAAAACCTTACGCTACCGGGGGTAAGCATCAGGGTTGAAGCCAGCACAGTCGGAACAGTTACCGATGTTAACGGAGAATTTCGTTTAACAGCTCCCTCTAATGCCCGGCTAAGATTTTCTTACATTGGCTATACAACACAAACAATTGCAGTTGCAGGGCGGACAAAAATAAGTGTAACAATGGCATTAAATGCCAGCGGTCAAAAGCTAAACGAAGTTGTAGTAGTAGGTTACGGTACACAAAAGCGGTCTGATATTACCGGTTCGGTTGCTTCTGTACCTAAATCACGGTTAGAGGAATTGCCTGTTACGAATGTATTGCAAGCGCTTGAAGGTTCAGTTGCAGGTGTAAACGTTAGTACGTCTTCCTCAGTTCCGGGCACCCAGCCAGCGGCGTTGATACGTGGTCAGAACTCAATAACTGCCGGTTCAGGTCCTTATGTTGTAGTAGATGGTATACCGTTAAGTAAAAGTGGTGGTTCGTTAAATGATATCAATCCTAATGATATTGCCTCGATGGAAATACTAAAAGATGCATCTGCTGTAGCCATTTATGGTACTAATGGCGCAAATGGTGTAATCCTGATCACTACTAAGCGAGGTACTTCAGGTAAACCAGTTATCCGTTATAGTGGTTATACAGGACTTGAGAATATTGCCCATATACTTAAACCTCGCGATCCAGCATCTTTTACACAAAAATTTCTGGACTATGAATCTCAAAATAATCTGAAACAGCAGTTTCCCGAACCGGTATACAACAACGCCGAAAGGGCTAATTATGCTGCCGGCCGGACTATTGATTGGGTAAAAGAGGTTACCCAGCAAGGAATCATGCAGGACCATAACCTAAGCATTTCCGGCGGTTCTCCAGATATTAAGTATTTCGTTTCTGGAGATTATTTAAAGCAAAAGGGTGTTGTTAAAGGATATCAGTACCAAAGGGTAAGCGTACGATCAAATTTGGATATCAATGTAACCAATTTTCTAACAGTAGGAATGTCATCATTTATAACCAGTAATAATTATGATGGTGGTCGGGCTAATCTTCTGAATGCTACTGCTATGAGCCCTTATGGTAACGTATATAATGCAGACGGTACTTATGCTATTTATCCGATGTCACCAGAGCAGTTATATACCAATCCTTTACTTGGCTTAACCACAGATCAAATTAACCGTAGTGTTAATCTCCAAGGTAATGGTTATGCTGAGGTTAAATTTGGGGGCGTACTAAAGGGTTTAAGATATCGCCTAAATGCAGGGTATAATTATTTGCCAACCCGTGTAGATAGTTATAGCGGTCGACTTGCCAATACGCCGCTTGGTTCAGCAAGCGCTGCAAGTTCAGAAACGAATGCTTACACTATTGAAAATCTTTTATATTATAATCGTGATATAGGAAAACATCATTTTGATTTTACAGGTTTATATAGTGCTCAAGGGCGGAGATATTTTACTTCAACAGCAGGCGCTACCAACTTCGTAAATGATGTTTTTTCCTTTAACAACATTGGTGCTGGTGCTACACAAACATCCTCCTCATATTCTGACAGGTATGCCGCTGCTTCACAGATGGGCCGTATTAATTATTCATACAACAGTCGTTACCTGTTTACAGTTACTGCCCGTCGCGATGGTTCTTCTGTGTTTGGTGCAAACACAACCAAATATGGCTGGTTCCCTTCGGCAGCGCTCGGCTGGAATATTAGCCAAGAGAATTTTCTTAAAGATTCTAAAGTCGTAAATAACTTAAAATTAAGAGGTTCTTATGGTAAATCAGGGAATGAAGCTATTTCTGTTTACCGCACCATCACTACTGATGGTACGGTTCGTTTTCCGTTTAATGGTGTAAGTACAATAGGCGCACAAGCTGGTAATCTGGGTAACTCTAATCTGCATTGGGAAACTTCAGTACAAGCCAATATTGGAGTTGACTTTGGTGTATTAAATAACCGTATTAATGGTACAGTAGATGCTTATAAAACACATAGTAGCGGCTTGTTACTTAGCCGAAGCTTACCTACCATTACTGGTTATAGCAGCGTTTTAGATAATATTGGTAAAACTGCTAATCAAGGTTTAGAGGTTACGTTAAATACAAGAAATATTGTTAGCAAAAATTTTCGTTGGGAAAGTACGATTGTTTATGCAACAAATAAAAATAAAATTGTTGATTTATACGGAGATCAAAAAAGTGACTTGGGCAACCGCTGGTTTATTGGTCAGCCTATTAGTGTGATTTACGATTATAAAATGACAGGTGTTTGGCAGACAGGAGAAGATGCTTCCAAACAAGACCCAGGCGCTAAACCTGGCGACCTAAAATTTGCAGATACGAATGGAGACGGAAAGATCACGGCTGATGACCGGGTTATCCTTGGACAAACAGCACCAAAATGGACAGGTGGTTTAACCAATACGTTTCACTACAAAAACTTCAACCTAAATATTTTCATACAAACTGCACAAGGCATGCTAAAAAACGATAATGATTACAATTATGCGGATGAATCAGGCAGAAGAAATACACCAGCAGAAATAGGTTATTGGACACCAACCAATGGAAGTCAGGATTTTCAATCACTAACTTATACCAATACCCGTGGTTATGGTTATCCGCATGATGCCAGTTACACCCGTATTAAAGATATTACGCTTAGTTATGTAATACCTCAAAGAGTGGTAAATAACATTGGTTTATCAGGATTAACAGTTTATTTAAGCGGACGTAACTTATATACTTTCACTAATTGGATAGGTTGGGATCCTGAACAAACATATTACACCAGAGGAACTTCAAATACCGGAGCTAACCAATCAGCCTTTGTTGCCGACTGGACAAATAATTATCCTGTAACCCGAACGATTGTTTTAGGGTTAAATATTTCTTTAAAATAAAGATAAATATAAAAACATGAAAAAGTTTTCTATCATATTAAGTTCTATATTAGTGCTTCTCATCTCGTTTGAATCTTGTAAAAAAAGCTTTTTAGCAGAGAAGCCTTATTCTTCTTATACGCCTATAACCCTTACAGATTCGTTAGGATTTGAGGCAGAACTGGTGGGTTTATATCAATATCAAACAGGTACGCTTACTTATTCAGCGAATCAAGGCTGGCCAAGTGTATGGCAGGTGGGTACAGACGTAGCTAATGCTACTGCACAGCAGCAAGGTATAGAAGTACCTTATTACAATTATTCACAGTTAACCAATACAGATGGGGCAGCATCTTATACATGGCAAAGAAATTATTCATTAATTAATAATGCCAATATTATTATTGATGCGGTTGAAGATCCATCAACAACTAAAATAGGACCTGTTGGTAAAAAGCAGGCTGAAGCAGAAGCCAGGTTTTTCAGAGCTTATGCTTATAATAACCTTGCTACTCTATACGGACGCGTACCATTAATTGTACATGCATTAACAGGGCCCAAAACCGACTTTGTACGTGCATCTTTAGACGATGTAAATAATCAAATCATCAGTGATCTTACCTATGCAAGCACTAACCTATACGATTTAAACGGCGGTACCGTTAAAACAAATGTTCAGGGCAAACCGGTTAGCAGGGCAAATAAATATATGGCCATGCAGTTACTGGCCGAAGCTTACTTGCGTATGGGTAAAAACGACTTGGCCGAACAGCAGGCGCAGGCTGTTATTAACAGTGGTAAATTTAGTTTGGTCAAAACCCGCTATGGCGTAAGGGCAAGTGGCGCAGGCGATTACTATTCTGACATGTTTGTTTATGGCAATCAAAGACGCTGGCAAGGAAACTCCGAAGCAATTTGGGTACTAGAACAGGAAAACCCAACTGCTGTTGTTGGTGGAAACGTTGATAATGCACAACAACGGCGTGTATTTGGCGCAGCGTATTATGCTATCCCTGGTATGTTACCTTGCGACTCACTTGGTGGACGTGGTATTGGTAGGTTAAGGTTAAGCAACTGGGTGCTTTACGGCTTATATGGATCTGATGATATCCGCAATTCAAAATACAGCATTAAAAGGCGTTATTATTATAATGATCCGGCGTTTCCAGCCTTGTTAGGGAAACCTGTGCCGTTTACAGGAGCAGATACTTTATTCCGGATTTGTCCAAGTACAACCAAATGGGGAGCATTTGATCCTAATGACACCTTTGGTTATGCCATGATTAAAGATTTTATCATGATGCGACTGGGCGAAACCTATTTATTATTAGCCGAAGCACAATTTAAACAGGGAAAATTAACACAAGCTGCTACAAGTATAAACGCATTAAGGACCAGGGCTGGCGCTGTACAAGTTACCGCAGCCCAAATGACAATGGATTTTATTTTAGATGAACGTGCGAGAGAACTGATAGGAGAAGAAAACCGCCGCATGACTTTAATGCGTACCGGAACATTGGTTGACCGTGCTATAAGGTTAAATTCAAATGATGCACAGCACCCAACCACTGGTTTAACCAGCAAGAATCTATTATTGCCTATTCCATTAACAGAAATTCAATTAAATAAAGATGCTGTTTTAGAGCAAAATCCTGGATATTAATTAAATGAGAATAATTATTACAGCAAATGTTGAAATGTTTGATTTTGATATTTGCTGTAAATAATTATCCTATAAAAGAAGTAAGAAAGCTCTCTTAAGTTTTTCTATAGTATAGTAGTATATGCTTATCTGTTTGATTTATAAAATTTAAATTATCTCTTGCTTAATTTCAAATTAGCATGATTTAATAAATTGAAGTCAGCACCTAATAAGAATACTCTATAAACACAAATTCTACTTTGAAAAAGGAAACTATTACTGTTTTTATAGTTCTTCTTGCCGTTCTGCAAGGTTTTGCTCAACAATATCATCGTACTTCATTGGGTATAAAAACTAGTGCTGAGTCGATGGATGTAGAAATTCAATTCTACTCTCCAGAAATTGTCAGAGTATTAAAATCACCGCAAGGCATTCCCTTTAAAAAGGAAAGCCTCTCTGTTATAAAAAAACCGGAAGCAACACAATTAGGCATCAGTCAGCAAAATAATTTAGTGACCTTAAAAAGCAAAGCGGTACAGGTCGATCTAAATCTGCAAACCGGAAAAGTTTTATTTAGTAACCTGACTGGAAATGCTTTGTTTACCGAGAAAGATTATGGAACACAATTTACGCCCGTAAAAGATGTAAACAGAAATACTTATGCAGTAAGGCAAGCTTTTATGCTCGACAAGGATGAAGTAATTTACGGCTTGGGCGAGCAGCAAAACGGCAAGATGAACCAACGCAATCAAAAGGTTTATCTGCGGAATGAAAACATGAAAGTTTGCATTCCTTTCCTGCAATCCATAAAAGGTTATGGTGTTTTTTGGGATAATTATTCGCCTACAACTTTTACAGATAATCCTCAGGAAACATCTTTTGATTCTGAAATTGGCGACTGTTCCGATTATTATTTCCTTTTGGGCGGAAGCGGAGATGGCGTTATCGCTCAAATGCGAGATTTAACCGGACAAGCACCATTAATGCCATTATGGGTTTATGGTTTCAATCAATCCAGAGAACGTTACAAAACACAAAATGAATTGTTAGAAGTAGTACAAAAATACCGAAACCTCCAGGTTCCGCTGGATGGAATTATCCAGGACTGGCAATACTGGGGAAGGGACAGCATGTGGAATGCCATGAGTTTTGACCACGTTACTTATCCTGATCCACAAGGAATGATAAACAAAGTTCACCAATTGAAAGCGCATCTTTTTATTGTTGCCTGGCCGGGATTTGGGCCTTTAACTAATCAATATGCAGAATTTAAAGAAAAAAAGATGCTGCTTGATTTTGATACCTGGCCGCCTAAAAGCGGAACTAAGCCTTATGATGTGTATAATCCGGTTGCGAGAGATATTTACTGGAACTACCTGAATAAAGGTATTTTTTCTTTAGGAACAGATGGCTGGTGGCTGGATTCTTCTGAACCGGATCATATTAATATTAAAGACAGGGATTTTGATCAGCCTACTTTTCTTGGGTCTTTTCGTAGCGTTATCAATGCTTTTCCTTTGGTACATGTTGGTGGGGTGTACAATAATCAGCGTAAAACAACTTCAGCTAAACGGGTAACTATTTTAACCAGGTCTGCTTTTGCCGGCCAGCAGCGTTATGGCGCAAATACCTGGAGCGGTGATGTTAGGTCTGATTGGCAAACGTTTCGCAAACAGATTCCGGCCGGACTAAATTTTTCTCTTTGCGGCATTCCTTACTGGAATACAGACATCGGCGGTTTCTTTGCAGGCTCATTTGTAAAAGGAGGAGGAGCCAAAAACCCGGAATTTCAGGAGCTTTATACCCGCTGGATGCAGTTCGCAACGTTTACACCAATGATGCGTTCGCACGGAACAGATATTCCGCGGGAGATTTACCAGTTTGGAAATCGCGGAGACGAAATATTCGATGTTCAGGAAAAATTTATTAATCTGCGTTATAGCCTGCTTCCTTATTTATATTCTACAGCATGGAACGTAACTCATAATTCTGGCTCTATAATTCGCGCCCTTTTTATGGATTTTGCGAAGGATAAGCAGGTGTTGGATATAGATAATGAATATATGTTTGGTAAGTCTTTTCTGGTTTCTCCTGTTACTACAAAAGGTGAAAAAAGCCAGTCTGTTTATCTTCCAGCCAACGCCTCCTGGTTTGATTTATGGACGAACGAACGTATTACCGGAGGAAAAACAGTTACGAAAGCCACGCCGATAGACGTTATGCCCTTGTATGTAAAAGCTGGTTCTATCATCCCTTGGGGGCCGAAAGTGCAGTACGCTCAGGAAAAGAAGTGGGAGGATCTGGAAATAAGGATTTATCCGGGAGGCGATGCCGAGTTTGATTTGTATGAAGATGAAGGCGATAGCTATAATTACGAAAAAGGGAAATATTCGGCAATCCATTTTAATTGGAATGACCTAACTAAAACGCTTTCTATTGCTGATCGGAAAAACGAATTTGCCAGCATGTTGCACACAAGGAACTTTAAGTTAGTTTTAATCACTCCGCAGAAAAAATTCAGCTTGCAACCTTATAGCAAAACAGATAAAACAGTTCGTTATGCTGGTAAAAAAATCGAAGTAAAATTATGATTAGGTCTGGAAGGAAACTTTATTTTTTTGCTGCTACGTTCTTACTGAATGCTGTTTTTAGCATGCAAAATTCTAAAGCGCAAAATCTCGTTCCTGTTGCAAAAGCCTGGGCCAATAATTCGGTCAACGCCGTTGTTTTTCGCAAAAATTCATTGGTTACTTTTCGGGATACGCAATTCATTGCTTTTTATGATGAAAACCGATACGTAGTGCTAGGCAAAAGAAAATCAGGTTCTTCAAACTGGCAGCTTCAAAAAACACCTTATCAGGGAAATGCTGCCGATGCACATAATACCATTGCCATTATGGTTGATGGTGCTGGTTTTCTGCATCTTTCCTGGGACCATCACGGTAATCCGTTAAGATATTGCAGAAGTGTTTCTCCCGGATCCTTAATTTTAGGTGATAAAAGAAGCATGACCGGCATCAAAGAAAACCAGGTTACTTATCCTGAATTTTATAAACTACCTGATGGTAATTTATTATTCTTTTATCGTGATGGAAGATCAGGGCAAGGCGATCTCATCATCAATAAATACGATATCAAAACCCAGAAATGGGAACAATTAAGCAATAATTTAATCAGCGGCGAAGGGCAGCGAAACCCTTATACACAAGCTTGCATAGATGCAAAAGGTACGGTCCATATTTCCTGGGTTTGGCGCGAAAGTCCGGATGTGGCCAGCAACCATGATCTGGCTTATGCAAGATCAATTGATGGCGGAAAAACCTGGGAAAAATCAACCGGAGAAAAATATACTTTGCCAATAACAGCCGCAACTGCAGAATATGCGGTTAAAATTCTGCCAAAAAGCGAACTGATCAACCAAACTTCCATGACTACAGATGCTGCAGGTCATCCGTTTATTGCAACTTACTGGCGCGATTCCGCAACTACTGTTCCGCAATATCACATCGTTTACCATAACGGTTCTACTTGGAAAGTCCAGAACCTGGGGTTTCGTAAAACAGCTTTCAGTTTAAGCGGAGGCGGAACGAAAAGCATTCCTATTTCCCGTCCGCAAATCTTAGCATCGCAAAAAAGCAATCATCTTGCAGCCATATTGATTTTTCGGGATGCAGAACGTGGCAGTAAAGTTTCAGCCGCCATTTCTTCCGACCTTGAAAAAGGAAAATGGGAAGTGCAGGATTTAACTACAACTTCTGTCGGTTCCTGGGAACCCAGTTACGATACAGAATTATGGCGTAAAAGAAGCATCCTGAACCTTTTTGTAGAAAAAGTAGAACAGGTAGATGGCGAAGGAAATGCAACTGTTGCACCGCAAATGGTGCAGGTTTTAGAATGGAACCCAAAATTGAAATAACGAATTTTTAACACTTTTTTAAATTATGAAGTTGGATTATAAAATTTTAGTCATCCCCCTAACCCCCTTCAAAAGGGGGAAGCATAACGGCTACCTTTCTATTAAAGGTAAAAGTTAAAAAGGTATGAAACTTTGCGTTCCCCTTTTGAAGGGGGTTAGGGGGATGATTTTTACATCACAAAAAAGCAGCGTTTCAATAAAATTAGTTTAAAAGTTCAAAATCAAATCAGTAATACTGTTTTTACCGTATGAAATTCAGATCGATATCTTTACTTGGCATCAGTTTAATCAGTTTTTCTTTAGTCTGTTTTGCGCAGCATACTTCTTTTAAGCAGGATAAAAACTTGTTGCAAACCATCAACCAAAACTTTAAAGATGCAGATGCGCAGTATAAAGTGTTGATGCAGGAGCTGCCGCCAGATCAGTTTCCGAAAACTTATCATCCAAATACTGATAAACTCGAAACAAGCGGCTCGGGCTGGTGGTGCAGCGGTTTTTATCCGGGAACTCTGCTGTATCTGTATCAGCAAACAAAAGATCAGGCTTTGTTAACGGAAGCAAACCGGATGTTGAACATCCTGCAAAAAGAGCAGTACAACAAAACCACGCACGATTTGGGCTTTATGATGTATTGCAGCTTTGGCAATGCGGAGAAAATAGAACCAAAACCAGAATACAAGCAAATCCTGATCAACAGCGCCAAATCACTTTCTACCCGTTTTGATCCGAAAGTTGGCTGCATCAAATCCTGGGATTCTAATAAACCCGAATATTTAGTCATCATTGATAACATGATGAACCTCGAACTGCTGTTTTGGGCAACCAAAGCAACCGGCGATTCTTCTTTTTATAAGATTGCCGTTACGCATGCCAATACCACGATGAAAAACCATTTCCGGGCGGATTACAGTTCTTATCACGTGGTAAATTATAATCCGGAAACAGGAGCCGTTCAGCAAAAAAGAACGGCGCAAGGTTATGCAGATGAATCGGCCTGGGCGCGCGGACAAGCTTGGGGATTATATGGTTACACCGTGATGTACCGCGAAACGCACGATAAAAAGTATCTCGACCAGGCTAAGCATATTGCTTCTTTTATCCTGCAAAATCCTAATCTGCCAAAAGATAAAATTCCTTACTGGGATTATAATGCGCCTGATATTCCGAATGCTTTGCGCGATGCTTCTGCTGCATCGGTAATGGCTTCTGCGTTTTTAGAGTTGTGCCGTTATGCTGATGCAAAAGACAATCAGCTCTATTTTAATACTGCTCAAACGATGCTGCAAACTTTATCATCTCCTGCATACAAAGCAAAAGCAGGTACAAACGGTGGATTTATTCTGGAACATAGTGTCGGGAACATGCCGCAAAAAACAGAAATAGACGTGCCGCTTACTTACGCCGATTATTATTTTGTTGAAGCGATGATCCGATATAAAAACCTAAATAAAAAATAGCAATGAGATTTTTAGGTGATAAAAGAAGCATCGGTTCAATCCTTTTAACAGCAATGATTTTAATTGGATGGAAAGGCTTTGCGCAGAAAACAGATACATTAAATGCTCCGCCCGCCGTACTTCCCGGTGTTTATGCTGATCCGAATCTAACTGTTTTTAATGGCAAATTTTATATCTACCCAACCACTGATGGCACAACTGGTTGGCTTTCAACTTACTTTACTTGCTGGTCGTCTGATAATTTAGTCAACTGGAAAAATGAAGGAACAATCATCGATCTTCCAAAAGATTTAAGCTGGGCAAAAGTGCGTGCCTGGGCGCCTACCATCGCACAAAAAAATGGTAAATATTACTTCTATTATTCAGCAGATGTAAATATTGGTGTTGCTGTAGCCGATAAACCAACCGGCCCATTTAAAGATCCGCTTGGAAAACCGCTGATTAAAAAAGGTTCGGTACGCGGACAAGTAATTGATCCGATGGTTTTTGTAGATGATGATGGCGCGGCTTACTTGTATTTTGGTCAGGGACAATGCCATGTGGTAAAGTTAAATGACGATATGATTTCCTGCGATACTACAAAAATGATCTCCTTTAAACCAGAAGGTTATAACGAAGGTCCGTTTATGATCAAACGAAAAGGAATTTATTACCTAATGTGGTCTGAATATGATACCCGCGACCCTCGATATTCCATTGCTTATGCTACTTCCACTTCTCCGCTTGGCCCTTTTAAAAAAGCAGTCGGTTTCCCGGTACTAAAAGGAAAAGGTGTGGTAAAAGGAGCAGGGCATCATTCGGTAGTTCAGGTTCCGGGGAAAGATGAATGGTACATTGCTTATCATCGTTTTAAAATTCCCGGTGGAAATGGCTACAACCGGGAAACCTGCATTTCTTCTATGAAATTTGATAAGGATGGAAATATACTTCCGGTAGATGTTTTTGAAAAATTAAAGCCTGTTAAGTTAAAGGATTATAAAAAACGGTAAGAATGATGATGAAAAAACTATTGCTGATTCTGATAGCTACCCTTTTGTTTTTGACAGGCTTAGCTCAAAAAAAAGCCGCTAAAAGCGAAACAACCCGACAAGTATGGCTTAATTATATGGATAAAATTGCCCGGCCTGTCCTATCAAATATTGCGGAGGATAAGTTAAAGGCGAATATGCCAGTCAGACTGTCAGAACATATTGATAATAAAGAGAGCCGCAGCAAAGTAGCTTATCTCGAAGCTTTTGCCAGAACGTTAAGTGGAATTGCTCCCTGGCTTCAATTAGAAGGCGGAAATCCAGTAGAAGTTAAATTACGAAACCAGTACCGTGAGTGGGCGATAAAAGGAATAGCGAACGCTGTAAACCCAGACGCAAAAGATTACTTGCAATGGAATGGCGGCCAGCCGTTGGTTGATGCTTCTTATGTTGCTTTGGCGTTAATCCGTTCGCCGTGGTTGTGGGAGCATCTGGATGAAAAGGTAAAACAGCAAGTGGTTACGGTGCTAAAAATCACCAGAAACACAGTACCGGTTTATACCAACTGGATATTATTTACCGGCGTAATTGAGGCGTTTTTTTACAAGTACGATTTAGGTTATGATGCGGTACGCATGGAATACGGCATTCGTGAATTTACAGAACACTGGTACGTTGGCGACGGCATGTATTCTGATGGAATGCAGTTTCATCTGGATTATTATAACAGCATCGTTATTCAGCCTAATTTAAGTACCATGCTGGATGTTTTGAGTGAAAAACACACTGCATATCCACGCGAAACCGAAAATGTGAAGCTGATTGGTCAGCGTTACGCGCAAATTTTGGAACGGATGATCAATACAGATGGTTCTTATCCTGCAACAGGCCGTTCCATTGTTTACCGCGGAGGCGTTTTTCATCATCTGGCTAATGTTGCTTATAAAAAGCAATTGCCTTCTTCATTAAGCCCGGCACAAGTGAGAGAAGCACTGACCGCAGTAATTAAAAAAACACTCGGCGCACCAGGAACTTTTGATCAAAACGGTTGGCTGAATATTGGTTTATATGGCATTCAGCCTGGCCTGGCTGATTTTTATATCACTACGGGCAGTTTGTATATCTGTAGCAACATTTTTCTGCCGCTTGGTTTGCCCGAAACAGATGAATTTTGGAACACTCCTCCTCAACCCTGGACAGCCGTAAAAATTTGGAGCGGACAAGATGTTCCGGCAGATCATGCACTGGAATTAAGAAGATAATCAGCTTAAATTTTTCAATATGAAAGTTAACATCATACAAAAGTATCATGAAGTTGGAATAATCCTGATGCTTCTTTTATCGGTTGTTTTTCAGGTTGAAGCACAAGATTTAGCCGGTAAAAGAAGCACAAGCTTTCAGCCCGGAGTAATCTGGCCGGATAATAATGGCGTACATATCAATGCGCATGGCGGCGGCATTTTGTATCAGAATAAAACTTATTACTGGTTCGGCGAACATAAAATTGCAGGCGGCGCAGGCAACCGGGCAATGGTTGGCGTGCATTGCTATTCCTCCAAAGATTTATACAACTGGAAAGATGAAGGTATTGCTTTAAGTGTTTCCCCTGATACAACAAGTGATATTGCAAAAGGCTGCATTCTTGAACGGCCAAAAGTAATTTATAACAAAAAGACCAAAAAATATGTAATGTGGTTCCATTTGGAGCTGCTGGGCAAAGGGTACAAAGCGGCTCGTACCGGTTTGGCTGTCAGCAATAAAGTTAATGGCCCGTATCGGTTCATCAAAAGTTACCGTCCAAATGCCGGAAAAATGCCTTTTTATCCGGAAGGAACGCCGGAATCAGAAAAAGTTAACTGTGCAAGTCCGGCTACTAAAAGTGATGGCTTTTTTTGCAGGGATCTGCCAGGCGGACAAATGGCGCGGGACATGAATCTTTTTGTAGATGATGATGGTAAAGCTTACCATGTTTTCTCTGCAGAAGAAAACTTTACGTTAGATATAGCCGAATTAAGCGATGATTACACCAGCCATACCGGCAAGTTTGTAAGGGTTTATGCAGGCCATCAAACCGAAGCTCCGGCTATTTTTAAGCATAACGGTACTTATTATATGATTGGTTCTGGTACTACTGGCTGGGCGCCAAATCCTGCCCGCTGGTTTTCTGCAAAATCTATTTGGGGGCCGTGGACTTATCATGGAAATCCTTGTGTTGGCGATGGTTCTCAAATCACTTTTGGCGGACAAAGTACGTACGTTCTTCCTGTTGCCGGTAAAAAAGATGCTTTCATTTTTATGGCGGATAAATGGACACCAAAAGATGCAATTGATGGCCGATACCTCTGGCTACCCATTACTTTTAAAGGTGATGATATCGAAATTAAATGGCTGGATAACTGGAACCTCGATTTTTTTAACGATAAAAGAAGCAAATGAAAAAAATAACTTTAACAGGATTTACCTGGCTGATTGCTTTTGCAGCTATCGCCCAGAATAATCTGATTACCAATATTCCAAACCGTAAATCCGTTAGTTTAAACGGGAAATGGCAGTATATTGTTGATCCGTACGAAACCGGTTTTTACGATTACCGCTACAAGGAACTCAACGAAAACAATGGCGGTGCTTACTGGAATACAGATGTTCCAGCCAATAAAACCGAGCTGAACGAGCACACTTATCAGGAAAAAAATTCTTTGAACGTTCCCGGCGACTGGAACCATCAGGATCCAAAGTTTCTGTATTATGAAGGAACGGTTTGGTACAAAAAATCATTTGATTATAAAAAATCTGCTTCTGGTAAGGTTTTCCTCTACTTTGGTGCTGTAAATTACCGTGCTGATGTTTATTTAAACGGTAAAAAATTAGGTGCGCACAAAGGTGGTTTTACGCCTTTTAATTTTGAAGTTCCTGCCAACCTGTTAAAAGAAACCAATAACTTTTTAGTCGTAAAAGTTGATAATAAACGTTACGCAGATGAAGTGCCGACTTTAAACACAGATTGGTGGAATTATGGCGGCATTACACGTGAAGTAAAGCTGATTGAAGTGCCTGATAACTTTATTCAGGATTATTTTATTCAGCTAAAAAGAGTATCGCCCGGTTCAATTCCTGCTAAAACGCCGGAAGTGGAAGGTTGGATTAAACTAAATCGAGCGCCGGCAAGCGGTGAAAAACTAACTGTTGAAATTCCTGAACTCAAACTAAGACAACAATTTACGGCATCAGATACGATAACAAAAGTTCATTTTACACTTCCGAAAATACAGTTATGGTCTCCGGAAACACCGAAATTATATCGTGTTATCATCAGTTCAAATTCAGACAAAACAGAAGATAAAATAGGTTTTAGAACGGTAGAAGCTTTTGGCAAACAGGTTTTGCTTAACGGCAAGCCGATTTTTATGCGTGGTATCAGTATCCACGGAGAAATTCCAAAAGAAATCAGACGAGCTTACAGTAAAGAAGATGCAATGCAATTGTTAGGCGAGGCGAGAGAATTAGGCTGCAATATGGTTCGGTTAGCACATTATCCGCACGATGAAACCATGACTCGTTTGGCTGATTCGCTTGGAATTCTGGTTTGGTCTGAAATTCCGGTTTATTGGACCATCAACTTCGGCAGTAATGAAGTGCTGGATAAAGCAAAAGCACAATTAAACGAAATGATTACGCGCGATCATAACAGAGCCAGCGTGATTATCTGGTCGGTTGGAAATGAAACGCCAGTTAGTCCTACTCGTACCAATTTCATGCACAGTTTAATTACTGAGGCTAAAAAGCTCGATCAAACACGTATGGTTTCAGCTGCGCTGGAAGTAAATTATAGCGCGCTAAAAAACCTGAATGAAGTAAATGATCCGCTTGGAGAATTTGTTGATCTCGTTGCTTTTAACGAGTATTTAGGCTGGTACGGCGGCTTGCCGGATAAATGCCGCACTACTAACTGGTCCACACCTTACAATAAACCTTTATTTATCAGCGAAACTGGCGCAGGTGCAAAAGGTGGTTTTCATGCGGATTCTTTAACCCGTTTTAGCGAAGAATTCCAGGAATGGTATTTTAAAGAGCAGGTAGCCATGTTTAAAAAGATGCCTGAAAATTTTGTGGGACTTTCGCCCTGGGTTTTGAATGATTTCCGTTCGCCAAAACGTAACAATCAATACCAGGACGGCTGGAACCGTAAAGGTTTGTACGACGATCAGGGCAACAAAAAGAAGGCTTTTTACATCCTGAAAGCCTATTACAATCAAATTGAAAAAGCATCAAATAGCAAGAAGAAATGAAGATGAAATATATCCTGCCGGTAATACTTTTTTTATGCCTTAAAAACAGCATCGCGCAAAAAGCTACACATACTTTTGCTTTAGGCGATTCGAATTTTTTGCTCGACGGGAAACCTTTCCAAATGATTTCCGGAGAGATGCATTATCCGCGCGTTCCCCGCGAAGCCTGGCATGCACGAATGAAAATGGCCAAAGCAATGGGACTCAATACCATTGGAACTTACGTTTTCTGGAATTTGCACGAACCACAAAAAGGACATTTTGATTTTAGCGGCAATAATAACATTGCAGAATTTGTAAAAATAGCCAAAGAGGAAGGTTTATGGGTGATTTTGAGGCCAAGTCCGTATGTATGTGCCGAATGGGAATTTGGCGGTTACCCGTACTGGCTGCAAAATGAAAAAGGTTTGGTTGTGCGCAGCAAAGAGGCGAAGTATTTAAAGGAATATGAAACTTACATCAAAGAAGTTGGAAAACAATTAGCTCCTCTGCAAATTAACCATGGCGGAAATATTTTAATGGTTCAGATTGAGAACGAATACGGTTCTTACGGCAGCGATAAAGAATACCTTGCCATCAACCAAAAGTTGTTTAAAGAAGCGGGATTTGATGGGTTGCTTTATACCTGCGATCCGGCTGCCGATGCTAGGAACGGCCATTTACCCGGATTGCTTCCTGCAATAAACGGACTGGATAATCCTAAAAAAGTAAAAGCGTTAGTCAATAGTTTACACGAAGGAAAAGGGCCGTATTACATTGCCGAATGGTATCCGGCCTGGTTTGACTGGTGGGGAACAAAACACCATACAATACCGGCAGAACAATATGCCGGAAAACTGGATTCTGTACTGGCCGCGGGAATTTCCATCAACATGTATATGTTCCATGGCGGCTCGACACGCGGTTTTATGAATGGCGCCAACTACAACGATCATTCGCCTTTTGAACCCCAGGTTAGCAGTTACGATTATGATGCGCCTTTAAACGAAGCCGGAAACGCTACGCATAAATTTACGAGATTTAGAGAAGTAATTGAAAAGCATTTGCCGGCAGGGACTAAATTACCAGCGGTTCCGGCCCCGAAACCAGTAATGGAAATACCAGCGGTTCAATTAACGCAATCGGCAAGTTTGCTCGATAATTTACCTGCTGCTGTTAATCATGCAACGCCGTTGACTTTTGAGGATTTGAACCAGGATTACGGGTTTGTTTTGTACAGGACACAACTTTTAGGTGGTAAAAGAAGCATGCTGAAGCTAAAAGAACTCCGGGATTACGCAGTGGTAATGGTTAACGGTAAAACGGTTGGAACTTTGGACCGGCGTTTAAACCAGGACAGCTTGGCAATAACATTACCGGCCGGGCAAGTAACGCTTGATATTTTGGTAGAAAATTTGGGCCGGATCAACTTTGGAAAATATCTCCTTCAAAATAAAAAAGGCATTACAGAAAAGGTAATTTTTAATGGAAGCGAAGTAAAAAACTGGAAAATGTACCGCTTGCCTTTTAATGATACCAAAAGGATCCGGTTTGCTTCTTCTCAAAACAGTAATACTTCACCGGTTATACGTAAAGGAACTTTCCGTTTAAACGAAGTTGCAGATACTTACCTGGATTTAAGTAACTGGGGAAAAGGAGTGGTTTTTGTAAACGGACATAATTTAGGCCGTTATTGGAACATCGGCCCGCAGCAAACCATTTATTTACCGGCAGAATGGCTCAAAAAAGGCAGCAATGAAGTTGTTGTTCTGGAGTTGATAAAAACAGATCAAACCGCACTTAAAGGAATTAAAACGCCTGTTTTAAATGTCAATCGTTTGGAAAAAGCAAAATAAGGTTTAAGAAATTACGGTTATAAAAGAAGCATTGTTAAATTAAGGAAAAGTTATCTCCTTAATATACTTTCTAACTGTTCGGGGTTTCTTCGGGAATCCCAAACGGTTAGAATTAAAATATAATTCTCTTTATGTCTAAAGAATAAAATGTAATTACCAGCTATTAAGCCTTGTAAACCAACTATATTTGTATCAATTCCCGCATCAGGATATTTCTCAATCAAACGTGCTGAATTTCTAATCGTTTTTAAGAGCTTAGTGCTATAAATGGATGACTTATTTCTGTTATCAAAAAATGCTTTTATTGCAATTAGGTCTATTTTAGCACTTTCAGACCAAACAATGGTTTTAGCCATCGAGTATTTCATCAAAAAGAGTATCTGTTGTATAAAATTTTCCTTCTAAATAATCTTTTTCTGCTTGAGCAATTTTAACTTTTTGCTCATCATTAAGAATTATAATCGACTTTTTGGAATAAATATTTTGTAATACACGATGGATATTATTTAGCATTTCTTCATCGTGGATACTTTCAATTTCCTGAATGATTTTTTCTTTTACAACCGACATGTTTTTTGCTTTTTAATATTTAAAGGTAAGAACTTTTACTCATAAAATATTTCAGATTAATGCTTCTTTTACCACTAATTTTTAAGCAACACCAACCGGTTGTCCGGCCATTTCTTCCAAAATTTCTACGGCTTCATCTATCGTTTTGATGCCTTCAAAACTGATGCGCAAGCTGTTTTTTACTTCTTTCAGGTTACATCTTCTGGGGTTCTCCTGCACAAACTGTAAGATCTTATGAAATGAACCGCTTTCAAAATAAGGCGATTGCTGGTTGCTGGTAAAATAACCGCGCAGAATGCTCTTTTTAAGAGATACTTTTTCAAAACCTATCGCTTTGCCAAGCCATTGTAAACGTACGGTGTTGAGCATGTCTTTTACTGGTCGAGGAATCGGCCCGAAACGGTCTTCCAGTTGTTTGGCAAAAGCCTGCAGTTCGGTTTCGTTTTCCAGTTTAGAAAGTTCGGTGTACAAGTTGTAGCGTTCTGCAATGCTGGTTACATATTCATCCGGGATCAAAATCTCCAGATCGGTATCAATCTGCGTAAAAGAAACAAACGGACGAGGTTTTTCATCCTTAAAAACGCCCTGAAACTCTTCATCTTTCAGTTCCTGGATCGCTTCATCCAAAATTTTATGGTACATTTCAAAGCCAATCTCCGCAATAAAACCGCTTTGCTCTGCGCCTAATAAGTTTCCGCTTCCGCGAATATCCAGATCGCGCATGGCCACGTTAAAACCGCTGCCCAGGTCAGAAAATTCTTCGATCGCGCTTAAGCGTTTCCTTGCTTCAGAAGTTAAGGTTGATAAAGGCGGGCTCAGCAAATAGCAAAACGCTTTTTTATTGCTCCGGCCAACGCGGCCGCGCATCTGGTGCAGATCGCTCAAACCAAACATGTGCGCATGATTGATGATGATCGTATTGGCATTTGGAATATCCAGGCCCGCTTCGATGATCGTTGTGGCAACCAAAACATCATATTCGCCGTTCACAAACTTTAGCATTACATCTTCCAAAGCATCACCTTCCAGTTGTCCGTGTGCAATACCAACGCTTGCTTTAGGCACCAATTTATGGATCATTCCTCCTAATTGCGCTAAATCCTGCACACGGTTATGGATAAAGAAAACTTGTCCGCCGCGGTTTACTTCAAACTCAACCGCTTCTTTAATCAGTTTATCATTAAACACATGCAGTTCGGTAACAACAGGCTGACGGTTTGGCGGAGGCGTAGAAATGATAGATAAATCGCGCGCGCCCATTAAAGAAAAATGAAGCGTACGCGGAATTGGCGTTGCGGTTAGAGTTAAAGTATCTACATTAATCCGCATCTGCTTTAGTTTTTCTTTGGTTGATACACCGAACTTTTGTTCTTCATCGATGATCATCAAGCCCAGATCTTTAAACTTTACATCTTTGCTTACCAAACGGTGCGTTCCGATCAGAATATCAACTTTTCCATCGGCTACATTCTGTAAAGTATCTTTTATTTGTTTGGAAGATTTGAAACGATTGACATAATCAATGTTGCAGGGAAAGCCTTTTAAGCGGTCAGAGAACGTTTTATAATGCTGTGCGGCAAGAATGGTAGTTGGGACAAGCACCGCAACTTGCTTACTATCAGCAACAGCTTTAAAAGCCGCGCGAATAGCCACTTCTGTTTTGCCAAAACCAACATCGCCGCAAATTAAACGGTCCATCGGGTGCGGCGATTCCATATCGCGCTTTAAATCTGCCGTTGCTTTTTCCTGATCTGGCGTGTCTTCATAGATAAAAGAGGCTTCCAGTTCGTTTTGCAAATAACTATCCGGAGAAAAAGCGTTGCCATGCTGCGTTTTGCGGACTGCATAAAGTTTGATCAAATCTCGGGCAATGTCTTTAACTTTTTTTTTTGTGGTTTTTTTAAGTCGGTCCCACGTATCCGTGCCTAATTTGTTCATTTTAGGCATTGTTCCTTCTTTACCGCTGAATTTTGAAATTCTGTTTAAGGAGTTGATGTTGACGTAAAGTAAATCATTGTCCGCATAAATTAAACGGATCATTTCCTGCGATTTGCCGTTCACTTCTACCTTTTCTAAACCTGCATATTTTCCGATTCCGTGATCAATGTGTGTTACATAATCGCCAGGTTTTAGTTCTCTAAGCTCTTTTAACGTGATAGCCTGCGATTTCTGGTAGCCTTTTTTAAGCTTGTATTTATAGTAACGGTCAAAAATCTGATGATCGGTATAACAAGCCAATTTTTGTTCGCGATCTACAAAACCTTCACGGATAGAAACCGGAATTGGTGTAAACTTTGCCGTTTTGTCTAAATCATCAAAAATGGCGTAGAGCCGTTCAATTTGCTTGGTAGAATCGGTTAAAATTAAGTTCTCAATCTTCTCCGCATCATTGTTTTTGATATTATGGATAAGCAGGCCAAAATCTTTATTGAATGAAGGTTGCGGCTTAATATCAAAACTAATGGTTTGATCTGCCTGATAAAAAAACTGTTTGCCAAATTCCACCACACTAAAATCCCGAAGTTGGTCAGCAATCATTTTTTCATCAGAAAAGCTATAAATCGGATCGATCCAATCCGGGTTCTCATTCTTTTCTGTTACCGGTAAAGCTTTCCAAAGCTGCGTTGCTTTTTTATAACCTTCCTGGATAATATCTAACGTAAACTGTACGTCTTTTATCCAAACAGCTGTATCTGCATCTACATATTCTAATAAAGAAATATTATTTTCTGTTAAAAATTTAGATTGCACGTTTGGAACAATCGTAATACTTCTCACCTGTTCTACCGAAAGCTGACTTTCGATTTCAAAAGTTCGAATCGATTCAATAAAATCACCAAAAAACTCTACACGATATGGCAGATCGTTCGAAAAAGAAAAAATATCAACAATGCCGCCACGGATAGAAAACTGGCCGGGACTATAAACAAAATCAACACGCTCAAAATCATATTCAATCAAAAACTCATTGATAAACTCGATGCTAAGTTTATTCTGAACACTAATTTCCAGAGTATTTTTTTCTAATGATGCCCGGTTAATTACCTTTTCTGCCAAAGCTTCGGGGTAAGTAACAATCAGGTTTCCAAATTCAGAAGCATGGTTCAGTTCATTCAAAACCTCGGCACGCGCTAAAACGTGGCTACTGTCTGGCTGTGTAAAATCAAAGCCTTTTCTATATGACGATGGAAAATGCAGGATTTCTTTGTCGAGCAGGTTTTCCAGGTCAGCCTGAAAATAACCGGCTTCTTCCTGGTCGGGCAAAACAAAAATCAGATGTTTATGCTGTAAAAAATAAGTTGCAACCGCCAGAAAAGCATCACTCGATCCAACCAAACCACGCAAGTGTACACGCGGATTTTTGCCCGAATTTAACGCCTGGGCCAAACTTTTTACACGGCTATCGGCCTTGTAACGTTCTAATATATCACGGATATTCAAATCGTTGCAAATATACAAATAGAAAATATGGCTAAAAGTGTTTTAGTAAAAGTTAAATCGTATCAAACAAAATTTTATCCGTTTGTTTTCATATATTCAAACAGGATTGCTGATGCTTCTTTTAGTACCTGAAATTTGGTACGGCAGAACCGTTCTTAGATCACCTAAATAAAATCATACCATGAAAAATGCAGTAATTTTTGGAATAGTTATCGGAGTTTTAAGCGGATTGTGGATTTTGATGATGCACCTGCTTGGCTATACCGTATTTAAAAGCACTTCCTCTATTGAATATGTTTCTGCTTTGATCCCGATTATTGGTTTGTATTTTGGCGTTAGAAGATATCGTAACGTAGAAAACGGAGGAAATATCACCTTTTTTGAAGCACTGCAAGAAAGCTTTAAAATTTTAATTGCCGGCGGAATTGTTGCCGTTGCTTTTGCTATTTTATACATCAATTATATAGAAAAAGGTTCGATTGCAGATTTTTCGGGTAAGATTTTTGGCGCCTTATTGGTAGGTGTTATCGCTGCACTCGCAGTTTCGTTATTGATGATGACTGATTCGCGCAGAGTTGATACCAAGCAATCGTAACTGTAAAGCGATACTTCTTTTATCAGGCAAAAAATGTTGTTTAATTTCAGCCAATGAAGTTGAATGAAATTACGGCTTATCTGGAAGGCCTTGCACCGCTTGCCTATCAGGAAGATTACGATAATTCGGGTTTAATTGTTGGTTATGCTGATCAGGAAATTAATCAGGCTTTAATCTCTTTAGATTGTACCGAGGCAATTGTTGATGAAGCTATTGCAACTAATTGCCAGCTGATTATTTCTCATCATCCTATCGTTTTTAAAGGCTTAAAAAAGTTTAACGGAAAAACGTATGTAGAACGTGTGGTAGAAAAGGCAGTTAAAAACAGCATCGCTGTTTACGCGATCCATACCAATCTCGACCATGTTGCTGCTGGCGTAAATAAAAAAATTGCAGACAAATTAGGTTTAAAGAACTGCCGGATTTTATCACCCAAAAAAAGCCTTCTTAAAAAACTGGTTACGTTTGTTCCGCTTGTACAGGCAGAACAAGTACGTGAAGCTTTATTTGCTGCCGGTGCCGGAAGTATCGGCAATTACAGTGGGTGCAGCTTTAACGCCAGCGGGACCGGAACGTATAAAGCCGGAGAAAACACCAATCCGTTTGCGGGAGAACAAGGAATCCAACATCAGGAAGACGAAGTAAGGATTGAAACGGTTTTCCCCGTCAACCTGGAAAGCAAAATTTTGACAGCGCTTTTCTTAGCACATCCGTACGAAGAAGTTGCTTATGATCTGTATCCGATAACCAATCCATATCAGGAAGTTGGTGCCGGATTGATTGGCGAGCTGGAATTTCCGCAGGAAGAACTATCGTTTCTGCATCATGTAAAAACACAAATGAAGGCTGAAGTAGTCCGGCATACTGTTTTTACCGGCAAAAAAGTGATAAAGGTTGCTGTTTGCGGCGGTTCAGGAAGCTTTTTGCTGAAAGATGCCATCCGTGCAGGTGCTGATGTTTTTGTTACGGCAGATTTTAAATACCACGAGTTTTTTGATGCAGAAGGGAAACTGGTAATTGCCGATATCGGACATTTTGAAACAGAGCAGTTTACACAGGAATTATTAGCCGAAATTATTAGCAAAAAATTTCCTAACTTTGCTCTCCGTTTAACAAAAATTAATACAAACCCCGTCAAATATATAATTTAATGGAACAAACAGTAGAACAAAAGCTAAAAGCTTTATACGAACTACAAACTATCCACACTAAAATCGACAGGATCAGACAGGTAAGAGGCGAACTCCCAATGGAAGTGAGCGACCTGGAAGATGAAGTTGCCGGTTTAGAGACCCGTATTCAGAAAATTAAAAATGACCTGGATGACCTGGAAGATTCTGTTGTTACCAGAAAAAACCTGATAAAAGAAGCACAGGCCAATACTAAAAAATATGAAGCCCAGCTTACAGAAGTTAAAAACAACCGTGAGTATGATGCAATTTCTAAGGAGATTGAAATCCAAGGACTTGATATTCA
Source organism: Mucilaginibacter arboris (assembly GCF_009754915.1). Classification (GTDB taxonomy): domain Bacteria; phylum Bacteroidota; class Bacteroidia; order Sphingobacteriales; family Sphingobacteriaceae; genus Mucilaginibacter_A; species Mucilaginibacter_A arboris. The sequence goes on along the minus strand of NZ_WPIK01000001.1, from coordinate 344,580 downwards.
GGTAAGCGAGAAAAAAATCAAAGAAATTGGTTATGAAATTGCTACCAAAACCCAGGTTTATGAAAAAGCATTGGCTGACCTGGAAGAGCGGCGTAAAGATTTTGAACTGAAAAAAGCAGAATTAGGTACGATTACTTCCGAAACCGAAAAAGAAGAAAACGAGCTTACAGGACAAGCAGAGCAAGCGAAAAAAAACATAGAAGAGCGTTTGCTTTTTGCTTACAACCGTTTAAGAAAAAATGCTAAAAATGGTTTGGCTGTTGTTACAATTGAACGTGATGCCTGTTCAGGATGTTTTAATGAGATCCCGCCACAGCGCCAGGCAGATATCCGCCAGCGTAAAAAAATCATTGTTTGTGAACACTGCGGAAGGATTTTAGTAGATGAACAAATGGTTCTGGAAACGGCTGAAGCGGTTTAAATTCTATAAACATAAAAATTAAAGGTGACCGAAAGGCCACCTTTTTTTATGCGGTAAAAGAAGCATCAGGCTTAATTCTGATAAACAATAGCATTAATGTTCATGCCGGCACCAACGGAAGCAAACAAAATTTTATCTCCGGGATGAATAGCTTGTCCTTCCATTTTGCCTTTTAAGATAGTATCGAGCAGTGTTGGAACAGTAGCGACAGAACTATTGCCATAATGAGAAATATTCATCGGCATTAACTCCGCCGGAAATTCTTCTTCGCCGTAAAGTTTAAAAACACGTTGCATAATGGCCGTGTCCATTTTCCCGTTTGCCTGATGAATTAATACTTTTTTTATATCATATAAACATACGTTTGCTTTATCAAGCGCCATTTTTATTACTTGCGGTACATGGACCAGCGCATATTCGTACAGCTTCCGGCCATTCATCTTAATAAATAAATCCTTTTCTATTCCTTTTTCGGGCGCAAAAGAAGGGCCCATGGTTAGCAGATCAGCATAATCAACCGCATGAGATTGTGTTTTGTGTGCTAAAATCCCAACATCAGCAGCAGCAACAGCTTCTAAAATAACAGCGCCGGCACCATCAGCATAAATCATGGTATCACGGTCATGCGGATCAGTGATCCTGGAAAGTACTTCGGCCCCAATTACCATGCATCTTTTGGCATCGCCTGATTTAAGGAAATAATTAGCCTGAATAACACCTTCTACCCAGCCCGGGCAGCCAAAAGGCAAATCATAAGCCACACAATCTGGGTTTTTGATTTGTAAAAGCTGCTTAATTCTTGCAGCGAGTGTAGGGACTAAATCAACACGGTTTGTACCGTAAGCAATATCGCCAAAATTGTGGGCTACAATAATGTAATCGAGTGTTTCTCCATCTATGCCCGAACTTTCCAGTGCATCTTTTGCGGCTAAAAAACCTAAATCGGATGTGTTTTGATCCTTTTTTGCGTAACGCCTTTCTTCTATCTCAGTAATGTTTTTAAACTGGTCTAAAATAACCTCGTTGGTTTTAGCAATCGGGTTCCCGTTTTTCTCAAAAAAACGGTGGTTAATAAAGTGAGTACTGGTAATGATAACTTCCGGAATATAACTTCCGGTAGCAACAATTACCGAACGGATATCGGCTTGCATAATTTTTTATACTCTATACCAAAATGGTATTTAGTATAAAATTAATGCTATTTTGTTGATTTTCAAAATAGGATCAAAATAATTCTGTTTGCCTGCCATGCTGGTTTATAAAATGGTTGAGGTTATAAGGAGGGATTTTGCGTTCGTTCAGGTATTTTTTACAAGCAATTGTAAAGAATTGCTGGATTGATGCTGCAATATTCCCGTCACCACTTTTCCGTGTCCCCCAGCGGGAATCATTAAGTTTTCCTCCATGGCAATTCTCAATTTGATGCAATACTTTTTCTGCCTGATCCGGAAACGCTTTGTAAATCCAATCGGTAAAAATAGCTCCGATTGAACCGTTCAGCCTCACGATAGTATAAGCTGCATCCCGCGCGCCACAATTAGCGGCAGCTTTAATAATGTTTGTAATTTCGTGACTGTTTAAACCCGGAATAATAGGGGCTACCATTACCCGGACAGGTACACCTGCTTCCGAAAGTTTTTTGATTACGTTTAAACGGCCGGCAGCGGTTACGGTACGAGGTTCTAATTTCAAACGTAAATCTTCCGATAAAGAAGTGATGGAAACGTTAACATGGATCAAATCAAGCCTGGCTAAAGCTTCAACTAAATCGATGTCACGAAGGATCAGGTTATTTTTAGTGATGATGCTAATCGGATGCTTATATTTTAAAAAAACCTCCAGCAAAGAACGTGTGATTTTTAACTTTTTTTCTATTGGCTGATAACAATCTGTATTGCCGGAAAGTGCAATTACGGCAGGCTGATAATTCTTTTTGTTGAAGTATTTTTCCAGCAGAAGGGCAGCATTATGTTTAACAATGATCTTTCGTTCAAAATCGAGGCCTGCGCTAAAACCGTAATATTCATGCGAGTTGCGGGCGTAACAATAAATGCAGCCATGTTCGCAGCCCTGGTATGGGTTGATGGAATAATTAAAAGATAAATCTGGACTGTTTGATTCGCTGACAATGTTTTTAGGGGACTCGTTAAAAAACTGGGTTTTGCTATTTTCTAAAAACGGCTCGTCCAATCCTTCCTCAAATTCTCTTACGTATTTGTTTTGCAAAAACTTGTTGTGCGTGTTTAACTGCGCACCTCTGCCTTTAAAATACGCTTCGTTTTCCTGCTGATCCATAAACAAAAATACTAATATTTTTAGTATTTAGAATAATAGATCAATAAAAAAAGCCGATAAAAGAAGCATTGCTAAAAACGGAACATGCTTCTTTTATGGCTGTAAACTTTGCTTAGCTATCAACCATTAACTATCTGCAACAAATGCTTCTTTTATGCCTGTAAATCATCTAACAGAAAAACAAAAATTTCTTTTGGGCCATGCGCACCAATTACCAGTGTTTTTTCGATGTCCGCTGTTCTGCTTGGGCCTGTTATGGTAGAAATCATGGATGGCAGTTTGTTTTTGTATTTATCTTTAAGCAATTTAAATCCATCTTTTAAATCTAAAACTAACTGAGAGGTGTAGGCCAAAACTATATGTTGGTGCGGGTAAATACTTAATCGTCTGCCAGCAGCACTTCCGTTGGTAATTAAAATACTTCCGTTTCTGGCAATTAAAGCATCGCATAAGGTTAATCCGACTTCTGCCTGCTCAAAATCTTTGTCTGTTTCAAAATAAGGATATTCGTATGTTTTGAGGATATTTTGCAGATAACTTTCCCAGCAATATATTTTATGCCAGTTGCGCTGCTCGGCAAGTGTGAGCAGGTTTTCGATGAACTGTATTTCATCTTCACAAAAAATAAACTGACCGGCAACAGCCGTAAATTGTTCGGCAAACATCATTTCCAGAATATCGTTCTGTGGTGGGTACAGCGGTACATCTTCCAGTTGCGGATAGGGGTTATCGCGTTTTTCCAGCAAAGCCTTACGTATCTTTTTCAGCAGTTGCTCTTTTGGGGTCGTGTTGTCTTTCATTTCAAAATAAAAGCCACTATGCGTTTACATAGTGGCTTAAAATGAGTTGCAAATGTTTATTCTGGTTTTGAATTTGCACCGGTTTCTTCCGGGTTTCTGGCGAAAGTTCCGGAATGATCACCAACACCTTCATGGATCAGGTTTTGTTCAACCGGTTCCAAATTTGATGATGGTTCTTCTCCGTTCACAAATTCATCATAAGTGGTACGATGTTCAAAAGGTCGTTTGCCTAAAATTTCTTCCAGGTCAGATTGAAACAGGATCTCTTTTTCCAATAATTTATGGGCCAATTTATCCAATCCCTCACGTTTTTCCATCAGCAACTGCTTCGTGCGTTCGTAAACATTGTTAATTAAATTACGGACCTCGTTATCAATTAATTCAGATGTTTTTTCTGAATAGGGTTTGTTAAACTGATACTCGCCTTGTGTATCATTAAAAGATACATTTCCAACTTTATCGTTCATACCATAAATAGAAACCATAGCATAAGAAAGTTTGGTTATCCGTTCCAAGTCGTTTTGTGCTCCGGTTGATATTTTATTGAAAACTATATCTTCTGCTACACGGCCACCCATCGTCATACATAAACCATCGGTTAGTTGTTCTGTAGTATATAAAAACTGTTCTTTTGGCAAATATTGTGCATAACCTAAAGCTGCAACACCACGCGGAACGATAGAAACTTTTACCAAAGGATCAGCATGTTCTAAAAACCAACCGGCTATGGCATGCCCGGCTTCGTGAAAAGCAACAATTCTTTTTTCCTCTGGGGAAATGATCTTGTTTTTCTTTTCCAATCCGCCAATTACACGGTCAACTGCATCCTGAAAATCCTGCATATCTACAGCTTCTTTGTTTTTACGGGCAGCAATTAAGGCTGCTTCATTACAAACATTGGCAATTTCTGCACCGGCAAAACCAGGCGTTTGGGCCGAAAGTTTTTTTGCATCCACATCTGATGCTGTTTTTACCGGCAATAAATGTACTTTAAAGATTTGTTCGCGGCCATTCAAATCAGGTTTATCAATAGAAACCTGTCTGTCAAAACGTCCCGGACGCATTAAAGCCGAATCCAGTACATCCGGGCGGTTAGTAGCTGCCAGAATAATGATACCGGAATCAGTTCCAAATCCATCCATTTCAACTAACAACTGGTTTAGGGTATTTTCGCGTTCATCATTACCGCCTACAATGTTGTTTTTGCCACGGGCACGGCCAATTGCATCAATCTCATCAATAAAAATGATACAAGGGGCCTTGTCTTTTGCTTGCTTAAATAAATCACGCACACGGGAAGCGCCTACACCTACAAACATTTCTACAAAATCTGAACCTGAAAGCGAGAAGAAAGGTACTTGTGCTTCACCAGCTACTGCTTTTGCCAGTAAAGTTTTACCTGTTCCAGGAGAACCGATCAGCAAAGCACCTTTCGGTATTTTACCACCTAAGTTGGTGTATTTCTTTGGATTTTTAAGGAAATCTACAATTTCCATTACTTCCTGTTTTGCTTCTTCTAAGCCGGCAACATCATTAAAAGTAACATTAACCTGAGATTCTTTATCAAATAAAGTAGCTTTAGATTTACCAATATTGAAAATTTGCCCGCCTGGGCCACCGCCAGATCCGCCGCCCATTCTGCGCATAATTAACATCCACATGCCGGCAAATAAAGCAACCATAATAATGGTTTGAACTAACCAACTGGAAAAGATGCTTTCGTGCTGCTCGTAAGTAATCGGTACTTTTTGTGCGTCAGGTATGTCTTTTTGTGCGTTTTGTACAGATTGTTTCAGGCTTTCGTAAGATGCATCAGTAAAATAATACTGGGCATTATCATTAGCCATATTAAAAGAGCGTTTATCACGCACATCTGCATAATCAGTTTTGTTCAAACTGTCTTTTTTAATATAAACTTCGGCTACTACCAAGTCACCGTTTTTATAAGCAACAATTTTATCAACGTCGCCTTTTCTCAGCATACTACTTTCAAAAGTTTGAAAGTTAATAAGCTTGCCTCCGCTGCCGCCAAAAAAATAAGGTACAACCAGCAATCCTATTACAGCAATTGCATAGATCCACATAAAGTTAAATTTAGGCGGTTTTGGTGTAGTTTTTTTATTAGGTATCCGGCGGATAGTTTTCTGATTTTCAGAGTTTTTTTCTTTCATTTTTTACAAACACATATTATATAAAACACTACAGGACCAGAAACAAATTAAGCACTTTTATAAGATTTAAATTCGGCATCGCCCCACAATTCTTCTATCCCGTAAAACTCGCGTTTATCTGTTTTAAATATGTGTACTACAACGTCAATGTAATCTAATAAAATCCACTCTCCGTATTCAAAACCTTCTTTCCTCCAGGGGTCTTGCTTCAAAGCTTTGTAAACTTCTTCTTCTACGCTTCCTGCAATAGCCTTTACCTGGGTGGTTGATTCGGCATGGCAGATCACAAAATAATCTGACACCGAACTGCGGATATTTCTGAGGTCTAATCTAACAATATCATTGCCTTTTTTTTCCTGGATCCCATTAATAATGACTTCTGAAATTAAGGCTGATTCTAATTTATTCTTGTTTATTACCATTAAAAACACTTAGTTTTGAAAACGAATTTACACACGTTTTATTCTACTTTGCAAAATAACATAATTTCGAATGCATTTGTTGGGCAAAATATTCTGTCATTTAAGGAAATAACGTCCACCAACGACCTGATGAAACAACTAATGGCAAATTCCACGCCATTGCCGGAAGGAACAGTCATTATGGCAGAACAGCAAACGGCGGGAAAAGGACAGCAACAAAATGGATGGCATAGCGAAGCAGGTAAAAACCTGACTTTTAGTTTACTTTTGCTTCCCGGGTTTTTAATGCTGGCCAATTCTTTTGATCTCTTAACCGCCATCAGTTTAGGGGTAATAAAACCGTTACAAAAAATCTTAGGAAAGGATACGTGTATAAAATGGCCGAATGATATTTATTATGGTCAAAAGAAGCTTGGCGGCATCTTGATAGAAAATGTTTTGGCTGGTAAAAACATTAAACATTCGATTATTGGTATCGGCATCAATATTAATCAGGAAAATTTCCCTGGCCACTTGCCAAACCCTGTTTCTGTAAAGCAAATTCTTCAAAAAGAATGCAGTTTAAAAGAAGTATTGTTACAAATTTGTGCCGGAATAGAATTTTATTATTTAAAGTTAAAGGCGGGCAAATCTGAAGAAATTAAACAGGAATACTTAGATAATCTGTATGGTTTTAGGAAAACACTTCAATTTAAAGCAAACAATGAAGTTTTTGAAGGAGAAATATTCGCGGTAAACCATTTTGGTTTCTTAGGTGTCAAAAAACAAAAGGAAACTGTATTTTATGATCTGAAACAGATCAAATTTATTTTTAGCTAATTATGAAAAAGTTAACACTCTTTATCGTTATATCATTATTAAGTACAGGCTTATTTGCACAAATTTTAACGCCTGTAAAATGGTCTTATGCTGCTAAAAAAATCAACAAAACAGAAGCAGTCCTGCTGTTAAAAGCAACAATAGATAACGGCTGGCACATTTATTCTACCCAGCAAAAAGATGGCGGGCCGGTTAAAACGGCAGTTACTTTTACGCCATCAAAAGATTATGCGCTAAACGGAGCAATTGCAGAACCTAAACCAGTTACCAAATTTGAAAATGCTTTTAAAATGAATGTAAGTTATTTTGAAAAAAGCGTTGTCTTTCAACAAAAAATAAAACTTAAAAAAGATCAGGCCAGCATAAAAGGCAAACTCGAATACATGGTTTGTAATGATAAACAATGTCTTCCGCCAGAAGATGTTGATTTCAGTATTCCGGTTAAATAATTTGTATTAGCCGGGCTTGTGCCGCTTAGATTATAATTATTATGAGTACTTCTTCTATAGAAAACATTGGCGTATTTACTTCTGGTGGCGATGCACCCGGAATGAATGCTGCTATTCGTGCCGTTGTCCGCACGGCTTTATATTACAATATTCAGGTTACCGGTATCCGCCGTGGCTACGAAGGCATGATCAATGGTGATATGTTTTTAATGGACCGCCGTTCGGTAGCTAATATTGTACAGCGCGGCGGAACTATTTTAAAAACTGCCCGCAGTGAACTATTTAGGACACCTGAAGGGCGAAAAATAGCATACGAACAGCTACAAAAAAACAAGGTTGATGCCTTGGTTGCTATCGGTGGAGACGGAACTTTTACGGGCGCAAAAATTTTTGGAAACGAATTTAATATGCCGGTAGTAGGCTTGCCCGGAACAATTGATAATGATTTGTTTGGTACCGATTTTACTATCGGTTATGATACTGCTATTAATACGGCTGTTAGTGCTGTAGATAAAATCCGTGACACGGCCGAATCTCATGACCGTTTGTTTATTGTGGAAGTAATGGGCCGGGATTGCGGACTGATTGCTTTACGGACAGGTATTGCTACCGGTGCCGAAGCTATTTTGATACCGGAAACTATAAATAGCGGTATCGAATCTGTTTTTGCAAGGTTAGAACGTGGCCGGAGGCATAAATCATCCAAAATTATTATTGTAGCAGAAGCCGACGAGGCGGGCGGCGCTTTTGAAATTGGGGACAAAATCAAAGAAAAGTATCCGAATTACGATACACGGATTTCTATTTTAGGCCATATCCAGCGTGGCGGCAGCCCAACTTGTATGGACCGTGTTTTGGCCAGCCGGGTTGGTGTAGCGGCAGTAGAAGCCTTGCTGGACGGGCACCGAAATGAAATGATCGGCCTCATCCATAACGAGATTAGTTATACTGATTTTGATCATGCTATTAAACACAATACAGAAATCAACGCTAACTTCTTAAAAATAGTTGAGATTTTGTCTTTGTAGATTTTAGGGCGATAAAAGAAGCATTCCTACTCCCTCTCCTTTGGAGAGGGCTGGGGTGAGGCTGCTTCTTTTATCACCCTAAAATTTAGAGTAGTTTTGCGGCTACTTCTTCCCAGGTATTAACCCTTTCAAATTCGTTAATTAACTTATTATGGGGAGAAGTAAACAGCAACGGACGGCCATTAAATGCAGTAAAATTTCGGCTGCGGTCATCAATCATCACATCAACATTTACTATTTTTAAGCCGCAAAAAATGGTTCGTTGCCATGGGATGAAAGGGAAATGATCGACCAGCCAGTCAACTTTATCTTCCAATGAATTACGAAACTCCATCGCAGCAGAAACAATAAAAACATCATATTTTTTATCCAGTTCTTTAACTACCCGCTGGCTGTCTTTAATCACGTCCAGGTCTCTGAAAAACCCTTTTTCGTAAATGTGTTTTCTAAAATCGCCAGCTATATGTTCTGGCACAATGTCATAAAATTCTTTGCCGTCTGCCAGTTCCTGTAAAGTTTCTTTAGGATGATCGCGCTTGTAAAGCAATTTAAACTTAGCAATAACATCTGCCAGCACTTCGTCCATATCAATCGCAATCCGTTGTTTTTCCATATTTGCAATACTTTATTTGCAATACTTTGCCAATTGTACAAATAGAAAAAATTATTTTAAGGATAAGGTTTAATTTAAGTTAAAAAAACCGTTAAAGTTGATTTATTAATGATTATGCGTTTTTATTAAATAGTTTTTTCTACTTTTGCAGCCCCGCAACAAAAAGTTCCGGGGGATATGTTGAATACATAAAAACAAAAAATGGCAACAAAAATCAGATTACAAAGACACGGTAAAAAAGGCAAGCCTTTTTATTACATCGTAGTAGCCGATGCACGTGCACCAAGAGATGGCCGCTTCATCGAACGCATTGGTTCTTACAATCCAAACACCAATCCGGCAACCATCGATATTAATTTCGATAAAACGCTTGATTGGGTAAATTCAGGTGCACAACCAACAGATACTTGCCGTGCTATTTTAGGTTACAAAGGTGTAATGTACAAAAAACACTTGCAAGGCGGCGTACAAAAAGGCGCCTTGACCGCAGAACAGGCCGATGCAAAATTTGCAGAATGGACTGAGCAAAAAGAAAATAAAATCAGCGGTAAAAAAACAAACTTAGGTACATCAAAAGATGAAGCGCGTAAAACTGCTTTAGCTGCTGAAGCTAAGAAAAACGCAGACCGTGCTACTGCAATTGCTGCTAAAAATACGCCACCGGCAGCAGAACCGGTTACGGAAGAAACCGAAACTCCGGCTGAGTAATTAAATATAGCATTTTATGGTATAGCGAAGCATCTTCTACAAACAGAAGAGCTTCGCTATACTTGTTTTAAGCCCTTTTTATTGATGACTACAGAAGATTGTTTCCACTTAGGTGCTGTTACCAAAACACGCGGTTTAAAAGGTGAACTACAGTTGTTTATTGCTTTTGATGAACCCGAAAAGCTGAAATTCAACACTTTGTTTATTGAACTTGCCGGAAAGCTGGTGCCGTATTTTGTAACGTTTTTTAAACTTCCGCAAAAAAATATGGCTTATTTGCAACTGGAAGACGTGGATACGGTAGAAAAGGCTGCATTATTAGTAAAAAAGGCTATTTACCTGCCCAACAAGGTAAAGCCAAAAAAGAAAAAGAGCGAATTTGGTTTGAAAGACTTGCTTAATTTTATTGCTGTTGATGTAAACGAAGGAGAACTGGGCGAAATTATCGAAATCAATCAATTTCCGCAGCAGTTAATTGCAACGGTTTCTTATAAAAACCAGGAAGTGCTTTTCCCGCTAAACGAAAGCATTATTAAAAGTATTGATGTGGTAAAAGGAGTAGTTTTGGTGGATTTGCCGGAAGGTTTGCTGGATGTTTATTTAGATTGAACTACTATTGTTCAATACAAATCATAATGACCTTTTAAAGAAAGAATATTTAAGATTATTGTTTGATTTTTATCAGAAATACTGTAAATAATTCGATGTTCGTTATTGATTCTTCTAGACCATCTTCCTGCTAAATTATACTTTAATTGCTCTGGTTTGCCAATTCCTTCAAAAGGGTTTTCCTCTATGCGTTAATTAATTCCTGAATTTTCTTTTGTATAATTTTATTGCCCGATTTTTTCCAATACTGCAAATCCTGTATTGCCTTAGGCGAATAAATTATTTCCATAGATCCTCAGTACGGATACTAACACCTTTTCCGTTTTTTATATCTTCTTCTGCTTTTAAAATTTCAGCTACAAATTCCGGATTGTAAGTGTTTTCTTCTTCGAAAGAAATTTTTAAAGCGTGTAAAATAGCCCTTACAGCAGTTAGTTGCTCTTCATTATCAGGATGTATAATTAGTGTTGCCATAATTCAAAATTAAGGTTTATTTTGATGGATTAAGCTATAATTTTCTTGTTAAAGTTGGGTTAAAGGGTCCTTACTGCGTTCCGCCTTTTAATTTCAACGCCTTATCTTTGCCTCATGCGTTTTGATATCATTACTGTTTTGCCTGGTTTGCTCGAAAGCCCGTTTGCACATTCCATTTTATTAAGGGCGCAAAAAAAAGGAATTGCAGAAATCCAAGTGCATAACCTGCGCGATTACGCAACCAACAAGCAAAAAAGTGTGGATGATTATCCTTATGGCGGCGGAAGCGGTATGATTATGACAGTAGAACCTTTTGCCAACTGCATTAATCACCTGAAAACACAACGTGAATACGATGAAGTGATTTTTATGACGCCAGACGGTGAAACGTTAAATCAACACATCGCCAACCAACTTTCTATTAAAGAAAATGTGATGGTTTTGTGTGGACATTACAAAGGAATTGACCAGCGTATCCGGGATAATTTCGTTACGCGCGAAATTTCTGTTGGCGATTATGTTTTATCGGGAGGAGAATTGCCTGCAGCGGTTTTGGTAGATGCAGTGGTGAGATTGATTCCAGGCGTACTTTCTGATGAAACTTCTGCTTTATCAGATTCTTTTCAGGACGGATTACTGGATGCGCCTTTATATACGCGCCCGGCAGAATGGAACGGACAAGCAGTTCCACCAATTTTACTAAGCGGAAATGCCGGAGAAATTGAAAAATGGCGTCACGAACAAGCATTAGAACGGACTAAACAACGCCGTCCGGATTTGCTTTCGTAATCTTATACGCTATTTTGTGAATAAAAACAGAAATGTGGAAAATTTGAAATGAGCCTTTTATAATTAATTTTAATTTCCTATACTTGCAATCCGATTTTTAGGGCATAAAAATCGTTATTAAGAGCTTAAAATCATGGATTTAGTAAAATTTGTTGAAGAACAAAACATAGTTAAAAGCACCTTCCCTTCCTTTAAAGCTGGTGATACGGTTAGTGTACACTATAAAATCAGAGAAGGTAACAAAGAGCGTATTCAGGTTTACCAAGGCGTTGTGATCCAGCGTAACAGTACAGGCGCTCACGAAACTTTTACCGTTCGTAAAGTTTCTAACGGTGTTGGTGTTGAACGTATTTTCCCAATCAATTCTCCAAATATTGATAAGGTAGAAGTAAACAGCCACGGTAAAGTACGCCGTGCTAAATTGTTCTACCTACGCGAATTAACAGGTAAAGCAGCCCGTATTAAATCTAAAAGAGTATAATTTCTTAAAAAGATTTAGGTTGATAAAAGAAGCCTTTCAGAAAAATCTGAAAGGCTTCTTTTATGGGATAAAAATTTTTGTTTAAGTTGATTTAAAAATCAAAGTATTTTGTTATCCTGGCCTAAGGGAGAGATCTTATTCGAATATTTGTGCTTCTTTTATCAGCATAAAATCGAAATTAATCCATCTTTTTTAAAGAAGATCACGACCGCAGGTAGAGATGACAGTGTTAATCCGTTACCAATTCTGCTAAAACCGTTCTTCCGCCTTTTACAGTTTCGCCTAAGTTTACATTGATTTTTGTTCCAAGCGGTAAAAAAACATCTACCCGCGAACCAAATTTAATAAAACCGAACTGTTCGCTTTGTTTTACTTCATCACCTTCTTTTACGTACCAAACAATTCTTCTGGCAAGCGCACCGGCAATCTGCCTGAATAGAACCGGAATGCCTTGGTGTGTTTCTACTACAACTGTTGTACGTTCGTTATCTGTAGATGATTTGGGATGCCAGGCAACCAAATATTTGCCTGGGTGATATTTAAAATATTTAACAACTCCGGTAATCGGATTGCGGTTAACATGCACATTTACAGGCGACATAAAGATGGAAACCTGTATGCGTTTATCTTTTAAATATTCTGTTTCCTGTGCTTCTTCAATCACCACCACTTTTCCATCTGCCGGACAAACCACCATTTTTTCATCCTGAGTAACGGTAATATTTGGATGCCGGAAAAACTGCAGCACGATCAGGAAAAGTATGGCTGACGTAATATAAATTACCCAGCGAAAAACAACGGCGTCCGGAAAGTAAAACTGAACGAGCGCGTTCAGCACAAAAATAAATAAGATGCTTAATGCAATAGAAGAGTAACCTTCTTTGTGAATAGTCATGCAGTAAATAAACGTTTTAAATTACAAAGTTGAAAATAAGTATAGATAAATAAAAACCAGCGGCGCGGCTAATAACAATCCGTCGAAACGGTCGAGCAAACCGCCATGTCCGGGCAAAATACTGCCGGAATCTTTTACGTTGATGCTTCTTTTAAGCATAGATTCTACCAGATCGCTCATCGTACCAAAAATGGAAATGATTAGGGCAACGATGATCCAATGTAAAGCAGAAACTTCCTGGAAATAACGGCTAATTAAAAAAGCGATTAACGCTGTTGCTGCAATTCCTCCGATAAAACCTTCCCATGTTTTTTTAGGCGAATGACGTTCAAACAGTTTGTTTTTACCGAAATTTTTGCCAATCAGGTAAGCGCTCGTATCGTTCGTCCACAGCAGTAAAATAAATCCTAACGGAAGATGAAAGCTAAACTTTCCCTGCAAAAATGCCATTGCCATAAAAAATACAAATGGCATTAAAGTATAAATCAACCCTAAAAAAGTATAGGCAATTTGATGAAACGGTTTTGCTGGTTTCCGGTAAAGTTCAGCAAAAAAAACAATTACACTAAGCAGAATAATTAATGCTGAAAAATACCTGCTAAAAGAAGCATCGAGCCAGAATGAAGCAGTGCCGGCACAAATTACCGCACCCAGAATTAAACCAATAACTTGCTGCGGATAAATGTCTGTCGTATTAATCAAACCATAAAACTCAAACAAACAAAGCAAACTCAGCAGCGAGAAAAATCCGAGGAAAACATAAGGCCCGAAAAAAAAGGCGACCAGCATCACCACAACAAAAAAGAAACCGGTTATGGCGCGCGTTTTCATGGATTGATATCATTTAAAACCAGAATTTCTATGGCTTGGCTAAAATTAGATTGATGAATGTAAACTTCTACCTGGCCGAATGTGTTATGTGCAGAGTCGCGTTTGTTCATTAAAACCACTTCAATTTCGTGCTGCGTTAAAAGCTGTTTAACCAGTTCTGCCTGAAAAAAGTTAGTAGAAGTATATATTTTAACCCAATCTGATTCCATTAAACAGCTTGTAAACGTTGATTTTGGGTTTGAGACACTTTTTTGTAGGTTAAAAACAGTATCAGCGTAAGTAAAATACTAAAGGAATAGCTTTTCCAGTCGAACATTTGCTGTTCATCCGGATTAACTTTAATTAGTTTAAGCTGATAAAGATAGCTTACAACCAAAGCTGTACCATTATTTAAAAAATGGCCTAAAACGCCGGGCCAAATGCTTCCGCTCCATGCAGCAAAATAACCGAAAAATACGCCGAGCAGCATTCGTGGCAATAATCCAAAAAACTGAAAATGAATGGCACTGAAAAGTGCGGCAGAAAGCCAAACGCCCCAATGAATGCTTTTTGTCCAGCCGGTAAAAATTTGCTGGAAACAGCCACGGAAAATAAATTCTTCTGCAATTGCTGGCAAAATGGCAATCATGAGCAAATTGACCAGAAAATTTACAGAAGATTTCATTTTTAACAAAATTTCGGTTTGCTGACTGGCAGTATCTTCCATGTTTCGCATCCATCTTTCTAAACCTTTTAAAGCTTGCGGCAAAACCATTTTCTGATTAAAATTAATCAGCATTTCCATCAGCGGCGAAGAAACCAGCATGATAAAAAACACCAGTAAAAGAAGCATTAACGGAAATTTTCGCGATGTTTTGAGATAGGGAACGGGTTGCCTTACAATAACTTTTGCAAAAAAAATAGCTGGGGCCAGGAAACCGAAAACAGATGAGCCCATCTGCATAATCTTCAGGCTATTTAAAGTACTTGCAGGCATATCGGCGCCCATATTCATCATCGCGCTAAAGCCCGAAACGCCATAAATGATAACGATAAATATGCCGCAAATTAACCCGCCTAAAAACAAACCTGCCACAGCAAGCAGTACCAATAGTAAAAACTGTAGCGGATATGACATTTGGTAGTACGGCTTTTCCATCATCTGCTTAATAAATTACGTAAATTTGCAGGGCTTAAAGATAAACATGTCTGTTCAAATAGGAAACATTGATCTGGGAGAATTCCCGCTGCTGCTTGCGCCGATGGAAGATGTAAGCGATCCGCCTTTTCGTTATGTGTGCAAGCAAAATGGTGCCGATATGATGTACACAGAATTTATTTCTTCGGAAGGATTGATCCGTGATGCCGCAAAAAGCCGCCAGAAGCTCGATATTTTTGAATATGAAAGGCCAATTGGTATTCAAATTTTTGGAAGCAGCATTGAAACGATGAGTGAAGCAACGCAAATTGCTACCAAAGCAAATCCTGATCTGATTGATATTAACTATGGCTGTCCGGTTAAAAACGTAGCTTGCCGCGGTGCAGGTGCAAGTTTACTGCAGGATATTGATAAAATGGTAGCCATGACAAAAGCTGTGGTAGAAGCGACGCATTTGCCGGTTACCGTTAAAACACGTCTGGGCTGGGATGATAACACTAAAAACGTTTACACTGTTGCCGAACGTTTGCAGGAAGTTGGCATTAAAGCGCTAACTATTCACGGGCGTACGCGTTCGCAAATGTATAAAGGCGAGGCGGATTGGAATTTGATCAGTGAGGTGAAAAAGAACCCGAATATTGAAATTCCGATTTTTGGTAATGGTGATATCGATTCGCCGGAAAAAGCCGCCTCCTGGAAACGGGAGTTTGCAGTAGACGGGATGATGATTGGCCGGGCTTCTATTGGTAATCCCTGGATTTTTAGGGAGATAAAGTATTATCTCAAAACAGGAAACTTATTACCCAAACCAACGATAGAAGAACGGGTTGAAGTTTGCAAAATACATCTGCAAAAATCAATTGCCTGGAAAGGGCCGAAAACCGGAATTTTTGAAATGCGCAGGCATTATGCCAACTATTTTAAAGGCATCGAAAATTTTAAAGAAACACGGATGAAATTAGTTGCTTTAGAAGACATCGAAGAAATTTATGACGTTCTGGAAGGAATTAAAACGATACATGCCGAGGTTATGGCTTGATTATTGAATTATCAGTTTTATCATCCCTTTTTTATTTGATCAACAAATTATGGTTAATACAATTACCGAAGGTGTAAAAGTTTCTGTAGAAACCTTATATCAGCAAGAATATTCTAATCCGGCAAACGAACATTTTATGTTTGCTTATAAAGTAACAATTGAAAATATGACCGGTTATGCTGTACAATTAATGCGCCGCCGCTGGGATATTTTTGATTCAAACGGAGTACACAGGGAAGTGGAAGGAGAAGGCGTTGTAGGTTTACAACCTGTTATTGAACCAGGGGACCAGCATGAATACGTTTCGGGATGTAATTTAAAAACCGAAATGGGCAGCATGAAGGGAGAATATCAAATGTTACGTTTGTTGGATAACCACGAGTTCGATGTTAAAATCCCGGAATTTCATTTAATTGCCCCTTATAAGCTAAATTAAGATGCTTCTTTTACATACTAAAAATAAGAAAGGCTGCGGTTATCAATCGCAGCCTTTCTTGTTTATTTGAAATTTTTATTATCAGCTTAGTTTCTCCGGTTATTAAACAGAAAAGAAGCGTAATAAACCAAAGTAGCTAAGGCACTTAAAGCAGCAACAACATAAGTCATTGCAGCCCACCATAAAGCATCTTTTGCCTGTTCGTGTTCTTCGGTGGTTTGCATTACTGTGTAATTATTGTTTAACCAGGCCAAAGCGCGGTTACTGGCATCAAACTCGACCGGTAAAGTAACAAAGCTAAATGCGGTAACCAAAGACAAAGCAGCAACACCAATAGCTAACACCAAGGGGTTTCCGCTAAAAAACAGCAGCATAATACCGAGCATTAAAGTCCATTGCGTAATAGTTGAAGCCGTTTGCACAATCGGGACCAAAGCTGTACGGAAGCCTAACCAAGCGTAAGCTTTAGCATGTTGTACAGCGTGGCCGCACTCGTGCGCCGCAACAGCAGCAGAAGCAACGCTACGGCTTTCATACACATCGGCGCTTAAATTTACAGTTTTATTTTCTGGGTTATAATGATCGGAAAGCTGTCCGTCAACCGAAATTACTTTTACATCATAAATGCCATTATCGCGCAGCATTTTTTCGGCAACTTCTTTTCCGGATAAACCGGAAAGCAAGCCAATTTCTGCATATTCTCTAAACTTGCTCTTAAAACGCCATTGCACACCAAAACTGATCAATGCAATAACAATCATCAATAAATATCCTGAGGCCATCTTGTTTTTCCTTTTTTAAATCTTACCGATCACATTTCAAAAAGTATTCCGATTGCGAATTTTTTACCGATAAAAGAAGCATCAGCAAAAACCTGACAATTGGTCAGGCCATTAAAAGGAAGATAATTATAAAAGTTCCAGCAAAGTTTCCAAATGCATTCCTCTCGAACCTTTTACCAATACCGTTGCGCCCGTTACCGGTGCTGTTTTTAATGCCATAAAAGCAGCATCGGTAGTTTCAAAAAAAGTATCGGTAAAAGAAGCATGGTGTTCGTAAAATCCTTTCCCGATAAATATTCTTTGATCTGCTTCAATCTCGTTTGCTTTTTTTATAATGAGTTCGTGTTCTGCGGATGAATGTTCGCCTAATTCAAACATATCGCCTAAAATCAATACTTTTTTATTGGCGGTAATTGCCTCCATATTTTTAATGGCAACTTCCATGCTGCTTGGGTTAGCGTTGTAGTAATCGCAGATCAAGGTATTGGTTTTGGTTTGAACGATTTGCGAACGGCTGTTTTCGGGCTGATAACGGCTAATTCCGCTGTTAATTTGTTCTGCAGAAAGTTTAAAATGATGGCCGATACAAATTGCAGCCAAAATATTATCGAAGTTATAACTTCCCGTTAGCTGCGTTTGCACTTCATTTTTTGGTGCTTGATTTGCCTTATTTGCCTGCCATTGGATTTTTAAGAGTGGCACATTTTCTAATATTTCTCCGGAAACTACATTCGTTTCATCTTTTCCATAATAAACCACCTGCTTAAAATGACGGTGAAAAGCCATTTCCTCCAAAATCAAATCATCGTGGTTTACAAACACCGTTCCGGCGCTTTGTTCCAGAAAATCAAAAAGCTCGCCTTTGCCTTTTTTTACGCCTTCTGGTCCGCCAAAACCTTCTAAATGTGCGCGGCCAATATTGGTAATTAAACCATGCGTTGGTTGTGCAATGTTGCAGAGAAAAGCAATTTCCTGCTGATGGTTTGCGCCCATTTCTATAATCGCTATTTCTGTTCCACGTGAAATGGCTAAAAGCGTAAGCGGAACGCCGATGTGATTGTTCAGGTTGCCTTTTGTGGCATAAGTTTTAAATTTTCTGCTTAAAACCGAATTGATTAACTCTTTCGTAGTAGTTTTTCCGTTGGAACCAGTAAGGCCAATAACCGGAATATTTAGTTGCTTACGATAATAACGTGCTAAATCCTGTAAAGCCGTAAGCACATCATCAACCAAAATAAAACGATCGCTGATACAATAAGCAGCTTCATCAATAACGGCATAAGCAGCGCCGGTTTCTAAAGCTTGTGCAGCAAAAGTATTGGCGTTAAAATTTGCTCCTTTTAAGGCGAAAAAAATGCTGTCGGGGGCAATTTTACGGGTATCGGTAGAAACTTGCGGATGCTGAAGGAAGATTTGATAAAGCTGCTCGGTAATCATTTTTACTGTTTTTACAATTTTAAGGAATTGCAGCGTGATTTTGAAAAAGAGGAAATCCCTTGGGTTTTGCTGGGTTGAGCTGCTTCTTTAGTAACGTGCTTGCTTAATGTTGAGTCCCTGCTTTAAATGCTTTCATTATTCTTATAAACTAAAATAAAGATAGGGCTTATTTTAGTTTTGCGCCAAAAACTAAAATAAGAACAGGCGCTATTTTAGTTTTGGATGAAAAATTAAAATAAGAGGATTAAATATTGAAGTGTAACCCAGAAAGGTAAACTGCTTTACGCAAATTTGCTTTTACAAAAGCAAATCGTATTTATAAAATCAATAGCTTAGAAGCGGTTTAAATGATGTTCAAATTATTGGAGATGCTTCTTTTATCACCTAAAAATCTGCAAGGCAAATGGCTTTTGTATCGGCAGAAGGGGTAAACACCGATTTTATAGTGCTAAAAGAAGCATCAGCATTTTTCCCGGGATAAATTAAACAGCTTTTGATACTTTCTGAAATACCTTCTTCCTCAAATGAAAAAACTTGTTCTTGTATTTTTACTTTTTGCTTGCTTCTCAACCCTAAAAGCACAGCAAATACAGTCGCCTTCAGGGTTTTTAGGTTATCCATTAGGCGATCAGTTTACGCCGCATTACCGTATCGCAGAATATTTCAGATACATCGCCCGAACTTCAAAAAATGTAAGGTTGGTTCAATACGGAACAACAAATGAAGGTCGGCCGCTTCTGGCGGCTTTTATTGCTTCGGATGAAAACATCAATCGTTTAGAAGACATCAGGCAAAACAATTTGCGTTTAGCCGGATTAAGTTCTGGACAAGGAAGTACAGATTTTCCTGCTATCGTTTGGTTAAGTTATAACATCCATGGTAACGAACCAAGTTCCAGCGAAGCAGCCATGCAAATGCTTTTTCAACTGGTTGATCCTTCTAATTCTCAAACCAAAAACTGGCTTAAAAATACAGTTGTGGTGATTGATCCTTGTCAGAACCCGGATGGCCGCGATCGTTATGTTAATTTTTACAATCCGGTCCATGCTACGCCGCCGGATGCTGATCCTGCTGCCCGCGAACACCGCGAACCATGGCCAGGCGGCCGCTACAACCATTATTATTTTGATATGAACCGCGATTGGGCCTGGCAAACGCAAAAAGAATCGCAGGCAAAACTGGCTTTGTACAACCAGTGGCTGCCCGAAATCCATGTAGATTTCCATGAGCAAGGCTACAATGCGCCATATTATTTTGCGCCTGCTGCAGAACCTTTTCATAAAAATATTACACATTGGCAGCGCGAGTTTCAGGTAAGCATCGGGAAAAACAACGCAAAGTATTTTGACCGTAACGGCTGGTTGTATTTTACCAAGCAGGAGTTCGACTTGTTGTACCCATCTTACGGCGATACTTACCCGCTTTACAATGGTTCTATCGGCATGACTTTCGAGCAGGGCGGAATTGGCGCTGGTTTAGCTATCAAAACGGCTTCCGGTGATACCTTAACTTTAGCTGATCGTATTGCACATCATCTAACTACTGGTTTAAGTACGGTAGAAACAGCTTCTGCAAATTCAAAAAAATTGCTGGAAGAGTTTAAACGTTTTTTTGATCGTGCCAAAAGCAATCCACCCGGAGCATTTAAAACTTACGTGGTTAAAAATGAAAATCCGGACAAGCTGAAAGCATTGGCAAAATTGCTTGATAAAAACAGCATCCAATACGGTTTTGGTGGAGGAAATAGCTTTAGCGGATTTAATTACATCACCGGAAAAACCGAACGTTTTAATATAACTGCTAACGATATGGTGATTACATCGGCACAGCCAAAAGCAATTTTATTGAACGTGCTGATGGAACCTAAAACGTTTATGAGCGATTCTAACACTTATGATATTACGGCCTGGTCCTTGCCTTATGTTTACGGGTTAAAAACTTATGGCATAAAAGAAGCATTGCAGCCGCAAAGCACTTCCTTAAAAAACCAGGAACCAGACTATAATCATAAAGGAGCTTATGCTTATGTGGGCAACTGGAAATCGTTGGAAGACGTAAAGTTTTTAGCTGCGCTGATGCAGAAAAACATTAAAGTACGTGTAACGGAACAAGCTTTTGATGCTGCCGGTAAAAAGTTTGCTGCCGGTTCGTTAATTATTACGCGGGCAGGAAATGCACAATTACAAGACCGTTTTGATGAAACGGTGCAATCTGCCGCAAAAGCTTTTGAGCGTAATTTAACGCCTTTAACTTCTGGTTTTGTGGAGAAGGGAAATGATTTAGGTTTTTCTTCTGTTCATGCCATTACCAAACCTAAAATTATGTTGCTTACTGGTGATGATGTTTCGGCTTCTGCTGTTGGCGAAGTATGGTTTTACTTTGAAAAAGAATTGCATTACCCGGTTAGCCTCATCAACACTAAAGATTTGAACCGTGTAAAACTAAGCGATTTTGATGTCGCTATTTTTCCTGATGGTTATTACAATGATTTTCCTGCCGAACCCTTACAAGCCTGGGTTAGCGCTGGCGGTAAATTAATTTTGATGGAAAATGCCTTAACAAAAGCTGCCGGTAAAAAAAGCTTCGCCATTAAGCTGAAGGAGGATAAAAAACCAGATGCGGATGCGGATGCCAGGCAGGATCCGAAAAAGAAAACAGGAGATCCGGTTAAAGCTTTTGGTAACCGCCAGCGTGCTGCCATCAGCGAAAACGTTGCCGGCGCTATTTATAAAGTTAACTTAGATAATACCCATCCGCTTGGTTTTGGCTTCCCTGATTATTACTTCACCCTAAAACAAGATAATAATTTGTATGAGTTTTTAAGTGATGGCTGGAATGTAGGGACCATCCGTAAAAACGCTTACACGGCAGGTTTTGTAGGACAAAAAGCGAAAGCCGGTTTACAGGATGGCCTGGTGTTTGGCGTGCAGGATATGGGCCGCGGCCAGGTTGTTTACCTGGCCGACGACCCGCTCTTCCGCAGTTTTTGGGAGAACGGAAAGCTGCTTTTTAGCAATGCTGTTTTTATGGTCAATTAATTTAGTTGCCCGTATTAACACGGTTTTTTTCGGCATCGGCGCCGCTGTTATGGCGGCGTACGGCCAGTTTGCTATTGCCGAAGTTATAAGATAAGGTTAAACGGGCAACGCGTGTTTCGCCTTTTTGCCTGATATCAAGTACCGTATTCTGGTAATTGCTGGTGAGGTCATTTCTGCGGGTGTTAAAAATATCGCTTACAGAAAATTTCACATTTGCTTTTTTGCTAAAGAAAGAACGGCTTACGCCAGCATCAACAGAATACTGAGGCTTTATATAAAATAAACCATAAACCAAAGCAGATTGATAATTGGAAGAAAGTTCTGCTTTTAAAGTTTTGCCAACCGTAAACGTTTGCAAGGCTTTAAGCTGAAAAGCAGCACGTCCTTTATTCAGGTTTCCGCCAAGCAAAGAATCAGATTTAAAACCTAAATAAAAACCATTTAAGTTTACGTTGCCGGTCCACCATTTGGCAAAGGTAAAAGGAGTATTGATGTTAACGTTATAAGAATCCTGGCTTTGCAAGTTTAAATGTGTTTCGTACGATGCTTTGTTTACCGTTAAAATTACTTCGGTCATCACATCTTTGGTATGGCTGTAGCCCATACTCACGTTAACGGTTTTATTGTAACTGTAATTAAGTTCGAAGGATTGGGTATATTGAGGTTTTAAAAACGGGTTTCCCTGGCTGTAAGTATATTGGTCTAAGTAATAAACAAAAGGGTTTAAGTTGTCGTAGCTCGGGCGGTCAATCCTTCTGCTGTAAGAAAAGCCGAGATCATGTTTAGCAGATAAACTTTCGTGTAAAAACAAACTCGGGAAAAAGTCTAAATAATTACGGTTTACTACCTGGTTTTTGGTAATCAGGTTACCGTTAGAACTGGTATTTTCTGCCCGCAAGCCCAATTGTACAGAAAGCTTTTTAAAGTTCCTGCTGAGGTTTACATAACCGGCGCTGATTTTTTCATCGTAAATAAAGCGGTTGGTGCGCGAAGTATCATTAACATACCCGCTGTTCCCTGCTAATTTCTGTGCCTGCAGGTCGTTATCCGTTTTTACATCACTCAGCTTAAAGCCAGCTTCCAGCTTAACTATTTTTTTAAAAGATTTGGTATAATCTGCTTTTATAGTTTTAATACTGATTTCTGATGGTGTTTGGTTCCTTAATAATAAAGAACCTCGTTGTGAATCCCCGTTGGATAAAAAGAAATCTGTAGTGTACTGCGCAATGTTATTATTGTTAAACTTAGAATAATCCAGGTCAATGCCTAATTCCTGCCCGGCAGTGTCAATCTGAAAACGGTCATTCAGGTTAAAAGCGAAATTGCGATAAGTTTGATTTAAAGTTGAATTGGTATTCTGCATAGAATCCACGGCGGTTGGTTTAGCGCCGATGAGTGTATGGGTGAAGTTTTGGTCCTTTTCACCGTTAAAATAACCGTTCACTAAAAAGCCGATCGTGTTTTTAGCCGTAACATCATAATCCATTCCTGCACGGTAATTATTGTAGTAATTAGTTTGCTGCATAAAGGTTTTCTGGGTAAAGAACGTATTTCCTGCTTGTCCTCCAACAGTCCGGTCAATGTCGAGGTTTCGTGCTTGTTGCCTGTTGCCATGATTATAAGAGCCGAAAAAGTTAAACTTTCCTTCTTTATGGTTTAACGAAACCGATTCGCTGCTTTTTGGATAAGCGCCGTAACCGCCGGTTAAGGTCAGGTTTCCGTTAGTGCCTTTCGCTTTATTTTTTTTGAGTTTGATGTTGATGATGCCCGAATTGCCCGAAGCATCATATTTTGCAGAAGGATTAGTGATAATTTCTATAGACTGGATCGAATTTCCATCCGTAGAACGCAGCAAAGTAGCCAATTGCGCCGATGATAGGTAAGTTAGTTTACCATCAATCATTACCGTTACGCCTTGTTTGCCTTGTAAGCTAATGTTATCATCTTTATCAACCGTAACCCCTGGCGCTTTTTCCAGGATTTCCATGGCAGAATTTCCTGCCGCAAGCACACTGTTT
This sequence comes from Mucilaginibacter arboris, assembly GCF_009754915.1. Classification (GTDB taxonomy): domain Bacteria; phylum Bacteroidota; class Bacteroidia; order Sphingobacteriales; family Sphingobacteriaceae; genus Mucilaginibacter_A; species Mucilaginibacter_A arboris. The sequence goes on along the minus strand of NZ_WPIK01000001.1, from coordinate 320,887 downwards.
TCTATGTTTAAAACTGTCCGGTCTATTTTTCTTTCAACCAATGGTTTTTGGGCAACAACAGATACTGCTTTTAGCTGATGGTTTCCGGCGGACATCAGCAAAGTTTCAACAGCAACATCAGCATTGGTTTCGCTAATGGTAAATGGTTTAGAAAAAACTTTCTGATAACCAACCATGCTTGTAGCAATCAAATATTTACCACTTGCAATGCCAGAAACTTTATAAGATCCCTTGGCATCTGTTAATGCTCCTTTTACCAGGGAAGAATCTTTGGCTTTCAATAAACTAATGGTAGCAAAATCAAGCGGTTTTTGCTGATTATCTTTTACCATCCCGCTTACCGTTCCGTTTTTTTTGATTTGGGCAGATGATTTGATCGCATGCAAAAAAAATGCTGCTAAAAGAAGTATGGATAAGGTCGAGGTTTTTTTCATGGTATAAAATTTTGGCAAAAAAATTCCCGTTAAAAAGAAAGCTTCTTTTTTTTAATTCTTATTAACAGGATTTGAATTAGGTTTGACCGGCAAGCCAAACCTGTTTTGTAATTATTCTATCAGCAGTGTTTTATTGATAAGATGCGGGAAGCAATGGTTTGGTTACACTTTTTTTTAAATATTTTTAGGTGATAAAAGAAGCATCGTAATTCATGAAGGTAGAAGAAACCGAAAGCCGGCGGTTGGGTTGGTTAAGGATAATAAATAAACCGCGCCGGAAATCGTATCATTTAAGGCCTTCCTTATTTTGGGTAGAATCTTTTAAACAAACCAAACCTGTTTCGGTCATCTTAAATTTGGCAAGCCTGTGCCCCCAGTTTTTATCATCGTTATAACAACTGTATAAATCTACATCCCGTAAAATATAATCTAAACTTTCATCAATGGTGATGATGGAATTTAAGGGAAGGTTTAGCGTTACATCAAGTTTTTGATCGCGCCATACTGCTTTGTTTATCGGTATTAATTTGCGGTCGAACTTTATTACCGAATCTTCCTGCATAAAATTGTACTGCGTATTGCGGGCATTCAGTAAGGCTTCCTGATAGTTTGCCCCTTTTGATCGATAAGATTCTACCAGCGAGGGAAATTTATTTTCGCTTTTTTGAATGAATAAAGAAACATTTTCCGGGCTAATGTCTGTGTCGTTTTCATTGTTCATGTTTACAATAATCCGGTTAGCAAAATCATTTTTTTTAATGCCTAATGTTAAGCTGTCTTCTTTGGTTAATATTTTAGCTGTGTTTATTTTGAGGAAATAATGCTGGTTGGGCGTAGGCATAATATCCATTTTTTGGTTAAAACTGGCTGTGTACCTAAAATCAGATGCTATTTTTGTGGCATAAAAAGCTACGGTACTTAAGGCCGCAATCCAACCAATTAATAATATAAAACCAATAGATCTGCCTAAAACATTCCTTGAAAATACAATACGGATGGTGAAAAGGATCAATCCAAATAACGGAATAGCGCAAACTAAAAATCCGCACACATATAAAATGTTATTAAACCGGTAATCAACGATGTTAAAAGGCGAAAACCTATGTACAAACATGGATTGATTGGCAGAGAAAACAACGATGGAAACCAGTAAACCAATGATAGCACAAGCGCATGCGATAATAATCATCAGGCCAATCAGTTTTAAAAGGATTTTACCGCCGCCCTTAAAAAACCGTTGCAGGAGCAATAAAAACTCACCTATAAAATCCCTGATCTTGTAAATAAAAGGCCTTGCTTCGCGGTTAGCATTTGATAACGATTGTTTGATGTTTTTTAGTTCTTCATCAAAATTGCGCTTAAAGCCTTGTAAATCTGCCCGTTCTCCCTTCATGGCCATTCTTTCTGCGCGTGTATTTGCCCTCGGGATGAGAGCCCAAAGGATAATATAGATTAAAAAGCCGCTGCCCGCACCAAAAAGCGTAATTACAAATGCCAAACGGACCCAAACAGCATCTATACCAAAATAGTTGGCAATACCGGCGGCTACACCGCCAATTAAATGATCTTCCGGATCGCGGAATAAACTGCGGTTAGCAGAAGTATCGCCAGCGCGGGATGCAAAAACTGGTTCCTGTTCTTCTGTAGAAAAATCTTCAATTGTTCCCATCTGTAAAATAACCGACGTTACATCCGTAGTAACAATTACTTGTTTACCATCTTTTTTTAGCAGTTCGGTAAACATTTCTGCAATTCGGTTTTCTATGTCTGTCGTAATTTCAAAACTGTCATCCGTGCCGGCAAAATGCTTTTTAATGCCGGTCATATAATTTTTTAGGATATCGTAAGCATCTTCTTCAATATGGAAAATAGTTCCATTCATATTGATGATTATTGTTTTGTTCATGATGGGATAGGTATAATAGGTTTATAGGTTATTATTTCTGTCTTTTAAAGAGATTTCTACTGCAAAAGATAACTCCTGCCAGGTTTTGTCAAGCTGTTGGAGCAGCACAGAACCTTCTGGTGTTAACTGGTAATATTTTCTGGGCGGACCGGAAGTAGATTCTACCCAGTTATAACTGAGCAAACCATTATTTTTAAGGCGGGTCAGCAGCGGGTACAAAGTCCCTTCAACAACCAGCAGCTTCGCTTTCTTTAATTCAGCAATAATATCCGAGGCATAAATTTCCCCGCGGGAAATAATAGCGAGAATACAGTACTCCAGTATCCCTTTCCTCATTTGGGTTTGCGTATTTTCCAATATCATAATACAAAGATATATGTTTAGGATTGTATTATGCAATGCATGGTACTAAATAAATGAAAATAATTTTTAGTGATGTTTTTTCATGCAAAACCTAACGCTTTATTGCAAGGCAATTATTTAATATCGATAAAAGAAGCATCAGCGATAAAGCTTGCAAAGTTTAAATACCTCTTATCTAAAAAAATAGGGCATGGTTTCCTTCCGTTCAAAATCATGTTTTGCAAACCGTATTGATAGCAGGAATATCAATAATTAAAATCGAAGGTTTTTTAGCTTTCGAAAATGAGGGAAGGGTTTCCAAGCAGTCAAAACTTAAACATAGCTTAAAATGAAATATATTTATTGCTATAACTCCTATTTTGGATATAAAAATCACAAAAAAGCATAATGTAACTTTTATTTAAGCCTAAATAGATTATTTTAAAAAATACTGTTTTAAAATTTGCCTTAAAATTTAGAAATAAACAACTTTTATTATTAAAAAATAAAATAATCTTAATTAAAATAAAAAATGATAAGTTTTTTATGATAAAAATTAGAAAATAACAATCTTTTTTAATTTTAATTGTAAAATTATTGAATAAATGATGTATTTATTAGTAATTTAAGAATTATTGCATAACTTGCAATCGTTTTAATTAAAATAATAAGTATGAAACAAAAATTACTTAAGCTTTTCTTGATTTTATTTGCATTATCGAGTGTGGCATTTGCCCAAAGGCGAACAATTACGGGTGTAGTTACCGGAAAACAAGACGGACTGCCATTGCCAGGAGTAAGTGTAATTGTAAAAGGAACTAAAACAGGCACTCAGACAGGGCCTGACGGGTCCTATTCGATTAAAGCTGATCCTGGGCAATCGCTGGTATTTACTTTTATAGGTTTTAATACACAAACTGTTACACCAAGCAGTAACCGTTTAGATGTTACTTTATCCGGGCAGACCAGCGAATTGAATGAAGTAGTGGTAGTTGGTTATGGTACGCAGGTGAGGCGGGATAACATTGGTAGTATTACTCCTATAAAGGGACGGGACTTAGCCGAAGTGCCGGTTCAAAATTTTGAACAAGCTTTGGGTGGGCGGGCCGCGGGCGCCCAGGTTACTATACCTAATGGCTTACTTAACGCACCGCCAGTAATCAATATCCGGGGCATCAACTCCTTGTCATTAAGTTCTCAGCCATTATTTGTAATAGATGGTGTACCAAGCTATACAGGTGATGTGAGTGGGGCTTCTGCTGCTGGTAATGCCTTAGGTAATATTAATCCGGATGATATTGAAAGTATTGATATTGCAAAAGATGGTTCTGCCACAGCTATTTATGGTAGTCGTGCGGCAAATGGTGTTGTATTTGTTACAACTAAAAAGGGTAAAAAAGGTAAGGCTGTTGTTACGTTAGATTCGTGGTATGGCATCAGCAAAGTACAAAGATTACCTAAACTGCTGAACGCTGAGCAGTATGTAATGATGAAGAATGAAGCGCTGGGTAATGCAGGTTACAATCTGGCCAATACTTACTTTGCCTTAGAAACGGATGCAAACGGTAAGGAAATTAATACTAATTGGAATGATTATGTGTATAGAACAGGCAAGGCATATAGCAATAGTGTAAGTGTATCCGGCGGAAGCGAAAATACTACATACTACTTGTCTGCTAACTATAGTAATCAAAATGGTATCCTTGCTAAAAATAGCTTTAACCGCACGGGTGTTACAGCAAACCTTGACCACAAAGTGAGCAACATTATTTCAATGGGTGGCAAAATTTCTTACTCGGATGAACAGAATTTGGCCGCTACTACTTCGGGTTCTCAAAATGGTGAAGCGTTTAACATTGCAGGTTTAGGCCGTATCCCATTGGTAAGCCCTCCTAACGTATCGCCTTACAATAACGATGGTTCTTACAATTTGAATGGTAATGCATTAGGGCTTGGTAATGATAAAGGTGTATCTACTTCGTATTATAATATTGTACCGGTATTAGATATGAACCGTTCCAACAATGAAGTCAATCATGTTTCTTCAAATTTTTATTTTCAGCTAAAGCCCCTGTCATGGATTACCTTAAAAACCACTTACGGTATTGATTATCTTTATTCTGATAATGATATTTATCAAAACCCTTACCAGGGAGATGGTTATCCTAACGGTTCGGCTACCGACAGTTACACCAAATATAAAAGATGGGTGTGGGATAATACGGCTCAGTTTGATAAAGGGTTTGGTAAAAATTCCTTCAGCTTATTGTTAGGTAATGAACAGCAACGTAGTACGCAACGCGGTTTTGGTTTAAACCGTACTGTAATCTCAGACCCTGCATTTAATGTTATCCAGGCTGGCTGGGGTACCAACAATGCATCCGGTTTATCCTACGGAGAAAATTACCTGGTATCGTTTTTCGGACGTTTAAATTATGACTTTGATAAAAAATACTTTCTAAGTGGTACTATTCGCCAGGATGAATACTCTGCCTTTGGTGCTAATAGTAAAAAAGGATATTTCCCCGGCGTTGGTTTAGGCTGGGAAATAACCCGCGAAAATTTTTGGCATGGCATAGGTGCTGATAAAGTCTTCAGTAGTTTTAAAATAAGGGCCAGTTATGCCAAGGTTGGTAATAATACCTTGAGTGATTATCAGTCTTTCGGCTTATATAATAGCGGTCTTTATAACGGAACAGCTTCATTGGCTTATAACCAAACCGGTAATCCTCAATTAGGCTGGGAAACCAGTAAGAAAACCGATATTGGTTTCAACTTTGGGGTGTTGAATGACAGGATAACTGGTGAAGTTGCTTATTACAAAAATAATATTTCTGATATGTTATATGGGGTTAATGAGGCACCATCTGCAGGTTTGCCAAGTAACCCGGTAGTTAACATCGCTTCTATGTATAACCGAGGTTTGGAAATTACGCTAAATGCTAATGCTGTTCAAAATAAAAATTTTAGTTGGACACCTTCATTTAATATCAGCTTTAACCAAAACAAGCTTACATCATTATCTCCGGGCCTTACTTCTCTTACCAGCATAACAGCAGGTAGTGAAACCGTAAGCATAAGCCAGGTAGGTTCTCCTATTGGTGACTTATATATTGTTCGTACTGCTGGTGTTGACCCCGCTACTGGCCGCAGGATATTTATTAATGGTGCAGGCCAAAAAGTTTACTATCAGTATTACGCGCCAACTGGTGCATACAACTGGACTTATGCTGACGGAACAAAAGCACCAGCGATTACCCAAGCTACTGATGCGGTTAATTACAAAAAGACCAGCCCTACCGCATATGGTGGTTTTAGCAATACCTTCCGCTATAAAAGCTTTGATTTGAACATCCTGTTTACCTACTCACTGGGCGGTTATGTATATTATGGAACAGGTGCCGGTTTGCATGACCAGCGTTTCTGGAACAATACTACTGATATTTTGAACCGATGGACTGCACCGGGACAGGTTACTAATATTCCAAAAGTGGTTTACGGTGATAATGTATCAAACGGATCAACTCTGCCTTTGGATATTAATGTATATAAAGGAGATTTTCTGAAATTCAAATCAGGAACGTTTGGATATTCGCTGCCTAAATCTTTGGTAAACAAAGTCGGTATTTCTAACCTTCGGGTATATCTAAGCGCTTATAACCTGTTTGTCATTACTAAATATCCAGGTCCAGACCCTGAAGTTTCTTCCAACGGTACTGGTGGTAATTCAAGTCAGGGTATTGACAGGAACACGGCAGCTAACCAGAGAACCATTACAGCAGGTTTGCAAGTTAAATTCTAACAAGAAAAATCAAAAGAAATGAAAAAGAAGTTTTTAATTATACTCGGTATGGGGGTAATGTTAAGTATCTCATGCCAAAAAAGCTTGCTGACCCCTGTATCACAAACGCAGGTTTCAGATCAAGACTATCAGCCTTTTACTACTTCTGCACGTATAAACTCTCAGGTATTGGGATTGTATGCTAGTATTCGTCAAAGCACAACCTCAAATGCAACTACCTATAATTCGATTTTTGGTGGCCGTTACCAGATTTATAATGATGTTAAGGCGGATAACTGGCTTAATTACACTGCAAACTCGGTAACAGCATATCAAACCTGGAATGAAACGGTAACCAGTACAGCATCAGAAGTAGAAGGTTTATGGACCGCAGAATACCGTACAATTAATAGTTGCAACCTATTTATTGATGGCATGGCTGCTAAAGGAACCTCGGTAGTTGGAAGTACTCAAGGGGCCTATTATGTAGCTGAAGCTAAGTTTTTAAGGGCATTAGCTTATTACAGTCTGCTGCAACTGTACTGCCGGCCCTACTGGGATGGCAACGGGAGCCAACCGGGGCTACCGCTTCGTTTAACAGGTAATAGCTCCTATAATAACTATGACCTGGCACGTAGTACTGTAGCACAAGTATATACGCAAATAATTAGTGACCTACAAGCAGCAGAAACAGGCTTGCCTACAAACTATGCAGATGCTGCAACTAACACTACACGGGCGCATAAAAATACAGCTATTGCTTTGTTGACTCGTGTTTACCTTACCATGCAAAAATGGACTGATGTAATAAACGAAGCAAATAAAATTGTTCCTGTCAGTGCGCCATTTACTGCCAGCTCTGGCGTGGCAAATACACTTCAGGCTACTCCGGCTGCCGCATTTACTTCTTATACTACTACAGAATCTGTTTTTTCTATGCCTTTTGTGAATGCTACTGAAACTCCTGGCTCGCAAAGTGCGTTAGCAGACTACTTTGGCGGCTTAGGCTCTACAGAGTTTTACTTGAACCCCAATGGTGTTATCGCGGATGCAAATTGGAAAACTTCAGATCTCAGGCGAGGTTTTGTGGCTACAAAAAGTGGACGGGGCTGTATTACAAAATTTCCAACAGTATCGCCTTACACTGATTGGGCTCCTGTAATGCGCTGGCCAGAGGTATTGTTAAGTTTGGCTGAAGCCCGGGCGCGCAGTACACAATCGGTAGATGTACAAGCGGTAGCTTTGTTAAATGCTGTACGGCACCGTGCTGATGCAAGTACCACCTATACAACAGCCAGCTTTGACACCTACATAGACTTGGTTAATGCTATTTTACAAGAACGAAATATTGAGTTTTTGGGTGAAGGCTTAAGAAATATTGATTTGGTACGGTTAGGATTAACTATACCGGCCAAAGGTACTGTTCCTGCCATTACTTCATCTGACCCCAGATATATATGGCCAATTCCGAATAGTGAACTTTTATATAACAAGCTGATGACGTCTAACCCTTAATTAGTTTATAGTTAATTATAATTTAACCCCTGAAGTTATCGGGCTTCAGGTTCTCTTCAAATGAGAAAGAAATAATTTTCCTACTATTACTTTTCCAGCACAATTTCAACCCGGAGGTTCTTAACCGCTTCTTCGGGTTTTTTATTGTCATACAAAGGGTTTTTTCCGCCTAAACCAAAGCATCGGATCCGGTTATTGGCAATACCATGTTGCAACAGAAACGTTTTTACTGCCCAGGCGCGCCTTTCGGATAGCTGTTGCAGGTAATGTTCATCCGTAAAAACATTAGAATTGGTATGGCCGATAATCTGTATTTTCCAGTTCTTTTCCTCCTGTAAAAAAGTTAACAAATTGTTTAAATCAGTTCCGGAAGTATTAACAATGGCAGGGCTGTTCGGCAAAAAATGAATGTTGTAAAAGATGATGCGGGCGCCTTCTTTTAACTTTTGCAACTGATAGTTTTGTTGCCATACTGTTTTTACCGATAAAAAATCATTGACCAGCACATACCCTTTTTTGCTGATGGTAATCATCAATTTATCTTCTGGCGGCACTTTAAAACTAAATTTTCCGGTCAAGGAATCTGAAACCGTGCCCGCAACCATTTTTCCTGCGGTATCTTCAACTGTAATTGCTGCTTGCAATGGTAGCATGCTTTCTTTATCAGTAATAAAACCACTCATTAAAGAATTTGATATTGGAGGGGATAAGGTTTTACTGATCTGAGAAGAAAAAGTAAAGCCTTTGCCGCCTGGATAAATATTATCCACAACCAAAATATAATTTTCGCCTTTATAAACGGAAATAGGTTTAGAATAGCTTTTACCAGGGCCCGGAGCGGTAAACAGGTTAAAAAAACCTTCTTTTAAGCCTGTTTTGCCTGCAATTGTACCATCGTTACGGCTATTGTTGGTACGTATAGGTTTGTTATAATCAATCCTGCTGTTGCCAGAACCAATTGTAATTTCTTTAAAAAGCATCCAGTCGTAATCATCGCTTGCAGAAAACGGGATAATATCAAAAGTGAGAAAACCATCATTTTCTACACTTAAACTAAACCAGCAAGTGTTCCTTTCCTTTTCAAAAAGATAGCGTGAACGTGCTTTATTTATCGGATATTCCTGAATTTTACCAAAACCTTTTGCAGAAGCAGGAAAAGTATATTTTTGATGGATATTTAAGTTTACAGCATCTGCATAATCACCTTTTAAGGCATAGTTATTCTGGCCGCTAACTTTTAAACTTATTAGTAATAAGATAAATAGCAGCCGCTTACCGTTCATTTTTTATCAATGCTATAAATGCCAGGGCCTATAAAAAACAATCCTAAAAACATAATGGCATCTTCAATAGCATGTGCCGCACTTTCTAAACCTCCGCCTTTGCTGAAATGCGTTAAAGCAGCGATAATCAAATTGATAAACAGCAGCAAACAAACCGGACGGAAAACCAAGCCGATGATTAACAATAAACCGCCGAAAGTTTCGGTAATGGCAGCCATGAAACCCCAAAAGGCCGGTGCGAAATTAATACCAATAACATTCATGGAACCGCCTATTTTTTCCCAATGTTCTGGTCCGCCTGCAAGTTTAGGCACACCATGATAAATAAACATAACGCCCAGACCCAAACGGATAATCAAAAGCCCGAGGTTTTTATACTTTACTAAATTCTCAAAAATTGCCATGTTATAAATATTTTGCAGTTGTATGCTCTTTTTGCACAGTTAAATTTAGTGTTTTTCCCAGGATCAAAGCTTGATTATTCGAAATATGTCCGGCCGGAAAATTAAAGCAAACCGGGTAATCGTATTCTTTTACTGTTTCAAAAATAATTTCTTCCGCTGTTTGCCCGAATGGTGTTTCGTTATCTTTCAACTCTGTAAAGCTGCCAACCATTAAACCTGCCAGGTTTTTTAGCTTTCCGGCCCGTTTTAAAGTCCGCATCATTCTGTCGATGGAATACAAATATTCGCCCACATCTTCTATAAACAAAATCTTTCCGCTATAAACAAAATCAGAAACAGAACCCGAAACAGCAATAAGCAAAGCCAAATTTCCGCCAACTAAAATTCCTTGCGCTTCGCCCATTCGGTTTAGTTTTTCTGCGGAGAATTGATAACCGACATCTTCTCCAAACAAAGCTTTTCTGAGTGTTTGCAAAGATTCTGCCGTTCCATCCGGAATGGTTAGCGGCATTTGTCCGTGGATACTTTGCAAACCGAAAGCAGCAAAAACGTGTGCATGCAAGACGGTAATATCGCTAAAACCGATGATCCATTTTGGTGCTTCTTTTATCGATGAAAAATCTACATCATCAATCATCCGGATCGTACCGTATCCGCCGCGGGCAGCAAAAATAGCTTTGATGCTATCGTCTTTAATAAAGCCTTGTAAATCTGCAGCCCGTAAAGCATCCTCTCCCGCAAATTGGTTATAAGAAGCATTTACGGTTTCACCTAAAACAACTTTTAGTCCCCAGGATTCCAAAAGTGCAACCGCATCCGTCATGGGCTGCAGCAATTTTTTGGCCGGACAAGTAATGGCAACTTTATCGCCAATTTTTAAATAAGGAGGCTGGATCATCGTCGATATTATTTAAACAGATTTTAAGAGCAGACAAATTGGCTTATCTTTGCAAATTAAAACATTCCCGCAAATACTTTGGAAGATCATCAGATTAAAAGATATACTGTTACCGCAGCTTTACCTTATACTAACGGGCCAGTACACATTGGCCATTTAGCCGGCGTATATGTACCAGCAGATACGTATGTGCGTTACCTTCGCCTGAAAGAAAAAGACGTTATTTTTGTTTGTGGCTCTGATGAACACGGCGTTCCAATCACCTTAAAAGCACGTAAAGAAGGCGTTACACCACAGGAAGTAGTAGATAAATACCACAAAATTATTGGTGATTCTTTCCGCGATTTTGGTATTTCTTTCAATATTTATCACCGTACATCTTCGCAAACGCACCATGAAACGGCTGCTGGTTTTTTCAGGAATTTGTATGATAAAGGTGTTTTTACCGAAGAATCGACCGAGCAATATTTTGATGAAAGCGCACAGCAGTTTCTGGCCGACCGTTACATTGTAGGAACTTGTCCGGTTTGCGGCAACGAAAATGCTTATGGTGATCAGTGCGAAAAATGCGGAACTTCTTTAAACCCGACCGATCTGATCAATCCGCACTCTACTTTATCCGGAAAGGCGCCAGTTTTACGTAAAACCACTAACTGGTTTTTGCCGCTGGATAAAATGCAACCAGAAATTGAAACTTATGTAGAAAGCCATCAAAAAGACTGGCGGACAACGGTTTTTGGCCAGTGTAAATCCTGGTTAAACGGAGGTTTGCAGCCGCGTGCCATGACACGTGATCTGGAATGGGGCGTAAAAGTTCCGGTAGAAGGTGCAGATGGTAAAGTTTTATACGTTTGGTTTGATGCACCAATCGGTTATATTTCGGCTACCAAAGATTTACTGAATGCGGATTTATCCGAAGAAAAGAAAAAAGAATATTACCTCAAAAATATACCGGTAAAAGAAGCATCGTGGGAAGATTACTGGAAATCCGAAGAAACCAAATTAGTACATTTTATCGGGAAAGATAATATCGTTTTCCATTGCATTATTTTTCCGGCAATGCTGATGGCGCATGGCGGTTATACTTTGGCCGATCAGGTTCCTGCAAACGAATTTTTAAATTTAGAAGGAGATAAAATTTCTACATCCAGGAATTGGGCGGTTTGGTTGCCGGAGTTTCTAAAAGATTTCCCCGGGAAACAGGATGTGTTACGTTATGTACTGACTTCTGCTGCTCCCGAAACAAAGGACAATGATTTTACCTGGAAAGATTTTCAGGCGCGTAACAACAACGAACTGGTTGCTATTTATGGCAACTTTATTAACCGGGTGCTTGTTTTATCGCATAAATATTTTGGTGGAAAAGCGATGCCGGTTGGCGTTTTATCTCAACAAGACCAGGAAGTAGCAGAACAACTGAAAGAATTTCCGGAAAAAATAGGTTATGCTTTAGAAAACTACCGTTTTCGGGAAGCATTAAGTGAATTTATGAACTTAGCCCGTTTAGGCAACAAATATCTGGCAGATGAAGAACCGTGGAAATTAATTAAAACAGACCCGGAACGGGTACAAACCGTATTAAACATTGGCTTACAATTGGCAGCAAATTTGGCAATTCTATCTCAGCCATTTCTACCAAATAGTGCCGATGCTTTGTTTACCATGCTAAATCTTATGCCGCAACATTGGAAGGAAGCAGGAAACATTAACTTACTTCCGGAAGGGCATATATTGAACGAAGCCAAATTGTTATTTGAAAAAATTGAAGATGGGCCGATTCAGGCACAAATACAAAAACTATTAAATACTAAAATGGAAAACGAACAGGTAAAGCTGCCTTTGATTGAAGCTAAACCAAATATCACCTTTGAGCAATTTGCAGCTTTAGATGTCCGTGTCGGAACAATTTTAGCTGCCGAAAAAGTAGCCAAAACAAAAAAACTCCTTAAACTAAGCATCGATACGGGTTTAGATCAGCGGACTGTTGTTTCTGGCATTGCAGAATATTTTGAACCAGAAGCCATCATCGGCAAACAGGTAAGCATTCTAATAAACCTGGAACCACGGGAAATTAAAGGAATTTTATCACAAGGAATGATTTTAATGGCTGAAAATCCCGAAGGAAAACTTAGTTTTGCAACACCATCGGAAGCATTTACCAACGGTAGCGTAATCCGGTAATTTTACAAATGGTCCCGTAGTTCAACGGATAGAATAGAAGTTTCCTAAACTTTAGATATGAGTTCGATTCTCGTCGGGACCACTAAAAAAACGCAGCTTGTTAAACAGGTTGCGTTTTTAAATTAAGTTAATAGCTTAAAATATTTAGAAGCAGGGTATTTTATTCAACCCAAACTGCTTCTCACCATAAATTCTTTTTCCGTTAATTCTTCCAGCGCATCCACTTCTTTAGGTTTAGTTTTAAGCGGAATTTTAGAAGCATATTTCTGAGAAGGTTTTTCTATCAACAGATAAAAAACATAAGCAGATAATACACTAACCATAAAGCTTAACAAAACAACCAACAACTTTTCATATAGGTTGGAAACATGCGGAACAAAAAAGTTAGCAATGGCTGATCCGAATATAGTATGCGTTAAATAAAGAGAGTAGGAAATATTTCCAAAGAAATTACCCAGTTTGTTTTGGTAATTGGAAAAGAAGTGGATAATGCCAAGTGTACATACCGAAATAAAGGTAATTGCAACGCCATGAAGGAAATAACCAAAACCTATTGAAACCATTAATACAATGCTAAACTCTAAGAGGTTAATTTTTGCAAAAAGGAAATTTGCATAAATAATACCGATCATAAAAATGGGCAGCCATACAGGCACAAATTCTCCATTTGTAAAAATAAGGGCTGCTCCAAAAACAGTAATATAACTAATCAATCTTACAATAAGGTTATGGTTTGACAATAAGGGGAAAAGTAAACTGATTAACAGGTAAAACTGGAACTCGACAGCCATCGTCCAAAAAACGATTATAAACCAATGCTGATCTTTAAAAAACGGTATTAAATAACCCAGATGCAGAAGTAAATTTTTAACTGTTGGAATATCATGTGGTGCTTTTGCTAAGAAGTGATTTCTTAAGAGGATAAATGAAATAGCGGTTAATATGGAAAATAAGTATGGGGGTTCTATCCTTACAATCCGCTTTAACATAAATTTACTAAATAAAGAATAGTTATATTTTCCTTTAATAAGTGCTATTGGTATAACTACTCCGGTTATTACAAAAAATACCTGTACACCTAATTTACCATAAGGAGCAATTTCGAATATTAAAGTATGTTCCAGAAAATTTAATGGCAGGCAAACAAGGTGAAAAATGCAAACGGTTACGGAAGCCAACCCCCTTAATGAATTAATAACCGGAATATATTTAGGAGGAGATATTATCCGGTTGGAAGTAGCTGTACCTTTTGCCATATTGCATTGTTTAAAGTATGGATACTTAATTAGTTACAATAAGAGCTTATACGAACAGAAAACTACTCAGGTCCCTGTTAAGCTTTAGATCAATTTTTATATATACTGCTAAGATTGGTTTATAATCGGCAAGTAGGGCAGTTGTGGAAACGGCAATTCTAAAGTCGATAAATACTTTTAATATTCCAACTTTATTAATAATTAATAATAACAGTTGATAAGAAAAGGCTGGCTTCTTGTTTGTATTATAAATGTATTAAGAGAGGTTATTAGATGATTGTGTTACATCGTAACAGGTTTTGTTTAGCAAAAGTTGTATGCTTCTTTTATCCTGTAAAAACAGTAGTATATTTTATCACATTCTTCAAACAGAATAGATAACAATAATTACCAGGCTAAAAGAAGCATTTAATGCTTTTCAGATCAAATGCTTTTAAGCCATAAGGTTGAGAATTTAATCATAGTATAGGTACAAGTAAAACCTGGGTTATAATTTAACCGAAAGCAGTTATTTATAGGTTAACAATGTTTCATCTGATAAAACCAATGGTTGTTTAAGAAGTTATGATTTAAAAAACTTTTATCATGGCAAAAAATGTTGCAGAACAACTGGTGGAAATGCTGATAGCAGCAGATGTGAAAAGGATTTATGCTGTTACGGGCGACAGTTTAAACGAGGTGAATGATGCTGTACGCCGTAGCGATAACAAAATTCAATGGATACATGTACGGCACGAAGAAGCAGGCGCCTACGCTGCTGCTGCTGAGGCTCAATTGCTTGGTATTGCTTGTTGTGCCGGAAGTAGCGGTCCCGGCCATGTGCATTTGATAAACGGATTGTACGACGCACACCGTTCGGGTGCACCAGTTATCGCTATTGCTTCAACTGTTGCTACGCATGAATTTGGTACCGAATATTTTCAGGAAACTAACACCCTAAAGTTATTTGCAGATTGTAGCTATTACAATCAAATAGCAACAACGCCGGCCCAATTGCCGCGCATGTTACAAGCAGGTATTCAACATGCAGTAGGTAAAAAAGGCGTTTCTGTGGTAGGTTTGCCAGGAGATTTAACAAAGATGGATGCTGTAGAAATACCAAGTTCTACTAAAAATTATTTTTCTGATCCGTTAATCCGTCCGTCAGAGCGCGATTTGCAAAACCTGGCAAGCTTAATCAATTCGCATGAAAAAATTACTATTTTTTGTGGAATAGGCTGTGCCAATGCACATGATGAAGTGGTAGAATTATCTAAGCGGGTACATGCAACAGTTGGCTATTCTTTCCGTGGTAAAATGAGTATGCAGCATGATAATCCGAATGAAATCGGTATGACTGGTTTGCTTGGTTTACCATCAGCTTATCACAGCATGCACGAATCAGATTTGCTGATGCTTTTGGGTACAGATTTTCCATACGAACAATTTTTGCCAACAGAATGTGATATTGTACAAGTTGATATTAAACCAGAACGCATTGGCCGCCGTGCTAAAGTAGATATGGGTTTATACGGAAAAATTGAAGATACACTGCAAGCTTTATTGCCGCTTATCCCACAAAAAACGGATGATAGCTTTTTGCAAACTCAGCTAAAATTGTATGCTCATGTTAAGGATAACCTGGCAACTTATGTAAACGATCCTGGCGTTAAGGAGAATATTCACCCGGAGTTTGTAGCCGATACTTTAGACCGCTTGGCTAACGATAATGCTATTTTTACGGTTGATACAGGCATGTGCTGCGTTTGGGGCGCGCGTTATATACACGGTACGGGTAAACGGACCATGATCGGTTCTTTCAATCATGGTTCTATGGCCAATGCAATGCCGCATGCTATTGGTGCGGCGCTTTCCTGTCCGGACAGGCAAGTAATTGCTATGGCTGGTGATGGCGGTATTTCTATGCTGCTTGGCGATCTGGCTACAATTAAACAATACAAACTTCCCATCAAAATTATTGTATTTAACAATCGTTCTTTAGGTATGGTAAAGCTGGAAATGGAAGTTGGCGGTTTACCAGACTGGCAAACCGATATGCAAAACCCGGATTTTGCCTTGGTGGCAGAAGCAATGGGTATCAGAGGGATTAAAGTTAATGATCCCGATCAGGTAGAAAGTGCACTGCGTGATGCTTTGTTATACGATGGCCCTGTACTATTAGATGTAATGACCGATCCCAATGCGCTGGCTATGCCGCCAAAAGTAGAGTTTGAACAAATGAAAGGGATGTCGTTAGCAATGTCTAAATTAATACTAAACGGACAAATGGGCGATGTTTGGGATACCATCAAATCTAATTATAAACATATTAAAGAGGTAATTTAAAGCAAATACTTCTTTTAGCATATATTTATTTCTGTTTAAATTAGATTTAGAATAAACAGCTTTCAAAGAAATTTGAAAGCTGTTTTGTTTAGGCGGTAATGGTCCGTTACCGCGAAGATTTAGCTTTCTTTTTAGCCAAATATTTTAAAGGTCAAATAATGAAGTGAACTGTAACAAAACGATGCTTCTTTTATCCTATAAAAATCTATGCCTAAATATCAGCATTATTCGTTTGATCTTTGGTTAACGCTTATCCGTTCCAATCCGTTATTTAAGCAGGAAAGGACAAAGTTTTTTCATCAGCATTTCAATTTTCAACATAAAACTTTAGAAGAAATAGCTTTAATTTTTCGTCAGGTTGATTTAATGGTAAATGCAGTTAATGAAAAAACAGGTAAAAATATCGATGCTGATGAAATGTATTTAATGGTGATCAGTTTGATTAACAACAGCAAATTTCCTTTCGGTGAAATAGACCTGAACTTACTTGAAACGGAAATGGAAAACCTGCTGTTTAAACATTTGCCTTTGGTATATTGCAACCAAACGATGAGCGTGTTAGAGCAAATTTGCAAAACCGGAAAAAGCACCGCAAGTATTTTAAGCAATACGGGTTTTATCAGCGGAAAAACTTTGCGTAAAGTATTAAAGGAACTTAACTTAGCTCATTATTTTGATTTCCAGTTGTATTCGGATGAAACAGGAATGTCTAAACCTAACCCTGATTTTTTTAAATTGATGCTAAACCACATTGCTATAATCAGGAAAACAGAAAACGTCAGTCTCAACAAAATCATTCATATTGGCGATAATGAAAAAGCAGATGTAAAAGGAGCATGTGCAGTTGGAATCCAAAGTTTGCTTATCAATTCAAACGATCAATGTATTTCAAGTTTAATTAACTAATGTTATCTACTTACGCTTTACATCAGATCAGCAATACGCATAGTTTCGGATTTTCTGCGGATGATTACAGCCGTTTTAAATTTGGAGACGAAGCAGTTGCAAAAACTTTCGGAACTAATTTGGCTAATGGTTTTTTTGAAAAACTTCGTGTTAATCCAATTCATCAGCAAATCGTAGTTATTTCCAGTCCGTATTCTTTTATTCCGACTGCTACTTTTGCCATGAAAAACTATTTTGTGTATCAGTTGAACCAATGGCTGGCAGAACATAATTTTCCGGTTGTGCAGGAAGCAAAAGTTCATCGTACCATTACTTATAAAGAAGATTACGGCGAATTAAATGCAGAAGAAAGGATCAACTTAATCAGCAAAGATTCTTTTCATATTGATAAAGCGTTTCTTGCAGGAAAAACATTGCTGTTTTTAGATGATATAAAAATTACCGGCAGCCACGAACGGATGATCTTGAAAATGGTTAAGGAATACGATCTGCAAAATGAAATACAAATGTTGTATTTCGCAGAATTAGTGAACAAAAGCATTCATCCTAAATTTGAAAATTACTTAAACTATCATTCGGTAAAATCTATTTTTGATCTGGATAAGATCATCAACAGCAATCATTTTTGTATCAATACCCGTTTGGTAAAATACCTGTTAAATTACGAACACAATAGTTTTTCTGTTTTCATTCAAACCCAAACCGATGCTTTTATTACGCATCTTTACAATATGGCACTGGGCAACAGTTATCATTTAATGGAAAGTTATAGTGTAAATTTGAACTATATAAAACAGTACCTCAACACAAAAAAACAATTACAACATGGCAATTAATCTGCAAAAAGGACAAAGGGAAAATATTAACGCGCCTAAGTTTACCATTGGCTTGGGCTGGGATACCAACAGCTCTGCAACAGGGGCCAGCTTTGATCTGGATGCTTCTGTTTTTATTTTGGGAGAAAATAAAAAACTGCTATCGGATGAGCATTTTGTTTTCTACAACAACCTGCAATCTCCCGATGGCGGTGCAGAACATACCGGCGATAATTTAACCGGCGATGGCGATGGTGATGACGAACAAATTAAGATCGACCTGGCTAAAGTAGATGCGCGTGCAACAGAAATTTGCGTAGTGGTAACCATACACGAAGCCGCAAGCCGCAGGCAAAATTTTGGTCAGGTTAAAAACTCTTTTGTGCGTATTTTTGATAGTGTTAGTAATGCAGAGTTATTGAAATACGAGCTGGAGGAGGATTTTTCGATTGAAACAGCCGTAGAATTTGGCCGCATTTACAAACGCGAAGGCAAATGGAAATTTGAAGCCGTTGGTGTTGGCATGAAAGGCGGTTTGCAGGATTATTTAAACAAATACAATTAACATTATGGCAATTAATCTTCAAAAGGGACAACGCATCAACCTGGAAAAAAGCAATGGCAGCAAGTTGCAAAACATTTGCGTAGGCATTAACTGGGGCGCAATAGAAAAAAAGGGTTTCTTCGGATTTGGTACTACAAAAGAAGCAGTGGATTTAGATGCAAGCTGTGCTTTGTTTGATGCATCAAAAAAACTACAGGAAACCATTTACTTTGGCAACCTGCAATCAAAAAACGGATCAGTAAAACACAGCGGAGATGATTTAACCGGAGATATTGATGGCGATGACGGACTGGACAATGAAGTAATCACACTCGACTTTTCTTTGTTAAACAGCAATATAGAGCATGTTGCTTTTGTACTGAACAGTTTTCGCGGCCACGATTTTGGTAAAATCCCGTTTGCTTCTATCCGCATTTATGAAGGAACGCCAAAAATGGTTAAAGAAGTTTTTGCCACTTATGATATTGCGCATAACTCCGGTTTTTCTGGTTACGTTTCTATGGTGATGGGCGTTTTCTACAAAAGAAACAACGAGTGGAAATTTAACGCCATTGGCGAACCGACAAAAGATAAAAAATTGCCGGAAACCATCACTACTGTAATGAACCAGTATTTGTAACCCTCACAGGGAATAACAATTTTTTGCCGGTAAAAGAAGCATCTGTAAAAACGCAAATTGTAACATCGGTAGTTAAATTCAGTCAAAATTTAAAAACAACAATGGAAACCAATCCGGTTAATCAAAATACTCAAATTGTTCCTTCTGTTAAGTTAGATAAAGAAGGCAATGTTGATTTATCTAAAATTACGCCTGAAGACGAGCAGAAGCTAAGCGAAATCAGCAAAACCATTAATCCGGCTGATGTTAATTCTATTTTGAATTACGGCGTGGAAGTGCAGAACTCGATGGAGAAATACAGTAACGCGTTTTTAACTTCGGTCCGTACTTATAATTCTGGTGAAGTTGGTACTTTAATTACCGATCTGCTTTCGGAACTGAATTATATTGATGTAGATGAACTGGAACAAAGCGGTTTTAAAAGCATCTTGTCTAAAATTCCTTTCCTGAAAAAAATTGTGGTTGATACGCAAAAGCTTTTTCAGAAATACGATACTGTTGTTAACAACATCGATAAAATCACCAATAAAATTAAAGCCGGCCGTTTAAATTCGATCAAAGATAACAGCTCGCTGCAAACCATGTTTGATAGCAACGTTTCGTACATCAAACAAATGGAAGAACTGATTATTTCCGGTCAGTTAAAGTTCAATGAACTAAGCGAAAAGCTGGCGCAAATGGATGCAAATCCTGGTGATTACCAGGATTACGAAATTGCAGATCTGCGCGACTTTGTAAACCGTTTAGATAAGCGTTTGGCCGATTTAAAGGTAGTTCGTTTTATTATGCTGCAATCGCTGGCGCAAATTCGGGTTGTTCAAAACAACAATACTTCTATTGCAGAAAAAGCGCAGTCGATTATCTCCACAACAATTCCTGTCTGGAAAAATCAATTGACAATTGCTGTAGCTTTACACCGGCAAAAGCAGCATGTAGAAGTTCAGAAAAAGATTTCGGACACCACGAATACCATCTTGCAAAAAAATGCAGAACTGTTAAAGCAAAACAGTATTGATGTTGCACGCGAAAATGAAAAAACAGTAGTTTCTATCGAAACTTTGAAAAGAACTACGCAATCATTAATTGAAACGTTAAACGAAGTAAAACGCATCCACGACGAAGGAACGCAGAACCGAAAAGCGTTAAATACTGAATTACAAAGTTTAGAAACCGAGTTAAAGAAAAATGTAACCAGTATTAAGTAATTTTGTATGAATGGACGGGCATCTGCAAAATATATTTAATGAATCTAAACGGATCATCAGTAAATTACAATTGCTTGCTGCTTTTTTTGGGGAAGAAATACTTTATAAGATTTACCTGCGCAGTCAGGTAATTCATCAAATGTTCGAGCAGAACCCGGAGCTGGATGCCAATAACCTCGAACTGTTCCATCTGCAATACACGGCAAGTTTGATCGAGCTTTTAAAGAAGATCAAAAAGAACAACGAAAAAAATGTAAGCCTGCTTTTTGATGAAATGCAACTGAACAAAGAGCTGGAAGAAAAGCTTTCCAACTCTTTTTATACGGAGAAAAGCTATAAACTTGACCAGCAGAAACAGGCGTTAAAAATCAATATTTCGTTAAGACGGTTGTACCAGTTGTTATCAGACAATGTAGATGAATATCCGTTTTCTAAAAACATCAACAGCTTTAGTTCGAAGTTTTCGCAGGATTTTTATGATGATGTTCCGCCAGAATTATTGAATGAATTAACGCACTATAATCCGTCTGACGTTTACACCAACGCTTATGCAGTTATCCAGAAAAAGCTGCTGGGTTTGCTGTGTAAATACGATTTTAAAACAGAGTTTTTCTGCGGATTAAAAGCTGGAAATTCAATTGTCGAAGTTTATAAGTTTGTAAATGAAGACCGTTACTTTCTGTTTTATCCGGCTAAAAACTTGTTTCTTTTTTGTGATTTTGCAAAAATTGAAAATATCAGCCATGCCAACAACGTTTCTAATAAAGAAAAAATGATTCAGGAACTAAAAGATAAGAACGATCAGTTGCAAAGCAGCATTAACGTAACAAAAACTTATCTTCCGCAGGAAATTAAAACATTGCTTGCAGAAAATTATAGAAAATTAACAGACATTAGCTTTTTGCAGAATATTGGCAATTACGATGCACAGGCCAATATTTTAAAAACGATGCTGAATACAGATATGATTTAATATCTTACGAGTAACAAAAACACAAAAAAGTAGTCGTAAAAGAAGCATTGCAATTAATAAATCAATATGGATATTTTACATCAGTTATTAGGCGAAGACATTCAGGCAGGCTTGCTGATCATCTTAAATTTGATTGTGATCGAAAGCCTGCTTTCTGTAGATAATGCAGCCGTTTTGGCAACAATGGTAATCGATTTGCCAAAAGAACAAAGAAGCAGAGCGTTACGTTATGGTATTTTAGGCGCTTATGTTTTTCGCGGTATCTGTTTGTTCCTTGCTGCCTGGTTAGTTAAAATATGGTGGTTAAAACCTTTGGGCGGCTTGTATTTATTGTATCTGGCTTTTGATTTTTTTAAAGGGAAAGGTGATGAAAGTGGCGAAGAGGAAACCGTTAATAAAAATGAAAACTGGATTTATCGTTCTACCGTTGGATTGGTTGGCACATTCTGGGCAACCGTAGCTTTGGTGGAAGTGATGGACCTGGCTTTTTCTATTGATAATGTTTTTGCTGCTGTTGCTTTTACAAAACATGTATTCCTGATTTATACGGGTGTTTTTATCGGTATTTTGGCAATGCGTTTTGTTGCACAAGGTTTTGTTAAGCTGATGGAAAAGTTTACTTTTTTAGAAACAGTTGCTTTTGTTGTGATTGGCGTACTTGGATTTAAACTGACAGCTTCTATTTACACACACTTTTATCCGGTATCATTATTTTCAGAAATAATGGAAGGCAAAAAAGCCGATCTGTTTATTTCTTTATTTACGGTTGCCGTATTTCTGGTTCCGGTAATTACTTCTTTGCTGTTTAATTTTCCTAAAAAACATGCAATTAAACTGGAGATAACAGAAGATGCAGAAAAGGTATTAGATAAAAGCTAAAAATACTTTTATCAATTTTTATACGGTAAAAGAAGCATTGTTAATTTTTCCAGCGCAGGCTTTTGATCATGACATCTATATCCTGCTTAACAAAATCTAAAACAGGTTTAATAGAATCCTGACGAGGGATTTCATTAAAATACAAAGCGCCGCGCAAATAATTCTTACTGCTGTCTGTTAAATAAAATTGCACCGATGAGGCTGCGTTGCCGTCAATCCGGTAATAAATGCCATACATTTTACGATCTGGATAAGCAATGGTGGCTTCATCAATGGCAGTTGCTTTTACGGTATGTTTAAAGGCGAAAGTATGGGCATCTTCAATCAGTTCGTTAAATACTTTTTTAGAAGTTACCGGCATATAACTTAGGTGCAGTGTTCCTTTAAACTGAGGAAATTCAAGGTTAAACCAGCAGGGCTGGGCATTTTTGTTTTTATCAGGTTCGATACTGGCATAAACCGGATAGGAAAAAGTAAACGGACAATTGCCGGTATAAGCCTGATATTTTTTTTCAGGAAAAATAATGCGGAAAAAGCCGCGTGGTTTAGGCGTAAAATCATGGCTATTGCTACAGGAAATCAGCAGGGACAATCCGGAACAAAACAAAGCCAGCCAGCACTTTTTACTCATAAAATTGCTTTTTTATTCCAGATTTCCCATGATTTTTCTGCCTGTAAAACAAGCATCTCATAACCATTTTTTATAGTTGCGCCCTGCGCCTCGCCTTTTTGCAAAAACACGGTTTTTTCCGGGTTATAAATCAGGTCATACAGTAAATGCTGATCGGTAATATTCCCATAAGGAATAGGTGGGAAAGCGGTTAGGTCAGGAGCGGTCCCCAGCGGGGTAGTATTGATAATTAGTTTACTGGTTTTAATTAATTCCGGTGTTACATTTTGATAAAGCAAATGGTTTCCTTTTGGCCTGCGTGATACTACCTGAAAAGGGATTCGGAGTTTTTTTAATACATACCTTACTGCCCTGCTTGCACCGCCATTTCCTAAAACCAAGGCTTTATTATGCTGAGATTTAAGCAACGGCTTGAGGGAATGTTCAAATCCATAAATGTCGGTATTGTACCCTTCCAGCCTAAAATCCTGCCCTACAAAGCCCACTTCGCCAGAAAAAGCAGCTTCAATCGCACTTTCTGTGATGATTTTGATGCAATTAATGGCTTCTACTTTTTTTGCTTCATCATCCATCCAGTTCATGTAAAATACAGCACCTATTTTATGTGGTATCGTTACATTTAATCCGCACAGATCAGGATTAGCCTTGATAAACTCTGGGAAGTTACTTAAGTTTTCCAATTCAAAAAGCTCATAAGAATTATCTTCAATATCTTCCCGTGCAAATTTTTCTGTAAAATATTTTTTAGAAAAAGAATGTGTTAAAGGATAACCTATCAGTCCGAATTTTTTCATGGCTTTTTTAAATATGTACCGTTTAACCGGGTGATAGTTGAACAGCTTAACAGGATTATTGATTTAAGAAAAAATCAAATGTATCACTGCGTAAGCCAAGCCTGATCGTTTCTAACGGAATAACTTCTGCCGGTGCAATATTTCCTAAGTTTACATTAGCACCAATCAGTTTAATAAACCAAACCTGCTGTGCTTTTTGCGGTGCTTCCCAGATAATTTTTTCTTCAGGGATTTGTGTGAGTATTTCATCAACCAAACCTTGCCTAACCTCTCCCGAATCGCGGTAAATACCCACGTTTCCGCTTTCGCGGGCTTCGGCAATTACTTTCCAGGAACCAGCTTCTAATTCAGCGTTCATCAGCCTGATCCATTTATACGGGGCAAAAATTTTCTCTACGTCTTTGGACCCTACTTCCGAAATTACCGTTACCTGCTTGCTTAATTCTTTAATGTAATTACACTTCTCGTCATGGTCAATAGTGATAGAACCATCAGAAACTTCGGCGTAATCCATCTGATATTTATCCAGGGTACGGCGGTAATCGTCAAACTGGCCGCGGATAATAAAGGCTTCAAACAAAGTACCGCCAAAATAAACAGGAATGCCTGCATCGCGGTACAGTTTCAGTTTTTCGGTAAGATTAGATGTAACATAAGAAGTTGCCCAGCCCAATTTTACAATATCTGTGTATTGGCCGGATACTTCCAGAAAGTCCTCAACCTGCCTTAAACTAAGGCCTTTATCCATTACCATTGTAAAACCGGATGACCTGGGTTTTTGTGTACGTTCAGGAATATTACTTAGAAAATAGTTCATTGGAATACAGTATTAATTAAAAACCAGCTTTAAGCTGGTTTTCCTGATGGGTCAAATGTAAAAAAAAACCAAAACTTCTTGTTTTGAAAGCACAAACAAGGACTGAAATCCTTTCAAATCCGGTAAAACCTATTGATAATATCAACAATAGCTTTATTTTCCTGAAGCTGCGGCAGGTATTCAAACAAAATGTAATGCTTCTCCGGGTCAGTAGTTAAAGCTGTTTCCAGATATTTTAAAGCTTCGTTGTATTCGCCCTTTGCAAAAAGGTAAGCAACCATGCGGTAAAACAGCTCTGCAGCGTCAGGATTATTTTTAATGGCTTCGGCAATGGTTTCAATAGCTGCGGTTATTTTGTACTGTTCATAAAGGATAGAAGAATAATCAAGCCAGGCATCTACATCTAATGGGTTCAGTTCAATTACTTTGGCATAAGCTTCTTCCGATTCCGGCAAGTTGCCTAATTTATAGTTAGCATCAGCAATGGCAAACCAGTAGTCTGCATTATTATTGTCTAACTCCAAAGCTCTTTTATAATAACGCATTGCCTCAAAATAGCGTTCTTCAAAATCAAGCGTAACACCTATACCAAACCAGGCATCGCCCATTTTAGCATCTTTCCGAACAGCTTTTTTGTAATAAGCACGGGCCTCGTCCATGCGTTCCAGCTTTTCGTAACACTCGCCAATAGAACAATAAGTATCTGCGCTGGCAGATTCGTACTCCAGTGTTTGTTTATACACTTCAATCGCCTCGGCAAATTTATCCAGGTTAATCAGTGCGTTTCCTTTGTTAAAATAAGCATAAGTAAAGCTTTCATTAATCAGGATAGCATAATCATAAGCATCAATAGCTTTTTCAAACAGGCCGAGTTTGGTAAAAGCATTGCCTAAATTATACCAGGCAGCATAACTGTAAGGTTCTTTATCAATATACTGCTCGTAAAACTGCACGCTTTCGTGCTGCCGGTCCATCACATCATAGCAAAATGCCAGTTCGTATAAAGCGTCCTGGTTTTCCATGTTTTGTTCCAGGCAAAGTTTCAGGTAAGTTATAGCGCTGTCATATTCCCCTTTGCTTTGATAAACAAAAGCAATGTGCAGTAAAATATCATCCGTTTCTTCTGCCAGGGGTAAAGCTTTCTCGTAGTTTTCCAGCGCTTCTTCGTGCCTTTCCAGGCTTTCGTATAAATTACCGCGGATAATATAAATATCAGCCTCGGATGGTTCCAGGCTTTCAGCTTTTTCCAGTATGGCAAAAGCATCGGCTACCTGGTTGGTTACTATAAAAAGCTGGGCTTGTTTAATCAGGAATACGGCGGCAAAAGGATGCTGGCTTCGGGCATAGCCAACTACCTGAAGTGCTTTTACAGGATCGTTTTTTTCAATATAATAATCAATAATATTTTCAAATACCTGGGCATCAAAAAAATACTGATCATGGTTGCGGATCATTTCCTCATATCGTTCTACAGAAAACCGGGGATCCTCAGAGAAATTGTAATCAAATTCTTCTTCCATTCAATTTTATTAGCAGAACAAGTAGCTGTTATTTTTATTTTCAGTACTAATTAACATTAATTAAATTATATTTTAAACAAAGCTATACTGAAAAGGATTTTTGTTTCGTTACAACAACTGTTCGTTGTACTTCAATTTTCAGTCATAATCAACAAGACACTGTTTTTATTTGCCTAAAATTGTAGCTTTGACAAAAGTACAAAAAAGCATTTTTAATTAATTGTCCCTGTTAATGAAGTATAAATAATCAAAACGTTATAAAAAGCTTTTTTAGTATAACATAATCCATGTCCTGTACCTGTTTCTCCGGGGTGAAATAATTGTTTTAAGCCGGTAAATGTAAAACCGGCTGAAGTGATAAATCTAATATTCTACATAACATATTCATGAAAATTAATTTGAAAACAACTGTAGTTGCCGCAGTTGCATTATTTGCTATAAACTATACAGTGGCTGTAGCGCAGCAGGTCCCGGCCAAACTTCCCGCTGATCTTCCTAAAAACTGGCATACATTGGATTTGAAAAAAGACGGCTATTTTGGGGTAAGCCTAAACCAGGCATACGATTTTTTAAAGGGTAAAAAAAGCAAGACTGTTATTGTTGCTACTATAGACAGCGGGGTTGATACTTTACAAAAAGACCTGCAGCCTATTTTATGGGTAAATACAAAAGAAAAAGCAGGCAATGGCAAAGACGATGATAACAATGGTTATACAGACGATATACACGGCTGGAATTTTTTAGGCGGCCCAAACAACAAATGTGATGTAAACGAAACCACGGAAGAAGTACGCGAATATTACCGGCTTAAAGATAAGTACGCAACTGTTACTGCCACTGCTGCCGCAAAAGATAAAGCAGAATATGCTTACTGGCTTAAAGTTAAAGGCATTCGCGATTCTACGGTAAGTAAATCACAAGCAGAGCTTGATCAGCTTACTCCGTTAATGAATGCTTTAGTTACTACAGATGCTTTTATTAAAAAGTCATTAAGTTTAAAAGCTAGCCAATCTTTCACTAAAAGCGATCTTACTAAATTAGAAGCTAAAAATGATACGCTTATCAAAAGCAAATACATTTGGGGCTTGATTTTGCAGGATGGCGAAAGCGGCAAAACAGATACCAAAACCATTACGGAGCTAAATGAATATATCACTAAGCTGAACAATGATGTTAACCCGGACCTGGAAGCACGAAAACGGGTAGTAGGCGATAACCCGAATGATATCAACGATAAAAAATATGGCAACAATCAGTTAAAGTTTGAAGATGCTTCTCATGGAACGGGCGTTGCCGGTTTAATTGGTGCTGTCCGCAACAATGGTTATGGTATTGATGGTATTGCCGATAACGTAAGAATTATGGCGATAAAAGCAGTACCAAACGGAGATGAGTATGATAAAGATATTGCCAATGCCATCCGTTATGCTGTAGATAATGGCGCGAAAGTAGTAAACATGAGCTTTGGTAAAAAAATATCACCGCATAAAAAATGGGTGGATGATGCCATGAAATATGCTGCCGAAAAAGATGTGCTGCTGGTACAGGCATCCGGTAACGATAACCAGGATGTAGATGTAAAACCAGAATTTCCGAATGATACTTTTTTAGACGGCTCTACGGTTGATAATGTAATTAGTGTTGGCGCTTCCGGTTCTTTAAATGATGAAACCCTTGCTGCCAGTTTCAGCAATTATGGCAAAAAAAATGTAGATGTTTTTGCGCCAGGTGTAAAAGTAACTTCTATTGATAAAGATGCAGAGTTTAATACAGCAGACGGGACCAGCTTTGCTTCGCCGATTACAGCCGGAATTGCAGCTTTGGTTTTGGAGTATTATCCCACCCTGAGTGCAAAGCAACTGAAAGAAGTTATTATAGCTTCGGCTAAACCTTTGCAAGGCATGCAAGTGCTTAAACCGGGAAGTAAAGAAAAAGTGGATTTTACTACGTTAAGTAAATCTGGCGGTGTGGTTAATGCTTTAGAGGCACTTAAAGCAGCTTCTGTAATGAAAGGCGAACGGAAAAAGTAAGTTATTTTTTAAAGAGCATCAGTTTAAGGCCGTATCTGTTAAAAATTCAGATAGGGCTTTAAATTTTTACTTCGTCCTTTTTTATTTCTTCCTCTTCTTTTGCTTCATCATTGTCTTCTTCGTCGAGGTTATATTCTTCTTTTATCTGGTCTAATTCTTCTTCGGTTAGTTTTTCAATCCCTAATCTTTTGTTGTTTCCGGTTTCCAAGGCATAAATAATTTCGTCCAGTTTCAATTGTGTGGCTTTATCAGCTTTGTTTTGGCCTTTTTGAATGAGAAACAACATAATAAAGGTAATAATAGAAGTGCCAGTATTTAAGATCATCTGTGAGTTTTCAGAATAATGCTTAAAGTAGCCATAAACCAGCCATAGCAGCATTAAACCGTTGGCTGTCATAATTCCGGCCGTGCTTCCCGTCCACTTAATTACTTTGGTTGTTATAGCTCCCCAGAAATCCTTTCTTGTTGAGTCGGAAAAATAGTATTTAATAAATTTCATAATATATTTAACTGATAATCTGCTTTAGGTTTAATAGTTTGTAAATTATAAAGCTAATACGGATTATAGATAAATTATATAAGGTTTAGAATAAAAAAAATTAACTTTTTAATCTAACGTAATTTGCCTCTTAATGCTTTCTTCCAGTGAAATGAAAGTTTCAGTACGCTGTATGCCTTCTACGCTTTGGATTTGCTCATTCAAAATTTCTCTTAAATGCGTAGTGTCCCGGCAAATAATTTTTGCAAAAATACTCCAGCTTCCGGTTGTGTAATGCAGTTCTACAATTTCGTTTACCGTTTTTAATTGTTTAACGGCATTGTTGTACTGCGAACCTTTTTCCAGAAAAATGCCTAAAAAAGCGCAAACATCATAACCAAGCTTTTGCGGGTTAATTTCCAGGTTTGCCCCTTTAATAATGCCTAAATCTTCTAATTTTTTCATCCTGACGTGTATTGTTCCGCCGGAAACAATTAATTCTTTAGCAATTTCGGTATAAGGCGTAGTTGCGTTTTTCATCAGGATAGATAAAATCTGAATATCCAGATTATCAATTTCTGAATTTTGTGCTTTTTTCTGATGCATAAATTTAAAAATATGTAACGTTCAACAAGTATAATTTAAATTTAGATAAAAATAAAAATATTTCATTGAAATATTTGCAAGGAATTGAATCATGCCTTAAATTTGTATCAAGCAATCAGAAAAAAGGCGTTCTTTAAATTGCTTAACAAACAACTTGTAGGATGGTGAAATTTGGCAGACACACCTCCTTGTCCCGGTGGCGAAGATTATGGGAAACCATGGCAACATGATAACCACTTCGTGAAGGTTCGACCCCTTCTCCTACAGCCCTTCTCATAATTTAGGTTTATAATTGGTTAGTAAAAGCCCCTGCCCATCAGGGGCTTTGCTGTATAACAACAATTTTATGCCGGTAAAAGAAGCATTTAAAGGAAGTTGGAAAGACCGGACGTTTTGCCGCTGTTATTTATCGAAACAAAACTTCTAAGCGGAATGGAATGCTTCTTTTAGCACTATAAATTGGTACCCTTCCCCTTCCCAAAATCTTATTTACAGTATCTGGCTAAATATGCATCGGCTTTATTGCTGCCAATGTTGCGTACAAACTTCCAATCTTTGCAAGCACCTTCACGGTCGCCTTGTTTTAATTTTTGATTGGCCTGGTTTACTACTTCATCTGCATAATCATCATCAAGGCCCAACTGCTTTTTTAAAGCCAGTATTTCTGGTTCTTTCGATGTATCTGCTTGTCCTGCGTACTTGTTTTCGTAATAATTGGTAACTGCATCAACCAATGCTTCGCGTGCTTTGTAGGCAGCAATTGCCTGTTCCATGTCGGCCTGCGTTCTGTTACCGCAGTTATATTGATTTAAGTTAAAATGGACAGGCAAAATTAAAGTAGTATTACTATCGTGGTTTGGAGGCAAAACCCATTTCCCTGCCGTTAATTTTACCAGGCGAACGGCTTCATCATCCAAATCAATACCAAAACCTTTTTGTACTTTAACATTTACAGGTTTGTTGTTTTGGTTGATGTTAAAGCTGATTTGTACAGTGCCAGAGATACAATTCTGCTTAGAAAAATCAGGATAAATCAAATTTTGCGACAAGAAGCTGTTCAAAGCGTTTTGCCCGCCTTTAAATTGAGGCTGATCTTGCGAAGTAAAGGCAGTAAGAAGGGTTTGAAAAAATATAAAAAGATACAACATGATTTTGAATTCTAAATGAAATAGGATAACGAAAAAGTCGGATTATCGTTGTACCGGAAAGCGAAGAATTAAGTTCGGATCAGGAGTATTCTGCAGATATTTTTCTTTCTCGGATAATTTGCACACGCCAGGATAATCGCCTTCATTTCCTTCCATATCAAACATCAACTGATAATGCAGATGCGGCGGCCAGCTTCCGTTTTCTTCCGAAGTACCAAACCTGGCTATTTCTTCATTTTTTTGAATGAGTTTCCCCGGATATAATCCTTTCAGCGCTTCCCGGTTTAAATGTCCGTAAAGCGCAAAAAACGTTAAACCATAAAAGTTATGTTCTAAAATAATAGTCGGGCCGTAATCTCCAAAATGATCATTATCAGCATAACTATGAATTTTGCCGGTAAAAGAAGCATATACCGGCGTGCCTGCTTCTGCCCAAATATCTATGCCCAAATGTAGCCGGCGCGCTTCATCCGAAGTATTAAAATGAGTGCTTCTTGCATACAAAGTACGATGTTCAAAATAACCGCCAATGCCATAACGACAATGGTTTTGCTGTAAAGTGGAGGTTACATAATCTGAAAAAGTGTTTGTATCAGCAACGGTTTCTGCGCTTAAAGCAGTGTTGGAAGCTGTAAAATCAAAAGGGAATAAACGGTCTTTTGCGGGATTGAAATCAACCACTTTACCAATCTCCTGCCCGTGTTTTTGCAGGAGACCGGCAAACTGCTGATGCTTTTTTAGCAGCATAAATACTTACTGTTCGTTTTCGTCTTTGTGGATTTTATCGAAAATTTTATCCATACGGTTTACGTAATCGCTGGTATCATCCACAAAAAACTCCAATTGCGGGATCACGCGTACCTGGTCTTTTATTTGTCGGCCAAGTTTGTATCTGATTTCTGAAGCGTGCAGCTTAATCGTTTGTAAAGCCTGTTCTGCGTTTGCCGTATTAAAAAAGCTTAAAAAAACGCGCGCAATAGCCAGATCTGGTGTAGTACGTACTTTGGTAATCGTAATTAAAGTATTGGGCAGAAAATTCATTCCTTCCCGTTGAAAAATAGCTGCCAGGTCTTGTTGGATAACTCCGGCAAACTTTTGTTGTCTTTTAGATTCCATAATATAAATGTATTTACGGGCTAGGATTTATAAAGTAACGAAATATCAGGTATAAATGATACATGATATTTTGTTAATGCAAGCCTTACTTTTTCCCGCTTTGTTATTGGCAATTATTGCTTTAATAAGTTTTATGCCATAAAAACAGCATTCGGTTTGCTAATACAATAATTGGTCATACGGGTAACGTTCGGTATGAATAGCTTTTACCTGATCGTATAACAGTTTCCTGAAATCATCCAGGTTTTCTTTTTTAAGTGCCGAGATAAATATTGCCGGACTATTATTTCTGCCCATCCAGCTTTGTTCAAATTCTTCTAAAGTAGTTGCTGTTTCCGGTTCCGGTTCTTCCGGATTGATAGACTTTGGATGATAAGCATCGATCTTGTTAAAAACAGTAATGATTTTTTTATCGATAGCGCCTAAATCTTTTAAAGTTTCTGTTACAGTATGAATCTGATCTTCAAAATTTGGATGCGAAATATCAACCACATGAATTAAAACATCCGCTTCACGAACTTCATCTAACGTCGATTTAAAACACTCAACTAAATCATGAGGCAATTTTCGGATAAATCCAACAGTATCAGACAATAAAAAAGGCAAATTTTCAATTACGACTTTTCTTACCGTTGTATCCAAGGTTGCAAATAGTTTATTCTCTGCAAAAACATCCGATTTGGAAATCATATTCATAATGGTCGATTTCCCAACGTTGGTATAACCAACCAACGCAACCCGAACTAATTCAACACGGTTTTTACGCTGTGTTTCGTTTTGCCTGTCAATGTGTTTCAGTTTTTCTTTCAGGAGAGATATTTTATTCAAAATCAAACGCCTGTCTGTTTCGATTTGGCTTTCGCCCGGGCCACGCATACCAATACCGCCTTTTTGCCGCTCCAAGTGAGTCCATAAACGGGTTAATCGCGGTAACAAGTATTGTAATTGTGCCAGTTCTACCTGCGCCTTTGCTTGTGCCGTTTGTGCGCGGCTGGCAAAAATATCCAGGATTAAATTGTTCCGGTCTAAAATTTTTACCTGTAATTCGTTTTCAATATTCCGTAATTGAGAAGGTGACAATTCATCATCAAAAACTACCGTATCAATCTCTTCTGCTGCCACATAAGCTTTTATTTCTTCCAGTTTCCCTGTTCCTACAAATGTAGCACGTTCTGGCCGTTGCATTTTTTGAGTGAAAGTTTTTACGGTTGCACCGCCTGCTGTATCTACCAGAAATTCGAGTTCTTGCAAATATTCGCGCTCTTGTTCTTCCGTTTGGTGCGGTGTAATAATACCTACTAAAACAGCCTTTTCCTGCTTAATAGCAGTATCATAAAATTTTGGTTTCATTCTAATTATCAGTGGCAATTGAAGTGCCAAGTCTGCAAAATCAACTAAATATATTAGTTAGTTATTTTTTATATGACAATTGTTCAGTAGTCAATTTGTATTATCTTTAACTATGCTAACTAATCTCAAACTTCTTGATCGGATTACATTAATTCCAGGTTTAATGGGCGGCAAACCAACAATCAGAGGTATGCGCTTTCCAGTAAGTGATGTGCTTGAATTATTGTCTTCTGGTTTATCAGAAAGTGAAATCTTAGAACAACATCCTATCCTGGAAAAAGAGGATATTAAAGCAGCACTTTTATACGCTTCCTTTAAGATAAAAAATACAGTGATTATCCATGCTTCCTGAATGTTGGGAGATATGGCTGGATGTTCAAATTTCTCCAATTATTGCCAAGTGGATGGCGGAACATACAGGATTAATCGTCAAGTCGTCTTTTATCCTTGGGTTTCAAAGTATGACCGATCTTGCTATTTATCAAAAAGCAAAAGCACAAGGAAAAGTTATTATAGTTTCTAAAGATGCTGATTTTACTGAAATTGTTACTCGCTTAGGATCTCCGCCTAAATTAATAAATCTTAAAATTGGCAATTGTGATAATCGAACATTGTGGCATTTTTTAAGAAATTATATTGATGCTGCAATAAAAATGTTAGCAGAATCCGATGTTAACATCATCGAGATTGAATAAAAGCCATTAAAGCTCCTTTAAATCTTCCCAACAAATTCCTTCATTGCTGCTCCCGGATCAGCTTCTTTCATAAAATTCTCACCAATCAGAAAGCCGTTAAAACCAGCTTCTTTTAACTGACGGATAGTTTCCGGATCAGAAATTGCGCTTTCCGAAACCTTCAAAAACTCTGCCGGTATAGATTTTATCAGGGTAAAAGAAGTATCAACCGAAACGGTAAAATCTGCCAGGTTGCGGTTATTTACGCCGATTGCATCTAAGTTTTGATCTAAACTTCTTTCCAGTTCTTCCAGATTATGTACTTCCAGCAAAACATTTAAGCCTAAACTTTTGGCCAGTTCTGCCATTTTTTTGATTTCCTGCGGAGATAAAATCGCTGCAATCAGCAAAATTATATCTGCTCCAAGCGCTTTTGCTTCGATAACCTGATATTCATCAATCATAAAATCTTTCCTCAAAACCGGGATTTGATTAGCTTTTCGTGCTTGTATCAAATCGCTTTTTTTACCCATAAAAAAAGCACGATCTGTTAAAACAGACAATGCCGAAGCGCCTGCTGCTGCATAAGCTTGCGTTACATTTTTAACTTTTGCCCGATCGTTAATAATTCCTTTTGATGGCGATTTTCGTTTAAATTCTGCAATAATTCCGCTTTTGGTAGGATCGAGCAAAAACTCGCGGAAAGAATAAGGCTTGCGGCTAAAATACTCTGATTCTTCCAGTTTTATGTAAGAAGTTTTGCTTTTTGAAGCCTGTACTTCTACCTTTTTTCGGGCAACAATTCGGTCTAAAATAGTTATCATTATAAATATCTACGCGTAAAATGGCTTATAGTTTTATAAAATGATTAGCTACTAATTCCGGATCAGCTTTCGTTTCCGTTCCCATTAGCCAATTGTGCATCATTTTTTTTCCGTGTTCTGTTAACACAGATTCTGGATGGAATTGAACGCCACGAACATCATACTTTTTATGCCGCAGGGCCATTATAGAGTTATCTTTTTCATCAATTGCAGTGATTAATATTTCTTCCGGCAAACCTTTTTCTGATACAACCCAGGAATGATAACGGCCAACGTTAAACGTTTCCGGCAATCCGGAGAAAAGTTTTTCTTCTATGTCCGTAACTTTTATTGGTGTTGATAAACCATGCATTGGACGGTTTAAATTATATAATTCTCCGCCAAAAACTTCGGCAATTGCCTGCTGTCCTAAACAAACGCCAAACATGCTTTTTGTTGGTGCATAGGTTTCGATCACTTTTAACAATAAACCAGCTTCCGACGGAATACCCGGTCCAGGCGATAAAATAATCTTATCAAAAGCAGCAACATCTTCCAGCTTAAACTGATCGTTGCGCCAAACTTCGCATTCCAATCCAAGCTCATTCACTAAATGAACTAAGTTGTAAGTAAAAGAATCGTAATTATCAATGATTAATATTTCCGGATTGCTCATGATGCTTCTTTTATCGGTTAAATTTCTGTAGCTGTTTCCAATGCTTTTCGCAAAGCAGCAACTTTATTGTTTACTTCGTTTAATTCGCTTACCGGAACAGAATCAGCAACAATTCCGGCACCGGCCTGGTAATGTAACACATTTGCTTTGCTTAAAAAAGAGCGGATAATAATGGCATGGTTAAAATCGCCGTTAAAACCTAAAAAACCAATTGCGCCGCTGTAAAAACTTCTTTTGCCTTTCTCGTAGGCATCAATCAATTCCATAGCGCGGTATTTTGGTGCACCACTTAAAGTGCCCGCCGGATAAGTATCTGCAACAACTTTAAAAGAAGGAATGCCAGGTTTAATTTTACCGCTAACACGTGAAACTAAATGGATTAAATGAGAGTAATACTGAACTTCTTTAAAAGCCTGCACTTCTACGTTAGTACAATGGCGGCTTAAATCATTTCGTGCCAGATCTACCAGCATAACGTGTTCTGCAGATTCTTTCGGGTCGCTTTCTAAAGCTCTTGCTAATTGCGCATCTTTTTCGTCATCGCCAGTCCGCTTAAATGTTCCGGCAATTGGGTAAATCGTTGCAGTTCTGTTTTTAATGGTGATTTGTGCTTCGGGAGAGGAACCGAAAATTTTAAAACTGCCATAATCAAAATAAAACAAATACGGCGAAGGGTTGATGGAACGCAAGGCGCGGTAAACATTAAATTCGTCGCCCTGAAATTGCTGGCTAAAGGCCCTGGAAGGTACAATCTGGAAAACATCACCGCGCAGGATATGCTGCTGCATTTTCTCAACAATAGCTATAAATTCTTCATTTCTTAAATTCGAGCTTTCTTCCCCCTTTAAATTAAAATGATATTCGGGGAAGTTTTTGTTCTGGATGAGATATTGGATTTTTTTCAACCCGGATGGTTTCGGGTCGTTTTCTGCCTGGTTCTCGAAAATGCACAGTTCATTTTTAAAATGATCGACCGCGATAATATACCGGTAAACGTAGTATTGCATTTCCGGAATGCCACGGTAATCATCTTCTTTTTTTAGTTTGATGGTTTCAAAATGCTCTACAATTTCATGAGAAAAATAACCAAACAAACCATTTGAAATAATTTTTAAAGGAACGGCATTGGTTTCAAACAGTTCCAGAAACGCTTCTATATGCGTAACCAGATCAAATGTTCCTGCCTCAAACTCCTGTTGCTTGCCATCCGGAAACTGGTTTACCAATTTTCCAGCCTGAAGAATCATTCCGGCTATCGGTTCGCAGCAGATGTAGCTCATGCTGTTTTCGCGGCTATGGTAATCAGAACTTTCCAGCAATAAGCTGTTTGGAAATACATCGCGCAACTTTAAATAGATGCTTACAGGAGTGGCTGTATCAGCTAAAAGTTTTTTGTAAGTAGAGGTTAATTTATATTTCATTGTAATATTAAAAAACCCGGCTCGTGTTTACGGCCGGGTTCATATCAGGTTTATAGTTGATTAGGTAGGAAAAATCAAAAACACCATCCGGCTTTCCTTTTAGGAAGACTTTGCCAGTTGTTATTATGGTTTTGATTCATCATTGTTTAACAAAATTAGAAATAAAAATGAACCTGCAAATTTTTTTAGAAAAATATTTTTCAGACTGACATTCCAAGTACGCCCCGATGGCTCAAAACAAGTGTAACAATTACAATTATGGCGGCTAAAAGATAGAAAATGAAAATGTTAGCATGCTTCTTTTCTGGCAATAAAATCTTTTTAGAACGTGAGTAACCAACAGTAATCAATACAATTGCAATGATCATCATGGTAAGATGTTCTACTGTCCAGTAACGTGCTGTCGCATCTTTCATTGTTGCATTGGAAAATTGGACAAGCGGACTTAAAAAGTACAAAACCAAACCAATAAGCAGTTGTGTATGTGCCGAGATCAGCGCAAAAAGATTCAGTTTACGATTGCTTTCCGTATAAGTTTTTTTGCCCAACCATCCTAAAAGTGCCTGAATAATAGCTGCTACAACTAAAATAAGTACAATGTAACGAAATCCGGAATGTAAATATTTAAAAAAAGGGTACATAAAAGAAGTATTAAGTTTTTTGCGAATATACAGCTTATTTAATAGGGCAGTAATTTGGCTCTTTTTGTAACAATTACACTAATCATAAGCATAAATTAATTTTTTTTGGATGGAATTAATACATTTATTGAAAAACCATCAACAGAATGAAAAAAATCTTACTTTTTTGTTTTGCTTTAGCCATTTTTAACCATTCCAGTGCCCAGGAAACCTTTCCTGTTAACGGCGCATGGGATATTAGGCCGGGGCAATATGCTTTTACTAACGCAACTATTGTTGTTAACCCAGATCAAACCATTGCCAATGGTACTTTATTGGTTAAAGACCGACTGATTGAAGCGGTAGGCCAGGGAATTAGTGTACCTAAAGGATATATTACTGTTGACCTAAAAGGAAAATACATTTATCCGGGTTTGGTAGATGCCTTTTCTACTTATGGTTTACCTGAAGCACCACGACAGGCTTTTGGTGCTGCTGGTTTTGGTGCTGCACGTGCTTCTGTACCGGTATCTACAAAACCTGGTGCTTTCGGTTGGAATGAAGCTATCCGTGCAGATGTAAATGCCAAAACATTATTTCATGTAAATGCTACCCGTGCAGAAGAATATAAACGAAATGGCTTTGGTGCAGTGCAAACTTTAGTGCAGGATGGCATTGTGCGAGGAACTTCGGCTGTAGTAAGTTTAGGAAACGAACGTGATAATGAAGTAATGCTGAACGACCAAGCCGCTGCTAATTATTCTTTTAGCAAAGGCACAGCAGCTACTAACTATCCTTCATCTTTAATGGGTGTTATTGCATTGCTCCGTCAAACTTATTTAGATGCACAATGGTATAAAAACCAAAAGGAAGAGTACAATATTTCACTTGCTGAATTTAACCGCACACAAACCCTGCCCCAGCTTTTTGAAGTAACTGATTTACAAAGCATTTATCGGGCTGATAAAATTGCCAGAGAATTTGGTAAACAATACATTTTAAAAAGTGATGGTGATGAATACCAAAACATTGCGGCTGTAAAAGCTACCGGTCGTAGTTTTATCATTCCGCTTACTTTCCCGGCCCCTTATGATGTTGAGGATCCTTTAGATGCCCGCAATATCAGTTACGAACAGTTAAAAGGCTGGGAACTGGCTCCGACTAACCCTGGCGCTTTGGAAAAAGCAGGAATCCGTTTTGCCATAACGTCTAATGGTTTGACTAATTCTCGTGATTTTTGGACTAATCTAAGAACTGCCATCAATTATGGCCTTACAGAAAAGCAAGCCTTAAAAGCACTAACACAAACCCCTGCAGAAATGCTCGGCGTTGCTGATAAGATAGGTACGCTTGCAAAAGGCAAAATGGCAAATTTTATCATTACCTCTGATGGCCTTTTTAAGCCCGAAAATATTATTTATGAGAATTGGATAGAAGGCCGCCAGTTTGTGGTAAACAAAATGGACGTAACAGACCTGCGCGGAACTTATACTTTTAACAGTAATGTTTTATCAAACATTAATTTAAGTATAAGCGGTACTCCCAGCACTTATACTGTTAATATTACAACTTCTGGTGCTGATAGTTTACGTACAACCGGAACCATTACACGCACTGGCGATTTAGTAAGCGTTTATTATAATTCCCGCAATCAGCCTGCCGGCGTTGTCCGCCTTAGCGGTTATATTGCATCCACATCGCCAATAACTTTAAACGGTACAGGCATAACACCAGATGGAACTTCTTTTAGGTGGACAGCTACCCGAAGTGGTGCTGCACCTGCTAACGGTAATCCGTTTGCCCGTGGCGGTAATACGCCTAATGCATCCCGCCCTGCTTCTCCTGTCGGGCCAGTTGTTTATCCGTTTGCGGCTTTTGGATTTACAGAAGTGCCGAAAACCGAAAATGTATTGTTCAAAAACGCAACTGTTTGGACCAACGAAAAAGATGGCATCTTAAAAAATGCTGATGTACTTATTGAAAATGGCAAGATAAAAGCAGTAGGTAAAAACCTTTCAGCCGGAAATGCAAAAGTAATTGATGCAACAGGAAAACACATTTCACCAGGAATTATTGATGAACACTCTCATATTGCAGCTATCGGCAGTATAAATGAAGCTACTCAGGCGGTTACTTCAGAAGTTCGCATTGGTGATGTTCTGGATGCAACCGATATTCAATTGTATCGTCAGTTAGCTGGTGGGGTTACTACGTCACAAATCCTTCATGGTTCGGCTAATCCTATTGGAGGCCAAAATTATATCATTAAACATCGCTGGGGCGTAACTCCAGAACAATTGAAATTTGAAAATGCACCACAATTTATCAAATTTGCCTTGGGCGAAAACGTAAAACAAAGTAACCGTCCGCAGCAGTTTGGCGATGCTAACACACGTTTCCCGCAAACGCGCATGGGTGTTGAGCAGGTTTATATAGATGCTTTTACCCGCGCAAAAGAATATAAAGCAGCGCGTGCAGTAAAAGGAAACAATGTTAGGCGGGATTTAGAATTAGATGCACTGGTAGAAATTTTAGATGATACCCGTCATATTACCTGCCACTCTTATGTACAATCAGAAATTAATATGCTGATGCATGTTGCAGATTCAATGCATTTCAAAATCAACACTTTTACGCACATTTTAGAAGGTTATAAAGTGGCCGACAAAATGAAAGCGCGTAATATTGCAGCTTCAACTTTTTCTGATTGGTGGGCTTATAAAATGGAAGTGCAGGACGCTATTCCTTATAATGCAAATATTATGCATTCAGAAGGCCTAACCGTTGCTATTAACTCTGATGATGCAGAAATGGCCCGCCGTTTAAACCAGGAAGCAGGCAAATCAGTAACGTACGGTAAAATGAGCGAAGAAGAAGCTTTAAAGCTGGTTACCCTTAATCCGGCTAAGATGCTTCATATTGATGGCCGTGTAGGTAGCATCAGGCCAGGAAAAGATGCTGATTTAGTTGTTTGGTCTGCTGATCCGCTTTCTATTTATGCGGTAGCCGAAAAAACTTATATTGATGGTGTACCTTACTGGGATTATTCAAAAGACGCTGATCGCCAAAAAGCAATGAAAGCGGATGAAGGCCGAATTATTCAAAAAATGCTTCAGGCTAAAAATGCCGGTGCTTCAACACAAAGAGTAGGCCCTCCGCGCCGCCGGCAACTATACACCTGTGACGATATTGACGAAAGTGCTTACGTAGTAGCGGATGAATACAATGGTTGGCTAAAAACGGCAACGGATGTTAAGCAGCAATCAGCCCAGAATAATCAAAATAAAAAGTAATTCCTAAATGCTTCTTTTACCATGAAAAAAATATTATTAAGTTTTGGAGGATTGCTTTTTAGTACAGTCCTCACTTTTGGCCAGGCTAATATCGTGCCTGCCAAACCACAATCAGGGCCCATCGTTATCACCGGTGCTACTATCCATGTAGGTAACGGTACGGTTATCAATAATGGTTATATTGCTTTTAATAAAGGAAAAATTACAGCGGTAGGCGAAGGTGCTGCCCCTAATATAACCGGCGCTACCGTGGTTGATGCTTCTGGTAAACAATTGTATCCTGGTTTTATCTGCCCGATTACAACTTTAGGTTTGGTGGAAATTGAAGAAGGTGCGCGAGGAACAGTAGATGATACAGAAACTGGTGATCTGAATCCGCATGTACGTTCGTTAATTGCTTTTAATACCGATTCCAAAGTTATACCTACCGTTCGTTCAAACGGTATTTTGCTGGCTCAGCCAACTCCGGAAGGAGGTACTATATCTGGTCAGTCATCTGTAATGATGCTTGATGGATGGAACTGGGAAGATGCAGCTTATAAAAAAGATATTGGTATTCATTTAACCTGGCCTGTTGCCCGTGCCACTGGCAGAGGCCGAAGGGCTGCTTTTGCTTTAGCTGGTCAAACACAGGAATCGCCAGCAGAGCTTGCACAAAAATCAATTGATAATCTTAACAGTTTATTTACTGAAGCGCAAGGTTATGCTGCCGAAACCCATCATAAAGTAAACAACATTCGGTTTGAAGCTATGCGAGGTTTATTTAACGGAACTAAAAAGCTGTTTATCAATGCTGATGGCGCTAAAGAGATTGAGCAAGCAGTAAGTTTTGCCAAAAAATTTAATCTTTCTGCTGTAATTGTTGGTGGTAAAGAATCTTATTTAGTGGCCGATGATTTAAAGCAAAACAACATTCCTGTTATTATTAAAGAAACGCAAACCTTGCCGGATAAGGATGAAGATGATGTTTACTTACCTTACAAACTGCCACATTTGCTGCAGGAAGCAGGTGTTTTATATGGATTAACAGGTATTGGTTTCTGGAGACAGCGAAATTTACCATTTGAGGCAGGCGAAGCAGTTGGTTACGGTTTAACCAAAGAGCAGGCTTTATCCATGATCACTTTAAATAATGCCAGAATTTTAGGGATTGATAAAACAACCGGAACGTTGGAAGTTGGTAAAGATGCAAACCTATTTGTTTCTAAAGGTGATGCTTTGGATATGTTAGGGTTGGATGTAACAGATGAATATATACAAGGCCGTACAATTAACCTGGATAACCTGCATAAACAGCTTTACAAAAAGTTTTCGGGCAAATATGGGTTAGAAACTAAGTTGTAACAGAAATTACATTTACTAAAAAAGGTGCTTCCGATTTTGAAAGCACCTTTTTTTATGCGGTAAAAGAAGCATTCAGCTACACAAAGTCCAATCCTGCAAACTGCTTGTTTAAAATCTGGCTGTTGTTTACATCCAGCCATTTATCTAAAACCGTAGCATACACATCCCGAAAATCTACCTGATATTGCAAATCGCCCTGGTTTAAATTAACCAGATCAGGCGCAGGATTGTAAATGCCCGCTTTCTTTAGTTTTCCTCCGTAAATCAATACATTATTTGCTGTTCCATGGTCTGTTCCATTGCTTGCATTTTGTTCTACACGGCGGCCAAATTCAGAAAAAGTCATTACCAAAGTATCATCCAGTTTATCGGTTTGCTTTAAATCTTTGATAAAAGCAGCAACAGCATCTGCATAAATTTTTAACTGCCGGCCTTGTTGTGCCTGCTGGCCGGTATGCGTATCAAAACCGCTTAAAGAAACATAATAAACACGCGTTTGCAAACCAGAATTGATAAATTTTGAAACAGTTTTAAGTTGATTGCCTAATCCCGTTGCC
Organism: Mucilaginibacter arboris; assembly: GCF_009754915.1. Classification (GTDB taxonomy): domain Bacteria; phylum Bacteroidota; class Bacteroidia; order Sphingobacteriales; family Sphingobacteriaceae; genus Mucilaginibacter_A; species Mucilaginibacter_A arboris. Next base: position 278,722 of record NZ_WPIK01000001.1, on the reverse strand, counting down.
GGATAATCTGCTTTAACCTGGTATGTTTTTGCTGTTTTCTGGATATAATCTGCTGAAGAATAAGTTTCGATCATCGTTTTATACAGATAACCCAAATTATCTTCATTTAAATGATCCTGATGCGCGTGCACCATATCTTTAAAAAATGGTTCGCGCGTGGTTTGAAACAACTTGTTCGGGTCTTGTACTGCAATTCCTTTTTTGGTAAGCCCTTTCATGGCTAAAGATAAGGTGTCATCAACCTCAATAGCTGTATAAGGATTTTTACAAGTCTGGCAATTAGAATCTAAATAACGGCCAATCCATCCGGTAGAAAGAAACTGATTTGCCTCGCTGCCAGTTTGCCAGATGTCCATAGACCTGAAATGCGAACGATCTGGGTTTGGATAGCCAACAGAATTAATAATGCTCATCCAGCCCTGATCGTAAAGCTCTTTTAATGCTGCCAGGTTTGGGTTGAGGCCTTGCATATCATCCAGCTTAATCAAATCAGTTGGATTGACAGCAATCGTTTTCCGTTTCTGGTAATATACATCGTTTCCGTAAGGAATAACCGTGTTTAAACCATCATTGCCGCCCGAAAGCTGAATGATAACCAGATTTTTAAAGCCGGTTAAATCATTCATGGCCAAAGCCTCAAAAGGTTTCAGGAAAGCCGGGATAAGATATGCGCCGGAAACCAAGGCTGTATTTCTTAAAAAATCTCTTCTTTTCATGATTTTCTTTTTAACGAAGTTGAGGGATGAGGATTTAACAAAGCTGATATTCAGGCGTGGAAACCAATTGTATCACTAAAGTTTTAATATCATTAATCTGGCTTGCTTCTTTTATCTCCAGATTATTAGCAACCGGTTCAAGCATAAAACGGGCAATTTCATCGTTTGAAGTATTTTTAGGGATATCGGCCATAAACTTAGTCCAGTCTGGTTGTGCCTGTACGCGTTTAATTACGTTTAATTGCTGTTTGCGTGTTGCTGCCAGATATGCTTCATCTTCCGGATTTGCTTTTCCTTCAAACTCAATTAAACCGGCATTTAATATAATAGAAGGGATTTTCATGCGATACATTAAGGATGAACTATCTATCCAATTTCTACCGCCCGCCCAACCGGCAACATTTGGCGGCCTGAAAAGTAACTGGCCAAGGGCACGCTGAAACTGTATTAACACATCCGGATTTTGATAGCTGATATAAAACTGCCGGTTTAGGCCAACCAGCAATTCTACCGGTGATTTGATAAGGTTGCCTATGTTTTTATCTTCATAAAACCAGTCAGCTGTAAAAATATATTCTAAAAGCGGCTTAATTTCATAATTAGAATTGTAAAAAACGTCTGCCATTTGTTTTACGTGGTTTTCGTCTATCGTATCGTTTACCAGATAGCGGTACAATTTTTTGCTGATAAAAGAAGCACATTCTTTTCGGGCAAGAATAGTATCAATAATATCTTCTCCGCAAAAATTAGCGGTTTTACCAAAAAAGGTTTTTTCGCCTTCATCATGTACTCTTGGCCGGAAAGTAAATTCTCCATTTCGGTCAAAAGCCCAGCCGGTAAAAGCACGGGCCGATTGTTTAATGTCATCTTCGGTATAATTGCCTCTGCCTAAAGTAAAAAGCTCCATCAATTCCCGGGCAAAGTTTTCATTCGGATGGCCTTTCTGGTTTTGCTGATTATTTAAAAATTGCAGCATGGCAGGCGTTTTAGAAACTTCCAGCACTAATGTTTTAAAATTGCCGAGTGCGTTTTTGCGTTCTACATTGTTCAACTGCTGCGCATATAACGAATTGCCAATGTTGCAGGCAAAATGGTTATGCCAGAACAAGGTGAGCTTTTCGCGCAATTGGGCATCAGTTGTGCCCATCCTTTCAATCCAGGCCGTATTTAATTTTTTTTCCTGCTGATTTCGGTCTTGCTGGATTTGCTTTCGCGTTTCCTCCATTTGGTTTAAGCGATAACGCAAATCAATGTTTTCGTCAATTGCAAGCAGCGGCTCATTAACTTCTGATGCTTTAAACAGTTTTTTTACAGCCTTTTTTACCGACCAGTGTTCATGGTCGTGCAGATCTTCAAAGCGAATACCAAATGCGGCGCGTGCATACAAATGTTTAATTTGCTTGAAATTGTTCATTGGCTTAAATTTAGATAGATATGACCTATCAAATTTCAGAAAGTTTAATCAGATAACAAACTGAATTTTAGGTTATTAAAAGAAGCATTATTTAAACAGATAGTTAGAGGCAAAACAATAACCGTTTAAAAGAAGTAAGAATATTTTTAGTGTTTATACGGTATGGATGGATAAGCAATAATTAAGTACGAAGGCAGATTTCGTAAAATAAAGATTAACGTTGCTGTAAGAATAATTCATGATTTTTCAGTTAGATAAAAAGCCTGTTTTCCCTGATCCGGAATTGGCGGAACCGGACGGGTTGCTGGCCATTGGCGGAGATTTATCCGTAGAGCGGTTACAGAATGCTTATGCACAAGGCATTTTCCCCTGGTACAGCAACAAGCAACCCATTTTATGGTATTCGCCAAATGAACGTTTTGTGCTTTATCCGTATAAGTTAAAAATATCAAAAAGTATGCGTAAAGTGCTGCGGTCCGGACAGTTTAAAGTTACATTTAACCTGGATTTTGCAGCGGTAATCCGTGCTTGTGCCCGTGTAGTTCGTGATGGCCAAAGAGGTACCTGGATTACTAATGATATGGAAAAAGCCTATCTTAAACTGCACAATATTGGCAAAGCACATTCAATAGAAGTATGGGAAAAAGAGGAGTTAGTGGGTGGCTTATATGGCGTGGAAGTTAACCGAATTTTTTGCGGGGAAAGCATGTTCAGTAAAGTTAGCAATGCTTCTAAAGCAGCACTTATTGCATTGTGCCAGCAAAAAGAGTATGAGTTGATTGACTGCCAAATGTATACGGAACACCTGGAATCTTTAGGTGCCGAAATGATCAGCAGAAAAAAATATCAGAAATTTCTTGTATAAAAAAAGGGCTTCCTTGATGTAAGAAAGCTCTTTTTAGCAACCTTTTTTATAGTTGGCTTGTAATTTCGGTTGATAGTGGTTTTACACTTGACCGATAACGATGGATCAATTTTCCGTTTTCATCAATCAGAAACTTCTCAAAATTCCATTGGATATCACCCGTAAAATCAGGGTTTTCTGTTGTAGTCAGGTATTTAAACAACGGACTGATGTCATCGCCTTTAACACTAATTTTTTCGCTTAAAGGGAAAGTAACGCCATAATTTTTCTGGCAAAATTCTTTAATTGCAGGGTTTGCTCCGGGTTCTTGTCCGCCAAAATTATTGGCCGGAAAACCAATCACCACAACTTTGTCTTTGTACTGGTCCGATAATTTTTGGAGTTCTGCATATTGTGGCGTAAAACCGCATTTAGACGCCGTATTAACAATAAGCAGCTTTTTACCTTTATATGCAGCAAGGTTAAAGTTTTTACCATCTATTGTTTTTAGCTTAAATTCATAAACAGAATTAGGGGCAGTAAAAACTAAAGCAAGGATAATAGCAAGTGATTTTATCATTTTTTTAAAACTAAGATTAAGTAAATATAGCCTTATTTCTGGTTGTTATTAACCATGCTGGCCAGATAAAAGTTTTCTTTATCTGTCATTAGTTTTTTGTCTTTAGCAGATTTATCCTTATAACCCAATAAATGCAGGGTACCGTGGATTAGTACACGATAAAGTTCATCTAAAGTTGTAATTTGATAAGTTGAAGCGTTTTCTGCTACTCTTTCTACCGATATAAAAATATCGCCTGCAATTTCTTTTTTTGTTTCAGAATTATCGAAAGTAATAATGTCTGTATAAGTATCATGCTGTAAATAATCCTGGTTGATTTTCAGCAGATACTTATCGGAACAAAAGATGAAGTTAATTTCTTTTAAAATATGATTTTCTGCAACAATAGTTTGTTCGATCCAGTTGCGTAAATTCTTTTTGTTTTTTAATTTGAAATCAATCTCTTCTTCAAAAAAATTAATTTTAGCCAAAATGCTTAAATTTTGAAGTGCAGTTCAACTTCATTTCCGCGTGCATTAAAAATAAACTGATCTGCCAGATGTTTAATAATAAAAACACCACGCCCGGTTAATTTTTCTAAGTTTTCCGGGGCAGTCGGATCAGGTATATTATTATAATCAAAGCCCGGCCCTTCATCAGCTACCGTCCAAACAATTTTTTTACTATCGGTAACTTCTGCATTAATATATACTTTTTTATTCGGATCAGACTGGTTGCCATGCACAATTGCATTAATCAACGCTTCGTTTAAGCAAGTCATCATATTAGCAAAAGTATCTTCACTAACATGATAGCGTTCTGAGATTTCTTCAACCAGGTTTTCTAAGCGGGAAATGCTCTCCATAGTTGAAGGAAGCTGAAGCGTGTATAATTCGCCGTCTGATACTTTTACTGGTTGCACCATTATTATTTGCGGTTAATTTCGTTAAAGTAAGTCTTTATTTTCGATTTATAAAACAGATTTACATCCGGAGGTATGGTAATAAGCTGTTCTGTTTGCTTATTTTTTATCTGCTGATAGCCCTGCAATGCCTTCTGATAACCTGGAGCAGTGTTTTTGCCAGCCTGGCTTTCCCGCTTTTGGTCTTGTTCCCGTTCCTGTTCTGCCTTTTCAGCTTCTAACAACCTTGTTTGTATCTTCTGTTGTCTGATTAACGTTTCCGTTTCAATTTTCTTATTTACGAGATCGGTTTCACTTTGTTCCATTTGTTTCGTAATATCACCAAGATTACCTAACCCGCTTTTACCGTCTTTGTTTTCTTGCTGGTTAATATTCTGTAATGCCCGGCGTATCATTTCCTGCTGCCGGGCCATTTTTGCCATCTGCTCGCTCATCCCGTTTTTTTGTTGGCCTGGCTGTCCCTGGTTGCCCTGCTGCTGCATTTGCTGGCGTGCTTTCTGCATATTTTTGTTCAGTTCCTGCTGCATCTGGCTCAGTTGCTGTATAGAAGGCTGCTTTTGTTTACCGCTTCCCGGTTTTGCATTTTTCATGGCATTTTGCAACTGGTCCAGCACTTCATTTAACATTAAGGCTAAGTTGTTCATAGATGTCATGGCAAATTGCTGGTTACGGTTTGCTTCTGCGGTCCGTCGTTCACCTAAGTTGGCAATTGCCTGATCGATGTTGGTATTAATCGCTGTAATTTCTTTGTTTACGGTAGATTCAATTTGCGGGACACGCTTGCTTAAAGCAAATAAACTATCTTCTACTGTTTTTAGGTTATCTTTTATGTTTTGCTGCTGCTGCGTTTGGTTTACATAATCCGGGTCGGAAGCATTTAATTGCTTAAAAACCTGCATTACTTTTTCCTGGTTAAAAGAACTTGTAACCAGGTTTTTTAAAATTGCCCGAAGCTGTTGTACGTTCAGTTGCAATTCCTGCTCTTCGCCCTGCTGCTGCATCTGCTTCATTTTGCTGCTCATTTTCTGCATGGCTGATGCTGCCTGCTGCTGTGCCTGCGAAGCTTTTTGTTTGTTGTTTTTGCTTAGGTTTTCCTCGCCCTTGTCCATTTGCTGTTCGGCTTCCTGCTGTTCGGCTTTGGGCGTTTCAAAATTGTTCTTGTTGTCCAAAGCTTCGTTTTTCTGTTCCAGCTCTTTTAAAGATTTCTCTAAATCCTGAAAATCTTTTTTAATCGCTCCCTGTTCCTGCTTAAGCTGATTGGCATCTTGCTTCGTTTGGGCACTCTTTTCTGCTAAAGCCTGTTGCTTTTCAGCTAATTTATCCAACTGGTTAATGCTCTCGTTCAGCTTCTGGTCAAACTCCAGTTGTTTGTACAGTTCCAGCATCCGGTCAAGCTCTTTTTGCAGGGATTTATTGTCCATCTGCATTTTACCCACATCTTCGCGCGTTTCATCCTTTTGGTTTTCCTGAAGCATTTGTTCCAGGTTTTTCAGCAGTTCTTTGGTTTTTTCGTCCAGCACGTTTTTAAACAAATCGTTGATCTGTTTCTGTTTTTCTAAAATATCCTGGTTTTGTTGTTTGGTTTCCTGGCGGTTGTACAAATTCTGCTCGTTTTCCTTTTGCATATCCTTTACCAAATCTTCCAGTTCATGGCGTTTTTGCAGCAAATCTGCTACCTGCTTTTTCTCATCAAAAGAAAGCGTTTTTTTATCCAGCAATAACCTGTTTAATTTTTGTGCATCGCGCTCAACTTCCGCAGAAAGTTTAATGGCTGATTGCATTTTATTTTTTACCGATTGCGTGCCTGCATCCAAAGTTTTATTCTGTTCTGTTTCTGTTGGAATATGTAAAGTTTGCTCTGGCGTTCTACTGTGTTTTGCCCCGTTTACGCCATCATTATCCGCAACATCAAAATAATAAACCAGCTCGTCTCCGGGATTTAACGATACTTCTTTTATCGACCAAAAATAGAAGAACGTGGAAGATGTTTGATGCAAATCAGCTTTAACAGGCAAACTGTAAGATTTATTTTTTTGCGGAGAAGCCGGATTACGGACCGAATAATGAAAAGTTAAAGACGAGAAGCCATAATCATCCTGGATTTTTCCGGTAAAATAATGTGCTTTAGAACTGACAGAATCTGCTTTTTGCTCCACAGCAATTACCGGCGGCAAATCTGGAATAACGGAAATACGGTAAGTAGCAGAATCAGCAGAAGAAACAAAATGGTTGATTGGCTTTACTGCATAAGAACCAGATTTTAACAACTTTTCCTGGTGTTTAAATATGTCATTATCCGCAGTAATTAAAGTTGTTTTTTGATTGAGCGAAAACTGGACTTCGCTTGCATTTTCTGTATGCAGTTCCCATTGTACAACTGTTCCTTCCGGTAAAGTTAAATCACCAGCATTATTAATATTTTCAGCAGGTTTATGGAGATAAGAAGGATAAACCAAGCGTGCATCCAAATGCAGTAAAGATGGTTTTGGGTTGACTTTGATTTCAAATTCTTCTGAAGAAAAATCATTTCCAACTAAACGAAAACGGATATTTTGCTGAATGTTAGAAAAAGTATGGTAAAAAGAGCTTAAGTTTTCTTTGTCCAGCCTAAAACTGTTTTTGCCGGTTTCTAAGTAAACACTTTCCGGAAATTCGTTGCCGGTTAATTTTAGGTTCAATTTAAAGTCCTGGCCCTGAACAACGGAAAGCGATCTATTTAAAATATGCCAGCTAAAAGGAGCTTTTGGTGCAAAATACTGGTTGTGTTTGATGATACGTTCCGTTCCGTCATGAATAATCGACGGTGCAACCAAAGCAACCATTATAATTAATGACAGCGGAATTAAAGCCCACTTTAAAAAACGTTTATTTTCGTTGATTTTTACAGCAGCCGAAAAAGTAACTGGTTTTAATTCTGCTATTTTTTGGTTGATACTGGCTTCGATCAGCAATTTTCTTTCCGGATTTTGGTCCGCAATTTTTTTTAGCTGAAGTGTATTGAGCAGTTTATCCTGCACGTTTTGAAAATATCGGCCAATAATTTCTGCTGCCTGGTCGTGCGAAATCAATTTCCCTAAACGAAAATAAGCCAGCAAAGACGGCGCAACCAGCCAGCAAAAAAGTGAAAGGTTTAACAGGATAAAGCCGTAAAAAATAAGCGAGCGGAAAGAAGTGTTGAAATGGCCGTAATACTCAGAAAAAGTAATAACCAGATAACTAAAAAATAGCGCAGCGCCCAAAAAGATCAATCCACGAAGCAACTTGTTTAAGTAATACTTCCGGATGAATTCATCCATTTTGGTTAGCAGTAAATCGTAGTTATTACCAGACTGCATCATATCAACCAAAAATAAAAATAATAAGCTGTACCCAAAAGGCTGTGGTTAATTATTGTTGATGCTTCTTTTACCGGGTAAAAATTTGTTCCCCCGTTTTCTGAAACTTCCAAAAAGTAAAACCGTATTTTAATAAACTGGCTTTTTTAAAATTCTTATCTAACTAATGCTAATGTTCAATTGCTTTTTTTACCAGTATTAAATTTATACTTTAGATAACCAGTTCTGTTACTAAACCTCAAACTAAAGATTTTGCTAAAATTTGAATTTGGCTTATGGTAAAACCTATACATTGTAAAACCCTTTTAGGGCATAATAATTTAGATTTTTCTATCGAGTGTTTGCAAAGTTTTCTAAAGCATTCATGTGATGAAATTTGCCTGGAAATTTTTGAAGATGGTTCGATTACACCAGCAGATGAGGAACGGTTATTATCCAGCTTAAAAAACAGTGTTGTTATCAGAAAGGGAGAAAGGGACAGAAAACTTCAAACAATGCTGGCGGATTATCCGGCCTGTAACCACTATAGAAACAGTACAAATTATGCCCAGAAATTATTTGATATTATGTTGTATGATAACCAGGACGTGCTTTACATTGATAGTGATATTTACTTTCTGAAAAAGTTTGTGCTGCCAGAACTGGACGAAACACCAGTATTTATGTACGATAATCAGAATGCTTATTCTTTTACGCCTATTGATTTACTTAAAATTAAGATACCGGTTTTTCCTAACGTTAACTCTGGTATATTTTATTTCCCGCATAATTTGTTTAACCTGAGTTTTATTGAACAGTTAATTAATGATGCAGTTATTAGTAAAGGCATAAAAAAAGGTATTCCCTGGTTAGAGCAAACCATCTGGAGTTTTCTGGCGGCTAAAAGTAAGAGGATCAGTTATTTTAATCCTAACCAGGTTATTATGGCTGATTTTGCCCTTAAAACGGATGCCGATACTGTTGCTGTCCATCTGGTTTATTATTTCCGGACACATATTAAACAACTAAGGCTAATGCCTGCTGATGGAAATACTTGTTCTGCAATTGCATTAAAAGCCCAAACCAGTTATTTAAATAAGGTGGATTTTGCAATAGAAAAATTTAACAGGAAAATAAAAAGGATTTATAACGGATAAAGCCATGCTTCTTTTACCATATAAAAAATGCCATCAGCATTTTCTGATGGCATTTTTTGTAGGGTACTTTGTATTAATCTTAGTGATGATAACGTTTTACCACCACATACCTGTGATGCGGTACATGATGAGTACGTCTTTCTACAACAACAACTTTACGATGGCGGCGGGGGTTATCGCCTACTTTAACACGAATTTGTGCTTCGGCATTGTTAAAAGCAAAAACAGTAATTAATGCGATAACAATTACTTTTAGGAATTTCATAAGATTTTTAGGATTAGATTGTTAATTAATAATTGCGATAATCATGCTCATCTCTGTGATCTCCGTCACGGTGATCATCATGATGGCGATCATGCCTTGGCGGCCTTCGGTTATATTCCCGTGTATGAACAGAACAGCTGGAAACTGCTGCCATAGCTAACAATCCCATGGCAAACATTTTTAAATTAGGCTTTTTCAAAATTTTGGTTTCTTTTTTATAATAGATGAAACCGAAAAATTAGCGAAAGGTTTAGTTGAAGCGAAAATTACTTATATTTAAGCTGTTAATATATATTAATATTGCCATAATATTTGTATTATAAGCAGCCATAATTCATATTTTGGGGTGATAAAAGAAGCATTGCCCTGATCGTAAATTTTTAGTCTGTTACTTTTATAAACTTTAAATCTGCTGCTGCAATTGCTGGTTTTTTAGCTGTAACCAACTTCACATTTTTAAATGTAATATCCTTAATGCTTTTGGCAACTACGCCTTCTTCTGCTTCAATGTTTACATTTTCAAAGTAAATATCATGTACCGGCATAGCTGGTAACCCTCTAAAAAACATAGCTGTTCTGGCACCTTTACAAATAATGTTGCTGATGTGGAAATCATGGAAATCCGGCACTTTATCATTCACCGTTCTTTCTGCACCTTTTTCTTTTCCGGCCGGTACATCTTCGTAATAGGTATCAAACAAAACAGCTTCGTTAATAATTTTGCTCATCGAAATTTGGTCGATAAAAACAGCATGTACCGGACCGCCACGGCCAGCATTGCTTTTAACCCGGATGCCAATATCCGTTCCAAAGAAATTACAGTTGGTTACGTAAATATTTTTCATGCCGCCATCCGTATTGCTGCCGATAACAAAACCGCCATGTCCTTGTAAAACCGTACATTCTGCAATCAATACGTTTTCCAAAGCTGCGTTGTTTTCATCACCATTCCCGCTCGATTTCATGCAAATACCATCATCGCCGACACTAACGGTTGTTCTGTAAATTACCACGTTTTTGCTGGCGCTGATGTCGATACCATCACCATTTTGTGCCGAGTAATCATTATGAACTTTGGTATTACGGATAATTAAATTGGTAATTCCTTTTGGGTTGATGACAAACATCGGCGAGTTTTTAAATGTTGGCCCGTCAATCATCAGGTTTTTGGTATTGTTAATTACTACCATTTTTGGCCGCAGATAATCCCGTGCTGGCAGGTAATCTTCTGCTGTTACGTTTTGCTTGTTTTTCAGTTGTTTTAAATAAGCCTCTCCGTTTAAAGCATCCCTGCTTGGCCACCAGATTTTACCATCAGCGCTTAAAACTCCTCCGGAAGCAACAACACTTTGCCATTCTGCTGCGCTAACTTTTCCTTTTTTTAGGGGCCGCCAGGTTTGGCCGTTGCCATCAAAAGAACCTTCACCCGTAATAGAAACATTTTCCAGTTTATTCCCCCAGATTGGCGGCGTAACAGTATAACTGTTTTTAGATTCTGCCATCATAGGGTACTGTGTATGATCTGTAGTGAAAATTACGTTTGCACCTTTTTCTACATGCAAGTCTAAATTACTTTTCATTTCGATCGGTCCGGTTTGCCAATTTCCCGCAGGAATAATTACATGGCCACCACCAGCTTTAGAGCAGGCATCTATCGCTTTGGCTATTGCTTGTGTATTTAATGTTTTGCCATCGCTTACTGCACCATAAGCTGTAATAGAAAAGGTTTGGTTTGGAATAACCGGTCCTGGTACATCAGGCATTTTAAACGGTGCATTTTTAGTGTAATAAGCTATATCATGAGTTTGGGCAGCAGCTAAATTTCTTATAAAAGCCAGGAATAAGAACGCTAACAAGAAGGTGGGTTTATTCATCAGGTTATTTAAGTTTTTATGAAAATGGTTTATAACAATCGTAATTGGTGCTTCTAAGATATTATTATTTCTTTAGACTGGACTATGCTTTCATTTTATCTCCGCAGATAGTAATTTAATGCTTCTTTTAGCAGCTGTTTTTCATCAAGCAGTTGCAATGCGATGAGGGTTTTTTCGCGGTAATCTGTTAAACTTAGGACCGAAGAAACCGAAGTAAGATTTGTAGAATTGTAACTTGCCAATGCTTCTTTTATCACACTAATTTTTAGGTGATAAAAGAAGCATTGGCACATTATTCTTCTAAATGATGTTGCGGCGGCAGCACTTTAACATCACGCTCAATTTCTTTTTGTTCAACGTGTACGGCGTATTCTGCAGGTTCAATCTTATCTCCGTAAGCTTCTGCATAAACGCGGGTAAATTCGGCCCCAAAATATAAAATGGCTGATGTGTAGTAAATCCAAACCAAAATTACGATTAATGAACCGGCAGCGCCATAAGTAGAGCCTGTTCCCGTCGTCTGGATGTAAACGCCAATCAGATACTTTCCCAGCATAAATAAAAGGGAGGTAAAAAAAGCACCGGTACGAACATCGCGCCAGGCAATTTTAACATCAGGCAAAAACTTAAAAATAATTCCGAAAAGCACTGCAATTACAATATAAGTAATGCCAATATTAATGAGGTTAAATAGCTGGATGGTAATTTCGGGGAAATACCGCGTTATGTGTGTGCTTAATGCCAAAACCAAAGCGTTAACAATCAGGGAAACCAGGAGCAAAAATCCTAAGCTGATAATCATCGAAAAAGAAATCAGCCTGTTGGTCAACATCTTAACCCAGCCTTTTTTCGGTTTTGCCCTTACGCACCAGATCATATTGATGGAATCCTGGATTTCTAAAAAAATACTGGTTGCACCAATAATTAAGGTAATTACACTGGTAAAAATAGCAATGCCGGTTTTTCCGGAAAGTGATACGCTCTTGATCATTTCCTGAATCTGAGATGCAGCACTGCTACCTACATAAGATTTAATTTGCGGATAGATGTTATTTTGAACGGCATCCGGCCCCAAAAAAGTGCTGATCAATGAAATCACCAGCATCAGCAGTGGCGCTAAGGCAAAAACAGTATAATAGGCAAGCGAAGCACTTAGTTTTAAACCTTTGTCGTTAGTAAAGCCATTAAAAGTGGCTATTAAAATTTTGCCGGTTCTTTTAAAATATTTTAAAGCGAAGTATTTTTTCATTTGGTGTTTTTATTCGGTAAAAACAGCATATTTAATTAACCGCTGCTTTTACCGGTTAGAAACGATTAGCAGGTCAAGGTCTTTGCTGGGGATATTAAAGCGTTCAGACAAATACTGACTGGTTAAATGCCCCTGGTAAATGTAAACGGCATTGCGTACGCCTGCTTTTTCCCAAATCACATTTTTTAAACCGCCGTGTTCGCCAATGTCCAATAAAATAGGGGCAAAAATATTAGTAAGGGCATAAGTTGCTGTTCTCGCTACGCGGGAGGCAATGTTGGGTACGCAATAATGGATTACATCATATTTTCGGAAAACCGGATTGGTGTGGTTGGTTACTTCCGAAGTTTCAAAACACCCGCCCTGGTCGATGCTCACATCAATAATAACAGAGTTTGGTTTCATCTGGCTTACCGTTTCCTCGGTTACCAAACAAGGGCTGCGGCCAGCATTTGCACGCATCGCGCCGATAGCAACATCGCAAGTAGTAATGGCTTTTTCCAACACAATTGGCTGGATAACCGAAGTAAAAACGCGGCTGCCAATATTATTTTGCAAACGGCGGAGTTTATAAATAGAAGGATCAAAAACTTTTACCTGTGCACCCAAGGCCAAAGCTGTGCGTGCGGCATATTCTCCTACAGTTCCGGCGCCTAAAATCACAATTTCTGTTGGCGGAACACCGGTAATGCCGCCAAGCATCAAGCCTTTTCCGTTAAAAACGTTGCTTAAATATTCAGCTGCAATCAGGATAGAAGTAGCGCCAACAATTTCGCTCATGGCACGTACCACACTTAAAGAACCGCCTTCATCCTGCAAATCCTCAAAACAAAGTGCTGTTATTTTTTTGTTGATGAGGGCGTGTAAATACTCCGGCTTAATGGTTGTAGTTTGCAGCGTAGAGATCAGAGTCTGGTTCATCTTCATCAGCTCAATCTCGGCCAAAGTGGGCGGGGCAATTTTCAGGATAATATCTGCCTGGTAAACCTGTTTGGCATCGTACACAATCTGTGCGCCTTGCTCGCTGTAATTATTATCTGTAAAATTAGCTGCAAGCCCGGCGTTTGATTCTAAAATTACAGTGTGGCCATTGTTTACCAATGTTGCTACCGAAAGCGGCGTAATGGCAATGCGGTTTTCTTGAAAAGAAGTTTCTTTGGGAATGCCGATGTAAAGCTTGTTTTTTTTGTTCCTTACTTCCAGCATCGATTCCTGCGGCTGCATCATTGCCTGTTTGGCGACATCTGAAAAACCACTTAAAGTGCCTGAACTCATATTGTTTCTATTTGCGGTTGCTGAAATTAAGCAAATATAAGCCGAAATGAGATTAAATTTTCGCTATTGTTAATTTTCGCTGTTGATCGGGCTGTACTTCAACCAAAATTTTAAGAGAATTTTCGGGTAATAAATCTGGTATTTTTTCCGGCCATTCGATCAAACAGTAATTGCCGGAATAGAAATATTCTTCTACACCAATATCTAAAGCTTCGGCTTGGTTTTTAAGGCGATAAAAGTCAAAATGATAAACTATACCTTCGGGGTACTCATATTCATTTACGATAGAAAAAGTCGGGCTTGAAACGGTGTCTGTAACGACTAAAGCAGCACAAAAAGCTTTGATAAAAGTAGTTTTCCCGGCACCCATCTCGCCGTAAAAGAGTAGGATTTTTTGGTTTTGAACTCTGGACAATAGAAAATCCACAGCATTTTCTATTTCTTTTTCAGTATAAATAAAAGTAGTCACTTTACTATATTTCAAATAAAATTAAATCCAGTTCTTTAACAGTCGTAAAGGCTTTATCAGCAGTAATAAAAGGTAAATTATTTGAAATAGCCGAAGCCGCAATAATACTATCAGGAAGTTTTAGTCTAAAAGTTTTTCTTATTTCGATAGTAATACTTTTAATAGTTTGATCTAAATCAATCACATCTATAGATTGAATAAAATTGTTCAGAATTTCTGTAGAATTTGAATCATTTCCTTTATATGCAAACAATTCTATCTCACTGATAATGGAAATAAAAATTTCCTGCCCTTGTAAAAAGTCGGCTAAAATTTTATTTCCATTCAGAAGGTATATACAAGTATTAGTATCTAAGAAAACCTTATTCCCACTCATTCCTGAGTTGCTGTTGAATTTTCAATCCGTCTTCTTCAAATTTTAAAGCACCACAAAATTTTTTTGCATCAAAATATTTTTTGACTTTTCGCTTTGCAATTGCCTTCTTGATTTCAGTCAGATCGCTATCCTTATTTAAAATCGTAACCATGATCAAATATAAAAAAAGTATTGTAAAAGAAGCATTCTACCTCGGTCCGTAAGTAGCAATTGGCACAATCATTTCTTCCATAGAAATACCTCCATGCTGGAAAGTTTCGTTATAAAAGTTAACAAAGTGGTTAAAATTGTTCGGGTAAACGAAGTATTTATCTTCCTTGGCAAACACAAAGCTGGAACTTACATGTAGTTTCGGCAGCATGGCATCATGCGGGTTGCGGATGTGAAATACTTCTTTGGCATTGTAATTTAAATTTTTGCCTTGTTTGTAACGCAGGTTGGTATTCGTGTTTCTGTCGCCAATAATCTTGCTTGGGTTTTTTACACGGATTGTTCCATGATCGGTTGTGATAACCACTTTTACCTGTTTTTGCGCCAGAAATTTCAACAAGTCAAACAAAGGGGAATGCTCAAACCAGGAAAGCGTTAATGAGCGGTAGGCGGCATCTCCGCTGGCCAGTTCGCGTATCATTTGCATATCTGTACGTGCATGCGAAAGCATATCTACAAAGTTGTAAACAACCACATTCAGTTCGTTTTGCATCAGGTTGCTGATGGAATCGTTTAATGCACGGCCTTCATCAATATTTAAAATTTTATGATAAGAAAACTTACAGTCTCTGCGTAGTGTCCTTTTAAGCTGATCGGCCAGAAACTGCTCTTCAAACAAGTTTTTGCCGCCTTCATCTTCATCGTTCTGCCACATTTCCGGAAAGCGTTTTTCCATATCCAGTGGCATTAAACCGGCAAAAATGGCATTACGCGCATATTGCGTTGCTGTTGGCAAAATACTGAAGTAAGTATCTTCTTCTTCCAGACGAAAATATTCTGAAATGATTGGGTGAATGATGCGATATTGGTCATAACGTAAATTATCTATCAAAATAAAAAAAGTGGGCGAAGTAGGATTTAGCTGCGGAAAAACCTTCTTTTTAAATAATTGATGTGAAAGCATTGGTGCCGAATCCTGTTCCTTTATCCATTTCAAATAATTTTTTTCAATGAATTTGGAAAATTGTGTGTTTGCTTCTGCCTTTTGCAAAGTCAGGATATCGTGCATACCTGCATCTTCCAGTTTTTCCAGCTCGAGTTCCCAATAAATTAGTTTCTTATAAACATCAACCCATTCCTGGTAACTCAGGTTATCGTTCAAACTCATTCCAAGCGTGCGGAAATCCTGCTGGTAAGCCATTGTGGTTTTAGCCGTAACCAAACGCTTGTTTTCGGTCAGTTTTTTAATGGTAAGCAAAATTTGCTTCGGGTTAACCGGCTTAATCAGGTAATCATCAATTTTAGAACCAATTGCATCTTCCATCAAGTGTTCTTCTTCACTTTTGGTAATCATTACAATAGGTACATCTGCATTAATGTTTTTAATTTCAGTCAGCGTTTCTAAACCGGTCATGCCCGGCATATTTTCGTCCAGAAAAACTAAATCAATATTGTTGTTTTTGAAAATATCAACCGCATCTGCGCCATTAGTTGCAGTTTTAATCGTGTAACCTTTTTCGTTTAAAAATAATATATGTGGTTTCAGAAAGTCAATCTCATCATCGGCCCATAATATAGTAGTATCCTGCATTTTAGTATTTGTTTAAAAAATTAAACCCTGTAGGCAACGTTTTGTTGCTTCAGCTGTATAAACTTAACAAAATTTAACACAAAGCAGGAAAGCGGTATTTTAGTTTTACTTTAAAGGCGTTTTTTAAAGAAGCATTAATTTTGAATAAAAAGAAAATCATTAATGATCCGGTTTACGGATTTATCACTATACCAACCGACCTGATTTTTGATCTGGTAGAGCACCATTATTTTCAGCGGTTGCGCTACATCAAACAATTGGGGATGACACATTTGGTTTATCCCGGTGCGTTGCATACCCGTTTTCATCATGCACTTGGCGCCCTACATTTAATGGGACTTGCGGTAGAAACCTTGCGCAGCAAAGGCGTTGAAATTTCGGCTGAGGAAGAAGAAGGCGTAGAAATCGCTATTTTATTGCATGATATTGGCCACGGGCCGTTTTCGCATGCACTTGAAAATACCCTGGTAAAAGGAGTATCGCACGAAATGATTTCCAGATTATTAATGGACCGATTGAACAAAGAGTTTAACGGGCAACTGGAAATGGCAATTGCTATTTTTAATGATACTTATCCGAAGCATTTTTTACATCAGTTGGTTTCGGGGCAGTTGGATATCGACCGGATGGATTACCTGAACCGTGATAGTTTTTTTACCGGCGTTTCTGAAGGTGTGATCAGTTTTGACCGGATCCTTAAAATGCTAAACGTCCGGGATGATCATATTGTAGTGGAAGAAAAAGGCATTTACTCCGTAGAAAAATTTCTGATTGCGCGTAGATTAATGTACTGGCAGGTTTATCTGCATAAAACTGTTATTGCTGCCGAAATGCTGCTGGTTAAAATTTTAGAACGGAGCCGCGAACTGGCTTTAAGCGGTGCAGATTTATTTGCGACACCTGCATTGGCGCATTTCCTAAATAAAAGTGTGCTAAAAGAAGCATTCGTAATGGATGCACGGCATTTAGATGCGTTTATTAACCTGGATGATACAGATATTTTATCAGCCGTAAAAGTTTGGGTAAACCATTCAGACTTTATCTTGTCTGACCTCTGCAAACGTTTTATTAGCCGTAATTTGTATCGCGTAGAAATAACCAACATACCGCCGGCAATAGACCAAACGGTAGAATTAAAGCAACTGGTAAAAGAAAAACTCGGTCTAATAGACGAAGAAGAAGCCGGTTATTATGTTTTTACAGATCGTATAGTAAATGATGCTTATAAGGTTGGTGACGAGAATATCAGGATTTTACTTAAAAATGGTGAAGTGCAGGACATTGCCGATGCCAGCGATAATTCAAACCTTATTTCGTTATCTAAACGGGTGATAAAATATGTTTTATGTGTAATTAAAGGTTTGTAACAATACTTATTGCAGCTGGTTTATAATTTGCTGCTTTGATATTTAGAATTAAATTTGTCCCGATGCAATTTACCGCACTTGAACTCAGCTTATTGTTAAATGGAACTGTTGAAGGTAAGCCTGAAGTAACGGTTAATCAGTTAGCAAAAATAGAAGAAGCAGAAGAAGGTTGTTTGTCTTTTTTAGCCAATCCTAAATACGAGCAGTTCTTATACACCACCAAAGCTTCGGTTGTTATTGTTAATAACGATCAGCTTTTAGCAGAACCTATAAACACTACCCTTATCCGTGTAGAGAACCCCTACATTGCTATTTCTGTGTTGCTCGAAAAATATAACCAGAGTAAATTAGCAAAAGCCGGTATTGAGCAGCCTTGTTTTATTCATCCCTCTGCACAAATTGGCCAGGATGTTTACATCGGCGCTTTTACTTACATCGGCCCAAATGTTAAAATTGGCAACAATTGCCGCATCTACCCAAATTCTTATCTGGCTGATGATGTACAACTTGGCAGCAATGTTACTTTGTTTGCCGGTGTAAAAATTTATTTTGACTGTATTATTGGTAATAATGTCATTGTTCATTCAGGTGTAATTGTTGGTGGCGATGGTTTTGGCTTTGCCCCGCAAGGTGATGGCAGTTATCAGAAAATTAGCCAGATTGGTAATGTAATTATTGAAGATGATGTAGAGATTGGCGCAAATACAACCATTGACCGCGCTACTATGGGTTCAACCATTATCCGAAAAGGAGTTAAGCTGGATAACCTTATCCAGATTGCACATAATGTAGAAATTGGCTGCAATACTGTTGTAGCAGCACAAACCGGTATTTCGGGCAGTACAAAAATTGGTGAAAATGTAATTTTAGGCGGACAAGTTGGCGTGGTAGGCCATATTAGTGTGGCCAAAGGTTCGCAAGTGCAGGCAAAATCTGGCATCAGCAGATCAATTAACGAAGAAAATAAGAAATGGGCAGGCGCGCCTGCTACTCATTATCAGGAGCACATGCGCTCACAAGTAATGGTAAACCGTTTGCCCGAAATAGAAAAAAAAATTAAGGAGCTGGAAAAAAAACTGACCGAATTGCAACACGTTTCTGTACAACATGATCTGAAACCTTAGCAATAACGACTTGATAATTATGAATGTAAAACAAAGAACAATTAAAGCTGCGGTTTCTGTTTCAGGAACAGGATTACATACCGGTGAAAAAGTAACGCTCACTTTTCGTCCGGCTCCGGAAAACCACGGATTTAAGTTCAGAAGGATTGATATTGAAGGCCAGCCTATTATTGATGCGGATGTAGATAACGTTACCGATACTTCCCGCGGTACAACCATCAGCCAGGATGGGGCATCTGTAAATACGGTTGAGCATGTACTTGCTTCGCTGGTTGGTTTAGAGTTGGATAATGTGCTTATTGATTTAGACGGACCGGAAACACCAATTATGGATGGTAGTTCCCTGCAATATGTAGATGCCTTGGTTGAAGCAGGCTTTAAAGAGCAGGAAGCCGACCGTGAATATTTTAGTATTCCATATAACATCCATTATTCTGAACCTGACCGTAAAGTAGATATGGTAGCTATGCCGCTTGATGATTATCGTTTTACCTGTATGGTTGATTATAATTCGCCTGTCCTGGGCAGTCAGCATGCCAGTATTTCTACCATTTCTGAGTTTAGGCGCGAAATTGCATCCTGCCGCACCTTTTGTTTTTTGCATGAATTGGAAATGCTGTTAAAGCATAACCTGATTAAAGGCGGCGATATTAATAATGCTATTGTTGTGGTTGACCGCGATGTAAACCAGGAAGAACTGCAACATTTAGCTACACTGTTTAACCGGAAAGATATTAATGTTGCCCCGCAAGGCATCTTAAATAATATAGAATTAAGGCACCAGAATGAACCGGCAAGGCACAAATTGCTGGATATGATTGGCGATCTGGCATTAGTAGGCGTGCCGTTAAAAGGCCATATTATGGCTGCCCGTCCGGGCCATGCTGCTAACATCGCTTTCGCTAAAAAAATAAAAACGCTGATCAAAAAAGAGCGGAACAAAAAGAACTACCATTATTATAACCCGAATGCAAAACCGGTTTACGATACAGTACAGATCATGAACATACTGCCGCACCGGCCGCCTATGTTATTGATCGATAAAATCATGGAGCTTACAAAAACCCATGTGGTCGGTGTAAAAGCAGTTACCATGAACGAGCCTTTTTTTGCAGGCCATTTTCCGGGTGCACCTGTTATGCCGGGCGTATTGCAGATTGAAGCCATGGCACAAACGGGAGGAATTTTAGTATTGAATACCGTTCCTGATCCTGAAAATTGGTTAACACTGTTTTTAAAGATAGAAAATGCGCGTTTTAAAGATAAAGTTTTACCAGGTGATACACTCGTTTTCCGTTGTGACCTGCTGGCACCTATCCGCCGCGGCATCGCACAAATGAAAGGGATTGGATTTGTAGGAGAAAAAATTGTGGTAGAAGCCGAACTAATGGCGCAAATTGTTAGATACAAAAACGCATGACCCAGCCTTTAGCATACATTCATCCCGAAGCAAAAATCGCTGCTGATGTGGTGATTGAGCCTTTCGTTACCATTTACGGAGATGTGGAAATTGGCGAAGGTACGTGGATTGGATCTAACGTAACCATTATGGATGGTGCGCGTATTGGTAAAAACTGCCGTATTTTTCCGGGTGCCGTTATTTCTGCTATTCCGCAGGACCTGAAATTTGCAGGCGAAAAAACGACGGTAGAAATTGGTGATAATACGACCATCCGTGAATGTGCAACTATTAACAGAGGCACCAAAGATCGCTGGAAAACAAGTGTAGGAAACAATTGTCTGATTATGGCTTATTGCCACGTTGGCCACGATTGCCAGATCGGTAATAATTGCATCTTCTCCAATAACACAACATTAGCAGGCCACGTAACTATTGATGATTATGTTGTGTTGGCTGGCATGGTTGCGGTACATCAGTTTTGCCATATTGGTGCGCATGCTTTTGTTACTGGTGGTTCTTTGGTGCGAAAAGATGTTCCGCCTTATGTTAAAGCTGCCCGCGAACCTTTATCTTATGTTGGTATCAATTCTGTTGGTTTACGCCGGAGAGGCTATTCCTCCGATCAGATCAACGAAATCCAGGATATTTACCGTACCATTTTTGTAAAAAAGCATAACTTGAGCAATGCACTTTACATGATCGAAGCAGAACGGCAACCAACAGAAATACGAGATGAAATACTGGATTTTATCCGGAACTCCAACCGTGGCATTATGAAAGGGTTTGGTAACCCTTCCTCTTTTTAAAGACCAATAGCCATTCATGCAAATCATTCTTGAAAACCTGGGCCGACGTTTTAACAGAGACTGGATTTTCAGGAACATTAATTATACTTTTTCCTCGCCGCATAGCTACGCCATTTTAGGGATTAATGGTTCAGGTAAATCTACGTTACTTCAAATACTAAATGGAAGTTTATCACCTTCGGCTGGCAGTGTATGCTTCTTTTATCAGCAAAAAAAAGTAGAGGTTGAACAGGTTTACCAGCACGTAAGCTTAGCTGCCCCTTACCTCGAACTAATTGAAGAATTTAGCTTAAGCGAAATGATCGATTTCCATTTTCAGTTTAAAACTTATTTAAGTGGGTTAGACCGACATAAAATTATAGAACTGCTGCAAATGGAAAGCAGTAAAAACAAATTAATCCGCTATTTTTCTTCCGGGATGAAGCAACGTGTTAAATTAGCCCTTGCTTTTTGTGCAGATACACCTTTGTTAATGCTGGATGAACCAACCGCAAACTTAGATACGCAGGGAATTGACTGGTACTTGCAATTAGTGGAAAAATTTGCTGCAAGCCGCCTAACCATTATCTGTTCCAACCAGGAACACGAATACAGTTTCTGCCGGGACCAATTGAATATTTTGGATTACAAGAAAAAGTCTGATACTGTTTTTACCACTATAAAATCTGCCTTCTAAATATCAAAATATGGGAACAGCAATTAAAGCTTTTGTTTCTTTCCGCCCGATTGCTAATTTTGCGGCTCTCAAATAAAACTGATTATGGCTAAGGCATCTGATATAAAAAATGGTAATATCCTGCGTTTTAACGGCGAACTGATACAGGTAGAAGAGTTTATCCACCGTACACCCGGCAACTTGCGCGCTTTTTACCAGGCGCGTATGCGCAATGTTAAAACAGGAAAATTAGTAGAATACCGTTTCCGTACGGATGAAGAAGTAGAAATTGCCCGTGTAGAAACCAGTGATTACCAGTATTTATACGAAGATGGCAACGATTTGGTAGTGATGGACAACACCACTTACGAGCAGTTTAACATACCAAAATTTTTGTTCGGTAATTCTGTTAAATTTTTAAAAGAAGGCGCCAACGTAATTGTAGCTTTTGAAAGCGATGAACCGATTATGGCCAAAGCGCCCGCATCAGCAGAGTTGGAAATTACTTATACCGAACCTGCTGTTAAAGGCGATACTTCAACCGGTGCTTTGAAAAGTGCAACGGTTGAGACCGGGGCCGAAATTAAAGTGCCATTATTTATTAATTTAGGTGATAAAGTAAAAGTGGATACGGCAACCGGCAGTTATGTAGAACGTGTAAAGTAATCATGCTTCTTTTATCGGTATAAAATTGGGGTTTTGTTAGAGTTTGTCATCCCGAACTTGTTTCGGGATTCCCTCAGGATTAGTATAAAGAACATTTCCCGAGAGATGCTGAAATAAATTCAGCATGACAAACCACCTTTTTTATTTCAAGTCCTTCATTAAACGATAATAAAAACCAATCGCTTTTTTATACTCATCCACGCCAATATGTTCGTTCAAACCGTGCATACCTTTCAGGTCAGTTACAGGGGCAAAACGTAAAATACAATTTGAAATACCGGCCATTTGCCTCGAATCTGTTGCGCCAACCGTTAAATAAGGTGCAATCATAGTGCCTGGATAGCTTTCTACCACTGCTTTTTCCAACTGTTTAAAACCTTCACTTTGTGTTGAAGTTAAGCCCGATGCTTCCTCTGCAAAAGCATCTTTTTTAATCAATTGAACGCGATTATCATTAATTGCTTCTTTTACATGCCTAAAAACAGCATCAATAGAAGTTCCGGGCAATAGCCTGAAATTAATAGTGGCACTTGCCGAAGTTGGTATCACATTATCTTTTACGCCAGCCTGTAAGATAGTAGGCGCAATAGTAGTACGGATGAGCGCATTTCCACCAGCAGATTTTTCATAAATTTTAAATAGCAGCGGTTTAAAAAGCCATTGGTTAGCAATAGCCATTTTAGAAGTAAAAGGCATTTCCGGGCCTAAATAATTAAAAAAATCGCCGGTAGAACCAGCAAAACTGGCCGGAAAAGGTTTAGACCGAAGTTTCTGTACCGCATTTACCAATACATCAATTGCCGTTTCGGTTTTTGGCATGGACGAGTGTCCGCCTTCAATATTTACTTTTAAGTCGATTGATAAATAGCCTTTTTCGGATGTGCCGATCAGTGCAACCGGTTTTCCCTGCAAACCCGGGATTTCTTTTTTGGTGATTTCTCCGCCTTCATCCAAAACCCAATCTGCTTTAATCCCTCTGGTTTTAAATAACGCCGCAACTGCTTTTACGCCTTTGCCGCCGGCTTCTTCATCGTGCCCAAAAACAAAATAAATGGTACGTTCCGGCTGCCTGTTTTCCTGCAACAGCTTTTCCGTTGCCTCTAATAAAGCAAACAGACTTATTTTATCATCCGCAGAACCTCGTCCCCAAAGTTTTCCGTCTTTGATTGTCCCGCCAAAAGGATCAACTTTCCATTGCGGTAAACTTGCTTTTTCTACCGGAACAACATCCTGGTGCGCCATTAAAATTACTGGTTTTAAGGCTGGGTTTTTGCCTTTCCAGGTATAAACCAACGAATATCCGGCAACTGTTTCTAACCGCAATTTTTGCTGGATCAGCGGATAAGTTTTAGCCAGATAACGATGAAAAGCTAAAAATGTACTGCTATCCGGTTTGGCACGATCAGAAACAGAAACTGTTTTAAAACGGATCCCTTGTTGCAGGTGGACAATTGCACTATCACTTACGGCAAGGGTTGTTGCCGTTGGATAAGTAGGTTGTATGGATTTAAAAGTGAAAGTTTTGATCAGGATGATAAGCACCAGAATCAATACAACCGTCAATAAAAAGAATGCAAATTTTTTACCCATAAAAGAAGCATGAAAGCAATCTCCAAAATAAAAATAAAAAACCGGAACAGGCGCAATTATCGTTTTGCAACTATCTTTAAGCACAATTTTATTGAGGTGAAGAAGCACGGACTACGCAAAATATATCTTGGAAAGCGGTTGCAGCTACCAGAAACAGAATATCAAAACCTAAACCAGGCTTTGTTGCAGCAATTTGCTAAACTTAATTTTGCGGGAATAACAGCTGTACATATTTTTTTGCCGATGCTCCGCACAAAAGAACCGGATACCAGGCTGTTGATAAAACATCTGCAAAAAGAGCATCCACAGATCAAAAGGGTTTTTCCCAAAGCAGATTTCAAACTAAAAACTTTAAGTCATTTTATGGATGATGAACAATTAGTTATTACTGAAAATGAGTTCGGCATTCCGGAACCGGTAAGCGGAAACCAATTTTATATCGATAAAAACAGCATCATCATCGTACCGCTGCTTGCTTTTGATTTAAATGGAAACCGCGTTGGCTACGGCGGTGGTTTTTACGATCGTTTTTTAGTTGGATGCGAGGCAGGAACACGGTTTATCGGCTTATCGTTTTTTGAACCGGTTGATTTGATTGAAGATGCAGGTGTATTGGATGTAAAATTGCATCAATGTATTACGCCGGAAAGTGTTTTGTCATTCCGACGATAGGAGAAATTTTCTTCAAAGAAAAATGAAACCATCTTGATTAAAGAAGGTTCCTCCTATCGTCGGAATGACAGAAAAAAGCTTAAAACTCCAGTTCAAGCAACACGGGGCAATGATCAGAATGTTTAGCTTCGGGTAAAATAGCGGCACGTTTTAAATATGGTTTTAAATCAGGTGTAACTAAATTATAATCAATACGCCAGCCTAAGTTTTTACTGCGCGCACCAGCGCGAAAACTCCACCAGGTGTAATTGTGCGGCTCTCTGTTAAAATGCCGGAAAGTATCGATAAAGCCAGATTCGAGCAGTTTTTCCATCCATTCCCGTTCTTCAGGTAAAAAACCGGAAGAATTAGCGTTAGATTTCGGGTTATGAATATCAATTGGCTGATGGCAAATATTGTAATCTCCGCAAACAACAAGTTTTGGGAAAGCCCATTGCAATTTGTGCAGGTAATCGCCAAACTCATCTAAAAAACGAAACTTAAAAGCCTGCCGTTCTGCTCCGGAAGAACCAGATGGAAAGTAAACGCTCATTACTGAAACTTCTTCAAAATCTACCCGCAGGCAACGGCCTTCACGGTCAAAATCCGGAATACCGCAGCCATATTCTACATGCAACGGTTTTTGTTTGGTAAAAACAGCAGTGCCGCTGTAGCCTTTTTTCTCCGCAGGAAACCAAAAATGATGATAACCCATCTGCTCCAGCAAAAAAAGTTCGCTCTGCAAAACATCGGGCGAGGCTTTAATTTCCTGTAAGCAAATTACATCAGCATCGGTAGCCTGCAACCACGCAAGCCAGTTTTTGCTGATGGCAGAACGGATGCCGTTTACGTTATAGGTAATGATTTTCATGGGTGAGAGGTTTGAGGTATGAGGTTAGAGGTGAAGGGCTGAAAGGTAAAAGGTGAAAGGTGAAGGGCGAAAGGCAAAGCTAAGTATAAGTATTCTTACCTCATACCTCTCACCTCCTACCCCTCAACCCTTTTGCAAAATCCTGTCCAGCCATTTGCATTCTTTTTTCTTCAGTAAACTAACTGTCATCGGTACATCTTGTAGCGGGCGGTCTTTTGCATCTTTTTTTAGAGCTGCAATACGGTCAACCATATCTAAACCAGTAACAATTTCGCCAAAAACGGTATAATTTTGGTCGAGGTGAGGTACGCCTCCAACCGATTTATACCATTCCCGTTGTGCTAATGGGATTTTTCGTCCTTTTAAACGGGTTTGCTCCATTTGGTCTAACTGCTCATCGGTAAAACGTTTACCTTCAACCAGGTAAAACTGGCATCCGCTGGAAGCTTTCTTCGGATTATCATCGCGCGCAGCAGCTATCACACCTTTTTTATGGAACAAGCTATCGCGAAATTCTGCATCAACGGTATAGGCAACATCTCCATCACCCAAAGCTTCTCCGGGTTTTGCTTTTTTAGAATCCGGGTCGCCGCCCTGGATCATAAAATCCTGTATCACCCGATGAAACAAAGTTCCGTTATAAAAGCCTTGTTTGGCTAATTTGATAAAGTTATCGCGGTGTTTAGGTGTTTCGTTATAAAGCCGAATAATACATTCACCGTAATTAGTTTTAATCCGTACGTATTGGTTTTTGGGAGCTTTGGCAAAAACGACACACGTAATTAATAATAAAATAAAAGCAGCGGCAATTTTTTTCATGGTAAAAGAAGCATGGATAATATTTAGATTGTAGTTATAGTTCATGTTTGTGGTAAATCCGCTCGCGCTCCCCGCACCTCTTACCCCACACCTAATACCTCGCACCTCAAATCCCCTCCTCAAAATAATTAATAATCAAAGATTTCATCACCATTTCCTGTTCCAGCAAGGTATAGTTCGGAATTGTTTTTACCAGTTTCCAGTGCGGCCAGCCATCCTGGTCCAAACCTTCCAGCTCGTAAAAACCTAATTGACTAAATAATTTACAAGTTGCAATGTGCATCAGTTCTTCCTTTTGGCGCTTGCCGAATTTTTGCGGGCCTTTGCCCAATTCCTGTACGCCGATCAGAAAAAGCATGACTTTGATATCCGGCACATCCGAATCAAAATCCTGAGCAATACGTTCTTGCAAAGCGGCCCATTTAGTGTTTATTTCAGCTGCGGTCATACAGCAAATATAAGGTTTGATGCAGGGTTGCAAGGCAAAATTTTAAGCCGATAAAAACAGCATTGGATTGCCTGTCATTACATTGTTACAGCATAAATTGGCTTTTTAATGAAAGAAGCTATAATAAATTGATGTTTCGGCTATAAATTTGATAAAAGTTAGTTCAAATAAAAGATATTTGTAAACAGCTTAAATACTGATTTAAATATTTTGAATAAGCGTAAGGTACATCAAATTTTATCACGGCTACTGCTACTTTTTTTTGTAGTAGGGCAGATTATTATTTATGCACATCAGCATCATTCAAAATATCATACTTTAATAGTTGGTTCGCCGCATTCTGCTGATAAGCATACAGTTGTACAGGAAAAATGTACTTTCTGCGATCAGATGCACCATGCACCCATCAATTGCGTGCAAAAGCCAGATTATTGTACTGTTTTAACGGCTATTGCCCGGATTTATATTTCCAAACAGTATCATTACAAAGGGAATTCTTTGATTCATGCCGATGGCTTATCCCCGCCGGTTTTAGTTTGATAAATAGTGCACCTGAACGTGGGTGTATCATCATTAAACTATCACCTCTTACTTTAAATGCCATGAAATTTAAGCTTTCGTTCTTAATACTGTTTTTATCTACCTTTTTTTTACCTGTTTACCCTGCTGTTGATGTTGCTTTAACCGGAAAAGTAATTGATGCTCAAACTAAAGAAACGCTGCCAGGCGCTGTAATTTCCATCCCTCAGCTTAAAGTTACGGCTATAACCAACAACAGTGGCCAATTTTCTATCAATAATTTACCTAAAAAAGGAAAATTTTTAGTGCAGGTTGTTTACATCGGCTACAAAACACTCACCCAAACCATTGATTTTTCTACTACCACGCCATTAATAT
This sequence comes from Mucilaginibacter arboris, assembly GCF_009754915.1. Classification (GTDB taxonomy): domain Bacteria; phylum Bacteroidota; class Bacteroidia; order Sphingobacteriales; family Sphingobacteriaceae; genus Mucilaginibacter_A; species Mucilaginibacter_A arboris. The sequence goes on along the minus strand of NZ_WPIK01000001.1, from coordinate 251,251 downwards.
TTGCCTTGCAAGCAAGTGTTATCGAAGGGCGCGAAGTGGTTGTTGTAGGTACAGCGGTTAGTTCAAACAGCAAGCAAAACAGCACCAATGTATCAACCTTAACCCGCGAGCAGTTGCTTGCGCCATCATCTACTAATTTAATTGATGCCATTTCTAAACAAGTTCCCGGCGTATCCGAAATTACAACCGGACCAGCTATTTCTAAACCTGTTATCCGTGGATTAGGGTCTAACCGCGTGGTTACTTTAAGCGATGGCGTAAAACAGCAAGGGCAGCAATGGGGCGATGAGCATGGGATTGAAATAGACCAGTTTAGTCCGGAACGGGCAGAAGTTTTACGCGGTGCAGCTTCTCTGCTTTATGGTTCTGATGCTTTAGGCGGCGTAATTAATTTGTTAGAACCCTTGCCTGCACCTGTTGGTGAAATTAAAGGCGAAGTGGTATCCAATTATTCTACCAATAATGGTTTAACCGCCAATTCTTTAATGTTGACCGGCAACGAAAACGGATTTGTTTGGCGTGCACGCGGCAGTTATTCTAACGCTTATTCTTTTAAAACGCCAACAGGTTATTTCCCTAACTCCGGTTATAATGAAACCAATTTAAGCGGAATGATTGGCCTCAATAAAGAATGGGGCTATTCTAATATTAACGTTTCTTACTTTAAAAACAATATTGGTTTTTATGATCCGTCATTTAATTCTCAAGGTAATTATATAAGGGAAAACGGTACTGCTTTTACCGATGCTGATTACACTAACCGCACAATTGAATATCCAAGACAGGATATCCGCCATTACAAAATAGGCTGGAACAGTAATTTTATAATGCCCAACGGACAGTTAAAAGTTGATTTGGGTTACCAGAAAAACCAGCGACGTGAGCTAGACAATGCAGATCCTGCTTTATTTTTCGACTTAAGCACCTACAGTGCAGATTTGAAATATTATATAGATGAAAGCAATGGCTGGCAACCTGTTTTTGGCCTAAGCGGAGATTATGGCAACAGCCTGAATAAAGGAACCGAGTTTTTGGTTCCTGCTTATGATACTTATGGCATCGGCGCTTTTGGTTACGTAAAAAAAACCTGGGAAAAAAGTACTTTTAATGCCGGTTTACGCTACGATTACCGCAGAAATAACGGTTACGGATTAATCGAAAACAATGTGGCCCGGTTTACTCCTTTTACCAATACTTTTTCCAACATCAGCGGCGCTTTTGGTTATACGCATGAGTTTAATGATCACTTAAATTTTAAAGCTAACGCAGGTTCTGCTTTCCGGTCGCCTAACCCGGCAGAATTAGGTTCAAATGGTGTACACGAAGGAACTTATCGATATGAAATTGGTAACCCTAACTTAAAACCGGAAAGAAGCTATCAGGTAGATGCAACGCTGGAATATGAAAGCAAAATGATAACCGGAAGCCTGGGTATTTACGAAAACTATATTCACGATTTTATTTATGCAGCTAATAAAAAGGGCGATAACATAACGGTTAATGATGCTAACGGTAATCCACAGCTTTATCCGGTTTACCGTTACGGGCAAGTTAATGCTAATTTATCTGGTTTTGAAGGAAGTTTAACCATTCATCCAACTTCGTTTATCCATTTTGAAAACCTGTTTGGTTATACTTACGCGCAAAACACAAGTTTAAACAGGCCGCTTTCTTTTATTCCAGCCGGAAGCCTACGCAATACTTTACGTTTTGAACCTAAAATAAAGCACACAACCGATTCTTATGTTTATATTGGGATTGATAACAACTTCGCACAAAACCGTTTCGATCCTGATTTTGAAACACCAACCAGCGGTTATACTTTGTTAAATGCTGGTATTGGTACAACCTTAATGCTCAAACATCAGCCTTTAAGGTTATCTGTCAGCGGAAATAACTTGCTAAACAAAGCTTATTACGATGCTTTAAGCAGATTAAAACCTGGCCGTTTAGACCAGACTGATCCAACTTTAGGCGTTTACAACATGGGCCGGAACATTACTTTTGGTGTTTATATTCCGTTGCAGATTAAAAAATAAGCCATCACAACCATAATGCTTCTTTTATCACCTTAATTTTTAGGTTGATAAAAGAAGCATTCTTCAAAGCGTTTTTTTTCTTTAATAAAGATTTCTCTCTTCGGCTTAAATGCAAAAAAGCTGAAATAATAAAATAGTTAAGCTTGTAATTCAGCCAGAACCTGTTCTACCAAAAGCTTTCGCTGCTCGCCGGTTTGCATGTTTTTTAAGGATAACAAGCCGCGTTGCATTTCTTCGCTGCCAATCATAATCGTAAATGGAATATTTTTATTATTAGCGTAATCCAACTGCTTTTTGATTTTTGCGCCCGGCGGATATAATTCTGCACGGATTTCCTGCTGCCGTAATTGATTCACTAATTGGAAACCGTAGTTTTCAAACTCCTTATCAAAACAACAAATTAAAACTTGTGTGCCTTGTGTGGCATCCTCCGGGAAAAGCTTTAATTCCTCTAAAACATCATAAATCCGGTCGGCACCAAAAGAAATTCCGGCTCCGGTCATTCCTTTTAAGCCAAACATTCCGGTTAAATCATCGTAACGGCCGCCGCCGCCAATGCTTCCCATGGCTACTTCGTTGGTTTTTACTTCGAAAATTGCACCGGTATAATAGTTTAAACCGCGGGCAAGTGTAATATCGAGTTCCAGTTTTGCTGTTTTTAACCTTGCATTTTTTAGGTAGGTAAAAACAGTATTGATTTCTTCAATTCCTTTTAAACCGATTGGAGAAGCTGCCAATACTTTTTTTAAGGCATCAATTTTTTCATCATTTCCGCCGCCTAATAAAATTACTGGTGTAAGTTTTTGCAAGTCATCTTCTGTAAAACCGCGTTCCAGCAATTCTTTGCTTACGCCGGCCATACCAATTTTATCTAATTTATCAATGGCAACCGTCATATCCACAATCAATTCTGGTTTACCAATAATTTCGGCAATGCCGGATAAAATTTTACGGTTATTAATTTTGATGGTAAAATCCTTTAAGCCAAAATTGCTTAAAGCTTCATCATAAATCAGAATAAATTCAGCTTCGTTCAGCAAAGAATCAGAACCAACCACGTCGGCATCACATTGGTAAAACTCGCGGTAACGGCCTTTTTGGGGACGATCTGCACGCCAAACCGGTTGCACTTGAAAGCGTTTGAAAGGAAAAGTAATTTCACTTTGATGAGAAACTACATAACGGGCGAAGGGAACGGTTAAATCGTAACGAAGGGCTTTTTCGGAAACAGTGTTTCCTAATTTTAATGAGGTTAATTGATATAATTCAAACAAGTCATCTGAATCGTAACGTAGCTTTTCAAAAATTTGTTCAAATGATTTACTTGTAATGTCTCTCCATGAAACTTTTCGATCTTTATTTCCATTTCCTACTTCTTCGTTTTCAATATTTAAAATATCTACTTCCAATCCTTTTGAATTTAGAAGACTTAGTAATTCATCAAAAGATTTTAATAGTGTTTGATTAATTAAATCTCCATTATTCAATATCTTAAAAATCAACTTATCACCTTCATCGCCATATTTTCCGGTTAAGGTTTCCAGATTTTCCATAGAAGGCGTTTGGATTTCCTGGTAGCCGTATTTTCGGAATACTGTTTTTATCGTATCAAAAATATAATTGCGTTTGGCCATTTCGGCCGGTGAGAAATCGCGGGTTCCTTTCGGTACAGATGGTTTGTTGGCTGCCATGCGGCAAAGGTAAAAAAACAGGCGGATAGAAGGTGAAGGGGGGAAAGGTTAAAGGGGAAAAGGTGAAGGGTAATTTGTTTTGCTGATTACAAAAAAGGATTGATGATGGTTAGCTTGTTTTCTAACAACATTTTGTGCTGCATATCTTCGGAATAAAGAATGGTGCAATTTGCTTTTAAAGCATCAGCTATAATTAGTGCATCAAAAAGTTGAAAATCATAAAGTTCTACTAATTGAATTGCTTTGTGAACGGATTGATGATCGGTAGGAATTAAAGTACAATCCCTTAATAAATCGCTCCACAAAATTAGCAACTCGTGTTTTTTATACTTAAATCGGTATTTACAAACATTTGCCACTTCTGTTAATACCTGGGTGCAAATAGTAGGATTGTTTGAAAGCAGTTTTCTGGATATAATTTTCTTATGTTCATCTACATCCATAAGATACAATACAATGTTAGAATCAACAAAAATATTATTCATAATTGTTGGCCTCGTCCCGATCAAACTTATAATTTTCGTGCGAAATACGAGGAAGTTTATCGTACCGCTCTTGTATGTCTTTCAATTTGTCAGGATTAAAAGGAATTTCAGCAGGTACAATATTTTGTTGCTCTGTTATATCATAAGCAATTACTTCTACCTTTTTCCCAATTAAGTTTTTAGGAAGTTTTAGGATAATAGTTTCTTCCGCAACCTCTACAATTTCTCTAATCATACTTAAAGTTACGCTAATCAAACCAATAAAAAAATAGGGCAATTTTATACCGATAAAAGAAGTATTTTGAATTCCTGATAGCTGTTAGTGATCAATGAACCATTCGCCATCACTTATATTTCCGGATCAAATCCTTACAGCCACTTTCAATCAAATCAAATACAGGCTCAAACTGCCTGTCATCAAAATACGGATCGGGCACTTCTTTATCATTCAACAACAGTTTTACTTTGTCGCGGTCGTGTTGGTTTCGGGCGAGAGCTAAAACATCAGCACGGTTATTTCTGTCCATCACCAGAATCAAATCGAAATTATCAAAATCCTGCACCTTAAACTGTCGGCAAACCTGCTTGCTGATATTGATACCATGATTTCTGGCAGTACGGGTAGAACGCCGGTCTGGACCTTCGCCTACGTGCCAGTTTCCGGTTCCGGCAGAATCAACTTCCCAATCTAAACCTGCTTCTTTTACCTGCTGTTTCATAATGCCTTCTGCCAAAGGCGAACGACAAATGTTACCGAGGCAAACCATTAGTATTTTCATGGAGAGAGAGAGTGAGGATGAAAGAGCGGGGAGCGATTGAAAGATAAATTTTAGAAGAGCGGGGAGCGGAGAAAATGGATATAACGCTTTATATATCTTTCTTCTCCGCTCCTCGCTCTTTTAAATCTATCCAAACAACTGATTTAAAATTCCAGCTAAACGAATGCCGCCTTTTAACAATTGCTGGTTGGCTATGGCAATATGATCGAAGGTATAACGATAGCTTAAATGGACATTGGGTTTTAGTTCAGCATATAATTTTTCGGAGATTTGGCTTGATTCGTACAGCCATTTGCTGATATTGTCGTGCTGTAAAGCGTCACGTTGTTCTTTTGTGCTGCGGTTAATCCAGTTGGCATATTCCGTATAGCTCAATTGCTCGTCGTCAATCATTTCAGAATCCCAAAGTGCATGTAAGTTGGTGGGTTTGTTAAACCAGAATAGTTTTACATCGTTGCCGCCTTTATCTTCCGTATGTGCGGTGTGCATAGGCTGGTGCACATCTCCTACAATATGAATAAGCATCCGCAGATAAAGCAGCTTTTTGTCCTGCTCCAGGTTTTTATTTTTCAGCTGGGCAATAATCAGGTTGAGTTTGGTATAAGCATCAACCGCGGTATCCTGCTTTAAAAAAGCCTGCATTTCCGGGTATGAATAAGGCTTGTCAAAATCAATATAATGCCAGGGCGATAAATAGTTGTAGGCCGGGTCAGCTTTAATAAAATCGCCCCAGGTACTTGCCATCGCTACAGATTCTCCGCCTAAGATCAGTTCAATATTTTTGCGTGCCTTTTTGGTTAAGTAACTATCGGCAATTTGTCCCACAACGCGATGGCCTAACATTCCCCAAGCCATACTTTGCAAGGGCAGGTAAGAAAAAAGTATACCTAAAAGAAGCATACTAAGTTTGTTTTTTTTCATCTTTTTATAATGGTTTTGGATTACAAGCAATTCTTTTAATTAAGCGTAGATTAAACGGAACGGTACTGGAAAAACTGGTAACATGAAACAAAGAATCGGTTTGTTTCTGCAGTTTAAACAGATCTTCATACACGCCGGTATGAAAGCAGCCGGTATTTTTCAGGCTGAAATCCGGGTTGCAGTACAAGCCTCTTACACGTAATGTATCGTGGTGCAGTTCATATTTTCCCCGCACATATTCTTTCCATTTACCCTGGTTCATACAGGTATCGGTTCCGTAATTTACTTTGCTGAAATTATTAGTAGTGATAAAAACAGAATCGCAGCTAAACCGGAATTGATACAGACTATAGTTTAGCAATTTTTTTTGCAGCTTTACTGAATCCTGCGCCCATTCTCCCTGTAAAAAATCTGTACCAACGTTTTGCAAAGCCGGATTAAACTTACAAGAAGCCAACGCAACAAAAAATAGCAGGTAAAAGAAGCACGTTTTTTTATACATCAGAAAGGCAAGTCCCTCTCCATTGGAGAGGGATTTAGGGTGAGGCCGTAAGGCTTTTAGTTTGTGTGTCTTGAAACGATTATTTCAAACCGCCAATCATATTCTCTGGTCGAACCCATTCGTCAAACTGCTCATTCGTCAACAAACCTAAACTTAGGGCTGCTTCGCGCAAGGATTGATTTTCTTTTAAAGCTGTTTTAGCAATTTTGGCCGCATTTTCATAACCAATATGGGGGTTTAAAGCCGTAACCAACATTAGTGAATTTTCAAGGTGCTTTTTAATACCATCATAATTTGGTGTGATACCAACAGCACAATGATCGTTAAAAGAAACGCAGGCATCGCCAATTAAACGTGCTGATTGTAAAAAGGCAGCAGCCATAACCGGTTTAAAAACGTTCAATTCGTAATGGCCGTTAGAGCCGCCGATAGAAATGGTAACATCATTTCCCATCACTTGTGCGGCAACCATGGTTACGGCTTCGTTTTGGGTTGGATTTACTTTTCCAGGCATGATAGAAGAACCGGGCTCATTATCCGGGATATGGATTTCGCCAATACCAGAACGTGGCCCAGAAGCCAGCATCCGGATATCATTTGCAATTTTCATTAAAGAAACCGCAATTTGCTTTAATGCGCCATGTGTTTCTACAATTGCATCATGCGCAGCCAAAGCTTCAAATTTATTTTCGGCAGTGATAAAAGGCAGATTGGTAAACTTGGCAATATACTCAGCCACTTTTACATCATAACCTTTTGGTGTGTTGATACCGGTCCCAACCGCAGTTCCGCCTAAAGCCAGTTCAGAAAGATGATCTAAAGTATTTCTTAAAGCTTTTAAACCATGTGTTAACTGCGAAACATAACCGGAAAATTCCTGGCCTAAAGTAAGCGGCGTAGCATCCATTAAATGTGTACGGCCAATTTTAACCACACTTTTAAATTCTTCAGATTTTGCCTGAAGTGTATCCCTTAACTTCTCAACACCCGGAATGGTCGTTTCCACAACCACTTTATAAGCAGCAATATGCATGGCAGTCGGGTAAGTATCGTTGGAAGATTGTGACTTGTTCACATCATCATTCGGGTGGATAAAAGTTTTGCCTTCGCCCAAAGCATTTCCTTGTAAAACATGCGCGCGGTTAGCTACAACTTCATTCACATTCATGTTCGATTGCGTGCCCGAACCGGTTTGCCAGATCACCAGCGGAAATTCATCTGCTAATTTCCCTTCTAAAATCTCATCGCAAACCTGCGCAATCAGGTCGCGTTTTTCAGCAGGTAAAACACCCAAATCTGTGTTGGTAAAAGCAGCAGCTTTTTTCAGGTAAGCAAAAGCTTCGATAATTTCTACCGGCATACTCGCCGCCGGGCCAATTTTAAAATTGTTACGCGAACGTTCGGTTTGCGCGCCCCAGTATTTGTCGGCAGGCACTTGCACCGCGCCCATCGTATCATGTTCGGTTCTGAAACTCATAATTTTAATTCGATAATTGCAGCCAAATTTAGGGCTTAATCTAAAAGCAACGCTATAAACTTTAAGAAAATTACAATGCTTCTTTTAGCAGGCAAAAATTGAGGTGGTAAAAGAAGTATTCTTTTTTGGGCGTTGCCCTGCGGGCCGGGCTTTCCAGGGCTGCGCTCCGCTCCGGTGCTACGCACTAAACCCTTCCAATCCCTAACGCAAACCCTTGCAATGGTAATATCGTTCTTGTCATCCCTCTATCCTTCAACCCAAACAAAAAATAGGCAGGTAAAAGAAGCATCATAATTATTGAAACTTTTCAGCCAGTTTTCGTAAGATAATATCTTATTTTCGCGATCGTTAAAGCGACAGATTTTACAGGTTAATGAGATTACAGAACTACCTTCTACCAATTACGGCCGGCCTTTTTTTGCTGTCCGCTTGTTCCAAACATAAAAAAACAGTCCAGGAAGCAGCATACGAGGTCCCGTTTGATACGGCTTCACTCTTAAAATACAATCCTAAAAATGCCGATAAAAGGATAGACGCTTTTATGCAGAACCTGCATAAAAGAAGCGGGTTTAACGGCAATGTGCTGGTTGCAAAAAACGGGAAAATTCTGTACGAGAATGCTTTAGGCTGGGCCAATTATCTAACGCGGGACAGCTTGAAATTGAATTCTCAGTTTGAACTGGCTTCAGTTTCCAAAACATTAACTTCTACAGCTATTTTAATGCTGATGGAAAGGGGCAAACTGAAATTAGACCAGAACGTAAAAGCGTTTTTCCCAGATTTTCCTTACGATGGCATTACCATCCGTTTGTTGCTTACGCACCGTTCCGGAATGATGAACTATGTATATTTTACAGATGATATTTACCGTAAAGAACATCGTGATCAAAGAAAAGGGCTAAACAATGCGCAGGAAATGGCTTTAATAGCCCAATATAAGCCAGCTCCTTTTAACAAACCTAATGTCCGTTTCCTGTACAACAACTCTAATTTTATGGTGCTGGGTGCCATAATAGAAAAAGTATCGGGGATGCCTTATGCACAGTTTATGAAAGAAAATGTATTTAAACCGGCAGAAATGGCACATACAGCAGTTTATTCTAAAGCGGTTTATGAAAAAATTCCCGCTGATGTGGTTGGGCACGATCGTAACAGTTGGCGTTATTCTGTTGCACAAAATTTTTTGGATGGCCCCGTAGGCGATAAAGGAATTTACAGCACTATTGCTGATTTATATTTGTTTGACCAAGCTATGCGGGCAGGGCGTTTACTTAAGCAAGCAACCCAGGATTCTGCTTATAGCAATCGAAACCCAATGCTTCGCGGCCATTTTAATTACGGCTACGGCTGGCGTTTGTTTGAAGCACCCGGACAGAAAGTAGTTTACCACACGGGTTGGTGGCATGGTTTCCGGCATATTTTTTTAAGGGATTTAAAAAATGATGTAACCATTGTATTGCTTGGAAATATGGTAAACGGCAGCCTGCTCCACTTAGATGAATTATTTAGGATAACCGGCATGCCAATTGTACGAAAAAGTGCTTATACCGGTAACGGCAACGAAACAGAAGATCAGTAAATATAACCTAAAAACAGTATTATGTTTGATAAATTATTTGAAGCACAGCAAAAAGCAGACGAAGTTAAAAAACGCCTGGATGGCATAACTGTAACAGGAACTGCCGAAAACGGAAAGATTACCGTTACGGCAAACGGCAACAAACAAGTGCAAAGCATCAGCATTCAAGATGGTTTTTTTAAAGAAGCAGACCGCGAAGAATTGGAAGAGCTGCTTGCCGTAGCGGTAAACAAAGCCATAGAACAGGCAGAAAATCTGAACCAGGCAGAAATGGCTGCCATGACAAAGAATATGTTTGGCGATTTAGGGGCATTAGGAAACCTTTTCGGAAAGTAGTTTGTTCAAGGTAGAAATACTAAGAAAATATGAAAGCTACTTATTTCGGCCATGCAACTATTTTGCTGGAAACTGATAAAGCAAAATTGTTGTTTGATCCTTTTATTACGCCAAATGAATTGGCAAAAGGTATTGATATCGGTTCCATCAAACCAGATTATATTTTGCTGACCCATGGCCATATCGATCATGTGGCAGATTTGTTTACTATTCAAACCAACAGCAATGCAACTGTAATTTGTATTGCCGAAATCCAAGGCTGGTTAAATAAAAATGATGTAGATAAAGTACACGGAATGAATATTGGCGGTTCTTTCAACTTTAATTTCGGACGTGTAAAAATGGTAAGTGCTATCCATTCCAGTTCTATGGCTGACGGTACTTATGGCGGTAATCCTGCCGGTTATGTAATTTATGCTGATGGCAAAAAAATCTATATCGCCGGAGACACTGCTTTAACTTACGATATGAAGTTGCTGGAAGATGAAAATTTAGACTGGGCATTTTTACCTGTTGGAGATAATTATACCATGGGGCCGGAGGATGCCGTTAAAGCAGCTTCTTTTATCAATTGTAAAAATATTATCGGCGTTCATTTTGATACTTTTCCAGCTATAAAATTAGACCATGAAGCGGCTAAATCCAAATTTGCTGCTGCCGGATTAAATTTTACTTTACCGGAAATAGGACAAACAATAGATCTGTAAAAGCAAAAAGTCCCGGAATTTCCGGGACTTTTTGCCCATAAAAGAAGTATGTTTAAATAATGGTACCGCTTTGGATGACGGCATTCTTTTTGACAACAATAATACCTTCTGTAACAGTATAAGTTCCAAAGTCGCCATCCTCCAAATGGCTGCCCCCGTTTATTTTTACATCGTTCCCTATATAACAGTTTTTATCGAGGATAGCATTATTGATATAACAACGCTCGCCCACGCCCATTAAAGGCTTGTTCTGTAATTTGTATTCTTCAATTTGTTCCAGGTTTTGATAATAATCATTTCCCATCACATAAGTATTCAGGATAGTGGTGCCGACACCAATACGGGTACGGATACCAATAACGGACCTGGATATATGTGCTGCATGGATGATACATCCGTCAGAAATCATGGCATTGTGTAATGATGTTCCTGAAAGTTTAGAAGGTGGCAACATGCGTGCACGCGAGAAAATGCTTCTTTTATCAAACAAATTAAATTGTGGTATTTCGTCTGTTAAGCCAAGGTTAGCATCAAAAAATGACGGAATACTACCAATATCTGTCCAGTAACCTTCATACTGGTAACTTAAAATTTTGTGTGTTCCGATAGATTGCGGAATAATTTCTTTTCCAAAATCTGTACGGGTATTTCCTTCCAGCAACTCGTACAAAGTTTTTCGGTTAAAAATATAAATACCCATGGATGCGAGGTAAATCCTGCCTTGTGATTTCATTTCATCACTTACTTCAGAATCCCATCCCGGCAACATATCTTTTTTGGGCTTTTCGATAAAGGAAGTGATCATCTGGTTTTCGTCTGTTTTCAGGATGCCAAAACCGGCAGAATCGGCTTCATCAACCGGAATAGTTGCGATAGAAATTTCAGCGCCTTTGGCTTCATGCTCGTCTATCATTTTGCAAAAATCCATCTGGTACAACTGGTCTCCGGATAAAATCAGCACATAATCAAACTCGTGCGGCGCAAGGTGATGTAACGATTGCCTAACTGCATCTGCCGTTCCCTGAAACCAGGTTGTATTGTGTGGCGTTTGTTCTGCAGCAAGGATATCAACAAAAGACTCGCTAAAAACACTAAAATGGTAAGTGTTTTTAATGTGCTTGTTTAATGATGCCGAATTGAATTGCGTTAGTACATAAATTCGTTCGATGCCCGAGTTGATGCAGTTCGATATCGGAATATCTACTAAACGATATTTACCGGCAATAGGTACGGCTGGTTTAGAGCGCGTAGCCGTTAGGGGGAACAGACGGGATCCCTGTCCGCCGCCCAATACGATGCAGATTACTTTGGAACTCATAATTTAGGTTTTAAACTTTGGTATAGGTTAATGTATTCTTTAGCTGAACGGTCCCAGGAGAAATCGAGGGCCATTACCTTAGGGTACAACAATTGTAATTCGGCTGTGTTCTTAAAAAGTTCAATAGCTCTTTTTACCCCGGTAAATGTTTCAGGCACCGTAGCTCCGTTACAACGAATGCCGTATCCTCCTGTTTCACTGATGTCTATTACCGTATCTTTTAAACCGCCTGTACTGTTTACGATAGGTAGCGTACCATACCGTAAAGCATAAAGCTGGTTTAAACCGCAGGGTTCTACACGCGATGGCATCAAAATAAAATCTGCACCGGCATAAATGCGGTGCGCCAATTCTTCGTTATAACCGATGTAAGCGTTGTATTGTCCCGGGAATGCTTCTTTTAGCACACTTAATTCATGTTCGGTTGCTTCGTTTCCAGAACCTAATACTAAAATGCTGGACGGATTTTCCTGGTCGGCAAGCATTTGCCGAAAAAGTTCCGGCAATAAATCAGCACCTTTTTCTACCACTAACCTTCCAATAAAAGTAAACAATGGTTTATCGGGAGTAAAACCGAATTGCTGGCATAGTAACTGTTTGTTCTTTAATTTTTTGGTTGAAACAGTTTTTGCTGTGTACTTAGCGGAAATCATCGGGTCTGTTTTCGGGTCCCAAACATCCGTATCGATACCATTGATAATACCTGTCCCATAATCTTTTTCCAGCTCAAACAAAAATTCTAATCCGTTAGAGCTAACAGCTAATTCTTGTAAATAGCTTGGCGAAACGGTAGTAAAAGCATCGGCACATTTAACCGCAGAAGCTAAAGGGTTAATACCGCCGTTCCAATCCAGCAAACCCGTTCTCCAGGGATCAACATCCGGAAGATAACTAAACTTTTCCCAGCCAAAAGCACCATGATACTGACCGTTATGGATGGTAAAAACTGTACGGATATTAGACAAAGAAGTATAACGGAAAGAATTGTATAACAGGAAAGGGACCAGCCCGGTTTGATGATCGTGACAATGGATTATGTCGGTTTGCTCTCCCGACCATAACATCCAGTCCAAAAATGCCAGTTGAAACGCTACAAAACGTTCAATATCATCATCATAGCCATAGACTTCGGTCCGGTCGAGCAAGCCGGGGATTTTCAGGATATAAAGATCAAAACCTAATTTTCCGGTCCGTTCTTTCAAAATTTCAAAAAAGAAAGGCCGGTTGCCCATGGTAGTAGTTGCCTGAAAGATGGTATCAAATGCATTTTCCTGTACAAACTTGCGTTCGTAAAAAGGCATCATAATCACAGCTTCAACACCTGCCTGATTTAAGTATTTGGGCAGCGCTCCAGCTACATCTCCCAAACCGCCGATTTTAGCAACAGGATAACATTCTGCACTTAAATGAATTACTTTCATACTTTGAAATAGTTTATAATTGGTAGGCTCAATGTAGCAATTATAATATAGGAAACTCAAATAATATTAATATGTTTCAGCTTTAATGTGCTTCCAGCCAATTGCTTCCGCTTCCTGTTTCTACCACAATCGGTACGGATGTTTTAAAAGCATTTTGCATGTGTTCTTTCACTAAGGGCAATACCGTTTCCAGCTCATTTTTTGGTACATCAAACACCAGCTCATCATGCACTTGCATCGTCATTTTTGCATCCAGTTTTTTGCTGATAATATCATGATGGATATTAATCATTGCAATTTTAATCATATCAGCAGCAGAACCTTGTATCGGCGCATTAATCGCATTTCGTTCTGCATAACCACGGACAGTTGGATTAGCCGAATTAATATCGCGCAAATATCTTCTCCGGCCTAATAAAGTTTCTACGTAACCATTTTCCCGTGCAAAATCCAAAGTACTGCTCATGTAATTTTTGATACCCGGATACTGGTTAAAATATTGTTCAATAATTTCTGATGCTTCTTTTCGGGAAATACCTAAACCTTGCGATAAACCGAAAGCTGATTGTCCGTAAATAATACCAAAATTAACCGCTTTTGCGTTTCGTCGTTCGGTAGAAGTCACTTCTTCTATCGTCCGTCCGTAAACTTTTGCTGCTGTTGCAGTATGAATATCGATGCCTTTAAAAAAAGCATCCATCATGTTTTCATCTTTGCTGATTTCGGCAATTAAACGAAGCTCGATTTGCGAATAATCCGCAGAAACTAAAATATGGTCTTCGTCCCGTGCAACAAAAGCTTTCCGTACTTCCCGGCCACGTTCGGTTTTAATCGGGATATTTTGCAAGTTTGGATTATTGGAGCTTAACCTTCCGGTTGCTGCAACTGCCTGATTGTAAGAAGTATGAACGCGACCGGTTTTTGGGTTGATCATCAGCGGCAAAGCATCAACATAAGTTGATTTTAGTTTTTGCAACTGACGGAAATCAAGGATATCCCGAACAATATCACTTTTATTTGCCAATAAAAGAAGCACGTCTTCGCCGGTTTGGTATTGGCCGGTTTTTGTTTTTTTGGCTTTTGGATCAAGCATCAGCTTCTCAAACAAAACTTCTCCAAGTTGTTTGGGTGATGAAATGTTAAATTTTAATCCTGCCTTTTCATAAACCGTTTTTTCAAGTTTAGCGAGGTCACTTTCTAAATGTAAAGAAGATTCTTTTAACGTTTCCTGGTTAATTTTTACACCTTCAAACTCCATATCTGCCAAAACATGAATCAGCGGATATTCCAGATCGTGCGCCAGTTTTTCTGCATTTACAGCTTTCAGGATTGGTACAAATGCTTCTTTTAGCTGCAAAGTTATGTCGGCATCTTCGGCAGCGTATTCTTTGATTTTTTCAACTTCCACGTCACGCATCGTTCCCTGGTTTTTTCCTTTTGAACCGATGAGCGAAGTGATAGAAACTGGCGTATAACCTAAATAATTTTCGGAAAGTAAATCCATATTGTGGCGCGTATCCGGATCGATCAGGTAATGCGCCATCATGGTGTCAAACAAAGCGCCCTGCACGTTGATGCCGTACCATTTCAGGATTAAAATATCAAACTTCAGGTTCTGACCGATCTTCGTGATCTGCCCGTTTTCCAGGACCTCTTTAAATTCGTTTACAATACTTTGAGTTTCAGTTTGATCAGCAGGAACGGGAACGTAATAACCTTCTCCGATTTTTATGGAGAAAGATAAGCCAACTAACTCGCATTGGTTAGCATCTGTTCCGGTTGTTTCTGTATCGAAACAAATAGAAGTTTGATTGCCTAATAATTCAATTAATTCGCGTCGTTTTCCAAATGTATCAGCCAGAAAATAGGAGTGCTCCGTATTATTGATGTTTTTGCTGGGCACAATCGGTTCCGGCGTTTCTGCTTCTGCTGATTTTTCTGTGCTAAAAGAAGCATTGCTGTTTTCAACCGGCTGTCCAAATAAATCAGTCTGTACGCCAATAGTAGAACGTGCTTCGTTTACCGAGAAATCTTCACCAAAAACACGACGGCCAATCGTCCTGAATTCCAGTTCGGCAAATAAAGGTTCCAGCAAATCACGGCTTGGCTTTCCTACTAATAAAGCATCCTCGTCCAGTTCTACCGGCGCATTCAGTAATATTGTGGCTAATTTTTTAGAAACGATTCCCTGCTCGGCAAAGTTCTCTACGTTTTCACGCATTTTTCCTTTTAACTGATGGGAATTTTTGATCACTTCCTCAACAGAACCAAATTGTTTGATCAGCAATTTTGCCGTTTTCTCTCCAATTCCTGGAATTCCCGGAATATTATCCACCGCATCTCCCCACAAACCTAAAATATCAATTACCTGTTCTGCGCGTTCTACTTCCCACTTTTCCAATACTTCTTTTACCCCTAAAATTTCCATCTCGTTTCCCATTCGCGCAGGTTTATACACGAAAATATTTTCGGAAACCAATTGGCAAAAATCCTTATCAGGCGTCATACAGAAAACGGTATAACCTTTTTGCTCTGCTTTTTTGGCTAAAGTGCCAATGATGTCATCCGCTTCAAAACCGTCCGAAGTAATTACCGGAATATTAAAGCCTTCTACTAAACGGACAACATAAGGCAAAGCCAGCGATAAATCTTCGGGCATTGCCTGCCGGTGCGCTTTATAAGCAACAAAATCTGTATGGCGTTCTGTAGGCGCATCTGTATCAAAAACAACAGCTAAATGCGTTGGTGCTTCTTTTTTAAGGATTTCCATCAGCGTATTGGCAAAACCCATTACAGCAGAAGTGTTAATTCCACTTGAGGTAAAACGAGGATTTTTGCTTAACGCAAAATGTGCGCGGTAAATAAGCGCCATGCCGTCCAGAAGGAATAATTTTTTCATTGGATATTGATTACACGGATGCAAAAGGATTGCACCGATTAATGCAATTTTAAGGATTTGGATTGATTAGGCGATGCTTAAAATTAGAATCTGAAGCTACAATTTTCGGTATGATCGTTTACCATGCCTGTTGCCTGCATGTGCGCATAACAAATGGTAGAACCGAAGAACTTAAAACCGCGTTTTTTCATGTCTTTACTAATGGCATCAGAAATTGCTGTTGTAACTATCGGCCCGCTGTTTAATTGTTTTGTGTTGATGATTGGCTTTCCTTCGGGCATAAAACTGTACAAATACTGATCGAAAGTGCCGTACTCTTTTTGCACCTGTAAAAACAGTATCGCGTTGCTGATGGCCGCCTGGATTTTTAAACGGTTGCGGATAATCCCGGCATCCTGCATTAATCGTTCTACGTCTGCTTCGGTAAAAGTTGCTACTTTTACGGCATCAAAATCAGCAAAAGCTTTTCTATAGTTTTCCCTTCGGCGCAAAATTGTTAACCAGCTTAAACCAGCCTGTGCAGATTCAAGGACCAAAAATTCAAAAAGAATGCGGTCGTCGTGTACCTCCTTGCCCCATTCTTCGTCGTGGTAACGCATATATAACTCGTCATTTCCGCACCAGGAACAACGTGTAATTGTATTTTCTTCCATTACCTAAAATTAAAAATGCTGCCTAAATTTAAGCAGCATTTTTAAAAAATTTATCTTGCAGGCCGCCAACCACCTTTTACCCAGGTATGCCCGCGGCTATCATGGTTCCAGTGTCCGGGATGATAGCTGTAATTAGGGCGTGGCCTGCTCCAATAACCGGGACGGGCCACATACCTGCCACCGCTCCAGTAATATTCCGGTTCAATCCAGATAGCGCCGGCAAAAGGCGGGGCAGGGCGAGTGTAAACATAAGGCGCAGGGCGTTCGGCTACGTAATAGGATCCGCCACAAGAAGCAAACATCAGGGCTAAAGTGCAAATCAGCATTATTGATTTTATCGCTTTCATAAATTTTTATTTTTTTATTTATGACGATTGCAAAGCTTCAGCGTTTAATCAATTTTGATGATTTCCTTGCTGGTTCAATTCATCCCAAAATTCAACAGCACGGCGGTAATGCGGAATGACGATAGAACCGCCAACTAAATTAGCAATCATAAAAATTTCGTTCATTTCATCGTGGTTAACGCCTTCATTATAACATTTTTCCAAGTGATATTTAATGCAATCATCGCAACGCAAAACCATTGATGCAACCAAACCAAGCATTTCTTTGGTTTTTACACTAAGCGCTCCGTTTGCATAAGTTGTGGTATCTAAAGCAAAAAAACGTTTGATATTGGTGTTGGCCGTTTCCATAATCCGCTCGTTCATCCGGCTACGATAGTTGTTAAAATCGTTTATTAATTCACTCATATTTTTTTATTTATAACGATGATGCTTCTTTTATCAGGGTAAAATTAGTTCTGTTGCCGGGTCCCAGAATACTTCTTTAAAGTTTTTGATCTGATCATCTTCTACCACAATTCCTTCGTTTTCTAATAACTGCTGCATTAAATGCGGACTGCCAAAACGTTGTTTTCCGGTTAATAACCCCGTTCTATTTACTACGCGATGTGCAGGCACCCGCGGCAAAACATGAACAGAAGCGCCCATTGCATAACCAACTACCCTTGACGATCCTTTTGTGCCTAAAAACGCTGCAATTGCTCCGTAAGTGGTTACTCTTCCGGCCGGCACTTGCCTAACAACCCAGTAAACCTTTTCGTAAAAGCTGTCGTTCTCCATTTTTAAATTTACTCAAAAGAAAGAATTGTGGGCTGCTATTTTAAAAACAGTTAAAAAATTAGTCGAATGAAAACTTTAGATAATTAATGTTTTTATTATTTTGAAGATACTTCTTTTCGTAATAAGTTTTAATGGATAGAATTTCATTTACATGATCAGAATGATAAAGGTCATTGGTCGCAATATGTAATTTCAGATGATGTTCGGCAATCTTTTCCAAAGTGTAAGCATATAACTCATCATTATCTGTTTTTAAATGGATGAAGCCCTTGGGTTGCAAAATATGACGATAATTTACGAGAAAACGGGGCGAAGTAAGCCTCTTTTTTTCGCGTCCTAACTGTGGTTGCGGATCAGGAAAAGTGATCCAGATTTCCGAAACTTCTTTTGGTTCAAAGTATTCTAAAATCTGCTCAATCTGAATCCTTAAAAAAGCCACGTTAGTTACATTTTCTTCCAGCGCTGTTTTGGCGCCGCGCCAAATCCGGTTGCCTTTATAATCAATACCAATAAAGTTTTTACCAGGAAAAAATTGCGCCATCTCTACGGCATATTCTCCTTTTCCACAAGCAAGTTCCAGAACTAAAGGATGGTTATTTTGAAAATGATTAGCATTCCAGTTTCCTTTTAAGGCATGGCCTTCTGTTAATTGTAAAACGTTTTCAAAAGTTGATATTTCTGCAAAGCGCCTTAGTTTATCTTTTCCCACAAATTCAAAAAATTAGCTGGCAAAAATAGCTTTAGCAAAGAGGTATCAGAAATATAAATTGAAGTTGTTTCTATTTTTAACATTGAGGGACCGATTACATATTACTATTAATAACAGCAACAAGTGAGATAAACAATGATTTTTAGGTGATAAAAGAAGCATTGCCTAAAATACCGCAGCTAAAAGAGCAACTGTTGGTTGTAATTATAAAACTTTGTTTAATGTAAGATGTAAACAAAAAAAGCAGGACCTGATGAAAAGGGCCTGCTTCAAAAAAAATAAAAAATGTAATGGCTGTTAATCTATACTTTTAATTACGATTGGTGTGTTTGCTTTTGCAAGCGTTTTTACTTTGATCGTCTTTTTAGCAGGGAATTTTATTTTTGACAGTAAGTTTTCAAGTGGTTTTACTTTTGATATTACTGTATCAGGGATTTTTGATTTTGATACTGCTGTTTTCAATTTTTCCCATCCCGAAGTTACCGAATCCTGATTGATATAACCGGAAGCTTTTTTAGAAAGGAAAGTAACGATTGACCGGGTAATAAAGCCAGATTCTTTAAACAGGGTTTTGTTTAGCGTTAAAGGGAGCAAAAATTTAGAAATAGCGCCAATAATATCCTGGCTAAATAAACTATTTGCATTTGTGCCCGTACTGCTGCTTTCAGATTTGGGAAACGCCGAAAGTATAGTTTTATAAATAGTTTTAGGACTGCTGAAACGTTGTTTAATAGCAGCTTCCTGTTGTACGGTTAAAGTTTCTAAACGTACAATCTCATTCCTTAAATCATGGATACTTTTAATTGGTACAATCATTTGCTGTTATTTTTAAAAAATTTTGTAATAAAAAAACCAATAAGCGGTGCTTCAATATATTTAGCCTTTAATACAAGTACTAAAATAGCCAGTATAATATATAATAAAGTAATACAGCCAAAACCAGCCCAGTAAGAACCCAATAACGAACCAAATAGTAAAGCGAGCGTTACACTAAAAAACAACAAAATGAATAAACCCAATACAGCAATTATTGCATAAGCAACTACGTTTGCAGCAATACCGGTTGCTTGATCAATTACTTTGTATTTAAGTAGTTTAATGCGGGTTTCTATATACTCTTTTATCTGCTCTATTATTGGGGGGTTTATTTTGTTTTGTTCCATAAGATATTGGTTTTTTGTAAACTGTTGATGCCTTGAATTGAAATCAGTTTTAGTAATTTACAATTGATACTTTTATTGTAAAAGCATTGCATAGGAAAAAGCATTTGTCATTTTAATTTATAAGCAATCATACTTTTACTTGCGATACTAAAAATAGCTAACTATCGATTGATTAATAATGTTTGCTATAAATTTTATTTACTACTTAACAGAAGGTTGTTATCCTACATCAGGAACACGGGAACAGTAGCAACAAGTTGATAAAATCAGGGCATAAAAAAAGCTCCGGATTAATATCCGGAGCTTTTTGTTTATCACAAACTAAATTTTATTTTTTAGCTGCTGCTTTTTTCTTTTTAACAACAGTATGGTACTTTTTAGTACGGACACGATATTTTTTAGTAACGGTTTTTTTAATAACTACAGGAGCTGGAGGGGCAGGAGGTGCTACAACCACAGGGGCCGGGAATTTAATTTCGCAACCAGAACCATCAACAACAGTACCAGCAGGTGTACCTGGGCATTTGTCTAAGTCATCACGAACACCATCACCATCAGAATCTTTTTTCAAGTCAGAAATACTGGTTTCAACACCACTAACTTTACCTTTTAAGCTGTCAACAGTAATACGTAATGTAGAATCTTTTAACTCATCATACATCATGGCAGCCGGATTAACCCAATCTAAATTTGGTTTAGATTTTCCACCCAAAGCAAATTCTAAACCGCCATAACCGTAAGAAAATTTATCTTTTGTAGGATAACCTTGTGTATTTCCGTCTAAATTATCACCGTCTATGAAGTTGGCAGTATAGCCTAAATTAAGGGCAACTTTATCAGATAATCTAAATTTAACACCTACACCAACAGGAATAACTAACTCATGAACATAGGTATCATTTCCGCCATTGGCTTTGTCTTTCCAATCTATAACAGTATTGTTTGCATAAGTAACTTTAGGGGCATAAGCAGCAAGGCCACCACCAGCAGAAACGAAGAAGTTAACAGAGTTTTTACGACGGATAAAATCTACGGTAGCAACATTAACTACACCACTTAAAGTCGCAGAATATGCTAATTGTGTATCAAATGCTCTAATGCCATTTCTTACACCACCAACAGCATTTACATTAGAGCCAGAAAGTTTTCCGGAAACACCCTCTAATTCTAAGCCAAATGCATGGCCTAATTGTTTTCTAATCGTAATGCCGTAACCTAAATTCAGCTCTTTGTTGGTGAAATCATTAACTCCAAAAGGGATAAGCGGAGCTAAAACACCAGCATTGATACCAATGTTCCAGGTAGTGTACTGTGCACGGCCACCAAATACTTTTGGGGTAGTTGTTGTGGCTGGCATACTTGATCTGGCCGATCTTCTTGTAGCTGTAGAATCTTGTCCGAAGGACTTAGCCGCCGGCAGGGACAACAAGCCGAGAGCTATTAGTGAGTAGAGGTTTACTTTTTTCATTGTCTTTTTTTTGGATATGCAATATTGCTAATTATTTTTTTGATTAACAACATTACCGTGAATAGATAGTTGGTTGAATTATTTTAAATTTTTAGTGAAACATGTAAATCATTAAATTGGTTTAGCCCTTTTTATAATATTTTCTACTTGTTTACAGCAATTGATAATAATATCTGTATAAGAGATAAAATCTTCATTATCATTTTCTGTAAACTCGGCCTTAATACCTTCTACTGCCAGGTATATATTGCCAAGCTGGTTTCTAATATCATGCTCCAATACCCTTGCAGCAATAATCGCTTCGTTTTCTGCACTCATACTTTTATAGTTTGCTGATGGTCGGCGGCATTCATTTTATTATACAAAGTTTTTCTGTCAATGTTTAGAATTTGTGCAGCTTTTGTTTTATTAAAGTTTACTTCTTTTAAAACCCTCAGAATAGTCTCATATTCGGCTTCTAAGGCAGCGTTTTTCAGATCGGGCTTAGGCGGATTAACTACTTGCTGCTTATATTCTGGCAATACTTCGTTTACCGGTGTTTTTATATAATTACTATATATTTCTAATGGCAATGATTTGGTTAAAATTTCTTCGCCTTCTGTTAATAAAGTAGCCCTGCGGATTACATTTTTAAGTTCGCGGATGTTGCCAGGCCAGGAATAATTGGTTAATGCTGTAGTTGCATCTGCAGAAAAACGGGTAATATTTTTGCCTAATTCCTGACTGGTGATTTTTGCAAAATGAGTAGCAATCAGCATAATATCCGCACCGCGGTTACGTAAAGCAGGCATGTAAATAGCAAATTCGTTAAAACGATGGTACAGGTCTTCCCGGAAATGCCCTTTTTGAATAGCTTCTATCAGGTTTTCGTTTGTTGCTACAATAATGCGTACGTCTAAGTCAATTTCTTTCGTGCTGCCTATCCTTTTTACTTTTCTTTCCTGTACGGTCCTTAATAATGTAGCCTGTATTTCGTAGGATAAATTTCCTATCTCATCTAAAAATAAAGTACCGCCGTTTGCCATTTCAAAATGGCCGATTTTAGTATTTAATGCGCCGGTAAAAGAACCTTTTTCATGGCCAAAAAACTCGCTTCCGGCAAGCTCTTTAGTTAAAGACCCGCAATCCATCGCTATAAAAGGTTTATCATAGCGGTCGCTGTTTTGGTGGATACTTTTTGCTACCGATTCTTTTCCTGTACCACTTTCACCAAAAATAATGACACTATAATTAGTTGGCGAAACCAGGTTTATTTGTCGCGCAAGTTCTTTTGAAGCTTCGCTGGTGCCCGTTACTAAATCACCTTTTCCTAACGTTGGTTTAAAGCTTGTTTTATCAGTGTTTTTTTCCGGATTTTGATAAATATTTTCTGGTGGAGCTGCTGCTAACGCGCTTTGTGTTTCTATGGCTTTGTTGATGGTATTTAGTATTTCATCCGGATAAAGCGGTTTGGTAATATAATCATAAGCGCCCATTTTGATTAGTTCGACTGCCATTTTAATATCAGAATAACCGGTAATAATAATTACGCCTGTTTCCGGGTATTGTTGCTTGATTTTTTTCAAAACCTCCCGGCCATCGGTATCTTCTAACCGAAAATCGCACAGTACAAGTGTAAAAGAATAGTTTTTTAAAAGCTCGGCGGCAGCAGAGCCGCTTGCGGCCGTCATTACTTCAAAACCATTTCGGGTTAAAAACCTGGACAGCAGGTTTGCTGTGTTTATTTCATCATCAATTATAAGCAGCTTTTTCATAACCAGTATCGCTTTAAAAATTCAGCACTACACAACTATAGTTACTGCTTTACGCTAAACCTGAGAAAAAGGTTCCACAATTAGGATTGGAAATTAAGGGCATAAAAAAAACTGCCTTATCTAAAGCAGCTTTTAATGGAGCACATTTATTCAAAAAAATTATTTTAAATCAAAAGCATAAGCTACACGTATTCCGAAGAAATTATTGCTGTTGCCGTTAGTAGTAAATTTGGTATTGCTTTCGTAACGGATGCCGGCATCAATATAATTTTTGTCGCCAACCGGAAATAATACACCAATTTGGGGGGCATAAGTAAATGCAGCAGATTGATTAGCGCCAATATTATTTTTATTAGCAATAAATGAAGCGCCTGCTTCTCCCTGTACATAAAAATTTTCTACAGGAAAATATTTTAAGCCAACTTTTACCGGGATTAAGTTAATGTCGTTGTATTTGGCATCAATTGGGCCAATCTTATAATCCTTGCCAAAAAAGTTGTTAAAGCCAGCATTGGCAGTTACATCCAAGCCAGTAGCAACCGGGAAATCAGCCTGAATAGATCCGCCCAAATTCCAGTTATGTGTATTGCTTAATGATCCAACCGGGAAACCTGCATCTGGGCCAATGCTAAATCGTACTGCTTTAGAAGTTCTGGTAGAAGGTGTACTTGTGGTAGTATTTTGTGCTTGTGCACTGTAGGATAATCCGGCAATAGCCAGGGATAGAATAGAGAATTTAAATAGATTTTTCATTTTTTTATATATTATGTGTTTAAACACGCAACAAATGTAACAACTAAGTTATAGAGCTTTTTCATTCAAATGTCAATATTATTCAATCGATTGATTAACAGACAAATATTTTAATACAAAATTATGAATGCTTCTTTTATCGACTAAAAATTGTGATTAAAGCAGAATTTGTAACTAAAACAGCTATCTATACAATCAATAAAGCTATCCAAATAAAGCGCTGTAAAATTTTTCTACTTTTGCAGAAGCACAATTGGTTATGAGCGAGAAAAGATCATTAAATTTTATAGAAGAAATTGTTGAAGAAGATATCCGTAACGGCAAAAACGGCGGTAAGGTTTTTACCCGTTTCCCGCCGGAACCTAACGGATATTTACATATTGGCCATGCCAAATCCATCTGTCTAAATTTCGGTTTGGCACAGGAATATGGCGGGCAAACCAACCTTCGTTTTGATGATACCAATCCGGTAACCGAAGAAACCGAATACGTAGAAAGTATCAAGGCCGATGTAAAATGGCTGGGTTTTACCTGGGCAAACGAACTCTATGCTTCTGATTATTTCGACCTGCTGTATGCTTTCGCTTTAAACCTGATCCAAAAAGGTTTGGCTTATGTTGATGACAGTTCTCCCGAAGAAATTGCTGCCCAAAAAGGTACACCGACAGAACCGGGAACGCCAAAACAATACCGAAGTCGCAGTGTAGAAGAAAACGAAAGGCTTTTTAAAGAAATGCACGACGGAAAATATCCTGATGGGGCAAAAGTGCTGCGTGCAAAAGCAGATCTGGCTTCGCCGAATATGCACATGCGCGATCCATTAATGTATCGTATCAAACATGCGCACCATCATCGTACTGGCAATAAATGGTGCATTTATCCGATGTATGATTTTGCACACGGACAAAGCGATTCTATCGAAAATATCACGCATTCGCTTTGTACGCTGGAGTTTATCCCGCACCGCGAGTTGTACAACTGGTTTATCGAAAAACTGGAGATTTTCCCTTCGCAGCAATACGAATTTGCGCGTTTAAATATTACTTATACAGTAATGAGTAAGCGTAAACTGCTGCAGTTGGTTAATCAAAAATTTGTTTCCGGCTGGGATGACCCGCGGATGCCAACTATCAGTGGACTGCGGCGTCGTGGTTACACGGCTGCAAGTATCCGTGATTTTTGCGACCGCATTGGTGTAGCTAAAAGAGAAAACTTGATTGATTACAGTTTGCTGGAATTTTGCATTCGGGAAGAACTAAATAAAACGGCCTGGAGAAGAATGGCTGTCTTAGACCCGGTAAAAGTAGTCATCACCAATTATCCGGAAGGACAGGAAGAAATGCTGCACGGCAAAAATAACCCGGAAGCAGAAGGCGGCGAAGGCAGCCGGGATATTCCTTTTAGTCGCGAGCTTTATATCGAGCGTGAAGATTTTATGGAGAATGCGCCTAAAAAATTCTTCCGTTTAGGTCCGGGTTTAATGGTTCGTTTAAAAAATGCTTACATTATTCAATGCGAGGATTTTGTTAAAGATGAAAACGGCCAGATCACCGAAATCCGTTGCAGCTATATCCCGGAAAGCAAAAGCGGACAAGATACCAGCGGCATCAATGTAAAAGGAACTATCCATTGGGTAAGCGTGCCGCATGCAAAAACTGCCGAAGTGCGTTTATACGACCGTTTGTTTACAGCAGAAGATATGGGCAGTGCAGAAGGTAATTTTGAAGATCTTATCAATCCGCAAAGTTTAACTGCGGTTACTGCTTTTATCGAACCAGATTTGACACAAGCGGAAATAGGCCGCGGCTATCAGTTTATCAGAAAAGGTTATTTTTGTCTGGATCCTGATTCTACTTCTGGAAATTTAGTTTTTAACAGGACGGTTACTTTAAAAGATACCTGGGCTAAGGAAGTTAAGAAGTGTTGATGCTGTTTTTATCGGGTGAAATCTGTAATAGTTATTGAAAAGGTTTGTAGTATTTTAATTTATATAAATCACTTCCGCTGAAACCAGTTTTCAATAACTATTCCATCTAATCTCTGAAAATCTTTAACATTATCGGTAACTAAAGTTAGTTTATTTTCAATTGCAGTTACTCCAATTAAAAGATCAAAGTCATCGTGCATAGGTGTTCCTATTCTTCGTAATCTTACTTTTTCTTTCGCATAACGTTTAATACTGCCAACAATTGGAATTATAGTTAAGCCCAGTAAAAAATCATCAACAACTTTATACGATTTTATCGGATTGCTGCTATTTTCGGCACCATAAGAAAGTTCAACAACTGTAATCTCGGATATGTAAAAATTTTCCCGTCCTTTTTCTTTGATAAACTTATCTAAATCCAGTTTCCCTCTAAGGAAATAAACACAAATTGAAGTATCAAGCAAATATTGCATTTAAAATTGTATATCTTTTTCTCTAAATTTTCTGCTTGATCTAATATCTTCAATAATTTCTTCTGCTTCCTTTCCTAAATCAAATGCGCCAAAAGAGTTGTAAAATATAGTTTCTACACTTTTGTTTTCTTTTTTTAATGACTTTGTAAGGCTTTCAATTAATCCAATTTTACTACTTGGACTAAGACCTTCAAAAAGCTTTGAATAGGATTCAATAATATGTTTGTCTGTATAAGTCATTTTAATTAGGTTTACTTATTAAAAATATCTGATGTAGTTTTAATTAGAAAGTTTTATCCGAGTAAAAAGTGTATATAAAGATAATTATATCCTATTAAAATTAATACTTCCTAATCAAATTATTCAAAATCATCCTGCTCGAATCCGTAACCATCCGTGTACTATCCTGCGGTGTAAAATGCCGCTTAAAAGCAGCTAATGCAGCAATAGAATCACGTGTATCATAACCAATAATACGCATCGCTTGCAAAGCATTAAAGTTTGCCGGAACAGTGTCTAAAGCCATATCGTACCAGTTGCCAAAACCATGTTCGGCTAAAGTTTTCCAGGGAAAGTATTTATTCGGATCGTTTTTGCGGGTTGGTGCAATATCGCCATGCCCGATAAAATTAGCGGTTGGAATATTGTAGTTTTTTTTCAGGTTAGCAAGCAACAGTAGCAAGCTGTTAATTTGTGCTTCCGGGAAAGGTACAAAACCATTATTGTCCAGTTCAATACCAATCGAATTACTGTTGATGTCGGTATTTCCTCCCCATTTGGCATTTCCGGCTTGCCACGCACGCAAGTAATCATTCAGCATATGGTAAACCTTGCCGTCTTTCCCAATCACATAATGCGCACTTACCTGCGTTCTGGGAAGCGTAAAAGTTTTCAAGGTTTGTTCTGTTGAGTTTTGCGCGGTATGATGGATGATGACATAGTTGGGTTTACGCAAATTGAAATTGGTTGTGCCAACCCAATTGGCCTTATCAGGCGGCGTTTCTCCTGTTGTTACCGGCGGGACTTGACCGATAATCTTTGCATACGCTTTCGCTTGTTTTTTATACGAACGATTTGTAATGGCATAAGGATTACTGGCGCAACCGCCTAAAATCAGGGTAGCAAGAGTAAATAAAGAGAGAAGAGTTAAAAAGGGAAAAGGGTTCGTTTTCATTGAAAGCAAGATAGAAAAAATCAGACTGAAAAACTGATATGTATAGAAAATGGCGTTTTTCTATATACGTTAATAACGACATGTATAGAAAATGGCGTTTTTCTATACACGTCAAAAGTGATATGTAAAGATTTTGCTGTTTTCTTTACATATCAGTATCCACATTTAAAGATTTTGGCATTTTCTTTACACGTTATTTAATCAATCAATTTATAATTTTTCAGCATTTATTGTTTTAATAGGTGGCGCAATAGCATCTTTTACAGGTTCTCCTTTAAATAATTGGTATAAAGGAGTATTGATGTAGAAATTGCTACGGCCAATCCTTTGTTTTTCTAAGAAACCTTTTTCTACCAGCAAATCTATATATCTGGTTGCAGTTAACCTGGAAACCATTAGTTCATTCATCAGAAATTCGATTTTGGTATAGGGATGTCTGAATAAGTTATTTAAAAGGTCTTGACTATACATTTTTGGAAATTCTTTGCGGATCCGCATTTTATAATCCTGCATCAAGGTTTTGATGTTGACAATTAATAAAATAGTTTCTTTTGCGGTTTGCTCAATGCCGTCCAGCATGTATAAAATCCATTCTTCCCAATCACCTGTATCTCTTACTTTTTGTAATAAACGGTAATAATCACTTTTATGCCTGATGATATAACGACTTAAATAAAGTATCGGTAAATCAAGCAGTTCGTTTAGGACCAGGTATAAAATATTAATAATCCTGCCCGTTCTGCCGTTCCCATCATAAAAAGGATGGATACTTTCAAACTGATGATGGATCACAGCCATTTTAATTAAAGGGTCAGCAGGATATAATTCTGTATCATTAATAAATGAAATCAGGTTATCCATTAATTGGATGACAGAATCATAATCCTGCGGAGGCGTATAAACAGTTTCTCCGGTTGCTTCATTTACTAAAGAAGTTCCGGGTAGTTTACGATAACCGGCGTCATTTTGCTCTAAGATTTTTTGAATTTGAAGAATATGACTGGTTTTTAAAATTTTTTGCTGCCGGATCATCTGAAAACCTGTTTTCAAGGCTTCAGCATAACTGTTAACTTCTTTTGCAGAAGCATTTAAAAAAAGCTCTTCAAAAAGCATTGCTTTATAAATCTCATCATGGGTGGTAATGATATTTTCTATGGCAGAACTATCTTTCGCTTCCTGTAAGGTAAGGGTATTGATCAGGATAGTTTCATTAGGAATAGTTGACGAAATACCTTTCAGTTCTGCCAGCCGACGATGCGCAGCAGGTAGTTTTTTTAGAACAGCTTTTGTTTCCAGATCAGTATCTGGAGGAAGGGCTTTTATATTGGATTTCATCATGCTTCTTTTATCGGCCTAAAATTGCTAAAGCCAGTTCAATTCTTTCCACCGTTTCCTCTTTGCCCAACACTTCGGCAATATCAAAAACCGCAGGGCCAAATTTTCCGCCAACCAGCATCACACGTAAAGGCAGCATTACTTCGCCAATTTTAATGCCTTTTTCCTGCGTTAATGCTTTAAAAGCTGCTTCGATCGATGCTGCTTCCCAGCTTGCTGTTTCCTGCGTTTTTTGGATGAAAGCAATGAAAAAATCAGTTTTGGCATCATTCCATTTGGGTTGGATGCTTGTCCAATCAATCTTACTTTCGGCAGGTTTCTGGAAGAAGTACGAAGCATGTTCGTAAAAATCAGTCAGCAAAGTACAGCGGTCTTTTACCAGATCAATAATTTTAGTAAGCTGCGGATGGTTTTCTGCGGAAATGTCATGTTGCCTTAAAACAGAAATAACGTTAGGCGTTAAGCTGATTGCAGTGCTTTGCCTGATCCACTCGTGGTTAAACCATTTCGCTTTCTCAAAATCAAACTGCGCACCTGCTTTGCTGATTCGTTCCATCGAAAATTGCTCCACCAGTTCATCCAACGTAAAAATCTCCTGATCTGTTCCGTTGTTCCAGCCTAAAAGTGCCAGTAGGTTTACAAAAGCTTCCGGTAAAAAACCCAATTCGCGGAAACCTTTTGTCAAATCGCCAGATTTTGGATCGGTCCAGTTCATGGCATAAACCGGGAAACCTAAACGGTCGCCATCACGTTTGCTTAATTTTCCGTGTCCGTCAGGTTTTAAAATCAAAGGCAAATGTGCCCATTGCGGCATTTCATTTTTCCAGCCTAAATATTCCCACAAAAGCAAATGTACCGGTGCGGATGGCAGCCATTCTTCCCCGCGGAAAGCATGTGTAATTTGCATCAGGTAATCATCCACTACAACCGCCAAATGATAAGTGGGCATACCGTCAGCCTTTAAAAGTACTTTGTCATCAACCTGGCTGGTTTCAAAATTAACGCGCCCGCGGACCATATCGGTAAAACCAATGGTTTCATCCACCGGCATTTTAATGCGGATGACGTGCGGCGTTCCTTTATCCAATAATTCCTGTACTTCTTTTACCGGCAAAAAAAGTGAATTGCGCAAAGAGCTGCGGTGTGCGTGCCCGTATTGAAAATTGGTTATTTCTGCACGTTTTTGTTCCAGTTCTTCCGGTGTATCAAAAGCGTAATAAGCGTTCCCTTGTTTAACCAGTTGCTCGGCGTACTGCCGGTAAAGCGCTTTGCGCTCGCTTTGTCGGTATGGCCCAAATCCGCCGCCTGCATGCGGCCCTTCATCCGGCGTTATGCCGCACCAGTTTAAACAATCTATAATATATTCTTCTGCACCTTCTACAAAGCGCGTTTGGTCGGTATCTTCAACCCGTAAAATAAAATCGCCTTCGTTTTGTCGGGCAAAAAGATAATTAAAAAGCGCAGTACGCACTCCGCCCAGATGCAGGCCGCCGGTTGGGCTTGGCGCAAACCGGACTCTTACTTTTTTAGACATTATATAATTTTAAGCGGTAAAAACAGCATTTGTTTAATTAAAGCAAAGATAAGTTTTAACCTTGTAGATAAATGCTTCAATAATTTTAAAGCAAAGCCAAAATGAACCCAACTGCCATATTTCAGGACGATTCGCGTATTTTGAAGCGGATGAACCCTTACGAACACAAACGACAGTGGAATTATCTGCTGCTTGTTTTTGCCGCAGTTATTGCCAGCGGCTCTTTGTTTTATACCAATTACTTAGTAAAACATATAGCTGAATCCGAACATACGCGTGCCGAAGTTTGGGCGAGAAGTATGCAGCAGGTTTTATCTTCTGATGATAATGATTTTTTAAATTACGTTTTTACCGTTCGTGATAGCCTTTCTGTTCCTGCCATTATTACCGATGAAAAAGGCGATTTCATCTCTACTAAAGGCCTCGATTCTACCAAAACCTTTATTGATCTGGAAGAAAAAAACCAGGTAAAAGGAGCGCCGGCCGTAAAATACGACCTGCAATATTTTAAAGACGAACTGGCTTCTATGAAAGCCCAGCACGAGCCCATCCGCTTAAAGATGTTCGGAAGCAATTACTGGCTGGTTTATTACAAGGATTCGCTGCTGCTTACCCAGCTTAAAATTTTTCCGTATGTGCAGCTTTTGCTCATTGCCGTTTTCCTTTTGGTTGCTTATACCGCTTTTAATTCGTCCAGAAAATCAGAGCAGAACCAGGTTTGGGTTGGCCTGGCCAAAGAAACAGCACACCAGTTAGGCACGCCCATTTCTTCGTTAATGGCCTGGATCGAGTTGCTGAAAGATAAGTTTAATGCCGAAGATGACCCGCTTTTACTGGAAATGGACAACGATGTTAAACGCCTAGAAATTGTGGCAGACCGTTTTTCTAAGATCGGTTCAAAACCCGCATTAGAAACGCATGTAGTTTACGATGTGGTTAAAGATTATGTAGATTATTTTAAAGTGCGGGTTACCAATAAAATCAGTTTTGATTTAGCAGGAGATACACAGTTAAAGGCAGGTTTAAATATTCCTTTGTTTGATTGGGTTTTAGAAAACCTGCTTAAAAACGCCGTAAATGCTATTGAAGGAACCGGACAAATCAAAGTTTTTATCCGCGGAAGCGTATCAAAAAAATTAGTTTATATTGATGTTAGCGATACTGGAAAAGGTATCCCGCGTTCTAAATTCCTGACCGTTTTCCGTCCGGGTTACACCACGCGGAAACGTGGCTGGGGCTTAGGGCTTTCGTTAACCAAACGGATGATCGAAAATTATCATAACGGACAAATTTTTGTGAAAGACTCTGAAGTTGGAAAAGGCACCACTTTTCGTATTATTTTAAAAAGACTTGAAGCATGATCAGCAAACCGAAACCAGAAGAATACGCGCCATTTTACCAAGGATATGTAGATTTGGTTGGTGATGACGATGTGCTCGAAAAACTCTCATCCAATCAGAAAAAGACTTATGAGTTCTTTTTATCCCTTCCGCCGGACAAAGCTGATTTTGCTTATGCCGAAGGAAAATGGTCGGTAAAAGAAGTATTGGGCCACATGATCGATACGGAAAGAATTATGAGTTATCGTTTGCTACGGTTTTCACGTGCCGATCATCATCCGCTGGCTGGTTTTAATGAAAACTTTTACACTTCAAAATCAAACTACAGGTTACGCGAACTGGAAGATCTGGCAGACGAATTTAGCGCGTTACGAAAAGCGAACCTGTACCTGTACAAAAA
Source organism: Mucilaginibacter arboris (assembly GCF_009754915.1). GTDB lineage: Bacteria > Bacteroidota > Bacteroidia > Sphingobacteriales > Sphingobacteriaceae > Mucilaginibacter_A > Mucilaginibacter_A arboris. The sequence goes on along the minus strand of NZ_WPIK01000001.1, from coordinate 219,287 downwards.
CCTGACCGAAGAAGAGTTAAAACGTAAAGGAAAAGCCAGCAACGCCATTGTTTCTGTAAAAGCATTGCTGTATATAATCTCGGGCCACGAAATGCACCACATCAATATCATCAAAGAAAGATACCTGTAAAAGAAGCATTTACAGTTCTTTCTTTTGGTTTGCTTTTCTTTCTATCAAATAAGAAACAAACAAACCCAAGCCACCAAAAAATGCAATCAGCGAAAAATAAATTGCAGGGCTGTTTTCGTCTGATAAGGCAAAATGGTCTATCATATAAGCAATAAACAAACCCAAGCCCGAGCCAATAAGCAATAAGCCAAAGGTTAGGCTAAAGGCCGGATTGCTTTGCCGCTGTCTCGGTAAACGGTTATCGGGTTCCATGCCACGCTCAATCATGGCCATTCTTTCTTTGTTCCTGAGGTAAATAATCCCAAAAATCAAAGCAAAAAGTGCAAGCGGAACTAAAATTGGGATTAAAAGGGCTAATTGACTCTGACTCATTTTATTAATATTAAAAAAGTTAAATTTATTGAATTACAAGTTATGACCACCTGCTTTTAAATTAGGTTACACATAAGCATAAATAAATTTTATATTGATAAAAGAAGCAAATTCCATTTAGCAAACCTGCGGTCTTGACTTTTTGGTTCTTTTTGGTCAAGCAAAAAGGACGTTAAATACAGTTAAATAAAAAGATGCTCATAAATTTATATCGATAAAAGAAGCATTAGCTGTAACCTCATCTTAATTTCGGGCGTCAGAGTTTACAATTCATGCAAAAAGAATTAAGCGATATAGAACTGATTAAGCAGGTTTTGGCCGGCCATCAGTCTGCTTACGCAGATTTGGTGAAACGCCATCAGCGGTACGTTTTTACGCTTGCCATACGTTTTGTAAAAAACAGGGAAAACGCGGAAGAAGTGGCGCAGGATTGTTTTGTAAAAGCGTATAAAGCATTGGGTTCTTTTCAGCAGCAATCTAAATTTAGTACATGGCTGTACACAATTGTTTATACTACTTCCATGACTTTTCTGCGGAAGAAAAAATTGAACACCTATTCTATAGATGATGATGCTGTTTTTATGGAGGTAAAAAATCAAACAGAATTTAAAACGGACCAAACAGAACAAAAATCGCAAACGTTCTATATTAATTTAGCCATCAGTAAATTATTGCCGGATGATGCCGCCATCATGACTTTATTTTACCAGGGCGAACAATCATTAGAAGAAATAGCAGCCGTAATGGAAATGGAAACTAATACGGTGAAAGTAAAACTGCACCGGGCGCGGCATCGTTTAAAAGAAAAGCTGGAAAGTTTGTTAAAAGAGGAAGTGAGGGAATTGTTATGAACGAAATAGAAGAAAAACTTTGGAATTATATAGATGGTTTTTGTACAGAAGAAGAGCAAAAAACCATCAGCCAGCGTATTGAAAAAGATGAAAATTACCGGAGGAAATATGCAGAATTGTTAGCATTTCAGGAAAACATAAATGCAATTGACCTGGAAGAACCATCAATGGGTTTTACCTTTAAAGTGATGGAAAACATCCGGTCAGAACAGGCACGAGTACCCTTAAAAACGCATATTAACCATCGCATTATTGGGGTAATTGCTGCTTTTTTTATCTTTTCAATACTGCTTCTTTTGGGATATATTTTTGCAAATATCAGTTGGTCGCATGCGGTTGCAATAAAATTACCACAAATTAATCTGCCTGCTGTAAACAGTTATTTAAATCCGGTAGTTATTAAAGGGTTTTTGTTTTTTGATGTGGTTTTAGGATTGTTCTTTTTAGATCATTATTTTAGAAAATGGTTTTTTGAAAAGAAATAGCGCTATTTTTAGCTATAAATCGTGGTTCAAAAAATTAAGGCAGATGGCAAAAGCAACAATACAAGTAATAGCAGCTTTGCGTAAAACGGCAGAAAACTTGCAAAACAAAGCGCCGTACCAATGGGGCCACATGGGCAGTTGTAATTGCGGTAATTTAGCACAAGTGGTTACAAATCTGGACAAGGCAGCTATACACCGGGAAGCAATGCGCCGACATGGCGACTGGAACGAACAATTATTTGATTATTGTCCGCAAAGCGGTTTGCCTTTTGATCATATTATCGACGAAATGCTGGCCTTTGGCTTTACCCGTTCTGACCTTGCCCATCTGGAAAAACTTTCTGATGATGCAGTTCTGGCTAATCTCCCGCAGGGAAAACAATATTTAAAGCACAACAAAAGCGAAGACGTAATTAAATATTTAAACAGCTGGGCAGGTTTATTAGAAAAAAAGCTAATTTCTGGTATGATAATTGAAGAATCATTATTTGAATCAATAGCAATATTGGTTTAATTGTGATAAGGTTTAGGTTGAAAGCTCCACGGACACCGTTTCGTGGGGCTTTTATTTTTTACACTGATTTTTATGTGCTAAAAGAAGCATATCTTGGTTAAGATTTATAAATTTAACAGCTTTAAAAGAAGCTTCAACCAATTTAATAACACAAACCTTAACCAATTATGAAACTCTTTCTGTTAAGCTTATTTGTATCTGTTGCTTTTATTTATCCGGCATCTGCCCAAAATCAATCTTCCCAAAAACAATATGGAGAACAGTTGTTGTTTAACGGAAAGAATACGCAGGGCTGGCATACTTACCTGAAACCGGATGTTACGCCTGCCTGGACAGTTGCTAACGGCATCCTCCAATTAAATCCAAAAGCCGAAGGCCAGGGAGATTTAGTAACTAATGAGGAATACGAAAATTTTGAATTAACCTTAGAATGGAACATTGCCGAAGGTGGAAACAGTGGTTTAATTTTCGGCGTTCATGAAGACCCTGCTTTTCATAATACGTATGATACCGGTATAGAAATGCAGATTTTGGATAACAAAAATGCAGAAGACAATAAAAAGGCCAATCATTTAGCGGGGTCGTTATATGATATGAAAGCTCCTTCGCAGGATGTTGCTAAACCGGCCGGACAATGGAACCTGGTAAAATTGCGTAAACAGAACGGGCATCTAACATTTTGGCTGAACGGTGTAAAAATAGTAGAAACCCAAATGGGCAGCGAAGAATGGAAAACCATGCTCGAAAACAGCAAGTTTAAGACCTGGAAAAACTTTGCGGCCTTTCCGAAAGGGCATATTGCATTACAAGATCATGGCTATGGCGTTTCCTTTAGAAATATTAAAATCCTCCAGCTTTAAGATCTGGTATTAATTAAACACAAAAACTAAAAAACCAGCTAAACCACATTTGTGGTTTAGCTGGTTTTTTAGTTTGATAAAAGCGCGGAACTGTTCCTTAATTTTCTACGTCTCTTGGTGCAACTTTACTTACATAAAACCCTGCGCTCAGCAAACCCAGTACGGCGCCGATCAGCATCCATAAAAAAGTTCCCTGTACAATATAAGCAGTAATAATTCCTGCCAACAAACCCACTATATAGTATAAGTTGTCAAAATTTTTAACTTCTTCTGTTTCGTTATTTTCCATAATGCTGTTTTTACGGCAGTAAAATTAACCGAATAATTGATTGCTGCCTAATGCTAATTTTATTTTTTTGCTTTGCTGATCAAATTGATAAATAAACGGTAAGCGCCCGGAACACCTGCCGGCAATTCCCTGAAAAATACCAGCGAAGTATATACAAATCGTCCTTTTCCGTAATCTGCAACTAATAACGAACCTTTATTTGGTTGTTCATTTGGATCGTTTAGTTGCAAAATAGTTCTGTATTTTGGGTCGATGTCTGTTGCAAAGTAAATTCCTCTTTCCTGAATCCAGCCTTTAAAATCCTGGTCTGTTATTTTATTTGGATAATTTAAAACCGGATCAGCAGGATCTAAAATAGTAACCGGCGCATTTTCATCTGTAACCCGAACGTTAACGATACGAAACGGAAACGGGCCAATCCGGTTAGTTACCAAACCATTATTGTTGTTGTATTGCACTAATAAATTGCCTCCGTTTTTAACATATTCTAATAATTTAGGCTGTTCAACGGTTAAACGATTGTTAATGTTGAAAGCGCGCACACCAATAATAATCGCATCATAAACAGAGAGGTTGCCGGTCAGTATTTCATTTTCCGTAAGCGTATTAACCTGATAGCCTACTTGTTGCAAAGCTTCCGAAACTAAATCTCCAGCTCCGGGCACATAAGCAATTCTTTTGCCGTTTGTTTTTAAATCTACATTAACCAGTTTTGCTTCTGCCGGCGGGAAAAAAGTAATATTCGGAATGTGCTCGTAACTAATTTGATGAATGCCTTGTGTATAAGTTTTGCCATTAACCTGCGTAATTGCTTGTATGGTATCGGTTTCGTTTTTGCTGATGCCGGAAGTAACAGTAAAAACAGCGCCCCACTCGTCCCCCTTTTTTTTGCCGGTAAAAGAAGCATTTGCGGGAGCTACTTTCCATCCGGCCGGAACTTTTAAACTGATGCTGCCATTACTGTTGGTAAAACTTTTCAATTTAACCGTAATTTGTTTAGGCTGATTGTTGTTGAAAATATAAACTTCCTGATCCAAATTTGCAGTAACCGGCGGTGTAATTTCTAAAGGCTGATAAACTTCTCCGCGAACCGGGTTTACGTATTTATACATCAGTTGTCGCTGCAGAGTGATCAGATGCCCATAAATTACAAATTGCCATTTAACAGTAACCGGATCAGGGTTTTCAGGATAACCAACTAACTGCTGCTCTGCTACCGGATACATTTCGTGAATTTGCGGGCCATCGAGCCAGTAAGGCTGCGTAATTTTTTTTGCAATGGTTTTACTGTCTAAACCAAGCATTTGGTTGGCTGGCAACAAAGTATTAAAAGTGTTTTTCTGATCGCCTGCTTCGGTAGCTACCAGCTTAATATTTATCCCGGACCGATCAATCACCTGGTTGCGGATGCTGATGCTGTCGCCAACAGCATAAGTAGGGTTAACGGCATAACTTTCCAGCCATAAACCAGCGCAGGCCGGTATCAGTAAATCCAGTTCTTTTAATTTTTGTGTTTTCCAGTATGCATCTGAAAGTTTTTGTACGGAAGCATAAATATCCATCAACAGCGGCAAAGATTTTGCCGGTTCTGTTGGATTGAAACTTTTTACCAGATCATTGATCCTGATATTAATTTCGTCTCCGCCCTGCACTCTTTTCCAGGTAGTATTTACGCCATCCATTAAATCTGTTCTTGGGGCATCGCCTAATATCGTTTTAAAAAATTCGTAAGAAGTGCCGCGTTGTTTTGCGGTGCCAAATCCCTGGCTTTTATGGTTAGAGCGACTGTCGGCAGCAATTTCGCCATAACCTTTCCCCAGCAGCGTATTATAAACGCCAACATCAATCTTAAACTGGTCGGGGTTGGTGGTGTCATTTCCGCCAAAATTAAACGTATTCCAAAGCAGACGTTTGGCCTGCCAGGGTTGTACAAATTGTAACTGTTCCGGGAAACGTTTCGGATCTGCAGCAGCCGCAAAAGCTTCCTGCGCCAGTATGGCCGATGCGGTATGGTGCCCGTGCCCGCCTTCGCCGGTTGTAGGGAAACGGCAGATCATTACATCCGGCCTGAATTTTCTGATCACCCAAACTACATCTCCCAGAATTTTTTCTCTGTCCCAGATTTTTAAAGTTTCGTCCGGCCCTTTAGAAAAACCAAAATCTTTTGCACGTGTAAAAAATTGTTCTGCGCCATCTACGTGCCTTGCAGCCAGCAATTCTTGTGTCCGTATTAACCCAAGCAATTCGCCCTGCTCATTGCCAATTAAATTTTGTCCGCCATCGCCTCTGGTTAAAGCCAGATAACCGGTTCTGTAATGTTTTTCCTGTGCTAGATAAGCCAGCAAACGGGTGTTTTCATCATCGGGATGGGCAGCAACGTAAAGGACGCTTCCTAAAACGGGCAGTTTTTTAAGTTCCTGTTCGATAGAAACCCGGTCAGCAGGAGGAGAAGTTTGTGCATAAATACTGCTTTTACACCATAAAAAAAGCAGCAGGATATAGAAACGTTTCATTATTTAGATAAAATGGTGAAGTTAGTTAAAAAGATCATGGCTTATTTGTTCGCGGTTTATTAACACAAAGTATAACAACAATTTTATAGTGGTAAAAGAAGTATTTATATTAAGTATGGGCTTTACTTCAGGTTAAAAAAACATTTATGTGTCAATTATTTTACAACAACTTGTAGTTTAATCAATCGTTTGATTAAATTTGCATCGAAATGGAAAAAGAGAAAACCGACAAAAAGGATCATATTCTGGATGTTGCCGAAAAGGTTTTTTCGGAGTTGGGATATGACGGTGCTTCCACACGTTTAATTTCAGGTGAAGCAAATGTGAACATGGCCATGCTTAATTATTACTTTGGCTCGAAGGAAGGTTTGTTTATTGCTGTTTTTGAGCGTAAAATAAATCTTTTTAGGACCTTGCTGCAAAACATCAACGAAGATGAAAGCTTGAGTTCCTGGAACAAGCTGGAACTTTATATTGATAAATATGTAGATCGGGTTGTTGCCAACAGTTGTTTTCAAAAGCTGGTTAACCGGGAGGTTTCTTTAAGCAGGCATGCAGAAATTAATGAGAAAATCACCGACATTTTAATGACTAATGTGTTAGAATTTAAAAAAGTGATGCAGGAGGGGGTTGATAACGGCTCGTTTTTTGAAGGTGCAGACATCGGCCTGTGTATTGCAACTATTTTTGGCACTAAAAATTATATCATCAATACGCCGCAAGTTGCCTCGCGGATGCTGGGTAAAGATGTGCTGGATGAAAACTTCCTGGAATCAGAATTAAAGCCACGTATGAAAATATACATGAAAAAACTTTTAAAATCTTATTTAGCAACAGAAAAATGATAGAACAAATTAATAAATTAACTTCAGCTTTTGCATTTAACAGCAGGAGGGCTACTGTTTTAAAGTGTGTTACCTCGGTGCTGCTATTAGTAGCTGCCACAGTTGGTACAGTAAATGCACAAGACAGAACACTTACTTTAGATGAAGCTATTAAATTAGGCTTAGACAACAGTAAAACTTTAAAGTATTCCCAATCAAAAATAGATCAGGCGGTTTCTCAATATAACCAGGCGAAAGACCGTGCTTTGCCCAGCGGGAGCGTAAGTTACATGTACAGCCGCGCACAAATTCCGGTTAATAACTTAAGCTTTGGGACGAGTTCTTTCAGCCTGCCAAAAAGTGCAAATGCTAATTTAGGGATCGCTTCTCTTGCTGAACCAATTTATGCAGGCGGAAAATTTAAATATGCACGCGAATCAACAGACTTACTGGTAAAAGTAGCCCGTTTAGATGTTGATAATGATAAAGACCAGATTACTTATGGCATTATCAACGAATACTACAATTTGTACAAAGTATTACAAAACAAAAAAGTAGTAGAGCAAAATTTAGCAACTGTTGACCAACAGATTAAACAGGCACAACGTTTTTTTGAACAGGGGATTGTTACTAAAAATGATGTTTTACGTTTTCAGTTACAACGTTCTGATATTGAATTAAACGGTATCGAACTGGAGAGCAATCGTAAAATAATTAATTACAATCTGAATGTGTTGTTAGGTTTGCCGGAAACAACTGAAATTGGCGTATCTCAGGTTAACACTATAGATGATCCCGTGTTGCCTTTAACAAACTATTTGGACAGTGCTTATGCAAATCGCCCGGAGTTACGCCAGGTAGATTTACGTACACAAATTGCAGAAACCAATATTAAAAATACACGTGCAGACAGGTTGCCAACATTAGCAGCAACAGTTGGGGCATATTATCTGGATATTGCGCTTAACCCTTTCCCAACAAAAGGTAATTATATCACCCCACTTACTGCAGGTTTATCATTCTCCTGGAACTTTGGCTCACTTTGGAGCAACAAAAACAGGGAAACAGAAGCCCGTATTGAACGCGATCAAACCATTATAAATAAAGGCATTACTACAGATAACCTGAAAAATGAAGTGAATCAAAACTATCAGAACTATTTAGCTGCTTTAAATAAGGTGAACTTATTACAAACTTCTATTGCACAGGCTACAGAAAACAACAGGCTGCAGGAATCGCGTTACAGGAGCAATATTGCTACAGCAACAGATCGTGCGGATGCACAAACCTTACTTTATCAGGCACAAATTAACCTGGAACTTGCAAAAGCAGATGCGGGTTTAGCTTATTATAATTTATTAAAATCAACCGGAAAAATCAACAAATAAAATTAGAAATTAATATGGCACAAGAAATAGAAACAGAAGAACCAGTAGTTACCAAGAAACCGAACAGGGTAATTCCTATTATATTAGGTTTAGTACTTTTAACAGGTGTAATATTTGGTATCAGAGAATATATTTATTACAGCAAACACGAAGATACAGATGATGCACAAATTGACGGCGATATCAGCCCGGTAGTTGCACGTGTGGGAGGTTATGTAGATAGCATTGCTTTTGAAGAAAATACGCACGTTAATAAAGGCCAGGTTTTGGTAAAGCTGGATGACCGTGATTATAAAGTAAGGTTAGAACAAGCACAGGCAGCACAAAAGGGTGCAGGGGCAAGCGTAGGTGTGGGCCAGTCTCAAATAACTGCTACCTCTGCTAATTCTGCAAGTGCACGTGCACAGGCTGAATCTGCAAAAGCGAGATTAGAACAAGCAAACAGAGATTATGCCCGTTATGCTAACTTGGTAAAAGATGGTTCTGTAACACAGCAGCAATTTGATCAGGCTAAAGCAAACAGAGATGTGGCACAAGCCAATTATAGCGCTGCACAAGAACAATACCGTGCTGCACAGCTACAAATCGGAACTACCAGAAATCAATTACAAGTAACCAATACAGGAGTAAACCAACGCCAGGCAGATGTCGATTTTGCAAAATTACAACTATCATACACCACTATTTATTCGCCTGCAAGTGGTATTATATCTAAAAAGAATGTACAAAAAGGGCAATTGGTACAAGCGGGACAAACTTTGTTTTCGGTAGTAAATGATAACAGTATTTATATTACGGCTAACTTTAAAGAAACCCAGTTAGACCATTTACGGAGCGGAGAAAAGGTAGATATTAATGTTGATGCTTATCCTGGGTTAAAATTACAGGGAGAAGTTTATAATTTTTCGCCTGCTACAGGAGCCAAATTTTCATTGCTTCCTCCGGATAATGCTACCGGTAACTTTGTAAAAGTTGTACAACGTGTACCGGTTAAAATAAAAATCAATGCAAATAAAGAAGTAATGGAAAAATTACGCCCGGGTATGAGCGTTGATGTTTCTGTTATTTATAAAGATTAAAACAATGGCCGAAACTGGTTTTAAAAAATGGATCATTACCATAACGGTAATCACCGCTTCTTTGCTGGAGTTGATTGATACAACCATTGTGAATGTTTCCTTACCACAAATACAGGGTAACCTGGGGGCAACCCTGGAAGATGTTGCTTGGATTACAACCGGGTATGCGGTAGCCAACGTAATCATTTTGCCAATGTCTGGTTGGCTGGGCAGCTTTTTTGGAAGAAAAAATTACTTTTTAGGTTCTATCGTACTGTTTACTATTGCTTCCTTTCTTTGCGGCAATGCACATAGTCTTTCCGAGTTAGTAGTTTTCCGTATTATTCAGGGGGTTGCCGGCGGCGGATTAATATCAACTGCCCAGGCTATTCTGTTAGAAACCTGGCCACGCGAACAGGTAGGTACAGCAACGGCATTATTTGGTTTAGGCGCCGTTGTCGGGCCAACCGTTGGTCCAACAATTGGTGGTTGGATTACAGATAATTATTCCTGGCCCTGGATATTTTATGTAAATATACCGGTAGGTGCTTTAGCGGCCTTTTGTACTTATACATTTGTTCGTGCTACACCTAAAACCGGAAGAGACAAACCTATTGATTGGTGGGGAATTGCCTTATTAGCGGTTGCGGTAGGAAGCTTACAAACCATTTTAGAAAAAGGGGAATCAGAAGATTGGTTTGCAAAAACTTATATCCTGGTATTAACCATTATGGCTGTTCTCGGCACCATCTTATTTATATGGCGTGAGTTAAGTACTGATAATCCAATAGTTAACTTCAGTATCATGCGGCACAGGAGCTTTTCGGTCGGGATGTTTACTTCTTTTATCTTGGGTTTTGGTTTATATGGTTCGGTGTTTGTATTTCCAATATTCTGTCAGACGTTGCTTGGTTTTACCGCTGCGCAAACTGGTAAAATACTTTTTCCGGGAGGGTTGTTTACAATATGTATGATGCCTTTTATCGGTAAAATGCTTAACAAAGGTGTTCCTGCACAATTTATGGCAACCATTGGCATGTTCCTGTTCTTTGTGTTTACGCACATGTTAAGTAATTCGACACTTGAAACAGGAATTGGTGATTTCTTCTGGCCGCTTGCTATTCGTGGTATTGGTATGGCACTGCTTTTTGTACCATTAACAACGCTGGCCATTGCAGATTTAAAAGGGCCTGAACTCGGACAGGGAACAGGCTTAAATAATATGATGCGGCAATTAGGAGGATCTTTTGGTATAGCGGCATTAACTACTTTAATCCACATCAGGCAAGGTGTTCACCGGAATAATCTTTTAACTAATATTAATCCTTATAACCCTGCTTTTGTGCAGCGTTATAACATGTATGTCCAAGCATTTTTGGCAAAAGGTAAATCTATGCTGGATGCCACACACATGGCTTACGGTGCAATGGAAGGGGCAGTAATCAAACAATCCCTGCTGTTAACTTATGATGATGCCTATTGGGTATCCGGATTGATCATGTTGTGTTCGATACCACTTTTGTATCTGCAGCCTTTTAGAAGAAAGCCTGTGCAGATGCCTGTGGATGCCCACTAAAATAAAAAGCCGTTCTGTAAAAAAACAGAACGGCTTTCCCCCAAAAAAAAATTAACAATTAGAATGTAAACCGCTTATTATTCGTGCTGCAACTAAAGTACTGGAAGTAAAATCGAATCAGGTAGAATAAATAAGCTTTTAATCTCTTTATAAAATTATACTTTAATATCTGTTAAAACAACTGTTTGCATCAATTTATTTGAAAAAAGTTTTACACATATTTGTTAATAAATGATATTGAAGGGCTTTAGCTTTGAAATTCGTCCCTATAAAAAAGGCGACGAAGTTTCTTTACAAAAATATGCTGATGATCCAAAGGTTGAAGCCTATTTGGATAACAGGTTTCCTTCGCCTTATACGCTTGCTGATGCTGATTTTTGGATAACCTTACAAACGAAACAGCCTGAACCGCAAACTAATGCAGCTCTAATAATAGGTGAGGAAGTTGTGGGAGGAATTGGTGTTGACTTGCAAAATGGGATTTATTGTAAAAACGCAAAAATAGGTTATTGGTTAGGCAGCCCGTTTTGGGGAAAAGGCATCATGGCGGAAGCACTTGCTTTGTTTACCACCTATATTTTTGATCGGTTTGCTATTGAACGAATTTATGCCGGTGTTTTTGCCAGTAATCAGGCTTCTGCAAAAGTTTTACAAAAAGCCGGTTATCAACATGAGGCCACTTTTAAAAAGTCACTTTATAAAAATGGTTTGTATGATGATGAACTGATTTTTTCAAGAAGGAGACCTGTTTGATCCCATATCGATCTGTTTTATCAACCACAAAGAAACTACCGGTAAAAGAAGCATGCATTATTTTGCCAATGCTTCTTTTACCAGTAAAAAATTCAGTTTAAAAGTTTCCCTGTTAAATCTATCGAACGGTCAAAAGGTTTCAGGTAAACATCTGCCAATGCAGCAAATTCTCTTCTTGTGATTGGCCGGCTTATATCAAATGCAGTGTTTAAATGCAATTTCGTTTTCCAGTCGTTTTGAATTTGCAACCGGAATGTTTTGGCATCGCGCAAATTCAGCTCCTCAATAAAAGAAAGCATATTACCAATGGTAAAAAATTCAGCAGGTTTGGTTTTGTTGAACCAAAGGAACGAACGGGTATAAATTTCACTTAAAACAGGTTTTATTTCAGCCGTTTTTACAGCAGAATCAGGCAAAAAGAAAACAGGGGCAGAACCGCCCGAAGGTTTTTGCACGCCTTGAAGCAATCCGGTTACACCAATTTTTTGGATCGCAATAAACTGTGGGTCATTTTGCTTCACATCTAAAAAAGGCATTAAATAGCCATGATAACTTAATATCTCATTCTGGATCAAGCGAAGCTTAATACTTTTGGTAGTGGTTTTAAAAAAGGCACAATAAGCAGCAATACAACCAATGCCTTGTCCAACTGTCATTTGTACCGATGGGTACATGGTACTTGCATTTACCAAATGTGTAACAGACATCGCTTTTTCTGCTACCAAAAAATTATCAAAATCCTTTACAATTGCTGCTCCTGCCGAAATACTGTAAGCCGGAAAAGCACCATAATTGGTTTCAGGAGCTTTGCCAAGCGGCAAAAGATGCTGGCCAGGCGAAGCATCGCCAATTCCAATAGAAGTACGGTAAAGTTTGGAAGAACGGCTGTAAGGCGTATAAATATCATCTAAAACCATTTTGATAACGCCTTTGCTTCGTCTTACTTCGCGGATATAAGGAAGATAAGGTAAATGATCGACAGAAGCAAATTCTAAATTATCCAGACTGATGTTTTTATAACCCAACTTTGTTTGAAGATAATAAACCAATCCCAATGTTTTTAAGCGGGCTTGCTGATAAGCATTTTCTTTTGCCGAAGCCGAAGCAAAATCAGCAATGGTAACCGGGTAATCATTTACGCCTTTTACTTTAAGCATAAATTTATCGTTGGGCAACCGGCCGCTTTCCAAGGTTTGTTTAATGTTTTTGCTTTGGAGAGAAGTGTATAAATGTTCATCATATCCTTCGGGCTTTGGAATGGTTCGATCAGCCGCACGTCCGTAATCTCGTAAAATTGCAATCCAGGTTATGTTTTGAATGATTGGCAGTGCTGTTTTTGGCGCCCATTTTTCTCCGGTTTGTGCTTCACTTTCAAAACCAACATCAAATGGTACGCCTAATTTAGCTGCTACGTCTCCGGTCTCTGTTCCATCAACTACAACTTGCGCTTTGATGATAGCATTTTCTCCGTTAATTTTTGCGGTAACTTCATAACCTGTTCCGTCTTTTTTTATGCCGGTAAAAGAAGCATTCAAATGAACGGTGAGGTTTTTAGCCGTATCTGTAATTTTTTTGAGGACAGCCGCGCCAGCAGCAGGTTCAAAACGAAGAACGGCATTGCTGGTGGTATCAAAACCAGGCGTAGTTTTATAATATTCTTTGATCCGTTTTCTGAATTCTCCCCAAATTCCCGAAGGAAAATTTCGGTTTCCATCTACAACACACATCGCGGCAGAAGTTAAACTACCGCCCAGCCATGGGCCAGGTTCTAAAATTATCGTTTTTACATTGCTCCTTGCGCTTTGGATTCCGGCTGCCACGCCTGCTGCGCCACCTCCAATTACCAGTACACCGGTTTTAATGGTTTGGGCAAAAGCGGCGCTGTTAAAAATGAATGTAAATAAAAAGATACAAATTTTTTTCATTGAGCCGAAGTTAACAAATTACAAAACGCTATTTTTAGAACAAACGGTTAAACAAGTTACATTGATGAGTATTTCTACCAAAAAAATTCTAACCATCACTTTTTTGTGTGGCTTCAGCTTTATTTGTGGTGCTTTTATCACCCAAAAACTAGAAAATAGTCCGATAACAGTTGCGGTGGTCAACGAAGCTGAAAAAATAACTGGCATTGAGTTTTCTCTGGCTCAAGCTGATTCAATGCTGACTGGGTTGAACGAGCACCGTAAAGCGTATGAAGAGCTGCGCAAATTGCATCTTCCAAATAACGTTGTTCCAGCTTTAAACTTCAACCCAATTCCCGTGGGCTTCGTTTATCCTGATAAAACCAATGAATTTTTGCTTGATAAAAGAAGCACAGCCAATATGCCTGCGGACAAAAACGCGTTGGCTTTTTATACCATTCGTCAATTGGCTGATCTGGTCCGTACTAAAAAGATATCTTCTGTAGAACTGACTAAATTCTTTATTGAACGATTGAGAAAATATAATCCTAAATTATTATTCGTCGTAAATTTTACAGAAGAATTAGCCTTAAAACAAGCAGCACAAGCCGATGCCGAAATAAAAGCCGGACATTATAAAGGTATTTTGCATGGTATTCCGTTTGGTGTAAAAGATTTGTTAGCAGCAAAAGGTTATAAAACAACCTGGGGTTCTGTTCCATATAAAAACCAGGAGTTGGATATTGATGCAACAGTTGTAAAAAAACTGGAAGCAGCAGGCGCTGTGTTGGTTGCTAAATTAACTTTAGGTGAACTTGCTTCGGGCGATGTTTGGTTTGGCGGAAGGACTAATAATCCCTGGGATATTAAGCGCGGTTCCAGCGGTTCTTCGGCTGGCCCGGCTTCTGCGGTTTCTGCCGGTTGTTTGCCTTTTGCCATTGGTTCAGAAACGTTGGGTTCTATCGTTTCGCCTTCTACGGAATGTGGTGATACCGGTTTGCGCCCGTCTTTTGGCCGCGTTAGCAAAACCGGTGCGATGGCTTTAAGCTGGACAATGGATAAACTCGGTCCGATTACCAGAAGTGCGGAAGATTGCGCCATTGTTTTTAACGCCATTCAGGGAACTGATCCGCAAGATTTAAGTACCATTGCTGCTCCTTTTAAGTACGATGGCAAACAGAAATCGTTAAAAGGCTGGAAAATAGGATATTTAAAAACAGATTTCGACCGAAGCCGCTTTAACCGGGAAAGTGATTCATCAACCTTAATAAAACTGAAAGAATTAGGTGCAGCATTAGTACCGATAGAATTGCCAACGTTGCCTTACAACTCTTTGCGTTTTATTCTGGAAACAGAATCCGGGACAGCTTTTCAGGAACTGGTTTTAAACCATCAGTCTGATTTGATGGTCCGCCAGGGAAAGGGCGGCTGGCCAAATATTTTCCGTACGGCACAATTTGTTCCGGCGGTTGAATATATCCAGGCAAACCGTGTTCGTACAATGGTGATCCAGGATTGGTACGAAAAATTAAAAGGCCTGGATATGTATATTGCGCCAGCTTTTTCCGGTAACTTAGTGCTTACCAATTTAACCGGAAATCCTTGCGTAGTTTTACCTAACGGTTTTAATAAACAAGGCCGGCCGGTTAGTATTACTTTTATGGGACAATTATTTGGCGAAGGAAAAATTCTGGAAGCAGCTAAAATTTATCAGGATGCAACGGATTTTAATAAGAAACATCCGGAGCTCAATTTTTAGGTGATAAAAGAAGCATTTAATTAAAAAAGATCATGACAGACGAAAGATATCCCATTGGAAAATACACAGCACCAGCATCCTTTACGGAAGAACAAATGCGGTCCTGGATACAGGAAATAGCCGATCTGCCCGGACAAATGCGCCAAGCCGTAGCCGGGTTAAATTACCAGCAGTTTGATACGACATACCGTTTGGGCGGATGGACGATCAGGCAGGTAATCCATCATGTTGCGGATAGTCATTCCAACAGTTTAACGCGTTTTAAACTGGCTTTAACAGAAGATAACCCAACCATAAAACCTTATCAGGAAGCAGACTGGGCTTTGCTGCCAGATTATAAAATGCCGGTTGCGCCATCTTTCCAAATGATTGAAGGCATACATTTTCGTTGGGTAGAATTAATGAACTCTTTAACAGAAGAACAATGGAGCCGTACTTTTTTTCATCCGGCTACTCAAAAATCAGTTTCACTTAAAGCCGCTTTAGGTTTGTATGCCTGGCATGGTTTGCACCATTTGGGACATATTAAGGTGGCGATGGGGAAGGTGTGAGAAAAATTAAAAATGTTTGTGTTCTTTTATATTGTTATAATTTGTTATAACTTTAAATATGAAATCGACAATAAGAAATATTGGCAATTCAAAAGGTATAATTCTACCTCAAAATATTCTTAAAGAATGTTCAATTGAATATGAAGTAAACATTGAAGTAAAGGATAATACAATTGTCATCAGTCCGGTTGAAGAGCAAAAGCTTTTAAAGAAATGGCGAAAAACGGTGATGATGAATTAGTTATTCCGGATGTATTTGAGGATGAAGACTTTAAAGACTGGACGTGGAAATAAAGCAACGTGCTATTTGAATATCTATTTATAATACTCATAATAAGTGATAGCATATAACTAAAATCTTTATTTTTGTTAAAACCTTAAAGGCATGGATTTAAAGACAAGAAAATTTGATTTTATTCAGGAGTTCTTTAAACTTCAAAGCGAAGAAGCAATTTTACGTTTTGAACAGCTGTTAAAAGAAGAAAAGAAAAAGCTTGAAAACAACAGCTTTAAGCCAATGACGATGGAAGAATTTCACAAACGAATAGATGCTTCTATAGAAGATTCTAAAAATGGCAGATTGATCGAAGTTACTGAACTTTTAGCTGAAATAGAAACTTGGAGTTAAACCTTTATTGGACTGTTGTTGCTAAAAATGAGTTGCAGAATATTTTTAGCTATTATAAAGAAAAAGCAAATTCCGGAGTAGCGAAAAAACTGACTTCCGGAATAGTGCATGAAACTTTGAGGTTAAAAACAGAACCTCGTATCGGACAAATAGAAGAATTACTTTCCAAACATGCGCAAGAATATCGTTATTTGGTTTATAAAAATTATAAGATTATTTATTGGATTAACGAGAAGAAAAACAGGATTGAAATCGCTGACGTTTTTGATACAAGGCAAAACCCTGTAAAAATTAACAGATCAGAATAAAAAGAATACTTCTTTTATCACCTTAAATTTCCCTCAAAACAAATTAAAAAAATTATACTCCAACCGCACCAAATACATATTTTGTGAATTGCGAGTCATGCTATTATACAAAGGTGTTCTGTAAGATAGATCAACCCTAAAAACACTATTAATAATAAATTGAATAGCAGGAGCAGCATCTAAGTAACTTTGCCCGTAACCCGGATTCGTTTTCCCCAATAATTCCAGATATGCGTTCACATTGGTTTGATTGTAATTGGTATAGTTTTTAGGGAAAAGCAGGTAACCGGAAGATAAAGTATAAGCAACAGCATCCCGCGCAAAACCAACAGGAATTTGGTTATGCTGATTATCCAATCCACGCAAATAACTTACAGAACCGGAAAGCGCCAGTTTATGCAGTAATTGCGTAAAAACCAAGCCGCCTTGCAAGCCCGAATTGTCTCCTTCCAAAGTAATTTCCTGGTTAATAATTGGATTATTAATGGTTGATGCTTTAATAAAAGCCGCGCCGCGAAAATGCTTCTGAACAGAATCAACCGATAAAAAACGATATTTTGCATAAGCGCTAAAACCATCTAAATGCTGTTTTTGCCGGTAAAAATCTGATACGTAACCGGAAGCATGCACCATCCAATTTTTGCTTGCGCCATACATCAATTCTACCGTATTTCGGTTACGAAAACCAGGGTTAAAGTAACCCTGATTTTCTAACCTGAGCCCTAAAGAATGTCGTGCCATATTGCTGGCCGGTTCGGTATTTACATATAATTCCTGGGCAAAAGCAGTTAAGGTTGATGCTAAAAAGCACCAAAAAAGAAATGCATATTTCATTTCCTTAACCTTTAAATAGTAACGTGGTAAACTTTCTGGCTGCCCATCATGCCGCTTTTATAGCAAGGAAAATTAGTAGTTTGAGCAGCATATTTTTTATAAGTAGAAACCGGCACAAAATTTTTATCAACTATAGTAACCGGCGTAACCCCGTTTAAAGTTTCATCCTTTACATTCAGGAAATGATACGTGTTTCCTGCGTAATTAAAATGATAATTGTTGTTGATCTTTAAGTTATCAAAATTGAAAGAAGCAGTTAGCTTATTAACAGAAAACCCCGCGTCCTGCACTTTTTTGCTGATCGCTTCCAGGTTTACAGGTGCATCTTTTTTAAAAGTGATCACAAAAAGATTGCGGTTTAAATCAGGCTTAATATCGCTGATAAAAGGCAGAGTGCGTAATGATTTTTCGGTTGCTTTAGAACACATAGAACAAGTTAAACCGCTAACTTGTAACTCGGCTTTAACAAATTGTGCTTTTGCAGCACCAATAGAAACGGCCAGAACAGCCAGTAATATTTTAAAAGTTTTCATGAAGGAATGATCGTAAAATTGTAATTGTAAAAACAGTAGAACAGCAGCTAAAAGCTGTGTTATTTTCTGAAGAATTACAATTCAATCAAATCCGGAAAGTGCAATTTTTGACAAAAACAGGAACAGAATTAAGATGTGGCGGACCGCGATCTGGAACTGGATTGGCAAATTGGTTAATAGTTAATAGCTCTTGAGAAGAAGCATAACTAAGAACAGGAACAAGGAACACTAAATTTTTGCCGGTAAAAGAAGCATGTACAGCCTGATGTGCATCTTTAACCTTAACTTCCAAATGCGTATTTTTACAGCATTTGCTGTCCATACCGCACTTTTTAGTTGGCCCGTCAATCTTTACCGATTCGATACTATTGCCGCAAAAATGCAGGTTTAAAGCAAAGCCGGTAGCTGTAACTAAATACAGCAGCACAACTAAAACTATTCCTGATCTTTTTAACATCGATGCAAAGATAAAGCATTTTTTAATAGCGAAGTACCGGTTTGCCGTAAAATAAAAGAAGCATCCCCGTTTTGCAGGAATGCTTCTTTTACCAGGTAAAAATTAAAATTATTGAGCCGTTTTTGCGTCAGCTTTCATTTTATCATTGGCTACAATTACAATTTCTACGCGGCGGTTTTGTGCACGTCCGGCTTCTGTACTGTTATCTGCAATCGGGTCGCCCTCGCCTTTTCCCTGAGTAGTTAAACGGGAACCGGAAACACCGTTAGCTGTTATTGCAGATTTTACAGCTTCTGCCCGGCGTACAGATAAATCCTGGTTATATTGCGCAGAACCGGTATTATCCGTATAACCGATGATCGAAATATTGGTGTCCGGGTTTTTTTGCATAGAAGCTGCCAGGTTTTGCAAATTAGTGGTTGCAGCAGGCTTTAAATCGGTTTTATTTACATCGAACAAAATGCCCGAATCAAATTTTACAATCAAACCTTCTCCTTCGCGAACTACATCAGCTCCGGGAACGGTTTGTTTAATTTCTGCTGCCTGGCGGTCCATTTTCCTACCAATAAAAGCACCTGCAGTTCCGCCAATTGCACCGCCAATAATGGCTCCAATGGCTGTATTTCCTGCTTTTTTACCAATTAAAGCACCAATTGTACCACCGGCTCCGGCACCAATAGCTGTGCCTTTTTGGGTTTTGGTGAAAGATGAACAACCGGTGTTAAACGTTGCTGCCATAGCAATGGCTATACTGGTAACGGCTAATTTTCTGGATAAAATTTTCATAGTTGATGATCGTATTTAAGTTGCATGATTACAAATGAGATGCCAAAATGATTTGGTTTATCTTTGCTAGAATGAGCAGCAAAGGTAAAAATAAAACAATAAGCATTGCAGGATGCGGCTGGCTGGGCCTTCCGCTGGCACAAAAACTGGTTAAAAAAGGCTGGCGGGTTAAAGGTTCTACCACAACCCGGGAAAAGTTAACGTTGCTTGAAAAAGCTGCAATTGAGCCTTTTTTAATGCAGTTAGGAAATTTAAAAGAGCAAGTTGACCCGGTATTTTTCAATTCAGATTTTTTGTTGATCAATGTGCCGCCATCCAGAAAAAACGCCCAGGCTGGTTACCTCGAAAAAATGCAAGGTTTGCTGCCTTTTATGCACGCTGCCACTATCGGCAAAGTTATTTTTATCAGTTCTACTTCTGTTTACGCTGATGTTTGCCGCGAAGTTACCGAAGCAGACGAGCCGAGCAATCCATCGGAATTGCTGCTGGCAGAGATGCTGTTTTTACCGGATAAAAACTTTGATACCACTGTGATCCGTTTTGGCGGATTGTTTGGCCCTAACAGAAACCCGGGAAGATTTTTCAGGGATAAAAACAGTATTCCCAATGGCTTAGCTCCGGTTAACCTGATCCATTTAAATGATTGTTTGGGTTTGATCGAAGCTGTTTTAAACCAGCAAAAAACCGGAATTTACAATGCAGTTGCACCTTCTCATCCCACTAAAAAAGAATTTTACGGCAAGGCAATTTTAAGATCAGGTTTTGCTGTGCCGGATTTTTTGGAAGAGAAAACGCAATGGAAAATCATCAGCCCTGATAAAATTATTGCTGATTTGAATTACCAGTTCCAATATCCTGATTTAATGAAATGTTTGGATGATCCGGCTGCTTTTTAAATATCTTCCGCAATAAATAAATAAGGTTGCGCAAATTTCAACGTAAAAAAACCATCGTTTTTTGTTTTAAACTGATTTTGGTTGATTTGCTCCAGTCCGCTTTGTTCCAAATCAGCAGGAATATCATCAATATAAATGAGTTCTCCTGCTGCTTTCCATTTACTGAAACTGCTGCTTACCGGATAAATTTTTTGATGATTGCTGAAAATAACTAAAGTGATCTGATCCGCGTAAACCAGAAAATCTGCCATGCTTCTTTTACCGGCAATAATATTGACTGCCGGATATTTTTCGCTGATTAAAAATTGTAATCCTGCTTTTAGTGCGTCTTCCTCAACTGTAATTAAGCGCAAGTTTTCCTGTAAAAATACCGGTTCGGTTTGAGTAAGCAGCACATCAAACTTAATCCCTAAACTGTACAGTTTCTCTGCAGCATCATCCGTTACCAAAACTGTCGGGCTCCATTCTAATAATTGGCCCAGGTGCTCTTCATCAAATAAATCCAGCTCTAAAATAAGTAAAGCGGGTTCTTGTTTTTCGCGAACAACGTGATGGGAAGACATAGGAAAAGGTAAAGGGTTTTAAGGTGAAAGGAAAAAGGTTTTAAGGTGAAAGGAAAAATTTGCAAGTGTTTAGGTAAATTTAGAAAAAACTTTAGGCTTTTTCGTTCTTCCTCTTACCTTTCAACCTTTTACCTTTCACCTCTTAACCTTTTACCTTAAAACCTTTCACCTCAACACCTCAGAAATTGGCTGGCCGATACAACCATTCGGCGCCTGTATATGCAGCAAAGCAGCTACAGTTGCAGAAATATCTGTCATGTGTGTTTCGCGGTTTAAATGTCCATGCTGGATGCCCCAACCCATAAAAACTAACGGAATATGTGCATCATAAGGGTTCCAGGTGCCGTGCGTAGTGCCGGTTGCACCATGGCCAGAATACCAACCAGGTTGCAGAATAATTTGGATTGCTCCGGAACGGTCATGATTATAACCGTTTATAATCCGATCACGCAATTCATTCGGAATACTGGCTTGTTGTACTTTTTCCATATCTATTGCATACGCTACGCCTTTTTGCTGTTGTAAAAATGCAATGCAGTCAGCTTTAATCTCATTCAGGTTTAATTTGTTGTTTTGAATGAGCACATTGTTGAGGTTAACCTGATAGTTTCCTAAGTTGATCACCAGTTTTTTTGCCTTATATTTATTCTCCAGCATCTGGTTCAGATCTTTCAGCGTAGAAGCTCCCCATAAACCGGCAGGAATTTGATGATCAATTAAAAAGTTAGGATTATGTGAAGCACCATGATCGGCAGTTAAAAAAACAGTATAATTTCCTTTACCAACTTTGCCATCTAAATAAGTAAAGAAGTTGGCCAGATCTCGGTCTAAACGTAAATATGTATCTTCAATTTCTACGGAATTAGGTCCAAACTGATGGCCAATATAATCGGTAGAAGAAAGGCTTACAGCTAAAAAATCTGTTACCGTATTTTTGCCTAATTGTTCATTTTCAACAGCTGCTTTAGCCAGGTCTAAGGTGAGCGAATTACCATAAGGAGTACTGCGGATGATACCAACACCTTTTGCCAGCATAGCAGCCGTTTTAACAGGAAAAGTTGGCGTTTCAGAACCACTGAAAGCACCTTCGTGTTTGTTGTTATCTGCCTCGCTTTGTACATAAGTTTGAATCGGATAAAGCGTATTCCAATCCTGTTTTAAATATTTTTGCGCCAGCTTTTGCTCATTGAAATTTTTAACCCATAAAGGAAGCCCGCTCATGTAATAAGTGCTTGTGATCCAGTTGCCGGAAGCATCATCAAACCAATAAGCAGCATTGGCAGCATGGCCGGCAGGTAAAATTCCACCGCGGTCTTTTAAAGCGATGCCGATTACTTTAGAACGAAAATTAGTGGCTAAACGAAGCTCATCGGTAACAGTACTTGCCAATAAATTTCTGGGCGACATTTGGCCAGCATCAGAAGCGCTTCCTACTGTTTTTACGGTGCTATCTTCTGTGCAATAAACAGATTTTCCGGTTGCCTGGATGATAAAATCATTACCGGCAATACCATGAATAGACGGAACAGAACCGGTGTAAATACAAGTATGTCCGGCAGCAGTTACCGTTGGAATATAATCAATATTCGTGTTTTCACAGGTAAAACCTTCATTCAGCATCCGCTTAAAACCACCCGTTTGGTAGCGGTCGTAATAACGGTACAAATAATCCCAGCGCATTTGGTCAACCACAATCCCAACCATTAATTTTGGCCTGGGAAGAGCAGTAACAGCAGGTGCCGTTTTTTTCTGTGCAAAAGAAGCATTGCCAAGTAATGCAGGAAAGAGCAGCAGGTATTTAATTTTCATCCTTAAATTTTAAGTTACGTTGTAAATATCAGCAATGAAAATGGGTTGGTCTGTGATATTTCTGTTAAGAAACAACTAATGATACAAGTTTTAAAGGCAGTTTTAGGGTTAATTACTCCAAAAAACTTCTTTTATCGTTGGGTTTGCCTGCAAGCTGCTAATTACTTCTGTAACTTTAAGAAAGTCAATATTTTCAAATTTTAGTTGAATAATAAATTCATCATCACCTTTATCCAAAGAAAAACTTAATAATTTAAAGGATTTATTTTGAGTTAATTCTTGCAGCATTTCTGCCGGGTTTGCGTTGGATTTGGTTATTATCCTTAAAGTTTTTTGCCTGAACCGCTTGGCTATCCTGTTTTCAAGCGGTTGCAATAACCAAAGAATTATAATAGCTATAGCAGTGGTTGTTGCGGCTGCAAAATACATTCCGCCGCCAGTTGCCAGGCCAATTGCAGCAACGGTCCACAAACCGGAAGCCGTGGTTAAGCCACGGATTGTCCCTTGTTTTGAAAACAGGATAGTTCCTGCCCCGATAAAGCCGATCCCGCTGATTACCTGTGCTGCAATTCTCGCCGGATCAAGAACAACATGTGCCGTTCCTAAAACATCTGAGAAGCCAAAAGCGGAAACCATCATGATTAATGTAGAACCTACACAAACCATCATGTGTGTACGCATACCAGCCGTCCAATTTTTTCTTTCTCTTTCTAATCCAATAACTGCCCCGAAAAAAGCAGCTAAGGTTAAACGGATGATAACTTCAGTCCATATCAGCATAACACTTTATCCAATTTTGCATTCGCTCCTGTTTACATAATAGTTGCTGCTTGTTAGGACTAATAAAATGTGATTTTTGTTTTTTTATAGATGCAAAGGAACCCTTGAGTTGTTAGAAGAGCAGGTTTCTTTAGGCTGAAAAAGTAAGCAAACTATGCTGACTTGCCGTATGCAGATCGCGCCAAACGCGGTTAATTTCTGTATCCGGACTGGCAGCCAATAAACCGCAGTAAGGATACAATTCGTCAACAGTTTCCCTTGCAGTTTTAGCTAATTGGCGACTGGTTTTACTAACTTCCTGCAATGCTTCTTTTACCATACTTTTTTCATCAGATAAAAGAAGCACCCAGGATTGATCAACTGCCTGATAAAACGCCTGCCGAATCTGGTTAAATGCAGCTTCAAGCGTTTTAAATGTGTTTCTTAAAACTGATTTTTGGGTTGATGAAAGCTTATTTTGCCCGATTTTTTCCTGAAAAATCACTTCTGCCAAATCCATAAAACGAATAGCCATGCCCGAAAGATTTGCCGCAAGGGTAGCTTCTGCTAATTGCAGGAACGGATAACGGTACAAAGGCCGTTCAATCACTGCAGAATCCGGGTCAATTTTAAAGCTGCGAGCTGCCGGAACAAACAAATCTTTCACTTCAAAAGCATCGCTTCCGGTTCCCATCATGCCCATGTATTTCCAGGCAGGTATCAGTGTAACATCTTTGGCATTAATAATAAAAGATAAGATCAGCGGATCTCCGTTTTCATTTAAAACCGTTTCCCGTGCTTCTTTTATCAGGCAATTTGCGGTGAAGTGCGTGGCATGCTGCGCGCCACTGGCGTATTTCCATTTTCCGCTGATGATAAAGCCATCGTTGGTTTTGGTAGCTGTTCCGTTAAAAGCGCCGCTTCCGGCCAGGCAAACATTTTCGCCTTTAAAAATTGCCGATGCTGTTTTTACCGACATAAAACCTCCGAACCAACCTGCGCCGCTGCATAAAGTAATTACCCAGCCCACGCTGCCCTCGGCCCAGGCCAGGCTTTCTTCCAGCCGCACCATTTCCGGCAGAGGTTTTTCTGTTCCCGAATAAACTTGTGGCACTAACAATTTAAACCATTGCTGCTGGTAGATCAGTTCTAATTGTTTGGGTTGAAGCAAACCGGTTTCTTCGGCTTTTGCTGCGCCGGATCGGATAATTTCGATCCATTCAGGTTGGAGAAGTGTAGAAGGATGGGAAATGTTCATGAAGTTATAAATTAATAAAATCATCCCCCTAACCCCCTTCAAAGGGGGAAAAGGGCCAGGGCTTATACCGTTCTGACTGCAAATTTAAACGGCAGAAAGGTAGGTGTCTGGCTTCCCCCTTTGAAGGGGGTTAGGGGGATGAATTAGCTTTAGATTGCTGCCGATAGATCCTCTTCCAGTCAAAATAACCAAAAATGGCCACTACAAACAGGAAAATGGTAAGCAAGGCAAACAGCGGTAGTTGTTTGTAAAACAAAAGCGGTACGGCAAACAGGTTAGAAACATTTAGAACGATCCAGTTTTCAATTTTTCGTCGAGTTAATAGCCACGTTCCAGCCCAGGCAGAAGCCGAAACAAAAGCATCCCAAACGGGAACGGTGGAAGGTGTAAACTTTTTTAAGACCAGGTATAAAACCAACCCGCCAACGAAAGTAATTAAAGCAGTAATGATCCATTCTCGCCTGTTACTATAAGTAATGGGAACGGTGGGCTGATTGCGTTTTTTCATCCAAAACCACCAGCCATAAACGCTCATGGCAATATAATACACGTTTAGTAAGGTTTCGGCATATAACTGCGCTTCCAGCAACAGAACGATGGAAAGCATGGTGCCAATCAATCCGGCCGGATAAAGTAAAACATTATTGCGTTTGGCCAATAAAACTTCGGCAACGCCAAAAACCACGGCCAGCCATTGCAGCCAGCCGGTTTCCAGGATTTGTTGGGATAAAAGCTGCAGCCAGTATTGCATGTCCATTTTGTGATGCTTCTTTTATCGGCCTAAAATCTTAGACTTAATGCAGCCAGAAAATTTCGGGTTGCCTGCGGATAGTAATAGTTGTAATTCACTACTTTTCCACCTTCAATATCCGGATAAGTTGCACCGTTTGGCTCGTACAATTCGCTGAAAATATTGTTGATGAGGAAAGAAATGCCAATATTTTTAACTGCTTTGGTGCTGAAATTGTAGCGTAACCGGATATTATTTACAAAAAAAGCATCCAATTTTCGGTCATTACTGGAAGTATTATCCAAATATTGCTTGCTTACATATTTACTGATGAGCGCAATTTCTCCGCCTTTGATCGGGCTGTAACCAATTTCGCTGGAACTTACAAAATCCGGCGAATAAGCAATATCGGTTTTTTGGAACTGCTGGTTCAATACCGTTTGTCCAGTATCATAATTTTCTAAATACTGCTGGAAGTTTTTCACTTTATTAGCACTTAAAGCAGCAGTAAGCGACCAATAAAGTGGTTGTGCAATTTGTATTCGCCCATCCAGTTCCAATCCTGCACGATAGCTGTCTTTTACGTTACTTCTAATAGCTGCGCCAACATCGTTCAAACTTCCGGTAAGCACCAGCTGGTTATGATACAGCATGTAGAAACCGTTAATTCCACCTGTAAAAACACCTTGTTTAGTTCTGTATCCGGCTTCAAAATCGTATAAAGTTTCTGCTTTTGGCCGGCTGGAAGGAGTAGATTGCGTGTAATCATCCCGGTTCGGTTCATGATTTCCTACCGCAAAAGAAGCATAAACATTATTTGCAGGATCGATCTGGTAACTTAAACCAAGTTTAGGATTGAAAAAGTTGAGTGTTGCCGATTGCTGCACATTATTTAAGTTATAATCATATCCTAAAAACGAATAATAAACGCGGCGGTACTGCACATCGGCATACAAGTTTAAGTTGCCCAGCCGGTAATCCATCTTGCCAAAAATATTGAAATCGGTTTTAAAAGCATTGTTGCGCGAGTATTCGTAATCCGGCGTAATATTGGTGCTTTGCTGCGTCCATTCAATGCGGTTGTAGTGCTGCCCTCGGTATTGATTGTAAGCGCCGCCCAAAGTAAAATTCAGGTTTTTTTGTGCCTGGTAATTGAGGTTGTAAGTAACGCCGTAGAAATAATTAGTCAGCCAAAGCCTTCTAACCAGATCTGTGGTATCCACGCCCTTAATTATCGGCGTTAAACCATATTTTGCAAAAGGCTGGGCAATCTTATATTCTTCGTAATAGCCGCTTCCCTGCGTATAATGCAAGGCGCCGTTAAAAGAAAGTTTATCAGAAATTTTTTGGTTGAAAAGCAGCTGGTAATGGTTCTGGATATAATTATCAGTTTGATTTTTATAGAAATCGCCGTTCGGCATCAAGCCTAATTCATTGTAAGTTCGATCTCCTGCTAACAGTTTATCTTCCGGAACGCCGTCCCAGGCCTGGTAAGTTTTTTCTGATCCGGAGAAAACGTTTAAGCGGATGGACGTATTTTTACCATAATAAGCGCCTGTAAGGAAGTAGGATTTGAGGTCAGAAGAAGCACGATCAATATAACCATCAGAATGAATGCGCGACAAACGGCCGTCAAACGTAAAATGGTTAGCAATCAAACCAGAACCTAAACTGATCGTGTTTTTTACCGTTCCGTAAGAGCCAACAGAATTATCCAATTGTGCATAAGCAGTATCCTGCCGTGTTGTTGTTTGAACGTTAATGCTGGCACCAAAAGCACCTGCGCCGTTGGTGGAAGTGCCTACGCCGCGCTGGATCTGGATGTTATCCACAGAAGAAGCCAGATCAGGAATATCTACAAAAAAACTTCCCTGACTTTCGGCATCGTTTAGCGGAATGCCGTTCAGCGTAACATTTATCCGCGTAGCATCAGAACCACGAATTCGGATACCAGTATAACCAACGCCAGCACCAGCATCCGAAGTAATTACGGCAGAAGGCGTTTGGTTGAGCAAATAAGGCAAATCCTGGCCTAAGTTATTTTTGGCCAGTTCTTTTTTACTGAGGTTGGTATAAGTAAAACCCGAATTTTGTCCGGTCCGGGTAGCGCGTACAAACACTTCGTCTGCTTGTACCGTGCTTCTTTTAAGGGCAAAATTTAGAGATTGACCTGTGTTGATTACTACCGATTGCTGTAATTGCTGATAACCGATATAGCTAACGATAACATGGTAGGTTCCGGCTTTTAAATTGTGGAAACGGAAATTTCCGCTGGCATCCGATACTGTTTTTAACGCTGTTTTTTCAATGCTGATACTTGCGTTTGGCAAAGTTTCGCCGGTTTGAACATCGGTAATTTTCCCCGACAGGGAAAACTGCGCCGCAGCCAGAAAAGGAAGCAGCAGGGCTGTAAAAGCCAGTAATAATTTTTTCAAAATGTTTTAAAATAAACTGTAGTTAAACCATCTGCCCGCCAGGGCGAACGTGCAGTACACTTAACTTTTTACCTCTCCCTACGCCGGCATTACCCGGATCAGGTGCGGATTGGAGTTTGAAGTGGTACGTTATAAGTTATACGTTTAGCGCACGTACAACTTAAAACTTATAACTTACAACTCTTCTTCCTGGGTTTGATCTCAGCCTGTTTTTCAGTTGGTAGCAACAATCTGCAGATTGTAAACTATTACCAAGCAAGGCACCCCTTGAGAATTTGGGCAAAGATAGGGTTTGGTTTTGGATTTGGAAGCTTTGATTTCAAATTCTTATATTTGGTAAAAGCAATAGCTATGATTGATATTGAATTAAAGGAAAAACTGATAGCAAAAATCGACAGCATTAATAACGAAGAGCTTTTGAATCAGCTTTTGCGTATAATTGATTTAGAGTCTAAAGCACATGAAGTCTATGATCTAAGTAAAGAGGAGGCAGAAGCTGTAAATGAAGGTATAGCACAGCTTAATAAAGGGATGTTTATATCGAATGAGGAAGCTAATAGGCAAGCCGATCAATGGCTAAACAGATAAAATGGTCGGTTCGCGCTAATCAGGACAGGCTGGAGATTTTAGATTATTGGATTAAAAGAAATCAATCGAATTCTTATAGCATAAAACTTGATTCTTTGTTTAGAGAAAATATTGAATTGTTAGCTCAAATTCCAGCGCTTGGAAAACCTACTGATTTTCCAAACGTAAGAATAAAGATCGTACGCGATTACTCCATTTTCTATCGTATTACAGATCAGTTTTTAGAAATTATTACCATCTGGGACAGCAGAAGAAATCCAGAAAAGTTAAAATTGTAATTTAAACTTCCCTTTATAGAAAAACCAGGTACTGATGTATATGCCTCTTAAGTAACCTATACAGATATTACGATAATTCCCAGATATTAAAATTTCACTCCTTTAATCCCCTATTATAAAATCATTCATACTTCTTTTACCACCTAAAAATTGGCATCGCTTCACGTTCAAACCTTTCTTCCCTTCACCTTTCCGCCTTTCACCTCAAAACCCTACTTTTGCAAATTCAAATAATTAGCATAACATGCTCAGAACAAATACTTGCGGCGAATTAACACGGAACGATTTAGGCAAAGAAGTTACACTTTGCGGCTGGGTGCAAAAATCGCGCGATTTAGGCGGAACTACTTTTATTGATGTACGAGACCGTTACGGCATTACACAACTGGTTTTTAATGATGAAACCGATGCTGCCGTACGAAACCAGGCGCGTGATTTAGGCCGCGAATTTGTGATTAAAGTTTCCGGAAAAGTAATTGAGCGCTCCAACAAAAACCCGAAAATACCAACAGGAGAAATTGAAATTGCCGTAACTGCGCTGGAAATTTTAAATCAATCCAAAGTACCGCCTTTTTTAATTGAGGATGAAACCGACGGCGGCGAAGAGCTGCGTGCCAAGTACCGTTATTTGGATCTGCGTAGAAATCCAATCCGTAACAACTTGGTTCTTCGCCACAAAATGGCGCAGGAAGTACGTAAATATTTAGACGGACTGGATTTTATTGAAGTAGAAACACCGGTTTTAATCAAATCAACGCCTGAAGGCGCGCGTGATTTTGTGGTGCCAAGCCGCATGAACGCCGGCGAATTTTACGCTTTGCCGCAATCGCCGCAAACCTTTAAGCAATTGCTGATGGTTTCCGGGTTTGACCGTTATTTCCAGATCGTAAAATGTTTCCGCGATGAGGATCTGCGTGCTGACCGTCAGCCGGAATTTACACAGATTGATTGCGAAATGTCCTTCATCACGCAAGAAGATATTCTGAATGTTTTTGAAGGAATGGTGCGTACACTTTTCAAAAACGTAAAAGGAATTGATCTGGTTGAAGTGCCACGCATGACTTATGCTGATGCCATGCGTTTGTACGGTTCTGATAAACCCGATACGCGTTTTGGGATGCAGTTTGCAGAACTGACAGATCTGGTAAAAGGCAAAAATTTCCCGGTTTTTCATCAAGCAGAACTGGTAGTTGGTATCAACGCAAAAAACTGTGCTTCTTACACTCGCAAGCAATTGGATGAACTTACTTATTTTATTAAACGTCCGCAAATTGGTGCAACTGGTTTAATTTATCTGCGTTACAATACCGACGGAACTTTAAAATCATCGGTAGATAAATTTTATAATGAAGAAGATTTAAAACAATGGGCGACTGCTTTTGATGCAGAACCCGGCGACTTGATGCTTCTTTTAGCAGGTAAAAAAGATAAAGTGCGCAAGCAACTGAACGAATTGCGTTTGGAAATGGGCAGCCGTTTAGGTTTGCGCGATAAAAATACGTTTTCGCCGCTTTGGGTCTTGGATTTTCCGTTGCTGGAATGGGACGAAGAAACCGAGCGTTACCATGCGATGCACCATCCGTTCACTTCGCCAAAACCGGAAGATATTGCTTTGCTGGAAACCGATCCGGGAGAAGTTCGGGCCAATGCTTATGATATGGTTATTAACGGAACTGAAATTGGCGGCGGTTCTATCCGTATCCACGATAAAAACCTGCAGGCTTTAATGTTTAAGCATTTAGGTTTTTCTCAGGAAGAAGCCCAAAAACAGTTTGGCTTTTTAATGGATGCTTTTGAATTTGGCGCGCCCCCGCATGGCGGCATTGCCTTTGGTTTTGACCGTTTGTGTTCCATTTTTGCCGGACTGGATTCTATCCGCGATGTCATTGCCTTCCCTAAAAATAATTCGGGAAGGGATGTGATGATCGATTCGCCATCCACCATCGACGAAAAACAATTGAATGAATTGAAGATCAAAACAACAGCTTAGGCGTTACCAAAGCAAATCTCCACATGAAAAAATATTTATTATTCTTTGCTCTTTTTACCCTTATTTTTTCTGCCTGTAAAAAAAGTAGTACCGCAACTGTTGATCCAGCTGTACAGGCTAAAATTGATGATGATAAAATTCAGGCTTATATTAAAGCTAAAAATATTACAGCTGTAAAAGATCCGTCCGGCTTGTATTATCAGATTTTAATCCCGGGAAGTGGAACTGCACCAACGCTTAAATCTACTATAACTGTAGCATATACTGGAACACTGTTAGATGGAACTCAATTTGATAGCAGCATGAATTTTACTTCTCTTTTAGGTGGTAATTTGATTCAAGGCTGGAAAATTGGTATTCCCTATGATCAACCCGGAGGCCGTATTTTGCTACTAATTCCTTCGGCTTTAGGTTATGGCAATTCGGCGGCCGGCACTATTCCGGCAAACTCTGTTTTGGTATTTACCATTGATTTGCGTGCTGTACAAGGATAATTTCTAATGCTTCTTTTACCACCTAAAAATGTATACATTTGATTATGCACATCACGGAGAAAAAGAAATACACCGAAAAAGACTACCAACTGCTGGAAGAAGGTGCGCCGTTTCAACTCATTAACGGAGATTTAGTTATGTCGCCATCGCCAAGTTCTTATCATCAGCTATTATCAGCACGGATTTTTAAAATTATAGACGCTTTTTCAGAAAAAATTAATGCTGACGGACTATGTTTATATGCTCCGTTGGATGTAGTTTTAGATGAAGAAAACATTTTTCAAACTGATTTAATCTACATTTCAGGCGAAAGAAAAAAGGAGCTGTTTCATGACCGGATTATGGGCGCACCTGATTTGATCGTCGAAATTCTTTCTCCTTCTACCGCTTATTATGATTTGCAGCAGAAGAAAAATTTTTACGAACGTTACGGCGTAAAGGAATATTTGATTATTGATCCAAAACATTTCTATGCTGAAGCTTATGTTTTAAGAGAAAATAAATTTGAGCTACAGCAAAAGCAAAATGATACGATCAACTTAAATACCTTGCCTGGTTTACAAATTGACCTGCAAAAGCTGTTTTCCTGATGCTTCTTTTACCATCTAAAAATTTATAAACTTGATTATGCCAGTTGCGGAGAAAAAGAAATATACCGAATTAGATTACCATTCGCTGGAAGTAGGCCCGCAGTTTCAATTGATTGATGGAGAAAAAGTGATGCCGCCAATTTTTTCGCTTAATCATCAGTTGGTTAATGGGAAACTTTTTATGTTGATCTCTCAACATTTAGAAAAAAACGGTTTAGGAGGACTTTGTTTGTTTTATCCTGTTGATGTTGTGCTGGATGAAAAAAATACCTTTCAGCCTGATTTGATTTACATCTCTAACGAAAGCAAAGTTGAATTACTTTACGATCGTATCCATGGTGCACCTGATTTGGTTATCGAAACCCTTTCGCCTGCCACCGCTTATTATGATTTAATACATAAAAAAGATTTTTACGAACGTTACGGCGTAAAGGAATATTTGATTATCGACCCTTTATCCAAAAATGCAGAAGTTTATGTTTTAAACGATAAACAATTTATCTTACAGCAAAAAGAGCATCAAAACGGCACCATCACCTTAAATACTTTGCCTGGTTTGCAAATCGATTTGCAAAAGCTATTTTCCTGATACTGTTTTTACCGGCATAAAAACAGTATTAGCATAAAATTATTCAACACCTTTTACTTTCGTTTTCAGCGTATAAATTCCTTCGGAAGCAGTAATAAATAATATGTCTCTGTTTTTTCCACCGAAGCAAATATTGCCAGTCCACTTTTCCGGAATGCCGATATGTTTAATTTGCTTCCCTTCAGAATTGAAAACAAAAACGCCATTTCCGGTCAGGTAAATGTTTCCCTGGTTATCCATCGTCATTCCATCAGAACCTTTTTCTGCAAAAAGCTGCCGGTTAGTTAAAGTTCCGTCTGCTTTAATTTCGTACTTATAAGTTTTATTTCCTTCAATATCGGCCACAAATAAATATTTTCCGTCTGGCGTTCCTACAATGCCGTTTGGTTTTTTTAAGTCATCGGCAACCATTACCAAATCTTTTTTTCCTTTCGGGAGATAATACACCTTTTGGCCTTCCAAATCAGGTTTTTTTCGTGTCCAGTAATCGCGCTGGTAATACGGGTCAGTAATGTAAATTCCGCCTTTTGCATCTATCCACAAATCGTTTGGCCCGTTTAATTTCTTGCCTTCAAAACCTTCAACCAAAACCGTGATTTTTTTTCCGGGCGAGATAGACCACAATTCATCTTTTTCATCAGCACAGGCAATCAAATTTCCTTTTTTATCAAAATACAAACCGTTAGAACGACCGCTTTTATCCATAAAAACAGAAAGATTTCCGTTAATGTCGTATTTCCAGATCTTGTCGTTGGGCTGATCGGTAAAAAAAACATTTCCCATTTTATCAACTGCCGGCCCTTCTGTAAACTTAAACTGTTTGGCGATCAATTGCAGTTTAGCATTGTCTGCAACAATTTCTGAGTCTGGTTTTATTTTGATAGCCTCGTTAGAAAATAAATAAAGTGCTTTATGATTTTTATCTCGTGCGTAAGCATAAAAAGATAAAGTTGTAAGCATCCCACAAATTAGCAGCGTACTCTTTTTAGGCAGGTTTTTCATAGATTAAGTTTAATAATTGGTAATGGTATAAAGCATTAAAAGGGTAATGCTGTTTTTACCGGTATATTTTTAGCATCAAATTTTGATACTAAAAAAATTTAAGGCTTGTGCAATAAGCATATTTGACTATCTTTCTTACAAATAAAAACCCTGATGAAAAAACTTTACTTTTTACCGTTTGCGTTGATTTGCTTTCCGGCTTTTTCGCAAACTTCTTATAAAGCCCAGGTTGGCAAACAGGCAGACGCTTTAGAAAAACAGGTAATTGCCTGGCGGAGAGATTTTCACGAACATCCGGAATTGGGAAATCATGAAGTGCGGACTTCCGGAATTGTAGCCAGTTACTTAAAATCATTAGGCATCGAAGTAAAAACCGGCGTAGCCAAAACGGGCGTAGTTGGGATATTAAAAGGAGGAAAACCCGGCCCGGTGGTGGCTTTACGTGCCGATATGGACGGTTTGCCGGTTACAGAACGCGTAAATGTACCGTTTGCATCTAAAGTAAAAGCGATGTATAACGGACAGGAAGTTGGCGTAATGGCAGCTTGCGGGCACGATTCGCATGTGGCGATATTAATGGGTGTGGCAAAAATTTTATCTTCCATGAAAAGCGAACTGCATGGAACGGTAAAGTTCATTTTTCAACCGGCAGAAGAAGGTGCACCTGCTGGCGAAGAAGGCGGTGCAGCATTAATGGTAAAAGAAGGCGTACTGGAAAACCCGAAAGTAGATGTCATTTTTGGCTTACACATCAACTCGCAAACAGAAGTTGGCAAAATAGCTTATCGCCCGGGCGGCGCAATGGCGGCGGTAAATGATTTTAAAATTACGGTAAAAGGGCGGCAGGCGCATGGCGCTTATCCGTGGTCGTCTGTTGATCCTGTCGTTACTTCGGCACAAATTATTATGGCTTTGCAAACTATTGTGAGCCGTAATTTAAACGTAACAGAAAACGGCGGCGTGGTTACCATTGGTTCGATTAATGGCGGAAACCGTTCTAACATTATCCCTGAACAGGTAGAAATGATGGGAACCATCCGAAATTTAAGCGCTCCGGATGAAAAAATGTTTATCGAACGCATTAAAACCATCGTGCAAAATACGGCAGCAGCGGCAGGCGCTACGGCAGAAGTAAAAATTCCATACAGCACCCATTACCCGGTTACTTATAATGATCCGGTTCTGACAGAAAAAATGCTGCCAACTTTACAGGCAACAGCCGGGGCAGAAAATGTATTGTTGCGCCCTGCTGTTACCGGCGCCGAAGATTTTTCTTTTTACGAAGAGAAAGTTCCGGGTATATTTTTCTTTTTGGGAGGAATGCCCAAAGGCGGAAACCCATTAACAGCGCCTTCTCACCACACGCCTGATTTTTATATTGATGAAAGTGGATTTACTTTAGGTGTAAAAGCGATGTGCAATTTAACGCTGGACTATATGGCAATGAAAAGTAAATGATAAGGTTAAGGCATAAAAAATGCTGGTAAAAGAAGCATGGGCGAAGAAACTAAAGAACCTGAATTATATGTTGTTGGCGCTGGTCCGGGTGATCCTGAATTGATCACCGTTAAAGCTTACAAATTATTGCAGCAGGCCAAAGTTATTTTGTACGATAACCTGGCCAATAAGCAATTGCTGGATTTGGCGCCTAAAGATTGCGAGCTGGTTTATGTAGGCAAACAACCTTACGGAGAATATACGCCTCAGGAAAAGATCCTGGAACTAATTAAACAATATGCTCTTGCAAAAGGACAAGTCATTCGCTTAAAAGGCGGCGACCCGTTTATTTTTGGGCGAGGATTTGAAGAAATTTTATTTGCCCGTGAACATGGTATTAAAACCTATTTTATCCCGGGAATTACGAGTATGCAGGCTTCCGGGTTTGAAGATATTCCTCTAACGCACCGCAATTTAAGCGAAAGCGTTTGGGCGATAACCGGAACGAAAAAAGACGGCTCGCTTTCTGCTGATCTGCGTTTAGCCATGCAAAGCAACGCAACGGTTGTAATTTATATGGGCATGAAAAAGCTGCAGGAAATTGCAGCAACTTATATAGAAGCAGGAAAAGGTTCAGTTCCGGCGGCAATTATCCAGCATGCTTCTTTACCCAAGCAGAAATCTGTAAAAGGTTTGGTAAAAGATTTACCGGAAATGGCGGAAACACAGAAGTTAACGTATCCGGCGCTGATTATTATTGGGCAAGTGGTGGATATTGCCCTTACTAATTAGTAAGCTTTTAAGCCTCATCAAAATAAGAATTTCAAACAAAGCCTTTAAAGGTATTGCTTTTTATTGTAGCGGTTCCTGGCGGTTATCCCAAAAAAACAAAAGCTGTATCATTAATACGGTAAAACAGAGAAGTTTGCTTGCTGATCAAGCCAATTCTAACATTCTTGTCGATTGTGCTGCTTTTAAACATTAACGGATGAACAGCAATAAGATCAATTGTCTTTTCGGCTTTCCATACAAACTTTTCTGCTGCTTTTAAGCCAAATTTAGTATGTATAAAATGATAAACAGATTGTAAGGTTTCTTTTGCTTCAGGCGTATAAAAAACCTGCAGGCTCATAACAAATTCTTAATTCCGGTATAAGGCAAAATTTGTCCTGCATCTGCTTGTTTTAAGGATTTTTTTACACCTTCAATTACCTGATCCGGATAAATTTCGCTTTTTTGCTCAAAAGATATTTTCATAGCCTTCATTACTGCTTTTAAAGCAGTTAATTGTTCTTTGTTCTCGGGGTAAACAATCAGCGCATCCATCTAACAAATATATTAATTCCTGCTGTAAAAATAATTGAAGGTTTATCGCTTTTATTTTGCCAAAACATCCTTTTCCACCAAAACCAGGTCTTTCTGCCCCAGTTGTTCTTTCCGCGTTTTCCGGTTCAAAAACTTTCCTGTTAAACGCGTTACCAACTCATCATTAAACGTTTTCACCGGTCTGATTTTCCAGCCTTTTGCCACTATTTGGTTTATGTTTTCTTTCGAAGCATACAACAAATAAGGTTTTGAAGGAAGGTTCCCTTTTCCGTCTTCATTAATTAAATAAAGCGGCCGGTTTAAGTAAAATTCCAAGGCGTGCGAATATTCTTCTTCCTGCAATTGTGCTACCGGCAAATTACCCATGCTGTTTTTATCGATATAAAATGCGGCTTCGCTGCCAGATTGATAATGTAAAAGGGAAGGATAAAAATTGAGGTTGAGGTAAAGGTTGATGAATATCGAAACCAAAACCGATTGAAATAACAGTTGATATTTACTGCCCCATGCTTCTTTTACCGATACAAAAATGAGGAGGACGGCGGTAATGAGCAGCAGCAAAATGGTAAAGAACGTAAAATTTTCTGCCCGGTAAAAATACTGGAGAAGCAGAACGATCAGGATCAGCAAAGCTAAAACCGCGCTTTGTGTAATGCGGATAGCCTGCAATCCTTTTGCTGTTTTGATGCCAATTAAATACTGCGCCGTGATGATCGCAAAAAACGGAAACACAATGGTAATATAATGCGGCAGTTGGAATTTGGAGGCCGAAAAAACAAAGAAAGTAAGCAGCGCTCCGCAGATGCAATACCATTCACGTTTTTGTTTGTGTTGATTTCGGAAGAACTGAACAACCGCAATATAAAGCAAAACCGACCAGGGAATAAACGCCCAAAGCAAGGTATGAAAAAAGAAAAACGGATCGCCGTGCCCTTTTATCGGCCCGTTATTAAAGAAGCGGCCAAACTGGCTGTCCCAGAAAAAGAATTTAATACCGGAAACGTTATGCTGATCGAAAACTAATTTCTCCGGGTGCAGATCAAACTGCTCGTACAAGCAGTAAATTTCGGATGCTAAAAACAGCATCACCAAAATAAAAGCAAGCAGCCATCGCCAGTTAAAAAGCTGTTTCCAGTTTTTGGTGAGGATATATTCTCCGGCAAAAGCGCCAAAAATCGGGATCAGGGCAAAAATACCTTTCGTCATTACGGCGCAAGCGGCAAAAACGCAGGCGATAATTAAATGTCCAATGCTGTTTTTAGCAACCGTTTTATAGAAATGATAAACCGAAGCGATAATTAAACCCGTTAAATAAGGTTCGGCACGAACATCATTGTTGGAAATGATGAGATGTTCAGCAGTTAAAAAAATCAAAACCGACCACAACGCAACCTCTTTATTGTACAGGTTTTTGCAGAAGAGATAAGTGTAAACTCCTCCCATCAAAACAAATAAAATAGCAGGAAGCTTGTAAGCCCAGGTTGTAAAACCAAAAAGGTTAAATGATAAAGCCGTAACCCAGAATGGAAAATGCGGTTTATCCAGCCAGTCTTTCCCCTGCGAAAACAGGTTTACATAATCGTGCCGCTGCACCATGCTTTTGGCAATACAGGCATATAATGGCCCGTCTAAACCAAGAATGGTAATAAACAATCCGCTGAAATTAAGCAGAACAGCGGCACCGATAAAAAAATACAGCCATTTAAAAATAGGAGTTGAAGTAAACGAAGGCATAAAATTGAACGATACTGTTTTTACCGGTATAAAATCACTTTAAAACAACTTCTGTAGCGCCATAGCCAAATTTTTCTTTGCGGGCGTCCATAAACGTTTTTACCTGCGGATGCTTGCTAACCACTTTATGGATTTCGTGCCGGAGGATACCGTTACCAACGCCATGAATAAAAACGATGGAAGGCAATTGATGTACGATTGCCCCGTCAAGTGTTTTCTGAAAACGCTCCAGCTGCGTTTTCAAGATCTCGTTGCTGTTTAAAAATTGGTAATCATCACGAAGTTTTTCGATATGCAGGTCAATTTCTTTAGCTGGTTTTTCTACCATTTTTTTCTCTTCCGGCGATTTAAAAAAGCTTTCCTTCAGCTTTTGTGCATCTACTTTTACTGCTCCAATATCTAATTGAAACTGCCAGCCTTGCTGGTTTAATAAGTGTACCGCTGTTTTTGATCCTGCAAAATCTTTGGCTTTAAACCTTTCGGTATAAATCAGCGGATCTAAAAAATCTACTGTTTGTTTGCTGTGATATAGAATTTGGAAGATGAATTTGGGCCAGATAGAAATATCGGGCAAGCCGGCCGAAAAAACCTTTACGGCTGTTCGCGGTAAAAGTATCCCGGCAAATTCCCCTTTAAATTCCTGGCTTTTTTCGGTGGTAAAAGAAGCAAGTAAAGTATAAGAAGTTTGGTTGATCAGGTAAAACTGAACCACGGAAGTTACCTGTTTCTCCGGAACGGCAGCCAGGTAAATCCCTTTAGAAATAAATTCCTGGTTAGCTGCTTCTTCAATTTCTTCCTGTTCTTTTGCTGCTGCTACGGCTGCTTCGCGGCCATGTACAGAAGTAACTTTTGAAGCCAGAACTGGTATTTCAAAATCATCCTCACCCGTTACACCTATCGTTTGCCCGTCGATAATCCGGGTGATAAAACCTTCTCTTTTCTCTTCCACAAAACGCACAAAGTCGCCTAATTTAAATTTCATAATTGATGGTTAAATATTATAATATATGCTCCGGCTGTATTATTTCATACAATAATTAATTTCCTAATACATTGTTTATTAATTATATAGCTTATACTGAAAGTAATATATAATTATATGCAAAGCTGTATATATATTTGTAAGTTCTGCACTAACCATAATAAAAATTATTACGTACAGGTTTAGAAAATAAATAGCTTAACATAATAACAGCAGGCTGATTTTAGCAATGGATGTAATAAGTCGGAACAATTTCTGGATAAAATTAATGATAAAAAAAGCCTTAAGCACAACATTAGATTGCTTTCGACAAATCGGACAGGTTAGTGCTGCGTCTGATATATCAATTGTAATGCTTTAAAAAGGTAATTACACAATGGGCAGGCATACCTTAAATATTTTGATTGTTGAAGAAGACGCAGCAAATTTTGTGCTCCTGAACAGCTATATTAATAAATTCTTCCAAAATCCGGTTATTGTTTATTCCCAGTTTTTAACAAAAGCTGTAGAAATTAATTCTTCGGTTGCGTTTGATGTATTAATTATCAGCCTGAAGTTTGAACAAACATCCGAAAAAGAATTATTTAACAAACTTTTAAAGAAAGCAAATCATCCGGCAGTTATTATTTTAACAGACCATCCGAATGAAACACTTGCTACAGAAGCGATACTTGCAGGCGCGCAGGATGTAATTGCAAAAGAGAACCTAAACAGTAGTATTTTATATAAAAGCATTACACATGCAGTAGCCCGGCGGATAAAAAACCTGGAGGTTGCTACAGCCGGACAACAATATAAAAACCTGTTTAACCGCAATCCTTTGCCGGTGCTGGTTTACGAGGTTGACAATAAAAAACTACTGCTAACAAACGAAGCTGCCGAACATTTCTACGGTTACACCTGGGTTGAGTTTGCTGCAATGACCATTTTTGATTTACAGCAAAAAACAGAAGCAGCCAGTAACAAAAGCTTTGCCGGCAAGTGGCAGCATGTAAATAAAAGAGGGGAAGTAACGGCAGTGGAGGTTTTTACCAGCCTGTTTCAGTTTAATAACAAAACTTGCCGGGTTGCTGTTATTGTTGATTTAACGAAACAAAATGAGCAGCAGCAACCCATCATCACAGACGAGGTTCAGCAGCAGTTGCTCTTATTGCAATCGGCCATTAACAACAGTGCGGATGGTATCATCATCACCAAAAACAGTTCAACAGATTTTTATAATTCAGAAATTGTTTACAGCAATGCCGCTTTTAACCATTTAACCGGTTATGCTGCACAGGAAATTGTAGGACAAAAGCCAGCATTGCTTCATAAAAAATACCCGGTAAAAGAAGCATCTGCCGTTAATCATTTTCAACCCGAAACATTTGAAACCCGTTTAATCAACTATAAAAATAACAAAAGCGATTATTGGGTAGATTACAGCATTAGTCCGGTAGAAGACGGTCAAGGCAACATCACCCATTTTGTAGCTGTTTACCGGGATGTTTCCGCACGTAAAAGCCGGGAAGCAGAAAATGAAAACTTCGTCCGCGAATTGCAGGAAAGCAACAATGAACTGAAACAGTTTTCTTACGTTATCTCGCACAATTTACGCGCACCGCTGGCTAATTTAACCGGGCTTTTAAGTTTGCTGGATACCGAAGCAATTAAAGATGAAGATACGCTGGAACTGATTGAGGCCGTAAAAAGCTCGACCAATAAATTAAATATCACGGTAAATGATATCATTGATATTTTAATGATTAAAAGTGAGGACGATAAAATTGCCCAACCTTTAGTTATTGCCGAAGTTTGGGGCAAAGCAAAAGCATCCCTTGCTTACTTGATTGAAACTGCAAACGCGCAAATAGAAGAAGATTTTGCCGAAGCGCCAGTAATCCTGTTTAAAGAAAGTTATTTAGAAAGTATTTTACTGAACTTTTTATCTAACGCACTGAAATACAGAAGCGACGAACGAAGGCTGGTTATCAACATAAAAACTTATCAGGAGCAGGGCCATGCTGTTTTAATTTTTGAAGATAACGGCATTGGCATCGATTTAAACAGATACGGGCAACAACTTTTTGGTTTGTACAAACGCTTTAGCAACAAAGCAGAAGGTAAGGGTTTAGGCTTGTATATTGTGCAGGCACAGATTACAGCCTTAGGAGGCAAAATTGAAGTAAAAAGCGAATTAAACAAAGGGACACGTTTTACGGTTTACTTTAAAAACAAGTAATGTTGCCTAACAAAGCGGCGTGTTTTTACTTATCATTATAAATTTGTCGTGCTTTGTTTACCTATGTTTAATTAAGATGTTGCATATCAAGTCATTTCCCAATAACCCTTATTACGAAAATACTTACCTGCTTTTTGACGATACGCTGGAATGTGTGCTGATTGATCCGGGAATGTATTCAGCAGAAGAACAAAATAAAGTAGTGGCATTTATACAGAAAAACCAGTTAAAGCCTGTTTTGCTGCTCAATACACATTGCCATATCGACCATGTTTTGGGTAATAAATTTATTTTTGAGCAGTACGGATTGAAGCCGCAATTTCACGAAGGCGAACTGCCGTTATTGGCTGCGGTCCCGGGTTATGCGCCGCAAATGGGCATCAGGTATGATGTTTCGCCATTGCCGGATACTTTTTTACCGGAAAGCGGAACAATAAAGTTTGGAGATACAGAACTGGAACTGATATTTGCGCCGGGCCATTCGCCGGCACATTTGTGTTTTTATTCGGCCAATGATCATATATTGATTGGCGGGGATGTGCTTTTCAGGGAAAGTATAGGCCGCACGGATTTACCAGGCGGAAATACCGGGCAACTAATTCAAAACATCCGCGAAAAGTTGTTTACGCTGCCAGACCTGGTTATTGTTTATCCTGGCCACGGCCCGGAAACTACAATTGGTTACGAAAAAGAGTACAATCCGTTTTTAACCTAAGCGTTATAAAAAAAAGTGTCATAAAAGAAGTATTGCTTAAAAAAGTATTGTAAAAGAAGCATCCGAAGAAATTGAACACATCTGCTTTTATAGCTAAGCGCTATCTTTTTTCTAAAAAATCTACCAATGCCATCAATATTATTTCCGGCATTTCGATGCTGGGCGTGCTGGTGGGCAGTGCAGCGCTAATTATTATTCTTTCGGTTTTTAACGGGTTTGAAACATTGATCGTTTCGCTGTATAACAACTTTACGCCTGAACTAAAAGTACTGCCGGCAAAAGGAAAAACATTTGATCCGGCAACGCTGCACTTGGATAGTTTACGCAAACTACCGGGGATGCTTTCGGTAACCGAAGTGCTGGAAGAAAAAGTGCTGCTCCGTTATGGTAAAAGCCAGTTTATTGGGACGGTAAAAGGCGTAAGTGATGATTTTTTAAAGAACCCCAACTTAGATAGTACCTTGCAGGTAGGTTCTTTCACCTTAAAAGAAGACAATCAAAACCTGGCTGTTATTGGTGCGTCAGTACAAATTAGTTTGGGCATTAATATCAGAGATCAATCTGCACTCTTGCAAATTTATTCGCCTCGGCATAATGTTGTCAGTTCTTTTAACCCGATGGATGAGTTTGTTGTTCGTTATATTGGCATGTCGGGCGTTTTTTCAGTACAGCAGGATTTTGATGATATGGTGATTACACCTATCAGTTTTACGCGTGATTTGCTCGACGAGCCGAAGAAAATATCTTATATAGAACTCAACCTGCTTAATAAAGCAAATGTTAACCAAATGCAGCAGCAACTGCAGAACAAGCTGGGGAAAAACTATGTGATAAAAAACCGTTATCAGCAAAATACTTCTTTATATAAACTGCTGAATTCCGAAAAATGGGCGATATTTTTGATACTGACTTTTGTGCTGATCATTGCAATTTTCAATATAATTGGTTCGTTAACAATGTTGGTAATAGACAAGCGAAAAGACATTGCCATTTTAACCAGTTTGGGTGCAGGTAAAAAACTGATCCATCACGTTTTCTTTTACGAAGGAATGCTTATTTCTTTGATTGGTTGTTTGGTTGGTATGCTGGTAGGTTTGGTGTTTTCCCTGCTTCAGCAAAAATTTGGTTTTATTACGATGGGCGGAACAACGATGGTACAAGCATATCCGGTAACCTTAAAACCAACTGATTTTTTACTGGTTTTTACTACCGTAATCAGCATTTCGGTAATTGCATCAGGCATTAGTGCCCGTTTGAGTGTACAAAAACTCGACGAAATTAAACAGGAACTGTAACTTAGCGGCATGAAAAGAATAATTTTCATCGGGAGTATATTGGGGATGTTAGGTGGCTGTAGCTGTAACAGGCACAACCAGTCGGAAAATAAAATATACAAAGGCTTATACAGTTTTGGGCTTGAAGTAAAGTCTTTTAAAGATTGCAGCACGGGCCGCGAATATTGGGTAACCGATAGTTCTAAAAAGCTGGAACTGCAATACTCAAACATGAACTTTGAAAAACCTTACGAACCAGTTTATGTAGAAGTGGAAGCCATTAAAAAAGTTTCCGGTCAGGAAGGCATAGGTGCAGAGTTCGACAGCACACTGGTTGTTACTAAAGTTCAAAAAATTACCCGCGAGATCCCCGAAGATATGTGCAACTGATAATTATCCTGTCCATATTTTTTTTTATACAACCTAAGCAGTTACAATAAATCTTTACACGGTTGTATCATCTCTTTGTTAAACCTGGCTTTTCTTTATTAGATACAAATGCCTTAATTCCGCCCCTCCGGTAACGTTTGCGCAAATATTATAGAAAATAAGTTCAGTTTTATTAATATTCTGTGTACAATTGCCTTAGCCATCAAAATTAGATAAACCAATAATTGCTTGTATTAGTAATTGCTGTATAGTTGTAATGCAGAATTTACTGAGCGGGCAATTAATCTGTTAGTTATACCTTATGAAAAGATCAATACTTCTTTTATCGATAGTTTTTATGTGCTTCTCCAAAGAAGTATTTTCACAATCTTATAGTTGGAATAAACTCCCCCAAATACAGAAAACCAGTTTTAAGACCGATACTTTCAACATCTTAAAATATGGTGCAAAAGCAGATGGCATTACACTAAATACCAAAAGTATTAATGATGCCATTACTGCTTGCAGCAATAAAGGCGGTGGTGTGGTTTTAGTTCCGGGCGGGATGTGGATTACCGGTCCGGTCGAAATGAAAAGTAATGTAAACCTACATATTAACAGAGATGCAGTTTTGCAGTTTACAGATGATTTTAAGCAATATAAATTAGTTGAAGGAAACTGGGAAGGAAGGCCGGCCGTAAGAAACCAGTCACCCATATCAGGTACTAACCTTACCAATATTGCCATAACAGGAACCGGAATTATTGATGGGAACGGCGATGCCTGGCGAATGGTTAAAAAAGATAAGCTGACAGAAACGCAATGGAAAAATAAAGTAGCTTCAGGCGGTTTGTTAAGTGATGATAAAAAAACCTGGTATCCATCCGAACAATCTTTAAAAGGATCAAAAATAGAAAACGCAGGTGTCTTGCTTCCGGGTAAAACTGCTGCAGATTACG
Source organism: Mucilaginibacter arboris (assembly GCF_009754915.1). GTDB lineage: Bacteria > Bacteroidota > Bacteroidia > Sphingobacteriales > Sphingobacteriaceae > Mucilaginibacter_A > Mucilaginibacter_A arboris. The sequence continues at coordinate 174,916 of NZ_WPIK01000001.1, read as the reverse complement.
CAGATATTAAAGATTTTTTACGTCCGAATTTATTAGTCCTTACCAATTGTAAAAGAGTTTTGCTGGAAGGCGTAACCTTTCAAAATTCTCCTGCCTGGTGCTTGCATCCTTTATTATGCGAAGATTTAACCGTTAGAAACGTTTATGCAAAAAACCCGTGGTATGCACAAAATGGTGATGGGATAGATGTAGAATCTTGTAAAAATGTACTGCTTGAAGGAAGTACATTCGATGTAGGCGATGATGGGATCTGCATTAAATCCGGGCGCGATGCCGATGGGCGCAAAAGGGGCAAGCCAACCGAAAATATGATCGTAAAAAACTGTATTGTCTATCATGCACATGGTGGTTTTGTTATCGGCAGCGAAATGAGCGGCGGCGCACGTAATTTGTTTGTTTCCAACTGTTCTTTTATCGGAACAGACGTTGGCCTTCGTTTTAAAACCAACCGTGGCCGCGGCGGAATTGTAGAAAAAATATTTGTAAAAGACATCGCCATGAAAGATATTGGCGGCGAAGCTATTTTGTTTGATATGTATTACATGGCAAAAGATCCCGTTCCGTTGGCTGGCGAAAACCGCGAAGCACCAAAAGTGGTATTATTGCCAGTAACCGAAGAAACACCGATCTTTCGTGATTTTCACATCAGCAATATTGTTTGTAATGGGGCTTCCAAAGCTGTTTTTATCCGTGGTTTGCCGGAAATGAAAATCAGCGATATTTATATGGACAATATGGTTTTAACAGCTAAAAAAGGTATCGATTTGCAGGAAGCGAAAAACATCAATTTTAAAAATGTCAGGGTAATTGTGGCTGATACTAACCCGGTTGTAAATATTCAGAATTCAAGTTTAATTTCTTTGGATAATCTTCAATATAACTCCAATGCCGATCTGCTTTTTAATGTAAACGGACAAAGCAGCGGCATAAAAGTTACCAATACAGATGCTTCCAAAGCAAAAACCAAAACAGCATTTAGCGCCGGCGCCGATAGCAAGGCCCTGGTTATGAAATAATTTTTCCATGAAAAAAAACACTCTTAAAAGAAGCATCGTCCTGTTATTTCTGCTTGGTACGGCTTATAGCCTTCGGGCGCAATCGCTATCAGAAAAAGTAGCAAAAACGGCCATGAAAGTATGGCCGGATACCAGTTCAACCAAATTTGCAAGATGGTCTTACGATCAGGGCGTTTTGCTGGAAGGAATGGCTGGCGTTTGGAAGCGTACTGCCGATGCAGAGTATTACCGCTATATCCAAAAAAGCATAGATAAGCTGGTAGATAATGAAGGTAAGATTACGGGCTATAAAGCCGAGGACAGTAATATTGACAATATTAAAACAGGTCGTTCTTTATTGCTGCTTTACCGTGTAACCGGACAAGAAAAATATTACAAAGCATTAAGTCAGTTGCGCGGGCAATTAAAAAACCAGCCGCGTACTACTGAAGGTGGTTTCTGGCATAAAAAAGTTTACCCTAACCAAATGTGGCTTGATGGCTTGTACATGGGCGAACCTTTTTATGCCGAATATGCTTCCGTTTTTGATGAACCTTCTGATTTTGATGATATTACCAAGCAGTTTATTCTGATGGAAAAGCATGCGCGCGATCCGAAAACGGGTTTGCTTTACCATGGCTGGGACGAATCAAAACAGCAAAAATGGGCTAATAAAACAACGGGAACTTCGCCCAATTTTTGGGGAAGGGCAATGGGCTGGTACGGAATGGCTTTGGTAGATGTGCTGGAGTATCTGCCGGAAAATCATCCGCAGCGAAAAGCTTTGCTGGATATTTTAAACCGTTTTGCTGCTGCCGTTCAAAAATATGAAGATCCGAAATCCGGCGTTTGGTACCAGGTTTTGGACAAGGCAACTGAAAAAGGCAATTATTTAGAATCCTCCGCTTCCAGCATGTTTGTTTACACGCTGGCTAAGGGAACACGTTTGGGTTATCTCCCCGAAAAATACAAAGCGGTTGCAAAAAAAGGGTACGACGGAACAGTTAAGGAATTTATAGAAACGGATGCCAGCGGCAACACCAATTTAAAAGGAACGGTTGCTGTTGCAGGTTTAGGCGGAAATCCGTACCGCGATGGCAGCTTTGAATACTACACGAAAGAAAAAGTGGTAACCAACGACCCAAAAGGTGTTGGCGCGTTCCTGCAGGCTGCAAATGAAATGGAATTAGCGGAAATCCCGAAAGCAGGCAAAGGACAAACAGCCATGCTGGATTCTTACTTCAACAATGAACACATGAAAGATGTAACCGGCCGCACAATTTCTTTCCATTACAAATGGGACGAAATGGACAATAACGGCTTTTATTTCTTTAAATGTGCTTTTAATTATCGCGGCGTAAAAACAGCAACATTATATGCTGCGCCAACTACAGCTAATTTAAAAGGCTCTGATATTTACATTATTGTTGATCCGGATACCCAAAAGGAAACGGATAAGCCGAATTATGTAAACCAGCAGGATGCAACAGCGATAGCAGAATGGGTAAAAGCTGGCGGTGTATTGGTTTTATTGGCGAACGATGTTGGCAATTGCGACCTGGAACATCTGAACATTTTGGCAGGAAAATTTGGAATCCGGTTTAATGAAGACAGCCGGAATAAAGTAACTACCGATCTTACCACAGGTGATTTCCAGATGCCGGCCAATGATCCGATTTTTAAAACGGGCAAGAAAGTCCACATTAAAGAAATTTCTACCTTAAAGGTAACACCGCCTGCCGTTGCAGAGTTTACTGATGGAAAGGATGTAATTATCGCGACAGCAAAATATGGTAAAGGTTCTGTTTTTGCCGTTGGCGATCCATGGTTTTATAATGAATATACTAATGGCCGCAAGATTCCGGCTGATTATCAGAATTACGAAGCTTGTCAGGATTTGGTGAATTGGCTGATTAAACAAGTTCCTGCAAAAGCCAAGTAACGATGAGAAAATGCTTCTTTTACCGATGTTTTTTCATCATTCTTAATTTTATGCTGATAAAAGAAGCATCGGCACAAAAACAAATTGTGGTCGATGCAAACGGAAAAGGAGATTTTAAAACGATACAGGCAGCAATTAATAGTTTGCCTGATTCATCAGCAACAGACCGGGTTATTTTAATTCGAAAAGGAACTTACGCGGAAAAGGTTTCCATCACCAAAAACCATATTGTTTTGCAAGGCGATAACAGCAGCAATACAATAATTACGCAGGCAATTTCGAGGGATATGTGGTTGTGCAATAATACGGGCGATTGGGGCGTGGCAACGATTAATTTAAGCGGAAACGACATCACGTTAAAAAACTTAAGCATTATTAATTCTTACGGAAGGGATTTTCAAAGAGATACGTTGCTTGATTGTCCGAACGGAAAAGGATCTCCACAAAAAACAATAACTAAAAACGGCCATCAAATGGCGCTGCGGTCAACCCAAACTACGCGATTAAAAGTGATTAATTGCGTTTTGCGAGCTTATGGAGGCGATACCGTTAGTCCGTGGAATGGTGTTTCCGGCATGTATTATTTCCAAAACTGCACGATGGAAGGTGGCGTAGATTTCTACTGTCCGCGCGGCTGGGCTTATGCCGAAAACTGTACTTTTATCTGTCATAATAAAGAAGCGGCAATCTGGCATGATGGCTCCAAAAATAAGAATGAAAAAACAGTGCTTAAAAATTGTGTTTTTCGTGGAGATGAAGGATTTAAGTTAGGAAGATATCACCTCGATTCGCAGTTTTATCTGATTGATTGCCTGTTTGCTAAAGAAATGGCGGATGCGCCAATTTACCAGGCAGCCAGTTCGAAAGGTGTGCAATGGGGAAACCGCTCTTATTACTACAATTGCCATCATTCAGGCGGAGATTATGCCTGGATAAAAAACAATCTAATAGAAGCTGAACACGCGCCATCAGCACAACAAATTACCGCAAACTGGGCTTTTGACAATCAGTGGGACCCTTTGAAATAAATGAATAAGCTTACGAAAAGATATACATTTTAACCCGATAAAAGAAGCATTGCAGGACAGCACAGTATTGTGTAAATTTTGATACTGACTAAAAAATCGATACTTTTCAGCTCTTCAATAACCTGAATTAAGCGAATACCAATAAGAATAACCTAAAAATGATTTTATCAAAGTCTAATTTAAAAGAAATTCAGTCGCAGGAAGTAATCGTTCCTGATGAAGCAATTTTAAGCCTTCCGGAGAAAGTTTTACAGTTTGGAACAGGTGTATTGCTTAGAGGTTTGCCAGATTATTTTATTGATAAAGCCAATCGTGAAGGTGTGTTTAACGGACGGATTGTGGTGGTAAAATCAACTTCAACAGGAAGCTCTTCCGAATTTGACGATCAGGACGGCTTATATACTTTATGTGTAAAAGGCATTGAAAACGGACAGAAAATAGAAGAGAATATTATCTGTTCTGCTATCAGCCGTGTTTTATCAGCAGGAGAACATTGGGAGGAGATTTTAAAATGTGCCCAAAAACCGGAAATGAAAATTGTGATTTCCAACACTACAGAAGTTGGGATTCAGTTGGTTAAAGAAGATATTAAATTAAGTCCGCCAACTTCTTTTCCAGGTAAATTATTAGCTTTTTTAGTAGAACGATATAAAGCCTTTAACGGAAGCGAAGAAAGCGGAATGGTGATTGTGCCAACAGAATTAATTGTTGGCAACGGTGATAAATTAAAATCGATCGTGTTGGAATTAGCTGCTTTTAACCAGTTGGATGCAGCACTGATAGATTGGTTGGATAAAAGTAACTCTTTCTGCAATTCATTAGTTGATCGGATTGTTCCCGGAAAGCCTGATGCAGAAACGGTTTCTGCTTTCCAGGAAAAAGCCGGTTATGAAGATAAGCTGTTGACCGTTTCCGAAGTTTACCGCTTATGGGCGATAGAAGGCAATGAAAAAGTAAAGGCTGTTCTAAGTTTTGCTGAAGCTGATAAAGGTGTAATTATTGCGCCGGATATTGAAATTTACCGGGAACTAAAACTGAGAATGTTAAATGGTACGCATACATTAAGTTGTGGCCTGGCTTTTCTTGCAGGTTTTAATACGGTAAAAGAAGCAATGGACGATGAAACGTTTTCGAGTTTTGTAAGTGAGTTGATGAAAGAAGAAATAGCATCGTCAATTCCGTACGAAGTAAGCAAACAGCAAACGGATGGGTTTGCAGGCCAGGTTTTAGATCGTTTCCGTAATCCGCACATTAAACATCAATGGATTGCTATTACGGTACAATTTTCCGCCAAGCTTAAAATGCGTGTTGTGCCTGTTTTGGTAAAGCATTATCAAAAATCCGATCAAATACCTGCCCGTATTGCTTTAGGTTTTGCTGCGTACATCGCTTTTATGCAGGTTCAGAAAGAAGAAAACGGCAAATTTTACGGCGGGGTAAACGGAAAAAGTTATCCGGTGAATGATGATCAGGCACGCTTTTTTTATGACCTTAAAAACAGTATTCCTGCTGATATTTTGACTTATACCATATTAAATAATACCGAGCTTTGGGGAACAGATTTAACGCTTCTGCCAGGATTTGAAGATGCCGTACAACAATATTTTGCTAAAATAACCAGCGAAGGGGCTTTAAAAGCGGCTGAAGGGCTATCTGTAAAAAACAAAATTTAAAACATGAAGAACCAAGTATTAAAAGTACACCCTGATGATAATGTAATTGTGGCTTTAACAGATTTACCACAAGGAACAGTAGTTAAATATGATGATCAGGAATACACCTTAATAGATAATGTTCAGGCAAAACACAAGTTTGCCGCAAAAGATTTTGAAAAAGACGACGACATTATCATGTACGGCGTTTTGGTTGGTAAAGCGCAGTATCATATTTCAAAAGGTGGCGTTTTAACTACCAAAAATATTCATCACGCTGCAAACGATTTTACAATTGGCGACCGTAAAACCGATTGGAACAAACCTGATGTAAGCAAATTTGCTGATCGTACTTTTTACGGTTATCCACGGTCTGACGGCAGCGTAGGTACAGCTAATTACTGGTTGGTTATTCCGATGGTTTTTTGCGAAAACCGAAATTTAGAAGTGCTTGAAGAAGCATTAATTACACCTTTGGGTTATGGCCGAAACAAAATGTACACCAACCAGGCGCAGGAACTGATCAAGATGTACAAATCTGGTCAGGATGTTTCCCAGATTTTAAACGCCGATATGCCTTATGTGGAACAGGTTCCAAAACAAGAACGTTTATTTCCTCATGTTGATGGCATTAAATTCTTAGTACATAATGGCGGCTGCGGTGGTACTCGTCAGGATGCGCAGGCGCTCTGCGGATTATTAGCTGGATATATCACACATCCAAATGTTGCTGGTGCAACTGTTTTAAGTTTAGGTTGCCAGAATGCGCAAGTTTCTATCTTGGAGGAAGAAATCAAAAAACGTTCTCCTTTATTTGATAAACCTTATTTTGTGTTAGAGCAGCAAAAAGTTGGAACTGAAGCTGAATTGCTTTCATTGGCAATCAAGCAAACTTTTGCAGGACTGGTTTTAGCAAATAGAAATACACGTCAGCCTTCTCCAATCAGTAAAATTTGTATTGGCTTGGAATGTGGCGGTTCCGATGGTTTTTCAGGGATTTCTGCCAATCCGGCCATTGGTTATACTTCTGATTTGCTGATTGCAGCTGGTGGTTCAGTTATTCTGGCCGAATTTCCAGAGTTATGTGGCGTGGAGCAAAACATGAGCGATCGCTGTGTAGATACCAATAACGCCGAACGTTTTTCTTACCTGATGCGCACTTACAACGAACGTGCAAAAGCGGTTGGTTCTGGTTTTGATATGAACCCTTCTCCCGGAAATATTAAGGATGGTTTGATTACGGATGCGATTAAATCCGCAGGAGCAGCTAAAAAAGGCGGAACATCACCGGTTGTAGAAGTTTTAGATTATCCTGAAAAAGTAACCAAACCAGGATTGAATTTATTGTGTACACCGGGAAATGATGTAGAATCTACCACTGCCGAAGTTGCTTCCGGTGCAAACGTTGTTTTATTTACAACTGGCTTGGGCACGCCAACCGGAAACCCTGTTACGCCTGTAGTTAAAATAGCAAGTAATACCAAGTTGTATAATAAAATGCGTGATATCATCGACATTAATACCGGAACTGTGATTGAAGGTGAAGAAACGATTGAACAAGCCGGAGAACGTATCCTGGATTATGTTATCCGTGTTGCCAGTGGCGAAATTGAAGTAAGCGCAGTGCGTCATGGCCAGGACGATTTTATTCCATGGAAAAGAGGCGTTTCTTTATAAAAAGAAATGCTTCTTTTACCACCTAAATATTTACCTTTTACTGCTCCTTTTCGAGTGTAGAAAAAAACCTAAATGAAACCTTTTTTAGACGAGAACTTTCTCCTGCAAACACCAACTGCCCAAAAGCTTTACCATGAGTTTGCTAAAAATCTACCCATTATAGATTACCATAATCACTTGCCGCCGGATCAGGTTGCAGATAATATCAACTTTAAAAGCATCACGCAGGTTTGGCTTTATGGCGATCATTATAAATGGCGTGCCATGCGAGCCAACGGAATTAATGAGGATTACATCACCGGAGGAAAAAGCGATTACGAAAAGTTTGAAAAGTGGGCAGAAACAGTTCCGTTCACATTACGTAACCCGCTTTACCATTGGACACATTTAGAGTTACAACGCTACTTTGATGTTCACGATTTATTGTCGGTAAAAATAGCACAAAGTGTTTACGATAATTGCACGGCAAAACTGCAAACGCCGGAATATTCTGTTCAAGGTTTGATGAGCAAAATGAAAGTAGAAACCATTTGCACAACAGATGATCCGGTTGATAATTTACAATTTCATCAGCAACTAAAAAAAGAAGGAGGTTCCGTTAAAATGCTTCCTGCTTTTCGTCCGGATAAAGCAATGAACCCGGATGATTTGGAGGCTTTAAACGTTTATATTAATAAGCTGGAAGAAGTAACCAATACTTCAATTGATAGTTATGATGCTTATTTATCAGCCTTAAAAATGCGCCATGATTACTTTGCAGAAAATGACTGCTCGGTTTCCGATCATGGTTTAGAGCAGATTTATGCTGAAGATTATACAGAAGAGGAAATCAAAAATATCTTCCAAAAAATACGTGCTAAACAAAGCATCAGCTACGAAGAAAACCTGAAGTTTAAATCGGCAATGCTTTTTCAATTTGCCGTTTGGGATCACGAAAAAGGCTGGGTGCAGCAATACCATTTAGGCGCACTACGGAATAATAACGTGCGAATGCTGAAACAACTTGGGCCGGATACAGGCTGGGATTCTATTGGTGATTTTAGTCAGGGAAGGCAAATTTCAAAGTTCTTGAATAAGCTGGATACAGAAGATCGCTTGGCAAAAACAATTCTATATAATCTTAATCCAGCTGATAATGAATTAATAGCAACAATGATTGGTAATTACAATGATGGTTCCGTTGCCGGAAAAGTACAATTTGGTTCAGCCTGGTGGTTTTTAGATCAGAAAGATGGCATGACTAAACAAATTAATGCTTTATCCAACATGGGGTTGTTAAGCAAATTTGTTGGTATGCTTACAGATTCGCGTAGCTTTTTATCTTTTCCTCGACATGAATATTTCCGCAGATTACTTTGTAATTTATTTGGAGAAGATGTAGAAAACGGAGAATTGCCTGCTGATATGGAACTTATTGGAAAGATTGTTTCTGATATCTGCTATTACAACGCTAAAAATTATTTCAACTTTTAAGATGAGCAAAATACTCAGTTTCGGCGAATTGTTGCTGCGGATTTGTCCGGATACCGAAGGAAACTGGCTAAAAGAAAATTCCCTTCCTTTTTATGTTGGCGGTGCAGAATTGAATGTTGCTACAGCTTTGGCGCTTTGGGATTTGCCTTCGGCTTATTTAACAGCTTTGCCGGAAAACATGTTGTCGGAACAGATCGTTCAGTATCTTCAGGAAAGAAAAGTTGATACTTCTGCCATTATTTATCAGGGAAACCGAATTGGAACGTACTATCTTCCGAAGGGAAAAGACCTTAAAAATGCAGGCGTAATTTACGATCGTGCTTATTCTTCGTATGCAGAATTGCAACCTGGAACGATAGATTGGAATGCTGTTTTTGAAGATGTTTCCTGGTTTCATTTCAGCGCAATTTGTCCGGCTATCACTCAAAATGTAGCAGATGTTTGTGAAGAAGCTTTAAAAGTGGCTTCTCAAAAAAATATCTTCATTTCGCTGGATTTGAATTATCGCGCAAAATTGTGGAAGTATGGTAAACAGCCGATTGAAATTATGCCTAATCTGGCACAATATTGCGATCTAATTATGGGCAATGTTTGGGCAGCAAATCAAATGCTGGGAACGGCAGTAGATGAAAATATACACGAAATCGGTACCAAAGAAAATTACCTGAATCATGCGATAAAAACTTCAGAAGCACTTATTAAAACTTATCCAAAATGTAAATATGTAGCTAATACTTTTCGTTTTGGTGATCCTGGTATCCAATATTACACTACCTTGTACACCGACGGGAAACTGGAAGTATCGAAAGAATATTCAGCGGCTCATATTGTAGATAAAGTTGGAAGCGGCGATTGCTTTATGGCAGGCTTAATTTATGGTTTGTACCAAAAACAACCGGTAAAAGAAGCATTGGAGTTTGCCACAGCAGCAGCTTACGGCAAATTATTTATTGAAAGCGATGCCACGACAATGAGTGCGGACGAAGTAAAAAAAATCATTAAAAATGAACAGTAAAAAAGAGCATTCTTTAAACCAGATTTTAGAGCAGGGCACCTTGCCTTTGTTTTTTTATAGAGACCCTGAAGTCAGTTTAGAAATAACAAGAACCATTTACAAAGCAGGCGTAAGGGTTTTTGAATATACCAATCGCGGGCCGGAAGCTTTAGAGAACTTTAAATTATTGCGGGAGCTGGCAAACGAAGAAATGCCTGACCTGGAATTAGGTATCGGAACAATTAAGTCGGTAAAAGAAGCAGAAGATTTTCTGAAAGCCGGAGCAGATTTTTTAGTTAGCCCGATTGTAAACCCGAAAGTAGGGCAGATGGCTTTAGAAGCAGAGTTACTTTGGATTCCAGGTTGTATGACGCCGACGGAAATTTTTCTCGCACAAGAAAATTCAGCCGCTTTAATCAAGCTTTTTCCGGCAAATATTTTGGGTGAAGCTTTTTTAACTTCTATCAAAGAATTATTTCCTGGTCAGCTTTTTATTCCAACGGGAGGTGTAGATTTAACAAAAGAAAACATTTCCGGCTGGTTTAAAGCTGGCGTAAGCGCTGTCGGTTTAGGGAGCAAACTCATCAGTAAAAAAGTAATGGAAGGAAAGCTTTATGATGAGCTTTTTACTGCCACAAAAGAAGCACATGAATTAGTAAAAAGCTGTAGATAAATTAATTTGATAAGCCGATAAAACATGAAAATAGGTAAATATAGATGGACAATTGCTACACTGCTTCTTTTTTCAACAACGATCAATTATATGGACCGTCAGGTAATCAGTTACCTGAAAGAGCATTTTTGTACACCTGTTGAAAAAGGAGGTTTTGGCTGGACAAATACTGATTTTGCCTATGTTACTTCATTTTTTACAGCTTTTTATGCAGGTATTACCATTGTTGCCGGCTGGGTAATTGATAAGATTGGCACAAAATTGGGTTTGGCGCTATCCTTAATTATCTGGTCTGTTTTCGGAATGCTGAATGCGCTTGCAGGAAGTACGGTAGCCTTGCATATTGTAATCAGAAGTTTATTTGGTATTGGAGAAGCAGGAAACTTTCCTGCTTCCATAAAAACCGTAGCAGAATGGTTCCCGAAGAAAGAACGAGCGCTGGCAACAGGTGTTTTTAACAGCGGATCAAACATCGGCGCCATGATTGCCTCTTTGTTTGTTCCCTGGTGTTTAATTCATTTCGGTGTTGATTTAGGCTGGAAAATGGCTTACATTATTACTGGCGGTATTGGGTTTTTATGGCTGATTTTTTGGTTCGCTTTGTATAATTCACCTTCCAAACACAAAGGTTTAACAAAAAGTGAATTTGATTATATCCATAGTGATGATATAGCTGTTCATGCAGCACCATCTGAAGATGTTCCAATCAATAACCAAAAAGTGTCCTGGTCTAAATTATTCAAATACCGCCAAACCTGGGCTTTCTTTTTCGGTAAATTATTAACCGACGGTATTTGGTGGTTCCTGCTTTTCTGGCTTCCGGATTATTTGAAAAAGCAGTTCGGCATGACCAGTCATGAAGTGATGTGGCCAACCTTTATTGTTTACGGTACAGCTATTTTCGGTAGTGTTTTTGGTGGAAGTATTCCGATGTTCTTTATTAACAAAGGCTGGGAAACTTACCGCGCAAGGATGACTGCGATGCTGCTTATTGCCGTTTTTCCTCTGATTTTGCTATCAACACAATTCTTTGGTAATGTAGAAAAATTTGGGGCCAATGCTTCCATTATGGCTATTGCGGTTATTTGTGTTGGCGCCGCTGCACACCAGGCATGGTCTGCAAATTTGTTTACCACTGTTTCAGATATGTTCCCTAAAAAAGCAGTTGGTTCTGTAGTAGGTATTGGTGGAATGGCTGGTGGAATTGGCGGCGTACTGGTGCAACAACTGGCTGGCAGGTTAACAGATTTTTATGTTGCCACCCCACAAATTGCTTATGGTATTATGTTTTTTATTTGTGCTTTATCTTACCTGATTGCCTGGTCTTTCATGAAATTTCTTGTTCCGAGGTTTAGCCCAATTTCAGATTTATAAGCAAACAATACTGATGCTGATTTTTTACCGGTAAAAGAAGCATCAACATTTAAAATTATCCCTAATCTAATACTACAATATGGATTTTAAAGATCAACTGGATGCTATTTTTGTAGAAGAAAGCCAGATACCTGAAGAATTTATGCTGAAAGAGCAGATCATTCAACGGGAATATCTCTCTAACGGAGAAATGAAACAATGGGAGGGCGAGCTGAGCGAAGTTTCTTCTCCTGTTTGCATCAGAACTACTGAAGGATTAAAACGAAAGGTAATCGGTGCTTTTCCGGTTTGCGGAACAAAAGAAGCCATGGAAGCGCTGGATGCTGCAATGGCAGCTTACGACAGTGGCCGAGGCGAATGGCCAACCATGAGCGTTGCTAACAGGATACAACGTGTAGAGCAGTTCACCTTTAAAATGGTAGCACAAAAAGACCTTGTTGTGAAGCTGATTATGTGGGAAATAGGTAAGCCCTACGCAGAATCTGTAAAAGAATTTGACAGAACGGTTGAATATATCAATGCTACTATTGATGCTTTAAAAGATATGGACAGGCAATCATCCCGATTTGAAATTGAGCAGGGAATTGTTGCACAGGTCCGTCGCTCCTCGTTAGGCGTTGTTTTATGTATGGGCCCGTTTAATTATCCCTTAAACGAAACTTTTACCACACTTATTCCGGCATTAATCATGGGCAATACGCTGCTTTTCAAACCACCCAAACACGGCACGTTATTGCACTATCCTTTGCTGAAAGCTTTTCAGGAATGTTTTCCAAAAGGTGTTGTCAATACCATTTATGGCCGTGGCGCAGATATTGTTCCGCCATTAATGCAATCCGGAAAAATTAACGTTTTAACTTTAATTGGTTCGAGCAAAGTAGCTAATGAACTGAAAAAGCAGCACCCTAAAGTAAACCGTTTGCGTGCTATTTTAGGATTGGATGCAAAGAATGCAGCTATCGTAACTAAAAATGCTGATATTAAACTGGCTGTAAGCGAAACCGTTTTAGGTGCGCTTTCTTTTAACGGACAGCGTTGTACCGCTTTAAAAATTGTGTTGGTGCATGAAGATATTGCGGATGATTTCTTAAAAGAATTATCAGTTGCGGTAAGTAACCTGAAATTTGGTATGCCTTGGGAAAAAGGTGTAAACTTAACGCCTTTGCCCGAACCGGGAAAACCAGCTTATTTAAAAGCTTGTATTGATGATGCGATAGCAAACGGTGCTAAAGTAATCAACGAAAACGGAGGAGAAAACGTAGCTTCTTTTGTTTATCCGGCTATTGTTTTTCCCGTGAACGAAAAAATGAAATTGTACCGGGAAGAGCAATTCGGGCCGGTTATCCCGGTAATTCCTTTTAAAGACCTGGACGAAACGATAGAATACCAGATCGAATCGCCACATGGACAACAGGTAAGTATTTTCAGTAATAATGCCGAAGAAATAGCTTCCTTAATCGATCCTTTTGTTAATGAAGTGAGCCGGGTAAATATCAATTGCCAATGTCAGCGCGGACCGGATATTTTTCCTTTTACCGGCCGAAAAGACAGCGCCGAAGGAACATTGTCTGTAGTAGATGCGTTGCGGGCATTTTCTATCCGGTCCTTGGTGGCTACCAAACTGAACGATAGCAACAAAAAGCTGATCAATGAAATTGTGAACAATAATGAATCGAACTTTTTAAGTACCAAATTCATTTTTTAGGCGGATAAAAGAAGTATGTTTTGTTATTTCGATCCCATGGGAGAAATCTTCCTTCAAAAAGAATAATAATTTTTAGGTGATAAAAGAAGCATTTTAAACCTATCGTTTTGATAAAGATTCCTCCTATCGTTGGAATGATAACGGCAACAATGCTTCTTTTATCACCTAAATCTTCTCAATCAAACAAACCGCGTAAGCAACCACGCCTTCTTCTCTCCCGATAAAACCCATTTGCTCATTAGTAGTAGCTTTGATAGAAATATCTTCTTCACTAATTCCTGCGGCATTGGCAATATGCGCTTTCATGGCAGGAATATGCGGATTTATTTTAGGTGCTTCTAAACAAATCATAGCATCAATATTACCTATTATCCAGTTTTTTTCAGCCAATAGCTTCATTACTTCTTTTAGCAGGATTAAACTGCTGATGCCGCGCCAACGCTCATCGGTATTAGAAAAATGGAAACCAATATCGCGCAGATTGGCAGCGCCTAACAGAGCATCGCAAATGGCGTGCAGCAAAACATCAGCATCCGAATGGCCGTACGCGCCCGAAGTATGTTCTAAATTTACACCACCCATCACAAAAGGATGGCCTTTACGCAATTGATGGACATCAAAGCCGAAACCAACCTTTATTTTCATCAGTATAAATTTTGGCCTGCTTGTTATTTGGAATAATCTTTACCAAAAGTATAACCCAAAGTAAAGCGCAGCGTATTTGCCAGCGCGCTTTGCTGCTCATTAGCTACCAGATAAGAAAAATCCAGGTTAAAAGCATCAAAACGAAAACCAGCGCCCAGGGTTAAATAGTTACGGTTTCCGCGGTTTGGGTTTTCATAAAAATATCCGCCGCGCAAAGCAAACTGATGGTTGTACCAGTATTCTAAGCCACCGCCAAAATTAATTTCCTTTAGTTCACCTGTAAAACCAGCATCTGTAAAAGAACCAAAAATACCTGCGGGCACACTTGCTGTAGAGTTAGGGTTGGTTGGGACCAAAAGCTTATTTACATCCAAAACAGCAGTTAATTCATTATAATTATCTAAGAACCAAGTATTGGCAACACCTACTTTTAAATTAGTTGGTAAAAAATACTTTTGTCCGGTTTCGGTATAACTCATTTTAGAGCCAATGTTAGAAATATTCAGGCCAAAGGCAAACAGATCGTCCTGCCCGAACATCTGGGTAGGTTTTTTATAATATAAAGAAACATCTGCTGCTATTGCCTGTCCCGGTTTAGTTTGCTGCCCTTCTGAAAAAGTACCGCTGGAGAGGTTTGAATAAATATAACGCAGGGAAGTACCTAATGAAAAATTTTCGCCAAATTTACGGGCAAAAGTAGCATCAATGGAAAATTCATTTGGCGTGTAAGTGCCCTGGTCCTGCTGGTTAATATCAACTAACTGAATTTTACCGAGGTTAAAATAGCGTAAAGAAAGGCCAATGGTATTACGGTTATCCAGTTTATGGGCATAACTTAGGTAAGCCAGGTTAATATCTGGCACCAAACGGCGCAGCCAGGGGCTATAAGACAAGGAAACCTGATCGCCGTTTTCTATAAAAGCTAATTTTGACGGGTTCCAGTAATTTGCATTTTTATCGGATGACAGGGCAACGCCGGCATCACCAATAGCGCCAGAACGTGCATCCGGAGAAACCGTTAGAAATGGAACTGCTGTTAATATTGCGCCAGAAGACGAACTTCCGTTAGTATTTGTACCGTTAACTTGTGCATCTGCATAAAAAATACTAAAACCTAAACTTATTGTTAGTATTAAAAACCTCTTAACTATTGTATTAATTTCCATTAAACTGAAATAATAAGTTTAAAGCCAGTATTAAAATTTCTGTACCTACAGAATAAACAAATATAAAAACCGTTGTACAAAGCAAATAACTTCTTTATAACGCCCTTATTGCCAAAGCTAATTAAATTTTAATCTGCTTGTAACCCTAAAGAAGTAATTTCGTTGAATATAGTAATATCTGCAAAAAAATAAATTTACGATGCTTAAATTTTTTATTGGCGTTTTTACGAAATATATTAAATTTACATTTGACAGGATTTAAAAAAATGAAAAGAAATTTTATCAACTGTGCCTTAACAGTGATTGCGCTTGGCGGGATATTAAGCAGTTGCAATAAGGCAAAATCCCCTAAAACCGGATGGGCTTATAATGACCGTACGAATGGCGGTTTTCAGGTTTTTGCAAAAAAACACCCGGCGCCGGGCCCAGGTTTAGTACCAATTGAAGGAGGTACTTTCGTTCTGGGAGGTTCACTAAACGAAGATTTACAGTTCGATTATAATAATGTTCGCAGAAGGGTTACGGTAGCTTCTTTTTATATGGATGAAACCGAAGTGGCCAATACAGACTGGCTGGAATATTTATACTGGATTAAAAGAACTTATCCTCAGGACCGGGAAATGTACTACAATGCGCTTCCGGATACTTTGGTTTGGCGCCAGCCTTTATCCTACAACGAGCCTTATGTAGATAATTATTTACGCCATCCAGGTTATCAGGATTATCCGGTAGTTGGTGTAAATTGGGAACAAGCCAATGATTATTGCGACTGGCGTACTCAACGCGTGAACGAAGAAATTTTACGCGAACGAGGTATCATTACCGATTGGAAAACCATGAGCAAAAGCGGAAAAACCGGTGGCGCTGCTGCTTTTAACACTGATTTATATTTAAACGGGCAATATCGTGGTGCAGGCATTGACGGTAAACACATGCCTAAAGATTTAAATGCAGCCGCAAAAGGAAATAATGGCAAAGCAGCTACACGCCCAGCCCGTATTGAAGACGGTGTTTTAAAACAACCGTATCGTTTGCCATCAGAAGCCGAATGGGAATACGCAGCACTTGCACTTGCAGGAAATACCCAATATGAAAACATCAGCGACGGAAAAGTTTATCCATGGAATGGCATGGGCGTAAGGTCTCCTAAAAAAGTCACACGTGGTTTAATTCTGGCTAACTTTAAACGTGGTGCCGGTGATAATATGGGAACTGGTGGCGCTTTAAACGATAAAGCTGATATTACAGCACCGGTAAGGTCATATCCGCCTAATGATTTTGGCTTATATAATATGGCTGGAAATGTAAACGAATGGACTGCTGATACTTATCGCCAGCTTTCTTATGAAGATTTTGAAGATTTTAACCCTTTCCGAGGGAACATATATACCAATAAAAGATTAGCTAATACTGATAAAGGACTTTTAGCTAAAGATAAATATGGCCGCCCGATAAAAGATCTGGCTAAAACGTCTAAAAAACAAAAATGGAGTGAGTTAAACGGTAGCCAGGCAACTGCTGCAGAAACTAATGCAACTAACGCCAATCCAAATCAAAGTGCTGTAGTTGCAGCCAATAATTCTGGTAAAGCTTTTACACCTGATGTACGTGGTTACGGAGATTCTGTAAATACTTCTTTGTATGGTAATACCACTTTGGTAAACGATCATTCAAAAGTCTTTAAAGGAGGTTCTTGGAACGATCGAGCTTATTGGTTAAACCCTGCCACACGCCGTTTTATGGATGAAGAAGATGCCACTGCAGAAGTAGGTTTCCGTTGTGCAATGGGCATGATTGGCGCGGCAGAAATCCATCCTGAAGGTAAAGCTCACTTCCGGGTTAAAAAGGAAAAATCACCGAAGAAGATTCAGTTATAAACTCTTCTTAAATCATTAAAAAGCGAAAGGCTTCATTTTAAATGAAGCCTTTCGCTTTTTAATGATTTAGATGCTTCTTTTATCGCATAAAAAACATGATCAAATAATACAGGCATAAAAGAAGCATTACCAATAATGCTGATATTAAATTTGAACAAGCGCTAATTTTATGCCGATAAAAAAAGCATCAGTTTTCCTGTGATTTCTCTTTATAAATTTACCTGTAGCTTTTAAAGATATTATTACTGCGTTAAGGCGTACTGGATTAAATTAGCACCCATTTTTAAGGCTTTTAAACGGCTTTCCTGGGTATCGGAAGGATATGTTCCAAAATCTTCCCAACCGTTGCCTAAATCGCACTCGTAAGTGTAAAAACAAACTAAGCGCCCTTTGTAAATCAAACCAAAACCTTGCGGCCGTTTGCCATTGTGTTCATGGATTTTAGGCAAACCATTTGGAAAAGCGAATTTTTGATGAAATATAGGATGGTTTACAGGAAGTTCTACAAAATCGAGTTCAGGGAAAACCTTTTTCATTTGCGGCCGGATAAATTGGTTCAATCCGTAGTTATCATCAATATGCAGAAAGCCGCCGCCTGTTAAATATTTGCGCAGGTTTTTAACTTCCTGATCAGAAAATACAACATTTCCATGGCCTGTTAAAAACGTAAACGGATAATTGAATAACGTTTCGCTTCCAACTTCTACCACATCTTCTTCTGGTTTAATGTTGGTTTTTAAGTTTTCATTACAAAACTTAATTAAGTTGGTTAACGCAGTCCGGTCGCCGTACCAGTCGCCACCGCCGCTATATTTTATTTTGGCAATTTTATAAGTTGGTTCTGTATGGCCGAACAAAGAGAAAAAGCAGATCAGCAATAAGTGTTTCATAAGCGGTTTAAAAAATTAACTTCAAAACAAGCTTCGAGTGCAGCCGTTTCTGTTCTTAAACGACTATTACCTAAAGTTATGGTTTGAAATCCATTTTCTAAAGCGGTATTTATTTCCGGCGGAGAAAAATCACCTTCAGGGCCAATCAGTACCAAATATTTTTTTTGTGGGATTAATACTTCTTTTATCGATACTTTTTCTCCATCGTTACAATGGGCAATCCATTTTTGTGCTTGAGTTTGATCTTTAAGCAAACTTGATAAATTGGTAAGCGGGTTTAACTGGGGATGATAAGCTTTAAGCGATTGTTTTACAGCAGGAGTAATTACCTTGTTCAGCCTTTCGTGATTGATAATTTTACGTTCGGAACGCTGGCAAAGAATTGGCGTAATTTCATCAATCCCGATTTCGGTAGCTTTTTCTATGAACCATTCCAGCCGTTCAATATTTTTGGTTGGTGCAACTGCTATGTGCAAATAGTGGTTTCGTTTACCAAATTCCTGCTGTGTTTGCAGTACAACAAACCTTGTTTTTTTAGGATCGGGAGCGGTTATTTTTGCATGATAAAAGTTTCCTTTTCCATCAATAACCTCAATCACGTCTTCTTTTTGCAAACGAAGCACTTTAATGCAATGCCTGCTTTCTTCTTCATTTAAAAAGCAATCTGCTGTATTTAAATCAGGAGCATAAAACAAGTACATTTAAACTGGTATAAAGGCAAATTTTTAGTGATTATCGGTTACATCTTCTTCATTAAGCAAGAGTTCCAGCTTAACAGATTCAATGTTTTGTCCTGCTTTTTTTAGCACTGTAATATTATAACCGTTTGCTTCTTTTTGCTCTCCAACTTCTGGTATTTTGCCAAATATCTCTCCCAGCCAGCCAGAAACGGTATCGAAATCGCCGTCTTCCGGCAAGTCATGCGGCAACTCCTCGTTAACATCGTAAATGCTGGCCAAAGCGTTAACCACAAATTCAGTCGAATTAATGCGTTCTACAATTGGCTTTTCTTCGTCATATTCATCCTGAATTTCGCCCACCAGTTCTTCTACAATGTCTTCCAGGGTAACCATTCCTGCTGTTCCGCCAAACTCATCCATTACAATAGCAATCTGGATGCGTTTTAACTGAAGCTCGGTCATCAAGTCATTGATCTTTTTAGTTTCCGGAATAAAGTAGGGTTTACGAATAATATCTTCCAGTTTAAAATCTGTTTGGTTTACCAGTAAGGGCAAAATATCTTTTGCCTGTACAATACCAACAATTTTATCCATCGTATCATCATAAACCGGCATGCGCGAATAACCCTCTTTGATGATACAGTTTAATAATTCTTCATTACTTGAATGAAGTTCGACACCAGATATTTTAGTTCTGGGAACCATAATGTTTTTGGCTACGCGCTCGTTAAAATCAAAAACGTTTTTTATCAGTTCGTGTTCGTTAGAATCCAGCACGCCGCTTTCTTTTCCCTGGTCCAGTAAATACTGCAACTCCTCAGAACTATGGTGTGCTTCGCCGGAATGGATATTTTCGATACCAAAAAGCTTTAATATCGCATTTGCAAAACCATTTAAAAGCCAGATAAAAGGCCGGCAAACGATATAAAAAACACGTAATGGAAAGGCAATGAACAAGCTTGTTCTTACGGGTTGTTGTATGGCAAAAGTTTTTGGTGCAAGTTCACCAAAAACAATGTGCATGATGGTAATAATTAAAAAGGCCAGAAAATGGCCTAAGTTTAATGCAAAACTACCTGTAACTGTAATATGAAAAAGACTAAACAAGTTAAAAACAAGCTTAGTCATAACTTCTTCGCCAACCCAGCCCAGCCCTAATGAGGCAAGCGTAATACCTAATTGAGTAGCGGCTAAATATGAATCCAAATGGTGAAGGATCCCTTTTGTAATTTTAACTACCTGGCTTCCAGATTTTGCCTGTATTTCAATTTGGGAAGCCCGGACCCTAACAATTGCAAATTCGGCTGCTACAAAAAAACCATTTAAAAAAACTAAAAAAACAGTTAAAAAAGCATGAAAACCGCTAATGTCAAGATCAGGACCCATTAAATAGTTTGTTTCTGAAACGTCGATTTATACAGCTCTATACTTTCTTCGATTATTTGATAGGCTGCTTCTCTTCCTTCGAACATTTCTACTGTAACAGCATTACTGTGTTCCAGTTTTTTATAATCTTCGAAGAAACGTGTTATTTCTGCCTCTGTATGCGGAGGAAGGTCGGTAATATCATTAATATAATTTACAGACATATCGTGTGCCGCAACCGCAATAATTTTATCATCTCTTTCGCCTTTGTCCACCATGTGCATTACACCAATTACTTTGGCTTCTACCAAACACAAAGGTACAACTTCCTGCGAGCAGATCACCAAAATATCCAACGGGTCATTATCATCACAATAAGTTTGCGGGATAAAGCCATAATTAGCGGGATACATTACAGATGAAAATAACACACGGTCTAACTTAAGCAGGCCGTAATCTTTATCTATTTCGTATTTGCATTTTGATCCTTTCGGAATTTCAATAATTGCATTAACATGTTCGGGTGATTTGTCTCCTTCGCCTGGTGGAATAGTATGCCAGCAATGTTCTAATGTCATAGTTTTTTATTATAAAATTAAATATTATTTCAATTTTGAAAAGTCGTTTTGTTCAGAATTGTTTTTGGTAGATTTATGATAAGCAATAATAATAGGGGTTGCTGTAAAAATAATAAGTACTACAATTATATACGGCATATAATGAACAATGCCCGGAAACTCTTTACCCAGAAAGAAACCGAGTAAAGTAAGCAGCAATACCCACAACAAACTTCCCAACAGATTATAAAGTGTAAATTTTTTGAATTTAACTTTAGCAACTCCTGCAAAGATAGGGGCAAAAGTTCGTATTATCGGAAAAAAACGGCCAAAAACCAGAGCCATACCGCCATATTTTTTAAAAAAGTCTTCCGCCATATAAACATAGCGTTTTTTAAAAAAAAAGGAGTCTTCCCGGTTAAATAATACCCTGCCAGTGCTATAGCCAAACCAGTAACCTACATAATTGCCTAACACACCTGCTACAAAAAGTGCGGAAAGCAATTGGTAAATGGAAACCTCTAATAACCCGGTTGCACAAAAAATACCTGCTAAAAACAGTAAGTAATCACCAGGTAAAAAAAATCCGAAGAACAGGCCAGTTTCAGCAAAAACAATAAAAAAAATCAGGTAAATTCCGCCCTTGCTAATAATAGCCTGTGCATCAATTAAGTTGGTTAAATGTTCCCAAATCTCTTTCATTAGCGATGTTAGTCTGTAAAACTACAAATATTATATTAATTGCAGTCCAGCCCGAAAGCTAAATAATATGGGCTATGAAACCCGGATAAATACCAATGATTAGGGTAATTAAAGCAGCTATACCTAACACAAAACTTACGTTTCCAGGGATGCTGATGGCTGTTCTTTCTTCCTGATTAAAATACATTGCAATTATCACCCTGAAGTAATAGAAGATAGCTATAATAGCATTTATTACAGCAAGTACAGTAAGCCAGATCTGATACTGAGACAATGCCCTGGAAAACATAAAAAACTTACCGATAAAACCGGCAGTTAAAGGAATGCCAGCTAAAGAAAGCATGGAAATGGTAAGCACAAAAGCCAGAAAAGGATTGCTTTTGCCCAAGCCGTTAAAGTTATCAAAGCTGCTGTTGCCAGTTTGCTGTTGCACCAGCATCAACACACCAAAAGCAATAATTGAGGCTATAGAATAAGCTGTAGCATATATAAAAACAGCGTTTGCAGAAGCTGCACCAATAGCAACTATGGCAAAAAGCATATACCCTACGTGGGAAATGCTGGAAAAGGCAAGCATCCTTTTAAAATTATGCTGATACAACGCGGTAATATTACCGATAAACAAAGTAATGATAGTAATTATGAGCAGCGAAGGTGTCCAAAAATCCGACAATGGCGCAAAACAAACCGCAAACAAACGCAGAAATGCTGCAAAACCAGCAGTTTTAACTACGGTTGCCATATAAGCAGTAATTAATGTTGGCGATCCTTCATAAACATCCGGTGTCCAGAAGTGGAAAGGGGCTGCCCCTACTTTAAAACATAAGCCTACAATCATCAATAAAATTCCTGTATAGAAAAGAAAAGATATATCACGAGGATTGGACAGGATATAATCACGGATCACCTCCAGATCAAAAGAACCGGTAGTCCCGTAAATCAAAGCAATTCCAAATAACAAAAAACCGGTAGAAAAGGCACCCATTAAAAAGTATTTTAAGGCTGCTTCGTTAGAGCCAAAATCTCTTTTTTTAATTCCTGCCAGAATGTACAAGCTTACAGACATAATTTCTATGCCTATAAACAACATGGTTAAGTTATGATAAGAAACCATTACAATAATTCCGGCTAAGGAAAATAAAATAATGGCATAATATTCTGCTACATGTGCGCTAATGCGCTCAAAATAATTTTTAGAGAGCAGAATAATTAAAATAGTAGAGAGGATACAAATCACAGAAAATGCAATTGCATAATGATCAAATAACATCATGCCACTGTAAATAGGCCGGGCTACTGTATTCCATTGTGCTACTGCAAAACCTGCAGCCACAACAAGCCCAATTACAGTTACCGGAAGTAATGCTTTGTTTACCCGGTATAATCCTAAATACAAAACAATTATGGCTAAAACAGAAATTGAAATAAGACTACCCATTTTTTATTTGGCTGATATTAATTTTTGGTTTACCTGTTCGATCAGGTTGTTTACGCTTGCTTCTGAAAGATGCGTAACCATTTGCGGATATACGCCGAGCACAATTACTAAAGCACAAATTATAACTAAAACTATTTTTTCTGAGCCGGAAACATCGGTAAAAGAAGCTGTGAGTGAACTGGTTTCTCCCTGCATCATTTGCTTGTACATCCGAAGCATATAAACGGCGCCAAAAATAATCGTTAACCCTGCAATAGCAACTAACCAAATGTTGTATTGATAAATGCCGTTCATCAGTAAAAACTCACCTATAAAACCATTAGTTAAAGGAAGCGCAACTGTCCCCATAATTATGATGATAAAAGAAGTAGCAAGAAACGGAGCACTTTTAGCAATTCCCCCCATTAAACTAATATCGCGTGTGTTGATCCTTCTGCTGATAATGTCAATTACGAAAAATAATCCAATTACATTAATTCCGTGACTTAACATCTGGAAAACTGCACCTTGCACACCTTGCATATTCCAGGCAAAAATCCCGGCAGCAATTAAACCAACGTGTGCGATGGAAGAATAAGCAATTAAACGTTTTGCGTCTTTTTGGTTGAAAGCAATCAGCGAAGCATAAACAATTCCGATTACAGCTAAAATAATTACGGTACTTTGCCAATGCGCAAATCCAAGCGGAGCAATTGGAATTAACCAACGAATGGCCCCGTAAATGCCCATTTTCAGCATAATTCCTGATAGCATCATTGTTCCACCGGTTGGAGCAGTTGTATAAGTATCCGGCTGCCAGGTATGAAAAGGAAATATGGGCATTTTAATGGCAAACGCAATAAAGAAAGCCCAGAATATCCATCCCTGGTGATAAGGATCAAAGTTTAGGTTATAAAAAGCCTGAATGTCGAAGGTTTTATCAGGAGTTTGCAGGTACAGGTAGATAATTCCAAGCAGCATAAACAGCGAACCGGCAAACGTGTAAATGAAAAACTTGATGGTTACTTTAATCCGGTTTTCGCCTCCCCATAAAGCACAGATAAAATAAATCGGGATTAAAGCAACTTCCCATCCAACATAAAACAGGAAAGCGTCCATCGCCGTAAAAACCAGCAGCAAGCCGGTTTGCATGAACAGGATTAATGCGTAGAAGGTTGAAGGTTTATTGTATTGATGCTTGAAGGTAGAAAGAATAATTAGCGGAACTAATAAGGTAGTCAGGACTACCATAACCAAGCTAATGCCATCAACTCCAGCTTTAAAATGAATTCCCAGATCCGCAATCCAGAGATAATCTATTACATATTGATAAGAAGCATCTGCATGGAATCCAGCAACCATGATTCCGGCAACAACTAATTCTGCAATGGCAAAAAACAGCGCTGCAATTTTTACGGTTTCGCCTTTTAACAATAACAGGACAAGAGCTGCAAATACGGGTAATAAGAGTAGAATAAGCGTCATATTTTATCTTGCAATCTCGTTAAATCCTGAATAAACCATAAGCCATCATGGCGATAATACTAAGAACCATCACAAAAATATAAAAGCCAACATTTCCTGTTTGCAGTAAACGTAAGCCCTTACTGCTTTCGATAGAAACTTTACCTAATCCGTTTACTAATCCGTCTATAATTTTTAAATCAACAACTTTATAGAAGAATTTGGAAATAGCATCCAGCGGTTTTCTGATTATCCAATCATACAACTCATCAATGTAAAACTTATGATAAGCCAAAGCATTTACAGGTGTTCTGTCTTCGCCTTCTGCAGCAGGGATATTACCACCTTTGCCATAATTAATGTAAGCGTAAATAATTGCCAGGACAGCGCCGCCGGCAGAAACGCACATTAAAATTAATTCCATGTTGTGCCCAATATGAAAATCTGTAGTTTGAGCAGTTGTCAAGGCAAATATTGGCGTAAGATATTCTGAGAGCCAATGATGTCCGCCTAATGCTTCCGGAATTCCAATAAATCCGCCTGCAATAGAAAGTATGGCCAGAACAATTAAAGGAACAGTCATTAAAGATGGAGATTCATGCAGATGATGTTCCTGCTCATGCGTTCCCCTGAATTTTCCGAAGAAAGTGAGATAGATCAGGCGGAACATGTAAAAGGCGGTAAACATGGAACCAATTACGCCTAACACATACATGCTTTTGCTGTAAACAAAAACGTGCGCTAAAATTTCATCTTTAGAAAAGAAACCCGAAAACGGAGGAATACCAGAAATAGCGATGGCGCCAATCAGCATGGTGATAAAAGTAACAGGCAACTTCTTGCGTAGGCCGCCCATGTTGCGCATGTCTTGCTCGCCGCTTACTGCGTGAATAACAGAACCGGCACATAAGAATAAAAGTGCCTTAAAAAAAGCATGTGTGATGACGTGAAAAAAAGCCCCGGTATAAGCGCCAACGCCTAAACCTAAAAACATATAACCCAACTGTGAAACCGTTGAATAGGCTAACACTTTCTTAATATCTGTTTGCGCAATCGCTATAATTGCGGCCAAAAGAATAGTTGCCAGACCAATACCTGCAATTAAATGTAGTGTAAAAGGGGCAAGCGTAAATAATACATTGGAACGGACGATCATATAAATACCTGCGGTAACCATTGTTGCTGCGTGGATTAATGCAGAAACGGGTGTTGGGCCCGCCATTGCATCCGGCAACCAGGTAAATAAAGGTATTTGTGCCGATTTACCGGTAGCACCAATAAATAGCAAAATGGTAATGAGAATTAAAGTCGGATCACCAAACTTTAAAGTTGCCGCCTTCATAAAAACCTCGCTAAAAGAAGCACTGCCGAAAGTGGCAATCATCACGAAGATGGCAATCAGGAAACCTAAATCGCCAATACGGTTCATCACGAAAGCTTTTTTTGCAGCATCAGCATAATCAGGATTGGTAAACCAGAAACCGATCAGTAAATAAGAACAAAGGCCAACACCTTCCCAACCGATAAATAAAATGATATAGTTAGAACCCAGAACCAGCAGCAGCATAAAGAAAATAAAGAGGTTTAGGTAAGCAAAAAACTTCCCAAAACCTTCGTCATCATGCATATAGCTAATGGAATAAATATGGATTAAAAACCCAACTCCGGTAATTATCAGCAACATTAAGGAGCTTAACTGATCTACCAGAAAAGAAAAAGGCACGCTTAATTTTCCGGCTTTTATCCATTCAAAATAAGTAACGTTAATAGGCTGACCTGAATTTTTTACCGATAAAAACAGCATCACGCTTAAGATAAACGGAATTAAAACGACCAAGCTTCCCAGCAAACCAATCAGGTTTTTGGGTAAAGTATTACGGCCTAAACCGTTAATAATAAATCCTGCTAAAGGAAGTACAGGAATTAACCAAATATAATTACTGATCATGAATGGCTTATATTTTGATTTTTATACTGACCTACCATTTTAATCTGTTCAACACATTAATATCAATTGTATTGGTGTTCCGGTAAATCATCACGATTATAGCCAGCCCAACTGCTACTTCTGCCGCTGCTAATGCCATTACAAAAAACACAAAAACTTGTCCGGCTGCATCGTTCCTGTAAATGGAGAAAACTGTCAGCAATAAGTTTACTGAATTCAGCATCAACTCCACGGACATAAAGATCACGATTGCATTACGACGGGTAAGCACGCCGATTACACCGATAGAAAATATAATCGAGCTTAAAATGATGTAATGATTAAGCGGAATGGTTTGTATTGCGTTAGATATATGTTCCATCGTAGATCAGGATTCTTTTTTGGCCAATAAAACAGCGCCTACCATTGCAGAAAACAGCAGGATTGAGGAAACTTCAAACGGGAGTAGAAACTGGTTGAACAGCACT
The DNA here is from genome assembly GCF_009754915.1 of Mucilaginibacter arboris. Classification (GTDB taxonomy): domain Bacteria; phylum Bacteroidota; class Bacteroidia; order Sphingobacteriales; family Sphingobacteriaceae; genus Mucilaginibacter_A; species Mucilaginibacter_A arboris. The sequence continues at coordinate 148,225 of NZ_WPIK01000001.1, read as the reverse complement.
TTACCAAGATTTTTTACCAAACCGAGATTAGGGTCTTTTAAAATCACCATTTCAGAATTGCCCGAAACTTTTAAAGAAGCAATCAGCGTTACCAATAAACAACCACCGGCAATCACACCGATCACTTTCAACAGGTTTGATTTTACCGGCTCTGTCTCCTGGTTCAGGTTCATCAACATTAAGGTGTATAAAAACAGCACCAGGATGGCACCCATATACACGATGAAATTCACTATCCCCAAAAATTGCGCGTTAAGCAAAAAGTAGTGAATGGTAAAAGTAAAAAATGTTAGAATGAGGTAAAGAACGCTGTGCACCGGATTTTTAGAAAAGATCACGAGCAGCGAAAAGAATACAGATAAGAATGCGACGAAGTAAAATAAACTCATGGGTTAAAATAAAAATACCTCTGCCCGGGCAAGAACGAGGGCAAAGGTATAAAACTTATTGATTCAAGGGCGCTTCTACTAATTTGTCTTTTCCGTAGATAAAATCTTTCCGCAGAAAATCTGATGGTACAATATCGCCGTCTAAGTAAATTGCTTCTTTCGGACAAGCTTCTTCACATAAACCGCAAAAGATACAACGCAACATGTTTATTTCGTAAACTGCTGCATATTTTTCTTCGCGATAAAGCTTTTCTTCTCCCGCCTGGCGCTCTCCTGCAATCATTGTTATGGCTTCTGCCGGACAAGATAATGCACATAAACCACAAGCTGTACAACGCTCCCTGCCTTCTTCATCTCTTTTTAAAGAATGTAAGCCCCGGTAATTTTCGGAAAATTCGCGTTTTTCTTCAGGATATCTAATCGTAGCCGGCTTTTTAAAGAAGTGCTTTATGGTGATGGAAAGTCCTTGCGCAATAGCAGGTAAATAAGCGCGCTCCCAAAAGTTAAGCGGCTTTGATTCGAGAACTTTCTTTTTATTAGTTAATGATTCCATTTATTCAATCCGGTTATTTAAAAATTGTAGCAAAAACACCGGTTAAAACGATGTTGGCAATAGCAAGCGGGATTAATACTTTCCAGCCAAGGTTCATCAATTGATCATAGCGGAAGCGCGGAATTGTCCATCGGACCCACATGAAAAAGAAGATGAAGAAAATGATTTTAGCAAACAAAGCAACCACGCCTAAAATAGTTACCAGGTTTTCTGATAAACCCAAATGGTGCATAAACGGAAAGTTATAACCACCAAAATATAAAGTAGCCATTACTGCCGATGAAATAAACATGTTGATGTATTCTGCAAAAAGGTAGAAACCTAACTTCATGGAAGAATATTCAGTATGATAACCGCCAACCAGTTCTGTTTCACATTCCGGTAAATCAAATGGACTGCGGTTGGTTTCTGCGAAAGCACAAATAATAAATATTAAAAAACCTAAAGGCTGACGGAAAAAGTTCCAGGTAAACCAGCCATTTGCCCAAAAACCATGCTGCTGTTGTGCAATTTCTTTCAGGCTTAAAGTTCCGGTTAACATCAATAATGCAATAATGGATAATCCCATTGCAATCTCGTAGCTGATATTTTGTGATGCCGCGCGAATTGCTCCCAACAAAGAATATTTATTGTTAGATGCCCAGCCACCAATCATAATTCCATAAACACCCAGTGAAACCACGCCAAAAATGTATAAGATGCCTACGTTGATATCGGTTACCTGCAAATCAATTACACGCGAACCAATGGTTAAAGTTTGCCCCCAGGGAATTACGGCAGAGCCGATACAAGCCGTCAAAATAGCCAGCGACGGGCCAACAATAAATAACAAACCACTGGATTGAGTAGGAATAATTTCCTCCTTCATAAACATTTTGGCGCCATCTGCCATTGGCTGAAAAATACCAAAAGGGCCGGCACGGTTCGGGCCAACGCGGTCTTGCAAAAATGCAGCTACTTTACGCTCGGCATAAGTAGAATACATGGCGGTTACTAAACTGATCCCGAAAATGATCGCAACCAGAATAAATTTTTCTATAACTAAAGCTAATTCCATTTATAATCTGGTATAACGTTCTAATTGTTCTTTGTTTGATTCCTGCAAAGCCAGATTTTTCTTAATAACAGGTGGCTGATGCAAAGAACCATAATGGTTGGAACTGATTACGGAAGTATTCGAAACATTACGTGGGCCTTCAATTACCCAGTCGTCTGTTCTCTTTTTCTCAAAACGGCAGGTATTGCAGATGAATTCTTCTACTTCTCCATAAACATCTTTACGGCCGGTTACCCTTAAAACATCTTCGCCCTTGTACCATAAAGTTACTTTTCCGCAGCATTTATCGCAATCGCGGTGCGCTTCTACCGGTTTGGTAAACCAAACACGATTTTTAAAGCGGAAAGTTTTATCTGTTAAAGCGCCAACCGGGCAAACATCAATTACGTTTCCCGAAAAATCGTTATCAACTGCTTTATGAATATAAGTTGAGATTTCGGAATGATCACCTCGGTTTAAAATACCATGGATACGATGATCGGTAATTTGATCGGCAACAAAAACACAACGATAGCATAAAATGCAGCGTGTCATGTGCAACTGGATTTTATCCCCAATATCAATTCGTTCAAATTTCCGGCGCTCAAACTCATAACGTGTTTTTGCCGCGCCGTGTTCGTAAGCTAAATCCTGTAAGGAACATTCCCCGGCCTGATCGCAAACCGGACAATCCAACGGATGGTTCAATAATAGTATTTCTACAATGCCCTTTCTTGCTTCAATTACTTCTGCCGAAGTAATGTTTTGCACTTCCATCCCATCCATCACAGTAGTTCTGCAGGAAGCAACTAATTTTGGCATTGGGCGCGGATCTTTTTCTGATCCTTTGCTTACTTTAACCAAACATGTACGGCATTTACCGCCGCTCCCTTCTAATTTAGAGTAATAGCACATGGCAGGCGGCACAATATCGCCCCCGATTTGCCTTGCAGCATTGAGGATAGTTGTTCCCGGTGCTACTTCAACCGGTATCCCGTCTATGCTTACTTTAACTATATCTGACATTTTTTAATCTCTCAATCAACAATAAAAACTTTAAAGCCAGGATGTTTATTTTTAGGTGATAAAAGAAGCATGCTAACGATGCTTCTTTTATCACCTGTTTTTTATACTGCAACTGCAGGTTCTGGTTTTGGCAAAGGATCAGCATAATGCGCTAAACCGTAATTACGCTCTAAACAAAGTCTTGGTTCGGTAACATGCCATTCAAACTCATCCCTAAAATGGCGGATCGCGCTGGCAACCGGCCAGGCAGCAGCATCTCCTAACGGACAAATGGTATTGCCTTCTATTTTTTTAGAAACATCTACCAGCAAATCAATATCGCTTAATTTGCCGTGGCCGTATTCTAACCGATGTAAAACTTTTTCCATCCAGCCTGTTCCTTCGCGGCAAGGCGAACATTGTCCGCAGCTTTCATGGTGATAAAAACGCGCAAAGTTCCAGGTATTTCTAACGATGCACTGATCTTCATCAAAAGCAATAAAACCGCCGGAACCCATCATCGAACCGGTTGCAAAACCACCATCAGACAAAGATTCGTAGCTCATTAACCTTGCCTCCTGGTTAATGGTTTTGGTGATTAAATTAGCAGGAAGGATTGGAACGGATGAACCTCCGGCAACAACTGCTTTTAAACGTTTGCCGTTGGCGATACCACCGCAGAATTCGTCAGAATAAATAAATTCTTCTACCGGAACACCTAATTCAATCTCGTAAATTCCTGGTTTTACTAAGTTTCCGGAAGCCGAAATCAGTTTAGTTCCGGTGCTTCGGCCAATTCCAATTTTAGCATATTCTTCTCCGCCATCACGAATAATTGGTACAACTGCTGCAATTGATTCAACATTATTTACAACCGTTGGGCAACCCCATAAACCAGCGATAGCCGGAAACGGAGGTTTAATACGCGGATTGCCGCGCTTGCCCTCCAGCGATTCAATTAATGCGGTTTCTTCTCCGCAGATGTAAGCTCCGCCGCCTGGCTGAACGTATAACTCAAGTTCGTAACCTGTTCCTAATATGTTTTTTCCTAAAAATCCTGCATTTTTAGCTTCAGCAATTGCTTTTTCCAGAATGCGAATTTGCGGCATCATTTCGCCGCGAACGTAGATATAAGAAGTTTTTGCACCAAGCGCAAAGCTGGCAATGATCATTCCCTCTATCAAAAGATGAGGGATTTTAGTCATTAAAAAACGGTCTTTAAACGTTCCCGGTTCAGATTCATCAGCATTGCAAACCAAATAACGCGGTTTGCCTTCCGGCTTCGCCAAAAAGCTCCATTTCATTCCCGTAGGGAAACCTGCACCGCCACGGCCGCGTAAACCTGATTTCTTTACTTCCTCTACAATTTCTTCCGGAGTAAGTGTTTTCAAGGCTTTTTCTACAGCGGCGTAGCCGCCTTTGGAACGGTAAACATCAAAAGTTTGAATGCCTTCAACGTCAATATGTTCTAATAATAGTTTTCGTCCCATATTAATTTGTCAGTTGCTGATTTGCCTCGATGCTTCTTTTACCACCTAATTTCTCTATCAGCTGATCAACTTTTTCTTCCGTCAAATTTTCATAGAAAGTGTATTCGGGCCCGATCTGTAAAACCGGAGCAAAGCCACAGGCAGCCAAACATTCTACACCTCTCCAGCTAAAAAGTCCATCAGGCGTTACCTCACCTTCTTTTACGCCTAACTTGTGTTCTATGTATTTCATGATCTTTTCTGCCCCTACCAAACAACAAGGGCCTGTACGGCAAACTTCCAGCATGTATTTTCCCTGTGGACGTAAAAAATACATGGTATAAAAAGAAGCGACCTCGTAAACCTCAATCGGCTGAATATCTAAGTAAGAAGCAACTTTGTCCATTCCATCAACACTAAGCCAGCCAAACGCTGCCTGTACTACATGTAAAATTGGCAATAAGGCTGCTTTAGGTTGTTCTGGCGGATAACGCTTTACAATTTCCTGAAATTGCTGGTACATCCTAGGAGAAAACTCGTGTACTACGGTGGTTTCTTCAATTTTAAGCATCTAACTCTCCTGCAATTACATTTAAACTACTCATGTTGATAATAGCATCAGATAGTAACATTCCCTGGCTCATTGGTGCGTACATCTGGTAATTGATGAAGCTTGGCCTGCGAAAATGCAATCTGAAAGGTGAGCGGCCACCGTCGTTGATCAGGTAAAAACCTAATTCTCCGTTGGCACCTTCTACAGCATGATAAACTTCTTTTACCGGTGTTTTTACTTCGCCCATCACAATCTTAAAGTGATAGATCAAAGCTTCCATGTTGTTATAAATTTCCTGTTTTGGAGGAAGGTAATATTCGGGTACATCAGCATGAAAAACGCCTTTTGGCTCTTTTTCAAGTTTTTGCAAAGCCTGCCCAATCATTCGCATACTTTGTTTCATCTCTTCATTACGGACCATAAAACGACTGTAAACATCGCCATTTGTTCCTACCGGGACTTCAAAATCAAAGTCTTCATAAGAACTGTAAGGTTCCATTGCACGAACATCATAATCAACACCTGTTGCCCTTAACAATGGGCCGCTCCAGCTATAACTTAAAGCTGTTTCGGCATCAACAGGCGCAACACCACGCGTACGATCAATAAATATACGGTTACGGTTAAAAAGAGATTCAAACTCTTTTAAAACCGGAGGAAAATCAACCAGAAATTTACGTATTTTTCTAAAAGCGATTTCATTAAAATCACGTTCAAAACCACCTATGCGCCCAATATTTGTAGTTAAGCGCGAACCACAGACTTCTTCATAAATTTCGTAAATGGCTTCCCGGTATTGCATCATGTATAAAAAGCCGGTAAATGCACCTGTATCTACACCTAAAACACCATTACAAATGATATGATCTGAAATACGGGCTAGTTCCATCACAATTACCCTTAGATAATCCACCCGTTTTGGTGTTTTTATATCAAGTAATTTTTCCACTGTCATGTGCCAGCCCATATTATTGATGGGGGATGAGCAGTAGTTCATACGGTCAGTTAAGGGCGTAATTTGATAGAAAGGACGATGTTCGGCAATTTTTTCAAAAGCACGATGTATATATCCGATGGTAGAAACACCGCTGACAATCCTTTCGCCGTCCATTTGCAACACATTCTGAAATACGCCATGTGTGGCAGGATGTGTTGGGCCGAGGTTTAACGTTGTAGGCGAATCCTGCGGATCGTTATCAGTAAAAACAGGAAAATTTTCCATTTATAATTAGCTCCTATCTTCCAAAAAAATAATCTTTTTTATCTACACGGTTTGGGTCTTCCAGCGGAAATTCTTTTCTCATTGGAAAAACCGTCATGTCATCCACATTTAAAATCCTTCTTAGGTCCGGATGTCCGTCAAACTCAATTCCGAAGTAATCATAGGTTTCGCGCTCCATCCAATTAGCGCCATTCCATAAATTCGTAGCTGTTGGGATATGAACGTCGCTTTCACTAAGGAAAACCTTAACCCTTATCCTGATATTATTTACAAAACTATGCAAATGATAAACAACAGCAAATTGCTTTTCCTTGTCTGGAAAATGAACAGCGGTAATGTCAGTTAAGTAATTGAACTGAAGGGCAGCGTTAGTTTTTAAAAATGTTAAAACTTCGATAATTGACTCGCGTGAAGTTTCAAAATTCAATAAATCAGAAGGCTCTGAAAGCGGTAAAACCTGTTCTCCAAATTTTAAATTCAACTGATTGATAACATCATCGTTAAGAATCTTACCCATTATTGAATTCCATATTTAGCCAACAACTCTTTATATTCTGGTGCTTCTCTTCTCCTACCGCTTTCTGTTTGCACTAATTTTTGTATATTCATAAACCCATCGATTATTCCTTCCGGCCGGGGCGGACAACCCGGAACATAAACATCAACCGGAATAATTTCATCGATACCCTGTAAAACAGAATAAGTATCAAAGATACCTCCGCTGGATGCACAGGCACCAACAGCCATTACCCAACGCGGCTCTGCCATTTGTAAATAAACCTGACGTAAAACCGGCGCCATTTTCTTTGCAATCGTTCCCATCACCATTAACAAATCTGCCTGCCGCGGCGAGAAACTCAATCTTTCTGCCCCGAACCTTGCTAAATCGTAATGTGAACCCATTGTGGCCATAAACTCAATTCCGCAACAAGAGGTTGCAAAAGGCAAAGGCCATAGTGAATGCGAGCGGGCCATTCCTATTGCTTTATCTAAAGAAGTGGCAAAAAAGCCAGAACCTTCTACTCCTGGCGGCGCTTCAACTACCTTAATATCACTCATATTTTAATGACAAAAACTCATCTTTTTTAAAGATGAGTACAAATCTACAATAATAAATTTTTGTGTAACAGGCACTGATTAAGAGTTAACGTATTTAGAATTATTCTATTGTAGTTAATCCCAATCTAACGCTTTCTTTTTCAGGATATAAATAAAACCAAGCAGCAATGTTCCCATAAAGATGAACATTTCGATCATGCCATCTGATCCTAAATCCCTGAAATTAACGGCCCATGGATACATGAAAATTACTTCTACATCAAAAAGCACAAAAAGGATAGCTACCAGAAAATATTTGATGGAAACAGGTGTCCGAGCATTTCCTATTACTTCTATACCAGATTCAAATGGAGTTAGTTTATCTTTCGTGCTTCTTTTAGGGCCTAATTTATGAGTTACCAACATGGTAGTGAATACAAAACCTATTGCTACAATCATTTGAAAGATAATGGGAAGATAATTTATCGGTAAACTTTGTGCTTCCATAAAAATACTTTTAAAAATTCTTCAAATATATAAAAAGGCCTCTAAACGAGGCCTTTTTATATAAAGCAATTCTGTTTTACTTGCTTTTGCCAGCACCTCCGCCTTTCCTTGCAAAGAAATCCGCTACTTGCTTGTTTGTTGGGTCATTCTCTTTTGCTTTAGCAAAATTTTCAGCAGCTTTAGCTTCGTTTTTCTCCACATACTCATAATAGGTTCCCAGATACACATATGCTTCCGCTAAAAACTGCTTATCTGCATCAGCAACGGGCCCTTTAGCAGTAATTAATTGAATGTATTGCTCATAGTATGGCTTAGCGTAACCTTGAGAAGTATTCCGGCTCGGTTCTTTCAGGTCATTTGCCCTTGCTTCGTAAAGCGCCACCGTAGCTATTGGTGCCGTTGCGTGCTTCTGTATATAATTAAATGCAGTATCAGCTTTTACAATTAATGTTGTATCCGGAATTGGTTTCGGAGTTGCAGTACTATAGTATTGGGCCTTAAATGCATTGTAATAACTAACGCCTTCCCTCAAATAATCATTTAAAGTAGCTTCGTGAGATTTAGCTATATATGTTTTATAAGCATCTCCGGCTTCCAGATATTTCTTTTGATTATAAAGTGATTTGGCTATCTCTCCATAAGCTTCAACTTGATTCGTATCTAATTGTAAAGCTTTTCTTAATGAATTTATACCTAATGAATCTTGGCCTAAAGCAATTTGCAAACGCCCCTGGTACAAATAATCTAATGGAATAATTCTTTTTGGGTTAGCCTGGCTTATAAATTTGTTTAAAGCATCAAGGCCTGCAGCGTAATTCTTATTTTCATAAGCAGAGTATCCTAAGAACCTGTAAACAATTAAATCATTTTTAGGAGCTATCTTGGCTAATTCATTTGCTTCCTGCTCTAAAGCTTTATAGTCCTCAGCATAAACCAGAAACTCAGCATAACGTAATCTGGAATCGATGGACCGATCAGTTAAGTCAAGATATTTTTTATAAAAATCTACCGCTTGTTTGTATTTCTGCTCGGAAACAGTCTTTGTACTGTTTCTGCCCCATCGTAAATAGGTCTCTGCTAATTCACGATAAGCAGGACCGTAACTTGGATCGATAGACAAGGCTTTACGATACTCTTTTTCAGAATCTTCAAAATTGTTAGCTTGTTTCCAGATCACCCCCGTTGCTACCACTGCACTTACCATTTTTGGATTAATAGCTAATGCCTGAGTGTAATTATCATAAGCATCTGTATTTTTCAACTGCGAACGGTAAGCATCACCTAAAGCAGCATATAACTCCGGATTTTTTTCTTTAGGGTTTGCTGCTATACCTTTTTGTAAAATCTGAATAGCTGCATTTGCATCCGGATTGGGATCTAACAAATATGCCTTCCCAATATACACATAAGGTTCTGTGTCTTTTTTATCAATAACAGCAACAGCTTTATCAAAGTTAGATTTTGCAGCGGCTGTGTTTTTATCTACACGGTCTGCTGCACCTAAACCAGCATAATTTAAAGCTGATTTTGGGTTAATACTAATTCCCTTTGTAAAGGTAGCCCTTGCAGAATCAGAATAGTCCTTTTTTAAATATAGCCACCCCAGATAAAAATAATTTTCATCTTTAGACGGTTGGGTTTGTGTCAGGTTTTTCAGCATCGACTCGGCCTTCTGGTATTGTTCTGCATCTATTGCTTTTTTGGCATCTGCCAAACTTTGCGCAAAAACAGAAGAACTTAACATGGCTAAACCGGAAATGGTCATTGCTGCTTTATTGATCATCTTCATAGTTAAAATTCTAAATGTTAAATTATAAGTCCTTTTTTATAGTTATTTCTCTTGTAGGCATAGAATCTGGCAGTAAGCCTGATCTTAGCACTATTTTTTGCCCTCTTTCACTTTGTAAAAATGACGCAAAACCTGTGCCTAATCCTACTTTGCCCGTACAATCTATTACATATACAGACCTTCTTAAGGGATATTGTTTTAGAGCTAATGTTGATTGGTTTGGTTTAAAATAACTATTTGGTTCGTCTTTCGAACTTTCATCTTTAATACCCACTATTTTAATATTATTTACTGCATTTTCATAATCTGCATCCGGTTCTGTTAGCCAGCTATAACTGATAAAACCAATAGCATTTTGATGGGCTGCAATATATTTTATAACTTCTTTGCTGTTTTTAAGGGCAAAAATATTTTTTTGTTCTAATTGAGAAATGCCCGAAAAGTTTTTAAAATAACTAATTATACTTGAGTTTTGATTATCAAAAACGAGATTTTTATTCCCTTTAGTATTTTTGCCGAACAAGTTTTTAATATCCGATAATAACATTAAAGAGTCAGGTGAATTTTTAGCAACAATTACAGTTATTGCATCAACAGCAACTTTGCCAATTTTTGGTGGCAAATTTCTATTATTTAGTATCTTAACTTCATCAGGCCTTAGTGTTCGCCCCATCACTGCAAACCGTGCTTTATTATTTAAAATTAAATCTAAAATCTTGTTTTCAGGCTGATAAATAACATTAGGTTTTGCATCAGCATAAATAGATTTAAAAACATATATTTCTTGGTCTAAAAGAGGAGAAAGGGAATCATCAAAAATAAAATTATAGCTTCCAGAAGTAAATTGATCTGAACCATTATCAGCATTATTTTCATTACAAGAAGCAAGAATAATAATCAATAATAAAGCAAAAGTTAAAAAGCTTATTCTTGTTGATTTCATCTTTTAGTAAATAATCTTGAAAAACGGATAATTGAATAAATAATAATTACAGATCCAAATAGATATTTTTGAGTAGTGGTCATGTTTAAAGGAAGCTTGTTCCAAAACATAATCATTAAACCTAATCCTAAAAAACAAATAAATGTGACCAGCCCTAAAATAAGGAGAAACCGCTCTTTGAGCGGTTTCTCCTTAAAATTAAATCCATTTAACATAACAATCTACTACTGATCTCCTGCAAGGGTAAAGTTAATCGGCATTGTGTAAGCAACACGTACCGCTTTACCGTTTTGTATGCCAGGTGTCCAATGTGGTGACTTAGATAAAACCCGGACAGCTTCTGGCCCGCAGCCACCGCCGATATCGCGTAGCACTTTAATGTCTGTTAAACTACCATCTTTTTCTACTACAAAGGATACAATAACACGTCCTTGAGTATTATTTTCCTTAGCAACTGGCGGATAACGAATGCTTTTACTTAAATAATTACCAAAAGCTGCTTCGCCACCTGGAAATTGTGGCAATTTTTCTACTGCTGCAAAACTTACAATCGCATTTGTGTTTTCTTCTACAACTGCTTGTTTAACATCAGAATTACCTACCGCTTCATCAATACGAATATCAGCAGAAGGATCGCCTTTTTGATCCTTTTGTCCAGGATCTTTTACTTCCAGCTCTTTTACCGTTGGTGGATCTTTTTCAGGCACCTGATTGTCTGGTTTTACAACAAGAGGTGGAAAACGAACCTGATCAACCTTTGGTTTAGGTGGTTCCACTGTTGGAGGCGGTGGAGGAGGTTTTGTCATATCAACTGCCGGTGGCGGCGTTAATACCACATCCTGAATTTTTACCTTTTCATCGGCCTTCGGAATAAAACCCTTGATCTTGTTAATAATAGTGGGCATTGCAATAGCAAGCAAAAACAAAGAACTGGCGATGATTAAAGCCCTTACAGAAGTCTTTGCATTTTCTTTACGAAGCACATAAGCTCCATAAGCCTTATTACGGCCACTAAAAACAACATCAAGCCATTCCGGATTCAGTATATCTAATCTTGCCATGGTTTGTGTTTATAATTTATTGTAATTAACGATTTTAATATTCTTTTTATTATAATGGATTATATTAGTATAACCCATCCCTTTTTAACAAATCAATCTCATTAGGAAGGATATCCCCAATAGCATAAATCTGTAAATTGGCAATTTTCAGTTCATCTAATATATCAACCATGTTTTTATAGTTTGATTTATCTGATGGCTTGATAATAACAATCATTTCTTTTCCTCCTGATTGTTGTTTAACCCGTTGATAGTTGTCAAGTAGTGCTTTACGAATGCCATTCTTACCATAATCGGTAGCGGTTGGCGGCACTTTTCCTGGTTCACCTACAAAGTATTCTAACTTATCTTTACTTCCAAGCAATACTGTCATTGTTCTGGAAGCCGGAACAGGTTTTTGATCTTTAATCTTTTCATCCTTATCTGGCATAGCTAAATCCATTGCTTGTGGTTTAGCTAATGTTGTGGTAAGCATAAAAAACGTAATCAGTAAGAACGCCAAATCTACCATGGCTGTTAAATCAACACGGGTGGATGCTTTTTTACTTCTTACTTTTCCTCCGCCTTTCTTGCCACCCCCGGAGGTATCTAATTCTGCCATTTTATTTTAGTTTAATTATTTTGCAACCCTTAATGAAGTAATCAGGCTAAATTTATTTACTTTTTGCTTTTGCAATACGTCAATTACCTTTTTAATAGTAGGATATTCTTCCTTACTGTCACCTTTAATACTAATCCTTAATTCTTTATTTACAAGTGCTTTTGCAGAAACGCGTGCTTCACGGACCCAATTAAACAATTCATTACTAACAGAATCTGTTGGGATCCCGGGCTGTTTCAGCGCCTTACGCTGATCTGGGGTCATATCCAGAAACTGCTTCATGCTGGCAATAGGCACACCAAATGATGGCAGGGTTTCAAACTGTGCTTTTTCTGAGGGTGTAAAAGTAATATTGTACTTCTGGCCAACGCTTTCCAGTGTTTGCCTCCGGATTGCTTCGCCTTCCATCCCAAAAAAAACTTTTCCCTCGCCAATAGTTAACGTAGCAACATCATCCGGTAATTTAACAAGGACTGAGGATCCGGGAATGTCTACCGGAACAGGGTCTTCTGTTTTAAATTTAGAAGTAAGAATGAAAAAAGTAAGCAAAAGGAAAGCCATATCGCACATTGCCGTCATATCAATTGCAGTACTTTTTCTTTTTATATGAGCTTTTGGCATAATTGCTTTTAATTAATATAATTTGTTATAATGATAAATAAACAAATGGGCACAAAGAATTAAGAATTCTTATGAGATGCTGCATAAGTTTGAACGATACTAAAACCTGTTTCATCAATAGCATAGGTTAAAGTATCAATTTTAGACGTAAAGAAGTTATAAGCAATAACAGCTAAAGTTGAAGTGAAGATACCTAATGCTGTATTGATCAATGCTTCTGAAATACCAGTTGCAAGAGCAGCCTGATTAGGGGCACCTGATGTTGCTAATGCAGCGAACGCCCTGATCATACCGGTTACCGTACCTAATAAACCGGTTAATGTACCGATAGATACCAAAGTTGCAATAATGGTTAAGTTTTGCTCCAGCATAGGCATTTCTAAAGAAGTTGCTTCTTCAATGTCTTTTTGGATAGCTAAACATTTCTGGTCCACATCCATATTGGTTTCCAGTTCCATTTCACGGTATTTTTTCAAACCTGATTTAATTACGTTTGCAACAGAACCTTTTTGTTTATCGCATTCTGCACTTGCAGCTTCGATATTACCAGAATTTAAATAAGCTTGTACTTTTTTGATAAAAGCATCAACATTACCAGAACCTGCTGCTTTACCAATAACTACAAATCTTTCTATAGAAAAAATAATTACACATAGTAAGAAAGTCATTAACACGGGTACAATTGGCCCTCCTCTGTGTACGGTTCCAAAGTAATCTGTCGGATCGCCGTGTTCTACATCACCACCTTTGTAGTGACTTGGATCACCCAAAACAAACATATATACTAATATAGCTACTATAAAAGCAATTGGAATTACTAAAGATGCAAAAATGCTCGATGAACCTGAGCTTTCTTTTTTTACTGTTGTTGTTGGTTTTGGTGGAGTAGTTGCCATTTTTTAGATTGTTTAGTTTTAGTTAGATTTTAGTTTTATAAATATAGACTTTATTAATGGTGTTTTTAACAATGCAATAACAAATTTAAAGTTTTACAATTATTTAAAAAAGAATAAATGTAACCTTAATTATCATTTAACCGTATCATTTATTAAACTGCCGTATAAAATTACAAATAAAGAATTGCTTTTACAAAGAGCAGCTAATGCATTTTAAGCATTTTCTTTTTACAATTAAAAAGAAAATAATCAATTTATGCAAGTGTTAAGTGTAAAATATACACTATTTACGGTAGTGTAAAATATCTTGCTTATCCTCCTGCTATTTTTGCTTTATAATTATCAATTTTCAAAATTTCGAGTACCTTATCACGAAAATTTCCTTGTATTAGTATTTCCCCGTCTTTTACAGCGCCTCCAACCCCGCATTTTGTTTTTAATTTTTTGCCTAATTTTTCTAAATCTTCTTCACTGCCTTTAAAATCAGCAATCCGCGTTATTAATTTGCCTCCAGATTTTCGGTCAAGGAAAATCTTAAGCTGTTGCTGCTGAACCGGCAAAGTCTCTGCTTCTTTATTTTCCTGCTCATATTCAAAATCAGGATTGGTAGAATAAACTACGCCCGAAATATTCTTATTTTTTTTACTCACTTTAAATTAACTGAATGCAATGAGATTTAATCTTTGATACTGTTTTTATAGCCTAAAAAATTGTGCCTGACCTATTAACAACATTCATAGCTCATCTTTCTGATAATCCTTTTTTGCTTCTCAACCGCACTCATATTTTGGTGCCCTAAAAACAGCATATAAATTTAAAAAAACAAATTTGATTGCGATTTGGGCAATTATAAAAATGTTTTAATTTTGCTGCCTGTTAAGTGGACTGATTTGAATTGATTGCAACCACATTAAAAAAAGTGCTAAAAACGTATTCCTTTTTGCGCTTGCAATCCAGATCAGCTATTTACTGTTTATTTACACTTTCGTTAAAATAGCTATGTCATATTTATTTACTTCGGAGTCTGTTTCAGAAGGACATCCCGATAAAGTTGCCGATCAAATTTCTGATGCTTTAATCGATAATTTCCTTGCCTTCGACCCTGATTCTAAAGTTGCCTGTGAAACGCTGGTAACCACCGGCCAGGTTTTTTTAGCAGGAGAAGTAAAATCTAAAGCTTATTTAGATGTTCAGAAAATTGCACGCGATGTGATCAACAAAATTGGTTATACTAAAGGCGCTTATATGTTTGATGGTAACTCTTGTAGTGTTTTATCTGCCATCCACGAACAATCTCCGGACATTAACCAGGGCGTTGACCGCGAAAACAAGCAGTTGCAAGGTGCCGGCGACCAGGGAATGATGTTTGGCTATGCCACCATTGAAACAGACAATTACATGCCGCTTACTTTGGATATTGCCAATGCGTTATTGATAGAACTGGCTGCAATCCGTCGTGAAAATACACAAATTCAATACCTGCGCCCGGATGCAAAATCCCAGGTAACGTTGGAGTATAATGATGATAACCAGCCTATCCGGATTGATGCCATTGTTATTTCTACCCAACATGATGATTTTGACGAAGAAAAAGCGATGCTTGATAAGATCAGGGAAGATATCATCCAAGTACTTATTCCGCGTGTAAAAGCAAAATATCCTAAATACAGTCATTTTTTTAATGTGGAGATCAAATATCACATTAACCCAACGGGTAAATTTGTAATTGGTGGCCCGCACGGCGATACGGGTTTAACCGGACGAAAAATTATTGTAGATACTTATGGCGGTAAAGGTGCACATGGCGGCGGCGCTTTCTCCGGAAAAGACCCTTCTAAAGTTGACCGTTCTGCGGCTTATGCCACCCGTCATATCGCTAAAAACTTAGTTGCTGCCGGTGTTTGTGATGAAGTTTTGGTTCAGGTTTCGTATGCTATTGGCGTAGCGCAGCCTATGGGAATTTACGTTAATACTTACGGAACAGCCAAAGTAAGTATGCACGATGGGGAAATAGCAGAAAAGGTTTCTGCTATTTTTGATATGACGCCTTACGCCATCGAAACACGCTTTAAATTGCGTAACCCAATTTATGCTGAAACCGCTGCTTACGGGCATTTTGGCAAAGCTTCCCAAACGGTAACCAAATCTTTTTTTACACCTAATGGCGAGGAAACCAAAGTAGAGGTAGAGCTTTTTACCTGGGAGAAACTGGATTATTTAGAGCAGGTAAAAGAAGCATTCGGTCTATAATCCAATGCTTCTTTTACCCTATATTTTTTGCTGAATGAGTGAAATTAATCCCTGGAAGATCAATCTCGAAGAAAATATTTACGATAACCCCTGGATTAATTTAACCGAATTTAAGGTGATTAATCCTTCGGGAAACCCGGGGATTTATGGTAAAGTTCATTTTAAAAATAAAGCAATTGGTGTTTTACCGCTGGATGAAGAGGGAAACACTTATCTGGTTGGCCAATATCGCTTTCCTCTAAATAAATACAGTTGGGAAATTCCGGAAGGGGGCGGGCCGTTAGAAAGTTCTCCGCTTGATTCTGCCAAACGGGAACTGCTCGAAGAAACCGGTTTAAAAGCTGCAAAGTGGACGGAAATTCAGCGCATGTATCTTTCTAATTCTGTTTGTGATGAAGAGGCAATCATTTATCTCGCCCAAAACCTGGAACAGTTTGAAGCCGAACCGGAAGAAACCGAGCAATTAATCATTAAAAAACTGCCTTTTGAAGAAGTTTACCAAATGGTTTGCAAAGGCGAAATTACTGATGCCATTACGGTTGCCGCTGTGTTAAGAGTACATATTCTAATATCAGAAAACCAGTTAACAGCTTAAACGGTTAATGCTTCTTTTACCATGAAAAAGTTATTGAGCTATCTTTTAACGCCGCTGCATTACATCGCATTCACTTTTTTTCTGCTGATTTTTCATCCTTTACAATGGATCGCCTTTCGTTTTTTAGGATACAAAGCGCACAAATCTGTTGTTGATCTTTTAAACTTTTGCCTCGTTTCTACTTATTATTTGCTTGGCAATACGGTTAGTTTTACCAATTATGCTCATTTACCATTAAGCCGGCCAATCATTTTTATCGCCAATCATCAAAGTTTGTACGATATTCCGCCGCTCATTTGGTTTCTGCGGAAGTATCATGCAAAATTTATTTCTAAGATCGAACTAACTAAAGGTATTCCTTCCATTTCTTTCAATCTAAAATATGGCGGTGGCGCTAATATTGACCGAAAGGATTCGCGGCAGGCCATTCCCGAAATGTTAAAATTAGGTTTGCGGATGAAGGAAAACAATTGGTCGGCCGTAATTTTCCCGGAAGGGACACGATCAAAAAATGGAGTTGTCAAAGACTTCCAAATCGGAGGGATTGCTACCTTGTTAAAAAAATGTCCGGATGCACTACTTGTTCCGGTTGCCATCTGCAATTCCTGGAAAATGGTGCGGTTTGGTACTTTCCCGTTAGGGACTTTTTTAAAACTGGAATTTGAAGTGTTAGAACCGATAGAACCGGAAAAGCAACCGGCAGAAATTTTAGTTAAACGTGCAGAAAGGTTAATTAAAGAAGCATTGGGACAAGTAAGTTTATCTACCAGTTTCGATAATTAAAATGAAGCGAATTATTGCTCATGTAACTCTTGTTGTTGACGATTACGATAAAGCAATTGAATATTTTACTACAAAATTAGGTTTTGTTTTAGTTGAAGATACTGTTTTAACAACAACAAAACGATGGGTTTTAATTGCGCCGTCAACATCTGTTGAATCCTGTATTTTACTTGCAAAAGCAGCAAACGAAAAGCAAAAGCTAAGTATTGGTAATCAAACTGGTGGCAGGGTTGCTTTTTTTCTATATACAAATGATTTCCGAAGAGACTTTGCTATAATGAGCACAAATGGAGTTGAATTTGTACGAGAACCAAAGGAGGAACCTTATGGTACTGTTGCCGTTTTTAAAGATTTGTATGGCAATCTGTGGGATTTGTTAGAGCCGGTTAAAAAATCTTTGTAGCGATAGTTTCATAAAAATGAAATTTTAACTTTATCGGTAAATTTTTTCGTCGGTAAAAAACTGCTGTTTACCGGCTTTTCTTACGGATTTGCCTAATACCTGTTTAGCAGCTCTGCAATTAGTTTTTTCTTTGATCCATCAAACCGATAGTCATGAAAAAATTCATCAACAACACAAACCCTTTTATACTTCTTTTAGCACCTGTAATTTTTGCTTTGCTCTTGGGCATCAATTATGAAGTGGGGCATTTGCGCACTTTTGAAATAACCAGCCCGGAAACTGTTTCTTTATTCTCCGGAAAAATGAACCTTTTCCAGACTGTTTGCGAAGTGGTGAAGGAGCAGGTTTGGTAAGAACTTTTACCTGATAAAAGAAGCATCAGAATTGATTTTAATTCAACCAATTCCAATAACTTATCTTATTGGTTTCGGTACAACCGGTAAGCTTTCGTGCCCTTGTTCATCAACAGCTTGTACGGCAAAAAAGTAATTATCCTTAGAGTAATCCATAGTTGCTTTTGTATCTGTTACAAAAAACTTCTTTTCCCAGTATGGGCTAATGGTTTCGCGCATCATTACATAATAACCGGCCGGTTTTTTGCCGGTTTTTGACGCTTCCCATTTTAAGGCAGTTTTATTGGTTAAACCGCTGGTAATTACGCCTACGGTTTGCGGTTCTGCAGGAGCTAAAGCAAGGTTGGCCAATACTGATAAATTCATCCGGGCAACTTTCTGGATATAATCATAATCGGCAAAATCAGGCAGATCGCCATAATCCACGCCGTTTTCTTTGCGGATGTCCTGGTGCTGGCGGTTAAAATCTTCGTTCATTTCGGTAAAACGGACCGCGGTAAATCCTTGCTGTAAAAAGGGGACATGATCACCACTGCGCAAAAACCGGTCGCGGCGATAGATCATTTTTACATCTAATTGTGCTACATAACGTTCGCCAATCTCTTTGGTATAACGCGCGAGTTGCCGCGATGGACTGTCATTTTCTCCGCCTAAAGCAATTAAACCAGCAATTGCTTTTTCATCTTTTGCAGCGATGGTAGGAACGCCATCGCTAAAAACCCGTACACTTCGGTTATCTTTTAAACCTGTTTCCATACCGTAAGTATTGCCTACAATATCATTGTTCAGCATGGCATCAATGTTCCAGTTCTCTGCTTTTGCACGTTTGGCTACGTTTGATGACCCGTTTAAGCCCTGCTCCTCGCCGGCAACAGCCATAAAAATAATAGTTGCAGGAAATTTTCTGGAGGCCATCACGCGGCAGAGTTCCATGGATAGCGCAGTTCCCGAAGCATCATCCACAGCGCCGGGTTCAACAGCATTGGCATTCATTACATCGTTTACCCGCGAATCATAATGGCCGGAAACCATATAAATACGGGTATCATTAGGGTCCGTTCCTTTTAAAATAGCCAAAACGTTTTTTAAAACCGTAGACTTATCAATGCGGCCGCCGGCAGGTTGGGTAAACGTATCAAACTCAACTTTCATTCTTCCACCCGAAGCTGCTGCGTATCTTTCCATTTCGGCCTTGATCCAGTTTCTGGCTGCGCCGATGCCGGTTGTTTTGCTGGTTGTATCGCTTAACGTATGGCGGGTTTTAAAACTCACCAGTTTACGAACAATGGTTTCTATGTTTTTTGATGAAACCTCATCCACCATTTTACTGATCTGCGGATCTTGTTTGATGATGGTAGTTTGCGCAAAAGCACAGATACTTAAAGAAGTTATTAAAAAAGTGCTGAGTAAAGTTTTTTTCATCATTCCAGTCAATTAGTCACCTGTTTTTTGCCGGTAAAAGAAGCATTGCTTCTTTTACCGGCAAATTTTAATCATTGCCCAAATTAAAACTTAAATCATTTACGGGGCTGTAACAAAGTTGTTAAATGCAGTTGGCCCTATATAAAAAGCTTACTAATTTTTAGGTGGTAAAAGAAGTATCCGTTTTACCTGATACTCCTTTTATCGTTGTAATTATGATGCTTTCGCAAATGTTTTTAAAGAAGATGTGGTTACCATAAGCACATGTTATCCGATGATAGGAGGAATCTTCTTTAATCAACGTAGTTTTATTTTTGTTTAAAGAAGATCTCTCCCGTTGGAGATGACAATGCATATAACCTTTCCGCCTTTCCCCTCTACAACTCTACCTTTTGGTGTTGTTCCGGAATTTCCACTTCCTTAAAATTATACGTTTTGATGCGCTCGGCAAAGTTTTGCTGCACGTTGTATTCGCCATGAACTAAGAATATCTTTTTCACATCTTTCGGGTCCTGGCAGGATAAAAACCGCAGCAGGTCTTCATAATCTCCATGCGCACTCATCGATTTAATCACTTTTACATCTGCCATTACCTGGTATTCTTCTCCAAATATCGAAACCCATTTATCGCCCTTGCTTAAACGTCCGCCTAAAGAATTAGGCTCACAATAACCAACCATTAAAATAGTATTGCGCTGGTTGCTGATGTTGTTTTTAATATGATGTTTTACACGGCCGGCTTCCGCCATGCCGGATGCAGAAATAATGACACAAGGCCGCGGATCATCGTTTAACGCTTTAGATTCTGCCAGCATCTCGATAAACCTTAAATTTTTAAAAGCAAACGGATCAGCATCTACTTCGAGCACTTTCTGTACACCTTTATTATATACTTCGGGATGTTCTTTTAAAACTTTTGTTGCTTTTTCTGATAGCGGACTATCAACATAGTAGCAAACATCGGGCAAAATACCTTTTAACTCTAAACTGTTTAATGCGTACAATAGTTCCTGCGTGCGGCCAACACTAAATGCCGGGATAATGAGCTTACCGCCTTTTACCAAACAAGTTTGCTCGATCATTTCTTTTAACTGATCTTCTATTGGCTCCAGGTCTTTATGCAATGAATCACCATAAGTTGATTCCAGGATAATATAATCTGCCTGGGCAAAAGGCTGCGGGCTTTTCAGCAACAGATCATTGTACCGGCCAACATCTCCGCTAAAAGTTAACTGCGTAAATTTTCCATCTTCTAAAATGGATAAATGCACCGAAGCGCTGCCGATAATATGGCCTGCATCGGTAAATTTTAAAGTGATGCGCGGCGTAATATCAAATTCTTCGCCGTACTCTACAATTTTAAACAAACGCAAGGCTTCAAATACGTTTTCTTCGGTGTAAAGCGAGCTTAATTCTTTCAGGTTTTTTTGTCGGCGGTGTTTATTGCTATATGCCGAATCCTGTTCCTGTATCCGGGCAGAATCCGTCATTAATATCCTCGCCAAATCCATGGTTGCCGAAGTACAAAAAATCGGCCCTTCAAAACCTTCTGCAACTAAACGCGGGATTAATCCGCAATGAT
Source organism: Mucilaginibacter arboris (assembly GCF_009754915.1). Taxonomy (GTDB): domain Bacteria; phylum Bacteroidota; class Bacteroidia; order Sphingobacteriales; family Sphingobacteriaceae; genus Mucilaginibacter_A; species Mucilaginibacter_A arboris. The sequence continues at coordinate 127,154 of NZ_WPIK01000001.1, read as the reverse complement.
CAATATGAGCGTGGGAAAGGACCATGTAATCTACTTTTTTGGGGTTGAAGCCGAAATACTCGTTCAATTCTTCTGTTTCTTCGCCCATTCCCTGAAACATGCCGCAATCCAGCAAAATACGTGTTCCGTCACCAAGTTCTAATAAATGTTTACTGCCTGTTACATTGCGTGCAGCGCCATGGAAAGTTATATTCATGTAGTCTTTATTCTTTAAGTTGAGGTCAACGTCTTTTTTTGATAAAAGTTCTTTTTTAATTTTTTAGTTGTAAAACTAAAATAATAGTTATAACTTAGTTTTATGAAACAGATCAAAGAACTAACCCGCGCAGAAGAACAGATTATGCAGGTATTATGGCAGCTGGAAAAAGCCTTTGTAAAAGAAGTGATCGACGAATTGCCGCTGCCGAAACCTGCTTATAATACGGTTTCCACTTTTATCCGCATTCTGGAAACCAAAGGCTTTATCGGCCACAACTCTTTTGGCAAAAGCCATCAGTATTATCCGCTGGTGAGCAAGGAAGAATATCAGAATTTTTCTGCCGATAAACTGCTGAATGGCTATTTCGACAACTCCGTAGAGCGCATGTTTTCCTTTTTTGTGGAGAAGGAAAAAATTGACCTGAAAGAAGCAGATGAGATTATAAAAATGATTGAAAAACTTAAAAATAAATAATCATGAACTGGTGGCACTATCTAATATTGGCAAACCTGTATTTAGCGCTGTTTTACGGGTTTTATCTCCTGCTTTTGCGCAAGGAAACCTATTTTATGCTCAACCGCATTTACCTGGTTTCGGCGGCGCTGCTATCATTTTTCATTCCAATGATGCAGGCAGAATGGGTTAAAAACCTGTTTATCACACAAAAAGTACAGCAAACCATTTATTATATAGATCCTGGTTTTGTTTATCGGGTTTCACCAGCAACAGAAAGTGGTTTTACCATTTCTCAATTTTTTTCGGTAGTTTACTGGGCAGTAGCCATGCTTCTTTTAGCACGCTTATTTTATCGTTTTGTTAAGCTGAAAAGGTACATGCAATCGGAAGAAAACGGAAGCGCTTTTTCCTTTTTTGGTAAGATCAAGGTTGATGAAAACCTGCCGCAAAAAGATGTTATCCTGCAACATGAAAGGGTTCATGCCATTCAATTTCATTCTGCCGATGTGCTTTTGTTTGAAGTATTAGCCATCCTCAACTGGTTTAACCCGGTAATTTATTTCTACCGGAAAGCTATCAAATACATTCATGAATTTATTGCCGACCGTAATGCCCTCAGTTTCGGGGTCGATAAATCAGATTATGCACTGTTACTGCTTAGCCAAACCATGAATGTTCAGCCAAATACCTTAACCAACAGTTTTTTTAACCACTCACTTTTAAAACAACGCATCATGATGCTGCATAAAAACCCTTCCCGCCGGAGCGCGCTGCTTAAATATGGTTTATCAGCGCCACTTTTTGTAGCCATGCTGATCCTGACTTCAGCAACCGTAAGCGAGCAGAAAACCATTCGTAAAATTTCAGATAAAATCAGCAGTGATGCAACGCTGACGGAAGTAGCGCAGGATATTAGCAAACAGGCAAGCTCTCTTGCTGAACCAGCTTCTACAGAAAAAAGTAGGATAAAAACAGCATCGACTTTAAAAGGGAAAGTGGTTAATGTTAATGGCGATCCCTTAGCTAATGTCAAAGTTTCCTATGCTAAAAAAGGCAATTCTGCTAATACAAATCAAGAAGGAAGCTTTAAATTAACGGATTATACGGAAGGCGATTTGTTAACTTTTGAACTTGTAGGATATGTAACAATAACAACGAGCTTTTCGGATCTAAAAAATAAAACTCCTTTGATTATTCTTCTCGATATGACGCGCGTTAATAAGTTAGTTGCAAAGTATAATTTTCCTTCAACTACTGATAGTTCTATTGTGTCTTTTGCAGCTGTAGAAAAACTGCCAACTTTTCCTGGTGGCCAAGCAGCATTTGGAAATTATTTATCTAAAGCCATCCGTTATCCAAAGGAAGCTAAAGATCAAAAAACGCAAGGCCGTGTAATCGTTTCTTTTATTGTAGAGAAAGATGGTAAATTAAATAACATAAAAGTGCTGCGCGACATTGGCGGAGGATGCGGAGAAGAAGCTATACGTGTTTTATCAGAATCGCCAGACTGGATTCCAGGAACACAAAATGGCAAACCGGTAAGAGTTGCTTATACGATGCCGATTAATTTTTCATTCACCAATGGTAACAATGAAACAACTACTTATGGAAAAACGACAGTTAAACGCACTGTAAGGTTTATGAATGAAGATAGCGTTATCAAGCGCGCAAAAGCCTTAAACATGAATATAGATAATATGACGATGAGTGGATTTGGTGGAAAAGATTCTGCACGCCAACGCCCTCCAGCAGATGTAGTCCGTATTCAATCTAAAATTATGGGCATCGACCCGATTTATTTGTTAGACGGAAAAGAAATAGATAAAGATGTTTTAGTCAAAATAAATCCAAATGATATCGAAAACATCAGCGTTTGGAACGGTGCTACTGCAACTGCAAAGTATGGTGATAAAGGTAAAAATGGTGTTGTCGAAATAACCACTAAAAAAGGTAAAAAAGCTACAGATACAAGCAAACCGTAATGCTTCTTTTACCACGTAAAAATCAGCAGTGCCAAATTGGTGCTACTTTTTTGTTAATAGGCGCTCTGTCATTCCGACGATAGGAGGAATCTTATTTAAAGAAGTTAGAGCAGTCTTTTTTGATTGAATAAGATCTCTCCTATCGTCGAGATGACAACGCGACGAAACTGGAAACTCACAACTCCAAACCTTCAACCGACCGCAAACCCAAACCAAATGCTTCTTTTAGCACATATTTTCCATCAGCAAAATCAGGGTTTTGGTAAGGGTTGTTTTTGGTGAGGAACGGCCCGTCCAAATCAGCCCAATCGCACAGCGGGGCCAAAGCGGCGGCAGCTAAAGTGGCACAACTCGTTTCGCTCATGCAGCCAATCAATACTTTTAAACCTGATTCTTTGGCTTTTAAAATCATCCGGTATCCTTCATACATTCCAGCCGATTTCATCAGTTTCATGTTGATGCCGTGGTAAACGCCTTTTGCTTTTTCCACATCGGCAAAACGCTGCACAGCTTCATCTCCAATAATCGCAACCGGACTATTTTCTGTTAACCAGGCATTTCCATCCAAATCGTTTTTATCCATCGGCTGTTCAATCAGTTCTACGCCTTGTTCGTGCAGCCAGAAAATTTTATCCAGCGATTTTTGCCGGTCTGTCCAGCCCTGGTTGGCATCAACATAAAGCGGAACTTGGGTAACCGAACGAATGGCACGGATAATTTCTTCATCATTATCGCGTCCAAGTTTAATTTTTATCACCTTAAAAGAAGCTGCTTCCTGCGCTTTTTTGATCATCATTTCCGGCGTATCTAAACCTAAAGTGTAACTGGTAACCGGCATTTTCTGCGGATCAGAGCCGAACATTTGATAACACGGCTTTTGTTCGATTTTGCCGATCAAATCATGAAAAGCAATATCAATAGCTGCTTTGATATTGGGGTTTCCGGGAGCAAGGCTGTCTAAATAAGCCATAATTTCTTCCATCAAAAAAGGATGATAAAAGGAGCTTAGATCAACCTTTTGCAAAAAAGCAGCAGCAGTTTCCAGGTTTTCGCCCATATAAGGGACCATGGAAGCTTCTCCGTAACCTGTAAATCCTTCGTAATCCAATTTTAACAGCATTAAAGGAGTGGAAGTTCGTGAGAATTTTGAAATCGTGAACGGATGTTTCAGTTCGAGTTCGTAAGGTTGGTAAGTCAGTTTCATGTTAAATCGCATAAAGCTAAAAAATCCTGCCCAAAATCATTTCTATCTTTGGCAATATGCAAACGGAAATTTATCAGCCTTTCGACAAGTTTAATTTTGGCAACCGGACCTGCTTTTTAACCGGAAAAGCGCTTCAATCTGAAGAAGAAAAAATACAGGTTTTTCCGGCCTGGCTGCTTTCAAAATATAATCTGTACGACCAGCCTTTTAAAATGCTGGATGAAAATTTCCCGACTTACAAAGATTTAAAGCTGCCATGCTCCGCAGAAGTAAACGAACTTTATTTAGAGCCGCTGGAAGAAGAAATAAAGGCAGCTTTTGAACAAGGTTTTGAAGCAGTAAAAGCTTTAGACGAATGGAAACTGTTTATCTGGTCGGGCAAAATTATGTACGGTATTATTTTTAACGAGTTGCAATCGGCGATCAAACAGCAATATGCGCAAGGGCAGGGATTAAATATTTCGCAATCGCTAATGCACAAGTTTAGCCAGTTGCACATCATGTTGCAGATGCTTCTTTTACCGATAGTTTTTGAGGGTTTTAAACCTTATAGTTTCTTTCTGTTTAAAATTAATCCGGCTACCGATCAGTTTAATTACCGAGATGAGATCAACTCGCTTACCTTTTCGCTTCGTTTAAACGATTTTGGGTTTATTTTTTGTCTGCAGGACAATAGTGCCAATATGCTTTATCATCAGGAAATTCTGCAAAAAATAGCCGGACAAACTTTGCACCCTATTCAATTTGAAGAGTTTTCGGGAAGGATTTTTTATTCCGCTTATTTGTTTAACCGCTTGCCAGAATATCATTTACTGGAGGTTGAAAATAAAATTTATATAGAAGCAATGCCCTTGCAAGGTTTAAGTTCCAAGCCTTTTTTTGATGAATGGAAGCCAAAAGTTTACGGGCAGGTTTTAGAAAACTTCTGGAAACCCTGGGGCTTTTTGCTGCTGGAAATTATTAAAAACCCCGAAGAACCAATGAGTTTTTTAGTGGATAAAAACAGTATGTTTATTAAGGCTGAGAAGATTGAGCTGCCGGGATAAGTTATTTTGCGCTTTACTTATTATGGTTTATGCTGTCATTCCGACGATAGGAGGAATCTTCTTTAAAGCAGGAGGAACTTATCTTATTTAATGAAGATTTCTCCCGCTGGTCGAAATAACAAGAAAATTTACCGCAGCCCCAGCTTCCCCAAAAAATAAGGAACTACTTCAGGATATAAAATAATGGTGATGATAATACCGTTTAAAGCGCCATAAAAATGCGCATCATGATTAATCGTATCAGCCTGCTGGCGGCCTGCATAAACGCAGTAAACCAGGTATAAAACACCAAATAAAATAGCGGGAATAGGAATGGGCAGCGGCAGGATCATCATTTTAGTCATCGGATCGAACATAATGAAGCTGAAGACAACTGCAGAAATTGCCCCGGAAGCACCTAAGGTTCGGTACCAGAAATCTTCCCTGTGCCGCATAACTGTTGGCAAGTCACTTAATATTAAACTAACAATATACAAAACTGCAAATTGCCAGTGCCCAATAATCCGTTCCAGATTAAAAGCAAAAAAGTAATAGGAAAGCATGTTGAAAAACAAATGCTGCCAGTCTTTATGGATTAAGCCACTGGTAAAAAGTGTATAAAGTTTTTCTTTTCGGTAAACCTGGTACGGGCTTAAAATCAGTTTTTCATAGATCTCAGGATTTGAAAAAGCCAGCAAACTGGTTAAAAGTGTGATTACGAAAATAGCCGAAGCTACAGGTGTTACATAAATATAGTCGAGCATGCGTTGTTCTGTTTAATTTAGCCAAAGTAACGAGAATTACGATAGGATTTGAGGTTGAATAATTGTACTTTCAGTAAAAAGGCTTGCAGTATTACAGCAAAAATTTAGATGCTTCTTTTACCAGCCTTTTTTTATTGCAGGTCTTGCTGTAATTTTTTCGGCAGGCTTTTTACAATGAGTCCGTAAGAATGATCGATCATTTCCAGCAGTTGCTTTTCGGTCAGGTTTCCATCAAAATAAACTGTGTTCCAATTAACTTTGTTCATGTGATAGCCAGGCTGAATTTCGATGTAACGTTCGCGTAAATCTATAGCCAAAGCAGGATCGCATTTTACGTTGAACCGATTGGCTTCTTTTAAAGATGCTAACAGAAATATTTTTCCGCCAACTTTAAAAACCAGCGTATCATCACCAAAAGGCATGGTTTCTTCTGTTCCAGGTTTCTGCAAACAATATTCCCGTAAAGATTCTATGTTCATAACCTTCTAATAAAAAGCACGGATTGGTTTTTTATAAGATACAGCATTCCCAAAACTATATTTAATGCCAGCACCAATCATACCATATCTGTCAACGTAATGGTTTTTAAATTTTGTAGGCGGGTCATTATAGCCATCTAAACCTTCTCCATAAACCCAGTTCATCTGGCAGCCTGCGTTTATGCGGATATACGGTTCATGGTAGGAGTTATATAATTTAAACTCATAACCAAACCTTACAGGTAACATTAGTTCTGTACTTGCATCCTGGCCAGGAAAAATATATCCCGGATCATCTAAGCTGGTACGCTGAATAAAACTCATGCTGTTATGAATTACGCCTATACCTGTACCTGCATAAAAATTTTTGATGATATTTAGAAATGAGCTGTAACGGTATTCAATGTATTCTCCAGCCTGGAAATCTGCATAAATAATAGCTGCTTTAAAGCTGTTTTCGAAAGCGCGTTTGTATGGGTCGGTTACAATATCGCCTCCTGCTAACTTTCCTATTTGTAATTCACCGGTAAAAGTTGTAAAAGGGCTATAATTATAATTTAAATTAACAAAATAAGCAGTTTTATTAATTTGTTTGGCTACATCTGCAAAAGCCCGGGTAAGGCCACTCCCGGCGCCAATACTATAATTACTGAAGTTATAACTAAGCTGTGCTATACAAATTTTACTGCTTAAAAACAGCCAGGCGATTAATACAATACTTTTTCTCAAGAGGGTTATTTAAAAGAAATAAAATCAACCTAAACTTAATAAAGGTATTGATTTTATTTTAAAAAGCACCTACATGAATAGGTTTGCGGTAAGAAGTAACACCACCAATGCCTATTTTAAGCCCCAGTGTTAATTGGGAGTACCAGTCGCCGTAGCGGCCGGATTTAAAGCCATCCATGTTATCGCCAACAGAAAAATTGGCCTGGTAACCCAGGTCTATCCGAATTTGAGGTTCATCATAGGCATTGTATATTTTGTACTCGTAACCAATTCTAACCGGGATAATCAGCTCGTTACTTTTATCTAAACCACCGATACTAAAATTGGGGTCATAATAATCCTGGCGGTTAATATAATCCATCTTATTAAAAATGACACCTGCGCCAGTACCAACATAAATATTTTTAGCACCGTTTAATATTTTAGTAAGGATTGGTATAGCACTAAAATCATCATTATAATTGATAAACTCGCCCAACTGCACATCGGCATGAAACATGATAGCCGTGTATTTATTCGTAGATTGCTCTCCGTAATAAGATTTAGTAGTGTCGGCATTTGCACTTGCCAGTTTGCCAAATTGTGCTTCGACTCCAAAAGTAACAAAAGGTGTATAATGATAATTGAAGTTTACATTATAAGCAGCCTGGCTGTAAGACTTATGCAAATCGCCATGTATCTTTACACTGCTTATGCCTGCACCCAAACTAAACTGATCATAATTGTAACCGATCTGGGCAGAAACGGATAAACTTAATAATACAAATGCAAAAAATAAATAGGTCTTTTTCAAGCGGTTATGATTTAATGATCAGTAACTTAACAACACTATCGCTTATTTTTGGCAGCGATAGTCCCAAAAATATAATTATTAACTTATTATCAAAAATGTTTAACGATGAATGTCCCGCTTATGTTGCACTATACAGTACAAAATAGATTTTTAAAATATGTAACGATTGATACCCAATCTGATCCCGAATCAAAAACTACACCCTCTACAGAAAAACAAAAGAATTTAGGGCAGTTACTGGTTGCAGAATTGTTGGAAATAGGTTTGCAGGATGCGCATTTAGACGGGTACGGTTACGTGTATGCAACCATTCCTGCCAATACCACGAAAGCTGTTCCGGTTATTTGCTTTTGTTCGCACATGGATACGTCGCCGGATTGCAGCGGAGAACATGTAAAACCAATAATTCATCAAAATTATCAGGGACAGGATTTGATTTTACCTGATGGTCCTGCTGTGGTTATCCGTTTAAACGAACATCCTGATCTGCAGTACCAGATAGGTAACGACGTTATCACTGCAAGCGGAACTACTTTGCTTGGTGCGGATAACAAAGCCGGACTGGCAGCAATTGTAGATGCCTGTAAACAATTAATAGATCATCCGGAAATAAAACATGGCAAAATCAAAATATTATTTACACCTGATGAAGAAATTGGAAGGGGTGTTGATAAGGCAGACATGCAGAAATTAGGTGCAGATTTTGGTTATACAATAGACGGAGAATCTGCAGGGACCATAGAAAATGAAACCTTTTCTGCGGATGGCGCCCGGTTAACCATCAAAGGTGTTAGTACGCATCCTGGTTTTGCAAAAGGTAAAATGCAAAGTGCCATCAAAATTGCAGGAAAAATTCTGGCTGCTCTTCCTTTAAATCTTTCTCCCGAAAACACTTCCGGAAAAGAAGGGTTTATCCATCCGGTTTCTGTTAACGGTCATGTGGAAGAAGCGACGATTGATTTCATTATCCGTGATTTTGAAGACGAAAAACTACAAGCACATGCAGCAGTGATCCGGCAGGTAACCGGAAACGTATTGAAAGATTTTCCTGATGCTTCTTTTACCATACAAATTTCTCAACAGTACCGCAATATGAAGCAGGTGTTCGACCAGCATCCGCAGGTAACAGAATATGGGATAGAAGCCATCCGAAGAGCAGGTTTAGGGCCACGTTTACGAAGCATCCGCGGCGGAACAGATGGTTCCCGTTTATCTTTTATGGGTTTGCCTTGTCCTAACATTTTTGCAGGCGAGCATGCTTTTCACAGTAAACAGGAATGGGTTTCGGTACAGGATATGCAAAAATCAGTTGATACAATTGTACACTTATGCAGCATTTGGGAGGAGAAGAGTTAAAGCAATTTAAATGGTTTATTTCTACTGTTCGTCCATAATTCCTATAATTAATTTTAATAGAAATGCGCATTTGTATAATTGTATCTATATTTTAGCAAAACCAATTTACCAAGCACTTTTTACTGTTATAAATGAATGAAAAGATACTGTTTAGCGCTTGATCTTATTAATGATCCTAAATTAATAACAGAATATAAAGCCTATCATCAAAACGTTTGGCCAGAAATTAAAAAAAGCATTACCGATGCAGGAATTATTAACCTTGAAATCTATCTTCTTGATAATCATTTATGCATGATAATGGAAACAGACGATAAATTTAGCTTTGAAAAAAAGAACGCGACGGATGCTGCCAACCCAAAAGTGCAGGAATGGGAAAACCTGATGTGGAAATACCAGCAGGCGCTTCCGCAAGCAAAGCCAGGCGAAAAATGGTTATTGATGAACAAAATATTTCAACTATAAAAAAAGCACATGTTTAGTTTAACAGGTAAAAACACCATTATAACGGGCGGCGGCAGCGGCATCGGCAAAGCAATTTCCACTTTATTTGCAAAGCAGGGAGCTATAGTCCACATCATCGAACTAAATGCAGAAGCCGGCGAGCAAACAGCAACAGAAATTGAGGAAGCCGGCGGAAAATCTTTTGTATATAGCGCCGATGTAAGCAACCAGCAACAAATCCTGGAAACTTTTATGAAGATCGATAAAATCGATATTTTGATTAATAATGCCGGGATTGCCCACATTGGCAGGGCTGATACAACTGAAGAAGCAGATTTTGAACGTGTTTTCAATGTAAATGTAAAAGGAGCTTACAATTGTTTATATGCGGCCATTCCAAATATGAAAGCTAATGGCGGCGGCGTTATTCTCAATATGGCTTCTATTGCTGCCTGGGTTGGCTTAACCGACCGTTTTGCTTATTCTATGAGTAAAGGCGCTATTTTTGCCATGACCTTATCCGTTGCCCGCGATTACCTGGACGATCAGATCCGTTGCAACAGTATTTCCCCGGCACGCATTCATACGCCTTTTGTTGATGGCTTTATTGCAAAAAATTATGCCGGGCGCGAAGCAGAAATGTTTGCAAAATTATCTGACAGCCAGCCAATTGGCCGCATGGGCGAACCGGAAGAAGTTGCCGCATTGGCACTTTATCTTTGCTCCGATGAAGCTGGTTTTGTTACTGGCTGCGATTATCCGCTGGATGGTGGTTTTATTAAATTGAATAACTAAAAACTATCGATAAAAGAAGCATGCTTCTTTTATCCAATAAAAATTTACCTTATGAAACTAATACGATACGGCCAAGCCGGAAAAGAAAAAATAGGCGTTATCCTAAATGGCGTTCGTTATGATACTTCTGCCTATGGCGGCGATTATAACGAAAAATTTTTTGAAGATAATGGATTAGCGCGTTTGGAAGAATTTGTAAAAGCAAATCAAGGCAGACTAATCGAAGTTCCGGATTCAGAACGTTTGGGTTCTCCGGTTGCAAGGCCTTCTAAAATTGTTTGTATCGGTTTAAATTATGCAAAACACGCACAGGAAACGAATGCAAAAATTCCTGAAGAACCAATCCTTTTCTTTAAATCTACTACCGCTTTGGTTGGCCCGGACGATGATATTATCATCCCTAAAAACTCAACAAAAACCGATTGGGAAGTAGAATTGGCTTTGGTAATTGGTAAAAAAGCAAGTTATGTAAGTGAAGAAGAAGCGATGGATTATGTAGCCGGATATTGCCTCCATAATGATGTTTCAGAACGTGAATTTCAACTTGAACGAGGCGGAACCTGGGACAAGGGCAAAGGCTGCGACACATTTGCGCCTGTTGGCCCGTTTCTGGCTACAACTGATGAAATTGACGATGTGCACAAGCTTCGTTTATGGCTGAAATTAAACGGCAAAGTATTGCAGGACGGCAATACAGACGATCTGATTTTTGGCATTCCAACTTTAGTTTCTTACCTCAGCCAGTTCATGACTTTATTGCCAGGCGATATTATTTCTACCGGAACGCCTGCCGGTGTTGGTTTAGGTTTTAATCCGCCGTTTTATTTAAAACCCGGTGATGTAGTTGAATTAGGGATTGATGGCTTAGGAAGTGCCCGGCAAGTTGTAAAAGCGTATGCTAAAGATTGATGCGCATCAGCATTTCTGGAAATTCGATCCGGTAAGGGATAGCTGGATCGATGAAACAATGTCAGCAATCCAACGCGATTTTTTGCCGGAAGATTTGAAACCGATTTTAAAGCAAAACGGTTTGGAGGGTTGCGTAGCAGTGCAGTCTGATCAATCAGAAACAGAAAATGAATTTCAGCTCAAAAACGCCGCCAGTAATGATTTTATAAAAGGTGTTGTGGGTTGGGTTGATCTTTGTTCACCTCAAATTGAAGAACGATTAAAATATTACAGTCAGTTTAAGCTGCTAAAAGGTTTCCGCCACATATTGCAAGGCGAACCGGATGCTTCTTTTATGCTGCAAAAATCTTTTATGCATGGCATTTCTCTTCTCAACAAACACCATTTTACTTATGATATTCTGATTTTTCCCATTCATCTTCAAAATGCCAAAACATTAGCACAAACATTTCCAAACCAACCTTTTGTAATTGACCATATTGCCAAGCCAAATATCAAAAATAAAACCATTGATACCTGGAAAAAAGGCATTAAAGCAATTGCAGAACTTGAAAATGTAAGCTGCAAAGTTTCGGGGATGGTTACCGAAGCAGACTGGAAAAACTGGAAACCAGCAGATTTTACGCCTTATTTAGATGTAGTATTTGAAGCTTTCGGCACAAAAAGAGTAATCTTCGGTTCGGATTGGCCCGTTTGTAATGTTGCCGGTGGGTATGAAAAAATGCTTTCTATTGTTCAAAATTATACTTCCGCCTTTACCCAAAATGAGCAGGAACTTTTTTGGGGAGGGAACGCCATTCGATTTTACAACTTGTAATCAAGCCTTTTATGTCTTCAAAAATAACTTCTGCCACCGAAATTAATTTGCCACCTGTTATCTGGGGGACCAGCGGTTTAGGAAACATTTACGAGGTTGTTCCTTACGAAAGAAAACTGGCTATCGTTAAAGCTTATGTGCAGGGTTGCGCTGGCGTTCCGGTTTTTGATTCTGCCGGAAAATATGGCGCCGGTTTGGCCTTAAAAGTTTTGGGCCAATGCCTTCGTGATTTAAATATTAAACCTGAGGAAGTAATCATCAGCAATAAATTAGCCTGGTACCAAACAGAACTAACCACGCCCGAACCTACTTTTGAAAAAGGCGTTTGGAAAGGAATTGGCCATGACGCTGTGCAAAAAATAAGCTACCAGGGCATTTTAGAATGTTTTGAACAGGGAAATGAGTTGTTAGAAACTTACATTCCGCAAATGGTTTCCGTACATGATCCGGACGAATATTTAGCCGCAGCTCGAGATGAATCCGATAAGGAAAAAAGATATCAGGATATTTTAGATGCTTACCGTGCTTTAATAGATTTAAAAAAGCAAGGCAAAGTTTCTTCCATTGGAGTTGGAGCAAAACATTGGGAAGTGATACAGCAAATTGCAGCAGACGTAGAATTGGATTGGGTAATGATTGCTAATAGTCTCACTCTAAAAAGCCATCCGCAGAAATTAATTGAATTTATTGGAGAGCTGCATCAAAAAAACATTTCTGTTATTAACTCTGCTGTTTTTAACGGTGGTTTTTTAACTGGAAGTAATTTTTACAATTATGAAGAAGTAGATCCAAACACAGCAAAAGGAAAGGAATTGTATAATTGGCGAAACGCTTTTTTCTCTCTTTGCAAAGGGTTTAATATTCAGCCTGCCGAAGCTTGTTTTAATTTCGGTTTTAATATTTCAGGCGTAAACAGTATTGCTTTAAGCACTTCCAAACCCGAAAAAGTAAAAAGCAATATCGAAATGGCTACTAAAAAAATTCCGGTTGAGTTTTGGAATGCGATGCAAGATCAGGGATTGTTGGATAAGTATAGTACTTCTTTTATCAAACAAAAATCATGAAAATATTAACATGTACAGAACCGGGAAGCTTTGCTTATAGAAATGCCGAGGCACCATCTTTACAAGAAGGAGAAGCAATAATTAAAATTAAAAGGATTGGTATATGCGGAACAGACTTACATGCTTTTGAAGGTACGCAACCATTTTTTAGTTATCCGAGAATTTTAGGACATGAATTGGCCGGAGAATTGGTTGATTTTGACGATGCGCCGGGTTTTGAAAAAGGTGAAGCAGTTACTTTTATTCCTTATTTTAACTGCGGGCATTGCATAGCTTGCCGTTCTGGTAAACCAAACTGCTGTACGCAAATACAAGTTTGCGGTGTTCATGTTGATGGTGGAATGGCAGAATATCTTAGCGTTCCTTCCCGTTTGCTGGTTCATGGAGAAGGATTAAGTTTTGATGAACTGGCATTGGTAGAGCCTTTAGCAATCGGTGCTCACGGCGTTCGCAGAGCGGATGTAAAAGAAGGTGAATTTGTACTTGTGGTTGGCGCCGGGCCGATTGGTTTAGGCACTATGGAATTTGCCCGGATTGCAGGCGGAAAAGTAATTGCCTTAGACATCAACGAAAACAGACTGAACTTTTGTAAAGAAAAACTGAAAGTACATTATACTATTAATGCTACTTCTGCAAACGTTACCGAACAATTACAGGAAATTACAAATGGAGACATGCCAACTGTTGTGATTGACGCAACTGGCAGCCAGAAAGCAATCGTTAATGCTTTTCAATATATGGCTCATGGTGCAAGATATGTTTTGGTTGGCTTGCAAAAAGGAGAAATTTGCTTTAACCACCCGGAATTTCATAAACGCGAAGCTACGTTGATGAGCAGCCGTAATGCAACACGGGCAGATTTCGAGCATGTTATCAGCAGCATGAAAAAAGGATTGGTTGACCCAACCACTTATATTACGCACCGTGTAGGTTTTGATGAAGTAAAAGATCAGTTTGAAAGCTGGCTCAATCCGGCAAATGGTGTGATTAAAGCAATGGTTACTGTTTGATGCTTCTTTTATCGGATAAAAATCTACATCAAATGAAAAACATGCTTTTTTTACGCCTACTTTTTATAGTTCTGTTATTTGCTGCAAACGCAGTTAAAGCACAGCAAAAGCAATACGATTTTGTAGTCGCAAAAGATGGCAGCGGCAATTTTAAAACGGTACAGGAAGCAATTAATGCCGTGCCAGCGTTGCGGAAGCAAACTACTACAGTATTTATCAAAAATGGTATTTACAAAGAGAAACTCACACTTCCTACAAATAAAACAATGGTGAAGTTTATTGGTGAGAACGTGGGAAAAACCATTATTACTTATGATGATTACCATCAAAAGAAAAACCAGTTTGGCGAAGAAATAGGAACATCTGGCTCTGCCGGCTTCTTTATTTATGGAAATGATTTTTCTGCCGAAAATATCACTTTTCAAAATACGGCAGGCCCGATTGGACAAGCAGTTGCAGTTTGGACTTCCGGCGACCGGATGATCTTTAAAAACTGCCGTTTCTTAGGCTTTCAGGATACTTTATATACTTTTGGTTACGGCAGCCGCCAATATTATAAAAACTGCTATATTGAAGGTACAGTCGATTTTATCTTCGGTTCTTCCACCGCTGTTTTTGAAGATTGCGAATTGTTCTGCAAAAAGAACGGTTTTGTAACTGCTGCTTCTACGCCCGATAGTACAAAATATGGTTATGTTTTTTTGCATTGTAAAATAACCGGCGATGCACCTGAAGGTTCCTTTTATCTTGGCAGGCCGTGGCGGCCTTATGCTAAAGTTGCTTATTTAAATTGTGATTTAGGCAAACAGATCAACCTAAAAGGCTGGAACAACTGGGGCAATGCCAACAACGAAAAAACAGCGCAATATGCAGAATATAAAAGTACGGGGCCAGGGGCAAATGCAGCAGAAAGGGTTAACTGGGCGAAACAGTTAACAGATGAAGAAGCTAAGCAATATACGCTTCAAAATATTTTTCGAGGTTGGAAACCAGACTGATACTTCTTTTTAAGGTAATGCAGAAATAGGTGAATAGCATTGTTCTGTCATCCGATTAAAGAGAGATCTTCTTCAAATGATTATACTGTATTATTTGATGAAGATTTCTTCATGGTATCGACATGGCAAAGTGGAGGGAAAAAGGGCACACTAATTTTTGTGCAATAAAAGAAGCATCTAAATTTTAGCTTCCTGCATACTTACCGTTCCGGTACGTTTTAAATTACCCCAACCATGCAATTCTCCTTTTAAAGCTTTACGGACTGATTTAAAAAGTACGTAATACATCAACTGCCGCCACATAAAACGTTGCGGAATGATGTAGATCAATTTTCGGTAATCTTCTTTTTCCATTTTAAAGGCAAGTACGCCCACAAAAAGATCTACCAATACAAAAACCAAGTAATAGATCAACATTTTTCCCGGGTCTCCGCCAAATAAACTGGCAATCATCATTAAATCTGCCAGCGGCGAAAATAAGGGCAGGATAATCTGGAAGATTAAAATATTAGGCATACCAACCATTCCAAAATAGCGGTATTTAGGGTTTAATAAAGCTTTACGATGTTTCCAGAAACTTTGCATCACGCCAAAACTCCAGCGAAAACGTTGTTTAACCAGCATTTCTATGGTTTCAGGCGCTTCTGTATAAGCAATAGCTTCACCGCAATTTCTAATGATGTAACCTTCTTTTAAAATGCGCATGGTCAAATCACAATCCTCGGCCAAAGTATCAGAAGTAAAACCGCCAGCTTGTTCAATGGCTTCTTTACGAAAAGCACCGATGGCACCGGGAACAACAGTAATGCTGTTTAAAAGGTCAAAAGCACGTCGGTCCATGTTTTGTGCCGTAATATATTCGATGGATTGCCAGCGTGTAATCAGGTTCACTTCATTTCCTACTTTTACCGTTCCGGCAACCGCACCAATTTCTTCATCAGTAAAATAAGTCATTAAGTGATAAACTGCATCCGTTTGCAGTTGGGTATCTGCATCAATACAAACTGCAAAATTGTACATGCTTCTTTTAATGCCATAATTTAATGCTGTTGCCTTGCCGCCGTTTGGTTTAGTAAAGATTTTGACCTGTGGATGATTGCCATAAGCAGCAGTAACAATTTCGAGCGTTCTGTCTTTTGAGCCGTCATCTACAAAAATGATTTCAAAAACCGAATAATTAATTTTTAGTAAACTGCTGATGGTTTGCAGTACCGTAACTTCTTCATTATAACCCGGAACAATAATGCTAACTGGCGGCAATTCATCCGGAGAAAGCTTTCTAACCGTTTTTTTATTAATGCTGAATTGCCTTAACGCTAAAACCCCGACTAAAATAATGCGGCCTAAAGCCAGGAAGATGGCGATTAAAAAAACGTAGAACAAAAACCAGTTGCCATAAAAATAACTCAGGATGAAAAAGCTGTAAAAGCGGCCTAAAAACACACTTGTTGCATCATCATGGATTACCGGCATTACTTCGTCTTTTGTTTTTCCGATGATTTTAGCAATGGTAGTAAACTGATAGCCGTGCTTTTTATAATAATCTATTATCCGTGGCAATGCTTTTACTGTTTCCTGACGCGTATCTCCGCCTGCATCGTGCAGTAAAATCATAGAACCTTTATTGCGCAGGGCAATGGCGCGGGCAACAATAGTATCGGCTGTAACACCGGGTTGCCAGTCGTTCGGGTCGATGGATTCGCCAATATTGATATAATTTTCTTTACGGCTTTGCTCAACCGGGATTACTTCTGCTACATTTTGCGGTTCTGCATCTGCATTAAAAGGCGGGCGGAATAAAATGGTACTGCGGCCTGTTACGGCTTCAATTAAACGGCGCGTGGCATTTAGTTCTAATATAACCCGTTTTAAACTGATGGTAGAAACATCGGGATGGAGATAAGTATGGTTTCCAATTTCGTATCCATCATTAAACTCCTCTCTTAATAACGGGATGCTTTTTTCTGCCATGCTGCCAACAACAAAAAATGCGGCAGGAACATGTTCCCTTTTTAAAATAGCAAGAATTTGTGGTGTATAAATAGGGTCAGGGCCATCATCAAAAGTTAAAACCACTTTTTTAGGCGAATAGCCATACCTACGGATCACATATTTAGTGGGAAGCTGAATGTAATTTTGATCCTGTATCATAAATGTTTTAGGGTCAAGTTTTATAGATAGCCTTCCTACTGTAGGTGTAGAAACTAAATCGAGCACTTCTCCATCTCCGGTATAATCAACCCGGTTGCTCATGCCCACTCGGGTAAGCCTGGCGGTATCAACACCGGTTTTGCGCAAAGAATCAATAGAAAGGTTTTTGGCAAAATAATTCCATATCCTTGAATCTTCGGAACCTAAACGCCATAAAGCCACACCACCAGTTGCCCAGTCATCCGCCATACGTATAATGTTGAAATTGGTAGCAGCATCTGTAAAATAGACCTTATGTTTAATCTGGTTCAGGTCCGTATAAGTAAAGGTTAAGTTTGCAGATTCCGGACTAAACTTGATTTTACTTTGATGTTCCTGTGCAAGTTGTATAGCTTCCTGATAAGTTACTGCTTTGCCTGCACTATTTTCTGGCCAATCATAACCTAAGGCTGCAACGGTTAAAATAACTTTTTCACTTGGGACTTGCGAACAAATGTTATCTAAAATACTTTCCACATCGTGCTGATCGGAAATATCGCTATCAGTAAGGCCATCGTTAAAAGCCATTACAATTAAATAGTCGCAGTAATTTTGCAATAGTTTTAAATCATATTCGTCGTCATTTGGTACCACCTGCTGCATAACCAGGTAATTTTTTGCATGTAGTGTAGTATAAAGCTCCTTTTCAAAAGCAACAAAATTTTTGTCGTTACGATTGGCAATATCTTCAAAATGAATATCTACACCTTTGATATTGTATTTAACCAATTTTGTTAGGATATTATTGATAAGCTTAGTCCGGCGGGTTTTACTTTTAACAATTGCTTGAATTGTTTTTGTATCCCAATTACCGTTATCTAAGTTTTCTATAATTGCTATAACCGGTTTTTTATTTTTTTGAACAAGCCTGGTTAATTCGGGCTCTAACTTTCCTTTTAATGTATCTGTACCAGGAGAAATCGAGAACGATTCGCTGATTACCATATCCATTTTACTGATATGATCTGTTAACGACGTAAAAGATTGTGGGTCCCAGGGCCAGAAAAAGCCTACATTTAATCGGTTTTTATTATTTGGATGTTTAAGCTGATGTAATTTCCGGTTGCGGGCAAGTTCTTTTATCTGCCTTACATCTAACTTTATTTCTTTAAATTTCTTTGATTTTTTTACCTGATCAAGCTCTTTTTGGCTTAGCTTTTTAGGAATATCAATCAGGTTGGGCAAAGAAGGATATTGCTGAGAAGAAATAGTGATAACCGCAGCAATAGCACTCAGGATTAAAATTATAATAAGCGTTCTGCTAAGCCATTTTAACCTGTTCCATCTGCCCGGAGAATCTGTTTGAAAAATCTGTTTATCAGCCATTAATAAAAATAGTTACAGCTAAATTTGTAATAATAGGTTGGAGGAAAATTGCAACCAAGAGTTTAATTGCTTAACTATTTATCAATATGAACATTAGAAAAATCTACACCACATTTACAATTGCTGCCACAGCCTTTTTTAGCTGTCAAACTTTTGTATATCATTCTGGCAACATAAAAAACAGCGCCGATAAAAATAAGGATTACAATAAAAAACTGAATGTTCATTTTCTGAAAAGCTATACTTCTTTTATAACGAAAAAAATAGCAGCTTAGTTCAATAAGTGTTATTTCGGAAAAAAAGCTACTGTTCCGCCTACCCAGTTAAAATCTTTATTGTAGCGGACACCAATCATTTTTCCGCGACTTAAACGCGCCAGGTTAATAGCCAATGTTGGCTGCTTATCTTCTTCGGGCCAAAGATACAAAATTCTGATCTCACATTTTACGCCATCGTCTGGTGCCTGCACTACAGGTTCATAAATTACTTTTTCCTGAAGAACCCAGTTCTCAGGATCAGTAATCGTATGGATGTCTGCTTCTTTTACATCAATAATTACACCTTGCCCGGCAAAAGAAAACAGCGGTTTCAATACGTAATTTTCCAGGTTAGCAGGAATGGACGGAAGCTCATTTAAAAACCAGGTTTTAGGTATAAATTTACTGTGTAAAAAAGGCATTGTAAATTTACTAATGCGGTAAAACCATTCCGGGTGAGTAATCCATTCTACATCCAGATCCTGACGTATATCAACTACTTTATCAAAAATAGCCGGGTCTGTATCAATTTCGTCAAAAATTAAACGATTATAAATCCTTTTAATAAATACTTTTTGATCGTCGGCCAGGTAGTATAATTGTTTGCCTTCCTGTTTTAAATCTTCCAGTGAAACAATCGGAATACCAAGATATTTTTGGGTGATTAAAAAATCAACTGATGTTTTTTGCTGATGCGCATCTACATCCATCAACACTACTTCTTTTGGTTGATAAGGGCCGATAATTGTTTCTTTAAACAGTTCCAGATAGGATGCTTTGTTTAACCCGGAAAAATAGATGTCCCAATCAGCAGGTAAATCATAAGCTTGTTGATAACAATCCGCCAAAAAGGACTGGAAACCATACAAAGACGGAAAACCCTGTAATTCAATTAATTTGGGTATAAGTTCTCCTTGCTGATCTTTGCAGATAGCAAAATCAAAAGCAATAAAATGTGGATGATTGGTTTCGTTTGCTACTTTCCATTTTTTAGGGATGGAACGATCTGTTAGTTTTTTAAAACCAGGCTCAAGCAATGTTTTTAAAATTTCATCGCCTGCAAGCACTAATTTATCTTTTAATTCCTGGCTTAAAAAGACCGGCGTTTCGGCAACACGGAAAGCAACCTCATCTTTTAAATCCTGATGAAGACAGGTTAAAAAATCTTGATACTTTTCTGCTGAAAACTGCTCGTTAAATGCTTTCCGTGCCGCTGAAACCATTGGTTATTAAATTATATTTCCTGAAAAGTTAAAATGGCCTGGTTTAAAAAGTTAGGGATCATGGTATTTTGAGTGAGCAACAGCTTATCCGGATCGTTAAGCCTTTCCAACATTTCATAATATTTATGCTCTCCGTGTTCTGCAATAGTTTCTTCCTTTTTATCAGGCTCTAACAAACGCAACCGCATTCCTTCCGGGTCTGCTTCCGGATGAAATTGTGTCCCGATAAAATATTCGCTAAAACGAATAGCCATCAAACAACGTTCGTATTCTACATTTGGCCGCTCTTTTTCTATCGCTAAAAGTGTTGCACCCAATTCTGCTAAACGTTCGTAGTTTGGTTGGATAACTTGCCACGAACGTGAATCAACAGCGTAAAAAGGATCTGGTAAACCGGCAAAAACAGGATCCTGATAGCCTGTTTCGGTCTGGTGGACAGGCAAAATACCAAATGACGGAGAATGTCTTTGATTAACTGTTCCTAACCCATAATGTCTGCACATTAATTGGAAAGAATGACAAACAAACAAAACGTGCTTTTTCTGCGGATGATCGGAATCATTGTGTTTCTGAATCTGATCGATCAGGGTAAAATAATTGTTTTCCCATTCAGAACCTTCACTTTCTAAAGGACTTCCTGGTCCGCCGCTACCAATATAAATATCAAAATCAATTCCCGGAAACTGGTTGTTCCCCCGAACATCAAAAACCTGATAACTCAAATCAAGCTGGTTATCTTTCCGGTATCTATCTAATATCTCCTGAAAGCAGCGCATTCCCTGGTTTGGATGCCCGGCATATAAATCGAGAATTGCTACTTTTATAGATGTTTTGTCTGGGCTTGTCATGCTTCTTTTACGGCTAAATTCCTATTAATGTTTGTGAAGTAATATAATCCACCACATCTTCAAAACTGTTTCTTTGCTCATATATTGCCAACTGCCGATCTGCACCGGTGCCATGCTCTAAAATTTTATGGATGTACTGCAAATCCTGGCGGCAACCTAATTCATCTACCACATCATCAATAAAATCAAGTAGTTCTAAAATTAATGCGCGTGTATTTACTTCTACTTCTTTACCGAAATCAATCATTTTGCCATCAATGCCATAACGTGCCGCACGCCACTTATTTTCGTTAATTAAAGCACGGGTATAAGTAATAAACTTCATGTTTTGCAGCCGCAACTTGTACAGTTTGGCACATAAAGCCTGAAAAAGCGCTGTAAATGCCATCGTTTCATCTACCAGCATCGGGCAATCACAAATCCGGAACTCAATCGTTTCAAAGAAAGGATGGACACGGATATCCCACCAGATTTTTTTAGCATTATCGATACAATTGGTTTTCACCAGCATTTTAATGTAATTATCGTACTCTTCGATGCTGTTAAAATAATCTGGAATGCCGGTTCTTGGAAATTTATCAAAAACCTTGGTCCGGTAAGATTTATAACCCGTATTCCTGCCAACCCAAAAAGGAGAGTTGGTAGAAAGTGCATAAACGTGAGGCAGAAAGTAACGGACCTGGTTTGCTATATGAATGGCCAGTTCGCGCGATTGAATCCCCACATGTACATGCAAACCAAATATCAAATTGGAACGCGCAGCCTGCTGCAGTTCATTCACAATTTCATTATAGCGCGGATGCTCGGTTATCAACTGGTTTTGCCAATGTGAAAATGGGTGTGTACCCGAAGCGCCAATGCGTAAACCCAGATCGCCGGCTAATTGTGCAACCGTTAAGCGCAGTTTAGAAACTTCTTTACGGGCTTCATCTGTGTTGTTGCAGATATGTGTGCCTACTTCTACCACGGCCTGGTGCATTTCTGCCTTTACCTGGTCTTCATGTATTTTCTGTGCGCCTTCAACAATTTTCTGATCGTGGGAAATTAGCTCCCGCGTTACCGGGTCAATCACCATAAACTCTTCTTCAACACCCAATGTGAACTTGTTCATAGCGCTCCTTTCTGCTTTTAAAAATTGAAATGGTTATGCTTCTTTTATGCCGGTATTTTCATCAACAGTTTTTTCAGTCTTGGCTTTTCCTGTGGTTTTTGCTTTTGTTGACGGTTTGGCTTTTGCTGTTTTTACAGGAGCCTGAATACTAACCAAAGGCGAACCTGTTGAAGATGATTTTACATATTCCCCCCAGATTAAATTATCCTGACCAGGTTTTTGCTTTTTAGCACGTTCTATGGCATAAGTTGCAGCGGTTTCTACCACCCATTCAAAATTTTCTGCCCCAACACTGTTTACATCTGCATCTGGTGCCGGATTGCAAAAATCTATAGCATACGGAATGCCATCACGAACGGCAAATTCAACCGTATTAAAATCGTAGCCTAAATACTGGTTTAAAGCAATTACATATTTTTTAATAGTATTTAACAACTTTTGGTCTGTAGTTGCACCTTCAGTTACATAACGTTCGTGGAAAGGGTTGCGCGGCTCGTATTGCATAATTTTTACATATTTTCCGCCAATGCAATAGCACCTGAAATACTCTGTAAAAATAATTTCTTCCTGCAGCATCATCACGTATTGCTTGGTACCGTTGTATTTATTGAAGAAATCTTCTGAGCTGTGCATTTTATAAACTTCTTTCCAGCCACCGCCATCAAAAGGTTTCATATAAGCCGGAAAACCAACATATTTAAAAATAGCAGGCCAGTTAAAAGGATAAGATAAATTGCGGAAAGACTCTTCAGAAGTATCATCCGGATGCTCTTTTGAAGGCAGTAAAACTGTTTTTGGGACCGGAACGCCAATTTTTAAAGCAAGTGCATTGTTAAAAAACTTTTCATCAGCACTCCACCAAAACGGATTGTTAATTACTGCTGTACCGCAAATAGCTGCATTTTTTAACATGGAACGATAAAAAGGGACGTCCTGAGAAATGCGATCGATAATTACAGCATAATCCAATGGTTCGCCTTGAAAAACCTTATCTACTTTAACAAACTCAGCAGTAATATCTTTTTCGTTTTTGCTGTTAACGCGATCTACAAAAGCTTGGGGAAAACTGTTTTCCTTTCCAAACAATATGCCTATTTTTTTCATAATAATTTAATATAAAAGTTATAAGGTTGATAAATAATGCGGAAACATTTCCCGCCAAACGGGCCAGTCGTGCATTTCATCTGGTTTGATGTCTAACCAATGATTAATATTTTTGTTACGCAAAATATTCGATAATATATAATTAGATTCCAGGCAAATATCATGTTCTGAAGTACCAAGAATAATGTTCATGTTCCAAAGGTCCTGCTGGTTGTTGCCAGGTAAAAAATCAATCGGGTTATTATAAAAAATATCTTCATTATAAAAGCCTTCCGTAAACATGCGGATATCAAAAGCGCCGCTCATCGAAAACATAGCACTTACTTTTTCGGGATGTTTAAAAGAAAAGTTAGCTGCATGGTAACCACCAAAACTACAACCTGCCATAACGGCTTTGTTTACACCCGTTTCTAAAGTAACCCAGGGAACGAGTTCTTCGTTTAACATCTTATCATACAAAATATGGTTTTTTACACGATCAGCAGGGTGAATGCTTTTATTATACCAGCTTAAAGTATCGATAGAATCAGGACAATAAATTTTTACTAAACCTTCATTTACAAACCAGGAAACAGCATCAAGTAGGCCAAAATCTTTATTTTGATAATATCTTCCGTATGAAGTTGGAAATAAAATAACCGGACGGCCACGATCACCATAAACCAGCATATCCAGTTCAAAACCTAAATTATATGAATACCAGCGTCGGTAATTTTCGATCATATTTTAATTAATAGGGCGTAATATAGTTGCTTTGTAATTAAAATCAAAAATATTGGGCCTTGGTACTGCTTTTGTTACCTACTAATCTTTATTTCTATAATTATTACTTTTCCTATTACATGTATTATCAAGAATTAACGCGGGGGATGGCCATAACAGATGAGGTTTTAACAATTCATTCCACTTTTTTAAATCGCGAAGTAACCTGTTCTCTTTTGGTCCCTGAAAGTTTAGATGAACTAAATAAAATAAGCCTGTTATTGCTTAATGACGGGCAGGAACTGGAAAACCTCAAGCTGAAAACAACTTTAGAAAATTTATATAACAACCAGCAAATTGTGCCGGTACTGGTTGCTGCCATTCATGCTAATGAGGAGCGCATCCAGGAATATGGCGTATCAGGAACGCCAGATTTTAAAGGCCGCGGAAGTAAAGCATCTGCTTATACTTCTTTTATCACACAAGAATTGTTACCAAAACTACAAGAACTGGTTGGTTTAAAAACATTTAACAATATTGCTTTTGCGGGTTTTTCTTTAGGCGGATTATCAGCTTTGGATATCGTGTGGAATAATCCGCAAATGTTTAATAAAGCCGGTGCTTTTTCAGGTTCTTTCTGGTGGAGAAGCAAAGATTTGAACGATGGTTACGATGAAGCGCAAGACCGCATCATGCACAAAATGATAGGGCAAAAGAAGCATCAGCCCGGTTTAAAATTCTGGTTTCAAACCGGTACGAAGGATGAAACGGCTGACCGTAACCATAATGGTATTATTGATTCTTTGGATGATACGGTTGACCTGATTAAAACACTTCGGCATAAAGGTTACGATGCATGGAAAGATATTCAATATCTGGAGGTGGTTAACGGCCAGCATAACATAGAAACCTGGTCTAAAGCAATGCCTAAATTTTTGCGTTGGGCATTCAGTAAGTAAAAATCTTTCTATTATCTCTGCCGACCAGCACTTTAAAACCTATCCGGTTAATGTAATCTGGTAGTTATATTTCTCTAAATAACCACCATTTTGTTGCTATCTCTTTAAATTCTAATATATTAAAGCTACCTTTGCGGCAAAATTATTAACGCATTTACATGCAGAAAATCAGAAACATTGCGATTATCGCACACGTTGACCACGGCAAGACTACGCTGGTTGACAAAATTTTACACAGTTGCGCCGTTTTCAGGGATAACCAGGAAACCGGTGAACTTATTTTGGATAACAACGACCTGGAACGCGAACGTGGTATTACCATCGTTGCTAAAAACGTTTCTGTTAGATATAAAGATGTTAAAATCAACATTATTGACACACCTGGTCACGCCGATTTTGGTGGTGAAGTGGAACGTGTATTAAAAATGGCCGATGGCGTACTGCTTTTAGTGGATGCTTTTGAAGGTGCCATGCCGCAAACGCGTTTTGTAACCCAAAAAGCTCTGGCTTTAGGTTTAAAACCAATTGTGGTTGTTAATAAAGTAGATAAAGAAAACTGTCGTCCGGAAGAAGTTTACGAACAAATTTTTGAGCTGTTCTACAATTTAGGCGCAACAGAAGACCAGTTAGATTTCCCTGTAATTTACGGTTCTTCTAAACAAGGCTGGATGAGTACCGATTGGAAACAACCAACCGAAGATATTTTCCCTTTGATGGATGCTATTTTAGCAAACATTCCACCAGCCCCAATTCAGGAAGGTACTTTGCAAATGCAAATTACATCATTAGATTATTCTTCTTTCGTAGGCCGTATCGCTATTGGCCGCGTTGCCCGCGGAACAGTTAAAGAAAATCAACCGGTATCTTTAGTAAAACGTGACGGAACGATTCAAAAATCACGTATAAAAGAACTATATACTTTTGAAGGTTTAGGTAAACTTAAAGCAACCGAAGTAAGTTCCGGCGATATTTGTGCCGTTGTAGGTATTGATGGTTTTGATATTGGCGATACCCTTGCTGATTTTGATAAACCGGAAGCACTGGAAATCATTCATATTGATGAGCCAACCATGAACATGCTTTTCACCATTAACAACTCTCCGTTTTTTGGTAAAGAAGGCAAGTTTGTAACTTCCCGCCACTTACGCGACCGTTTGTTTAAAGAAATGGAGAAAAACCTGGCGTTAAAGGTTGTTGAAACTGAGTCGCCTGATTCTTACCTGGTTTATGGCCGCGGGATCCTTCACTTGTCGGTTTTAATTGAAACCATGCGCCGCGAAGGTTATGAGTTGCAGGTTGGCCAGCCACAGGTGATTGTTAAAGAAATTGACGGCCAAAAATGTGAGCCGATTGAAACTTTAATTGTGGATGTTCCGGGTGATGTTGCCGGTAAAGTAATTGAACTGGTTACACAACGTAAAGGCGATTTACTGATTATGGAACCAAAAGGCGATTTGCAGCATTTGGAGTTTGATATTCCTGCGCGTGGTATCATCGGTTTACGTAATAATGTGTTGACTGCAACTGGTGGCGAAGCTATTATGGCCCATCGTTTTAAAGCTTATGAACCTTGGAAAGGTCCAATTCCTGGCCGTTTAAATGGTGTTTTGGTTTCTATGGATACCGGTAAAACTACTGCTTTTGCAATAGATAAATTGCAGGACCGCGGCCGTTTCTTTATTGATCCGGGGGTTGATATTTACGAAGGACAAGTTTTAGGCGAGCACATCCGCGATAATGATTTGGTTATTAACCTAACTAAAGGTAAACAATTAACCAACATGCGTGCTTCCGGAAGTGATACTAACGTTCGTATTGCACCAGCTATTAAGTTTTCTTTAGAAGAATCTATGGAATATATTCAGGCTGATGAATACATTGAAGTTACACCACAAAGCATCCGTTTGCGTAAAATCTTCTTGAACGAAGGTGAGAGAAGAAATAATTCTAAAAAGTTTGTGAACCAATAATTAGCAAACTAATAATATTATTGAAACCGGAATGATTTAATATTATTCCGGTTTTTTTATGCGATAAAAGAAGCATTGGTAAATGTCTTACTTTTTCAATTTGATAATATAACCGTTCAAATAAGCATTAATATCTTCTGAAAGATTGAGAAAGTAAACACTCAATCCATAAAAAACAGTGATAAAAGAAGCACGGATAAAACTATCCAGAATAAAATTTTTTTGTGCAGGAATAAATCGATCACAAATCCAATAAGCAGCCAAAGCAATTAAAATAGCATACAAAGATTTGATGGTAAACGGCTGCATTTTGTAAACAAACAGGATAAACAAATATCGGAACAAGTTAAAAATCAGCAGTGTACTTGCGGCGGCAATAGCAGCTCCGGTAATACCATAAAGCGGAATAAAAATCAAATTAAGCACGATAGTAATTCCAATTAAGCCAAGATTAAAAAAGGAATCGTACTTAAAATGGCGGGAACTGGTTAAAATTACACCGTTTATACCCGTTGCAGAATCGATTACATAACCTAAACCGATAAAAAAGATCACGTACTTTCCAGCAGCATAATTATGCGGAAGGACTTTAAAAATGTTATCTACGTTTATCCAAACCAAAAGGAAGATAAATAAAGCGGCAATGAGTTGGTTAATGCAGCTTTTACGATAGATATTTCTGATATTTTCCAGATCGTTGCTTTTCCAAGATTCGGAAACGATAGTGTAAGCAATACTGTAAAGCGAACGTGCTGGTAAGGTAATCACGATCCCAAAATAAGCAGCAACACTGTAAATACCGGTTTCAGCTAAACCGAATTTCTCATTAACCATGTATTTATCCAAGCTATCAATAATTATTGGTGCAGAACCTGTCAGGATTGCGAAAAAGCAAATGCTGATTAATTTCCGGCTCATATCCTTATTGATAAAAGCGAAATCAGTTTTTAAGGAAAAGTTTCCTTGAGAAATCAACTTTCTCATCATTAAAAAAGTGGGAAAAATATTAGCTATCAGCCATAAAATCATGAAAGTTTGGAAGTTGACCCACTTAAAAAAGATCAGCAAAAGTACCAGCAAAATGAAAAGGCGCTTGGTAAATTCCCGCAAAACTCGACCACTGATGGTATCGTAAAGCATTCGCGCAAACAAATCAAACACGTTAAAAAACAGCGTAAAAAATGTAAGTGGCAGCAGATACCAGAAGTATTGGTTAAACAGTCCACTTTTTTCTGATTTTTTGCCGATAAGCTCATTTTTAAAAACATAAGCAAGTACAGCAAACAGCCCAAACCCAATTAAAGAAACTAAACAGGCCAACGCCAGATAACCATGATGATTTTTCTCATTATTTCGGAAATAAGGAAAATATCTGGCTGTTCCGTTAAAACCTAAAATTGCAAACTGCGCAAAAAGTAACGAAAACGGAGCTAAAATATTGATCAATCCAACCTGTTCTGGACTGAGTGAATGTGGCTGGAAATAATAAATGGTAATAAAGCCAATCGCAACACCTAAATAAGAGTAAAAAGTGCCTTTTATAGTTTGCTGCTGTATAATTCCCATGCTGTACTAAAGGATAATTGCGTAGCTGATGCTGTTTTTAATTGATATTTTTGAACGATCAGATGACAAATATAAAATATAAAGTGTGCGTGCTTACCGTAACTTATGGAAATCGCTGGGCTTTTCTGGGGCAGGTGCTTAAACGCGTTCTTTCTTTTGAGCAAGTTAGTCAGGTTATTATCGTTAATAATGCTTCTGATTATGAGGTGATAAAAGAAGTACAGCAGCTTGCAGATAACCGTTTACAAGTTATTGATAATGCAGAAAACAAAGGTTCTGCCGGAGGATATAAACAAGCTATAGAATATGCACATCGGTTTATTGATACAGATTTTATCTGGCTGCTGGATGATGATAATTTGCCGGATGAAAATGCTTTAAAAAAATTGCTGCAAAAGTGGGATGAAATCCCCGGAGGAAATAATGAAAAAGCACTTTTTTGTTTGCGTGGAGACCGAAAACCGCATGTAAAAATTGCACAGGGAGAAAACCCTTACCGCTATTATTTAGTTCCTGATAATTTCTTAGGGTTTAGTTTGCCACGCATCTTTTACAATCAGTTTTTAAAGTTGCAGGATAAGTTGAAAAAACCTGCTGCCTTTAAGGATCATGTACCAATTCCTTATGTGCCTTATGGTGGATTGCTGATGCAAAAATTGATGATTGATAAAATTGGTTATCCTGACGAACGTTTTTTTCTTTATGTAGATGATTCGGAATACACTTACCGCATTACGGAAAGCAGGGGAACGATCTGGCTGATTCCTGAATGCA
The DNA here is from genome assembly GCF_009754915.1 of Mucilaginibacter arboris. GTDB lineage: Bacteria > Bacteroidota > Bacteroidia > Sphingobacteriales > Sphingobacteriaceae > Mucilaginibacter_A > Mucilaginibacter_A arboris. Next base: position 98,100 of record NZ_WPIK01000001.1, on the reverse strand, counting down.
GGGTTACAGATGTTGACCAATCGCAAGGAATTAATTACCAGAAAAAGCTTTTTACTTCAAACTTGTTAGATCAGTGGAATTTCCGCATCTATTATCATACCCGTAATCGTTTGTTCTTTTATACAAGAGTTACAGTTAAAAATAAGCTGCTCTTTAAGCTGAATAAATTTCTTTTTTTAAACGGATTGAAACTGATTAGCATTATCAACGCTAAACAAAAAGAGTATAAAAAACTGTTGATAGCAGTAAATGATGGTTTAAAAGGTAATTTAGGAAAAGCAGATCCGAACAAATTTTGATGCTGTTTTTACCACCTAAATAATTGTATCAGCGGAAAAAGCTACTTTTACGTACGCATGTCAGAACAAAATTTAACCAATTCCAGCGTCATCAGCGCTTACGATAATTTCTATGATAACCACGATGAAGCGTGGCGAATGTTAGGTGCAAAATACAAGGCGCAAAATATTTTGGAGGTTTGCAAAGGAAAACAATTTGTAAAAGTGCTGGAAGTTGGCGCAGGCGATGGCAGCATTTTATATTATCTCGACCAATGGAACTTTGCGCCGGAATTATATGCAATCGAAATTTCTGAAAGCGGTGTGGAGCATATTAAAAACCGCAATTTAAAGAGCATAAAAGAAGTACAGGTTTTTGATGGCTATCATATTCCTTATGCTGATCAAAGTTTCGATCTGGTGATTTTAGCACATGTTTTGGAACATGTAGAATACGAGCGCATGCTGCTGCGCGAACTAAAAAGAATTGCTAAATATCAGGTGATCGAAGTGCCGCGGGATTACCGTTTTGGCGTAGATGCAAAAATTAAACATTTTCTGGCTTATGGCCACATCAATGTTTATACACCAAGTTCCTTACGCTATTTGCTTCGTTCCGAAGGATTTGAAGTTTTGGCAGATAAAACTTCCATGATCCAGCCGGAAGTAACGCGCTTTAATACTTTTATCAACCAAAAGAAAAAGAAAAGCCTGTTAAAAAACGTTAAGATTGAGGCTGAATATCAGCTTAAAAAAGTTTTAAACCAACTTGTAGGAAAAAAATTACAGGAAAAATTAGCAAATGCTTATACTGTTTTATGCTCTGCTACAGATAAAAGCCCACAAATTTTCTGATCTTTAAAGAAGATAAAACTTCATGCAAATCCTGGCCCCGATTGCCCTTTTTGTTTATAACCGTCCTGATCATACCAGGCGTACCATCAATCATTTGCAAAAAAATTTATTAGCCGAAGATTCGCGCCTGTTTATTTTTTCTGATGGTGCAAAAACAGCAGCCGATCAGGCAAAAGTAAATGAAGTAAGGGCGCTGATAAAGGAAACAGACGGATTTAAGTCAGTCAAAATAATAGAAAGTCAGGAAAACCAGGGATTGGCAAACGCAATTATTTCAGGTGTGAGCCAGCTGGTTAAGGAATACGGCAAAGTAATTGTTTTTGAGGACGACCTGCTTTCCTCGCCGTTTACCTTAAATTATTTTAATGATGCTTTGCAACATTATATTAACGAGGAAAAAGTAATGCATATTGGTGCTTACATGTATCCTTTGGCTGATAAAAACCTGCCCGAAACTTTTTTTTACCGCGCCGCAACCAGTTGGGGCTGGGCAACCTGGAACCGTGCCTGGAAAAACTTTAATCCGGATATTGATAATCTGATCAGTCAGTTCAGCAAAACACAGATCGGGCAATTTTCCATTGAAGGAACGATGAATTTCTGGAAACAAATGCAGGAGTTTAAATCGGGCAAAAACAATTCATGGGCCATCCGCTGGTATGCTTCTGTGTTTTTAAAAGGTGGTTTAACGTTAAATCCTTCCAAATCATTGATCCATAATATTGGGCATGATGGCAGCGGAGTTCATTCTAACAAAGAAGATATTTATCAGGTAAATGTGGCACAACAACCGGTTCAGTTTTTTCCTTCGGAGATAACAGAAAATGTAGAAGCTTATACCGCAATTAAGCAATTCTTGCGCAACCGGAAAGGTAATCTTCTGCAACGGATTCAACGCTTCGTTACAAAAAAACTATCGTAAAAGAAGCATGCGTTATTGTGGTTTCCGGGCGGTAAGTACAATGTAAGGCGAAAGCAGTTTGCTTTCAACCGGAACAATCCGTGTAAAAAGTTTGCCTGCCAGCCAGATCGTTTTAGTCAGGATTTTAGCAGCAACAGATTTCGTTTGCCCATTTTCCAGCCAGACCGAAAACTTGCCGTAGTGGTTCAATTCAACATCCTTTAAATTCAGTTGATGGCAAACGTATGCAAGTAAATCCAGTTCCATACTTTTAACGTTGTGTTTGCTGTAATTTTCTGGGTCGAAGTTACGCTGGACCCATCCGTTTATTCCAAGAAAATTTGGCAATGTAATAAACAATGTGCCACCGGGTTTTAAAAAGGGTAAATGCCTTTGAATAATATCCTTTGTGTCTTCAAAATGCTCGATCAACCCGCATGAAAGCACAAGGTCGTACTGTTTTAAAGCTTTATATTTAAATAAGTCGCCTTCAATCACACCAATACTTTTTTCGCTTAGATCATTAGCGGCCAGAACATCAACCAAAATTCCGGTATGCACATAATAATCGAAAAGGGTTGTTTCAATTCCTTCGTATTTATTTAAATAGATAGCATAATAACCCGGAAAACCACCCAGTTCAATCGCTGTTCTGATATTATTTTTTTTAACGAGTTTTTTTAAGAGCTTATGAAAAGTATAATCAGGTTTAATGGCAACAGCGAGGTCTTTCTTCGATTCCCAATATTTTTTCCAGAAAGTTCTATCGGTGAGTTGGTTGCTCATTTTGATGCAAAGTAAAGAAAAAATAGAGATTTCTGTAAAAAAGCAAAGCAACAACAAACAAATTTTATGAGCATGTAATGCTTCTTTTACACCATAAATTTTAATGTATTTTTGGGCGATGCTGAAAGTGGTCCACTTGAATACTTACGATGGAAATGGCGGTGCCGGCCGTGCCTGTCTGCGTTTAAATCTGGCATTGAATGCCGAAAAAGAAAACAGTTCCAGCATTGTTGTTTTTTACAAATTCGGCCAAAATCCAACTGTAAAAACTTTTACCAATACTTTGGCAAAACGTGCTTATGCCGCTTTTACCATTATTACCGAACGTTTGCTGGCAAAACGTTATTTAAAACCGGTAAAAATTCCGTTTTCTTTTACCTGGTTTGGCAGTTCTGTGATCCATCATCCGGATGTTTTGGCTGCGGATATTATTCATTTGCATTGGGTTAACCATAGTTTTCTCAACCCAAAACATTTGGCAGAACTGGCAAAACTGAACAAGCCAATTGTTTGGACTTTCCACGACAGCAACGCTTTTACCGGCGGTTGCCATGTGCGTTATACGTGTGATCATTTTGAAAACCAGTGCGGTAATTGTCCGGTTTTGATTGATGCAAATCCTGACGATATTTCCTACAAGATATGGAAACAGAAAAATTCTGCTTACGCTAAATTAGATTTTAACATTATTGCGCCGAGTAGTTGGATGAAGAAATCCGTTTTGAGAAGTAGTTTGATGAAAGGAAAGCAAGTAAATGTAATTCCTAATACGTTAGAAACAAATATTTTCAAACCTCAAAACCAGCAGGAAGCCCGTGCAAAATTGGATTTGCCAACAGATAAATTCATTTTCCTGACGGGATTTATGCCTTCCAAAAAAGATTCGCATAAAGGCGCTGCTTACCTTTTAGAAAGCCTCGAACTTTTAGCTGCTAAAAGAAGCATCCAGCCAGAAAATATAGAACTGGTTGTTTTTGGAAACCGGAACACAGAAGATATGCCGGTTTTTCCGTTTAAAACTATTTTTTTAGGAACGATTAAAGAAGATGAAAAACTGGCAACCTGTTATGCCGCGGCCGATGCTTTTTTAATTCCTTCGCTGGAAGATAATTTGCCTTACACGGTAATGGAAAGTTTAGCTTGTGGTACGCCGGTAATTGCTTTTACAACTGGCGGAATCCCTGATATGGTTCAGCACCAATACAATGGTTTTTTGGCAGAATACCGTTCGGCAGCGAGTTTTTGCGATGGGATGGAATGGATGATAAATTATCCGGTAAAAGAAGCATTACGAAACCAGGCGCGGGAAACGGTGATGCAAAAATTCTCAGAAAAAGTGATCGCAGAAAAGCATCTGGAATTGTATAAAAGCTTGGTAAAAAATGAATAAACCACTTCTAAGTGTAATTACCGTTGTTTTTAACAATGTAAACGACATAGAACGGACAATGCTTTCTGTGCTTAACCAAACTTATCCAAACATTGAATACTTGGTAATTGATGGAAAATCAACAGATGGAACTTTGGAAATTATCGAAAAATATCGTTCTCGCCTTGCTGTTTTTATCAGTGAAAAAGATGCAGGAATTTATGATGCCATGAACAAAGGCTTGGCTAAAGCAACCGGAGATTACGTTGTTTTTATGAATTCGGGTGATGAATTTTATGAAAAAGATACGGTAAAAGAAGTATTTGCAAGCGGGCCTGGTGCGGATATTTATTATGGCGAAACAGAAATGATTAACGAGGAGCTGCAAAGTTTAGGTCAGCGCCGGCATAAAGCGCCGGAAAATTTTACCTGGCGGGATTTTAAATACGGTATGAGCGTTAGCCATCAAGCTATTTTTATCCGCAGAAAACTAACAGGGCTTTACGACTTAAATTATCAATTAAGTTCGGATATCGATTGGATTTTAACAGCTGCAAAAAAAGCGCGGAAAATTGTAAACGTACATCAATATGTAGCTAAATATTTAGTTGGCGGAATGTCTAAAAAGAAACACCGGCAAAGTTTACAAGAGCGTTTTGCTATTATGCGGAAGCATTACGGTTTGCTATCTACTGTTTTTAATCACTTTGTAATTGCTTTTAATTTGGGTTGGTATTGGTTTAGGAACCGGAGAACAAATGATTGACCGTTTAATCTATTATGATAATTCTTTCAGCATTTATCTCAATATAAAAAACTTTTTTTATAGATGATAATTCAATCAAAATGGGTAGATGTTTTGCAAAAAGAAGAATTAGATCATTATTGGAAATATTTCCCAATGCAATCCGAATTATTTTTTTAGGGGTTTTATTGATAAAGTGCGAATTTTTAAAATCCTGATCTTTTGTAATTACAGCAATATTATTTTCATCAGCATATTTACAAATATCAGCATCGGGTGTATGCCATTTCTGTAATATTTGATTAACATGAATTGCGCTGCAATTCTGTTGCTTACTTAAAAACTTAGATAAACTTATAGGTAAATGCACATCAACCAAAAAGTTCATCAATTAACTTCTGCTAATGACTTACCTGATAAAGTGATTTTTGCATATGCTAAAGATGCGAGGATATCCTCTTTTTCTAATTCGGGATGATCTGTAATAATATCATCAAATGACATACCTGAAGCTATCAGATCGATAATTACTTCAACAGGCCAGCGCATATGACGGATACAAGCTTTCCCGTGACATATATTTGAATCAATAGTAATTCTTTCTATAATATTGGCCATCATGTAAATTTAAGGATTTATAATTCTTTTATGTTAGTAATTATACTGTTTTTACCACCTTTTTCTTTCTGCTTTCTGCAAAAACATATCCGCCAAAAGCAAGGACCAATAAAATAGAGCCAGCCATAGAAATACCTTCACCGGTATAGTAGGAATTTGGATGAAAGATAAACTCAATTTTATGGTTTCCTACGGGGATTTGTGCCGCGCGCAATAAATAATCAGCCCGGAAATAAGGTTTTTCCTGTCCGTCAATCAGCATCTTCCAGCCTTTATCGTAATAAATCTCAGAAAAAACAGCAACCTGATTAGAAGTTGAACCCGTTTCGTAAACCAAATGTTCCGGTGCGTAGCTTACTAAAGTTATTTTTCCGTTCGGGTCTATCGCGTTTTGTTTGGTATCAATTAGAGGTTGATACTTTTTATCAACAATTGCTTCTTTTTTAGGATCAAAACTGCTGATGGCCTGCATTTCCTGATCGGCATTATCAGCAAAACGAACTTGTTCTACAAACCAGGCATGGCCGCAAGCCGTTGCGTTTGCTTTCATGCCAACAGCTTGTGTTTTAGGGTCAGCGGTGATTACATATTTGGTATTTAGCATGTCCAAAGCATCCTGATTGAGGCTTTTAGAAAACTGATTTTCAATCAATTCCTGGAAACGTTTCAATTTTGCCGCATGATATCCGCCTAAAGTTTTATGAAAATAGGAGGTAGAAGCATCGGCAAAAGGATCTCTCAGAGTAAGGTCAAGCACACGAAAATCCGGATCGGTATCACGCAAAATAAACTGGTCAACTTCCCTCGGTGTCCTTGCCTGCAAAGCCTCATCTTTTGCCTGGAAGCTGTCGTCTTTCAGATAACGTTTATCTACCGACCATAAATCAACGAGCGTAACCGCCAGAATAAGCAGGGAAGTAATTTGTAAATTAATTTTTTGTTTGATAAAAGCCCATAAAACACCGAAAGTAATCAGCACGAAAACAAGCGACCGGATAGCATCCATGCGCGCAAGTGAAGCACGGTCTTGTACCAAATCGCTGTTTACAATGGTATTGGCAAAACTGCTGTCGCCTTGGAAAGCTTGTGTTAACTGCGCAATCAGCGATTCATCTCCGGTACTGCTTTTAAAGCTAAAAAACAGTTGAGGCAGCAGGGCAACCAGCAACGCAATGCCGCCTGTTATGTATAATGACAGGAATAGTTTTTTCAGGATGAATGCCTTATCCTTAGTTTGCAATGCTTCTTTTATCGCTAAAAAAGCAAGAATTGGAAAAGCAAGCTGCGTTAAAACAAGGATTGACTCGACGGCGCGAAACTTGTTATAAAGCGGGAAATAGTTAAAGAAAAGATCGGATACCAAGGTAAAGTTTTTTCCAAAGGAAAGCAACATGCTCAGGATTACAGTTGCCAGTAACCACCATTTAATACGGCCACGAACAATCATCAATCCAAAAACAAATAGAAAACAAATACCCGCACCAAAATACCAGGGACCTTCGGTAAATGGTTTTCCGCCCCAATAAGTTGGCAATTGCGCAGCAAAACCAGTCGCCTGATCTTGCGGAACACCTTTGTCTATTAAAGCTTGTGCAACTTTAGAATCAGCTTTTAAAGCACCGCCAGAACCGCCGCCATAAGCATTTGGAATCAAAAATGTAATACATTCGCCTATTCCCTGGCTCCAGCCATAAGCATATTCTTTATCCAAACCGTTACTATTTCCTGAAGTTGCTTTTTGAGAGAGGTTTGATTTTCCGCGGATGGATTCTTGTCCGTATTCGTAGGTTGTCCACAAAATAGAAGCATTGATCATCACAGCAACCAATGTAGCACCGGCGAGATAAGCAATAGATTCAAAAAATATTGTTGTCGTTTTATTTTTGATAGCATGATACAATTCAATCCCAACCAAAATCAGCAGCGAAAGCATTAAATAATAAGCCATCTGAATATGGTTGGAACGAATTTCCATCGCCAGGAAAAAGGTAGTTAAAATAGCACCAAGCCAATGTTTTCCTCTTAGGGTAAGGATAATCCCGGCTAAAATTGGCGCAAAAAAAGTAATTGCATAAGCCTGATTAGAATGCCCGGCATGCAGCAAAATAAAATTATACGACGAAAAAGTAAACGCAATAGCACCGGCTGCAGCCAGCCATGGGTTTAATTTTAAAACGCAAAACAGCAGATAGGCGCCAAACAGCGACAGCAAAACGGTATCAATCGGATTTGGAAATACTGTTTTTAAGGCAGAAATTACGTAAGTGGTAATGTTGGATGGATAAAATGCCCAAATTTGATAAGCTGGCATCCCGCCAAATACCTGGTTGGTCCAAAGCGGGGCTTTACCGGTTTTGGCACGGACATCCATAATTTCTTTCTGCATGCCTTGTGCCTGTATCACATCGCTTTGTACCAGCACTTTACCCTGAAAAGCAGGTGTGAAATAAAAGAAACAGATTGCTATAAATAAACCTGCTACGGCAAAGTGAACGCCGTTTTGCTTGAACCAGTTATTCATCTAAAATTTAAAATTGTATAAGTTCCAAACCTAACGAAATTTTACAAAAAGGATGTATAAATTCATCAGAACCTAATCAATTTAAGCCAATTAAAGCATGTAAAGGCGTTTGATTGAAAACAGAAAAATCAGCAGGGTGATTTTAGCAAGGCTGTGCTTTTGTACGAAGCAGAAAAAACACCACTAAAAGAAGCACTAAGCTAAAGCCATAAACCAGGAGGTTTTTACGATCGAAAACTTCCAGGTTTTTCCGGACCTGGAAAATGTTATAAATTGCCAATAATCCCATCACAACCCAAAAAAACCATTTGATGTGCGTACACATGGCAAAAGCTTCAATAGAAATTACAGTAACAATATAATTGATTACAATCAGCGAAACAGATTCTGGCGTTCCAAAATGGCGGCGTTTATAAATTTCTTCCGGGATCATGGCTGTTACTTTATTTCCTCGTATTTTACAAACTCGCCTTCCGAATCCGGAATAGCGCTTTTATTAGCATCAGGCGGAATGAAATCTATTTTAACAGTACCTTCTTTTGGGCGTCGTTCTGTACGGTCTTGCATTGGGTTACCTTGTTGTGCCTGCGCCTTGTTTACCATGCCCCTAAATAAAGCTGGCAGCAATAACCGCCCAAGCATGCGAAGCATGTACAGGATAGAAATAGATATGATTAAAAAGCGGATTAGCAACATGATTATAAACAAAAGTTGTAGTACAAATATAAAAGTTTAACGGAAAAAAGGTTTGCTTATGATTTTCTTTCAGCCAAAAGAATTTGGTGATAAAAGAAGCATATACTTCTTTTATCACCCTAAAATTTCTCTGTCATCATTTTTTCGAGCGCAAACATTTCATCACGTAGTTTGGCTGCGCCGAGAAAATCCATGTCTTTTGCTGCTTTTAGCATCTCTTTTTTAGTATTGTCGATGGCTTTTTTCAGTTCCGGTTTGCTCATGTATTGTACAATCGGATCAGCAGCAATGTTATCTGCAACATCCTGTTCCACATACGCCTGCTGTACACCACCTTTAAAATCCATTACAGAAGTTTGTTCGATAATAGCTTCGCGAGATTTTCCAACTGTTTTCGGCACAATTCCATGCTCTAAATTGTATTGGATCTGCTTATCCCGGCGACGATTGGTTTCGTCCATCGTAATTTGCATTGAATCTGTAATTTTATCAGCATACATAATAACGCGTCCACGATCATTTCTTGCAGCTCGTCCAATGGTTTGGATTAGTGATCTTTCTGACCGTAAAAATCCTTCTTTATCGGCATCCAGAATTGCTACCAAAGAAACTTCCGGCAAATCCAAACCTTCACGTAATAAGTTTATACCAATCAATACATCAAATTCGCCCAAACGCAAGCCGCGTAAAATTTCTACGCGTTCTAACGTTTTTACTTCAGAGTGAATGTAGCGGCATTTAATGTTAAGGCGGTCCATGTATTTAGCCAGTTCTTCTGCCATACGTTTGGTTAATGTGGTTACCAAAATCCGGTCGCCTTTTTTAATAGTTTGGTCAACTTCTTCCAGTAAATCATCAACCTGGTTTATGACAGGCCGGACTTCAATTACCGGATCCAAAAGTCCGGTTGGCCGGATAACCTGCTCAATCACTACACCTTCTGATTTTTCCAACTCAAAATCTCCAGGTGTTGCACTTACATAAATGGTTTGTGGTGCTAATCTTTCAAATTCCTGAAAGTTAAGCGGACGGTTATCCATCGCCGCAGGCAAACGAAAACCATATTCGACCAACGATATTTTGCGGGAACGGTCGCCGCCATACATGGCACGAATTTGCGGAACGGTAACGTGGCTTTCATCAATCACCATTAAATAATCCTTCGGGAAATAATCCAGCAAGCAGAAAGGTCGCATTCCTGGTTGTCTTCCATCAAAAAAGCGGGAATAATTTTCAATACCGGAGCAATAACCCAGTTCACGGATCATTTCCAGATCGTAATTGACCCTTTCTTCCAGTCGTTTTGCTTCCAGGAAACGGCCGTCCTCAATGAACTGCTTTTTGCGCGTTTCCAATTCTTCCTGAATTGCCCAAACTGATTGCTGGAAACGTTCTCGCGGAGCCACATATAAATTGGCTGGAAAAACAACCATGTTTTCCATTTTTTCTAACGTTTTTCCGTTAGAAACATCAAACGTACTTAGCTCTTCAATGTCATCACCATAAAAATTGATGCGGTATGCATAATCCAGATAAGCCGGATAAATTTCTACCACATCACCTTTTACACGAAAAGTTCCGCGTTTAAAATCGGCCGTGGTCCGCGCATATAAAATCTCGACCAAACGATGCAAAAAAGCATTTCTGCTAATTCGCGTTCCAACTGCAAAACGGAAAACAGAATTGGAAAAATCTTCCGGGTTTCCCATACCATAAATGCAGGAAATGGATGAAACGACAATAATATCACGCCGGCCGGACATCAACGCAGAAGTAGTGCGTAAACGAAGCTTTTCAATTTCTTCGTTGATCTGCAAATCCTTTTCGATATAAGTATTGGAAGATGGAATAAAGGCTTCAGGCTGATAGTAATCGTAATAAGAAACAAAATAGTTTACGGCGTTTTCCGGAAAAAACTGCTTGAACTCCCCATAAAGCTGTGCCGCCAGTGTTTTATTATGACTTAAAACAAGCGTCGGTTTCTGCGTTTCCTGGATCACATTGGCAATACTAAACGTTTTGCCCGAACCGGTAACGCCCAGCAAAGTCTGGTAATTATCGCCATTTTCAATACCTTGAACCAGTTGTTTAATTGCTTCCGGCTGATCGCCGGAAGGTTTATATTGTGAGGTTAATTTAAAATCCATCGGAAAGATAAAAGTACGAAGAATGCTGCTGAAATGCTAAGGAATATAGCTTTTTTCTATCTTTGAAATGTCAGGAATTTTAATAAAATCTTAGTGGAATATTGTATTTGGTGTGATGAGTCGGTAAAAAAGGGAAAGTATTATTCTAACTTCTACGGAGGTGTTTTAGTGCAGGCAAAGGATTTAAAATATGTAAATTCATGTTTGCAAAAGGTGTGTAAGGAGTTGTTTTTAAAGGATGAATTAAAGTGGGTAAAAGTATCGACGGCTTATCTCGAAAAGTATAAAACACTAATGGATGAGTTTTTTAGGTTGTTAAAATCCGGAAAAGTTAAAGTCCGCATTATGTTTACTCAAAATGCAGAAAAACCTTTAGGTTTAACAAATGAACATTTAGAAAACGAATATTTTCTGTTGTATTATCAGTTTTTTAAACATGCTTTTGGTCTGCCTTATAGCAATCCAGGTTTAAAGCCTGTTTTTGTTAGGGCATATTTTGATTATTTGCCAGATACTTTAGAAAAGCGGCAGCAGTTTAAGGAGTATATTAAAGGTTTACAAAGCCAGCGGAAATTCCAATTGGCGCGTATTAAATTTAGAAAAGAGGACATTACAGAAGTAGATTCAAAAAAACATTTAATACTGCAATGCTTAGATATTGTATTAGGCAGTATGGCTTTTCGTTTGAACGATTTGCACAAAGAAAAACCACAAGGGCAAAAACGAAGAGGTAAAAAAACTATTGCTAAAGAAAAGTTATATAAGCATATCAACAAGTATATCAGAGAGATAAAATCAGGGTTTAATATTGGAATAAGTACAGGTACAAATGTAGAATCGGATAAGTGGGAGCAACCTTACCGGCATTGGAAATTTACTGCAGCAAACGTAGAGATAGATGAAAACTTGTATAAATAAAAAAAGCTCCATTCTCACTACATCAATTTCCCAAGTGGAACTTAGGCGTTCGTGAGCTACAGAGCTTTACACAAAAATAGTAATAAAAGTTTAAACAAAAAATTGAAATCAAACTACAACTTTTATCCCTATAAAAACAGTATTGCTTTCTCCTAAAACCCAACCTTCAAAAAAAGCACTAATTTCGCTGCATGATTTTCCAGCTCGATCAAACCAACTCGGTTGCAAACCGATTTATTGCCGAAATGCGCAACGTACATACTCAGCAAAATCCGCATCGTTTTCGCCATAACCAAACACGTTTAGGCGAAATTCTGGCGTACGAAATCAGCAAGAAACTGGATTATGAGGAAACGGAAGTAAAAACACCGCTTGGTATTGCAAAAGTAAACCTGCCTTCGGCACAGCCAGTTTTGGCCACGATTTTACGTGCCGGTTTGCCTTTTCATCAAGGTTTTTTAAACTTTTTTGACCGTTCGGCTTCGGCTTTTATTACTGCTTATCGTAAAACAGATTCAAATCATGATTTTACGATTCAGGTTGAACATATTTCAAGTCCAAACTTAGACGGGCAAACTGTAATTATGTGCGATACGATGTTAGCAAGCGGACAAAGCATTGTGCAGGTTTGCAAGCGTTTGCAAGAAAAATACAAGATAAAAGAACTACATATTGCAGCAGTAATTGCAAGTGCCAATGGTTTAAAATATGTACATGAAAACTTGCTGGAAGCGCATATTTGGGTTGGTTCTGTTGATCAGGAAATGAACAGTTACTCCTACATTATTCCTGGTTTGGGCGATGCCGGCGATTTGAGTTTTGGAGAGAAAGTTTAATGCTGTTTTTATCTACCTAAAATCTTTAAAATGCTTTACCAACATATTTTCTTCGACCTTGACCATACCATTTGGGATTTTGATAAAAATGCTGAAGAAGCATTACACGAACTTTTCATCCTTCATAATCTAAAAGATTTGGGTTTGGCTGCGCCTGATGTTTTTATTGAAACCTACACGCGCAACAATCATCGCTTGTGGGCGGAATATCATTTAGGAAAAATCAGTAAAGAAGCTTTGCGCGAAGCCCGTTTTAAGCATACTTTTTTAGAATTGGGTTTGGACGAAACCGTTATTCCGGCTGGTTTTGAAGATGCTTACGTGCAACTTTGTCCAACAAAAACCAACCTTTTTCCGGAAGCGCATGAAGTTTTGGAGTATCTGCACGAGAAATACAATTTGTATGTGATTTCCAACGGATTTAAAGAATCAACACAAATGAAAATTCATTTGTGTAGCCTCGATCAATACTTTAAACATGTTTTTATTTCGGAAATTATTGGCATCAACAAACCTGATCCGGCAATATTTAAACATGCTTTAAATATTGCTGGTGCTAATAAACAGGAAAGTTTAATGATTGGCGACAGCTTGGAAGCTGATGTTTATGGTGCACTGAATTTTGGAATTGATGCAATCTACTTCAATCCAAATAAAGCAGCAAAACCAGAAAAAGTGCCTGTGCAAATTCATCATTTAAACGAACTGATGCTTCTTTTATAGGCATAAAAACAGCATGCAGATTTAACAAAAGTTAACAGAATTATTTTTAATGTTAACGTAACTTTAAGTTCATATTATAGTCAGACCTTGCAATTGATTTATTAGTTATGAACATTGAATACTTCTACCAACTTGCCTTGGCCGTACTGTTTTTACTGTTGTTCCTCTACTATCTTAGTCCGTTTGAATTAAGCGTTAACGAAGATGAGGACGACGAATAACTTCTTTTACCCGTGAAATTTATATTGCCCGGATTGCTGCAAACTTAAATGCAGTAACGATGAAGGCGGTTGTTATTGAACAGTTTTTCTACTTTTACGGCTTTTTGTGATTGATGAAAATACTGTTTGCCATACAAGGAACAGGGAATGGCCACATCAGCCGGGCCCGCGAAATTGTGCCTTTGCTGCAACAATACGGCGAACTGGATTTATTAATTAGCGGTACACAAGCAGATGTTTCGCTTTCGCAGCCCTTAAAATACAAGCTGCATGGTTTCAGTTTTATTTTTGGGAAGAAGGGCGGCGTAGATTACTGGAAAACGTTTAAAGTAATGAATTTGCGCCAATTGCTGCGCGATATCCGTTCGCTTCCGCTAAAACAATACGATTTGATTCTGAATGATTTTGAGCCGGTTTCTGCCTGGGCTTGTAAGTTGCAAAAGCTGGAGTCCGTTTCTTTAAGTCACCAATGCGCTTTTATCTCTCCAAACACACCCCGCCCTAAAAAATGGAACTATGCAGAGTGGTTGTTTAAGTATTATGCACCTGCAACACATCACGTCGGTTTTCATTTTGAACGCTATGCCGATTTTATCCATACGCCGGTTATCAGAAGTGAAATCCGAAATATGGAAATCCGAAATTTAGGGCATTATACCGTTTACTTGCCCGCTTATCACGATCAGTTTTTGCTTTCGTATTTAAAGCAGGTAAAAGAAGTACAATGGCAAATATTTTCAAAACATACCCAAAAAGAATATACGGATGGAAACGTGTTGGTAAAACCAGTGCAAAACGCAGCTTTTAACCAAAGCCTTGCTACCGCTGCCGGACTGCTTACCGGTGGTGGTTTTGAAGGTCCGGCCGAAACTTTGTTTATGCACAAAAAAGTAATGATGATACCAATGAAAGGCCAGTACGAGCAACAATGCAACGCTGTTTCTGCAGCTCGTTTAGGTATTCAGGTACTTCAAAAAATTGATGAAAATTTTATTGCTGAGGTTAAGCAATGGGTTACAAGCGCTCAAAAAATCAAAGTTAACTTTCCTGATGAAACCGCTCAAATTATCGCTAATATCATTTCTGATTACGCCAAAAAGAGTTGAGTTTCGGCATATTCTGTTTTTCTGCTAATATTGCGTAAATAAACTGTGCATGGTCCAGCTTTTCCGATCTCATAACCCCATCAATATTTTCTGGCTGATTGTGCTGCTGTTTGTAACGCGCTTTAGTGCTTTGGTCCATTTTCCCGCTACTCCGGATGCTTCTTTTACCGGCCTTTTTTCGAGGCTGCTTATTGCTGCGCCTGCTCATAATTTAACCCATCAGGGCCATGTTATGTGGGCGGCAATTATTGTTTTGATACAGGCACTTTGGTTTAATTACATCATCAACAACAATAATCTGTTAGGCAAACCTTCTTTTTTGCCGGCTTTGCTTTACCTCACTGTTTCCGGTTTGTTTACTTCTTTTTTAACCTTGAGCGAGCCTTTGATCTGTAATTTTTTGCTGGTCTGGATGCTGCAAAAGCTACTCGATCTGTACCAAACAGAAGAAGCAACTGCAACAGCTTATGATCTGGGTTTGCTCGTCGGGATTGGCACGCTAATTTATTTTCCGTTTATTTCGCTTTTTTTAGTCATTTGGTTCGGGCTGCTTATTTTCCGTCCGTTTAACTGGCACGAATGGGTTTCGGCCTTAATGGGTGTTTTAACCATCTTTTTTTTTCTGTCAGTTTATTATTATTGTACCGACCAAACAGCCGCCTTCCAAAAAATCCGATCGTCTTTTGATGCACAATTGCCAGTAATAAGCAATACAAATCCGTATTATTATTTAGTGCTTGTTCCGCTGGTTTTAATATTTGTCCCGGCACTTTTCAGGCTGCAAAGCAATTTCCTTAAAAGTATGGTGATGGTGCGTAAAACATTTCAGTCGTTATTTTTTATCCTTCTGGTTGTAGCATTTGCAAGTTTTATCAAAACCGATTTCAGCTTTAACCATTTTTTGCTTGCCGTAATGCCCATTGCCGTTATTACCGCTTATTATTTTTTGTACGCTACCAAAAAATGGTTTTACGAAAGTTTGTACCTGTTGCTGTTGTTTAGCATCATCTACTTTCAGTTTAACAATTTTTAACTTTTAAATGAGGTGGTTTTTAAAGGGTTCTGTTAGTTTTGTAGGATGAAATTCGGAGTAGTAATTTTCCCTGGTTCTAATTGCGATGAGGATGTAATCCATGTATTGGAAAAAATCATGGGGCAGCAGGTTGTTCGTTTATGGCACAAAGACCATGATTTACAGGGCGCAGATTTTATTGTGTTGCCGGGCGGTTTTTCTTTTGGTGATTATTTGCGCTCCGGCGCCATTGCCCGTTTTTCTCCGATTATGCAGGAAGTGATCCGTTTTGCAGATAATGGCGGATACTTATTGGGGATTTGTAACGGATTTCAGATTTTAACAGAAGCCGGACTGGTTCCGGGAGCGTTGCTGCATAATCAAAACCGTAAATTTATTTGTCGTAATACTTATATAAAAGCACAAACCAATAATTCGCTTATCACTTCTCAGGTTGATGTAAATAAAGCTTTAAAAATTCCTGTTGCCCATGGCGAAGGAAATTTTTATGCTGATAAAAACAGCATGGAAGAATTGAACCAGAACGATCAGATCCTTTTCCGTTATTGTGATGCTGCCGGAAATTATTCTGATGAAGCAAATGCAAACGGTTCTATGGAAAATATTGCAGGTGTTTGTAATAAAAACCGGAATGTTTTTGGATTGATGCCGCATCCTGAACGCGCAGCAGATAGTTTATTGGCAAACCAGGATGGACTTGCAATTTTTGAATCGATACTATCGGTTGCCAACGTCTGATGGTTAACCTGGTTTTTGATATTGGTAATACTTTTGCCAAAGTTGCTGTTTTTAAGGAGCAAAATATTTTGTGGACAAAGCGTTACCGGCAAATAACAGAAACCTTGATTAACAAAATACTAATCAAATTTAAACCGGAAAGAGCCATTATTTCTTCAGTACAAAACAAAATATTTTTGTGGGAAGCCATGCTGGAAAAGCAATTGCAAACGTTCAGGTTTCAATACCAAATGGCAAAAACGATCAGCAATCATTATGAAAACCCTGAAAAATTAGGATTAGACCGTTTAGCTGCTGTAGTTGGGGCACGTTTTTTATACCCTAAAAACAGCAATCTGGTTATTGATGCAGGTACTTGCGTTACTTATGATGCAATAGATGTACAAGGAAATTATTATGGCGGCAGTATTTCTCCCGGTTTAAAAATGCGGTTTAAAGCGTTAAAGCATTTTACTAAAAAGCTGCCTTTAATAGAAGCAGAACAAGGTTTTGAAAAACCAGTTGGAAACAATACTAAAGAAGCTATCCTTTCGGGCGTACAAAACGGTTTACTTTTTGAGGCAGAAGGATTTATAAAAAAACAAATAGAACAACAGCAACATACAAATATCCTATTAACCGGCGGCGACCTTAATTTTTTTGATACTCACCTTAAAAGTAGCATCTTTGCCGCTTACGTTAAGCCGGAACCCTATTTAGTTCTAAAAGGATTGAACGCAGTTATACATCAGCAAGAATGATTAATCGTACCAGAAAAACTTTACTTATACTTTTAACTATATTTTCGGCATTGAAGGCTTCGGCTCAATCTACCACCAGTTCGCCTTATTCTAAATTTGGTTTAGGTGATTTACAGGAGCAAGCTTTACCACAAAATATGGGCATGGGCGGTATTGCTGCAGGTGTACGCACCGTCGGTGGATATAATAATATCAACATGCTTAATCCGGCTTCGTATTCTGCCATTGGTTTAACCACTATTGATATTGGCGCTTATGCAACCGTTAACACTTTAAGCAACAGCTCGGCCAAACAAACCGGCGCAGATTTCAGGCTTAACCACCTTGCTTTTGCCATTCCGGTTACTAAAGGAACTTCTGCTTTAAGCTTTGGCTTGCTGCCTTACAGCGATTTGGGCTATAACTTTAAACAGGTTACTAAAATTGATACCAATACCGTTAACAGTGTTTATGGTGGCGAAGGCGGTTTATCAAAAGCCTATTTCGGATATGGTTTCAACTTGTTTAAACACCTTAACCTCGGTTTTAACGTTTCCTATATTTTTGGAAACCTGCGCCAAACAAGTTCTGTAGAAATCCCTGATTATTATGTATCTTCTTTCAATACGCGTATCGAGAAAAGCCAAAGTATTAAAGGTTTAAATTACGATTACGGTTTGCAGTACGAAATTGGTTTATCTACCACATCAAGAGTTGTTCTGGGTTATTCCGGTTCTTTAAAGTCAACCATAACTTCTTCAACCAAATATGTTTCTACACAATATTTAATTGACCCAAGCAGCGGTTCCGAATCTACTGCTGCCGATACTACTTACCTCCGCCAGGGCAGCAATGTTAAAGTTGTATTGCCGCTGATACAGCATTTCGGTATCTCTTACCAAAAAGATTATCATTATTTAATTGGTGTTGATTATAGCCGGGGCAACTGGTCGCAACTTACAATTGATGGAGTAAACCAAGGCCTTAATAATACTGAATCTTATCATATCGGCGGACAAATCACCCCTAATCCTAACGCTTTAAATAGTTATCTGGCCGTAATGGATTACCGCCTGGGTTACCAGTACAATAAAACTTACGTTCGTACTTCTGGTACAGATATTAACGAATCTGTGTTTTCTTTCGGTTTAGGTTTGCCTATCCGCTCTCAAAACCGCAGCGCTTTTTATAAAGTTAATTTTGCTACCGAGTTTGGGCAGCGCGGCACGTTGGCCAACAACCTGATCAAAGAAAATTTTGTCAATTTCAGGTTAAGTTTTTTGCTAAACGACCGCTGGTTTAATAAGTTTAAGTTCGATTAGATTTATGAGGCTATCCATTCCGGTTAAAAATTTTTCGACCCAATGGTTAATGCTTCTTTTACCAGTGTTTTTTTTTTCTTGTGAGAATGATCTGAAAAAAGTTCAGCAAATATCCAGCAAGGAAGTAAATAAACCTGTGGAAACTACCATTGGTGTTGATGTAATTTATAGTGATTCGGCCAAAGTAAAAGCCAGGATGACGGCGCCAATTATGCTTAATTATACTGCCACAAAAACAGTAAAGCCTTATTACGAAATGCCAAAGGGTGTGCATATTGATTTTTACGACCTGAAGCAAAAAATAATCAGCACAGTAACTGCAGAGTATGCCATTACCAAAAACGAGAGTAAAATTATAGAGCTTCACCGAAATGTGGTGGTGGTAAACGATAAGGGCGATACCTTTAAATCCCAGGAACTGATTTGGGACCAGTTGGCAAAAAAGTTTTATTCTAACCAGTTTTCTACCTTAACTACTATAGATGGCAATACCATCAGCGGAAGCACTTTTCGTTGTAATGAAGATTTAAGCAATCCGGAGTTCCTGCAATCTACAGGAAACTTTAATGTAAACCAAGGAGTAAATCCTTAAAAACATTAAAAACAAATACCGCAATTTCATGTATCGGTTTTTTATCAAAAGTTGTATCTTGCGCCCTCTTTTTTAAGCATTTAAATGAACAATTTTTTATGGGTATAATGAGTTTTTTGCGGAACCGCTTAGGTTTGATCATGGTAATTGTGATCGGTTTAGCGCTTTTCGCATTTATTATTGGTGAAGTAGTGCATTACGGAAGTTCTTTTATGAACGGCGACCGTACCACTATTGGTGAAGTGGCAGGAGAAAAAATCAATTACGATGATTTTAGTAGTAAGCTGGAGCAGAACATGCAGAATTTCAGGCAGCAGTCTAACCAGGCAAGTCTAAATCCGCAAATGGTTAGTTATGTGCAGCAAACTACCTGGAACCAGGAAATCAGTCAGATTATCGTGCAAAAGCAAATCAGCAAGTTAGGGATTACGGTTGGCGATGATGAAAGCAAGGCTTTAATTCAGGGCAGTAACCCAAGCCCGCAAATTATACAGGCTTTTACAAACCGTGAAACCGGACAATTTGACCGCCAGCAATTAGCTGCTTTTCTGGGAAATATTAGCTCTACCAAAGCAGACCCGGCAACCAAAACCCAATGGGCAAATTTTGTAAACCAGATTATTGAAGGTAAAAAATCAGAGAAATATCTTTCCATGATCCGTAACGGGCTTTACGTAAACTCTCTGGAAGCAAAAGAAGATTACGAAGCACGTAATAAAATTGCCAATTTTAAATATGTTGCTTTAGATTATGCTTCTATTCCAGACAATCAGGTGAAGTTAACCGACGAGGATTACAATACGTATTATAACGAGCATAAAAACGAATTTAAAAACCCGGAAGAAACCCGTTCTTTTAATTATGTAGTTTTTAACGCTGCACCATCCAAAGCTGATACTGCTGTTGTAAAAGAGCAGATTAATAAACTCTTAGAAAGTTTTAAAGCTTCTAAAAATGATTCGCTTTTTGTCGCCATCAACGCTAATACGCCTGCACCTTTGGTTTATCAGAAAAAAGGGCAATTAGAACCGAAGTTGGATTCTGTAATGTTTAATGCAACGCCGGGCTTTGTTTACGGCCCTTATTTTTCTAACGGAGCTTATAAAATTGCTAAATTAGTTAATACTGAAGTTGGCCCGGATTCTGTAAAAGCGCGTCATATTTTGATCAACCCGGCAACGGAAGGAGGAGTGGACAAAGCTTTAGCCAAAGCTGATTCTTTGAAAAAACTGATCCAGGGCGGAAAATCATTTGCTGATCTGGCTAAAACTAATTCTGTTGATGGTTCTGCTGCAAAAGGAGGCGAACTGGGCACTTTTGCACGTGGCGCAATGGTCCCTGTTTTTGAGGATGCTGTTTTTAATGGCAAAAAAGGCGACTATAAAATTGTTACTTCGCAATTCGGTGTTCATTTAATTGAAATTGAGGATCAGAAAGGATCATCCAAAGTGGTAAAAGTTGCTGTGGTTGATAAAGCGTTAATGCCGAGCAGCAAAACACAGTCTGCTGCTTATGCCCAGGCGCAAGCATTTTTAAGTAAAGTTTCTGGTAGTTCTTTTGATCAGGAAATCAAAGCAGAAAAACTTAAAAAATTAACTGCAGATGATGTTACGGCTACTGCATCTGCTGTAGCAGGACTGGAAAACGCACGCGATGTAGTAAAATGGGCTTTTGGCGCTAAAAAAGGTGATGTATCAAACCAGGTTTTTGAGTTGAACTTAACTAACCAATATGTTGTAGCGCAGTTACAAGCCATCAAACCAAAAGGGATATTGCCACTTGATTTAGTTAAAAAGCAAATTGAACCGGCTGTACGCAACCAGGTAAAAGCTAAACAACTGGAAGATAAATTAAATAATGCCTTAAAAGGAGCATCGGATTTAGACAAAGTTGCCGCTGCAGTTGGCGGAAAAGTTGTACCGGTACAAAACGTTGTTTTTGCAAACCCGATTATTCCGGGTATTGCACAGGAAAATAAAGTAATTGGCGCTATTTTCGGTTCGCCTCTACATAAAGTATCGAAAGCAATTGAAGGCCAGAACGGCGTTTACGTTTTTACCGTAGATAGCTTTAATAATCCGCCGGCATTAAACAATGCTTTAAAAGACCGTCAGCAAATTGCCCAGGCAATGGTTCAACGCATGGATACAGATGTATTTAATGTGTTAAAAGATAAGGCCAACATAAAAGATTACAGAGCTAAGTTCTTTTAAATAAAGCATTACTATAATTTTGCATCCGGAAATCAGTTATACTGTTTCCGGATTTTTTATTTTAATCAACATGGACATTCAGGAAAATATAGTTAATAAAGTTGCACAAAGTGGTTTGGCAACTTTTGATCCGGCAAGCCTTTATCCAAATGGCGAAAGGGTTTTGTACGACATAAAAGATAATCTTTTTCACGGCCTGATGCTGCGGGAAAAGGATTTCCGGGAGTTTATTAAAGAGCATGATTGGGCGCAATATCAGAATAAGTTTGTAGCCGTTACCTGCTCTGCTGATGCGATTGTTCCGACATGGGCATATATGTTACTAGCCAACAAAATGGCCCCTTATGCTAAAAAAGTAGTTTTTGGCAATTTAACTACCTTAGAAACAGTGTTGTTTGAAGAAGCAATAAATAACCTGGATCTGGAAAAATTCAGGGACCAGCGTGTCGTGATAAAAGGCTGCGGAGATATTGCCGTACCAGAATCAGCTTATGTAAGCTTAACCTTTCGCTTAACTTCAGTTGTAAAAAGTATTCTTTACGGAGAACCTTGTTCCACAGTTCCCGTTTATAAGCGCAAAGAGTTAGTTTAAAAAACAGAATTTACCGGCTTACCAATTACTAATTATGGCAAAAATATTATGGGTACCAATTGCTTTTATAATTATGCTGCATCAATTAGTAGCCGCACAGGAATTAGTAAAAAAGAATACCCTCGCTTTTAAAGATGGCGAACAATTGAGCTACCGTTTAAAATATGGTATATTTTCGGCAGCAGAAGCAAATTTAAGAATAGAAGAAAGCGGGATTAAATTTGATGGAAACCCTACTTACCATATTATAGTAGATGGCAGGACAGCCGGGAGTTTTGATGTTTTTTTTAAAGTAAGAAACCGGTACGAATCGTTTATAGACCGTACAACAACGCTTCCATATTATTATACTGAGAACCGGCGTGAAGGGAAATACCGGCGGACAGATAAGGTAAGTTTTGATTATGAAAACAAAAAAATAACTGCCCAAACCGGTACTTTTCCGTTTAAAGGAATGGTTTTTGATCTGCCTTCGGCTTTTTATTTTGCCCGTAACCTTGACCTGTCTAAAATTAAAGTTGGTGAGGAACTGACCCTGCAATATTTTTCAGAAAAAAAGGTAGAAACGCTGGGTATTACTTATCTGGGAAAAGAAACCGTTACCTGCGATTTAGGAACATTTAATTGTTTAAAATTTTCCCCTGCTATTGTACCGGGCCGAATTTTCCGTAAAGACAGTAAATTGTACCTGTGGATTACCAACGATGGTAACCGGATACCTATAAAAGCACAGGTAGAAATTTTGGTAGGTACAGTAACGTTGGAAATAACCAATGCAAAAGGGTTAAAATATCCGCTTAATCCATAAGTAGAAAATGATGATAGAAGTAAATAGCACCCTTGTACATGAGGATGTGATTAGTGAGAATTTTGTATGCAATTTAAACCGTTGCAAAGGTGCTTGTTGTGTAGAAGGTGATTCCGGCGCGCCGTTAAACCTGGATGAACTGAATGTACTGGAAAAGATTTATCCTGCTGTAAAACCATACATGACAGCTAAAGGCATAGAAACGATAGAGCAGCAGGGAACTTCGGTGGTAGATTTTGAAGGTGATTATACTACACCTTGTGTAGATGGCAATAAAGAATGTGCTTATGTAACCTGGGAAAACGGCATTACAAAATGTGCTATCGAAAAAGCATACGAAGCAGGTGCTACCGATTGGAAAAAACCAATTTCCTGCCACCTTTATCCTATCCGTGTAACCAAATATCCTGAGTTTGAAGTTTTGTATTACGACAGATGGAGCATTTGCAGCCCTGCCTGCTCCTTTGGAAACGAATTAAAAGTAAGTGTTTACCAGTTTTTAAAAGATCCTTTGATCCGAAAATATGGCCCTGATTGGTACCAGGAACTGGAAGGGCAGGTTGCAGCGATGGCACAATCTGAAAAATAGTTTTCTTTTCTTTGGGCCTGTTTAAAATTTGTTCAACTTATTTTCTATGCTTCTTTTATCACCTAAAAAGTAACAAAATTTAGTGCTTTTTGCGCCTTTGGCCTTTATAGAAACAAAATTTTACAAGCATAAAAGAAGCATCCTTAATAAAAAAATTAAACAGGCCCTTTAATTATTTTAATATTTGTGCCGTATAGGCGGCAAAGAGAATAGTAGTTTCACTGGTTGCAAATAAAAGCTCATTACTAATCAGATCTTGCTGATAGCTGATGCTGTTTTTATCATACAAAAATACATTAAAACAATACATGAAAAAAAAAATACTTTTTGTAGCCGTCATTTTACTGATTAAAATAAGTGCCAATGCGCAGTCTGTTTATCTGCCTTATGCTTATCAATTTTACCAGAAATTAGATTCAAGTGTATATTCCAATCAATCCAGGTTTCATAGTTCAATGAAACCCTTTTTAGTGGATGATCCACTAATCAGTCAGCAATATCAATCTTTAATGAATGCAGGTGTGGATTCTGTAGGTAAAAGAAGCTGGGTTCATCGTAAATTATTTAATGAGCATTTAGTCGATATCAAAAACAAAGAATATACTGCTTTTTTTGATTACTTACCAGATCTTACCGCTGGCAGGGATTTTTCTGGTAATAGAACAACCTGGTTAAACACACGTGGCTATCAGGTTGGCGGCACAATCGGTAGTAAATTTTATTTTTATACCAGCGGATATGAAAACCAGGCCGTATTTCCAAACTATCTAAATAATTATATCAACAGCATTGGTATCGTTACCGGGCAATCATACGACAGGAATTATGGCACGAATACTAAGGACTGGTCTTACGTTACTGCTTTATTGTCTTACACGCCAATCAAATATCTCAATATTACTTTGGGTCAGGATAAAAACTTTATTGGCGATGGTTATCGTTCAGTATTATTATCTGATTTTGCATCTAATTATCCATTTTTAAAATTAACCGGAACATTAGGCAATGTGAGGTATATGGCAATGTGGGCAAACATGCAAGACCCATTAGCACCAAAGTTATCCTACCAGGATGGTAACCGCCAGAAATGGGGCGTTTTTCATTATCTGGATTGGAACGTAAGCAACAAAGTATCTTTAGGCTTTTTTGATTCTGTAATTTGGGCGGATAAAGATGATCAGGGAAATAAGCGCGGCTTTGATTTTAATTACGTTAATCCGTTTGTTTTTCTTCGCCCGGTGGAAGCCAATATCGGGTCTGGTGATAATGCTTTAATTGGCTTTACCGGAAAATATAAATTTGTGGATAAGTCAGCGATTTATGGACAATTCGCATTGGATGAATTTCATTCAAAAACATTTTTCTCCAACAACGGGAGTTACTTTAATAAATATGCCTGGCAATTAGGAGTTCGCGGAGCCGATTTGTTAGCAGTAAAACGGTTAAATTATTTATTGGAATTTAACAATGCCAAACCATATACTTATTCCGAGGTTAATGCCATTATTAATTATGCACAAAATGCAGAACCGCTTGCGCATCCTTTTGGCGCAAATTTCCGCGAAGTTGTTGGAATTTTAAATTATTCTATCGGCCGGTTTGACTTTTACGGACAAGCAGAATTTGGGCATTATGGTTTAGACCCAACTATAACCGATAATTATGGGAAAGATATATTTAAACTATATCCAGATGCGTCTAAATTTGTAGGAAATTACACCGGACAAGGTATTACCACTAATTTATATTATGGCGAAGGCCGTATCGCTTATATGTTAAATCCAAAATATAACCTGCGTTTAGAACTTGGCGGCATCCTTCGCCAGGAAAAAAACGCTTTAAGTACCAATAATACCGCTCTGGTTACAATTGGCTTGCGCAGCAGTTTCCGCAATCTGTATTCTGATTTTTAGGGTTGAGGGAAGTGCTTTATAATCAGGGTTAGGTTAAGTGGAAAATTTCATCCCCTTCTACTTTAGTAATTTGGCAAACTTGATCACCCAAAAGTGAAAAATCTGCGTTTTCTTCATTTTAAACTGGCCAGTTTCTTAGAAGGAGGCCAGAACTCTATTACATCCTTTTGGACAAATAGATGCTTTTTATAAGATATGGTCGAACCAACAGTAACAACCGTATAACTAAACATCAACCATAGATTATTAGGCGACGATATTATAAGCCCATCATAAGGATTAAATATTAGGTATAGAACTGGAAACAGTACGGCAATACCAACTATAACTAGCACTTTTAACCTGGTTGTTAATGTGCCAGTTTTACTAATCCAACTAGTCAACGCCCAGAACATTAAGAGGCTAACAAGTGAATAAAGAAAGCCTTTTGCCAGTAACATAACATATGCGAATAGTAGAATATTGAACTGGTCATCTGGATGGTTTTGTAATGTCCTTAAAAGCAGAATCAATAAAAATAGTAATGGAGAAAGTAGTATTGTAGTCAGCCATACTTTTAAAGTATAAATAAGAATATCGTATTGCATATATTTATGATTCAAGTTAATCTTATGTTGAATAAAACTACGCTGCCCTATATAGGGCAGCAGAATTACATTCTTCCAGATGCCAATGTTTAATGATAATAACCTATGGCGAGAGTCTTCGTTTTTTTTTAAACTTTTCTGTTGAAAAGAAAGATCCGGATATGGTTTTAATGCGAATTACCTGTGTTTCTTAGTAGTTTACCATCTATACGACGCAAAAAGGATTCATCAAATTAATTCACTGTTGAGATTGAATCAATAACTTCCTTGCCATAAAAACTTCTTACGCTGTCGGTTAACTTCCCGTGATACTTACGAATCATTTCAGCAGCCTTGTCAAAAGGAAAAGACTTATTAAAGGTTATTATCAACGGTATAGGTGCAAACGGGTTAGAAGCCTTTAATAATCTATTTCGAAAGTAAATATAATTTTTATTAAAATAAAGAGTTACGCCGACACAGCTTTCAGGTCCACCATCAACTTGGGACATTCCTATAGGTATCAATTTTACTATCGGTAATTCAAGCTTCGTAAAAACAGTAGCTAACGTCTTACCTTTATAATATTTTTGATTACGAATAAAATTTTCTCTCATATAAGACGAAGAATCACCGGAAAACGAAACCAATCTTTTATAGTCCTGCTGTACATAAATAGAAGCTGGACTATCTATTGCCCATAAAGATAAAGCAAGAACCGCTAAAAAAAGGTTCAGCACCGATCTAATATCTGTCGTTTTCATATGTCTAACAATCTGCATCCTAATTAGCGTTGTCTAGGTCATCTCTTAAAATTACTCCATTTTTTTGAAATTACCATCCTCATCTATTTTAGTATCAAGCCTTCTTTAAAAGCCATTTTCCTTAAATCTTTGAGGAAGCTGTTGAAGAGATATTTAGTAAGGGCTACACTTTAAGTTATAACGCTCAAGTAGAAACATTTGAGGCTTTTGTTGTGGGTTAAGAATTTCATAAGTTAGTAGCACGATAGCAATACGACTACAAGTTAAAACAATCAATAAAAATGGAATCATTTATATACAGCTTTAAGGTATGGATAACTAGTGTATTTCTTGGACCACTGGTTTATTATCCTGTGAGATTGATTATGGAACCACAAGATCCGCATGCATTCAGTTACGGTTTCCAATTTATGTTACTGTTTTCTTTGCCGAGCTTTATTTTATCTATAGTGATAGTAGCACTTGTACGAGCGATTACAATCAATCAGCTTATTAGAAAACTAATATTGTCTATAACAGGGATTTTACTCACCGCCATGCCATCATATCTATTACATAAGGTGTGGACACATCAGAATTCAGAAATCACTATCGCTTACGGTAGCATTGTAGTAATTGGAATATGGTTTTACAATTTCTGATAGAATTTCCTTAAAATAATTTTCAAAGTTGTCAATAGTTCTAACATACATGTAGTCATCATAAGACCATCCTGATCTTTTAAATAAAAGTAGCCCCTGGGCATAATGATTTACAATGCTTTTCCTATTACATTTAAACGAACGTATTTCTGTAATCAGGGTTTGCACAACACAAATTCATTTTTCGATTCTTAAACCATTACATAAAACTATTACACAAACTACATTACACCTAATCAATGTTTTTGGACGTTTAAATGTAACAGCTGACTATATGCGTGCTAAACGGTAAAAAGAAACAATAAACAAGATCCTTCGATATGCATAGGATTGGATTAATAATGATGCTTCTTTTATCCTATAAAAATTGGTGCTTGTATCAATTTAACTCCATCAAAAAGCCAAATGCTTATCATTTTGTAGGTAATAAAAGAAGTATAGGAAATAATTTGAACAGCCCTAAGCCCGGAAATAAAATGGATAACTTTTGGTTTAAGTTTTTATGCCATTAAAAGAAGCATCACGAAGCTATAGTTTGCGTTGCTCTTTTTACAGCTAATTTTTTTACTTGTGTAGAAATAGATGCAGCATCATAACCGCATTCTGCCCATAATTCAGGTTGCTCGCCATGTTCAATAAAACGATCTGGAATACCTAAACGCACTACTTTTGCTGCATAACCTTTATCAGCCATAAATTCTATTACTGCGCTGCCCATTCCACCTTGCAGGCAACCATCTTCAACGGTAATAACCTGGTCAAACTTTTTAAATACTTCGTGCAGCAGCTCTTCATCCAGTGGTTTAACAAAACGAAGATCGTAATGTGCAGGATAAATACCTTCCTGGTTTAAGGTTTGTACTGCTTTTACCGCTTCATTTCCAATCGTGCCGATAGTTAAAATGGCAACTTCTTCTCCATCACAAATCCTTCGCCCTTTGCCAATTGGTAAAGCTTTCATTGGTTTCTGCCAGTTTACCATTACGCCATTTCCACGAGGATAACGAATTGAAAACGGCCCCATATTTTCCTGCTGTGCTGTAAACATCAGATTTCTGAGTTCTTCTTCGTTCATTGGGGCAGAAACAATCATATTAGGGATACAACGCATATAAGCCAGGTCATAAGCGCCATGATGTGTCGGGCCATCAGCGCCGGCTAACCCCGCCCGGTCTAAGCAAAAAACAACGTTTAGTTTTTGTATCGCAACATCATGGACCATCTGGTCATAACCACGCTGCATAAAGCTGGAATAAATATTACAGAAGGGAACCATGCCTTGTGTAGCCAAACCAGCCGAAAAAGTTACCGCATGTTGTTCTGCAATCCCCACATCAAAAGCTCTTTCCGGCATCGCTTTCATCATTAAATTTAACGAAGAACCGGAAGGCATAGCAGGGGTAATGCCTATAATTTTAGGATTATTTTCTGCAAGTTCTATAATCGTTTCGCCAAAAACATCCTGGTATTTGGGTGGCTTTGGTTTATCGTAAACGGGTTTTTTTATTTCTCCTGTAATTTTATCAAAAAGGCCGGGTGCGTGCCAAACCGTTTGGTCTTTTTCTGCCAAAGCATAGCCTTTGCCTTTAACGGTAATACAATGCAGCAGTTTCGGTCCCGGAATATCACGCAAATCTTTTAAAACCTTTACCAATTGCTTTACATTATGCCCGTCAACCGGGCCGAAATACCGAAACTGTAAAGATTCAAAAAGATTGCTGTTTTTAAGGATAGTCCCTTTAATGCTTTTCTCCAGCTTTTTTGCAATCTGGAAAGCATCAGGGCCAAGGGCAGAAATTTTAGCTAAAATATGACTGACTTCATCGCGGAAACGATTGTAAGAACGCGAAGTAGAAATATTGGTCAGATATTCTTTCAGTGCACCAACGTTCGGGTCGATAGACATGCAGTTATCATTCAAAATAACCAGCAAATTAGAATTTTCGATACCGGCATGGTTCAAAGCTTCAAAAGCCATTCCGCCTGTCATCGCTCCATCGCCAATAACGGCAACATGCTGGCGGTCGTGCTCGCCTTTTCGGTGCGAAGCAACAGCCATACCTAAAGCAGCAGAAATAGAAGTGGAAGAGTGGCCAACGCCAAAAGTATCATAAATACTTTCAGCACGTTTTGGGAAACCGCTGATGCCTTTATACAACCTGTTTGTATAAAAAATTTCGCGGCGGCCGGTTAAAATTTTATGCCCGTAAGCCTGATGGCCAACATCCCAAACCAATTGGTCATAAGGGGTATTTAAAACATAATGAAGTGCAACAGTTAATTCAACCACACCTAAACTCGCACCAAAATGGCCTCCGTTAACAGAAACAATATCAATAATATATTGCCTCAGTTCCTGAGATATTTCCGGGAGGTCTTCTTCATTAAATTTCTTTAAATCAGAAGGGTAATTAATCTGCTGTAAAAGTTTACCCGCCTGTACTTCCATGTGTTTGTTATGCTGTTTTTAACTATACAAAATTAGATTATTTGGTTAAATAATCGTTATTCAAATTCTACGCGCAAGCCCGATTAATGTTTGGCCATTTGTTTTTTCTTTTAAATATCAGAATAATCTTTTTAGGATAAACCTTTCTGTTAACACTAATCTCCTGAATTTTGTGCGATAAAAGAAGCATCAGGACATAATAAATCAGCTACAGAAAAGCTCTTTTTACAGCAACATTTTTAGTAACTGTAAAAATTTGATGGTCAGGATTAAAATATGGCTAAATTTGGGCATCATAAATCAGATCATGAAAAGAGATAAATTAATATTTAAACTATTAGACGAAGAACAGGAAAGGCAGGAAAAAGGGATAGAATTAATTGCTTCCGAAAACTTTGTAAGCAAACAGGTAATGGAAGCAGCAGGCTCGGCAGCAA
This sequence comes from Mucilaginibacter arboris, assembly GCF_009754915.1. Lineage (GTDB taxonomy): Bacteria > Bacteroidota > Bacteroidia > Sphingobacteriales > Sphingobacteriaceae > Mucilaginibacter_A > Mucilaginibacter_A arboris. Next base: position 68,004 of record NZ_WPIK01000001.1, on the reverse strand, counting down.
CTAACAAATATGCAGAAGGCTTGCCAGGAAAACGTTATTATGGTGGTTGCGAAGTGGTGGATGAAATTGAAACGATAGCGATTGAACGCGCCAAACAATTGTTTAATGCTGAGTGGGCCAACGTGCAGCCACATTCTGGTGCACAAGCAAATGCAGCAGTTTTATTAGCTTGTTTACAAGCTGGCGATAAGATTTTAGGTTTTGATTTATCTCATGGCGGACATTTAACGCATGGGTCGCCGGTTAATTTCTCCGGGAAATTATACAAACCATTCTTTTATGGCGTAAAAAAAGAAACCGGTTTAATTGATTACGAACAGTTGCGGGAAGTTGCCTTGCGCGAAAAACCAAAACTGATTATTTGCGGTGCTTCTGCTTATTCCCGTGATTGGGATTATGCGTTTATCCGTAAAGTTGCCGATGAAATTGGTGCTTTGGTCATGGCTGATATTTCTCATCCTTCCGGCTTAATTGCAAGAGGATTGTTAACAGACCCGCTTCCGCATTGCCACATCGTTACCACCACTACACATAAAACTTTGCGTGGCCCGCGTGGCGGGATGATTTTATTAGGAAAAGATTTTGAAAATCCGTTCGGCTTAAAAACGCCAAAAGGCGAAGCACGCATGATGTCGTCTGTGTTAGACATGGCTGTTTTCCCGGGAACACAAGGCGGTCCGTTAGAACATATTATTGCAGCAAAAGCAATTGCCTTTGGCGAAGCTTTAAGCGATAAATACATGAAATACATTGTGCAGGTGAAGCAAAATGCAGCAGCTATGGCAGAAGCTTTTGTGGAATTAGGTTACGAAATTATTTCAGGAGGAACAGATAACCACATGATGTTAATTGACCTGCGGAACAAAAACGTAACCGGAAAAGCAGCAGAAGCAGCATTGGACAGGGCAGGAATTACCGTTAACAAAAATATGGTCCCGTTTGATGATAAATCGCCGTTTGTTACTTCCGGGATCCGTGTTGGAACGCCAGCTGTTACCACAAGAGGAATGAAGGAAAAACAAATGAAAAAAATTGTTGAACTGATCGATTCAGTCATTCAGCATATTGATGATGAAAACAATGTAGAAAAGGTACGCAAGCACATTCACGAGCTTACCAAAAAGTTTCCGTTGTATTTGTAAGTTTTTGAAGGAAGCAGCAGTAATCAGCAACAAGATTACTGCTTCTTTTATCACCTTAAAAAACTGTTGATAAAAGAAGCATCAGGCAGTATAAGCAATAGCTGTTAGGCTGATTTTTACACCGGGAATTTCCAGCAAAACGTTACAGCAAGCTTCTAAAGTTGCTCCGGTGGTAATAATATCATCCACCAATAAAATATGTTTGTCTGCTAATTTCTCGGGTTTTTTTACGGAGAATACATCTTTCATATTTTCATAACGCGAAGTACGTGATTTTTTAGTCTGGCTTTCTGTTCCGGTTATCCGAACTAAATTATCAACTTCTGCCTGAATTGATAGTTTTTCTGAAAGTCCTTCTGCAAAACTTAAACTCTGGTTATAACCTCTTTTTAACAACTTCTGCTTGTGTAACGGAACGGGAATAATCATATCCGCAGAAGTAAAAATCGGATTTTCCAACAAACGTTTTCCGGCCAGTTTTCCTAAATAAACGCCAACTTCCGGCTTGTTTTTGTATTTAAGCTGGTGCATCAGGTTTTGCACGCGGCTTCCTTTGGTAAAATAAAGCAGCGCAGCAGCAGCTTCTAAAGGAACTCTTCCCCAAAATTGTTGTGCAACCGCGTTATCAGCGTTTAGATGAAAATCAGTATAAGGTAAATGGTAAAGGCAATCAGCACAAATCAATTCTTCGTTGCGGTACAGGCTTTTGGCACAAGCCTGACAAAGTTCGGGGAAGATGAGTGAAACAAAATCAGCAAAATAACTTTGGCGTAGATTCATTTTGCTGATGCTTCTTTTATCGACTAAAAATTAGTGTTTATTGCTGTTTAACCGCTAACTGTCCGCAAGCAGCATCAATATCCTTACCCCGGCTTCTGCGGATGTTTACATTAATTCCCTGCTTTTTTAAATAAGCTGCAAAAGCATCTGTTTTAGCTTCCTGCGTATTGATAAAATCTGCAAAAGAAATCGGGTTATATTCAATAATGTTTACTTTGCAAGGCAAATGTTTACAAAATGCAGCTAATTCTGCCGCATCTTCCAAACTATCATTAAAATTATCGAACAAAATATACTCGTACGTAACCGGGTTTTTGGTTTTAGAGAAGTAATATTTCAACGCTTCTGCCAATGCCTTTAAAGAGTTTTGCTCGTTAATCGGCATAATTTCATTCCGCTTTTTATCATTCGCAGCGTGTAATGAAAGTGCCAGATTAAATTTCACCTGGTCATCGCCCAGCTTTTTAATCATTTTAGCAATGCCGGCAGTAGAAACGGTAATGCGTTTGGCCGCCATATTTAAACCATCTTCTGCTGTAATCCGCTCGATAGATTTCATCACATTAGCATAATTCAGCAACGGTTCGCCCATTCCCATATACACAATATTAGTTAACGGATGATTGTAGTTTAGTTTGGCCTGCTGGTCTAACAAAACCACCTGATCGTAAATTTCGTCGGGATTGAGGTTTCTTTTCCGCTCCATATATCCGGTAGCACAAAATTTACAAGTTAAACTACAGCCCACCTGAGAAGATACACAAGCGGTCATCCGTTCTGGCGCAGGTATTAAAACACCTTCAATTAAATTTTCATCATATAATTTAAAAGTATTTTTAATCGTTCTATCGTTACTAAACTGAGAGATATGTATTTTTGCCGCATTGATAGTAAACAGTTCTTTCAATTTGTTCCGAAGGTCTTTAGAAAGATTGCTCATCTGATCAAAATCAGAAACCGATTTTTCCCAGAGCCAGGAGTAAACCTGTTTAGCACGGAAATTTTTTTCGCCCAGTTCAGCGAAATGTTTTTCAAGAGTTTCCAGTGTTAAACTGCGTACATCGATTTTTTTAGCTGTAACTACCACATTACAAATTTACTACTATAAAAGTAGTAGTAAATATATTTTAATTTTTATTACAATTAAAAGAAAACTCTTTCTCTGTCTTTCCTGATATTTACAAAGCCGAAATTACTACATGAAAAAGTTCACTGCCGATTACATTTTAACTTCCACCAGCAGCCCCATTAAAAACGGGAGTATTGTTGTTGATGATAATGGAAAAGTTTTGCAGGTTGAAGACCCGCAAAACCTTACTGCAAAACCACAGCAGCAATATGCCGATTTAAAAGCAGAAAAACTAAGCGGCGTAATTTGTCCGGGCTTTGTCAATACGCACTGCCATTTAGAACTTTCGCATTTAAAAGGAAAAGTCCCTGCCGGGGAAGGGTTGATAGAATTTATAAAAAATGTACAAAAGCTGCGTAAAACCGATGATGCCGAAGTAATCGAAGCTGCTGCCAAAGCTGATGAGCAAATGGAGCAGAACGGTATTGTTGCCGTTGGTGATATTGCCAATAGTGCAGTTACGGCATCGGTTAAACTAAAAAGTAAACTTTATTACCATAACTTTATTGAGGTTTATGGTTTTGACCCTAAAAATGCCGAGGCTGTTTTTAACAGTGCATTGGCTATACAGGAACAGTTTAAGCCGCTTGCTGCTTCTATCACGCCACATGCTGCTTATTCGGTTTCTAAAGAATTGTTTAGGCTGATCCGAAAGGAATCAGACGATAAAAATTCTATGCTGACCATCCACAACCAGGAATCAGACGAAGAAAATAAATTATACCGCTACAAGCAGGGCAGCTTCTTAGATTTTTATGACCGCTTAGGCCTTGATATTTCCTTTTTTAAACCTCAGGCGCGCAATTCTATCCAGTCTATCATCCCGCTTTTTAGTAACCGGCAAAATGTGCTGATGGTACACAACACTTTTACCAGCATGAAAGATGTTTATTTTACCCGGCGTTTTGATCGTAAAATAAACTGGTGTTTTTGTCCGGGTGCTAATTTGTACATCGAAAAAACATTGCCAAAGCTTAATATTTTTACCCATCATGGTTTTAATATTACTTTAGGGACTGATAGTTTGGCCTCTAACCATGTTTTATGTATCCTCAAAGAAATGAGGCTTCTGCAAGAAAATTTTCCGTATTTAGAATTAGAAAACATGGTTGAATGGGCAACCATTAACGGCGCAAAATTTTTAGGCATCGATCATGAAAAAGGGACCATTGAAGCCGGGAAAACGCCAGGCTTAAATTTGATTTCGGGTTTAGACCGGATGAAAATAACGCCCGAAACTAAAGTGCGCAAACTGGCTTAATAAAAGTTGCTTTTTTTAACTTTGCCAACGCTGTTTTTTGGGCGATAAAAGAAGCATGGTTAAAAAACATCTCGATATAAAAGTTAGCGGCAAGGTGCAGGGCGTATCTTACCGGGCAACAACAAAGGCCGTTGCCGATCAGTTAGGGATAAAAGGTTTTGTAAAGAACGAAGAAGATGGTTCTGTTTACGTAGAAGCTGAAGGAGATGCGCCCATGATTGTATCTTTTTTAGAGTGGTGCCACGAAGGGCCGGACACGGCACGCGTAGAACAGGTAGAAAGCAAGGAAGGCGAAATGAAAAACTATCGTAATTTTGAAGTTGTAAAAAAGAACCCGCTGCCTTGATCTGTTAAATGTTCGTGCAGCTTTAACCAACTTCAAAATTTGTCAACAATAAAAAAATTTGCCGGCCAAACGGCTGTTTATGGTGTAAGCACCATTATATCAAGGTCGCTGTACTTTATACTTACACCCATTTTGGTTCATGCTTTATCGCCTAAAATTTATGGTGTATTTACTAAAATGTATAGTTGGGCATCCATGCTTAATGCCGTGCTGTCTTTTGGAATGGAAACTACTTTTTTTCGCTATTTAAATAAGCGGGAAGATAGGAAAGACAAAGTATACAACAATTCTTTTATTACCGTAGCAACTGCTGCAATACTATTCTTTTTATTTACTTTTTTTTATGCTGATAGCATCGCGTTATGGCTAAATGGCGGAACTGATAAAAAAGCGGCCGACTATGTTTTTTACGTAAAATGCTTTATTTATATTTTAGTTGTTGATGCTTTATGTGTTATCCCTTTTGCTAAAGTACGGGCAGACGGAAGGCCGTTTCGTTATTCAATTATTAAATTTCTAAATATCATTTGTGTATTCGGCCTAAACCTATTTTTCCTATACGGTGCTCCGTTTATCATTAAACATCATTTGTCCGGTGCGGGATTAATAGAGCAATGGTACAGGCCACTTTGGGTTGGCTATGTTTTTCTGGCAAACCTGTTGGCAAGCTTGCTAACTTTAATTTTATTATTACCAGAAATACTTAAATTAAAGCTACGGTTTGATGTTAAAATGTTTGGCGAAATGGTTTTGTATAGCTGGCCTATTTTAGTCGCCAATATTTCATTTATCATTAATGAGAATTTGGATAAGATTATGTTGGATAAATTATTGCCAGCAAGAATTAGTGATCAGGAAGTAGGCATTTATGGTGCTTGTGCTAAAATCGCACTATTTTTAAGCCTTTTTGTTCAAGCTTTTAGATTAGGTGCAGAGCCTTTCTTTTTTAGTCATGCTAAAAATAAAAATTCCGGACAAACTTATTCCCGTATCATGGATTATTTTGTAATTGTAGTAGCGCTAATTGCAGTTGCATTAACAGCTAATATCGAGTTACTGAAATATTTCGTCAGGGGGGGAAGCGTTGCACTTCAAAATCAATATTGGTCTGGCTTAAAAGTGGTCCCTATCTTATTGTTCGGTTATGTGAGTTTAGGTATTTACATGAACCTATCTGTTTGGTATAAGCTTTCTGATCAAACTAAATACGGTTTATATATTTCCGGCATTGGCGCTATTTTAACCATCATTTTAAATATCATCTTTATCCCAAAATATAGTTACATCGCTTCCGCCTGGATTTCGCTCATTGCTTATGCAACCATGATGGTTTTATCCTACATCCTCGGCCAAAAAAATTATCCAATTCCTTATCATCTTAAAAAAAATGTTGCCTATCTGCTGGCATCGGTAGTAATTGTATATTTATCGTTTACTGTTTTTCATCGAAATTTGATTATTGGCAACCTGTTTTTAATTTTATTTGCAGCAGCAGCACTATTTGCCGAGCGCAAAGAGCTTCTTTTATTAGTTAAAAAAAATGAACATTCAGATCATCAACAAATCAAACAATAGCCTTCCTGCTTACGAAACAGCACATGCAGCAGGCATGGATTTAAAAGCCAGCCTGGAAGAAGCAGTTGTTTTAAAACCCATGCAGCGGCAGTTAATTCCGACAGGGATTTTTATTGAATTACCGGTTGGGTTTGAAGCGCAGATCAGGCCGAGAAGCGGTTTAGCGTTTAAGCATGGCATTGGTATTGTTAATTCTCCGGGAACGGTTGATGCTGATTATCGCGGAGAGATTAAAGTATTGCTGATCAATTTTTCGGATGTTGATTTTGCTATAAACAATGGCGACAGGATTGCACAAATAGTCATTGCAAAACATGAAAAAATTGATTGGAACGAAGTTGAAATATTAAGTGAAACATTAAGGGGCGCAGGAGGGTACGGCCATACAGGCGTACAGTAAAAATGATAAAAGTTGGGAAACTGGTTTTTGGTTTAGCGTGGCTGTTGTTTCCAGGGTTTACTTTTGCACAACACAAAAAAAACACCGATAAAAACAGCATGGTGATGGTAGTGGGCAAGCCGCTAACCAGAAGGGACAGTGTGTTGGTTGATGAGCTTTTTTACCAGGCACTGCGCGAAAAAACAATGGAAAACGCTTCGGCGGCGGCAACACTTTTTTCACAGGTTTTAGAAATAGATCCTGCAAATGATGCCGGCATGTATGAACTTTCACGCATCCGCACCAACCAAAATAAGGATGCTGAGGCAAGGCAGCTTTTAGAAAAAGCGGTAACCGTAAACCCGGACAATGAATGGTATTGGCTGGCACTTGCCGGTAACTATGAAAAGATTAACGATATACCCAAACTGGAAAATGTATTTAAGGAACTGGTGAGGCTTAATCCTGATAAACCTGATTATTATACCAATCAGGCACGTGCATTTGTGCTTGATAAAAAATATGATGAAGCTTTAGCCGTTTATAACCAGCAGGAAAAGCTGTTTGGAAAAAATGAGGAAAGTATTTTTGGCAAACAAAAAATCTACCTGAAACAAGGAAAGCTGGACCTGGCAACAAAAGATCTGGAAGAGTTGATCCGGGAAAATCCGCAGGAAATCCGTCCTTACCTGCAATTAAGTGAGTTGTATAATTCCAATAATCAGAATGATAAAGCTTTAAAAGTTTTAGAAAGCGCAGGGAAAATCGATTCAGATAATGCTTTGGTCCATTTGGCTTTGGCAGATGTTTACCGTGATAAAAAAGATTACGCTGCTTGTTTTAACCAGCTAAAAACCGCATTTGCCTTTCCATCATTAAAAATTGAAGAAAAACTTCGCATCATTTCGGGCTATTTTCCCAGGTTCCCGGATCCGGAAGCTAAATCGAGCGCTTTAGAACTGAGCCGGATTATTTCGGTTGCCCATCCGGATGATGCCCGTGCTTTTACTTTGTATGGCGATATGCTCGTACAAAACGCTTCTTATCAGCAAGCTATTCCGGTTTATCGTAAATCCCTCACTTTAAATGATCAGACTTATGCTGTTTGGGAGCAAATCATCCGGTTGGAATTAGGCGAAAACCAGTTTGACCAGGCAATAAAAGATGGGGAAGAAGCGCTTTCGCTTTTCCCCAACCAGGCGGTTGCCAACTATTTACTTGGTGTGGCTTATGCACAAAAAGGCAGGGTAAAAGAAGCATTAAGTTATTTTAAAAATGCCATTTCCTTAAATCCGACCAATAAAGAGTTGCTGAGCCAGGTTTACGCAGCCATGGGCGATAATTATCATCAGCAAAAAGATGATGCACAATCGGATGCGTCCTACGATCAATCTTTAACCAACAATCCGGATAATGCTTACACCTTAAATAATTATGCTTATTATTTATCGTTAAGAGGAGAAAAGTTAGACAAAGCAGCGCAAATGTCGCGCAGAAGTAATGAACTGCAGCCAGACAATGCTTCTTTTGAGGATACTTTTGCCTGGGTCCTTTTCAAACAAAAAAAATATCCGGAAGCAAAAACCTGGATGGAGAAAGCCATCAGGCATAATCAAAAAAGTGCAGGACTGGCAGAGCATTATGGTGATGTTCTGTATTTTTTAAACGATACAGAAAACGCAGTTAAATATTGGAAAACAGCAAAACAATTGGGAAGCAGTTCGGCTGTTTTAGAACGGAAAATTAATGAAAAAAAATATATTGAATAAAGCGCTTGCAGCAGTAATAGTGTTTTCGCTGTTTATTAGCTGTAAAGCAAAAAAACAATTGGTACAAGTTAATCGCCAAGCAGTTGCAGATTCTGCTGTAAAAACAAACGATAACCCTAAAACTGATAATAGCAAAACCGAAAAAATTACAGCTATACAAAACCAGCAAATCAACTTTAATACCTTTTCCGGCAAAGCGCGGACTCATTTAGAAATAGATGGAAAAGGTTATGATGTGACCATGAACATCAGGATACAAAAAAACAAACAGATTTGGGTTTCGATTACAGCAATTGCAGGTATTGAAGTAGCGAGGGCTGTTATTACGCCCGACAGCATTAAGATTATTAACAAACTGCAAAGCATTTATCTGAAAAAACCTTTTAGTTACGTTTACCAATATACAGGCAGGCAGATGAATTATAAAATGGTCGAAGCTATTGTAATTGGTAATGCCATTTCTGAATTTATTACACCTGATGCTACGATGGCAACAAGCGGGAATAATACTGTTTTTTCCGGGATTCTGAATGGCCTTGCTTATCAAACAACATTTGATACAGATTTAAAAGTAAGTAACTTAAAATTAACCAACCAGCAGGCCGCACAAAATTTAGATGTAAATAACAGTAGTTTTATTCGGGCTGATGACCGTATTTTGCCCACTGTTATCGGTATAAATTCTGTATCCGGCGAAAACAGCATTAAAGCTGATCTGCATTATATTAAAACAGCGTTTGATCAGGCACTGGATGCTCCTTTTAACGAACCAAAAGGTTATACACTTATAAATTAAAATCAGCTTAAAAGCTAATGATGAAGTTGAAAAAAACTTTACTGCTCTTGTTTTTTGTAATGTTTACGATACATGGATTTGCGCAAAGCAGTGCAGAATTAAAACGGCGCAGAGATAAAATTACCAGTGAGCTGGAGAAGCTGAATGATGAATATACCAGGATTTCCAGTGATAAAAAAACATCGTTAAAGCAATTAAGCCTGTTAAAGGCACAGATTGATTTGCGGGAAGAAAAGATCAAAACTGCCAATTCTGAAATCAGATTGCTGGACCATCAAATCTCTGACAACAGTAACAACGTACGTAGTTTACAATCGCAGTTAGATCAGCTTAAAAAAGAATATGCAGCTATGGTGCTTTTTGCTTTTCGTAACCAGAGTGCCTATAATAAACTCATGTTTGTTTTTGCAGCGAGTGATTTTAACCAGGCTTATAAGCGGTTAAAATATATGCAGCAGTTTGGCGATTATAGGCGGCGGCAGGCAGGCTATATTGAAGGGACACAGAAAGACCTGCATATTAAAATTATAGAACTCGATCATAATAAGAAGGAAAAAAATAATATTTTAATAGACCAGGAAAAAGAGAAAGAAAAGTTAGGCAAGGAAAAAGACAATCAGGCTGAGGTTGTAAATACGCTGAGTAAACAGGAAAAGCTGACCAAAAACCAGATTGCTAAACAGAAAAAGGCCAGGGACCAGCTTAACCGGGCAATTTCAAACGCTATCCGCAGGGAAATTGAAGAGGAAAGAAGAAAAGCGGCAGAAGAAGCAAGGATAGCAGCGGCAAAAGCAAAGGCAGAAAATAAACCGGCAGCAGTTGCAAAGCCAGCTTCAAAAGGTACAGATGTATTGTCTGCCACACCAGAAGCTGCAAAGCTGTCGAATGATTTTTTAGGGAACCGGGGAAGGTTGCCATGGCCGGTTGCAAATGGTGTGATTGTTGGACGGTTTGGAATGACGTATATACAAGGTATTAAAACAGAGAACCCTGGCGTTGATATTAAAACAAATGCAGGCGCAGCAGTAAGGTCGGTATTTTCCGGAGAGGTAAGCAAGGTGGAAAATGTGGATGGTTCTTATTTAGTTGTGATCCGTCATGGCGAATATTTTACTGCCTATATTAATTTAAGGTCTGCAAGTGTTACAAAAGGCCAGAAAGTAAGCCTGAAGCAAACAATTGGTGTGGCTGGTGTTGATCCTGAAAGCGGAGATACACAAGTCCATTTTGAATTATGGAAAGGCTTTACACCACAGAACCCGCAAAGCTGGATTGCAGAGAATTAAGCTTTGAATTGTTATATTAATTATTGTTTATATTTGTTCATTAAAAATAAAAGTTATGTTACATCCAGTTTATTTGTTTTTAAATATAGGCACACCGGAACTAATCCTGATCCTTGGTGTAGCGCTGCTTCTTTTTGGAGGCAATAAATTGCCGGAACTTGCACGCGGCTTAGGAAAAGGCATCCGTGAGTTTAAAGATGCTTCGGAAGGTGTAAAAAGGGAAATTCATAACCAGATCAACAGTTTTGATGAAGTTAAAATTAATCAGGAGCCAACTACTAACGCTGCTACAACCACAACTACGGCTGCGGTTCCTGATGTTAGTCCGCTTGATCAGCCTGAAATTACGCCACGCCCAACTGTTTATCCTTCAGAAAATCATCCGCATTCAAATTCTACCGAAATTAATTAAATATTAACCATTAAATCATAAATATCATGGGTGGATTAGGTGCACCAGAAATCATTTTAATATTAGCAGTAGTTTTATTGTTGTTTGGAGGAAAAAAAATCCCTGAATTAATGAAAGGTTTAGGAAAAGGCGTAAAGGAGTTTAAAGATGCTTCAAACGAGCCAACTTCCACTACAACCAATCATACTACTACAACCAATCCTGCTTCTACAACTACCGAGCGCAGGGACGAAACAACAACTTTATAAGTTCTTGTTTAATTACTTTTGGAACGTATTGCCTGCTAAAGCAATAGCTATAAATTAACTTACTGTTAAGATGTTTGAATCTATTACAGTAAGTTTTTTTATATTGGCGCCCTTATGAAATTTTATTCTTCTCTCAAAGAAGTTCAGGACGATTTAAGAAATGATAAAATTACTGTTGTTTCTTTGGTTCAATATTACCTGGACAGAATAAATCAGCACAAAAACTTAAATGCCTTTAACGAGGTTTTTGATGAAGAAGCTTTGCGCAATGCTTCTTTTATCGACCAAAAATTAAAAGAAGGAAAAGCTGGCCGCCTGGCCGGTATGATCATTGGGATAAAAGATAATATTTGTTATAAAGGACATCAGGTAAGTGCATCATCGCGGATACTGGAAGGCTTTACTTCTGTTTACTCGGCTACGGTAATAGAACGTTTGCTTGCCGAAGATGTAATTATCATTGGCCGCTGCAATTGTGATGAGTTTGCAATGGGCGGTTCTAACGAAACTTCTTATTACGGCCCGGTTAAAAATTTTAAGGATATAAAAAGAGTATCCGGCGGCTCTTCCGGCGGTTCTGCAGTTGCTGTTCAGGCAGACTTATGTTTGGCCGCTTTAGGAACAGATACAGGTGGTTCTGTACGTCAACCTTGTTCCTTTTGTGGCGTTATTGGTTTAAAACCAACTTATGGCCGCATCTCCCGCCATGGCATTATTGCTTATGCTTCTTCGTTTGATCAGGTTGGCCCTATTACCCGTTCTGTAGAAGACAGCGCTTTACTTTTGGAAGTGTTAGCGGGCAGTGATGATTACGACAGTACTGCGGCATTAAACCCGGTTCCTTCCTATTCGGCTTCCTTAAAAACTACCGGTAAAAAAAGCATTGCCTATATCCAGGAAATTTTAGAAAGTGAGGGTGTTGATCAGGAAATAAAAGACCTGATGCGCAAAAAAATAGAACAGTTGCAGGCAGACGGACATGTGGTAGAACCGGTATCGTTTGCTTACTTAGATTATGTAGTGCCAACTTATTATGTGTTAACTACTGCAGAAGCTTCCTCTAACCTTTCCCGTTTTGATGGCGTACACTATGGTTACAGAAGCCCTAATGCAACCGATACAGAAACGATTTATACAAAAACGCGGACAGAGGGTTTTGGTGAAGAAGTAAAAAGGCGCATTATGCTTGGAACGTTTGTATTGAGTTCCGGTTATTACGATGCTTATTATGCCAAAGCGCAAAAAGTAAGAAGGCTGATCAAAAATAAAACTGATGAAATTTTAAGGAAGTATGATTTTATCCTGACGCCTACCACACCAACAGCAGCTTTTAATATCGGCGAAATTGTAAAAGACCCAATCGTAATGTATTTGGAAGATATTTTTACAGTCCAGGCTTCGTTGGCAGGTATTCCGGCAATTTCTTTACCTGCAGGCAACAATGCACAAGGTTTGCCGTTAGGGTTGCAACTGCTTGCCCCGGCATTTGCTGAAGGTGATCTGTTAAATTTTTCAGCTTATTTTTTAAAACTTGCTTAAGTTAACGCTTTTGCAGGTAAACCTTTTTTCTAAAAAATGAAAAAATATTTAATTATTGCTGGCTGTTTATTGTTTACAAGTTTTGCAAATGCACAGCATAATAGAAATAATAAACCGATACAGGCAGATACACCTGTTGTTGCTATCAATTTAAAAGCAAAGCAAATTGTTAATTTGTCTTCTTCTGCTAAACCAACAAAAACCGTTCCATCTATATTAAGAACTGATACTTTAGTTCCTGTACCGATAGTTGACGAACTTTTACTGACCTCTTATCAGAACATGGTGTACAAATCCAGACTGGATTCTATACAGAAAAAAATCCCATTGAACTATAATGAGTACGTACAGAGTTACATTGACATTTATACAGCACCAAAAAGAAAGGATGCAATGTCAAAAATCATTGGCCTGGCTAAATATTACTTCCCAATTTACGAGAAAGCTTTTCAGGAAGCAGGTATTCCGGATGAAATTAAATACTTATCGGTAGTAGAATCTGCTTTAGACCCCAATGCCGTTTCCCGGGTTGGTGCAACCGGTCTGTGGCAGTTTATGTTTGCTACAGCAAGGCTTTACGGTTTGAAAATGGATAATTATGTTGATGAACGTAAAGATCCGGTGCAGGCAAGCCATGCTACTGCCCGGTATTTAAAAGATGCTTATAATGATTTTGGCGACTGGTTACTGGCTATTGCCTCTTATAATTGCGGAAAAGGCAATGTAATCAAGGCAATGCAAAGATCGGGAGGAAATGATTTTTGGTCGATACGGAACTACTTACCGGCAGAAACACGTGGTTATGTGCCGGCATATATTGCCATAACTTATGTGATGAATTTTTATAAAAAGCACCAGATTATACCGCAAGAGTGCAATTTTTCTACAAAAAACGATACTGTGTTGGTTAACAAGCTTGTTTCGCTTAATAACCTGTCTAACGCTTTAGAAATAGACCCTTCGGAGATGGCCATCCTCAACCCATCTTACAAAAAGCGCATTGTTAATGGTACTGCTGATAAGCCTAAACGCATCATTATTCCTAAAACAGTTTATGCTGACTTTGCTAATGTTTATGCCGCGCTAAATGACTCTGATACAGAAGCAGCCCCGCGGATGCTATTAACTTCTGCTCAGGATGGCCACCCCCATCAGGCAGAATATATAAAGTATCATCGGATTAAAAAGGGTGAAAGATTGTCTGAAATAGCAGACCGGTACGGAGTTGAAGTGCAGGATTTAAAAGTTTGGAACCATCTGCATACAGTTGCGGTAGTGCCCGGCCAGAAATTGCTGATAAAAACAGTATCGGCAGAAGTTGCTTCTCCCGAAAAAAAATCAATAAAAAGTTATTATACTTACAGGGTTAGAAAAGGGGATACTTTGAATGTAATTGCTGAGAAGTATGAAGGCGCTACGGTGCAAAGTATCAAAGCTTTAAATACTTTAAAAGGTAATCAGCTTCGTCCCGGCATGACACTTAAAATTAACCGTAGTTAATATTTTAGTATACTATGCATAAAAGTCCCCGTACTTCTTTTACCGGGACTTTTTTTACCTCTAAAATTTAAATAAAAAATCTATGAGTAAAAGAAGCAAGGCCAATAACCGCAAGCAGGATGCGCTTGATTACCACTCTTCCGGCCGCCCGGGAAAAATCCAGGTTTTGCCAACTAAACCAACACAATCGCAGCGCGACCTTTCTTTAGCTTACTCGCCCGGTGTTGCCGAGCCATGTTTACGTATTGCAGAAAACCCGGAAGACGTTTATAAATATACAGCAAAAGGCAACCTGGTAGCTGTTATTAGTAACGGTACAGCAGTTTTAGGGTTAGGCGATATTGGGCCGGCAGCCGGAAAACCGGTGATGGAAGGTAAAGGCCTGCTCTTTAAAATTTTTGCTGATATAGATGTTTTTGATTTAGAACTGGATACTAAAAATGTAGATGAATTTGTACAAATTGTAAAAGCCCTGGAACCTACTTTTGGCGGCATCAACCTCGAAGATATTGCTGCCCCGCTGTGTTTTGAAATTGAACGGCGGTTAAAAGAAGAAATGAAAATTCCGGTAATGCACGATGATCAGCATGGCACAGCAATCATTTCTGGTGCTGCTTTAATGAATGCCGTTGAAATACAGAACAAAAAACTTGATGAAATAAAAATAGTGGTAAACGGGGCAGGTGCAGCAGCTATTTCCTGCTCCAAGCTTTACCTGGCTATCGGTGTAAAAAAAGAAAACCTGATCATGTTTGATAAAGACGGCTTGCTGCACCATGGCCGCACTGATCTGGATGATATCCGCAGGCAATTTTTTACCGACCGGACAGATGTAAAAACACTTGCTGATGCCATGAACAATGCTGATGTTTTTATCGGTCTGTCGGCAGGAAATGTAGTTACACCGGAAATGCTGTTAACAATGGCCAAAAACCCTATTGTTTTTGCCATGGCTAATCCCGAACCGGAAATATCTTACGAACTGGCAACAGCAACACGTCCGGACTTAATTATGGCTACCGGCCGTTCTGATTATCCAAACCAGGTAAATAACGTATTGGGTTTTCCTTATATTTTCCGTGGCGCGTTGGACGTTAGGGCAACCAGCATCAACGAAGAAATGAAACTGGCTGCCGTAAAAGCAATTGCAGAATTAGCCAAAATGCCTGTTCCTGAAGAAGTTAACTTAGCTTATAATGCCCGCAATTTTAAGTTTGGCAAAGATTACATCATTCCAAAACCGGTTGATTCCAGGCTAATTACAACTGTATCTTCTGCTGTGGCTAAAGCTGCAATGGATTCTGGTATTGCCCGTAAGCACATTACAGACTGGGATGCTTACCGGGAAGAACTGATCCGCCGTTTGGGTAAAGAAGACAAACTGATGCGGAGCATCTCCGGCAAAGCTAAATCAGAGCCAAAACGTGTGGTATTTGCAGAAGCTGATAATTATAAAATCCTGAAATCGGCACAGATTGTACGGGACGAAGGTATTGCAACGCCAATTCTATTAGGCAATAAAGAAAAAATCAAAGAACTAATGCTGGCCAATGACCTGGAACTGGACGGCGTAGAAATTATTGATCCGCTTAACGGAACAGATAATTCTGCAAAATATGCCGAGTTCTTGTTTAAAAAACGCCAGCGAAGGGGCATTACTTTGTTTGATGCCAAAAAGTTGATGCGGAACCGTAACTATTACGGAGCAGCTATGGTGCAGTTTGGTGATGCTGATGCTTTAATTTCTGGCTTAACCCGAAATTATGCTGCAACCGTAAAACCGGCTTTGCAGGTAATTGGTACAGAACCTGGTGTAAAATTGGTTGCCGGAATGTATATGATGATCACTAAAAACGGGCCTGTTTTTTTTGGTGATACAACTGTAAACGTTAATCCTGATGCACAGGAACTGGTAGATATTACAGTACTGATCGAGCGTTCTGTTAAACAGTTTAATATCAAGCCACGTGTTGCAGTTCTTTCTTACTCCAATTTTGGTTCTAACGAAGGTGCTGTGCCAGAAAAAACACGTGAGGCAGTAAAATTACTCCACGAGCAATACCCGGAAATGGTAGTTGACGGCGATATGCAGGCCAATTTTGCCATGAACCCAACGCTGCTTAAAGATAATTATGCTTTTTCATCCTTAAACGGGGCACCTGCCAATACGCTCATCTTCCCTAATCTCGAATCGGGGAATATTGCTTATAAATTATTGCAGGAAATAGGCGGTGCCGAAGCTGTAGGCCCAATTTTGCTGGGGATGAACAAGCCTGTTCACGTATTGCAATTAGGTAGCTCGGTCAGAGAAATTGTGAACGTAGTTACCATTGCGGTGGTAGATGCACAAACAAAAGGCGCACTAAGAAAAGACTGGTAAAAACAGCATCAGCATATTCGATAGCCATACAACAAAATTCTGTAAAGGATGTACGATTATATAAATGGTAAATTGGCGTTTAAGTGCCCTGCCTACGTTGTAATTGATGCTGGCGGTATTGGCTATCACATCAATATTTCTCTTCATACTTATTCTGCACTTTCGGCAAACGAAAATAATTGTAAACTCTTTACCTGGCTCTACGTAAAAGAAGACGCACATACGCTGTATGGATTTGCAGATGAAGGTGAAAGAAGGTTGTTTTTACACCTGATATCCGTATCGGGGATCGGGCCAAACACTGGCCGGATGATGCTTTCCTCCATCACACCTGCAGAAATACAGCAAGCCATTATAAAAGGCGATGTGCCTTTGATACAGCGGATTAAGGGAATAGGTCCGAAATCGGCTCAAAGAATAGTTTTGGAATTGCAGGATAAGTTAAAAAAAGAAGGGCCAGATTCTTTAATTTCAGTTCCTGTAAACCATACTGTTAAAGAGGAGGCTTTATCTGCACTGGTGATGCTTGGTTTTGCAAAAAATGCGGCAGAAAAAGTGATCGGTCAGATCGTAAAAAAGGATGATGAAAATTTAACAGTAGAAAAACTAATAAAAATTGCTTTGAAGAATTTATAATTACTATTTTTTGCTTAACAGGTGAAATTATTTACCAGAACGATGATGTGCGGAGTGTGTTATGTTATAGCGTTAGGCTGTAATATAAAAGTTTTTGCCCAGCAAGCATCAACAAGCTCAACTAAAAGTGATACTGTAAAAGTACAAACACCTGATATTGCCAAAGAAAGCAGGAGCAGCCAGTTAAGGCAGGGTTATTTTCTTCCTGATCCTCCCAACCTGGTTAAAACAGTAGAATATGATGCAGCTACCAACCGCTATATTTTAACAGAAAAGGTAGGTAATTTTCTTTATCGCCCACAACGCTACCTTACTTACCTGGAGTATCTGAAATTAAAACAAAGCGGCGAAATTAAAGAGAACTGGAAACAGCTATCAGATAAATATGCCAAAGATTCTCAGCAGCCAGGTTTTATCCCGCAAATTAAAGTGAGAAGCCAGACTTTTGAAAAGATTTTTGGAAGTGATGTGATCGACATCCGCCCGCAGGGATCGGCAGAAGTAATTTTTGCCGGGCAGATCAACAAAAACGAAAACCCGCTTTTTAATACCAGGCAACGCAACCAGGGCAGTTTTAATTTCGACCAGCGGATCCAGATGAATGTTACCGGTTCTATCGGTGATAAATTAAAAATCTCGACTAATTATAATACCGAAGCCCAGTTTCAGTTTGAAAACCAATTAAAATTGGATTATACCGGAAAGCCGGACGAGATTATCCAGAAAATAGAGGCCGGAACAGTAAGCATGTCTTTGCCAACTTCGCTTATCAGCGGTAGCCAGGCTTTATTTGGTGTAAAAACAAAAATGCAGTTTGGAAAGCTAAATGTAACAAGTATTTTTTCTCAGCAACGTTCCCAAAGCCGCCAGATTACTATTTCTAATGGTTCTCAGCAAGGCAACTTTAACCTTTCCCCTTCTGATTATGAAGCAAACCGACATTACTTTTTATCGCAGTATTTTCGCAATAACTACAATAAGGCACTGGCTAATATTCCTATCATCAGTTCAAACATTAACATTACCAAAATAGAAGTTTGGGTAACCAACAGAAGCAATACCACGAAAGATTCGAGGGATATACTTGCTTTTCTGGATTTAGGGGAATATACTCCTTATAATACGTCTTTAGTTCGCGGCGGCCCGGGTTTTTCTGCTTTGCCTGCTGGTTTTCAAGGCCCAGGCTTTACGCAACAGTCAAACAATTTATTACAAAACCTGCCTGCCGGTGCCCGTTTAACCAATTCAAATGATGTTGCTAATTATTTCCAGTCCACCGGACGAACAGATAATTACGGCAAACTAACTTATGCCAGAAAGCTAACGGCAACCGAGTTTGTTCTGCATCCGCAGTTAGGCTACATTTCTTTAAATTATCCTTTAAATAATGATGAAGTATTAGCCGTGGCGTATCGTTATACTTATAATGGAACCGAATATCAGGTGGGAGAGTTTTCTACCGATATTCCGGTTGATGCAGCAACGCCTAAAGTTCTATATACTAAATTGTTGAAGAACGAATTGTTAAAAACCAGTTTACCAACCTGGGATTTGATGATGAAAAACATCTATACTTTAGGTGCTTATCAAATCAGTCCGAATGACTTTAAATTAACTATTGCCCGGTTAGATGATAAATCAAGTATCGAGAAACCGGTAATGGGCGAAGGGCAGAAAACAACCGGAAAACTTTGGATACAATTAACCGGTTTGGATAATTTAAACCAGCAAAATGCCAAACAGCCGGATGGTTATTTTGATTTTTTGGAAGGGATAACGATTGATTCGCAGAACGGACGTATTACTTTTCCGGTTGTTGAACCTTTTGGTGCTGATTTAGCCAAACAATTTAACCCTGTAACTGAGCAGGATTTGATAAGCCGCTATGTTTATCAGCAGCTTTATGATTCTACTAAAACAATTGCACAGCAGTTTTTTCCGCAATTAAACCGTTATGTTATCCGCGGTACTTATTCTTCTCAGGCTGGTTCCGAGTTTCAATTAAATGCTATTAATATTCCGCAAGGTTCTGTTGTGGTTACGGCCGGTACTTTACGGTTAACAGAAGGGTCTGATTATACAGTTGATTACAATATCGGCCGGATTAGGATTATTAACCAGGCTTTGTTAACCTCTGGCCAGCCAATTAATATCAAATTAGAAAGCAACGAATTGTATGGCATCCAGCAAAAATCGTTGTACGGTTCCAGGTTTGATTATAAAATGAACAATAAGCTCAACTTAGGTGCAACCGTAATGCATTTAACAGAACAACCGATCACCCAAAAAGTAAGTGTTGGCGATGAGTCTATTTCTAACACAATTTATGGGTTTGACGGAACTTATAGTTCATCCTCCAGGTTATTGACCCGTTTGGTTGAT
The DNA here is from genome assembly GCF_009754915.1 of Mucilaginibacter arboris. GTDB lineage: Bacteria > Bacteroidota > Bacteroidia > Sphingobacteriales > Sphingobacteriaceae > Mucilaginibacter_A > Mucilaginibacter_A arboris. The sequence continues at coordinate 48,444 of NZ_WPIK01000001.1, read as the reverse complement.
AAATTGCCTTTCATTTCAACCAAAGCGCCTTCATCTGTTAATTTTAGTGGCGAGTTTGCACAATTGCTGCCTGGCCATCCGGCTGCATTAAATTTTGCCGGTTCTAATGGAACAGCTTATCTGGACGATTTTGAAAACAGCAGTTCTTTAATTGATATAAAAAGCGCAGTAAACTGGCAGCTTTCGGGTACGCCGCAGTTATTTCCGGAATCACAGTTGGATAATGATTTGTCTTATGGCTACAACCGTGCGCGTTTGGCTTTTTACAATATTGACCCGATTTTTTATAACCGCAGCAATTCCCTGGCGCCCCCTTTGCCAGATTCAAGAAATGAACTATCAAACAATTATGTTCGCGAGGTTTTAGAACAAGAAGTTTTCCCCTATAAACAAAGCATTACCGGCCAGCCTTTAAGTTTGCCAACATTAGACCTGGCTTTTTATCCCAAAGTTCGCGGCCCGTATAATTTTACTACAACTGGTGTTAATAATGATGGTTCGTTACAAAACCCGCAAAGCAGGTGGGGCGGTATTTTCCGCAGGATGGACAGTAACGATTTTGAATCTTTAAATGTGCAGTACATTGAATTCTGGCTTTTAGACCCCTTTATTAATAAAACTGCTTCTACCGGTGGCGATCTGTATTTTAACCTGGGCAGTATCTCGGAAGATATTTTAAAAGACGGCCGGAAAAGCCTGGAGAATGGTTTGCCTGCCGATGGTGATATATCAAAAGTAGATGAAACGGTTTGGGGAAGGATACCAAAACTACAGCCTGTAGTACAATCTTTTGATAACGACCCGGCAGCAAGAACATTGCAGGATGTAGGTTTAGACGGGATGGCAGATGCAGACGAACGGCAAAAGTATGCTCCTTTTATCCAGCAAATTCGTACAACTTTAAGCCCTACAGCATTTTCGCAAATTAATAACGACCCTTCTTCTGATGATTATCTGTATTTCCGAGGGGCACAATACGATGAATCTAATGCCGGAATTTTGCGTCGGTACAGCCAATATAACGGAACAGAAGGCAACTCAAAAACAACGGAACAATCCAAAGCACAACTTGGGCTGGATAATTCAGCTTCTACTTCATTGCCTGATGGGGAAGATGTAAACCGCGACAATAACATGAGCCAGGCAGATGAATACTTTCAGTACAAAGTTTCTATCAGGCCACAGGATATGATTGTAGGACAAAATTTTATTGCTGATAAAGTAACTTCCCAGGTTAAATTAGCTAACGGAAATACACAAGCTGTTACCTGGTACCAGTTTCGTGTGCCTATAACAAGTTACCAGTCTAAAGTTGGCAATATTGAGGATTTTAAAGCAATTCGTTTTATACGGATGTTCATGACTAATTTTGCAGATACTTCCATTTTGCGTTTTGCAAGGCTGCAACTGATACGCGGCGAATGGCGTGCTTTTAATACTGAAAACAGTACAGCCAATATCATTGCAGATCCGGCAATTGTAAACCCTTCTTTAGATAATTCTACTATTGATGTATCTACCGTAAACATTGAAGAAAACGGGAACCGTACGCCAATTCCTTATGTAGTACCGCCCGGAATTACCCGCCAGCGCGATTTTAATAATTATAATACCAATACCCAATTAAACGAGCAGGCGCTGCAAACAACCGTTAAAAACCTGCGTGATGGGTATTCTAAAGCTACTTTTAAAACTTTTTCTAATGATTTGCGCCAGTACAAAGAGCTGGAAATGTTTGTCCATGCAGAAGGAGTACAATTACAAAACGGAGACGTAAGCGCGTTTATACGTTTAGGTATCGATTATATAGACAATTACTACGAGTATGAAATCCCTTTACAGATAACACCAACAGGCACGCGGGACCCTGACGCCATTTGGCCTGTATCTAACCGACTTGCTTTGCAACTCTCTTTACTTACCAGTGCCAAAACAGCACGTAACAATGCGAGGTTAAACGGTACACCCTGGCCTTTAAATGTTCCTTTTACTTATACCGATGGTGTTAACCGGATAACGATAAAAGGACAGCCGGATTTAAGCAGGGTAAGAACAATTATGCTTGGTGTGCGTAACCCTTACAAAGGTAATTCCCCTCCGGGAAAAGACGATGGTTTGGATAAATCAGCTATTGTTTGGTTTAATGAATTAAGGCTTACCGGGTTTAAAGAACAAGGGGGTTGGGCTGCAACCGGCAGGTTTAATGCTAAGCTGGCAGATCTGGCCGACGTAAGTATTTCGGGCAGTAAAAGTACTATTGGTTTTGGTACTTTAGATTCGAGGATTAGCGACCGGAGCCTGAGTGATAATCAATCGGTAGATGTTTCGGCCAATGTAGAACTCGGCAAGTTTTTTCCAACAAAATCAGGAGTTAAAATACCAGTTTACGTTAATTATTCTAATCAGAAAATTATACCGGAATACGACCCTGCCTCTCCGGATATCGACTTAAAATCAGAACTGGCACAGGTATCAAAAACTAAAAAAGATTCTATCCTGAATGCAGCAGAGGATTATACCGTTAGAAAAAGCATCAACTTAACCAACATCCGTAAAGTAAAAACAACCCCAAATGCTAAAAGCCACATTTGGGACATAGAGAACCTGAGCGCTACTTACGTTTATACGCAATACGATCACCATGATTTTATTACAGAAAATGCTTTTCAAAAAACTTATGTGGTTGGCTTAAATTACATTTATAACAATCAGCCTAAATTTTACAGTCCGTTTCAAAAAATAATCAAGAACAATATGCTAAAGCTGTTTCAGGATATAAACTTCAGCCTGTTGCCATCAAGGTTAAATTTCAGCATCAACTTAAACCGTTTTTATTCTGAAAATACTTTACGCAATAATGATCCTGAAAATTATATCCCGATAACAACTACTTATAATAAAAGCTTTTTGATCAATCGGGTTTATGGTATTGGATGGAACCTTACTAAATCCCTGCAAATGGACTTTGATGCTACAAATTTAGGCGTGGTTGATGAACCTGCAGGAAGGATAAACGGTTTAAAAGCTGATACGCTGTGGAACAACCTGAAAAAATTAGGCCGGACTACTAATTACACGCATACCATCAACTTTAACTATACTACGCCAATTAATAAAATTCCCGGCTTAGACTGGATCAGTATGGTTATGCGTTACAGTACGCAGTTTAACTGGAATTCGCAGGCGTTATTTTCGCTGCAGGACCCAACTTTAAATGTTGGAAACACCATCCAAAACTCACGTACTATACAACTTAATCCGGTGCTTAATTTTACAGGTTTGTATAATAAATTTCCGGTTTTACGCAAAGCCAACGTAGCAGGCAAAGGCGGATTGGGTAATTTATTATTACAGATTTTAACCGGTGTAAAAAACATAAGCGGGACTTACACGCGCACAGAAGGAACATTTTTACCGGGTTATTTACCAAAGACCAAATTTTTGGGAGAAGACCTGAATTATAATGCACCAGGCATTGGGTTTTTATTAGGCAGCCAGGCTGATATTCGGAGCCGTGCCATTTCAAATGGTTGGATTACTACGGATACGTTGCAAAATCAGCTCTTTACAAAAACGCTAAATGAGGATATGCACTTGCGGGGCGTATTAGAACCTTTTCCGGACCTTAGGATAGAACTGATTGCTTTTCGTACACGTAACCTGAATTATCAAACTAACTTTAAATTCTCACCTGTAACTAATGAAATAGAAAACCTTAGCCCGATAACTTCCGGTGATTATAGTATTTCTTATTTTACCCTGCCTACCGCTTTTTCTAAAACTTCAGGCATCAATAACACCTCGGCTGTTTTTCAAAAGTTTTTAGATAACCGTGCCGTAATTTCACAAAGGTTAGGAAGGCAAAACCCAAATTCAACCCATACTGTAACTAATGGATTTGCTGATGGCTACAGTGCTAACGATCAGGATGTATTAGTACCGGCTTTTTTGGCAGCTTATTCGGGAAAAGATGTAAATAGTATAAGTGTAGGCGGTTTTCCGAAAATCCCGATCCCAAACTGGGACATTAAATACAACGGATTAAGTAAAGTACCTTTTTTAGCCGATTTTTTTGATTCTTTTGATATTAGTCATGGTTATCGTTCTTCGTACAGTGTTAACGGGTTTAACACTTTGCTACGCTACTCTGAGGCAAACGGGGCAGTAAATGTTCGCGATGCAAACAATGATTTTTTACCTTTATATCAGTATGCACAAATTACAATTTTTGAGCAATTTGTGCCTTTGCTTGGTTTCAATGTCCGTTTTAAAAACAGCATGACAACCAACTTTGAGTATCGTAAAAGCAGGGCACTTAGTCTAAGTTTATCAAACAGTCAGTTAACCCAGCAGAACGAAAGCAACCTGGTGTTTGGTTTTGGTTATCATACCACTAATTTTCGTTTTCCTTTTGGCTTGTTCAGCAATTTGCAACTTAAAAATGAGATGACTTTTAAAATGGATTTTGCTTTAACAGATAATAAAACAGTGATTTACAGGCCAGATGTACAGGAAGCCGATATTTCATCAGGTGCCAAAAACATTACCGTTCGGCCTTCTGTAAATTATGTAATTAACCAGCGCTTTAACCTACAGTTGTTTTATGATTCTAATATTACCAAGCCTTACACATCCCAATCTTTCAACACTGCTTTCACAAATTTTGGGGTTAACTTAAAATTGTTGTTCCAGTAATTGCTGATTTTAGGTGCATAAAAAAAGCATGCCTGTTTAAGAGCATGCTTTTCGTATTAAATAAAATTGTTAGAACTATTTTACATCATTTCTAACTTTTCTTGCTGTAGCTTTTCCTGGCAAATAAACCTGGAAACCGAAGTTTAAGCTTAAATTGTTAGTATAAGTATTGCCACCAAAACCTACGATACCATTGTATTTAAGTAAAGTCTCTAAACCGATGCTTGGTGTAACAAAATAAGCGAATCCTGGACCTACTCCAAAACCTAATCCATTGGTTGATCCACCTGCAATTGGGTTATCGCCCTCAAAACCAACATTAGCTTCTCCGAAAAAGCGGCCATGTTTAACTATTTCTGTTCCCGCTCCAGAGTAAATCCTGCCTAAAGCACCAATACCATAGTTAACGTCTGTACCCTTTCCTTTTGTGGTTCCAACTCCAAAACTTGCATAACCACCTAATGCAACATTATCTTTAATAAACCAAGCTGCTCTTGGAGATAGAGTACCGGTAAAACTGGTGGGATTATCCAAGCCTAACTGTAAGTTTGCCAGATCTCCGCCAATTAAAACATTGCCTTTTTGAATTTGTGCTTTTGCAGAAAATATCAACCCAAACAATGCTAATGCTGCTAATGTAATCTTTTTCATAGTAGTAGTTTTTTATTTTTTAGTACTGTATACAATAACTATACTAAAATTCAAAAGTTTTTATTTTTATTAATTTGTTAATCGAAAATAATATTTAGATGACTTTCTGTAAGGGAAAAATAAATGCTTCTATTGCATAGCGAATTGATTTATAGGAAATAGAATGACGATAAATCTAATACTGTTTTTATCGCCCTAAATTTTAAAATGTCTTATTATTTAGACAATATTCATTCTTTTAAATTTAAGTGTTCAGTTTCTAATGCTGTTTTTTGTTATTTTTGAGAAAAAAACAACATGAATTTTCCTTTAGAGTTAAAATACACCAAAGATCATGAGTGGGTTAGGGTTGAGGGCAATACTGCCTATATTGGCATTACAGATTTTGCACAGCACGAACTGGGCGATATTGTTTATGTTGATATCAACACCGTTGGCGAGCAGGTTGCCAAAGAAGGTATATTTGGTACCGTTGAAGCGGTAAAAACAGTTTCTGATTTATTTATGCCCGTTAGCGGAGAAGTTTTAGAAGTAAATACTGATTTGGATGCAAACCCCGAACTGGTTAATTCTGATCCTTTTGGCAAAGGCTGGATGGTTAAAATTACGATAACAGATACAGCAGAACTCAATGAGCTTTTATCTGCCGAACAATACAAAGCATTGGTAGGCGCTTAATGCAAAAACTATTAAAATATCAATGGCTTACTTTATTGTGGGCCTTATTTATTCTAATAATTTGCTGTGTTTCTTTAGGCAAAGCAGGCGAATCGCACTTGTTTTTTAAAGGCTTTGATAAGCTTACCCATACGGGTTTGTTTTTTGTGCTTACGGTACTTACTTTTTACGGGCTGATACGTAAACAAGGACATTTCAAATTTTCTGCTGCTGTTTTTATCAGCATAATTTTGATCATGTTTTTGTTTGGAGGATTGATAGAAGTTTTGCAACTCAAAGTGTTTACTTACCGAAGCGCAGAATGGGCCGATCTTTTTTGTGATCTTTTGGGTTCGTTAATGGCAATTTTTAGTGTTTTAGTTACTACTTATGCGGTATCAAAAAGTAAATAAGCTTCTTTTAGCACTGTTTTTTTGTGCTTCGCTGTCCTTCTCTTCCTGCGGTTTATTTAAAAAGAAATGCAACTGCCCGCATTTCCGGTACGATTCCTTTCAGCAAAAATAGCACTGCTTTTATTTGCTGTTCCTCAATTTTTTACCTGTAAAAGAAGCATGTATATTTACACAAAGATTATTAAATCTTATTTGGATTTAATTTAAATAAGGTATAGCTTTACACTATAATTTGTATTCATGAAGCTTTCGCAATTAACAATAGGCAAAAAAGGTATTATCAAAGAATTTACTGATCTGGAAATGTCTGTTAAATTAATGGAAATGGGTTGTTTGCCAGGCGAAGAAATCAGCATACAAAGGGTTGCACCGTTGGGAGACCCAATTGCGGTCAACGTTTCCGGTTACCAGTTAAGTTTGCGCAAACGCGAAGCATCTACCATAATATTACAATAATTTGAGTTGAAGGCTGATTTAAAAGTTGCATTAGTAGGAAACCCTAACACTGGTAAATCCACGCTTTTTAATGTTCTGACCGGCCTCAATCAAAAAGTTGGCAATTTCCCTGGTGTTACGGTTGATAAAAAAACCGGCTTCTGTAATTTAAGCGATGGCCGCCGTGGCGAAATTATAGACCTTCCGGGCACGTACAGTTTGTACCCAAAAAGCAAAGACGAATCTATCGTTTTTTCTGTTCTGGCCGATCATTCCAATCCTCACCATCCTGATCTCGTAATTGTTGTTTTAGATGCATCTAATTTAAAACGAAACCTGCTGCTTTATACACAGGTTGCAGATTTAAAAGTTCCGGTTATTGTGGCCTTGAACATGATGGACATGGCCAAAAAATCAGGACTGGAAATTAACCTCAACCTGCTTTCAAAAAAATTAGGCGTTCCGGTTGTTCCCATTTCTGCCCGTAAAGCCGAAGGAATTGACAAGCTAAAAGAAGCAATCAGTTTTGCAAATCGTTTTGCTTTGCAGGAAGATACAATTGATGTAGAGCAGTTAGCTCCGGAATTAATCAGTAGTATCCGTGAAGAAATCAAGGTTGATAACAATTATTTCGCGTTACAATTAGCTCATCAGCATGAACATCTTCCGTTTTTATCGCCACAGCAAAGCGACCGAATTGAAAATTTAGAGCAAGAATTCTCTTTTCACTCTCAAAAATCGCAGGCTACAGAAACCATTGCCCGTTATAATTTTATTAACGATGTGCTGTTTGATGTTGTAACCCGAAAAGATCATTTTGCTGAAGAAGAAAGTTACAGCAACAAAATAGACAAAGTCCTTACCCATAGAATTTTCGGTTTCGTTATTTTCTTTGCCATCCTGATGTTCATTTTCCAGGCCATCTTTTCCTGGTCAGCTTATCCAATGGCACTGATCGAAAATTTATTTACCTGGCTAACTTCCATCCTTCACAAAACACTTCCTGCTGGTCCGCTAACCAGTTTATTGCTTGATGGTGTAATTGCCGGTTTAAGTGGCGTACTGGTTTTCATCCCGCAAATCGCTATTCTTTTCGCTTTTATTTCGATTCTGGAAGATACCGGTTATATGTCGCGAGTTACGTTCATGATGGATCGCATCATGCGTAAAGTAGGTTTAAACGGAAAATCTGTTGTACCGCTGATTGGTGGTTTTGCCTGTGCCGTTCCTTCCATTATGAGCACGCGTACCATCGAAAACTGGAAAGACCGCATGATTACCATTATGGTTACGCCTTTAATTACCTGTTCTGCACGTTTGCCGGTTTATACTTTGCTTATTTCGCTGGTTGTACCCAACCGTAATATCTGGTGGGTTTTTAATTTGCAGGGAATTGCCATGATGGCCATGTACTTGTTTAGTGTTGTTTCGGCAGTTATAGTTGCCTGGGTTTTTAAACTGATCTTGAAAAGCCGGGAACGCGGTTACTTTATTATGGAATTACCCGTTTACCGTATGCCACGTTGGAAAAATGTTGGGCTAACGATGTACGAAAGATCAAAAACGTTTGTAATCCAGGCTGGAAAAGTAATTATTGCCGTTTCTATTATTTTATGGGTGATGGCTTCGTACGGGCCGGGAAAACGGATGGAGCAGATTGACCAGAAATATAGCAATGCTTCTTTTACCGGCAAAAAATCAGCAGTAGAATTAGAACATTTGAAAGCAACCGATAAGCTGGAAAATTCTTATGCCGGTATTTTGGGCCATGCTATAGAACCTGCAATTCGTCCTTTAGGTTTTGATTGGAAAATCGGTATCGCTTTAATAACTTCTGTTGCTGCACGCGAAGTTTTTGTAGGAACGATGGCAACCATTTATAGTGTTGATGGCAATGCTGATAAATTGGATTCTGTGTTGGATAAAATGAAACATGCCCGAAATCCTGAAACCGGTTTGCCCGTATTTACTTTTGCAGTTGCCATGTCGCTCATGATGTTTTACGCTTTTGCCATGCAATGCGCCAGCACCGTTGCGGTTGTTTATCGGGAAACTAAAGAATGGAAATGGCCGGTAATTCAGTTTACTTACATGACTGTTCTGGCTTATGCAGCCAGTTTTATTACTTTCCATTTGTTAAAATAATTCACGATTTTACAGCGTGGATAAAACCGAGATTTTAAAGCAATACCTTCCCGATGCTGCTGCACCGGTAATTGCAAAATGGATTGATTATTTTCAGTGCGAGTTTAAAGTTTCCCGCAACCGTGGAACTAAATTTGGCGATTACCGTTCGCCTTTTGATGGAAAAGGACATCGTATTTCGGTTAATTATAACCTGAATGCTTACGCTTTTTTAGTTACAACCGTACATGAATTTGCACATTTATACACCTGGGACCAGCATCAGCATAAAGCAAAACCACATGGAACTGAATGGAAAAGCAACTTTAAAAGAATGATGAAACCGTTTTTTGATCTGGAGATTTTTCCTCCGGATATTAAACGCGCTATCAGCAATTATTTAGATAATCCGGCTGCTTCAAGTTGTTCTGATCTGACGTTATTTCGCGCTCTTAAAAATTATGATGTAAAAGAAGCATTGGTAATTTCCGTAGAAAAAATTCCGGCTAACGGTTTATTTAAATGGAAAGACGGAAGGGTTTTCCGCAGGGAAGAACTTTTGCGGAAACGTTATCGCTGTGTGGAAGTAAGTACCAACAGAGTTTACTTGTTTAACCCGGTTGCAGAAGTGGAACTGGTGAAAGCAAGTTAGAATTTAGAAATCTTCTCACATATCTAACATACTTAAATCGAACTTTGGCGGAATAATATATTTTAATTGAATTAAACCACTGGAATATACATGACTGTCGATCAACATTAAATCAACTTTATCTTTTACATTTTGAAATAATAGTTTTCCGCCGCCTAAAATTAACGGATGTACAGAAATTAAAAATTCATCCACTAAGTTTTCTGCCATAAAAGAAGCAACCAAACCGGCGCCTCCAAACAGCCAGATATTCTTGCCTTCCTGCTCGCGGAAGTCCTGCACAAAAGACACAAAATTAGCACGGCGGATAATTTTGATACCAAAGTGTTCATCCGGAACAAGCGTATCCGAAAAAACATAAAGGGTTTTATCTTCAAAAAAACCTAAACCAACCTGTAGGATCAGCTCGTAACTTTTTCTGCCCATAAACAAAGCATCGGTATCTTCAGAAAACTCTGTTAAGCCGTAATCCTGGTCGTTTAAACACCAATCAATTTCACCGTGCGGCCCTTCAATGAAACCATCTAAACTGGTAGCAATATTGAGTGTAATTTTGCGCATATAGTTTTTGTTTTTGAGGAAGATGAATGGTTATGGTTGATAGTTCATAGCTGATAGTTTATGGTTAATAGTAGCGGGCAATGAACCATGAACTATCAACTAATCTATTCTTCCTCGTTTTTTTCCTGCCATTGCTGACTGAAAGATTTTTGTGCTACTTCGGGCATTTCCCGTAAATGTCCCCAAGTGTTTTTAAAAAGAAATTTTAAAAAGAAATTTTTGGTTTTGCCATTGAAGTAATCGGTTAATTTCCTACTTAACATTCCTCTTTTCCAAATTGCCCAACCCCATTTTTCTTTGATCGGACTAAGGTCACTTTTAACAGCATCCCTCCGGTTTAGCAGTAGCATTTTATGCAGATCAATTTTTACGGGACAAACTTCGGAACATTTACCACACAAACTGGAAGCATAACTTAAATGCTTAAACTCTTCCATTCCCTTCATGTGAGGCGTAATGATAGAACCGATAGGGCCGCTGTAAGTGGTTTCGTAAGTATGGCCGCCAATGTTTTTATAAACCGGGCAAGCATTTAAACAAGCCCCGCAACGAATGCAGTATAAAGCCTGCCGCTGGTCTTTTTGTGCTAATAAATTTGTTCTGCCGTTATCCAGTAAAATTACATACATTTCTTCTGGTCCGTCGGTTTCATTGGATTGTCGAGGGCCGCTTAAAATAGAATTATAAACGGTTAGATTTTGACCGGTTCCGTGTGTGGAAAGCAAAGGCCAGAACAAATCCAGATCAGTTAGAGAAGGAATCATTTTTTCGATCCCAACAATGGCAATATGGATTTTTGGGAAAGTAGTACACAAACGTGCATTGCCTTCATTTTCGGTAATGGCGATGCTTCCGGAATCGGCAATTAAAAAGTTAGCGCCCGTAATACCAATATCGGCATGAACATATTTTGCACGGAGCAATTCCCGTGCTTTAAGCGTTAATTGTTCTGGTGTAGCATCTATAGGCGTACCAAAACGTTCATTAAAAAGTTTGGCAATATCTTCTTTGGATAGATGCATTGCCGGTGTAACAATATGATATGGTTTTTGACCAAGCAATTGTACAATATATTCGCCCAGATCGGTTTCTAAACTTTCTATATTGTTTTCTGCGAGAAATTCATTTAAGTGAATTTCTTCCGTAACCATCGATTTAGATTTGACTACTGTTTTTGCACCTGATTTTTGGATAATATTCAGGATTTCTTTAGTCGCTTCTTCTGCATCATTTGCCCAGATTACTTTACCACCGCGGCGCTGGAAGTTAGCTTCAAACTCAGGCAATAATTTGTCTAAGTTTTCCATTACTTTCCATTTGATTACATGTGCTTTGCGCTTGGCATTTTCCAGGTTTGCCAGTTGGGTAATCCCTCTCGCAACGGCTGCATCATATTTACCAATATTATAATTGATAATACTGCGGTGCCTTAAATCAAAAGCTTTAACTTCAGCATTCGCAATAAAATCTTCAGCGGTTTTGGTCATGCTGTAAAATTAAGGATTTAGCTTTTAACGCACCATCAGGTTGCTTAATTGCTGCTTGCTAATTTTTATGTGGTAAAAACAGTATCGCTTTTACTTATTGTTGTACTTGTTCGGTTTTAACATCTACCGCAGGCCGTTCATCCCGGTTGGCTAAATTCCAGCCGGTGTAAAAAACCAGTTGCGCGCGTTTTACCAACATTGGGAAGTTGATCTTGCTTACTTCGTCGCTTGGCTGGTGGTAATCCTGGTGTTCGCCATCAAAATAAAAAATAATTGGAACGCCATGTTTAGCAAAATTATAATGATCAGAACGATAGTAAAAACGGTTTGGGTCGTTCGGATCGTCGTATTTATAATCCAAATCCAGCTTGGTGTACTTGTTGTTCACTTCCTCGGTAACTTTACGCAAAGTAGTACTTAGCATAGCAGAACCAATTACATAAACATAATTTGATGAATCAGCTTTTCCCTGATATTCGTAACCTGTACGGCCAATCATATCAATATTTAGATCGGTAATAGTACGGCCTAAAGGAAAAACCGGATGATCGGTATAATATTCTGAACCTAACAAACCTTTTTCTTCGCCCACATTTCCTAAAAATAAAATACTTCTGCGCGGGCCATGCCCTTCTTTTTTAGCCTGACTAAAAGCGCGTGCAATTTCAAGGATCCCGGTAGTGCCGGAACCATCATCATCTGCACCATTGTTTACTTTATCCGTTCCGCTTTTTGTTAAACCAATATGATCATAATGGGCTGAAAATACCAGGATTTCGTCTTTCAGTTTCGGATCTGCACCTGGTAAAAATCCTACCACATCAACTGCCTTTGCAGGTTTTGTTTCTGTGTGATAACTGATTGCAAAATCTGCTTTTAATGCTTTGACCGGAACATTTCCTTCTGCCGATGCTTTTTTTAGCTGGTCAAAAATTTGTCCGGATGCTTTTACCAATTGATCTGCAATAGCTGTAGTTACATTGATAACCGGAGCTTGCTGTTGGGCCCGTACTGCATTTTCTTTTTTTAGTGCTAAAGTGCTGCCGGTATAACTTGAACCAAAACGTTTAAGTACATCTGCAATGCCTGCATTTACGGCTATAATAGCAGCAGGATGCTTGCTCTGCAATTCTCTTACAATTTTCGTTCTGGTTGCACTCATCCGGTAACTGGTGTTGGCATTTGTACCGGCTACAGGTTTATCTTCGTTGATCCAAACTAAAACTTTACCGGTTATGTCTGTAGTCCCCAATTCTTCCGGGGTTCCGTAACCAATAAAAACGACATCAGTAACATGTAAAGCTGTGTTGCCAAACATGCCACGCATTAAAAAATCTTTACCATTTTCAAAAGGTTGATTATTTACTGTGAAGGCAGTTACTTTTAGTGTATTTTCTTCTAACGGAACGTCTAAAAAATAAGAACCATTATTGGGGGCCTGCAAGCCCAGCTTTTTAAACTCGCCTGCAATATAGTTTGCTGCTTTTTCTGCGCCTGGTTTTCCGGTTTCGCGCCCTTCAAAAGCATCTGAAGCGATAATGCTGAGGTGTTTTCTGGCATCATCAACAGTAATATACGTAGCGTATTTTTGTTCAACTGGGCTTGTTTTTTGTGCCTGTGCACAACTTACCAAAGCTGCCGGAAACAGGCATAACAATATTTTTTTCATGTCTAAATTCTCTTTAATCTTAACAGGAGATTTTGTTAACGCGGTTTGCATGGCGGCCGCCTTCAAATTCGGTGTTTAAAAAAGTTTCGGTAATTTCCTGTGCTTCTTTTATCGATATAAATCTTGCAGGTAAACAAAGTATATTGGCGTTATTATGTTTCCGCGCCAGGCTTGCCAGTTCTGTATTCCAGCAGATGGCAGCACGAATGCCTTGGTGTTTATTTGCAGTGATGGCAATGCCATTTCCGCTACCGCAAATCAATATTCCTAAATTAAATGTGCCGCTTTCTACTGCTGAAGCAACAGGATGGGCAAAATCAGGATAATCTACAGAACCGGCAGAATAAGTACCAAAGTCTTTTATTTCTGCCTCATCATTTAAAAAAGGCCGTAACGCTTCTTTGTATTCAAATCCGGCGTGGTCTGCTCCAAGGGCTATTTTCATTTTTAAAGATTTTTATCACATAAAAACAGTATCAGCATCAACTTTTAAGAAGACATCAACTCGTCGTGCTTTGCCTTACGGCGTTTATCTACTGCTGAGGCAACAAATATACTCGCTTCATAGAGTAAAAATAAAGGGATACTTACCACCGTCATCGTGAGCATATCGGGCGTTGGCGTAACTACGGCAGCAATAATTAAAATAATGATAATGGCATAACGACGGGTCTCCCGCATAAATTTAGCGGTTAAAATACCCAGGTTAGCCAAAATGTAGATTAATATAGGCAGCTCGAAAACGGCGCCTGTTGCAAGGGTTAGCGTGGCCACCGAGGAGATATAAGAATCGATACTAAACAAATTTTGGATGGAATCACTCACATTATAACCCGCTAAGAAGCTGAGCGACATGGCCGTGATTACAAAATAGCCAAATAAAATACCCAGTAAAAACAGCATCGAAGCGTAAAATACAAAACCACTGGCTGCCTTGCGCTCTTTATCATGTAACGCTGGTTTAATAAAAAGCCAAACTTCATACAATAAATAGGGGAAGCCTAATGCAAGGCCAATCATAAAGGATGAATTGATCTGCAAAGTAAACTGCCCGGCCATTTCCGTATTAATTAAATGGATATTGATTTTATCAATACAAAACCCCGGGCGGTGCAGGTAAGCGCCTAATTCACAAAGCATTCGGTACGTCCAAAATGAGGTCTTGCTTGGCCCCATGATAACGGTGTTATAAAAGAAATCAAAGTAGTAAAAAGCCAGACTTGTGAAAATTACAATGGCTATAGCAGAGCGGATCAAATGTTTCCTGAGCACATCAAGGTGATCAAAAAAAGACATTTCTGCCTCCAGGTTAGAGCCTTTTTCTTTTATTGCTTTAAACAGTTTATTATCTTTAAGATCGCTCATGTTACAGTAGAAACAAAAATACCATTCCGGTTAGATTTAGAATGGTACTTACGTTTAAATTTATAATCAGTTTTTTTAGTCTTCGGTATATTCAAAAGTTTCCATAAACTTTGTGGTAAAATTACCAGCCCTGAAGTTCGGGTCTTGTAAAAGTTTAAGATGAAAAGGTATAGTTGTTTTAACGCCTTCAATTACAAATTCGCTTAGTGCACGCTGCATGGTATTTAATGCTTCTTCGCGGGTTTGCGCCACGCAAATCAGCTTGGCAATCATGGAATCATAATTTGGAGGGATAACATAACCCGAATAAACATGTGTATCGACCCGGACACCATGTCCGCCAGGCGAGTGAAAATTCGTAATTCTGCCGGGTGAAGGACGAAAGTTATTTAGCGGGTCTTCTGCATTGATCCGGCATTCGATAGCATGCATGGTTGGTTCGTAGTTTTTTCCGGAAATCGGTACGCCTGCTGCTACCTTTATCTGTTCTTTTATCAGGTCGAAGTTAATTACTTCCTCTGTAACCGGATGTTCTACCTGGATGCGGGTGTTCATCTCCATAAAATAGAAATCGCGGTTTTTATCTACCAAAAATTCTACTGTTCCGGCACCTTCGTATTTTACAGCTTTTGCACCTTTTATGGCAGCTTCGCCCATTTTACGGCGCAGTTTTTCTGTCATGAAGGGAGAAGGCGATTCTTCAACTAATTTCTGATGGCGGCGTTGGATAGAACAATCGCGTTCTGATAAATGGCAAACTTTGCCAAACTGATCTCCGATTACCTGTATTTCAATATGGCGTGGGTCTTCAACATATTTTTCCAGATAAATGCCATCGTTACCAAATGCTGCCCCGGCTTCTGCCCTGGCAGAATCCCAGGCGGCTTCAAACGCTTCATCTTTCCAAACAATGCGCATCCCGCGGCCACCACCACCGGCAGTTGCCTTTAAAATAATAGGGTAACCAATTTTATTGGCTACTTGTATGCCTTGTTTTACATCTGTTAGCAAGCCTTCGGAACCCGGAATAGTGGGCACGCCGGCTTTTTTCATCGTATCTTTTGCGGAGGCCTTATCGCCCATGGCATTAATCTGATCTGCAGTTGCACCGATAAACTTAATACCATATTCTGCACAAATAGCAGAAAACTTGGCATTTTCAGATAAAAAACCATAACCGGGATGAATAGCATCCGCATTGGTTAGTTCGGCTGCTGAAATGATATTTGGAATATTGAGGTAAGAATCTTTACTGGCCGGTGGACCGATGCAAACTGCTTCATCCGCAAAACGGACATGCAAGCTATCGCGGTCTGCAGTAGAGTAAACCGCTACTGTTTTTATACCCATTTCTTTGCAGGTACGGATAATGCGCAGAGCAATTTCGCCACGGTTGGCAATCAATATCTTTTTAAACATTACTTAAATTAGCTTTAGAAAATAATTGCAACAGAAATTACCAATATAAATTTTAGGCCGGTAAAAGAAGCATTAGGCCGGATCTACTAAAAATAAAGGCTGGTCATATTCAACAGGTGAAGCATTATCCACTAATATTTTAACAATACGGCCCGATACTTCTGATTCGATTTCGTTAAACAGCTTCATCGCTTCAATAATGCAAAGCACTTTGCCTGCTTTAATTTCATCGCCAACGTTTACAAAAAGTGGTTTATCAGGCGCAGATGAGCGGTAAAAAGTACCGATCATGGGCGATTTTATGGTGATGTATTTTGAAGTATCTTCTGCTGCCGGCGCGTTAACTACCGGTGTAGTTACAGTTATAGATGGAACAGTAGCAGAGGTTGTAGGTGTTTCTACAGTAGGGGCAGGCGGCGTAAGGGTAACAACAGCAGTTTGTGGCTGGTTTGTTTTAATGGTTATTTTGAAGTCTTGCTGTTCGATAGAAACTTCATTTACGCCTGATTTAGCAACGAATCGGATTAAATCCTGAATCTGTTTAATATCCATACTGGTTGTTCGTTTAATTTAAGTTTGATAATTGTTTGGCAGGCTAATTTATCATTAAATAACAAAAAAGCAGGAATAAAATCAGTATGCCCATTTAATATAGGCAGAACCCCAGGTAAAACCTCCGCCAAAAGCAGCTAAAACCAAGTTGTCGCCCTTTTTTAGTTTACTTTCCCATTCCCATAAACATAAAGGAATAGTGCCGTTAGTTGTGTTGCCATAACGTTCAATATTAACCATTACTTTTTCGGGGCCAACGCCCATGCGGGCAGCTGTAGCATCAATAATACGTTTATTAGCCTGATGCGGAACTAACCAATCTACATTATCTGCTGTCAGGTTATTACGTTCCATAATTTCGGCAGCAGCTTCTGCCATATTAGTTACGGCAAATTTAAATACGGCTTTTCCTTCCTGGTAAACATAATGCTCACGGGCATCAACTGTTTCGTGGCTGGTTGGTTTTACAGAACCGCCCGCTTTTTGATGTAAGTGGCTTATTCCGCTTCCATCGCTGTGTAAGTTAGCATCAATTAACCCGTATCCTTCCAGGTTAGGTTCTAACAGTACTGCACCGCAGCCATCACCAAAGATGATACAGGTAGCGCGGTCCTGGTAATCAATAATAGACGACATTTTATCGCCTGCTACCACCAAAACTTTTTTGTGCATACCGGTTTCTATAAATTGTGCACCTACGGTTAAGCCATATAAAAAACCAGAACAGGCGGCTTGCAAATCAAACCCCCAGGCTTTGGTAGCGCCAATTTTAGCACTAATGATATTGGCAGTAGCCGGAAAGGGCATATCAGAAGTTGTGGTACAAAAAATAAGTAAATCTATTTCTTCTGCACCGATTCCACGCTTTTCGAGCAAACCTTTAACAGCTGGTATGGCAAGATCAGACACACCTAAACCTTCGCCTTTTAAAATCCTGCGTTCACTGATACCTGTTCTGCTTAATATCCACTCGTTATTGGTATCAACCAGGGTTTCCAGTTCCTGATTGGTTAACACATAATCAGGAACGTAACCGTTTACAGCAGTAATTGCGGCATAAATTTTATCCATATCAGTATTAAAGGAAAGCTTTTTTGATTTTTTCAATCAGGCCGGATTCGACCGTATTTTTAGAAAGTAGGACCATACTTTTTATCGCCTCCGGATTAGAAATGCCATGGCCTATAATCACAGGTGCGTTAACGCCTAATATCGGGCTTCCGCCGTATTGCTCGTAGTTAAAGCGGTCAAAAAACTCATCGCGCATCCCTTTTTTCAAGGTAATATCATAAAAGTTTTCTGCCAGTTTTAAAACAACATTTCCGGTAAAACCATCGCAAACAAAAACATCGGCCTGATCTGTAAACAAATCACGGCCTTCTATATTGCCTACAAAATTGAATTGCTTATTTTCTGCCATTAAAGGAAAAGTTGCCTGGCATAGCAGGTTGCCCTTCTCTTTTTCTTCGCCAATATTAATTAAACCAACTTTTGGCTGATCGATATCGTAAAGTGATTCGGCCATCAGGCTTCCCAAAATTCCAAATTGTACCAATACATCCGGTTTGCAATCCGCATTGGCGCCTACGTCTAATATAATTCCGCAGCCGCCTTTTAGTTTCGGGACTATACCGGCAATTGCAGGGCGGATAACACTGGGAATAGCTTTAACGCTAAACATGGCACCTACCAGCATTGCGCCAGTGTTACCTGCGGAGGCAAACGAATCTATTTTGCCTTCTTTAAGCAATTGAAAACCAATACCGATACTTGAACTTGGCTTTTGGGCGATCGCTTTTGTAGGGTGCTCGGCCATGCCGATCACTTCCGTTGTATGAACGTATTCAAAGCAATTTTCATCAAAATGATTGTCGCGGATAATTTTCCGGGCTATCTCCTGGTTACCAATCAAAACTAATTTTTGATCGGGCGATAAAAATTGATAGCTTTCGATAGCCCCTAAAACTACTGCTTCAGGAGCGAAATCGCCGCCCATAATGTCCAAGCCAATCTTCATTTCAGAAAATTAACTTAAACTGCCGCGGTGCGTTCAATTAATAATTTACCGTTAAAGTAAATATTGCCATCTACCGTATAGGCCCTGTGTGGTAAATGTACAGCACCGGTAGTTTTACAAGTAGTTAAAGTTGGAGCTTCAGCTTTGTAATGGGTACGGCGTTTATCTCTTCTGGATTTGGATATTTTTCGTTTTGGATGTGGCATGACTTCCTTTTGTATTTAAATTATTTTATGTTCTTTAACACGGCCCAACGTGGGTCCGGTTCAGTATTCTCTTCCTCTTCTTCGGTTCCCGAAAGCTTATTTAACTTGTCCAACATTTCCTGGTCGCAAAACGGAGTATTGCCTTCGTCATTACAAACACTGATTAAAGGCATGGCCAGGTTAATATATTCATAAATTAAACCAGATAAGTCCAGTTCGTAATCATGCGGTTTTAAAAACATGATTTCATCATCCGTTTCTTCCTGGCCTGCTTCGCCAAACTTCACAATCTGCCTTTCCTGCACATTAACTGTTTCCGGAAACTCAGACAGGCAACGGTCGCACGAACGATCTACCACACCATTGATTTTAAAATCTAAGATCAGCATGGTTTCCTGTTTTTCCAGTTCAACCTGGCAATCCAGCTTTCCTTTTTTAACCAATGAATATTCAAATTCATTAAAAAAAGAATCTGTGATCTCGTAATCAAACTGGTGCTTTCCAAGTTTCAGTCCCTTAAAAGGAATCGAATATGTTTTCAGCGTTTTCAATGAGCGATAATTAGCCTGCAAATTTAGGAAAAATTACACAATCAAAAATAGTTTTTTCAAAATGAAATTTAGGTGGTAAAAGAAGTATTGGTTTTAACCCTTTTATGCTGTAAATAAACCCTGTTTTAACAGCCAATGCTTCTTTTATGCCGATAAAAACAGCATCGTAATATGTGTATTACAATTGATATGTTAATCCCGGTCGCGACTAAGTTTGCTAAATTTAAGTGGGTTTTTTGAAAGTTCTGCCAATTCTGCCCGGTTTTTAACTACATGAATTGCCGTAAATATCGCTTCGCGAAATGAAGTTGCAGAAGCTTGATTTTTACCGGCTATGGCATAACCAGTTCCATGATCGGGAGAAGTGCGGACTTTATTTAAACCAGCCGTAAAATTCACACCCAGATCAAAAACGGTATTTTTAAAAGGGATCAGGCCCTGATCGTGGTACATAGCCAAAACGGCATCAAAATTTTTAAAAGTCCCATTACCAAAAAAACCATCGGCAGGGAAAGGCCCGGCAGCCAGAATGCCTTCGGTGCCTACATGTTCAACTGCCGGTATAATGGTAAGCTGCTCTTCAATCCCAATCAAACCGTTATCGCCGGCATGCGGGTTTAAACCTAAAACAGCAATACGCGGTTTACGGATCCAAAAATCCTGTTTCAAACTTTGGTTCATTAAACGAAGCTTAGACAAGATGCTTTCTATCGTAATCCGTTCGCTAATTTGTGCCACCGGAATATGCCCGGTTACTACACCAACACGCAGTTCGTCACTCACTAAAAACATCAGCGAATCTGTTGCACCACAGCGTTCCTGCAAATATTCTGTATGGCCGGGAAAATTAAAGTTTTCGCTTTGTATGTTGTGTTTATTAATTGGCGCGGTTACCAAAGCATCAATTTTACCTTCAGTTAAATCGTTGGTTGCTTTTTCCAAAGAGATAAAAGCATATTTGCCGCCAGTTTCATTGGCTTCGCCAAAGTTGATTTTTACATCTTCTTCCCAACAGTTAATTAAGTTTGGTTTTTTCGGACTGGCCATTTCTGGCCCGGCAATCACATTAAAACTAAAATCATTCAGGCCGAGGTTTTTACGGTTATAAGAAGCAATTTTAGTGTTTCCGTAAACAATTGGCGTGCAATAATTCATTATGATTGGATCTGCAAGTGTTTTAATAATCACTTCCATGCCAATGCCATTTACATCGCCAATGCTGATCCCAACTTTTATTTTTTCACTCATTTGAGTTTGTTTAATCAATACAAATAAAACATACCAGCGTTAAAGCTGCCATATAAAGCACAAATATGACGTATTTTGTAACAATTTAAGGAGCAAATGCAATTAGTAAAAGCCAAAAAATATTTAGGGCAACATTTTTTAACCGATAAAAATATTGCCGCCAAAATTGTAAACAGTTTAAAAACGGAAGGAAAAGTGCTGGAAGTTGGTCCGGGAATGGGTATTTTATCCGATTTTTTGTTGCAGAAACCCGAACTGGAAGTTTTTTTGGTAGATATTGACGAAGAATCATACCAGTTCCTCCAAAAAAAGTATCCGCAATTGGGAGAAAAATTGATCAATGCAGATTTTCTGGAGATGGATTTTGATGCTGTTTTTACCGGTACTTTTTCGATCATCGGAAATTTTCCGTACAATATTTCCTCGCAGATTTTATTTAAAGTGCTGGATAACCGGAATAAAGTGCCGGAAGTGGTTGGCATGTTCCAGAAAGAAGTTGCCGAGCGTTGCGCTGCAAAACCCGGAAGCAAAGAATACGGCATCGTAAGCGTTTTTTTGCAGGCTTATTACAAAGTAGAATATCTGTTTACGGTAAAAGCAGGCGTTTTTAACCCGCCGCCAAAAGTGCTTTCAGCAGTTATTCGGCTCAGCAGAAATGAAATTAAAGAGTTGGATTGTGATGAAAAACTGTTTTGGCAAGTTGTAAAAGCGGGATTTAACCAGCGGCGAAAAACTTTGCGAAATGCGCTTTCTTCACTCATCAACAAAGAAAAAATGACGGAAGAACCTATGCTGGATTTACGCGCGGAAAGGCTAAGTGTTGCGGATTTTGTTAGGCTGACGAATGTGGTTGCGGAGAATAAATAGACAAATTCTGCTTAATTAAAATAAGACTTGATTTGTTAAACTTGATTCTATATGCTTAAAGGAGTTGATGATAAAAACTCAATCCAATCTTCAACAATAGTTTTAAAATCATTTGTTGGCATTGTGAAAATAGGATCATCAGACGAATTAAAATCTGGTTCATCATATAACTTAACATCATGCTGAGTAATTTCTATTGCAAGTAATGTAAGAGAAATTCCTATTAATTTTTTAGTATTACCTTTACAAACTTTGTTAATTGCATTAAGTAAATCATTAGCTTCTTCTACAGTTCGACTATCTGTAATAAACTGATTTAGATATTTGTTTGGAGAATCTATTCGCTTTACATTTTCATTTAAGAAAATTGTATTGATGAATTTAATATCATATTTATTCAAAAGATTAATATTCATTTTTTGGAATTTGAGTTAAAGATACACTATCCAATTATCTCATCATAAATCCAAACTTAAAACCATTTTAAATTATCCAGTATCTTTGCTTCAAAATCAAAATACTGTGTCCAATCTAATTCAAAAAAAAATCCTAATCGTTGATGATCTCCACCCAGCTTTTGCTCAAGCTGCCAAAAAATTAGGTTATACCTGCACCATCGGTGCTTCTTTTACCGGGAAAAAACGTTAAAGAGTTAACGAACATTCCGTACATTTGGTTAAATGTTTTAAAATGAATATTGAAGCCGAAAAAATCGAATTGCTTAAATTAATTCTGGAAACAGAAGATGAGGCTGTAATTCAGGAAATCAAAAGCGTTTTCAAAAAACAAGAACTTGATTTTTGGAACCAGCTTCCTGATTCAGTGAAAGTAAGCATTAACCGAGGCATAGAAGATGTTGAAGCAGGTCGGACGCAAAAACATGATCAGGTAATGCAGGAATTGAAAGATCGCTATGGCTTTAATAGTTAACTGGTCTGAAGAAGCAAGAGTTCAATTTGAGCTAATTATTGATTTTTTATATTATCGTTGGACAGAAAAAGAAGCAAAGGACTTCATTTTAAAAACTGAAGCTGTTATAAACGTAATTCTTAATCAGCCCTATCTTTATCCGGCTTCTAATCATAACCAAATTAGAAAAGCAGTTATTACAAAACAAACTTCTGTTTTTTACTTAATGCGTAACAAGGAAATATATTTGATTACTTTTTGGGACAACAGGCAGAATCCTGAGCAAAACCCATTTTAAATTATCCAGTATCTTTGTTCCAAAATCAAAATACTGTGTCCAATCTAATTCAAAAAAAAATCCTAATCGTTGATGATCTCCACCCAGCTTTTGCCCAAGCTGCAGAAAAATTAGGTTATACCTGCACCATCGATGCTTCTTTTACCAGGGAAAAAACGTTAAGCATCATTACAGATTACGAAGGTTTGGCCATCAGAACCAAATTTCAGGTTGACAAAGAAATTATCGATGCTGCACCAAAACTGCGTTTTATTGCCCGCGCCGGAGCCGGAATGGACAATATTGACGAAGAATATGCCGATAAAAGAAGCATCATCTGCATTAATGCGCCAGAAGGAAACAGCGATGCCGTTGGCGAACATGCAATTGGTTTGCTGCTTTCGCTGATGAATAATTTCAGGAGAGCAGACATGGAAATCCGCAATGGCAAATGGGACCGCGAAGGTAACCGCGGCTACGAATTAAAAGGCAAAACGGTTGGTATTATCGGTTATGGGCACATGGGACAAAGTTTCGCCCAGAAACTTAGCGGTTTTGGGGTAGAAGTAATTGCTTATGATAAATATAAAACTGGTTTTTCTGATCGTTTTGCACGCGAAGTAAGCATGGAAGAAATTGTAAAACTAAGTGATGTGCTGAGCTTTCATATTCCGTTAACAGCCGAAACCAAAGG
This sequence comes from Mucilaginibacter arboris, assembly GCF_009754915.1. GTDB lineage: Bacteria > Bacteroidota > Bacteroidia > Sphingobacteriales > Sphingobacteriaceae > Mucilaginibacter_A > Mucilaginibacter_A arboris. Next base: position 24,995 of record NZ_WPIK01000001.1, on the reverse strand, counting down.
AATGGTGGACGATGAATATTTGTTCCATTTCCGCAAACCGATATTTCTGCTGAATACGGCCCGCGGAGAAATTGCAAAAGTACAAGCTATTTTAAACGGACTAAAAAGCGGCAAAATTTTAGGCGCAGGTTTAGATGTGCTGGAAACAGAAAAGTTTCCGGCATTAGCAGAACAAAGCTGGTTTAATGAACTGAAAAATAGCGGCCGCGTGTTGCTTACACCGCATGTTGCTGGTTGGACTTTTGATTCTTACAGGAAAATAAGCGAAGTATTGGCCGAAAAACTGAAAAATTTGGAATTTAAAATTTAAAATTTTTATCTTCGTTTTAATAAAAGCAAGACTATGCAGGTGTGTCCGGTGTAGTCTTGTTTGTTTTTTAGTAACGTTGCATCCTTCTTTTTTGAGGGATGTTTTGGTTTATAATCATCATTAAAAATAAAAAATGTTATGGCAGAAGTTGCTTACTATACGAAAGAGGGTTTAGAGAAATTGAAGGAAGAACTGCAATTTCTAAAAACAGAAGGCCGGGCATCCATTGCGAAAGCAATTGCTGAGGCGCGCGATAAAGGTGATTTATCTGAAAATGCAGAATATGATGCGGCAAAAGAAGCACAAGGTTTGCACGAAGCGAAAATTGCTAAGTTAGGCGAAGTTCTGGCCAGTGCGCGTTTGCTGGACGAATCGAAAATGGATATTTCCAAGGTGCTTGCTTTATCTATCGTCAAAATAAAAAACCTGAAAAATGGTGCAGTAATGCAATATCAATTGGTTTCAGAAACAGAAGCTGATTTTAAAGCCGGAAAAATATCGGTTTCCTCGCCAATTGCCAAAGGTTTGTTAGGCAAAAAAGTTGGCGATAAAACAGAAATTACCGTTCCGGCAGGAAAAATCGAATTTGAAATAATGGAGATTAGCAGGTGATTTTAGTTTATAGATAATCGTTCATTGTTCCTAAACTCAATCTTAATATAATTATGTCAACCATATTTTCAAAAATCGTTTCCGGCGAAATAGAAGCGTATAAAGTTGCAGAAAGCATCGATTTTCTGGCTTTTTTGGATGTAAGTCCGCTTGCAACCGGGCACACCTTAGTAATTCCAAAAAAAGAAGTAGATTATATTTTTGATCTGGACGACGAAACGTATAATGGCTTAATGATCTTCACTAAAATTGTGGCCGAAGGCCTAAAAAAAGTAGTTCCGTGTAAAAAAGTTGGCGTTGCGGTAATTGGACTGGAAGTTCCGCATGTGCACATTCATTTAATCCCGATGAATGAAGTTAGCGATATGAATTTCTCCAAACCAAAACTAAGTTTCAGCGCAGCAGAAATGGAAGCAACTGCCGAAAAAATTAAAGAAGCTTTACGGGAAGATTAAGATTTTATGCCGATAAAAGAAGCATCATAAATTATTTTCGGTGCTTCTTTTACACTACTTTTTTTGCTATTGATGCTGATGCAACACGTTTCACATTATCTTTCACAAAAGATTCCCAGCCGCTGTAGCTCTTTTTATCACTACTTTTTGTGCCGATTTTCTGGAAAGAATGACAAACTGCAACTGCCAATCCATCCGTTGCATCCAAAAAATCTGGCGTTTCTTTAAATTTTAATAAGTTTTGCAGCATTGCCGCAACCTGCTCTTTGCTGGCATTTCCGTTCCCAGTGATAGATTGCTTGATTTTTCGCGGAGAATATTCTGTAATTTCCACATTTCTAGAAAGTGCTGCCGCCATTGCAACGCCTTGCGCCCTGCCCAATTTCAGCATTACCTGAATGTTTTTACCATAAAAAGGTGCTTCAATAGCTAAACAATCGGGGTGGTAATGATCAATCAGGTTTACTGTTTTTTCAAAAATGCGTTGCAGTTTCAGCATGTGGTCGTCTAAATGGTCCATCTTCACTACGCCCAAACTCAGCAGTTCCAGCTTTTGTCCGTTCTCTTTCACCAAGCCGTAACCCATTACTTTCGTTCCCGGATCAATCCCCAAAATCACCCTTTCCTTCGATTTTTCCACCTGCATAGAACAAGTATAAGTCAAATCCGTAACATTGCAAAAAATTTCGTCTTGGCCCGTATTGCCCGTAAAACCATTAGTTACCTTTTAAAAATTGGTATTGTACTGCTTACCATTTGGTTTGTTTACCGGCATCTCAACCATAACCAGAACTTATTTGAATTTGTAAACCGTATTCATCAAATTGGCCAAACACAATTTTACACAGTTATTATTGCGGTTACCATTTTAATGTTTGTTAACTGGATACTGGAAGCAGCAAAATGGCAGTATTTAACAAAGCTGCTCGAAAAAATGAGTTTGTGGAAAGCGATAGAAGCAGTTTTCTGCGGATTAACAATGGCCATTATCACCCCAAACCGTATTGGAGAATATGGAGGGAGGATTTTATATCTTCCGGTTAGAAAACGTGTACATGGTATTTTTGCCATGGCAGTAGGTTCTTTCGGTCAGAATACTGTTACCAATGTAATTGGTACGCTTTCGCTGGTTTGTTTTATATACAAGTATTTAAACTTAAATTCCTGGCTTTCGCTAAGCCTGACATTCTTGGCCATGGTTTTTATATTCCTGATGCTGTTGTTCTACTTCCGCATCCGCTGGCTGGTTTTTTTGCTGGATAAAATAAAGTTTTTAAAAAAATACCATCGTTTTTTCAGCATTATGGCCAAATACAGCTTTCCGCAACTTGTTGTTATTATGCTGTTTAGCCTGGCGCGGTTTGCCGTTTTTTCTTCTCAATATTATATCCTGATCCATATTTTATTGCCCGATCTGCATTTTATTCCGGTAATGCTGATGGTTTTTAACCTGTTTTTTATCCAGTCGGCCATACCATCGTTAGATTTGCTGGATATTGGCGTACGTAATTTTATCGCTAATTATCTGTTTGGTTTCATCACCACACAATCTGTTGCAATTATGGCATGTGTTTCTTGTATTTGGTTAATCAATTTAATTATTCCGGCTCTTTTAGGGTCTGTTTTTGTACTCAAACTAAACTTCTTTGGCAACAATACTTAGTGCGGCAGCAATGCTGTTCACCGCTTTTTATGTGATCTTATTTGTTTTCCTGATTGCAGGATGGCTGCGTGTAAAACAAAGTTTTTTGCCGGTAAAAGAAGCATTCCAAACCAAAGTAACTGTGTTAATTGCTGCGCGTAACGAAGAAGCAGGTATCCACCAAACCATCGAAGATATTTTGGCGCAGCAATATCCGAAAGAATTACTGGAAGTGATTATTGCAGATGACCACTCGACCGACCGCACTGCCGAAATTATTTTAAGTTATGCAGGCCGTGGCGTAAAACTGCTTCAGTTGAAAGAAGACCAGCCTCTTAATTCCTACAAAAAGAAAGCCATCAGCGAAGCAATCAAGCTATCAAAAGGCGATTTGATGGTAGCAACCGATGCCGATTGCCGGATGGGGCCGCATTGGCTGGAAGCCATTGTTAGTAAGTTTGAAAAAAGCAATGTGTTGATGTTATCCTCACCGGTTGCTTTTTTTGAAGATAAAAACCTGTTTGAACGCTTGCAGGCGCTGGAGTTTTCTGCTTTTATTGGTTTGGGCGCATCAACTATCGGCAACAAAAAAGCGTCAACTTGTAACGGCGCAAATTTAGCTTATAAAAAAAGCATTTTTAACGAAGTGGGCGGTTTTAAAGGAATTGATGACCTGGCTTCGGGAGATGATGAACTGCTGCTTCAAAAAATTGCAGCAAAATATCCGGACGGGATTAGTTTTTTAAAGCAAAAAGAAGCTATTGTTTATACTTATGCCAAATCCACCTGGGAAGAATTTAAGCAGCAACGCCGCCGCTGGGCATCTAAATCGGTAAAATATAAAGATAAAGCTATTGTTGCCCTGGCGGTTGGTTTCTGGTTTTTTAATGCCTTGATCCTGGCTAACCTTGCAGCCGGAATTTTTAATGTATTTTATCTAAAGGTTGCTGCTGTTCAATTACTGCTGAAAATAATTTCTGAAGGCATATTTTTATTTTTTGTAACAACTTTTTTTAAACGCCGTAAACTATTGCTGCTTTTGCCCTTAGGCTCTTTACTGCATGTTTTTTATGTTGTTTATATCGGTATCATTGGGAACAAAGGTGTTTATGAGTGGAAAGGCAGAAAAGTGCACTAACAGGGTTTTTCAAAATAATTCTGTTGTTTAAAACATACGTACTATATTTAAACCAGAAATGTTCTTCATTTGATTAAACCTTGACTACATCTGATCTTACCGGTACTAAATGGAAAATTTTCTGCCAAAATAAGCTGGCTGTAGCAGGTATGTTCCTAATTATTGCTACCTCGCTTGTTGCCATTCTTGGCTATCTAATTACGCCCGACGCTACTCCGCAGGCAAATGATATGCTGATACAGTTAAGTTTGAAAAAACCGGGAACCTCTTTTACCATGCTCCGCATTCTGAAACAAGAGCGTACCAACCAAGGGAATTTCCTTCAAAAAATGTTTTTCGGCCAGCCTTCGCCCTGGCGTAATATCCCGTTTACTTCTTTTCGTTTCAAACAGGATTCTCTTTATGTTCGTGAATATATTGGTGATGAAGATGTGGCAACAGAAATGGGTTACAATATCTATAAAATTAGTGCTAAAAGAAGCATTTCAACAGCTATCAACCCAAAAAAAGAGGCGATAAAAGAAGCATCAGTGCAAGCTGTAAGAAAAGGGATTACCGAGCATCAGATCATTAAAAAAACGTACTGGCTTGGTACAGATATTTATGGCCGGGACATGCTGAGCCGGCTAATTATTGGTGCCCGTATTTCATTGGCAGTTGGTTTTGTATCGGTCATAATCAGTTTGGTTGTAGGCGTTGCAATAGGTTCTGCTGCAGGTTATTTTGGCGGAAAAACCGACGAAATTTTAAGCTGGCTGATGAATGTTTTATGGGCATTGCCTGCCTTGCTGCTGGTAATAGCCATTTCTTTTGCTTTAGGAAAAGGTTTGTGGCAAATATTTATTGCCGTTGGGCTTTCCATGTGGGTTGAAGTTGGCCGTTTGGTACGCGGGCAGGTAATTGCAATGAAACAGGTAGAATTTATAGAAGCAGCCCGATCATTAGGGTTTGGAAATTATCGGATTATCCGGCACCACATCCTGCCAAACATCAGCGGACCAATTATGGTATTGGCTGCTTCTAATTTTGCATCAGCTATTTTACTGGAGGCCGGTTTAAGTTTTTTGGGTTATGGTGCGCAACCGCCGGCACCAACCTGGGGGGGCATGATTAAAGAACACTACGGTTATATTGTTATAGATTCGGCTTATCTTGCTATTTTGCCCGGGTTAGCTATTATGCTGATGGTTTATGCCTTTAATGTGGTAACTATCGGGTTGCGGGATGCGTTTGATGTGAGGTCGCAAACCACACGTATTTAAGCTGGTAAAAATGATAGGAGAAGAATTATAATTCACAATGCAGAACTATAACGATCATTCCGAAGAAGATGAATTGGTCCGCCTGCTTTTAAAAAGGCAGGCAGAGTTAAATGCTTTGCTGGAAATAACACAGGCAATCAATAAAAGCGCATCTACATTAATTTTGATAGATATGCTGGAGGTAATTATGAAAGATTACCTGCAAGTAGGTAAATTTCGTTTTATAACGGAAACGGAAGGCCAGTTTAAATGTATCTCATACTACGGCGGCGAGTTTGAGCAACATAGAGTGCTTCTTAAATGCTGTAAAGGATTAGGGAAATTTAGAGGCCCGGTATCCCTTAGTTCAAACGAAAATGAGGTCCTGAAAAATTACGATTACTTTATCCCGGTTTTTCAGAAAAATAAAATGCTGGCTTTTGCGCTGATTGGTGATTTTAAAACCACTCCGCAAATGATGGGAAATGATCTCAATTTTATCCAAACGCTTACCAACGTTATTATGGTTGCCCTGGAGAACAAGAAGTTGTTTAAAAAGCGGATAGAGGCAGAGCGTTTTCAGCGGGAAATGGAACTGGCCGGGGATGTGCAGCAAATGCTGATCCCGCTTACCATTTATAGCGAGCCGGGTATTGATGTTGCCGCCCGTTATCTTCCGCACCAAAACATTGGCGGCGATTATTATGATTTTATCCGGTTAAACCAGAACGAATTTTTATGGTGCATTGCAGATGTTTCGGGCAAGGGTGTTTCGGCAGCTTTGCTAATGGCCAATTTACAAGCCAGTTTACGTGCCTGGGCATCTGTAGAGGAAGATTTAACAACCATTATTAAAAAGCTGAATGATATAATCATCAAGACGACTAAAGGCGAAAAATTTATCACCATGTTTTTAGGAAAGTTTAACCAGCAAACAAGAGTATTGAGTTACATTAATGCCGGCCATAATCCGTCTGTGCTTTATTACAAAGGATGCGTAACCGAACTGAAACAAGGCACAACCCTTATTGGCGTACTGGATGAATTGCCTTTTGTAAATACCGGTGAAATGTTGCTGGAAGAGGAATTTATGATTTTTAATTATACAGACGGCTTGATTGAGTACGACCAGGAAAATCCGGATTGGAACGAAAACAAGCTGGGCCAATATGTAAAAACGTACGGTAAACTAAAACCCGACCAGTTTAATACCAAAGTGCTCGATCATGTTAACCGCTGGGTACAAGGCAAACCAATTGACGATGTTACTTTGCTTACCATCAGTTGTAAATAAAATTTCTGTCGAGGTTTTTTGTTGATAAAAACAGCATTGCAATTTTTAAATTTGCCCGTCCTGGGTTTTTAAAGCAGGAAACTTAGGTTAATAAATGAAAGGGCAAACACTTTTAGCACGTTACCAACACCATTTACTGGAAGCCGGTTGTGATGAAGCCGGACGTGGCTGCCTGGCTGGCCCTGTGTTTGCTGCTGCCGTAATTTTGCCTCCGGATTTTCATCATCCGGCACTTAATGATTCGAAGCAGCTTGATGAAGATACCCGTAACCAATTAAGGCCCGAAATAGAAAAAACAGCTTTAGCTTTTGCGGTGGCTTGTGTTGATAACGTAGAAATAGATGAAATAAATATTTTAAATGCATCTATTCTGGCTATGCACCGTGCTGTTGAAAAGCTTCTTTTACCGCCCGGATTTTTGATTATTGATGGAAACAGGTTTAAAAAATATCCTTCAATAGATCATGCTTGCATTGTTAAAGGTGATAGTAAATATTTCAGCATTGCTGCCGCTTCTGTTCTGGCAAAAACATACCGCGATGATTATATGAAGCAGCTTGCGGAAGAATATCCCGAATATCACTGGCATCAAAATAAAGGTTATCCTACCAAAAAACACCGTTCTGTTATTCTTGAAAAAGGTTTTACACCTTATCATCGCCTTACTTTTCGTGTGAGCGATCCGCTTTTAGATGCTTTGGCTGATAGTTCTGCAACAATAAGCTGACCTGACTTGTCCTTTTGCATAATTTACTACTTTTACCGCATAAATTTCTTCTCCAAAATGAAACCATCATAAGCTACAATTAAAATCATAATAGCTTCTGATAACTTCATCACTATTAAAAAACAATTTACTTAGATGAAAAAAACTGCCCTTACAGACGTTCACATTAAAACCGGCGCTAAAATGGTCCCTTTTGCAGGTTACAATATGCCTGTACAATACGCAGGCATCATTCAGGAACACGAAACCGTACGTAAAGCGGTAGGGGTTTTTGATGTGAGCCACATGGGCGAGTTTATTTTAAAAGGAGATAAAGCACTTGAGCTGATCCAAAAAGTAACCAGCAACGATGCTTCAAAATTGTACGATGGCAAAGTGCAATACTCTTGCTTACCAAACGAAACTGGCGGCATTGTAGATGATCTACTGGTTTACCGGATGGATGAAAAAACGTACATGCTGGTGGTAAATGCTTCTAATATTGAAAAAGATTGGAACTGGATTTCAAAATATAATGAGAACGGCGAAGTGAAAATAACTGATATTTCTGACCGAACTTCATTGCTTGCCGTGCAGGGGCCGAAAGCAGCAGAAGCATTGCAAAGCTTAACAGAGGTCGACTTAGGTTCGATGGAATATTATACCTTTAAAAGAAGCACGTTTGCCAATGTAGAAAACGTAATCATTTCTGCAACAGGTTATACTGGTGCCGGCGGTTTTGAAATTTATTTTGATAACCGGCACGCACCTCATATTTGGGAAGCTATTTTAAAAGCCGGAGAACCTTTTGGTATTAAACCAATTGGTTTGGCCGCACGCGATACTTTACGCTTGGAAATGGGTTTTTGTTTGTACGGCAATGATATTGATGATACCACTTCTCCGCTGGAAGCAGGTTTAGGCTGGGTAACCAAGTTCAATAAAGATTTTGTAAACGCAGCAGCATTAAAACAGCAAAAAGAAAACGGTATCAGCAAAAAATTAATTGGTTTTGAAATGATTGAACGCGGCATTCCCCGCCATGATTATGAAATTACAGATGCAGAAGGAAATTCGATTGGCAAAGTAACGTCGGGTACGCAATCGCCATCTTTGCAAAAAGCAGTTGGTTTGGGTTATGTTGAAAATGCTTTTGCCAAAGAAGGAACCGAAATCTACATCAAAATACGCGACCAAAAAATTAAAGCAAAAGTAGTTAAGCCGCCTTTTTACAAATAAAAACAGTTAACTTAATTAAAGCCGCATGCTTCTTTTATCACCTAAAAATTGGTGACTAACCTCTAACTGCTTTTTGTAATGAATGAAAAACTAACGATTGAAACCTGCTTAACACCGGCACTGCTGCCGCTTTACCATATTGAAAATAGTATTGCTGTTATTATTGATATTTTCCGGGCAACCTCATCGATTTGTTACGGCATTGAAAATGGCGCAGAAGCCATTATTCCGGTTGCGCAGGTAGAAGAATGCGCTGCTTACCGGCAAAAAGGGTTTGATTATCTGCTCGCTGCCGAGCGTAACGGAGAAGTGGTAGCAGGTTTTGATTTTGGAAACTCGCCGTTCTCGTACACTTCAGAAAAAGTTGCCGGAAAAACCATTGTGCTCACTACAACTAATGGCACACACGCTTTGCATTTATCGCGCGGAGCCAAAAAAGTTGTGATCGGTTCGTTTTTAAACCTTTCGGCTTTGTGTAACTGGCTGCAAGATCAGCAGGAAAATATTTTACTAGTTTGTGCCGGATGGAAAAACAATTTTAATTTAGAAGATACTTTATTTGCCGGCGCCGTGATTGATCAGCTTAAAACAAGCGATTATCAATTAGACGATCCCGGCATTGCCGCAAATGATCTTTTTCAGCTTGGAAAAAACGACTTGAATGCTTACCTGCAAAAAACAGCGCACAGCGAACGTTTAAAAAAGTTAGGTATTGAAGAAGATATTAGGTTTTGTTTGCAGGTTGATTTAACAACGGCTATTCCGGTTTTGAGAGGGGAGAAGCTGGTGAAGTTGGAAGGATAAGTGCTATTTTAAATTTAGCTTTTAAAGAAAAAGGATAAGTTAAAAATGACTAATTTTTTAAAATACAAAGACTATCTGGCTAAGATTAATTTTAGCGGGAAAGAAGCATTATACGGAAATATTTTGGGAATTAACGACTTAGTAACTTTTGAAGGAAGATCTTTTAAAGAAGTAAAAAATCTTTTCATAAAGCGGTTAATGACTATCTGGCTACTTGTTTGGCTCTAAATAAGAAACCTGAAAAACCAAGTAAAGAAACTGCTTACTTGTTAAAAAGCCCTGCAAATGCGAAACGTTTGTTAGAGGCTTTAGAAGAATACAAGAAATATTCTAAACAGTAAATCTACTTCAACTTCTCATTATCCCTATGCCGATCCGTATCCCGGATGCTTTTTTTAGCCATGTTTTTTTCCAGCGCTTCGGTTAAATCAATTCCGGTTTGATTAGCCAGACAGATCAGCACAAATAAAACGTCAGCCATTTCATCAGATAAATTCACTTCTTCGTCAGATTTTTTGAAAGATTGTTCGCCATACTTTCGAGCCATAATTCGGGCAACTTCGCCAACTTCTTCCATTAAAATTGCAGTGTTGGTTAGCTCGTTAAAATAACGGATTCCTGTTGTTTGGATCCATTCGTCGACTGCTTGCTGTGCTTCTTTTATCGTCATAAAATCAGTGGTTGTCTTTATCTTTTGTATCCATGATGACGGTTACCGGCCCATCATTTACTAAACTTACTTTCATATCTGCACCAAAAATGCCGGTCGAAATACTTTTGCCTAATAGGTTTTCCAGGATTTTAATCATCATTTCATATAATGGAATTGCTTTTTCAGGTTTCGCTGCGCGGATAAAAGATGGTCGGTTCCCTTTTTTAGTTTGCGCAAAAAGTGTGAATTGCGAAATCAGCAAAATATCACCGTTAACATCAGCTAAAGCTTTGTTCATTAAACCATTTTCATCACGAAAAACCCGAATTCCGATTATTTTTTGTGTTAACCAGCTTACATCTTCTTCGGTATCTGCCTCTTCAATCCCAAGCAGAACCAAAAAACCAGTTTCGATTTCGCCGGTTGCTATGCCGTTTACTTTTACAGATGCTTGGCTTACGCGTTGGATAACTGCCCTCATTTGAGTTGTAAGTTTTGAGTGATATGTTTTAAGTTTTTAAGGCCTGCGATAAAATTAGTGAAGTGTTTGGATACGTATAACTTATAACTTTCTTTACGCCCTCGTATCATTCCCATGATAAATACTCAAATAGCTTTCATAACGAGATTGTTCAATTACGCCTTCTTGCAGCGCAGCTAAAACCGCGCAGCCTGGTTCGTTAATATGGCGGCAATTATAGAAACGGCATTGGTTTAACAGCTCGCGCATTTCCGGGAAAAAGTGGCTCAGCTCCTGTTTTTCAATATCGATCACGCCTAATTCACGGATGCCGGGCGTATCAATCAAAAAACCGCCAAAAGGCAGCTCAAACATTTCGGCAAAAGTGGTAGTGTGTTTGCCTTTATCGCTCCAATCCGAAATTTCGCCTGTGCGGGTTTCCATTCCCGGAAAAATTGAATTGAGTAAAGTAGATTTTCCTACGCCGGAATGGCCGGAGAAAAGTGTGGTTTTGTCTTTTAAAACTTCCGATACTTCTTTTATGCCTGTTTTTTTTATAGCAGAAGTTTCATAACACTGATAACCGATATTTTCATAAATAGCACGGTACTCAGCCAGGATTTCCAAACCTTCTTCGCTGAATAGATCCAGCTTGTTAAAAACAATTCCGGCCGGAATGCCATAAGCTTCGGCAGTAACCAAAAAACGGTCGATAAAACCGAGGGAAGTGCGGGGAGAGGCTAAGGTAACCACCAGCAAAGCCAGATCAAGGTTTGCAGCAATAATTTGCGCCTGTTTGCTTAGGTTGATGGATTTACGGATGATGTAATTTTTCCGGTCGTGCAGCTTGTGGATCACGCCCGTTTGCTGTTCCGGCTCGATCTCAAAATCAACACGGTCTCCAACAGCAATTGGGTTGGTGGTGGTTAAACCTTTCATCCGGAACTTGCCTTTTATCCGGCAATCAAAGCGCTTTCCTTCCGCATCCTGCACCTGGTACCAGCTTCCGGTAGATTTTGTTACGAGGCCCTGCATTAATCTAAAGATAAAATTGATTTAATGTTTTGACGCAAAGTATTGATCGCTTCTTCTTCAAGTTCTCCGATTTTTTGATGTAATCTTATTAAATCCAAAGCGCGAATTTGATCAATTAAAATATAAGATTCTTTTCGTAGTCCGTTTTCTACAGAAGGCTGAATTCTTTGCCGGATCAAGGAAACGCCTTCTTTTGGTTGAGAAGAAACGGCGCAGGCAATAGTAGAGGTGTGGCCAGCGTAATGCAAAACATCCGCTTGCAGAATGATAACCGGACGGATTTTTCCAGGTTCAGTTCCGCTTGCAGGGTCTAGATCTGCAATCCATATTTCGTATTGAAGCGGTATCGGGTTAATATTCATCATCTAAATATTTTTGCATATCAATTAAGGAAGCAGTTTGAAATATTTGTTTTAATTCTTTATCAGGATCATGTGCTTTTAATATTTCAACTTCACGTCGAACCTGCTCTTCCCATTCCTTGCGAGACAAAGTTTTAGCATAAGTGGCAATAGCTTCTTTTATAAAACTATTTCTGCTTATTTTCAATTTTTTAACATGCTTCTCTGTTTCCTCAAAAAGCTTATCATCAATTTTTAGCAATATACTTTTCATGTTGATACTGTTTTTATCTATCAAAAATAGATATACTTCTTGTATATACTTCTTTTATCAACAAAAAAATTATTTGTCTGTTGCAAAATTGAGAACAAAGTATTTACTTTACGCCGCCCTCAACCAGGACAAATTTATGCTGAGCAATCAATCCATTATCATTACCATTATTACTACCACCGGCAATATTTCGGAGGAAGGATAGATTTTGGTAAAAAAATAAAGATAAAAACCATAAAAAGCCTTCCTCCGCAAAGAGGAAGGCTTTTTTGTTAAACCCTTATTATGAAAGTATTAAAATTCGGAGGCACATCCGTAGGTTCTCCCGAAAGTATCCAGGCACTACTGGAAATTGTTAAAAAAGAAGCTGCTGTTTCTGGTAATCCGATAGTTGTACTTTCTGCCATGAGCGGTGTTACAAACCTGCTGTCTAAAATGGCGGATAAAGCTTCTTTAGGCGAAGATTTTTCTTCTTACCTTAAAGAATTGGAAGACCGCCATTTTTTAGTGATAAAAACACTATTAGATGTACAGCGGCAAAATCCGGTTTTTACAAAACTGAAGATTTTTTTTAATGAACTGGAAGATTTGCTGCAAGGAATTTTCAGCTTAAAGGAACTTACTGCCCAAACCCGAGACTTGGTATTAAGTTATGGCGAACGCTGTTCTACTTTTATGATCAGTAAAATTGCTGAGCAATATTTGCAGGAAATTTGTTTTGTTGATGCTTCTGAACTGATTAAAACCGATAGCAATTTCGGCCAGGCGCGGGTACAAACCGAATTAACAGAAATTTTAATTCAAAGCTTTTATAGCGAAAATAAAGGGAAAATACTTTTTGTGACCGGATTTATTGCCAGTAATGAAAAAGGCCGGATGACAACTTTGGGCCGTGGCGGGAGCGATTACACAGCAGCAATTTTCGGTTCTGCTTTAAATGCGGAAGAAATCCAGATCTGGACGGATGTAAACGGAATGATGACGGCAGACCCGAGGATGGTAAAAAAAGCATTTCCGCTGCCGGAACTTTCTTATACAGAAGCAATGGAGCTTTCTTACTTTGGTGCCAAAGTGATTTATCCGCCAACCATGATCCCGGCGTTTTTAAAACGCATCCCTATCGCTATCAAAAATACTTTTCAACCTGATTTTCCGGGAACGGTAATCAGACATGATTGCGGCACTTCAAACTTAATCATTAAAGGGATTTCTTCTATTAACGAGATCAGCATCATTAACCTCGAAGGCAGCGGAATGGTTGGCAAAGCTGGTTTTAGCGGCAGGTTGTTCAGTTTGTTGGCACGCGAGCAGATCAACGTAATTTTAATCACACAATCTTCTTCTGAGCACAGCATTACGTTTGCCATTCATCCAACCAATGCTTTAAAAGCACAACAATTAATTGAGCAGGAATTTGAGCTGGAGCTGATTGCCAAAAAGCTGGAAGCACCGGTTTTTGAGCAAAATCTTTCCATTTTAGCTATTGTAGGCGAGAATATGAAGCAAACGCCGGGTATGTCGGGCAAGTTGTTCCATGCCTTGGGCAGAAACGGCGTAAACGTTCGGGCAATTGCGCAAGGTTCATCAGAATACAATATTTCTGTCGTTATTTCCCGTCCTGATCTGGGCAAAGCTTTAAACGCCGTTCATGATGCTTTTTTTATCGAACTAAATAAAACGCTTCATGCTTTTTGTTTGGGAACCGGAAATATTGGCAAAACCCTATTTAGGCAACTCCAATCGCACCGTAACTTTTTGCAGGAAAACAATGGTATCCAGGTGAAAATTGCCGGCATCAGCAATACGCGTAAAATGTTTTTTGATGATAATGGTTTATCGCTGGATAACTGGCAGGAAATGTTAGAAGCTTCTGCAGAAACAGCAGAACTGGAACTGTTTGTTGCAAGGATGAAGGAAATGAACTTGCCAAATGCTGTTTTTATTGATAATACGGCCAGCCCGAAACCGGTTGCTTTTTATGAAAAGATTTTTAATTCGAATATTTCTATTGTAACCTGCAATAAGATCGGTAATTCTGGCAGCTACGAACAATATCAAAAGTTTAAAGATGCGGCCCGGAACCATGGGGTTGACTTTTACTACGAAACCAATGTTGGCGCAGGTTTGCCTATTATCCAGACGTTGAAAAATTTGATGCTTTCCGGTGACCGGATTATCAAAATTGAAGCTATTTTATCTGGAACGATTTCCTTTATTTTTAACAATTTTAAAGGAGATGCAAACTTCCATGATGTGGTGAAAACAGCGCAGGAAAAAGGTTACACAGAACCTGATCCGCGCGACGATTTAAGCGGAATGGATTTTATGCGAAAAATGCTGATTTTAGCACGTGATGCAGGTTATCCGTTAGAAGCAGCTGATGTAAAGCTGGAAAATATGCTGCCAAAAACAGCAATCGAAGCAGGTACAGTAGCCGAATTTTACGAAGCCTTACAAGCGGAAGATGCTTATTTTAACGGCATAAAAACAGCAGCAGAAAGCAACGGAAAAGTGCTTCGTTACATTGGAAAATTAGAAAACGGAGAAGTTTCTATTTCTTTACAGCAAGTTGATGCCGGACATGCTTTTTACTCGCTTTCGGGCAGTGATAACGTGATATCGTTTACCACAGAACGTTATAAAGAACGTCCGTTAGTTGTAAAAGGGCCAGGCGCTGGCGCCGAAGTTACTGCTGCCGGTGTTTTTGCTGATTTGGTAAATGTTGGTGCACATTAAATTAATTAAATTATAAAGGCCGGTCTTTAGTCTTTGAACTCCGCTCTTTTTAAAAACAATGAAAGATTCTATAAAAGTATTTGCCCCGGCTACTGTTGCCAATGTGGTTTGCGGTTATGATGTACTGGGTTTTGCCGTAAATGCGCCGGGAGATGAAGTGGTGATGCATAGAGTGGAAAAATCAGGCATCACCATAAAAAAAATTACCGGAGATGACGGCCGGTTGCCTTTAGATGCTGCAAAGAATACGGTTAGCGCCAGTGTTAAACATTATCTGAACCACATCGGTCAGCCGGATTTAGGTATCGAAATCGAACTCCACAAAAAAATGCCGATTGGCAGCGGTTTGGGTTCCAGTTCGGCGAGTACAGTTGCGGGTTTGTTTGCGATAAATAATCTGCTTGATAATCCGCTAACTCCAATGGAACTCGTTCCGTTTGCCATGAAAGGCGAAGAACTCGCTTGCGGATACGGCCATGCAGATAATGTTGCACCAGCTTTATTAGGCGGTTTTGTGCTGATCAGAAGTTATGAACCGCTCGATATTATCCGCTTGCCGCATCCGGAAGGTTTGTATTGCGCCATCGTTTTTCCGGAAGTTGATGTACCAACGCGAGATGCAAGGCAAATGATCCGACAAAAAGTATTTTTAAAAGATGCCGTAACGCAATGGGGAAATATTGCCGGTTTGGTAAGCGGTTTGTTTCTGAAAGATATAGACCTGATTGGCCGCAGCATGAAAGATATTCTGGTAGAACCTGTTCGTTCAATTTTAATTCCTGATTTTTATAAGATGCGCGAAATGGCGATGGAAAGCGGTGCCGTAAGTTTCGGGATTTCCGGTTCCGGCCCTTCGGTTTTTGCTTTCACCAAAACCGAAGCCAATGCTTCTTTTATCACCCAAAAAATTGCATCACATTTAACTTCGTTGGGAATTTCCAGCAAAACTTATGTTTCACCAATTAACAATAACGGACCGGTTATTTTAGATTAGTTCTGTTTCCGGTTGTAAGTTGTAAGTTGCGAGTTGCCAGTTCCTTTCACCTTTCAGCCCTTCACCTTTAACCTCTTATAAAAAATGAAACTCTACAGTACCAATAATAAAACTTACGAAGTATCTTTTCAGGAAGCTGTTTTTAACAGTTTGCCGCAGGATAAAGGCTTATATATGCCAGTTGAAATACCTCGTTTGCCGGATGATTTCATCGAAAACCTGCACCAATTTTCTTTGCCCGAAATTGCTTTTCGCGTTGCGGATAATTTGCTGCAAGGCATTATTCCTTCCGGAGATTTAAAAGCAATTATTGATGATGCGATCAACTTCCCGGCGCCGGTTGTAAAACTGACTGAAGATCAATATGTGCTCGAACTTTTCCACGGGCCATCGCTTGCTTTTAAAGATTTTGGCGCCCGTTTTATGAGCCGCGTAATGGCTTATTTTCTTCGTGAAGGTGAAAAAGAACTGAATGTTCTGGTAGCCACTTCCGGCGATACCGGCGGCGCGGTGGCTTTAGGTTTTTTAGGCGTGCCGAACACTTTGGTTACCATTTTATATCCGAAAGGAAAAGTTAGCCCGATACAGGAATTGCAGTTAACCACCAACGGACAAAACATTCGTGCCATCGAAATTGACGGTACTTTTGATGATTGCCAGGCATTGGTAAAACAAGCTTTTGTAGATGCAGAACTGAATGAAAAATTCCGGCTGACTTCTGCTAATTCCATCAATATTTCCCGTTTAATCCCCCAAACTTTTTACTATTTCAATGCCGTTGCGCAATTGCAGCGGGAAGGTAAAAAGGATGTGGTTTTCTCTGTTCCCAGCGGAAATTTCGGCAACATCGGCGCTGGTTTGCTGGCCAGGAAAATGGGTTTGCCGGTGAAACAGTTTATTGCTGCCACCAACGCGAATGATACCGTTCCCACTTTTTTAAACGGCGGTATTTATCAACCCAAACCTTCCGTAGCAACCATTTCCAATGCAATGGATGTAGGCAATCCAAGCAATTGGGCACGCATTATGGATCTGTTTCAGGAAGATCAATCAGCAATAACCAAATTAGTTAGTGGTTACAGTTTTAATGATGAGCAAACAAAAGATGCTATTGCAGAAGTTTACCATTTGTATGATTATGTAGTTTGTCCGCATACCGCAATTGCTTATCTGGCGCTTAATGCTTGGCAAAAGCAACATCCGCAGCAGGAAAATACTGGCGTTTTTTTAGCCACGGCCCATCCTTGTAAATTCCCTGATGTTTTTTCGGATGAAATTGCTGCCGATATTGAAATACCAGAACAAGTGCTGGAACTGGAAGAAAAACCAAAACAAGCAGATGCTTTGGGAACAGATTATGCTTCTTTTAAGGCATATTTATTGGCAGAGGAAGGAACTTCAGTTTGAAGATTTTTAGGTGATAAAAGAAGCATCAGTATTAGTGTACACTAATTTTATTTATGCGTATATTTGATTATGAAAAGTCGGGTAAACCTTACTATTGAAGAAAGTTTGCTTTCTAAAGCAAAATGCTACGCTGCTGAAAATCAGGTTAGCGTTTCAGAATTGGTTGAAGATTATTTTAAACAGCTTACCAAGCCAAAAAGAAAATCCAACATTTTCGAAATGGTGAAGCAGCTGGATATTAAAGAAAAGTTTACGGATATTCAGGATTTTAAAAAAGCTTATTACGAAGATAACGCTGCAAAATATGGCTTTTAAAATACTGTTAGATGCAAATGTTTTGATAGAGTTTTGCTGGAAAGAGATAAGTTTGAGGAATCGCAACGCTTGCTTAAAGAAACCCTTTACTTTCCTAACAAAGTTTTTGTTACACCCGCGATTATTCATATTACTTCATACTAGGTAAAAAAATCTTTGGGGATTGAAACCACAAAATTTCTTTTATTGGAACTTTTAGAAGATATAGAAACGATTGACTGCAATCATAAAACGGCTGTTTTGGCTATTGCGTCAGTAATGCCGGATGTAGAGGATGCTTTGCAATATTATACGGCTCTACAACATAAACTAGATTATGTAATTACCTTTGATAAGCAGTTTCAAAAGCAGGGCATTCCTTCGCTGCCCATTTATTCTCCGCAAGAATTTTTAACAACTTTTATCGATTAATTATTTCGATGATCAACACTATTATTTTTGATTTAGGCAACGTTCTAATCAATTGGGAACCTAAAATTTTATACAACAAGATCTTTGGTTCTGAGGAAAAAGCCAATCATTTCCTGGAAAATATTTGTACGCTGGCCTGGAACGAAGAACAGGATGCCGGACGTTCTTTAGAAGCGGGAACAAAAGCTTTAATTGAACGATATCCGCATCATAAAGAAGAAATCAGCGCTTATTACGACCGCTGGGAAGAAATGCTAAACGGGCCCATTGAAGGAACTGTTGATATTTTCAAAAAGCTAAAAGCTACCGGTAAGTATAAATTTTATGCGCTAACAAACTGGTCGGCAGAACTTTTCCCGATAGCCTTGCGCGAGTTTGATTTTTTAAACTGGTTTGATGGCATTGTGGTTTCGGGCGATGAAGGCATTCGCAAACCCGAAGCCGCTTTCTTCCAGATTTTATTTGACCGTTATCAGGTTAAACCGGAAGATGCTGTTTTTATCGATGATAATTTGCGAAATGTGGAAGCCGCAAGGAAATTGGGAATTGAATCTATTCGGTTTACATCGGCAGAAGAATTGGAAAAAGCATTACAAGATTTAGAAGTTTTGTAACCTTAATCTTGTAATGCTTCTTTTATCAACCTAAAATTAAAATACCGCTTTTGCAATTCTTTTAGTCGGTTCCGCATTTCCCATCGTATAAAAATGTAAAACCGGTGCGCCTATTTCCTTTAATTCTTTGCACTGGTTAATCATCCATTCGATACCAACTTCTCTTACTTCCTTATCGTTTTTGCAAGCTTGTACCGCATCGCTCAAATCTTCGGGGATATCGATATGAAATATTTTTGGCAGATTGATGAGCTGTTTTGCCGTTGTAAGTGGTTTTAGTCCGGGAATAATTGGAATATTAATTCCGTTTTCTCGGCAGCATTTTACAAATTCCCGGTATTTATTGTTATCAAAAAACATTTGAGTAACCATAAAATCTGCGCCGAGATCAACCTTCTTTTTCAGGAACTGAAAGTCGGTTTTTAAGTTGGGCGCTTCAAAATGTTTCTCCGGATAAGCCGCAATGCCAACACAAAAATCAGTTTTAAAAGATTCGTGGTCTTCGTGCAGGTAAATGCCGTTGTTCATGTTCACTACCTGTTCCAGCAATTCTGTAGCATAAGTATGTCCGCCGGGAGTAGGTATAAAACCAGCATCGCCTTTCCGGGCATCTCCTCGTAAAACCAAAACATTGTCAATGCCCAGAAATTGCAGGTCGATCAAGGCATATTCGGTTTCCTCTTTGGTAAAGCCGCCACAAAGTAAATGCGGGACAGCATCTACCTTATATCTGTTCATGATGGCTGCACAAACGGCAACTGTTCCGGGGCGCTTCCGGTATGTTACTTTTTCTAACAATCCATTGTCGCGTTCTTTATAAAAAGAATCTTCACGCAGTGAAGTAACATCGATAAAAGGAGGATTGAGTTCCATCAGCGGGTCAATCGCGTCAAAAATTCCCTGGATGCCATGTCCTTTAATCGGCGGTAAAAGTTCAAAAGAAAAAAGTGTTTTGCCGTTGGCGTTTTTAATATGATCGGTAATTTTCATGAGGTTATAAGAGCGGGGAGCGGGGAAAAAGGATATAAATGGTTTGTAAAATTGATGATTATCAGAGTGGGAAAAAGGATATAACTATTTGTTGAGTTGATTATTTTGATAAGTGATAAGACCCGCCAGCAAAATTCTGATTTTTTTAAGTTTTTCTAACATGAGTTTTAGTTCAGTTTCATCAATAAAATTAAGGTCGAGCGAAAGGTAAAGTTGTGTTTCTAATTCGTAAGCAGAGCCTCGGGCGATATAATAAAAACGCATCATGTCTTTCGGCTGATTGCGGCCACAACCTTCAGCAATATTGGAAGGAATCGAGATTGCAGCTCTTTTTATTTGAGATTGTAAGCCATAAACTTCTTCTTTCGGAAAACGTTCAATACACAGATAAACTATTTTAACTAATGCCCTTGCTTCTTTCCAGGCATCCAAATCTGTAAAAGTCATAATTTAATAGTCGAATTTATTTGCAACCATACATATCTTCATTCTTCACTCCTCGATCTTTTTCAATACGAAAGATTCGGGCTCAGCCACCGCTCTACTTCTTCTATCGGCATATTTTTTCTTTGGGCATAATCTTCTACCTGATCTTTGGTGATTTTGCCTAATCCAAAATATTTAGCTTGAGGATGTGCAAAGTAAAAACCGCTGACAGAAGAAGCTGGCATCATTGCTAAGCTTTCTGTTAGATACATCCCTGTATTTTCTTCTGCATTTAGCAGCTTAAATAAAGTCCATTTTTCTGTATGGTCAGGACAAGCCGGATAACCTGGCGCGGGACGAATGCCTTGGTATTTTTCCTTAATCATCTCTTCATTGCTCAAGTGTTCGTCTTTAGCATAACCCCAATATTCGCGGCGAACAAGCTCGTGCATTTTTTCTGCAAAAGCTTCGGCCAAACGATCAGCTAAAGCTTTTGCCATAATGCTGTTGTAATCATCATGGTCTGCTTCAAATTTGGCTACCAGTTCATCACAACCTAAACCTGCTGTCACGGCAAATCCTCCCCAGTAATCAGGAACGCCTGAAGATTTTTGTGCGATAAAATCAGCAAGTGCATAATAAGGTTCGCCTTTTGGTTTTTCTGCCTGCTGGCGAAGCGTATAGATGGTATCTAAAACTTTTGTTCGGGTTTCATCCGTATAAAGTTCAATATCGTCACCAACTGCATTTGCCGGCCAGAAACCAACTACTCCATTAGCTTGCAACAGTTTTTTTGCTACAATTTCCTGAAGTAATTTCTGTGCATCATCAAATAGTTTTTTGGCTTCTGCACCTACAAATGTGTCGTTAAATATCTTTGGATAACTTCCGCGTAATTCCCAGGTATGGAAGAACGGTGTCCAGTCGATGTAAGGGATCAAATCTTCCAACGGAAAATCTTTAATTGTTTTTGTGCCGAGGAAACTTGGTTTTGGTGTGATAGCTCCGTCTAAGCTCAATTGAAACTTCTGCTCACATGCTTCTTTTACCGGCATAAATTTCTTGTCCACACGTTTATTTAAATGTGCTTCGCGTGCTTTTGCATATTCTTCTTTTATACCTAAAATATAGGTATCCCTGTTGTCCTTATTCATTAAATTGCTGCACATCGTAACACTTCGGGAAGCATCTATTCCGTGTATTACCGGCCCTGAATAATTGGGGTCAATCTTTACTGCCGCATGTATGCGCGATGTTGTTGCGCCACCAATAATTAACGGAATAGTAAAGCCCTCACGCTCCATTTCCTTGGCAAAGTGCACCATTTCATCCAACGAAGGCGTAATTAATCCGCTCAAACCGATAATGTCAACTTTCTGCTTTTTGGCCTCTTCAATAATGCGTTGGGCTGGAACCATTACACCCAGATCAATAATCTCAAAATTATTACATGCTAACACTACGCCTACTATATTTTTACCAATATCATGCACATCACCCTTAACAGTGGCCATTAATATTTTACCGGCGTTGGCTCTGCTTCCGCTCGAATCTTCCCCAGCATCAATAACCCGCTGTTTTTCCAGCTCAATAAATGGTAGCAGATAAGCCACCGCTTTTTTCATTACCCGGGCAGATTTTACCACCTGCGGCAGAAACATTTTCCCGGCACCAAATAAATCGCCCACAATGTTCATCCCGTCCATCAATGGGCCTTCAATTACGTCTAATGGTTTTTCGGCTTTTAGGCGTGCTTCTTCCACATCGTTATCCAAATATTCGATAATTCCTTTCACCAGTGCGTGCGAAAGCCGTTCTTCTACCGTCCCTTTGCGCCATTCTTCATCACGCACTACTTCTTTTCCCTTGCTTTTTATGGTATCAGCAAAAGTGACCAGTCGTTCAGTTGCATCATCGCGGCGGTTTAACAACACGTCTTCAACCAGTTCCAGTAAATCTTTGGGGATTTGCTCGTAAACTTCCAGCATACCGGCGTTTACGATGCCCATGTCCATTCCGGCCTGAATGGCATGATATAGAAAAGCTGAATGCATCGCTTCGCGCACTACATTATTCCCTCTGAAAGAGAAAGAAATATTACTTACGCCGCCGCTTACTTTTGCCATCGGCAGGTTTTGCTTGATCCAGCGTGTAGCGTTTATAAAATCGACTGCATAATTATTATGCTCCTCCAAACCGGTGGCAACCGTTAAAATGTTTGGGTCGAAGATGATATCCTGCGGAGGAAAGCCAAGTTCATTAACTAATATATCATAGCTGCGTTTGCAAATCTCAATGCGGCGCTCGTAATTATCCGCCTGACCGTTCTCATCAAAAGCCATCACTACAACTGCCGCACCGTAACTCAGAATTTTGCGGGCATATTCTTTAAATTTTTCTTCGCCTTCTTTCAGGGAGATGGAATTAACGATGCCTTTTCCTTGTAAACATTTTAATCCGGCTTCAATAACGATCCATTTAGAAGAATCGACCATGATGGGAAGCTTGGCAATATCAGGTTCGGAAGCAACCAGGTTCAGGAATTTTACCATTACCGCTTCAGAATCAATCATACCTTCGTCCATATTGATATCGATCACCTGCGCGCCGCCTTCCACCTGCTGGCGGGCAACGGTTAAAGCTTCTTCATAATTTTCTGCTAAAATCAACTTTGAAAACTTAGGCGATCCGGTAATGTTCGTTCGTTCTCCAATGTTTACAAAAATACTTTCAGGTGTAATGGTAACTGCTTCCAGTCCGCTTAAACGCATAAAAGGTTCTATTTTGGGTTTTTGTCTGGGAGGATATTTTGCTGCTTTTTCTGCGATACATTTGATATGTTCCGGTGTTGTTCCGCAGCAGCCGCCTACGATATTTACAAAGCCCGATTGCAGGAAATCTTCTACCAGATGTGCTGTTTCGTGCGGAACTTCATCATAAGCGCCGAACTCATTGGGTAAGCCCGCATTTGGATAAGCGGAAATGTAAACATCAGCTTTTTCTGAAAGTTCTTCCAAATGCGGACGCATATCTTTGGCACCCAAAGCGCAATTTAAACCAACAGAAAGCAGGTTAGCGTGGCGGATGGAATTCCAGAAAGCTTCTACCGTTTGACCGGAAAGTGTACGGCCGGAAGCATCCGTAATGGTTCCGGAAATCATGATTGGCAATTTTTTGCCGGTAAAAGAAGCATAGCGGTTAATGGCAAACAACGCTGCTTTCGCATTCAGCGTATCAAAAATAGTTTCTACCAAAAGCACATCAGAACCGCCATCAACCAAGCCCCGTACCTGCTCGTAGTAAGCTTCTTCCAGGTCATCAAACGTTACGGCACGATAGCCGGGATCATTTACATCCGGAGAAAGTGAAGCCGTACGGTTAGTTGGGCCAACAGCGCCGGCCACAAAACGGGGTTTTTCCGGTGTTTTTAAATTGTATTCATCCGCTACTTCGCGTGCTATTTTTGCACCTTCAAAGCTTAACTCGTAAGCTAATTCTTCCAGGTGATAATCGGCCAAAGAGATGCGTTGCGTGCTAAACGTGTTGGTTTCGATAATATCTGCCCCGGCATCTAAATATTCTGCATGTATTGCTTTGATAATATCCGGACGGGTGATGTTCAGCAAATCGTTGTTGCCTTTTAAATCAGAAGGATGATCGCGGAAACGTTCTCCCCGAAAATCCTCTTCTGAAAGCTGATAACGCTGGATCATGGTGCCCATCGCACCATCAATAATCAGGATGCGTTTTTGTAATTCTTGTTCGATATTCATTGTAAAGTATCAAGTCGAAAGTATCCGGTATCAAGTACAAATCTATCTGCGACTTTTTGTCTTGATACTTAATACTTGCTACTAAAAAAATCTTATGTCGAAAAGTCCGGTGGATTGGTTTGCCTTTCGCTTATCTGTCTCCAACTAAAAAGTTTGGTTAGAGTAGAATGTAGCACCTTGTAAGCACAGGTTGCTAAGACATCGTTGGGTCTAATCCCTCCGTCTTTCTCCATAAGCACTGCAAATCTGCATAAATAAGCGTTAATATGCAATCATTAACATGCAATAAAAAAGCCCCGCCGAAATTTCCGACAGAGCTTTTTGTATGATAAAAACAGTATTTTACCTTCTTCTGCCGCCGCCAAACACACGTAACAACATCAGGAAAAGGTTGATAAAATCAAGGTATAAAGTTAAAGCGCCCATAATGGCCATTTTTCCTGCGGATGCGCTTCCGTATTCTATACCTTCACCAATTCTTTTCAGTTTTTGTACATCATAAGCAGTTAATCCTACAAACACAGCTACGCCAATATAACTAATTATGTAATCTAATTGCTCGCTGTTCATGAAAAAATTAACAAAAGAAGCGATGATAATACCAAATAAAGCCATTATCAAAATAGAACCAAATTTTGTTAAATCTGTATGCGTGGTATAACCTGCAACGGCCATAACTCCAAAAACCAAAGAAGTAGTTAAAAATACTGTACTGATTAATGCTGAAGTATAAACCAGAAAAATAAAGCTTAAACTAATACCAAATAATGCTGCAAAAGTAATAAACAAAAGCAGTAATACAGGATAGGATAATTTATTAATGCCGAAAGACATAAGGACAAATCCAAGCGGGGAAAACATTACAATCGTACCGAAGATTGTACGTGAATTTGTTTCCGGGTTAAAAAGTAATTGTAATAAGCTCTGATCGTGCGAAAAAATGTAAGACATAGCTGCAGATATGCCCAACGCTACAAACATCCACATAAAAACATTTGCCATAAATTTGCGCGTGGTATCCTGTGTTCCGCTAAGCTCAATGATGTTTTTATAATCGTAATCTGTTTTTCTTGTTTCCATTATTTTTTGTTTGAATATTAGACAAATGTCTTAAAAATTAGTTTAA